>JBFNJI010000066.1:0-1025 GCA_040793985.1 Candidatus Thiodiazotropha sp. | reverse complement strand
CGACTACATTGAGCGATTCCACAACCCAAGGCGCAGGAGAAAACTTGATCGGCTTAAACAAAAGATATCACTCTTAACTCAACCGTCCGTGAAGATGGGGTAAAACCCGATGCGTCGGATAACAACCAGGCATACGTTATAGGCTCTTTGTCCTTAAATATCAGAACAATATCCCAAAATCGCCCCCGAGTGGACCGTGGTGCTCCATAACGCTTGATAACTTCATCCTGTCCTGGAATATTTAACTTTACAACTTGCTGGTGTTTTTCACCCTGTGCGTCATACCAAGTGACTTCGATATGCTTAGGGACACGGATATTATTGCTTGGAGATACCGAATAACCACCACCGGCAGGCAGGGTTCCAGGTTTAAGTTCAGTTGTTCTAAGCGACTTTTGACAGATCCGGTCTGGTCCAGTGCACCAGGTTAAGCCGTACACACTTGTCGTTCCTAGATTGGCCGGTGAGCTAATATTCATACGAGCCCCATTCCAGCCGGCCAATGTAGCTGTGACACTCGTACAAGCAATCTGTAATACCAAGTTGGTTAGTAGGCCAATAAATAGGGCTATTCTTTTGATCATCGGTTTATTCCATATTTACTAAATTAGATCATGGCAGTATGTCGAGGTTCTGATTTTGATTAAGCCAATTCACATAGTTATCAATATCAACTGTACCCAATACTCCATCTCGCGCTGTACTATGATCGATATAGGTTTCCAGCTGCCGATAGAGTAGGTCGTCGCGCTGATATACGGTTGGTGGGATATCTTCTGGATACAATTGTCCCAGCTGATATCTACTGATCCAATCAGGATCGTTAGGGTACCGGACCTCACGATCGAGGTTGCCACCAGAATCATGTATCATTGGATTGATGATGGTTCTGTGCTCAATGCTCAACTCACTCATTTCGACGCCTGCACGTACTGCCTGGTTGACCATCCATTGCAGGGAGACGTCAGACAGGTCTCCATTTTGTGCAACGCTCTGGTTGTTTTGGTTGTAGCCACCACCGATAT
>JBFNJI010000029.1:0-1096 GCA_040793985.1 Candidatus Thiodiazotropha sp. | reverse complement strand
CTTATAACGTGCCATCTTCCTTTCTCCATGCACTGTTATTGTCTATCTGATTTTATCGAATTATGGAGTTTTCCGACAGCCTCAACGCCCCACATAAACCGCGCGGGGTACGAGCGTCGGACGACCGCAGGGACCGTATTTAATGTGCTTGTTAAATGCTATTAAGTACATTCACTCGTCACCGAAGTATCCACATTCAGGGCAACAGCAATTTGAAGCATGCTTCCCGCCAAAATAGCCACACTCTGGACAGCAACAGTTTGAAGCGTGTTTCCCTCCAATGTGACCACAATGTGGGCATGCACAATTTGACGCATGCTTTCCGCCAAAATAGCCGCACACTGGACAAGAGCAGTTCGATGCATGTTTGCCGCTCATTTTCATATTGCTTGGACTGGTAGTCATGAGTTCTTTCTTCCTTGGGCATTTAACAGGTGCTTATGTGGGCGGCACGAATATTGTGATATGTGAAAAAAAGTTCTCATCTCTCTCCTTGTTTGGGAATCGAGAGATTACTGGCAGATGTCGGTTTGATTTGATGGAAATTAGCATCCTGCCAGAGAGGATTCTCTTAGTTATTTTTAGGTTATCAGAAGTTACTGTTAAAGCTAAATAGTCAGGAAGCAGGTTCCTGTTTGGCTTGATATTGATTGTTCGGGTTGGTTTTTGAATCTGATTGAATCTTCGTTAATCGCCTTTGTGAAGCCGCCGCCAAGGCAGACTGGTGGGTTTTAACGCGTTCCCATTGGCTTTGGTCAGTGCAATGTCATACGCATCAGCCAGATTCTTCTCGTTGAGCACCGCTTCCGCTGATCCTTCTGCAAGGGTCATGCCCTGGTGCAGGAGCTGGAGTCGATGGCAGTAGTGAGCGGCGAGGTTGAGGTCGTGGAGGACAACGATGACCGAGTGGCCGCTTTCGCAGTGTTGTCTCAGCAGGTTCATCACATCGAGCTGATGTGCGGGGTCGAGGGCGGAGACGGGCTCATCCGCCAGTAGGATGTCGGGCTCGGTGACCAGGGCGCGGGCGAGGAGGACGCGGGCCTGTTCGCCGCCGGAGAGGGTGTTGAAGGCGCGATCCCGGAACGCCAGCAGATCG
>JBFNJI010000019.1:0-1194 GCA_040793985.1 Candidatus Thiodiazotropha sp. | reverse complement strand
GCTTCCCCATCTGACGAACAGATCGAAACTGTAGTTTTCTGGCAAACTACAGCCAGGAGGCTCAGATGAAAAAGTCACGATTCACCGAAACCCAGATTGTCTCGATCCTAAACGAGGCGGATGCCGGCATGAAGGTTGCTGATCTCTGTCGCAAACACGGTATTTCCGATGCGACCTACTACAACTGGAAAGCGAAGTACGGCGGCATGTCCGCCTCGGAGTTAAAGCGGATGAAAGAGATGGAAGCCGAACTCTCGCAGCTGAAACGCATGTATGCGGACCTGGCGCTGGAAAACAGGGCAATGAAGGATCTGATTGAAAAAAAGCTCTGAGGCCGCCTGAAAGACGAGAGGCGGCCGAATACATGATTCAGAACCATGACATTTCCATATCCCGGAGCTGTCGCTGTGTGGGCTTGTCTCGCACCGCGTTCTATCAACAGCCAATTGACTGGATGCAGCGTGACAAGCCGGTCATCGACGCTTTGAATCAGCTGACGGAGGAGTTTCCCCGTTCCGGCTTCTGGAAATATCGGGATATTCTTGCTCTTCGGGGCTATCCCTGGAACCACAAGAAGATTTACCGGGTGTACTGTGAGCTGGGGTTGAATCAGGCCAGGCGGACGAAGAAGCGCCTGCCAGAGCGCGATCCAATTCCTCTGTTTGTCCCCCAGGCTCCAAACCAAGTCTGGTCAGCTGACTTCATGAGCGATGCACTCTACCGGGGATCACGAATCCGTCTGTTCAACGTGATCGACGATTTCAACCGGGAGTCGCTGATGATCGAAGTCGATACCTCACTTCGTGCTGCTCGCCTAGTCCGGGTGTTTGAACGTTTGAAAGAGACGAGCGGCCTGCCAGATGTGCTTCGGGTGGACAATGGCCCTGAGTTCCTGAGCGGCGTCTTTGTCGAATGGTGCCAGGCCAATGGCATCTTTATCGACTACATCGAGCCGGGTAAGCCAAACCAAAATGCGTTCATCGAACGTTTCAACCGGAGTCTCAGAAACGAAGTGCTGGATCTATATCTCTTCCGAAGTCTGGCCCAAGTGCGTCAGCTTACCAGTGAGTGGCAGAGACAATACAATGAGCAGCGACCCCATGATTCCCTCGGTGGATTACCACCCACCGTTTACGCCAATCAGGACCGGAAAAACTCTAGTTTTGAACTGTCAACTTGACGGGGAAGCTTACG
>JBFNJI010000050.1:0-1199 GCA_040793985.1 Candidatus Thiodiazotropha sp. | reverse complement strand
TTTTGAATCACAGTCCTGTTGTGCCTCTTGTAGGCTGATCATGCCAACCTCACGGTCCCGGGGACAACACATCATGGACTCCTAGATTGGGGAACCTTGATAGCAGCTACTTGGTCTGGTCAAGCGTGCTAGGTTTGTTCGTTAACACCACTGATTGCCATACACCTTTGACACCTAGGGGCTTATGTAGCCTGCGATACGGGATGAGCTTGCGTCCGAATGAATTTGAAGCCATAGTATCCTTGCTATGCAAGCTGTTTTAAACTGGCGCGGAAACTACTTTCAATTGATGTTCCCACCGTATGGCCAACTTGGAAAATCCATTGTTCGACCCTAACCGACCTGAAAAAGACGATGATACCGGAGGTTTCGACCTATCCGACGCGAATGTAAACCCACCTTCGGTGGCCAGGACCAGCTTAAGGCGTCAGCGGACTGTATGCCGACCTTTCGAGATACCGTAGATAGAATATGAGGCCCGGAACAAGTGCGTGGATGACATGTTCTTAAAGGAAGTGGACCGCGCCAATGGCTTTGGTTCCAAAGGCAGGATCGACTATGGACAGTTCAAGATATGAGCCGACGCCAAACACTCTACTGGAGACAGCCTGGTAGGGAAGAGGTATGAATACGACGAAGGGTGGATACCGGTTTTCTGGCTTTAGATACCCTGACCTAAGATTTTGGGTGAGGCGGCAGGGATGCCTGGCGGAGCTCACTTGGGCTCACCGGTTACAAATCGGGGGCGCCTCGTTTGAATAAAGACGCCAAGAAAGCACTCCAGCAAGCTGAAAAGGCCCTCCCGGGCGATGTTGAAATCTCTCAAAGATCTCTGCGGCGTGGCCAAAGATACGATTCCTAGCGCAAAGGAAGTTAAAACAACCTTGCCAACGATAGGTGATCAAACGCTGGACACCAAGTGGATCGCCCAGGCCAGAAGAGAGCTCGCTGGCTGGATAAGGCTGGCACATGAATTGGGTATGAGTGGGCTAACAACCTCGCGAAGCTATCCGAACTCGAAAAACACTTGGCCCAGGAGCGTGAAAAAACTGATGGGACAAATAATCTCGAAATTTGTCAACAGATTTGCGACCGGATCCAGAGACTTGAATTGTTAAAAGAGTTAAAGCTTGAAAGCATCTTGCAAAACAGAGGCGCTCTCCGGTCTTAAGTTGACAAAATCCGTGAAATGATCAGGC
>JBFNJI010000069.1:0-1202 GCA_040793985.1 Candidatus Thiodiazotropha sp. | reverse complement strand
CCTCTGAGTATTTTCTTCGTTTCTGCATGACACACCTCCTCGGCCATTATCGGCCTTTTTAGATGTGTCCGTAAAATCTGGGTAAAACCCCCCAATCGAAAAGGGTATATAGATCGTTTTCCCAATTTCTTTGGTGCAGGTATGCTTTTGGGGCGTGCAATTTCGCCATGCCAACGTATAACACCACCAAGCACTGAACGTTGACGAAGTTTTTTCTTTTCCCATTCCGTAAAGTCCGGTCGATCAGACAAACCTATATTCAAAGCCTCAAAATCAACTAAGTCGGGGAGCTCAGGCCATAGGCGCTTAGCTCGCTGCCTAGCTGTACGCGCAATCCTTTCCGACAATCTGTAGAACGTGTTTAGTGCGGCGATTACTGAATTAAACGAGCTAGGCGATTGCCTTGTTATGTTAAGCACTTGAACGATTTGATTTAGGCGCTTGCTCTGCAGCTTGTCAGCTCGCTCTAGTATGACTATGTATTCTTCGATGGCAGATTGAACTTTTGCAGCTGTAACATCGAGTCCGATATCATCACCATACACACCGATTTCGATTAAGTAATCGATGTGCATTGCCAGCACATAGGCGTACCGCATGAGGGTGTTTAACTTGACTCGTTTTTTGCGCAGTTCATGTATGAATGCGCGGAAAGATGGGTCATCACGCCCATCACTTAGATGAATTAGGCGGGGAATATGCTCGCCAAGCTCATTGATCTCTTCAATAAGGCGTACATTTTTTCGCTTTCTAGTGGAGTCGCTAGATCGTTCCATGTTTCTCCCATCCTAGTGAAGGATGAGTGCCAAAACGGCATAACCATGGACAAGAAGATGGCGTCCCGTAGGGGAGTCGAACCCCTGTAACCAGCGTGAAAGGCTGGTATCCTAGGCCTCTAGATGAACGGGACTAAAACTATTCCGTGCTACTAACAGCATCATCTTGTGCACATTTATGGCACCCACCAATGAACAACTTCTTGGTGTAGCATAGAACCATAAATATGCACAATGCAAAGATAATTATTTAATGGCAATTATTCCTGCAAATTCTGCCACTTATGTCAGGTCTGACCTTGACTTAAATATTATCAGTCAACCCCCTTACATAAGAACCCCTGTTACCGGCGTGAAAGGCCAGTGTCCTAGGCCTCTAGACGATGGGGACAGGTCTCTGCAGGGGATCTGGTTGAGATACCGCAT
>JBFNJI010000041.1:0-1221 GCA_040793985.1 Candidatus Thiodiazotropha sp. | reverse complement strand
GGGTTTTACCCCGTTTCCACGGACGGTTGAGTTAAGAGTGATATCTTTTGTTTAAGCCGATCAAGTTTTCTCCTGCGCCTTGGGTTGTGGAATCGCTCAATGTAGTCGAATATATCTGCTCTGGCCTCTGAGCGAGTCTGGTAAATCTTACGGTTCACGCGCTCACGCTTGAGTAGACCAAAAAAACCTTCCATCGCCGCATTATCAGCACAACTGCCAACACCACTCATGCTGCAGATCAGATTGTGCCCCTTGAGAAAACGCTGATATTCACCACTGGTAAACTGACATCCCCGGTCTGAATGCAAAATAACAGGTGACCGGTCTTCTCTCTGCCATAAAGCCATCAGTACGGCCTGTATCACCAGTTCCCGGGTCTGACGGAGACTCATCGACCACCCCACAACCATACCAGAAAACAAATCGACCACGGCACTCAGATACAACCAGCCTTCCACGGTCTCAATGTAAGTAATATCGGTGACCCACTTGGTATTAGGGGCAGCAGCATTGAAGTCACGTGCAAGATGATTTTGAATGCCTTCAGGACGGTTCGTCGAGGCTTTCTTCCGCCACCGCCGTTTCTGAGGAATCCCTTGGATGTCATTGATGTTCATTAACCTGGCGACACGGTTCAGACTACAATGTTCCCCCTCATATTGAAGATCCTCCCAGATTCGAGGTGCACCTTTCACACCATCGCTTTCTGCATGTAAGTCCCTGATACGGCCGAGTAAGCATTGATTGGCTTTTTCTCTATTGCTCAGCGGCCTGGATCGCCAATCATAGTAGCCACTGGGTGAAACACTTAGGCAGCGACACATCATACGAACAGGAAAGGCATCGCGGCAACGATCTATCATGTGATATCTCATTTCGATTCCTTCGCGAAGAACGTTGCCGCTTCTCTTAAAAAATCCCGTTCCTTCTTCACCTTGGCCAACTCACGCTTCAAGGCAGCCATTTCTTCATCCCTTGGTTTACCTTGGCCTTGAAAAGCAGTACTACCGTTCAGACCCAGTTCACGGCGCCAACGACCGATCATGCCTGGATTAATACCAAGTGTTTCTCCAATTTCTTTCATTGTGACGCCAGGTTGATTGGCCATGGCCACAGCTTCTCTTTTGTACTCCTCTGAGTATTTTCTTCGTTTCTGCATGACACACCTCCTCGGCCATTATCGGCCTTTTTAGATGTGTCCGTAAAATCTGGGTAAAACCC
>JBFNJI010000090.1:0-1258 GCA_040793985.1 Candidatus Thiodiazotropha sp. | reverse complement strand
GCTGTTGCCAGTCACGGTACGATTGTACAGGCTGCGGAGGCGCTGTTTATCACGCCGCAGACTATCAGTGGTCAGTTGAGAGAGTTGGAATCTCAGGTCGGCAGTGAACTCTTCCGCAAAGAGGGAAGGCGTCTGGTGTTGACGGAAACCGGCCGTCTGGTCTTCTCCTATGCGGATGAGATGTTTCGTCTTGGAGTAGAACTGCAGGACGTACTATCCGGCCGTACTCAAGGTAGTGTCATAACGCTTAAGGTAGGCGTGGCCATGGTAGTGCCCAAGCTGCTCGCCTATCGTGTACTCGAACCAGTCTTGCAAATGCACGAACCAGTGAAGTTGATCTGTCATGAGGCGCCCTTGGTAGATCTGTTGGCGGATCTCTCCATACATAAACTCGATATGGTATTGGCGGACAGCCCAATCAATCCCACTTTAAATATCCGTGCATATAATCATGCCTTGGGTGAAAGCGGGATTACTTTTTTCGCTGCAGCCGATAGAGCCCAAAGCCTGCGTTCAGACTTTCCCCTGAGTCTGGATGGGCAAAACATGTTGATGCCAAGCAGCGGCAGCAGCTTGAGACGTAATCTCGAAACCTGGTTTCAGCGGCAGCAGATCGAACCGGTAGTGGTTGCGGAATTTGAGGACAGGGCCTTGATGAAGACCTTCGGTGAGCGTGGTACGGGGGTATTTACCTCACCAACCGCTGTGGAACAGGAAGTGATAGACAAGTATCGTGTAGAGGTGGTTGGACGTTCTGACGAGATTACAGAAAGCTTCTATGTGATATCGCCTGAACGGCATATCAAACATCCGGCTATCAATACCATCACCCAGGTTGCCAAGTCGGATCTGTTCAGTTAACGCCATTGAATGCAGGTTCAGCATAAAGATGACAACTATTCCCATCAATAAGCACCAGGTAGTGGGATGCTTTCCGCAGCCGCAATAGGCGGCGATCAAGACAGACGGATGAACCGTCTTGTTCACACCCCCTCCAAGTAAGGGGAGTGTTTCTGTCTGAGTCCTGATTATGTCTCCTGATCACGTCGTGCGGCACGATGGCTTCGGGCATGCAGATAGTGTCGGTCCGCCCTAGTGAGATCAGCATGGGCCATCAGGGGGCCACGGCCAACACATAGATCACATTAAAGTGGGGATGGGCCGATCTAAACCGATATCTCACAGGTCTCCAGATGCCCGGGTGTAGTATACTTGCGCCAAGGAAGCTAGAAAAAGACCTTCAGAGTGTCTGGCAACA
>JBFNJI010000049.1:0-1267 GCA_040793985.1 Candidatus Thiodiazotropha sp. | reverse complement strand
GGTAGTGTCAAGAATCTTTCGCACTTTTGATCAGGCGGTCGCTCACGCAGTCAGTTGATTCTCCAAATTCAGTTTATGTAGTGCCTCCATGGATAGGTAACGTCGAGTACCCCATTTGGTCCCTGCGATGTGCCGAAGCCGAGCAGCACATAACATCAATGCTGACTGTCCATCAGGAAAGGCGCCAACGACCCGGGTTCGACGTCTGATTTCTCGCATGATCCGCTCAAGCGGATTATTGGTGCGTATCCGTTGCCAGTGGGTATCGGGGTAACGATAGTAGGTCAGTGTTTCAGCAATACACCGATTAACCAGATCCGCTGCCTTGGTCAGTTTCATTTGCCGGAGCTGCTCGATCACTGCGTGAGCTTTCTCTTGGGCTGCTTCCAGGCTCTCCTGGGCATGGATGGCCTTGAGCATGTTGGCTACCTGCTTGACCTTGGTGTTCGGCACATGACTGAAGACATTGCGGTAGAAGTGAACCGTGCAACGCTGCCAGTCGGCCTCGGGATAATACTCGGCCACTGACTCCACCAGGCCCAGGCAGGCATCGGAGATAACTAGCTTGATACCTTTCAACCCCCGCTCCTTGAGGTGGGCGAGAAAACCGCTCCAGCCAGCCTTGTCTTCCTTGTGGCCTTCAGCGACTCCCAGAATGCGGCGAAAACCTTCTGCATCCACGCCGATGGCTACGAGCACGGAAACGTTTTTAATTTCACCGGCCCAACTGCGTTTGAGCACGATGCCATCGAGATAGACATAGGGATAGTTGCCTTCGATAGGGCGATTGCGCCAGTTCTCGATGTGCTTGTAAACCCGTTGGTTAAGCTTGCTGACAGTCCCTGAGGAGACTCGGGTGCCCCACAGGGCTTCGGTGATGTCCTCTACCCGACGCACCGAGACACCGGCCAGGTACATCTCGATCAGCGACTCCTCAATGGAGGCTTCCCGACGTCGATAGCGCTCGATGATTGCCGTCTCGAATGTCTGCTTGCGTAGCTTGGGCATTTTCAGTTTGACCTCACCAGCCTTGGTGTGAAATTGGCGCTCATAACTGCCAGCCCGGGTATCAACCCGATCCGGGCTGCGTTCATAGCGCTGGGCGCCGCAGAGGGTATCTGCTTCGGCATCCAGCATGGCGTTTAGGGTTTCTTCCACGGTCCCTCTGACTAGCTTCCCGAGATGATCAGTGATTTTTGCATCATCGATATTGACAACCTTACCGAGTTTTTTGCTATGGTTGCTCATGGTGGTGGTTCTCCTATGT
>JBFNJI010000027.1:0-1423 GCA_040793985.1 Candidatus Thiodiazotropha sp. | reverse complement strand
GCCTGGCGCATTTCGGCAGAAACCAATTTTTTCAGTGTATTAGTTATTGTCGATGCAGGTCGTGGAACAGATTTACCAATAGATGTTCGGTTAAGGCCCTGTTCACCTGCATTGTGAAGCAGAAGTAATATTTCCTCTTCAGCCGTGCAATCAGTTCGAAGAACCAAAGGCCTATCATCGATATTTAGGACAGCCGGAACCTCATATCTGATTATCTCTCGAATAGTTGACGCGATATCGCTTGTAGAGCCTGTCCAGAATAAACGCAAAACTTCTGCGACACACCATCTCGACAAACTGACCACCAAGGTAGAATCGAGTTCGTTCGCCGAATACTCTGGATCAATATGCACAGCTCCCCGTTGGGAGCGAAACTTATATATAGTCCTGATAACCTTACATAGATGTAGTGCTGCTCTGCGCTTCGGGAAGTTATGTACATTCCGATTGTTAGAGTCTTCAATATATGTAAGGCAAGGATCTACGCCTTTTCGACGGCTAATATTACCGGAGTCAATATGGTATATCAGTCGTGACAACACCTCAGCAAACTGACCAGCATTCAGCGTTGCTGGCTCCCAGTCGCCTAGTGCGAAACGCCGTTCAATATCCAAAAATTCGTAAATTAATGACTCAACGAAACTTTGATCTAGGGGCGGCGAAAGAGAAGATACCAGTTGAGCAGGGTTCATTGATTATCCCGTATTGAAACTACTTGTCAGCCTTTTTCTTTGACGCTGCCTTTTTCTTAGCTCCGCCGACTTTAGGACGTTTCAATTTTGAGATCGCATCACGATCAGGCAACGCATCTACGTATTGATGCCCATAATATGAGAGTCTTGAGGCGTCTCTCCCTGTATTTAGATTGAATAGGCCTGCCTGTCTCTTGGCGTTGCCCATGTCACGAGTGAAGTGTGCATCATCAAAGTTACGCCTCGCCTCTACGATGACTCGCTTTAGATCGGCCTTTGAATGCTCTTCCTGACCTTCACTATCTTCAAGATATTTAGCAGCTACAGCGAATATCTCGCCTTTGTTTCTCGGGTCCTTCTCGTCCATGAACTGCTGGGGTGACAGTCCACTTCCACCACCTTGCGGGCTGGAATTTCCACCATCCTTGCCAGCGCTCTGCACACCAGCAGGAACAAAATTTGTTGGGGCATCGCCGAACAAAACCAGGGTCGCTTGTATTACGCGCCCTCTCTCCTCAGCAGTGAGGGGTTCAAGTAATGTATAAAGCTGGCCGGGCAATTCGGCCACAGTCGGTTTACTCATCGCCATTCTCCTTAGGTAAGGTTAATAAGTAATATACGCCTTACTAAGGCGATGTCAACCTTACAAAGGCGAATATGGCGACGGTTCTCTATGCGCCTATGGTAACTAACGAGTCTCTCGAAAAACCTGATTCTGCAAAAAAGATTTC
>JBFNJI010000057.1:0-1462 GCA_040793985.1 Candidatus Thiodiazotropha sp. | reverse complement strand
ACTACTACCAGAAGCTGATGCGGGAACTGCGGGGGGCGATCGAGAGTGGGAGGTTGGGGGAGTTTACTGGGGAGTTTTATGAGAAGCGGGGGATATCAGAACCCCGGTAACAGTTATAAGTTATGTGAATTTGCCAAAAACAACCTAGTATGACAATCTTTGATGATCATCAGTTATCAAGGAGTGATACGATGTCTATATCATGGAAAGTTCTTACCTTTTTCAATAAATCTTCTTGCAATCGTCGTTTCATCTTCTTTGATTGTCGCGCCTTGTTTTTTCGATAAATTTCAGATAGATCGAGAAGCTGGAAATTATTAGTTTTTTTTCTGTAATGAGCTCTTGTTTTTGATTACTTAAGAAAGTTACAGAATTACAAACAGTCATGGCCTTTGGGCAGGTAGAGACATAACCATGATATGTCGTCAAGTTTATTGACCTATTTGCTTTGACGCTCTTCAATACTGATTTTTACATTGATTGAGAATATTGGTTCCATCCATTCGGTATCAGGCGTGGTCTAGGAAATGACTCATTGCCTTTTATTACAGATAGCGGGGTTGGTTTATCCTGGATTGTCAGTATGAGTATCATTAACACAATATCGATTACTCTGTTGTTGATACACCAAATATTTTAATTGAGTTTTCATCACCCAAGGAAGATGTAGAAATGTAATATGGAAGTTGTTACTGAAAGGATTCCAGTAGCAAATTATAGTGATATTAGATTTTATTGAAAACTGAAAGACATGATATAGCAAAGGATTGCAATATGTACCGTCAAATTATAGGAACTCAGGCTGGGCAAGCCCTACCTCTTGGAATAGCCTTACTTATGTCTACGTTGCTGTTAGTGCTTGTCCTGTTCAATACGGGCCAGTGGGCTTCTGAGCGGACTCGAATTTTGAATGCTGCTGATGCCGCTGTTTATAGTGGGTTAATATGGCAAGCGAGGGCTCTCAATTTTCAGGCCTATACCAATCGGGCCATGGTGGCAAATCAGGTTTCCATTGGACAGTTGGTGAGTCTTGCATCATGGTCTCAATATGCCTATTTGACGGCACGTAATATTGATATTGTAGGTACATATTTCCCTGTAATAAAAGAATCGACCCAGCTGGCTGAATCGATTACTGAGAATATAGACAATACAATAGTCAGTATCGCTGAAACCTTTATTCCCATTATCGATAGTGTTAACGGTATATTGAGTCAGTTGCAAGAAGCAGTCTATTTGGCTAGCTTTGTGGCGACGCCGTCAATTGTGCGGGAAGTGGTTGAGGTTAACGATACTCGTTACCAGGTCAATACATCCTATACGGTGATCGGTATAGGTAAGAATTTATTGGGTTGGCGAGATTTTTCCCGACGTTATGATGATAAGGAGTACTTTCTGCGCAAGGCAGATGTTGTAAATCGATCGAAAGATGAGTTTACAGCCTCCAGAAATCGTAGCACCA
>JBFNJI010000026.1:0-1469 GCA_040793985.1 Candidatus Thiodiazotropha sp. | reverse complement strand
CGTTATGATGATAAGGAGTACTTTCTGCGCAAGGCAGATGTTGTAAATCGATCGAAAGATGAGTTTACAGCCTCCAGAAATCGTAGCACCAGTCAGTTAATTCCAAAGGCTCCGAATGTTCTGACAGTACCAGGTTTTATTAGGGTTTGGGTCAGTAAAGAAGGCAGGACAAACCTTATTGCTGAGGATTTATCTGCACAGGGTGATGAAGCAGTTGGCTCGACAGGTACTTTGGGGTTTGAGTGGAAAGGAAAAGATACACTCTCATTGCATGTAGAAAGACGTAAAATGACGAAAAGAGGACTGAGGTGGATTCATACGGAATACCCGATTGGTTGGGGAGCTAGCTATGTGAACGGTGAGTATGAATGTAAAGAGGATGAAGAGGGTAATGAGATTTGTCCCCGTTACATGCAGGAAAACCGCTTGGCTGAGTGGTTTGCTGATCATCAGCAGAGAGAGATGGATGTCACATACAACGGGATACAAGCCTATTATGACCTGCGTAATCTGAGCAGAGAGAACAAAGATTCACGACTTGCGTTACGTATTGAGGTTTCATTACCCCAGGAAGAGATTAGGACAGCATCGAAGATCGATGGTCTAGGGTCTGATTCTGTGGTTGTAGATGACTTAAGAAATGGCATAGGTGATGGAATGTTTGGTACAGAAGACCAGATGGCAGGTGGTGGATTGGCAGTAATTGCAAGTGGTGAACTCTATTTTCACCCGCCAGATGATTACAACCCGGCTAAGAGGCAGGGACACTATGAGATTGCGAGTCTTTTTAATCCCTATTGGGAGGTGCATTTGATAGATACACCAATGGAGAGAGTATACATGGCCTGGTCATTAAGAGACGAGTCATTACTACCCGAAGGTGTCTCTGGTGTGGCGGACGGTATCGAGTATTTTACAAATGAAAAAGCGGAAGAGTTGGAGCAATTACGGCAATTACAACATTCGCTTCAGATTCAATTGAACAATCCAATGGATGAAGTGTCCCGTAACCAAGTTCAGAGTCAGTTGGATTCGGTTGTGACTCGTATTTCTGAGTTGGATGCGATGGATTTTTCAACAGCATTTATCGCTGAATCTTTTCAGCAAGAGATGTTAAAAGGTTTTGAGCGTGCATCAAACGTAGAATTGGGAGAATATGAGCAAATTCTTCAAGAATATGGAACGCAGCAGGGTATGGATCTTGTGAATAGTTTTGAAGATGAGATGATCACCCAAGTAACAGATCAGTTACAGCAAGTCTTAGAGCGGGCTGCTGCGGAGGCAGTGGGGGGAGTTATGCAATTGCGTTTGTAAATCAGCTTTTCTCTTTTGATAACTATAGCTTTGAGTTGTTAGTGGGATGGCCATGTCCTTTTAAATTGAATCATATTGACTGTATATAGAAAAAAGCAAGATCAGTTCATTCTTAGGAATTGGTTGTTGACAACGAGCATTATAAGGCAATTATT
>JBFNJI010000053.1:0-1480 GCA_040793985.1 Candidatus Thiodiazotropha sp. | reverse complement strand
CCGCACCATTCAGGTCCTGCAGCGCCGTACCAAAAACAACCCGGTTTTGATCGGTGAACCCGGGGTGGGTAAGACCGCCATCGTGGAGGGCCTGGCGCAACGCATCATAAACGGTGAGGTGCCCGAGGGGCTGAAGAACAAGCGCCTGCTCTCCCTGGACATGGGCGCCCTGATTGCCGGGGCCAAGTTCAGGGGCGAGTTCGAGGAGCGTCTGAAGGCAGTGCTCAATGATCTGGCGAAACAGGAGGGACAGATCATTCTCTTCATCGATGAGCTGCATACCATGGTCGGCGCGGGTAAGGCGGAGGGCTCCATGGATGCGGGTAATATGCTCAAGCCGGCCCTGGCCCGTGGCGAACTTCATTGTGTCGGTGCCACCACCCTGGATGAGTATCGGCAATACTTGGAGAAGGATGCCGCACTGGAGCGCCGTTTCCAGAAGGTGTTGGTGAATGAACCCAGTGTGGAGGATACCATCGCCATACTGCGTGGCCTCAAGGAGCGCTACGAGCTGCATCACGGTGTGGATGTCACCGATCCCGCGATCGTTGCTGCCGCAACCCTCTCCCATCGCTATATCAGCGACCGTCAGTTACCGGACAAGGCCATCGACCTGGTGGATGAGGCCGCCTCCCAGATCCGCATGGAGATCGACTCCAAGCCCGAGGAGATGGATCGCCTCGAACGGCGCCTGATCCAGCTCAAGATCGAGCGTGAGGCACTCAATAAGGAGTCGGACGAGGCCTCGAAGAAGCGCCTGGCGGAGCTCGAGGCACAGATCGATCGCCTGGAGCGGGAGTACTCGGACCTGGAAGAGATATGGAAGTCGGAAAAGGCAGCACTGCAGGGTACCACCCATATCAAGGAGTCCCTGGAAGAGGCCCGGCTGGAACTGGAGACGGCGCGCCGTGCCGGTGACCTTGCACGCATGTCCGAATTGCAATATGGCCGCATCCCCGAGCTGGAGCGCCAGCTCGACATGGCGGCCCAGGCGGAGATGCAGGAGATGAAACTGCTGCGCAACAAGGTCTCGGAGGAGGAGATCGCCGACGTGGTTTCGAAATGGACCGGAATACCCGTTGCCAAGATGCTCGAGGGTGAGCGCGACAAGCTGCTGCGCATGGAAGATGAGCTCGGTAAACGGGTGATCGGCCAGGAGGAGGGGGTGCGTGCGGTGAGCGACGCCATCCGTCGTTCCCGTGCTGGGCTCTCGGATCCCAACCAGCCCAACGGCTCTTTTCTCTTCCTCGGGCCAACCGGTGTGGGCAAGACCGAGCTTTGTAAGGCCCTGGCCGAGTTTCTCTTCGACACAGAAGAGGCGATGGTGCGTATCGATATGTCTGAGTTCATGGAGAAACACTCCGTGGCCCGTTTGATCGGCGCGCCGCCAGGTTATGTCGGTTACGAGGAGGGGGGCTATTTGACCGAGGCGGTACGTCGTCGCCCCTACTCGGTGATCCTCCTCGACGAGGTGGAGAAG
>JBFNJI010000062.1:0-1563 GCA_040793985.1 Candidatus Thiodiazotropha sp. | reverse complement strand
TGCCGGGCAAGGGGGTGAGATCGACCTCCTGCTGGTATTTGTTGCCTGTGACCACATGGATTGGGTTGCCGATGTGGCTACTGGCGATGCCGCTGGTTTGGGAGGTCGGGCTGAAGGTTTCGTCCTCAGCACTTGCTGTGTTCCCACAAACTGCTGGACCATGATCATCGCCTTCGCTGATTGAAGGGAGATCGTCATCATCGCTGATAGGTAGCAGATCGTCGCCATCACCATTTTCATCAATGCCTTCATACGGATTAGCCCCGGATGATGGGGGATCCGCGTCATCTGTTTCATTTTTATCAACCGTATCTTCTGCTTCCTCTTCATCACCGCCCTGACCCGTTTCTTCATCTGGGGTGGAGGCACCTGTCCTTGGCTCATTCTCAGTAGTTGGTGGTGTACCGCCACTACCGGGTGTATCCATGTGGACGTTGTTCTCATCCCGCCAGGCATCCGACTGCATGCGTACCGTCGCCACCGAGGTGATGGGCAGGCGCCGTGCATTGTAATATTGGATATGTTCCGGATCGATCATCCGCATAACCGCCGGAATCACCCGATCCATCAGTGGGACTTTGAGTTGATAACCGTAGGTGACCTTGATCTTGAGCAGGTTGGCATCCTGAATGTTGACCCCGCTGTTGCCAACGTGGTTGCTACGCCAGCGTAAGTGGCTGTTGGGGATGCCGAAGTGGACTTCATCAGTGCGGGGATCAACGATCTCACGGCCAAACTCTTCGAAGGCCTCGATGGTGGGATTGATTATCTCAATCTCGGTGAATCGGCTGTCCTGCACGTCCAGGCGAGCGCGTGTGATTGCCGAGATAGCTTTCCTGGCGCTGCCATCACCGCCAAAAAGTGGAGCGAGACGCAAACCCAGTTCCTGGCGCATGGCATCGCTTTGGGCATGATTTACAGCACCTTTTCTTGCAGCCTCGAAGGTGGCGCTGTTGATAACAGTCTTAGCATCGAAAAGCAGTGCTGTCTGCAGACTGCCCAATCCCATGAGTAACAGTGCTGGAAGTGATACCAGCAACTCGGTCATCGCAGTGCCACGATGACATTTGAATAACCGACTCAAGTTCCTTTTGGTAGGCATCCTGCCCTCCTGAATCAGACGTTCCTTGTCTTGGATTTACTTACGGTGCAAGTACTTTTTGCTAGCCTAAAAAGTGGGAAGGGGGATGTGGAGATGTGGATGACATCCGAGTCTTTCTTTGGTTTGGCATCATATCAATCCTTGATATAGATAACGTTAAGAGAATGCCATACCCTTGGGCGATTGACAACATTGTGAAAACGCTTTTTGCATATTTATAATTGAACTTCAAATGAACATCAGTCAATTTGTGTATCCATAAATTAGATGTGTCTGTGTTGCATAGTAGTGTTTTGTCAAAAAAACTGAATCAAACAAATGTCAGTCATTGCATGTCTGTTGTGTTTTTTGTATGGCCTTCTTCGGCATCGTCCAGGGGGGCATGTTCGAGGCGCTGCGCGAGCGCTCCCTGCAGGGGTTGATCGATATCGGATTCGACGGCTATGCAGTGGGTGGCCTGT
>JBFNJI010000093.1:0-1628 GCA_040793985.1 Candidatus Thiodiazotropha sp. | reverse complement strand
CCTTATAACGTGCCATCTTCCTTTCTCCATGCACTGTTATTGTCTATCTGATTTTATCGAATTATGGAGTTTTCCGACAGCCTCAACGCCACGCATAACCGGAGGCAAGAAGCGTAGAGGGAGGAACGACCGGCGCAGCTTTTTGACGTCCGTGTTTATGCGATTGTTATGTTTCATTATCAACGCATATCAAACAATTCTTGATGGAAGTTTTCTGCAGACACTCCATTATTCACGGCATCTGATTTTAGTGAATTGCCAAACGAAGTTGGTCCACAAAACCAATAATCAGCATCTGCCCAGTTAGGGACTTGCTTACGTACACCCTCAAAATCTAAACGTCCATCCGTTTTGGGATGGATAAGGTGAAGGTTAACGCCAGACTTTTCTGCACTTCCAGTTAATTTTTCGATCAGTGTTTCATCAGGTTCATTAAATGTATAAAAAAGGTCAACAGAATGACCGTTTTCAGCCTCGGCACTGGCAAGACTTTTTAGTCGTGCCATAAAAGGTGCAATACCTATACCTGCTGCAATCCATATCTGGCGCTGCTTGTCACCTTGGAAGTCAAATTGACCATAAGGCCCTTCAACGACAACTGAGTCGCCTTTTCTCAATGTATCCTTTAGCTTCTTGGTATAGTCACCTAACTCTTTAATAAGAAAAAATATTTTTCCATTGTTTTTCCAGGGAGAGGCAATGGTGAATGGATGAGCACCCTCTTTTTTATCAAAAGTAACAAAGGCGAACTGTCCTTCTTTGTGCCCTGGCCATTCCTGTTCAAATGCAACAACCACTCTTAGTGAATTACTCTCTTCAAGTACATTTAGTTCTTCGATCAACCCTGAGACTTTGCGGTTGTTACCAATTCGACGGAAAAAAGAAATAAAGGCAGTCGGGATAGCCAGCGCCATTAACAGCACAATCACTGGTGCGATAATTTCATCCCAGTAGCTAAAATCTAGTAACACTACTGAGTGAAACACAAGAAGAAGATAGATGATTGAAAGACGCCGATGCGTTTTATAAAAAAGATGATATGGAAATATCTTCACCAGAGCTAACGCAACAAATATAACGAATAATTTAAAAACAACATCACCTACCTCTAATGCTGCGCCATGCTGAGACTGAAAAAAGAAGATTAGGAAATTTTCATTGTTTTCAATTGAGATTGGTCCGTACTCTGTCCATCCAAGTGTCCACTGAGGTAGTTTGTAAAGGCTCCAATGAACCACAGAAGCCACTAATGCAGAAATGCCCAGCCATTTGTGCAAGCGATAGGACTTATCCAGACCACCATAATACTGATCGACCTTTTGGTATCTACTTGCTGTAATCAGACTCAGTGCAATTAGTCCAATTGCCAAAACCCCACTGTAATTCAGCAGTGACATTTGTAACAAACGGGTATCGGAACTCTGCCAGAACAAGGGATCAGACATCCACCAAAGCAAAGATATGGACACAATAGAAATTGCCAGACTTAATTTTATTCTATTCATAATTCTTTATATGCCACTCACCCGTTTGAAACATAACAGGTGATTATCTGGCTGGCACTAAATATCGTGATACCCCGCTGGCACTGATATTGTGATATCCCTCCGAATGTTCTATAATAGTTC
>JBFNJI010000036.1:0-1645 GCA_040793985.1 Candidatus Thiodiazotropha sp. | reverse complement strand
ATACCTATGATTTCACAAGTTGGACTGGTACTCCATAATCCATTGCTCTGACATTCTATAAAACTTCTGCCCATTATCTCGAATCCGGTGTTGCAAGTGACAGAAATCACTTGTCCATATGTTGTTTCCTTACCGGTGAAATCGATTGTCCCGTTTGCGACAGTTACAGTGCTCCCACAATCTACATAAAATCATAAAAACCAAATTGAAATCAAATCACATCATGTAAATCACTATCCTTTCGACAGCCGACGGTTTCAAAAGATCACTAGAAAGGGCATGGGTTCATATATTTGACACTCAATGTTCACTTATTAATTGGATGAGTCAAATCAATGGCCGGCGATAGGAAACATTAGAAGCTTCCCGACATATGTCGCTTATGTTTCTCATGCCAACTGAGGTCATGGCGCAGAGTCACGTTACCAAAAAGTATGCGCGTGGACTTATTTTTTTTTTTTTTTTGATTTAGCTAGTGATCTGTTTTCCTTTTATTCCCTTTTCTCTTCTTTGTTTCATTTCATCCTTTATTCATCAAATACTTTTGCCTTATCTCTGCTTGTTTGGAAAACGCAGGACGATGTCAAAGGGGAATTTCAGGTGAGAATGTTTAAAGACTTTTTGGTAGTTCAAATCTTTTAGTATGTGTTTCAACACAGACACTAAGCGTATGCTAGGTTACTACAGAGAAAACTTTATTAAGCATAAGTTTGGCTATATGAGGTCGTGAGGGTCGTTCAAAACGTTTATTTCAGCAATAACAAAAATACGCAATGCTTGTATTTATATCAAATGTTGAATATTATTGTTTATAAATGTTTCATCACTCTTTCCTTCAGAACTTTAGCTGAGGTGATAGCAATTGTCACTAATCCAGTTTAAGTGCGATAATAGATAATAATATTTATTCCATTAAATCACCATTTCTTTATTGAATAACACATGTAAAACAATTGTTACCGTCATTAGAATTTACAGATCGGAAACACATATAATTTGCCTCAGTTCTGACGTTAGGTATGGTATTGACGGAAAAACAAATTTAGTCATCTTTACCTTTAATGACACATGCACTGTCTGAACTCCACTCTTGTTGATGTGTACAATTGATGCTACCAGATCCAGTTAAATCGTAACCATCATGGCAGGTTATCGTTGCAATGTCTCCATATTGTTTGCCCAATGAATAGTCTATATTTCCATTTTCGATGTTCGTAGGTGGACAGTCTGTGGAAGAAAAGGTTTTAGTAAAAGTCATATTCATTTTCTTTTTGCGCTGCAAAGAATTTAATATTCTGATATGTCGAAATCGTTGTGATATTATGCATGTATACATGCCTATTTACATAGTAGACAATATAATGTTATGATTTTCAAAGATTCTCAAAAGTGTCATGAATATAAAAAAAATGACTGATATTCAAGGTTCTCCCTATAAATTATATATTCACGAAACAAGAAAATTAATACTGAACAATGACTCGAATTATCTATCAAGATACACATGCATAGGAATTAACTTCCCTGCATACTGTACAATTAATAGTATCAAAAATTCATACCTATGATTTCACAAGTTGGACTGGTACTCCATAATCCATTGCTCTGACATTCTATAAAACTTCTGCCCATTATCTCGAATCCG
>JBFNJI010000091.1:0-1739 GCA_040793985.1 Candidatus Thiodiazotropha sp. | reverse complement strand
TAACGAGTCTGTCGAAAAACCTGATTCTGGAAAACAGATTTCCCAACGATCAATTTTCGACAAAGCTCTTTCATTGTTTTACTGATTAATCCACTTTTCTTTCATCTGTTGCACCAAACTTTGTCTTATTCTCGATTCTAAGCCCATTCCCACCCATATCGGTGGATCTTCAGGATATTGTGTAACATCATCATCAATTTCCATTGGCCGTCAACTTTTCGCTTACCTCTGTAACTAAACCGCTTGATTCCGATAGCATCAGTGAGGTGACCAAACACCGGCTCTACTGTGCCTAAGCGCTGACTATAAATGTACCGACCTCTCGGGCTGTCCAGCTTTCGCTTCATCCGCTCAAGGATTCCTGCCTTCTGTTCCTGCGTGATTTCCAGCGTGACATTGATCTGCCTGGGAGTATGCTGGGCTTCGTTTCTCAGGCAGCGTTTTCTCATACCGCAGCTGTTGCAGTCTTTCTCATAGCCCTGAAACTGCATAAACAGATGATGGCCTATCCTGGCCCGTCTCGCTTTTAACCACATCATTTTACCCGCAGGACAGCGGCAGGTCTCTCTTTCACGATCAATCACAAATTCACGCTGACTGAAACGTTCTTTGTCTTGGCGTTTGTTCCTTTCCTTCGCTTCCTTATGGTCCTTGAATCTTGGATCTCTGGCACGAAAGCCAGTATCGGCAATGTAGCTGTCTATTTTTTCCGCTTCGAGGTATTCCAGCATTTTCCGGTTGTGGTAGCCTGAATCCGCTGTCAGCTTGGTCTGCTTCAGTGCCTTTTTGGACGGTTTGTCAGTGAAGGTCGCTTTTATCCCTTCAACAACCGGTTTGAGCAAACCGTGCTCCTGGCCCTGACCAAAGGCTTCGGCATGCACCACTACCTGGTGCTGGCTATCTACTGCCGCAACCCCCGTATAGCCCTGAATAACACCATGGCTCGTCTTCATCTTCGCGCTCTCGTTATCGGTGATGTTGCTCTTTACGGTTTTGCCGCTCACACCCTTGCGCTCGGGCTCTGATGCTAGAAACTGTTTGAGTTTGCGAGAGGTTGCCCGTAATTTTCTGATCTGTTCTTGCTCTCGCTCATAGATGTCCGGGGCTTGCTCCGCTGTATCCTGCTCCCGATGCCGTTGCAGCATGCGCCGAACTGCGCGGTCGATTTTCTTACGTTTCTTATTTAGCTCTGCGTGGGTGCCGCTCCAGGTCTTGGAAGCGTTAGAGGGTAGCTTGCAGCCGTCAATGGCAAACATCTCTTTACCAATGAGACCCAATCGATCACAGATCAATACCACTTGCCCAAAAAGGTCAGCTAATGCATCTGGAGCACGTGAAATAAAATCAGCCACAGTGCTGTGATCAGGTTGCAGGTCAGCCGACAGTGCCATGAACAAGATATTTTCACGGCAGAGGCGTTCGATCTGTCGACTACTGGTAATACCTTTGGAATAAGCGAGAATGGTGATCTTTAACAGCAGTTTGGGATCATAGGCAGGTCGGCCTGTGCTGTCGTTTTGATACTGTTGGTCAAATGCGCTTAAATCAAGCTCGTTATCGATCAGATAGGAGAGGGAATATTCGAAACTGCCCGGGAGTATTTGCTTCTCATAGGAGACTGGCAACATTTTCATCTGATCATAGTTGTAATCCTTATAACGTGCCATCTTCCTTTCTCCATGCACTGTTATTGTCTATCTGATTTTATCGAATTATGGAGTTTTCCGACAGCCTCAACG
>JBFNJI010000075.1:0-1907 GCA_040793985.1 Candidatus Thiodiazotropha sp. | reverse complement strand
GCGTACGATATTGTGGTTCTGGCCCAACAATTCTTTTACGCATGTATCCCCTTTGGATAAGTATCATGATTAAGTTATACTCTGCCCTATCGCAACCCCTTTTGAGGGGAGGGGACAGGGAATGTATATTTTCAAAAATATTTTTTTTGGCACGTTACTTACGATTGTCAATATCGTTCTTGGCCGCGCAATACTTGCCGTTATCAACATGCTTGGATATTACCCAGAAGAATGGTTGGCGCGCGTCATGGTAAACATTGCGCCAAGCCTAATGACAGAAAATGCAATTTGGGTGGCATCAGGACTGCTAGCATTGGTGTTTTATTTGATTGAGTTAAAATACAAGCTACTTCAACGGCTTGCTAGTTACTCTGTAAGCGAAGCAAAAGAAAGACCGTCTGGATCAGTTAAATACACTGATTTCGATGTATGGCTGTACGACGCTATTTACTATATTGCGTTTGGGTGCTGGGATAGAAGCGAGATTGATCGCTCCCTGACAGAAGAATCTAGGCTCAAACAACTATATTCAGCATCAAACGAAATCATACAAAGCGCGAGAGAAGGGGAGTTAGTGATAGGCGGAAAAGAGGGACAGACCGGGACCGTAAACCCGATACAAGAGGGATATTGGGGGCAGTTTGGAATAAAAGGAGAGGGGCTACTAGGCGACGAGCCTGCAGATCTACATACAGAAGTAAAAGTAATAGGTTATAAGGGTTTTGTATATAGAAATCTTAGAACCAACAAAGCAAAGGTAGAAGAATTATGGCCATCGGCAAATACATCAGCTTAGAAGAAGCGAGAGAAGAAAAGAAGCTTGATCGCTTCATCAAAGAACACCAATCAAAGTGTGATCAAAAAGCCTTCCTTGGCATTGTAGAGGCGATGGTTAGAAAGCCTGAATCAGGCGATCAAACATCCGATTTGAAACATCACGACGAAGGTTAAAGCGGAACTCAAATTCAGCGAGATAATTCATCATGTGCTTTTTGGAGATACGTTTGTGAGTACCACGAACACTGTTCTTAAAGTGAGACCAGAATCCTTCGACGGTATTCACGTGAGTGTCGCCATTAACCCACTGTTCGGCACTATGATTGACGAAGTTATGGACATAACCCTTCTCAGCCAGGCCGATATAGGAGCGCAATTCGTCGGTACTCAGCAGGGAGCCGCTCTTGACGTTCATTTCGATAATGGGCTGAAGGGTGTTTTTCTTGACGTTCGGGACAACATGAGTCATCAAGTTGCCGCCACGTTCGATCATACCCATAACGATAGTCTTTCCTCCAGCTCCGCGACCACGTTTCCCCGGCTTCTTGCCGCCGACATAGGTTTCGTCAACTTCGACATGCCCGGAAAGGCCGCTATCACCGTCCACCTTACCCATATATTTACGGATTTCGTGGCCGATTCTCCAAGCGGTCTTGTAGGTAACGCCAAGCTGCCGCTGCAATTCTTTAGCGGGGACGCCGTGGCGTGTAGTGGTGAACAGATAGATAGCATAGAACCATTTCTGCAAAGGGGTTCTAGTGCGCTCAAACGGGGTTCCAGCCATTGGGTGGATGTGATGGCCACACCATGGGCAAGCATAAGCAGGCATTTTCTTGATGCGTGCAAACTTTGCATGTTTCCCACACTTCGGGCAATCACAAGTTTTACCGTACCGAAGGTGCATAACGTGCTCAAGGCATGCGTCATCGGTAGGAAACTTTTTAAAGAAATCAGTGATCGTGAAGTTTGTAGCCATAATTTTCTCCGTCTGTGTAGAGATTATGGCTAATCTGGTTACTTATGTCAAGGGGATACATGCGTAATCTTATGTCTGCATTGGAGGTGGCCGAACAGATCCGGGTCCAGGGTCTGGTGCAGGGGGTTGGTTTCCGCCCCACTGTCTGGCGCCT
>JBFNJI010000072.1:0-1918 GCA_040793985.1 Candidatus Thiodiazotropha sp. | reverse complement strand
TGAATCGTGACTTTTTCATCTGAGCCTCCTGGCTGTAGTTTGCCAGAAAACTACAGTTTCGATCTGTTCGTCAGATGGGGAAGCTTACGAAATGAGTGGCTGATTTAAGCACAAGCGATCTTGTTCAAATTATTGGATGGCCGGTTACATTCATATTGGGTGTGGTAGCGACACTAATAGCCCAACGAATTGGTAAAAAGAAAAAACGTATTAGCTGGTCATTAGTAAGTGAAAGTAACTTCCTGTCCAAAGATGCCCTAGAGCAAATTAATACCGAATTTAGAGTGCCTGTGAAAGTAATCGTAGGAGAAGCAGAGCAATCTGACTTAAGTATTGTTCGTGTAAAGGTGGCAAACACAGGGAATATCGAAGTAGAAAACTTCACATTAAATTTTGACTTTGGCTCAGAGGCAAAAGTACATGTTGGTCGTTATATAGGTAAACTCGGGGCTTATAGGCAGGCATTAAGCCTAGAAAAAACAGGCAGCTCTGCAGCTCTTAGTATTCAGCATATAAATCCAAAGCAATCATTCGAGGCAGAGTTTCTTGTTGGTGATTATCATCCGGGTGATTTCAATGTTGATTTGTCAGCTCCAGGTGTTTCTCTACAAAGAACTGATCTTGCAGCACTTGAGGCAAGTAAAGAGATATTAAAATCTATTAGTTATGGTGCTATTGGGGTTAAGTATGATCCAAATGCTACACAAACAGCTTTTCTAGTAGATGAGTTAAAAAGATTGAGAAAGGTAATTGAAAATAAAAATGCATAACGAGACAAGGGGTCTCGTTAATATAGCTATTAGGCGAAGTAAGAACTGTGTTACCAACTGATTTGAAAGCACTCAATTATCATAAGTGGGATAAAGAAGAATGGGAAGCTTATGTAAACCGCATAGGCGTACCAGAGGATAAGGCTAAAAGACAATTTTTTCGTCAAGTTGTCTATGATCATTTTGAACACCACAATGAACATTATCCTGAGTTTGAAATCGACAATTATGAATATAACATTGTTAAACTTAGTGTATTAGAAGTTAGAGATAAAGTGGGTTTCTTTTATGGTAAGTCAATAGCTGAAATGTGGGGTGATCAATATGATCAATTCGAGGAGGATAACGCTGATTATTTGATATTCAAAAAAATGTCACAAGAAAAAACTCCACCCTTTCCACCAATAGTAATTGACTCTTGTCAATTAGTTGATAAATCATGGCGAGTTTATGGTCGACCACTTCATTTGATAGAAGGAACCCATAGGACATCATATTTGATAAGAATGGCAGAAAGAGGAATTATTGCGTGGCAGAGTGAGCATGAGTTTGTATTACTTACACCTAAAATCGCCTAACAAGCGACTGTGATGTCAATAGCAACCCCATACTAGTAAGCCCATACACAATTATCCCGCACCATTGCGTTCAAAATTGTGATCATTTTTCGCATGCATGCAACAATAGCAACTTTTTTGTGCTTGCCGTTCGACACCAGTAGATCATACTACACTTTAATCACAGTAGTGCATTTATCATACGAAAACTGACATTCCACCAGTAATGCAAATTAATACTACTCATGTGATTCTGTAGGTGTCGGTCGCAGGACATATTTACAAGCATGGCGTGGATGGAGAATCCATCGACACCCCACCCATGAGTTTAACGAACTGATCGGTGATGAGTTTGTCCCCCTACTGTACAAGGCCAGTGGGGCCGGCTTTCAGGTCACGGCCTACACCCAGGCCTGGTTGGATGTCGAAGCGCGTATCGGCAATCGTGCAAAAGCAGGGCAGATCGCCGGTAACTTCAACGCAATGATCATGCTTAGGGTAAAAGAGCTGGCTACGGCCGAGATGCTCACCGACCAGCTACCCAAGGTTGAGGTGTTCACCCTGATGAGCGTTTCCGGTGTCAACGATTCC
>JBFNJI010000078.1:0-2059 GCA_040793985.1 Candidatus Thiodiazotropha sp. | reverse complement strand
GAAGCTGGGCAGCGCCGACAGGGATGTAATCGGATTTCTCCTGCGCCAGGGTGCTGCCCTGGATAATACCGATGCCGAAGGCAATACTCCCCTCCACTCCGCGATCCTCAATGATCAGCGAGTGGTGGTGAAATACCTTGTCAACCGTGGTGCCAGCCTCGACATTCGCAACAGCGCCGGACAGAGTCCGTTGGCGATGGCGATCGAGCGCGATAATCAGGATATTGTTAGAATATTGCGCCAGTTCGGCGCCAGTGAAACCCGTTGAACCCCAAACATCAACACTTTTAAATTTAGGACTAGCAATCAACATGGCATCAACACCTGAAGAACTCAGTGTAACCTACACGGAGGACGGCATAGACGTCGTCAAGGAGCTGGACAAGGTCGTACTATCAAAAGGGGCCTGGACAACGATCATTTTCCGCTATCAGGACTGGGACAGGGCAAAGCAGACCTATGGTGCAGACAAATTCACCATTCGGCGGTATCAGAAGCGGAGTGGCGAATATATGCAGAAAAGCAAATTCAACATCTCCAGCAAGGATCAGGCAAAAGGGATCATCGATGCCTTGCAGAAGTGGACCGTGGAGTAGGTTTATCAGGCCCTAGTCGGGTGCTATCTTTTCGGCCCACGCCAGCAACTGAGGTATCAGCTCTCGTCGTTCGGGCTTCAGTTGTTGATCCGCCTCAAGACTATCCAGCTTCGCCAAATACTCATCCAGGTTGATACTGCCGCCGCCATCGCTATCGAGCAGCCGCGATCTGCGAAACTCCTGCCAGCGCTGCTGTTCCTCCGCCGTG
Source organism: Candidatus Thiodiazotropha sp. (assembly GCA_040793985.1). GTDB lineage: Bacteria > Pseudomonadota > Gammaproteobacteria > Chromatiales > Chromatiaceae > Thiodiazotropha. Next base: position 1,255 of record JBFNJI010000078.1, on the reverse strand, counting down.
AGCAGTTGCGGCCAGTTTCTCGCACGATACCTGAATAACATCTCGGGGAGGCGGCTATCGTCGAAGACCAATGGGAATTGAGCCAGCGAGGCGGGGTCCGTTGCAAGTATCTGTTCCATACGGCGACGATCGTCGCGGGAAAAGAAGCCGCCGCTGTAGAGCGCCTGATCGGGATCGGTGATTGGCTCGAACTGCACTTTCTCGTGTACATTTCTGATCTTGCCGGGCAAATCAGGCTCTGCAAGGAGTTGACGCCGATAACGCTCTCCCTTTTCGACATCGATGCCCCACCGCGTTGCCGCCGCATTCGTCATCGTTGAGAGCGGCACCACTACAGGACATTTATTGATATGAACCGTCTTCAGCGGAATGCGCTCGACACCCTCCGGCAACGCAGCGGCTGGAGTAAACAGGCGTTCATGCACCTCTTCCTCCGTGAGTTCAAGCAGCGGCGCGGGATCATAACGGAGATCATAGACAATCACACCGTTGGGATTGGTCGGGTGCTTGGCCAAGGGTACAACCATGGCGATGCAGCCCCGCGCCGCGGGATACATTGAAGAGACATGCAGCACCGCCTCCCGTCGCTGCAGGTTGAGTCGATCTGCGATGGTGTTTTTGCTGCGGCTGTTTAACAGATAATCATAGAGTCTGGGTTGACGCTGCCGTATCAATCGCGCCAAACCGATCGTGGCATGAACATCCGACAGGGCGTCATGGGCAGACTCATGGGAGATATCGTTGGCTGCGCTGAGTACCTCGAGACGGAAACTGGTGGCCCCCTCCTCGTTTTGCGGCCATTCGATTCCTTGCGGCCTCAGTGCATGGGCGAGGCGGACCATGTCGATGATGTCCCAGCGGGATGATCCGTTCTGCCACTCTCTGGCATAGGGATCGTAGAAGTTTCTATAGAGGGTGTTGCGTGTCACCTCATCGTCAAAGCGAATCGTGTTATAGCCGACACCGCAAGTCTCCGGTCTGGCCAGTTCATGATGAATCCGTTTGATGAATTCCGCTTCGATCAAGCCTTCCTGGAGTGCCTTTTGCGGGGTGATTCCGGTAACCAAACAGGCTTCCGGCTGCGGCAGCATATCGTCGCTCGGCTTGCAGTAGACCACCAGTGGATCGCCGATCGGATTGAGTTCAGCATCGGTACGCACACCAGCGAACTGGGAAGGCCGGTCCTTGCGCGGATCGGTACCCCAGGTCTCGTAGTCGTGCCAATAGTAGCTGAAGGCCATATTACAAGTCCGCA
>JBFNJI010000077.1:0-2089 GCA_040793985.1 Candidatus Thiodiazotropha sp. | reverse complement strand
AAAAAACCGGACGGTTTGAAGTCATCTCACCGTCCGGTCGAGGGGGGTTTTACTACTAGGTCGGTCGTATTCAGTTAACCGGCTGCGGCCTCCACGGCACCGCGCTCGTCACCCTGGGGCTCCATCGCCGGCATCTCCGCCGCCCGTTTCTCTCCCGGAATGAAAAAACTCCAGATATAGACCACCAGGCCACCGAGGAACACCACCCCGGCAAAGAAACGCAGCCAGTAGAACAGGGCTATCTTGTCCTGCACCACCAGGAACGACAACGGCGTGTCGCTGAAACGCTGCAGATAGACCTGCAGGATGCCCGCACCGGTCAGAAACAGGGTGATGAACACGATCGATACCGTCATCAGCCAAAAGGCCCACATCTCCACCACCTGCGCCCGATCACTGTTGGCCTCGCGACCCCGCAAAATCGGCACCGCGTAGCTGATAATCGCCAGATTGATCATCACATAGGCCCCGTAGAACGCCATGTGACCATGCGCCGCCGTGATCTGGGTACCGTGGGTGTAGTAGTTCACCGGCGCCAGCGTGTGCAGAAAACCCCATACGCCCGCACCGAGAAACGCCATCACCGCCGTGCCCAGCGCCCACAACGTCGCCGCCTTGTTCGGATGGTTGCGACGCCGCCTGTTCACCATGTTGAAGGCAAATACCGTCATCATGAAGAACGGAATCGGCTCCAGGGCGGAAAAGACCGAACCCCACCACTGCCAATACTCCGGCGTGCCAATCCAGTAATAGTGATGCCCCGTGCCCACAATACCCGTGATCAGGGTCATCGCAATGATGATATAGAGCCACTTCTCAATGATCTCGCGGTCAACACCAGTCACCTTGATCAGCACAAACGCAAGGATCGCACCAAGAATCAGCTCCCATACGCCTTCCACCCAGAGGTGTACCGTCCACCACCACCAGAACTTGTCATGCACCAGATTGACCGGGTTGAAAAAAGAGAACAGAAAAAATACCGCCAGACCCACCAGCCCCATCAGCAGCACCAGACTCACCACCGTCTTGCGCCCCTTGAGCACCGTCATCCCGATATTGAACAGAAACGCCAGCGCCACCACCACGATCCCCAGCTTGGTGATCGTCGGCTGCTCCAGGAACTCACGCCCCATGGTCGGCAACAAATCATTACCCGTGATCTCCGCCAGCGTCGCATAAGGCACCAGCAGATAACCCGCCACCGTCAGCGCCGCCGCCACCAAAAATACCCAAAAGGTCAGCGTCGCCAACCACGGCATGTGCAGCTCCGTCTCCGACTCCTCCGGAATCAGATAATAGGCCGCCCCCATGAAACCCATCAACAACCAGACAATCAAGGCATTGGTATGCACCATCCGCGCTACATTGAACGGAATCTCCGGAAACAGAAAGTCTCCCCATACATACTGCAGCCCAATAATCAGACCAAACAGAATCTGCGCCACAAACAGGCCAATGGCCGCGATAAAATAGGGCATCGCCACCGCCTGGGATTGGTATTTGAACGTCATCGTCTTCTCCTCAGCTTGTCTCTACTCTAGGCCCGCCATTAACCCTGAATGTTCGGCGGCCAGTCCGCCGTGTCAATCTCGGAGCTGTACTGCAGAAACTCGGCCAGCGCCTCCAGCTCCTCATCACTCAGGTTGAACTGCGGCATGCTGCGACGACCCGGTATGCCCTCCTTCGGCCGCCCCTTGATGAACGCCATGATCGCCTCCTTGCTCTTACCGTAACGCTGATACACATTCCCCAGCTCCGGCGCAAAATAGGCACCCTCTCCCAACAGCGTGTGACAGCCAATGCAGTCATTCTCCTCCCAGACCTTCTTCCCCAGAGCTATCAGCTGACCCCGCTCCGTGGTCGGATCCAGGGCCGCCCGATTGTCCCGCTCCGGCAACGCCAGATGGGTGTCAAAGGTCAGCGCTAGAAACAACAGAAAGAAAAACGCCGTACCCCCGTAAAAGATGTTCCGCGACATCTCTTTGGTGAACGCTTGTGCCATCACTCTCCTCCCAAGCCTGTCTTGATTGAGTCTCCGCTATTAGAAATCAGACGGCCCAACAAACCTTGACATGTGTCAAGTTGG
>JBFNJI010000088.1:0-2122 GCA_040793985.1 Candidatus Thiodiazotropha sp. | reverse complement strand
ATAGATGTATAAGATTACTATCATGTATCGAATTTTGCATCGACAATAAACAAGAATGACTGGGATCAATACGAATCGCGGGTTGAAAGAAACACCTCCCAACTGCTCGCATTATTCAAGGATCACAACCTATCTGCTACCTTCTTTGTACTCGGCTGGGTAGCAGAGCGCTATCCAGCGTTAGTAAAAGCAATTAGCGATGATGGACACGAGATTGCCTGTCACGGTTACAGTCACGATCTTGTTTACAATCAGACGCCAGAGACTTTCAAGGAAGAGACATATCGATCAAAGAGTCTATTGGAGGATATTGTTCAATCACCAGTTATCGGCTACAGGGCAGCGAGTTACTCTATTACAAAGGATTCACTGTGGGCGATCGACATACTAGGAGAATTAGGTTTCTCATACGACTCAAGCATCTTTCCCATTCGTCATGACAGGTATGGAATCCCCGACTCCAAGACTTCGCCATATGTCCTAAAAACTGAGAATGGCTCATCACTTGTTGAATTCCCACTGTCCACTGTAGAAATCCTAAATTTCAGGCTACCTGTGAGTGGCGGTGGTTATTTCAGGATTTTTCCATTCTCCCTAACAAAATATGCCTTGAGCAAAAAAAATAACAACGGCGAACCATTTATTTTCTATCTGCACCCATGGGAGATCGACCCTGGCCAACCCAAAGTAAATGCAAGTCTGCTTGGCACTTTTCGACATTACTACAATATTTCCAAGTGCGAAAACAGATTATCAAGACTGATTAGGAAGTATAGATTTTCACGTATTGATGATATATTGAAAACACAAGGGTTACTTAAATAAGAAGATATCTCTGACTGTATCTCTTATCTATCTATATCTATATCGATATCACATAGAATTAGAAAAAATGTTTTACGTACTAGTTCTGGTATTCTGGACCACTATCTTTCTTGGCTTGACAACCTATCTATTCTATCCTGTGTCGTTGGCTCTACTATCACTTTTTCTTAAACAGCGGCCAAGGAAAGCGGAATATTACCCGCGTATATCAATAATTATATCTGCGTTCAATGAAGAGAAAGATATCAGTAGAAAAATAACCAATACTTTGGAGCTGGATTATCCCAAAGACAAGTTAGAGATTCTCATCGGATCGGATGGTTCTACAGACGGTACAAACCGGATATTAAAAGAACTCGATGATGAGCAATGCAGGATTTTTGTATTTGAACAAAATAGAGGCAAGACATCGGTCCAAAATGATTTAGTGGATCATGCAACTGGAGATATACTCGTTTTTACAGATGCCGCGAGTTTTTTACCTGCGGACTCAGTGCATAAAATGATTATGAATTTTGCTGATGAGCGTGTTGGCTGTGTCGCTGGCAGAATGCGCTTTATTAATACTGATAACAATATTACAACTCAAAGCCAAGGTATTTATTGGCGCTATGAAGTCAAAATCCGCGAAATGGAATCCATGCTAGGTAGTTTGATCGGTGTTGACGGACCGCTCTACGCAGTACGTACTACAAATTACGTTCCCTTAGCTAACAACATAATCAGTGATCTTATTACTCCCCTACTGGTGCTCGAACAAGGGAAAAAAGTGTACCTGGAACGGGATGCCATTGTTGAGGAAGAGCCTACCCAGAAAGGTCAGCACGAATTCACAACAAGACGACGAATCACATTGAGAGGTCTTGTCGGATTATTTTCACACTCATCCTTATTAAATCCGATAAAACACCCACTATTGACTCTACAGATATTTTGTCACAAATTACTTCGCTGGTTTGTAGGACCACTTATTATTATCAATTTTATATCTTGCTTTCTACTTCTATTTTATAACGTACAATTTTTCTACTATTTTTTTGCTTTATATTTAATTTTTTTTGCAGCAGCGTATGCTGGACGTGTATTCGAGCAAAAAGGGGTAAAACATCGTATTCTTGCAATTCCATATTACTTCTTACTTGTTAATACAGCAGCAACTCTAGGTATCGTGGATTTTTTCAAGAAAAAGCAAGCTGTCACATGGCAAACCGAAAGAGGCCCTTGATTCTCTAGAACGTTAATTAAAACCCGGTTATTATTTATTCTTTTTTAGCAAGTGATTTACAATCCTGTCCCG
>JBFNJI010000023.1:0-2176 GCA_040793985.1 Candidatus Thiodiazotropha sp. | reverse complement strand
TTCCCTCGGTGGATTACCACCCACCGTTTACGCCAATCAGGACCGGAAAAACTCTAGTTTTGAACTGTCAACTTGACGGGGAAGCTTACGCTGATATTCAAAGATGACGAACCAATTACATTTGCTTGGCTGTTATCTGATGCAACTCATATGGGATATAAAAACAAGAAATTTACACCATCAAAGGCACTTATTTATTATGGCAATTTAAATGTTATAAAGGGTTTTTTGGAGCCAGGAGAAGAGGAAACTGTTATACGGTTTGAGCCAGCGGAATGAGAGGAGTATTTATTCCACAAACAACGAACCATGATACATCCTATTCAAGAATACATTCTTTATTATATTGGTGGCCAAAACAATGTTCTCGAATAACAGCACTAAGATTGTTATGTCTCTATCAAAAATACCTCAAGGCTTAAAAGAGATAAAAAAAGTTTGTCTATTATAATTTCTTTGAGATTAATTAGACAAACCTAGGATTTTAACTAAAAAGAACTTATGCAACGAGGGCTGATCCAACTACCGAGAATGATGTGTCGATTTCAGTTTCACGCAGCTGAATACCTCGACCTACTAGTAATACAACCAACCCATATCGGAGATGCTCATTGTTAATATATAGGCCCCTATTCAAGATATAAAAGGACATTGAGAAAATTGCAGATCAAATAGGGACCAGTAGCGTAAGGCTTATCAAGCATGTAACTATCTTTAATCAAGTCCTCTATGCTGGTGAAAGAAGAGATACTGGCAATTGGTAGTGATCCCTATATCAAGAGAAATACTAACAAAATAATACACACCTTTACTTTACTCCGGCGTCGTCTCCACCCTGGTGTAATGAATATATCAAGGACCTTAGATGAACACAAACGGACTTTATTACACAATCGCTATACTACTTCTTTGTTTACTCAACATTAAAATGCTCCATGCCGAAATCAATGGCGAGGCATTATTGGATCTTACAACATGCTACGGAGTAGATTTTACCGCCGAACAGTTACAGCAAAGAGGCAACAAGGACTCAAGAATAATAGGGATGGAAGAGGTGTTAGCTAACATCCGCACAATGAATTATGTCAGGTTAGGTGAGGTAAATAGGTTCTACGTACCAACGATTGATACGGTAATCCTGGGCAATCAACTTCAATTTATCGGACTAACTGGTTTCGGTATGTTTAGCGGAGTTAATCTAGTCATTGGCGGTAGCTTTGGCTTAATCAAAGAGAAGCTGGAACATCAAAAAAAAATACGGTACACACGATGTGATGCTGAACCTAAATATCATTTGGAAGTTTGCTACCAAGACATCAATAAACGGTACAGCCATATGATTTTGACCCACCCTCACAATCCCCAAAGGCAGGTAATCCTAATATGTGTCGACAAAAACAAAACGGATCTCAGCAGACCCAGTGAGTAATGTCGACTCCACCGGCCTACTTCTTTTCACCTTTGATGGTATCGGCAACACCAACAACCAGGACGACCTACGTAAACCTGACAAACCGGGAGATATCTTCAACGTGGTTCGATTCGCCGAAAGCTATCGCAGATCCCCAGGTGAACTCACTGCCCCACCCTACATCGACTGAGATGGCAGCACGACATCCAACCGCGATTACTACTATATCACCTGTGCTGGCGTTGATGACCCAAATTATGGTAGTGCGCCATTGACCGATTCAACGCTGGATCTCACCCTAAAATCTAAGGGATGCCCAGATGGCCGACTATCTCGTGCCATATATCGAATAGATGGAAGAACAGACTACAACAGCCCAGTCGATGTCGACATCGTTGGCTTTTCCTGTCGTGTGGCGGAGGCCAGCACGTTCACTAATATGGTCAGCGATATCATTCAGGTTGCCGAATCCGGCGCAAATTTCAGTGATCCTACTGCCGCTGGTGAACTTAGCTATATCTACAAAAACCTGATGTGTGAACAGCATCTTCTTATTGATACGAATCCAGGGTCGGCCATCGATGAAGATATGAATCGTCTGAGAGTGCCCCTAGACTACCTCAACTGGGACTGCAACACGAGGATTGATCAGGATTTTATTGGTGCCCATTCCAATATCGGTGGTGGCTACAACCAAAACAACCAGAGCGTTGCACAAAATGGAGACCTGTCTGACGTCTCCCTGCAATGGATGGTCAACCAGGC
>JBFNJI010000068.1:1962-2177 GCA_040793985.1 Candidatus Thiodiazotropha sp. | reverse complement strand
ACAACCCAAGGCGCAGGAGAAAACTTGATCGGCTTAAACAAAAGATATCACTCTTAACTCAACCGTCCGTGGAAACGGGGTAAAACCCGTTTTGAATTAGCGGTACAAATAGGAGTGTATTTTTACATCTGCGATTTGCGGTGTAGTAAAAATTATGAAGATGAAATCAGAGTAGAAGGGGCAGCGGCCTTATAAGTGTATTACGCTTTCGGTTT
>JBFNJI010000068.1:0-1952 GCA_040793985.1 Candidatus Thiodiazotropha sp. | reverse complement strand
CCACAACCCAAGGCGCAGGAGAAAACTTGATCGGCTTAAACAAAAGATATCACTCTTAACTCAACCGTCCGTGGAAACGGGGTAAAACCCATATGGGTAAGGGGCGCGCAGCGAAGCGGAGCGTCCTAGTGAGCGACAGCGAACGCACTTGACCCACTGGTTAGCTGACGGTGCTAGCTGACAGGTAAAGTACTTACGCATAACCTGATTTAACTTATTACAAATAGTTTATACAGTCCTACGCCTATTAGCACGGAACCGAGTAGATCTAGAAGCGTTCCTGTAAGTGAGGCATTTCTAGGGTGTCCTGTTAGCTTACCTGCAGGATGATACGCAGTAGACGGTACAATTGCTGTTTGCAATGGATGATTGACCCACTCGCCCAAACCCACAAAGAACGTGCCAAGGGAAATTAACTGAACGACGTTATTATTGATACTAACTAACTCAACAGTAAGACTCAGTATGAGAACAAACAAACCTGCAACTGCAATTGCTTTGTACCAATAGTCAATAACGAGTTTTTCGAGTGGATTCGTACTCATTTTATTCAGCTAACATCTTCATTAAAGAGACCCCTTGTCTCGTTATAAATTTATAGCAAGAACTCTATATAACACTTTAATCGACTGAATATCAATAACTTAGGCTCATGGCGTATCGTTATGCATTCTCAGCAAGTCGTGACAGTCAGATACAAGGGATTTCGGAGGAAAATCATGGAGCGCCCACAGAAGCCCGTAAGCCACATCTATTTGATCAGGTATGAACCACCTGTCGCCAAAAACATTGGTCAGAGTCGATAGTTTCTGTCAATGAGCCCGCTTCGGGGTGACAACGATCAGCATATGATGATGAACCTGATGTCTGCTATTGGCCGCATACAGACTAAATCATACTGAAACTACCCCTGTGAACACAGACTTAGAAGAACAAGCGAATAGATCAATAACTTTATTGTCAATTAAACAGAAAAACAGTTATTTCGCTCAAGATATCAAAAACTATGCCACGCCAAAAAAGCCGCAAAAAGAAAAATACACCAGAGCATACTTTTCTGGCCATCACTATCGAAGATTACAAAGTTACAATAAACACAGGGCCAAATTCTCAAATCCTCGGATCAACTCGATATGTAAAGGATGACGAAGAGCATGCAATCGTTTCCGATACAGTATTGGAGTTGACAGGCGTCTGCACCGACCCTGAAGATCGCGCCGGGGAACACTATGAAATCTCTTTGCGCGGTGGATCCAGTGACACTGACGACATACTTGGGCAGAGGATCAGGGACCTGCACAGAAAGAACAAGGATGGATCCCATGAATACAGACAATATCGCGGTGGGACCTACCCCGTCTATGAGGACCCGCCGGAACTGGGCCTGGTTGAAAAGATTCGGGGAGAAAGCAGATGGTTTGCCTGGGCGTCTGTCCACCATCAAATGGTCACTGATGCCTTGATACTTCTCGGCGGTGATAAGCCTTCCTACGTGTCCATACACGAGAAGAAAATCGGACGATACAGGTGGGTCCGCTCGATTAGCGTTCAGAGCGTCGATCCAGCGGTTGAGTAGCGATTCACCGGCTACCGATGCCTCTGGTAACTAACTTCAAAGTGTACCTAGCACTATCTGGCTTGCGGGTTTATAGTATTTGTGCTAAATCAAGCTGACGTATTACCGGTAGTGGTGTTTCTTATACTGAACGGTTAACCATTCTGTCCTGCTTCCGGTTCGATGCGGCGGATATTCGGTAAAAAGATCAGGAGTTGGATGGCACTCCAACCCCTGAAATCAACGTATTACCGGGTGTCTTGCCTCTGATACCTGGTCAACCGTAGGGACGTAAATAGAGTCCCGCAGATATGGTGGCCAGGGACAGAATCGAACTGCCGACACGGGGATTTTCAGTCCCCTGCTCTACCGACTGAGCTACCTGGCCTATGAGAGA
>JBFNJI010000063.1:0-2195 GCA_040793985.1 Candidatus Thiodiazotropha sp. | reverse complement strand
ATTGAATCATATTGACTGTATATAGAAAAAAGCAAGATCAGTTCATTCTTAGGAATTGGTTGTTGACAACGAGCATTATAAGGCAATTATTATAGTCTTTAGAAGATTTTATACAATGATTTTCAGTTCATATTCTAAGGGTCTGACTATCAGTCAGACCCCTAGAAATATTACTAGGATTTGGCATGGTTTATATTGTAATCTGACAAAAGCCTACTGGATGGCGATATCATTACCGACAATGAATTAGAACGCTCAATCTGGAGACTGTAGATAAAACTGTGTAACTGCTTATCATAGAAGCCAGTAATGGCTAAGGATAAGCAATTATGAACAAGAAAGAGCTAGAGGCATTTGCCCGCGAAGCAGCCCAAACACTAAAAACCGAGAAAGATCTCAACGAATTCAGGCAGATGCTGACAAAAGTGACGGTCGAGGCTGCCCTCAATGCGGAGCTAGACGACCACCTGGGCTACGACAAGCACGAGCGGACATCCACCAATAATAGCCGTAACGGCTTCAGCAGCAAGACCCTCAAGACCGAAGAAGGCACATTTGAGTTAAACACCCCCCGTGATCGTGATGGTAGCTTTGAACCCCAGTTGGTCAAGAAGCAACAAACGCGTTTCACCACCATGGATGACAGAATCCTCAGTCTCTATGCCAAAGGCATGACAACCCGCGAAATCGTCTCCAGCTTCAAAGAGATGTACGATGCCGATGTCTCGGCCTCACTGATCTCCAAAGTAACCGATGCTGTCATTGAACGGGTTGTCGAGTGGCAATCCCGTCCGCTGGATGGCGTTTATCCAATCGTGTATCTGGATTGCATTGTGGTAAAGATACGACAAGATAGACAGGTGATTAACAAGTCGGTCTATCTTGCCCTTGGGGTCAATACCGAAGGCCACAAAGAGTTGCTTGGTATGTGGCTGTCCGAGAATGAAGGGGCCAAATTCTGGCTAAGCGTGCTCACTGAGCTACAGAATCGTGGGGTGAAGGATATTTTAATCGCCTGCGTCGATGGCCTGAAGGGCTTTCCTGATGCGATCAATACCGTATTCCCACAGACGCAAATACAGCTCTGTATCGTGCATATAGTCCGCAACTCGATGAAGTATGTTCCATGGAAGGATTACAAGGCCGTAACAGCTGATTTGAAGCAGATCTACCGCTCGGCAACCGAAGAAGAAGCTTTACTAGCGCTGGATCGATTGAGTGGTCGTTGGGATGAGAAATACCCCCAGACTGGCCGTACCTGGCGCAATCACTGGGAAAACCTCAGTACATTATTCAGTTATCCTGAGGAAATACGCAGGGCCATTTATACGACCAATGCGATCGAGTCGCTCAACAGTGTTATCCGTAAGAGCCTTAAAAAGCGCAAGCTATTTCCAACCGAGGATTCTGCTAAAAAAGTGATCTACTTGCCCATCAAAGAGGCTTCGAAAAAATGGACAATGCCAATCAGGAATTGGAAAGCAGCGATGAACCGGTTTATGATCGACTTTGAAGACCGTTTGAAGGATTACGTTTGAACCTGGCAGTTACACAGAATTATTTACAGGCTCTCAATCTGGACTGGAGAAGCAGACAGACCATGCCAGGCAGTCGTCCCTGCTGTCATGGACAATTGGATTTGCTACTTCAACCCATAATATTTTTTATGTGTGCTCATTCCATCAATGCCCCTGCATTCTATGCTTGCTGTACAACCCACATCACGGCCGCATAAGACAGTCTACCTTCTGCTTAACTACCACCTATATCCATGTGGCCTCCTATAATCACTGTAAGAAATGATTAGAAAATGAACCGTTAAAATCTTATCGGTTGATGGGGTTCTGGAAAAAAATATGAAGCGTTCAGTCTTGCCATAGGCTAGAGTTACATACTCAGTCAGATGCTAAAACGGTGATTCGTATAGAAAATAGCAGCTGTAGGTTACCGACTGACACTAACTTATCGTTTAATTAGCAGGCTCGTAGCGAATAACAGAATCTACTTCTCCTGGTTCCATAAAACGTTTTACAATATCCTTGTTTCCACTGTAAACGAGTGCTTTTGGAGAAGTGAATTTGCGATTTCTGTAACCCATGTCTGATGGGTTTTACCCAGATTTTACGGACACATCTAAAAAGGCCGATAATGGCCGAGGAGGTGTGTCATGCAGAAACGAAGAAAATACTCAGAGG
>JBFNJI010000040.1:0-2284 GCA_040793985.1 Candidatus Thiodiazotropha sp. | reverse complement strand
TTGAAGTCGGCATTTGGTGTATAAACAGGATTACCACTGACAGGATCGATCGATACTGTACCGTTGGTTCCCTGGGTCACAGAAATGACGGTGAGTGTGTCCCCGTCCGGATCGCTGTCATTGGGCAGCACATCCACGGTGACCGGGGTATCTTCATTGGTACCGACAGTGTCGTCGGTTGCAACAGGGGCGTCATTCACAGCGCCTACCGTCACAGTGACTGTGGCGGTATCAGTACCCCCATTACCGTCATCGACGGTATAAGTGAAAGTATCGGTGCCGTTGAAATCGGCATTCGGTGTATAGACTGGATTACCGGATACCGGGTCGATTGACACTGTACCATTGGTTCCCTGGGTCACGGAGACTACAGTCAAGGTGTCGCCGTCCGGATCACTGTCGTTCGGCAGCACATCAACGGTAACCGGTGTGTCTTCATTGGTACCCACTGTATCGTCAGTTGCCACAGGCGCATCATTTACCGCACCAACCGTCACAGTGACTGTTGCGGTGTCGGTACCACCATTACCGTCATCGACGGTATAGGTAAAGGTATCGGTGCCATTGAAGTCCGCATTTGGCGTATAAACAGGATTACCACTGACAGGATCGATCGACACTGTACCGTTGGTTCCCTGGGTCACGGATACGACGGTGAGGGTATCACCATCCGGATCACTGTCGTTCGGCAGCACATCCACGGTAACCGGTGTATCTTCGTTAGTACCCACGGTGTCGTCGGTTGCCACGGGGGCGTCATTCACTGCACCAACCGTCACAGTGACTGTGGCGGTATCCGTACCACCGTTACCGTCATCGACGGTATAAGTAAAGGTGTCAGTGCCGTTGAAGTCCGCATTCGGGGTGTAAATTGGGTTGCCGGATACAGGATCAATTGAGACGCTACCATTTGTACCTTGAGTCACGGATACGACGGTGAGGGTGTCACCATCCGGATCGCTGTCGTTCGGCAGTACATCCACGGTGACCGGGGTATCTTCATTGGTACCCACTGTGTCGTCGGTTGCCACGGGGGCGTCATTCACAGCGCCTACCGTCACAGTGACTGTGGCGGTATCCGTGCCCCCATTACCGTCATCGACGGTATAAGTGAAGGTATCGGTGCCATTGAAATCCGCATTCGGGGTGTAAATTGGGTTGCCCGATACTGGATCTATAGCAACACTACCGTTAGCACCTTGAGTGACTGCCGTAACAGTCAATGTATCGCCATCAGGATCACTGTCATTGGGCAGTACATCCACGGTGACCGGGGTATCTTCATCCGTACCCACTGTATCATCAGTTGCCACGGGAGCATCATTCACTGCACTAACAGTAACTGTCACTGTGGCCGTATCGGTACCACCGTTACCGTCATCAACGGTGTAGGTGAAGGTATCGGTGCCGTTGAAATCGGTATTCGGGGTGTAAATTGGGTTGCCAGATACAGGATCAATTGAGACGCTACCATTTGTACCTTGAGTCACGGATACGACGGTGAGGGTGTCACCATCCGGATCGCTGTCGTTCGGCAGTACATCAACGGTAACCGGTGTGTCTTCATTGGTACCGACCGTATCGTCGGTTGCTACAGGCGCATCATTCACTGCACCGACCGTCACGGTTACTGTGGCGGTATCCGTGCCCCCATTACCGTCATCGACGGTATAGGTGAAGGTGTCTGTACCATTGAAATCCGCATTTGGCGTATAGACCGGATTACCGGATACCGGGTCGATCGACACTGTACCATTGGTTCCCTGAGTCACGGAGACTACAGTCAAGGTGTCGCCGTCTGGATCGCTGTCGTTCGGCAGCACATCCACGGTGACCGGTGTATCTTCATTGGTACCCACTGTGTCGTCGGTGGCCACGGGGGCGTCATTCACAGCGCCTACCGTCACAGTGACTGTGGCGGTATCCGTACCCCCATTGCCATCATCGACTGTGTAGGTAAAGGTATCGGTGCCGTTGAAATCGGCATTCGGGGTGTAAACGGGGTTCCCACTGACAGGATCGATCGAAACTGTACCATTGGTTCCCTGGGTCACAGAAATGACGGTGAGCGTATCGCCATCCGGATCGCTGTCATTGGACAGTACATCCACAGTAACAGGGGTATCTTCATCCGTACCCACCGTATCGTCAGTTGCTACAGGTGCATCATTCACTGCACCGACCGTCACGGTTACTGTGGCGGTATCCGTGCCCCCATTACCGTCATCGACGGTATAAGTGAAGGTATCGGTGCCGTTGAAGTTGGCATTCGGTGTATAAATCG
>JBFNJI010000059.1:0-2560 GCA_040793985.1 Candidatus Thiodiazotropha sp. | reverse complement strand
CTTATAACGTGCCATCTTCCTTTCTCCATGCACTGTTATTGTCTATCTGATTTTATCGAATTATGGAGTTTTCCGACAGCCTCAACGTTTGAGGTAAGGGGCGGCTGGCGAAGCCAGGCGTCCCGCGCAGGGCCGTAGGCCCGGAGCAAACTTGACCGACTGGTTATGCATTTACTCTCACCTCTACCGATTGCGCAGTAATTGCAAGAACACCACTAACCAAATAAATATATGTAGTACCTTTGCCGGCTGCTGGGTGCCAATAGGCCACATTACCAGCAAATTTATTTTGTTCCAGATGAATAAGATCAGAGACCTCATTTATGCGCTCTACACCCGCAAATATTATTTGTGCAGAGGTGCGTTCTTTTGATTCAGTTTGATCTTGATAGAATGCTATATCAATAACAGCAGATTTCTCTCCATACAGAACAGAAAAGCCTTCTAAGATCGCGTCATGTAAATCTATTTCTTCTGATTCCATTGTTTTATGCATAACGCCTAGGGTAAGCCGACCATTGAAGCGACATGAGGCTTGTGCGATTCACGCACAAACGAATGTCGCGGAAATGGGTCGGCTTGACCCTTTTGTTAGGCCGATTATATTTTTCAATTAGCATATATCATATGCAACTTTAGGCAATTGCAAAAGATGGGAGTATATTTTTTGGCCTGTCTTTAATGTGCGGTAAGTTACTGTGGGGGGAGAAATGTTGATTGAAACATTCCTTTTAATCCAAGACTCCTCTGTTAGTTTTGAAATGCAACTAGATAATGCTCGATCTGTTATGGGAATAAGTTCCCTGCGGATTTCTGAGTATCTCCTCTCTTTGGGTAAACAGCTAATCAAAGGCAACGACCATTTGTTGCGCAATAATGCCTGATCCTGATCTGACTTAATTAAATTCCTTAGTCCCTTAGCCCACTCTGCAACGTAGAGACCTTCTGGGGTTAAACGGTATTCAGGGCGTAGGGGGTGGCCATGCCCAGGGTTCCTTTCTAGAAGCCCCAAAGATACTAAATGCTCTACGCTAGCGCCCATCGACGTACGTCCGCATCCAGCGGCAGCCGCTAATGGAGAAACCCTACAACTAACACCGCGAGCCATTAGACTCAGCGCCGTGAGAGACCAAGTTCGAGAACATAGATTGACAAGTTGATTTTTGTTCATTTAGTATATTTACTATATTTTTAGCAAAACTGCAAAAAGGAGAGTACTAATGTCGACGATAACACCTGATAACACTATTAATATTGCCCTATCGGTAAAAGATAGAGCTGCATCAGCTGCTTGGTTTAAAAAGCACCTGGGGTTTGAAGAGCTTTTTTCAGTGGATGAAGCTGGTTGGACAGAACTTTCGACTAATACTCCCGGAGTTACGATCGGTCTAGGTGAAGCACAGGATGTGAAATTCGGAAATACTATGCCGGTATTTGGTGTCGATGATTTTGATAAATCTAGAGAAGCACTCGAGAAAGCTGGGATCGAATTTGATGGCGACACAATTGAAGTAGAAGGGATGGTAAAGGTCGCCGCGTTTTTTGACCCAGATGGCAACGGCTTAATGATTGCCCAAGATTTGTCAAAAGGTTAACTTTTATACGGGAGAGGGGCCTAACGCCTGCATATGGGGCTTGCGTGGAGCGCAGCGGAGCGCAAGTCCCAGCAAGCGCTTTTTGCTTGCAACATGATGCACTTGTTATGTGTGATATCACTGACCATTCTTAATGGCCTCCTTAATTATTGGTGCAACTGAATCTAGTGTAATCCTATGTTGTTTGCAGTATTCAGTTTGCAACCAAGCGGAAAGTTGTTTTTGGCCTTTACTTGCATTACACCCACGACAACAAAGAGCTATATTTTCTCTAGTGATGATTTTTGCGTCATTAATTATATGTTCCCAGCTAGCTGACGTTTTTACAGAAACTTTAGCAGGCGTGAACTCAACGCCACAGTAAACGCAATTTTTATCTCTTTCTCTTACTTCCTTTTCTAGCCAGGCTGGTATGTTCCAGTTGTTTGCCATTAGTTATTTTTCTCTCTTTACACATAACGCCTTAATATGCGGCTTGCGTGGAGCGCAGCGGAACGCAAGTCCGAGCCTGCGCTGTTTGCAGGCGACATAATTTACTTGTTATGCACTGATAATTCTTTGCCACTGTTTATCTCAATTGTAAGAATGTTTGTGATTTGATATAAATTATTACCAGTAAATCTTGTTTTTAAAACTTCTACTTCAATTGATTGCCCCAATTTAAAATCAAATTTCGGTAATTTCTCTATATTACCCTCTGTTGTTTTAATGGCTATTGAATCTGTATTAACTTCGACAACCTTTCCTTTAATTGTTCTTTGATACTCCGCTGTATCCATAAATTTGAAAGCAATATAAATTGGAAAAATTAATAGAATTAGCCACAAATATTTCATTATTACCTTCTAGATTTATTGTCTCTAATACTTTGGTGCATAACGAGTCTGTCGAAAAACCTGATTCTGGAAAACAGATTTCCCAACGATCAATTTTCGACAAAGCTCTTTCATTGTTTTACTGATTAA
>JBFNJI010000039.1:0-2629 GCA_040793985.1 Candidatus Thiodiazotropha sp. | reverse complement strand
GCCGATATGGAACAGAAACCCGCTAAATCCTCACGTTGTTGAATTGCACCCAAAATTGACCCACCTAGCCCTATAATTTGCATCGAATTATGACCCACGTACAACACTACCTGCACCGAGATTTTGCAGGAGTAAACAGGAGTGATCGACGTGGCGTTATTAAGTGTAATCAGACGATGGCATTTCCGTGAGGGAATACCCATACGGGAGATAACCCGAAGAACGGGACTCTCACGCAATACGGTGCGTAAATATCTGGCCAGTGGTGTGGTCGAACCCCGCTATCCCCACCGTAAAACCCCTTCCAAGCTTGACGATTACGAACACACCCTGACCAGTTGGTTGTTTCGTGAGTCCAGAAGGCATCGCAAACAGCGACGCAGCGTCAAGCAACTGCATAGCGATCTGGTGCAACTGGGCTATACCGGCTCCTATGACCGAGTGGCCGCCTTTGCTCGCCACTGGCGTCAGGCGCAGCAGGAAGCGAAGCGCACAGCCAGCAAGCACACTTTTATTCCGTTGACCTTTGCACCGGGAGAGGCCTTCCAGTTCGACTGGAGCGAGGACTATGCGGTGATTAATGGTGTAAACACCAAGCTGCAGATCGCTCACTTCAAGCTCAGTCACAGCCGTGCTTTCTTCCTGCAGGCTTATCTACTACAAACCCATGAGATGCTGTTTGATGCTCACTACTATGCCTTTCAGGCCTTTGGAGGTGTGCCTGAGCGGGGTATCTATGACAACATGAAGACCGCTGTCGATAAGGTGGGGCGCGGCAAACAGCGCCTCGTCAACAAGCGCTTTCTAGCCATGGCCAGTCACTACCTGTTCGAAGCAGAGTTCTGTAACCCTGCTGCCGGTTGGGAGAAGGGTCAGGTTGAGAAAGGCGTTCGAGATGCCCGCCATCGACTTTGGCATGATGCACCAGCCTTCAAATCGTTGGCAGCACTGAACCAGTGGCTTAAGCAACGTTGTATCGAGCTATGGCAGGAACTGCCTCATCCAGAGGATAAGCGCCGCACCCTGCATGCGTATTGGCAGGCTGAGCAGGAACACCTCATGGCCGTGCCCGCAGCCTTTGATGGGTTCGTCGAGTTCAACAAGCGTGTCAGTTCGACCTGTCTGATCACCTTCGATAATAACCGCTACAGTGTACCGGCGAGCTTTGCCAACCACCCGGTGAGTCTGCGTGTCTATGCCGACCGGTTGGTTGTTGTGGCTGAGGCCAATGTCATTGCTGTTCATGAGCGGGTCTTTACCCGTGACCACAATGTCAGTGGCAAGACCGTCTATGACTGGAGACATTACCTCTCAGTTGTTCAACGCAAACCTGGTGCGCTACGCAACGGTGCTCCTTTTCATCAACTACCCGAGAGCTTCCGGCAGCTACAAGCCAAACTGCTCAGGCGAGCAGGTGGCGATCGTGAGATGGTCGAAGTGCTGGCCCTGGTGCTGCTACATGACGAACATTTGGTTGAGCAGGCCATCAGCGAGGCATTGCGGGTGGAACAACCCTCCAAGCAACATGTACTCAACTGTCTGGGTCGGCTTTGTGATGCCCCCAAGCCAAAACCCTCATTGCCACCACCGACCTTAAAGCTGGTGATTGAACCTGTTGCGGATACCGATCGCTATGATCGATTGCGCAGGAGGCAGTCATGAGTGCTGAGGCGATGATCACCACGTTGAAATCACTCAAGCTGTTTGGGATGGCCGACACCATTGCCAACATGGCCTCACAGGCTTCACCGGCCTACCAACAGGCCGTGCCGATATTGGAGACCCTGCTTAAATCAGAAGTAGCTGAGCGTGATATCCGCTCCATCAACTACCAGATGAGGGCCGCCAAGTTCCCCGCTTACCGGGATCTGGCTGGCTTTGAGTTCAGCGAAAGCCAAGTTGATGAGGCATTGTTGCGTTCACTGCATCGCTGTGAGTTTCTCGAAGATGCACAGAACGTAGTCTTGGTTGGTGGACCGGGTACAGGCAAAACACACCTGGCAACCGCTATCGCGGTGCAGGCGATACAGCATCATCGACTCAGAGTACGGTTCTTATCCACTATAGAGCTGGTCAATCAGCTCGAACAAGAGAAACAGATAGGAAGACAGGGACGGCTGGCCAATCGTCTGACGCATACTGATATGGTTATCCTGGATGAGCTCGGCTATCTTCCATTCAGCCAGACCGGAGGTGCTTTACTGTTCCATCTGATTAGCAAGCTCTACGAAAAGACCAGCATCATCATTACTACCAATCTGAGCTTCTCGGAATGGTCACATGTATTTGTCGATCCCAAGATGACTACAGCCTTATTGGACAGACTAACCCATCACTGCCATATCATCGAAACAGGCAATGACAGTTACCGGTTCAGACATTCGACAACACAACAGAAGGAGCGAAAAACGCGGAAAAGAAAGACAACTTAGTCCATAATCAGACCAAACCAGGCGGGTCAATTTTCAATGCAAATCCTGGGTCAGTTTTAAGTGCAAATCAACACAAAAAAGTCTTCATTCTTTTTCTTTGTGGCGGTTTCATCGTTTTCATTCTTCATTTCGAACATCAAGGAAATAATTTCATTTCCTTCATCATCGTTCTCCCTGTAAATGAAGTCGCCCTTTGT
>JBFNJI010000061.1:0-2654 GCA_040793985.1 Candidatus Thiodiazotropha sp. | reverse complement strand
GGGCCACCCGGCTTCTTTGTTCTGCTTTTTGCTGGGCCAACTCGCTGTTGAATTCCACATTAAATTAAATAAACCCTCGCACGTACAGTTAGACAATTTGAAAATACAATATATATAAACCTGCGGCGGAGCCGCAGGTGAAACGCGAGTTAAAATATTTCAGTGGAAGCCACTCTGACATGTTCAGCCGAGATGGTCAGATTTCCTTCCATAGCGCATGCCAATAGGGCTGTTTTGGCCAGAGAATTGGCTTTTCTCAAAAGTCCGCCAGAACCCTGATGGATAGCCAGAATGGCTTCATCGCTGAAGAATCGATTTGGACTGCCGGCCAGATTGGTGTGGTGGTTGAGATATTCCCGCATGACCTCCATCTTGATTGCTTCAAGATGATTTCTACCAAGAATACGGGAAGCAAGGGGCCGTACTGCATTGGCCATCAGATGATCCAAAAGCAGATCCTGTCCACAGAGAACTATCGGCATCACCGGCTTGGAATCAAACTCAAACTGTGCCAGGGTATGAAGCTGTGTAAATACCGATCTTTTAAGAAGATGGGCTTCATCAATCATCAACACCGGAACAACTTTTCGCGAAGCGATTTCCAGGATGATTGCCCGTATTTTCGATACCATGGGCGCGACCTGGTACGACCTGTAACTATAACCCAGATTCAAAAGGATCTGCCGGTACAACTCCATGGTCGAATATGTACCGCCGACAATGGAAATCAGTTCGTACTCACTGGAGCGACATTTATGAGAGATATAGCGTAAGGATGTCGATTTCCCGGACCCAACATCTCCGGTAATAACCGAAATGGATTTATGATTCAAAGCAAAGAATATTCGCCGCTCAAGCGGCTCCAGGGCAGGCAGCGGATACAGATCTTTAACGGCAATATTCTGGGGGAAGGGCTCTTTCTTAAACCCAAAGTGATGTCGTATTGTATCCATCAATATTCCCCATCCTTACGTTCAAAGAGTTGTCCCCCGATAACGGTAGGAGTGTTTGGTAGGGAGGGAGCACGTCCCACCCGGCTGTTGACCTCTTGATTCAGCTCTCTAAGAAACCCCTTTGATGAATCATCGACGAAGACCTCTATTCGGTCGAGTTCTTCAAATCGCAGAATGACCTTCATTCCGACAAGTCCGGAAGGAGCTTCGTACATCTTCCCGAAAAGCTGGACGGTCCGATCATTATTGACCTTACGAGTTTCCTGCTTTCTGTAATATTCTGGCAGATTCTCCGGCGCTTTGCGCAAAACCTTCACATCCTTAAGGTATCTTTCCATCGGAGTCTGTCCGACGCTGCCGTGGATACGCTGGTGGTAGACCTGTTCCAGGTAGAGTGAAAATAGTTCGTTTAACTTCTTCAAACCGATGTCTTCATGGAGTTCCGGGAGGAACTGCATCCTTACCGTCCGGAAGAAGCGCTCAATCTTTCCCTTGCCCTGAGGTCGATATGGCCGGGCATATTTCAACCCGATTTCCAGTGCGGCACAGCCAAGTTGCAGTCGATGGGCGCGAAAGGACGGACCGTTGTCAACATAGAGTTTTCGAGGAATCCCGCGCTTTCTTAAGGCCGTCCACAGGCAGTCGAGATAATTATCGAGAGTCTCGGCCAGGTAAAATTGTCCATGGGTAATGAGGCGCGAATGGTCGTCAATGATGGCGAAGAGATAGGTCTTGCTCACCTTTCCCTCATGGAGTATTTTGGGGCCGTGCATACAGTCTGACTGCCAAAGGTCATTGGATACCTGAACCTCGAACTTTCGCATATCTTCAGTGGTTTTCCGGCGTTTGGCATTCCGGATTTTCAGAAGCCGATAGATACTCGCCATGGAGACTTCTTCACCCGTCGGAAAGATTCCATCCTTCTGGGCTATCTCAACAAGACGGGGCGTGGAAAGCTTGGGATTCTTTTTTCGCAGCGCCATGAGGGCATCAATCTGTTCATCACTGATACTCCGCATCCTTCCGCGGTCACCCCGACTCTCTGGGAACAACGCCTCTATCTTACGGCCGCCGTCCTCATACTGCTTAACCCAGTTCAGAATGGTGGCTTTACTGATGTAGTTTCGTTTAGAAAACGGTATCTCCCATTCTTTGCCGACCAGTTCTCGCAGGATTCGTCCCTTCTCTCCCCAATATTGATGGAGATCTTTTTCAACAAGCGGAAAAATGACACCGAATCTGAATACGGCAATCTTTTCCTTCTTTTCTCTGTCCATTTCCATCCTCCTTGATTGAAATGCTTTGTTTCACTCAAGGCTAAATGGACGAGGTTTCACTGTCACCGCAAAAGGCAGGTAGGGTACCACTGCTTGCGACCAGCTTTCACGGTATATTCGACGTTTTGTGACCGGAAGTCGACCAGCTGCAAGGCTCTGCTTGAAAAAGGTCTGCGGACAATTCCAGTTTCCTGATTCCCGACTTCGCAAAAGAAAGGTCTTCCACCAATGTTGCTGAAGTTGCCGTGAGATGACTTTCACAAATGGTTTTCCGGCCAGTTTGGCTTCCAGGCTCTCTTGCTGAATGTGCCGTGGATACTGCATTGCTAAAGGGAACTCTTCCGGCCTGGAGGTATGGACAGCTCCGCAGCGCAGAAATCGCGTTATGACTTCAAATCGATAACTCTCTACTACCTGTGAACTT
>JBFNJI010000044.1:0-2830 GCA_040793985.1 Candidatus Thiodiazotropha sp. | reverse complement strand
TCCCTCGGTGGATTACCACCCACCGTTTACGCCAATCAGGACCGGAAAAACTCTAGTTTTGAACTGTCAACTTGACGGGGAAGCTTACGCAGTCACCTTGCTGTTTTGAAGGCGATGGCGATTGGTGTTATCGGAGTCGATGGGCTTTTACTCATCATGCAAAATAGGAGACTTGCAAATGGCTAAAACCAAATGCTATCCGAAACGCACAAGCCCGAAGCCTGGGCCTAAAACGGTAAGGGTGAAAGCCCATAACCGTCCTAAGCCCAAGCCAATCGGCAAAAAGTGTAAGTAGGGTATTGTCTTGGCGGCGAGTACCGCTCTTATTTTTCTTTAGGTTCTTTGTTTTTTTTATTCCGCTTCTTAGGTGGCGGTGTATTCAACATTCTCCTGATTACTTCATCAGGATCAGGTAATTTATCGCTATCTTTCTTGTCTTGCGACATTAAAAACCACCGCCAACAAATTCTGACTGTTTACTCCAGTCATCAGGAGTACGTATATTCAATGCGGGACTACCAAACTTACCACTAAACTTAATAAGTCCTGATGATTTGTTCTTTCCATCAAGAGTAACTAAGGTTTCAGCTTCATGTTTTATTGCAGTCGCTAAAATTATGGAGTCAATAGGTGTAAGTTTCCCATATCCCATGCTATTAGACTGCTGCGCCAATAGCGCCGCTTGGCGGCATGTCGCTCTATCAGCACTACGTATAACAATGTAAGGCTGATCCATCCAGCTATCTATCAATGTATTTTGCTCTACCTTGCTTAGTCCAGTTGCCGATAGCTCACCTAAATATTGAATTTCTGCAACAGAAACAGAAGATACAACTATATATAATTCTCCAGCTTCCGCTTTTCTGATCATTGTCTCTATGTGTTCGTATATTCCATCCTTTTTTTGGATGGCATCAATCAGTACACAAGAATCCCACGCAATAATATCAACCATCCAGATCCCTTAACTTCCTTATTAAATCAGCACTGTCAGTGCCTTCCTTTAATTTGAACTTTGCAAGGTGCAAATCTGAGATGTCGATAGGCTCCCCAACCAGAGTCCAGTTATCAACAATCAATAAAACTGGATTGTCAGCACTATCATACCTGGTTTTTCCTTCAACCCTGATTCTGTGTGTCAAGTGAGCACCCACAGCCTCTGCATCAGAAAAATCAAACCTGCATACAGTTTTATGGTCTGTAATTGGATCAAAAATACAGAACTCAGCCTTCCCGCCGTGAGCTGTTATCTCGCCCAACTCGCCTTCTAGTTCTGTATGTGCGTAATATTCTTTTTTTGCTAAGTACTTGCTAGCAGATGCCTCAAGCCTTGAGGACGCATTAACCTGGAGGCCCTCATCATTAGAAAAAGATAATGTTGTCATTCCGTTGCTCAATGGCTTGGCCATTTTCCTTATGTTCTTTAGCACCCCATCATTGAAATAACTTGGCCTAGTTCCTTCATTCTCCAGAATTTCAACCCCGGCCAAGAACATCCCAACCTTATTGGATGAACTAGTGTCAATTCCCAAAACTTCAAGATTCAATGGGCTAGAATGAGAAACCTTCCCAACAGCCCATTTCCCCGGTGATTCCTCTAATAAATCAAGAGCAGCTATAGTAGAGCGGACAACTTCAACGAAGGACTTGACATCAATTATGTCATCCTTCCCATCAAGTGTAATTGTCAGCTTACTGGACATTTTTCCCTGCCTCTCAACAAGACAGTTGCCTGCCTTGATTATCACTCCTTGGCTTACGATAAAAGAGACGTTTACCGCTAATGTTAGTTAACACCACATCCCTTCTATCGGCATCACTATAGCCATTCTTGACTCGGTAGTTGTAACGAAAATCAAACTCGCCAACATACCGCTTTAAGTGCTGCGGACCTACATGATGAAAAGTACCCACTAAACCACGCTTTAGGATGCTGAAATAGCCCTCTACCGTGTTTGTGTGTACGTCACCGCGCACATATTCGCCCATGCCGTGCTTTACGTACTCATGAGCTTCAAATTCATCTGTCAGAGGCTTTTTAGTATGGCAATACTGACCCGCCTCGTCTGTCACAATCCTAGAGTCCTGCTCGATCTGCTCCTTCATTATCGGCCTTAGAGTAGCCGCATTGACAGCCGGAACATGGAAAGATCGAACGTCACCGTCACGCTCTACCAAAGAGAGGATTTTCTCCTTGTGGTGATAGCCTCGGCCTTTCTTCTGGCCTTTAGGCTTGTTGTTGCCCCAGAAAGTTTCATCAACCTCTACTGTAGCACCACCGCCGCCAATCTTGCTACTAGTGGTGTCAGGGCGAATAGCTTCCCTGATTCGGTGGGTCATGAACCATGCAGTCTTGTAGGTAACACCGATCATTCTGTGTAGCTGATGGCTGGATATACCTTTCTTGCTCGCACACATTAAATGTACGGCCATCAACCACTTATTCAAGGGGACTCGGCTACCTTCGAACAAAGTACCGACTGTTACAGTGAACTGCTTTCTACAATCACCGCACTTGTATAGACCAGGACGAGCCGCCTTGCTCTTCATCTGATAGATCTTGGTATCTCCGCCACAGTGAGGGCATACAGGGCCATTAGGCCAACGCTGCTTCTCTAAATGTTCCCTTGCTTTGTCTGCGTCGAGGAAGTACGGGGATGTAAGATCACACATGACAAATCTCCTTTTCTGTAGATAAATACTACACAGAATAGTTGGGTTTGTCTAGTATATAATTCCGTTTTTATTGGCTATCCAGGCTCATTTCAGATGGGTTTGATATTGTCCGGGCTGTCGTTTTTGGGACTGTTTACCGCACGACTGACGGCAT
>JBFNJI010000065.1:0-2879 GCA_040793985.1 Candidatus Thiodiazotropha sp. | reverse complement strand
GGCAACAGCCCAGAAATAGCGCAAATGCTTGAGATTCAACTTGAGATTCTGCATATCTCCTCCAGCTCAGACAGACGAAGCTCTATGGCATCTAGTTCTGAATAGTCTCTGACTAAGCCTGGCCAAACAGATCGTCGATGAAATTTTTTACCAACGACTTGGATTTTCAACCCGTGCCCCATGAGTTAACTTGACCTTGTGCCTGAGTGCAACTCATTTTACCGGTGAAACGAAGCTCGGAGGTTTCACCGCGAGTATGGATGCGCGGGCGTTCTGTAGCACTTCCTCGGCCGTATTTCCAATGAAAAGCCCGGGAATGCCGCTTCTTCCCAATGTGCCCATCACGATCAGGTCTGCATTCAGATGATCCGACATCTGGTGAATGGCGGTCGAGGCCTCTGCGTTGATCAGATGCACTGAAGGGTCACCTACCGACATGGCATAGTTTTGCAGCAATCGCTGCAGAGGCTCCTTGTGTTGATATATGGTCTGGTTAATGAGCAGGTCGTATTCGGTCTGCGAGAGACGATAGCGCCCGTCACGCAGCAACGACTCGCCGTGGACTGTCCAGGCATGGACCACGTCGACCTTTGCCGACTCCCTGCGACCCAGGGAAGTGGCCAGGTCCATGACCAGTTGAGCACAGTTGTCGTTCGCTGGAGCCATCGGGTCTACTGCGGCCAGCACCTGTTCATATTGAGCCGCCGCGCCCGGTCTGTCCACCCATACAGGGCAGGGACATTTACGCAGCAGATGCAGATCCGTGCCGCCAAAAAGCCGATCGGAGAGTCCATCGCAGCAGCGTGCCGACTTGATCACCAGATCATAGCCATGGGAGGCAACCGCTTTGATCACCTCGATAAAGGGTGTACCCACAAGCACCTTGGCATAGATCAGGCTGCCTTTATTCTTAAATGATTCGGCGAGGGCCTCCAACTGATCCAGCCGCTGCTGCTTCAGCATCTCCACCAGGTCGAAATCGAAACGGTCTGTGACCTCTCGGGGTATGTCGATAGGCTGAATCACATCCAGCATGGTCAACCGGGCTTTGTTGTTATCAGCCAGTAGAAAGGCCCGTTCCAGTGCATGATCAGGTTCATGGGTTCCTTCGGCAAAGTAGACGATGTTTTTGAAACGTTTCATCTCATCCCTCCTAAATTTACAGAGTCAGACTCATGGCCCCCAACAGCGCGAGCATCAGCAGCAACCACCAGACAGAGGGGTTTCGCAGGATCAGATTGGGCTGGCTGCCGGAAACAATCTGCAGGGGTTGCATGGCCCGCTTCAGCCATTGCCAAGATTGTCGCAAGAGCGTGTTTGCATCAGGCAAGCCGGTATGGAGCTGTTTGGTGCTGAGAATATACCGCTCACACTTGAGCCTCATCGGGAATCTCAGCAAATCCACCCATCGCTGTAGAACCAATCCCAGGATGAACAGAGCAATACCTAGAACCAGTGGCAACAGCATCTTCCATTCAAAGGCCGTTGCCTCCCATGAGAAGGGGGTCCAGACAGCGACCGGCAGCAGCAACAGCCAACCCAGTACAGTGATGGAATCTTGCTGCATAGAGACATACCTGCCTTTGAGCAGCCAGAGAAAGCGCCCCATCAGCGCCACGCCTGCAATACCGGAAAGCAACAGCACACCGAACAGATGCTCACCCAGAAAGGCCGATAAGGCGGACTTGGCCGCCCCCCCGCCGGTTAGCGGAAGCGCTGCCAGAGAGAGCGCCAATAGCACCATGGCAAACAACAACCAAGCGCTGGCACCCGGGCGCTGCCAGAGCGCCAATCCCATGAACAGCATCGGTTTCACCAGTAAATGATGCAGCGCCAGCAACACAACCACCGGCAGCAGTCCACTCGCCAATTGGGGATGATTCAAACTGAAGCCTATGAGGGTACTTAAGAACCCCATTTTCGCGATACTCGAGTAAGCCAGTACGGCACGGGGTTCACGCTGCACCACACCTATCACCATACCCAGCAGGACACCTGTTACGCCCAAGAGCATCAAGCCGCTGCCCCATGCCGGATCAAGGGGGGTACCGAAGGGTAGAAAACGTAACCATCCCAGCAGTCCTGCCTTCATCATCGGACCACTAAGAAGTGCCACGCCGAACACCGGCGCCAGGGTATAGGCCCGCGGCAGCCAGAGGTGCAGGCCGGGCAGTGCGACCTTGATGCCGAATCCCAGCAACAGCAGGGCGAGGGCTATAACCGGCATGGGTTCGGCGCTCAGATCCTCGAACAACAATGAACCCCCGTTCGCTATCAGGAACAGCAGGGCGGCAAACAGCGCCAGCTCGCCCACCAGGGTAAATAGCAGATAGACACGGGCTGCCCGACGCGCCTTTTGGGAGCGGTCCCGCACCAACCCGTAAGCGCTCAGCCCCATCAGAGCGAAGCCTGCATAGAAGGTCAGCATGTCGGCAGCGAGAATCAGCAGCCAGTTTCCCGCCATGGCGAGCAGGAAACTCTGTTTGACATAGCCGGTTGCCACGGGCGTCAAATCCCTGCCCGGAATGAACAGCGCTGCCAACATCCAGATCAAGGCACCAAAGAGGAGAAACAGACGCCCTGTTGAATCGAGCACAAAGTGCATACCCAACAACAGCCAAGGAATCGAGATGCCACTCCCCTGTTCCGCCATTACACTGATAAAGAGGGCTGGCAATGGTGCTGAAAACAACCACCAACGGCTCTCCAGGCGATGGGCGAAGAGTGCCATCAGGATCGGCACCAGGGGCGCTAGTAGAAGTATCAGTCCGTTCATTGTCTGTACTCCCTGCCGGCGATCAGCTCGGCCCACTCCAGGGGGCTGTAAGGGGCCGCCGCAAACAGCCCGATCAGCAACGCCAAAACCGCAGTCGTCAACG
>JBFNJI010000071.1:0-2952 GCA_040793985.1 Candidatus Thiodiazotropha sp. | reverse complement strand
CATGGAGGCACTACATAAACTGAATTTGGAGAATCAACTGACTGCGTGAGCGACCGCCTGATCAAAAGTGCGAAAGATTCTTGACACTACCAGATTCTAACCCCTCGACCGCTTTGGCCCTAATGCGACTATACAGTAATAAGACACAGTTTCGTATTAGTACGACAATAAGTAGGCTTACAATGAAGGTTGTATAAACAATTTAACTTGTTGTTTTGCCGAAAAAGAGTAACTGCAATGCGAATGTTATTATTCCTGTAGTAAGAAATACATTATTGCGCAAGTTAAAAAAACTATTATAAGAGGAAGTGAATGCTTCAACCGCAAAATCGGTTTGACAAGTAAATTATGGAAATGATTTTCAGGCTTTTCATCTTGACCTTTTTTAACCAACCCTGACTTGATGAAATCAATCCAATAGTCACGGATAAATTCTTCGTTTATGTAACCATCATGTTTAACTGAATGCGTTCGATCAAACACACCGTAACCTCCAAAACCATACACCCCAGTTGAACTAAATTTATCACTTAATGACTCTGCATATACTGGCCAGTTGTCCCTTGTGCCACAGTCATTTAACACTATAATTTCACTGTTGTTGATCGAACTAGTAAATGTACTCCAGTCAAATTTTCTATTTACGATAGAGCCGCATAATATAATCCGATGCCATTTCGTACTTTTCAGCTTGCTAATTGACTCTGCTAACAGATATGTGCCAAAGCTGTGAGCTATAAATGAAACCCTATGAATAGAATTATCGGACAGAACGGGAGCAATCTTGTCTGCAACAATTTTCCGTCTTCGCTTCCGAGAAAAGGAGTTGAATAATCGAATGGCCCCAAAATGCCCATCATATTTTATCGGTACAACTCGAACTGTGGGAATTTCTTTCTCTAGGGTATGCGTAACAATATCACTTCTGTTTCCTTGGTCCCTAATACCAGGTATAAAAAATACGATGTGGTTTACAACTTGATTGCGATAGTCTCCATCATGGGTTTTCTCAGCAACTAAACTCAGGTCTTCTTCCAAGGCTCTGTCGGCTATATGCCTTAGTTGCCTTTCATCCACTAAACGCCTCCTCTGAGGCCCCTAATGATTTGTACCACATAGAAAGCATTTCTTCGTTAATGGTTCTGTAATGAAACGTATACAGCGCTTCTTTTACAGTGTGACTCGTTATTTTATTTGTATCGATCTTAGAAACCGAAAACCCGAAACGTAGGGCCAATATTTCATTTAAGTACAGATATTGCTTGCCTTGTATTAGGTTGGGATCATCAATATTAAAAGATACTGGCTTTAAACGACGTAACCATTTAGTAGTAAATGCTGAGATTTTGTACCTTTCTATTCTTGTAATACCATGAAAATGCTTATGACGCTCAATATCAATAAAATAACTCCAACACACATCTGTAAGAATGGACTTATTCATAACCACCTGATCGCCCCAATCGTGCAACTCTTTCAGATGGTTAAAGTAATCGAACAAATGCTTCCAGCGCCTCTCTACCCGCAGGGGATCAATACCACTAAGAAAATCATTGTTCACATCATTCCTTTTCATCACTTAGTCCCAACAGCACCATTCATAAAAGAAACACATATTAAATTGCGGGCAAAAATAAAGCGCTGCTCTAAATCTTAAGAGTAGCGCTTTATATACACCTCATTTTTTAAAAATATTAGTAATCCATGTCAAAATCAGATATTACCTGCTTGAATACGGCATCTTGTTCTATCATGATTTTAAAATTCTCTTCTTCATCAAACGCTTTTTCAGAATTTGGAAGATTCGCACATGTAGAACTACGGAGCACCTGATGATTTACCCACGCACTCGCTTCTTTTTCGACCTCTTCGTCTGTCAACACTGCAATATTTAAAACTGGCATTTTATTGCCTCCCATGGCCGTCTCCGGCGCCAAGCCGAATGCATACCGATTAGCGCAAAAAGGTAACCATAGTTCCCGATAAATCGTTCCTTTCAAAATAATAAAAAAATACGAAGAAACCTATACGGTTTAATCGCATTCGGATCTATTGACGTAAAATGGTTGAGATATCAAAGATTTTCTCTCGCCAATACGGCATGGAGTGAACAAATCAACCTCATTAAGGATAGTAGTTACTAACTTTGTTAAAAACAAGCCTTTAGAGCTAAAAAAGAGAAAAAAATTCACATTTTTACAACATCTACCGGTCTTTTTGCGGAAAAACAACAGCTACGTACTATTACAATCTCTATAAAGCTACTGAGTTAGCTCCGGTCCAAACGTCGATAACCAATCGCCTCGCTGATATGCGCGGTCTCCAACTTAGGACTCGCCTCCAGGTCGGCGACGGTGCGTGCAACTTTGAGGATGCGGTGGTAGGCGCGCATCGACAGTCCCAGCTTTTCGATGGCCCGGTGCAACAATTCATTGCCCGCCTTGCCGGGTGTCGCCACCTCCTCGATCTGTACCCCTTGCAACGCCTGGTTGGTGCAACCTTGTCTCTCTAGTTGTATTTCGCGGGCATCGATGACCCGGCGGCGGATGGTCTCGCTCGACTCCTCTTGCTTCTGCGATGGCTGACGGTTGAGCTGTAGGGGCTGTCGCGGTACCTCCACGTGCATGTCGATACGGTCGATCAAGGGGCCGGAGATACGCATGCGGTAGCGGTTGATGCGGTCGAGGGTGCAGTGGCAGCGGTCGCTGCCGTCCCCCAGGTGACCGCAGGGGCAGGGATTCATCGCCGCGATGAGTTGAAAGCGGGAGGGGTAGTCGACCTGACGGTTGGCCCTTGAGATGGTGATGCATCCGTTCTCCAGGGGCTCACGCAGCACCTCCAGGGTATGGCGGTCGAATTCCGGGAGTTCGTCGAGGAAGAGCACGCCGCGATGGGCGAGGGAGATCTCGCCGGGTTTGGGATTGCTGCCGCCACCGACCAGGGCAGCCGCCG
>JBFNJI010000030.1:0-3004 GCA_040793985.1 Candidatus Thiodiazotropha sp. | reverse complement strand
CGATACTGAAGGGGACGGATGTGGATCAGCCGAGAAACTTGGCGAAGTCGGTTACGGTCGAGTAGGGTTGATGTGCCCCAAGCTGTTGTGCGGGAATAAAGTCCGTCATATCTGAATAAAGTCCGTAAAAATACGAGTTTATGGAATAAAGTCCGTCACAGCTGTATATGGACTGTCGTAAGGGCGCAACCAAAATTGGAATATTAGAAGTTAAAACTGGATTCGATAAAACTGTTTTGGCTTTGTAAGATAAGCTAAAAGATATTTTTTAGAATTGCTAAGGAATGCATCACTCTCCACTTTCAGCAATTTTTGGGATTTGCTGTTGAAGTTCAGGAGTTTAGAAATACTTTTTAAGGCTGACCTACGTTTCGCCAAATTTACCGCTTAAATCGAGGAGTCCAGGATTCTATCAGTTCATCTTCCTCGTCCAGTTCGTCTTGATCCGGCATCTCATCAATTGAGAGTACAGTTAACGTTCTTCCATATCCGCCAAGTCCAATGACTTCTTCGTATAATTCAAGTGAAGAATTACTTCCGAACCAATCCAATAGACTAGCTTCTCCCTCGGCACGGATAGCATTCAGAATATTATTTTTGTGCGAATTAAAACGACTAGTAACAGTATCTTTGGGGAGCGGCGTTCCCTTTATGATCCATGTCAGATCTTGGATTTCTTTAAATTCATCAGACATAAAACAATAGCGGATTGTCTGCCTTTCACTCACAACGATAGCTATAGGATCAGGTGTTCTCTGAGCATAACGAATGGCTGTAGCAGTTAGGGATGTTGTACACGCTCTAGACAATGCTTCAACCGCCTTCATACCACTTTGGAATTTGTTGATTTCAGGATCAAAAAGATAGCCTGGCATTAGAAAACCAGCGGCGAAATGGTCTGCTTCAAGCTCAGTCTGGTCAGGGGAGGTAAAACCTGCGTGGGAAACATGCTGGCCTGAAATTAGAATTTTTTCAGGGTGACCTGGCGTAGCATAATGCCCCAACTCATGGGCAACGCTAAAATTTTCAAACCCGGGATTATTCAGATAACTCGCATACATAATTCCAAATTTATTTCCTGAATACAGAAGCATTCCTGATACCCCTTCCTTATCAGAAGGTAGCGGCTCAACCAACATGCCCAGCTTTTCAGCAACTTCTATTGGTTTGACCGGAAGGGAGGTACACTTCTGCTCTTTAGCAAAATTTTCACCTAGTTTAGTGGCTTTGTGGCGCCAGAGGTCTTGGGGCATATTGCTTCCTTGCTCGAATGGGTAAGTATTACTTATCAGGGTTACGCTTTGCCAACCGCGCCATAAAGTCGTCTGCCAAAGCTCTGTCATCGTCAGTCAATTTTCCGTAGTCGCGAAAAATTTGAGCCTCCTGGATGAGTGAGCCATCCATGTCATCAGTTCTGCCCATCAAGTAGTCAATAGAGACCTTTAAGGCTTCTGCAAGTTTGTGGAGGTTATCAAACGAGGGCTTACGGGATCCTGATTCAAAATGGGAAATAGCTGTTGATGGAAGACCAGCTTTATTTGCCAACTCCTCTTGATTGAGGTCCCTCTGCTTACGGGTGGATTGGAGCCTACTTTGAAATGTTGATTCATTGGGTGTTGACATGCGCTTGACGATACCGTAAAGTATAAAATAACGAAAACGTAAATGGCTCGCAGAGCCTTTATTTTCGGCTAGCGACTTGACGATTTCGTCGAATATTACTCTACGGTCCTTTAAAGATCAAGGAGAAAACGATGGTATTACGAGAAGTAAGTAATATCGAAAAGGATAGCGACGGTGATATCACACAAGGTGCGTAACCCCAATTCAGCGTGGTTTCCACGCAGTAAGGTTGATGCAATCCGCGGTATTTAAATGGGCGCACATCAAAATGATGTCCCCTGGAAAAGTGGTGAAAGCAACACCCTTGTTGCCAACGGGCCGAACGGCAAGTACCTAAGGATGGATTGTGATATCACCACCGTGAACAATCTAGACGACCTGCCAAAGTGCTAGTTTTAACTTAAATTGTATTTCTCAATTTTCGTCAGGGTTTTGGACATACTAGGAGCTTCTAAGATGTTGATTAAACAAAAGTCCATTCGGTCGGCTGACCGTTTTTTAAAAGCCTTTCTACCTAGCAATAAGTTAAGGCTTATCTTTGCAATATCTGACGAGAATAGGGCCCTCGCACAAAAAGCCGGATTTGCAGGAGACCCAAACGCAGGTGATACAATATTGCCATCTGATGTTGGCAACATCAGCCGATTTAATTCTGAGGGCAAATACAAACCACTGAAAGACCTGCCGAAAGAGGAGCGCTACCTCTATACCGTAGAATGGACATGGACGCAATGGTGCGGGAGAGGTCAAACAGAAGAGGTTACTGAATACCGCGATGTCATCAAAGAGTGCTACCAGCGGAAATTTATTCCTCCCCCTTCTCTGGAACTGACATGGGTAGAAAATGAAGAAGGCACGTTTATTGTGTCGGAGATATTTAAAGCAGGCTCTGTAAAAATGGACATGTTTAAACATGCTATTAACTTGTTTTTAGAGCTATTTGGTGAATGCGAGATTAGACGTCATGATCTCTCTACATTTACTCCACCCAAAATCAAAAAAATTCATTGGGAAATTTTGCCCCCTGGTAAATATCCTTGGGATAAATTGCAATCTCATGTTAGGAAAGTGGTAAAAGAAATAGACAGCCGTTTTTCCAGTGTGATACTCGATAGACAAGAAACAATCAGCAGATATGAACCTGATGAAGTGTACCAAGGCAAAGGCGGCTTTCTGTCATATCTTGCCTATGTCTTTAAGGATAAAAACCTTGTGATCCTTGAAAGTGTTTTATCAGGCAATGCTACTTACGTCTTCGACGAAGACTGGGAGCAGTTTTCCGCTCTGACAAAGGGCGAGATTTTGGATAATGCTTACCAGCGCGATAGACTAATACACTCCAGGGGTTGGGAAGATAAAGTACAAGCACTCCTCGATCCCG
>JBFNJI010000055.1:0-3169 GCA_040793985.1 Candidatus Thiodiazotropha sp. | reverse complement strand
CCTCTGAGTATTTTCTTCGTTTCTGCATGACACACCTCCTCGGCCATTATCGGCCTTTTTAGATGTGTCCGTAAAATCTGGGTAAAACCCGAGTGAAAAGAACATCTACACGGGTAAAGTCATTTCGCTAACAACCCAGCATGAACGGATGAAGGCTGTAACCCAGATGTTGGCTCGATTGCGATACTACGGCGTCTTTCCACAGTCCCCCTCAGTTGAGGATACCTGCAGGGTGGCTAATTGAGTAAGGGATTGAGCCTAAGAGAACTCGGCGAATGTGCCGAGTTCTACTATAAGGACTGCTTAGCGCTTGGTGAGAGTAATTATACTCTGAATACCAAGCGCTTACTGCTGGCTCAATTCATCAATTGGGCTCAAAAACAGGGTATTAGCCAGCTCCAGGACCTGGATCTTCTCGTGCTTGAGGAGTATCGACGCTTTCTCAACAGTTACCGTAAGCGAAATGGGGAGCCATTGGATATCTCGACTCAGTATGCCCGGTTGATGGCCGTAACTAAGTTTGTCAAAACCATGGACTACTATGACGTCATCGATGGTACCTTTGCCAGGAAATTTCGGTTACCCCGGATACCGCGTCGATTGCCCAAGGACATTCCAACGACTGACGACATTGAGCAAGTTTTGAAACAGGCCCTGATTATGGGGCGGCTAGGTCTCAGAAATCGGGCGATCATTGAAGTTTTTTATGCGACTGGGATACGTCGGATAGAGCTGGTGAATATGAATCTGCCAGATATTGATTTTTCTAGACAGATTTTAACGGTACGTGAAGGCAAGAATAAGAATGACCGGAATGTGCCCATTGCGAGGAGGGCATTGGAGTGGGTACAGCGATATATGAAAGAGCAACGCCCCAAACTTGCTTGTCTATCCTCTGGTGAGGCGCTATTTCTGAGCGAGACCGGTCAGCGAATAAAAGCACACAAGGTCACTGATATGGTGACCAAATGTGTGGATCGGTCAGGTATCGACAAGAAGGGAGCCTGTCATCTACTGCGCCATGCTACAGCAACTGAAATGCTCCGGCATGGGGCAGATATCAGGCAAGTCCAGGAGATGCTGGGGCACAGTGATATCTCATCAACCCAGATCTATGCCCATGTGACCATCAAGGACTTAAACCGGGTGTACTATGAGACGCATCCTGCTGCGCGATCAAGTGGTATAAAGTGATTGATATTATTTTTGGCGAGCTGAGTTCTACGTTGTGATGTTTAAAGCGGATGGACCGAAATTGATTTCCATCTGATGTTCAGTAGATTTTGCTCCGAGGTATGTATCTAGACGTTCAAAAATCGGTGCAAGTGGGATCACTAAACCTTCTTCAACAGTTTCATTTAGCCGAGAGTATGAAACCGATTGGTCGCCAGTGATGATAATTAAACAAGCTTGTGTGTCTATTTCACGGGGAGACTGTATCGTATTGATGAGATCATCCAAAATCATCCCGATTGCTTTGCGTTTGATACCGTACCTCTGCTCCATGAATGCGATTATCGCAATAGTTACTAGTTCCACTCGGGTGAAAGTGCGATTTCGACCAGAGCCTTGATCAACACAAAACGAAGGTAAATCACGCAATACGGCCCTCATCTGGTCTCTTGTGTAACCAGAAACAGCGCAGGCATCGGCCATCTTGAGTGTTCGAACATCCATCTGGGTGTGTTTAACTGACTGTAATTACGCCTATTAAACCAGATTATTGGTTATTTTGACAAATAAATATGTCTGTTAGACGCATTAGTGTGCTAAAGTAACCTAAATTATTCCTGAAAGATTACAGATATTGGTTAATGCCAAGTTCCTGTAGGATGTCATGCTATTTTTTAAATGATTAAACGGGATAGGAATCATGGCCACTGCGGATCAGATTAAATCGCTTATTCGCTCGTATTCTGAGGAGAATCGAGAGCGTTTTTACTCAATTGCTCTCCAGGTGGCGGCTCATGAAGCAAAGCAAGGACATGCAACCCTGGCTCATGAAATTCGTGAGTTAGTTGATACACACAGAGTGCAGGTTCGTAAGGGACTGAAAGTCATACCTTTTCCGCAGGAATTGAAGGGGCTAGTGCTTTCTGAAACGCCTGATACGCCATTTAATTCCCTAGTTGCTCCTCAAGCCACTCTAGATAGATTTTCTCGAGTGATTAAGGAATTTTTTCAACGCGGTAAGTTACAGAAGCATGGTTTATCAAATAGACGACGTATCCTGCTTGCTGGTCCTCCTGGAACCGGAAAGACCATGTCGGCTCGCGTGCTT
The DNA here is from genome assembly GCA_040793985.1 of Candidatus Thiodiazotropha sp. Taxonomy (GTDB): domain Bacteria; phylum Pseudomonadota; class Gammaproteobacteria; order Chromatiales; family Chromatiaceae; genus Thiodiazotropha. The sequence continues at coordinate 888 of JBFNJI010000055.1, read as the reverse complement.
GCTCATGAGTTAAAACTACCTCTTTATACGGTTCAGGTAGACAGGCTAGTCACGAAATTTATGGGTGAAACCAGTGCTAAGCTGCGTCAGATATTCGACATCATGGGGCAAAAGCAGGGTGTCTACTTCTTTGATGAATTCGATGCTATCGGTGGTGATCGCTCACTTGATAATGATGTTGGTGAAATGCGGCGTGTACTGAATGCGCTACTGCAGTTTATCGAACTCGATCAATCTGACAGCATTATTATTGCTGCAACTAATAATCCTAAACTACTAGATCAAGCGCTGTTCCGCCGTTTTGACGATGTACTTTACTATACTTTACCTGATGAGTCTGAGCGAAAGCACCTGATTAAACTGGTATTAGGGACATTCCTGGCAAAAAGTTTCGCATGGAAAAAAGTTCTTTTAACCTGTGAAGGGCTTAGCCAAGCTGAAATAGGCTCAGCGTGCCTTGATGCAATTAAGGAAGCAATACTACATGATCGATCCAGGGTAAATGCCTCTGAATTAGTTAGTGCATTAAATCAGCGGAGACATGCCTATGCGGGTCTTTAAGAAACTCTAAAGCAACCAACAAGAAATTAGTTTATGGACAAGCTGCCACACATTCTTCTGCCAAACCAGCCAGAAACACATCTTTATACTAGTACAGGTTCTAGAGGTGATAAAAAGCCTCCTGTTCCCAGAAATCGTATTCAGCATGGGACTTTTCTTCAGAATCGATTTAAAAGAGCATGGGAGGAATCAGAAAACACTCATCTTGCAATAGTTGGTGCGAGAAACGGTGTTTATCTTGAGTTTATAAGTGATCCGGACGCTGAGCTCGTTACTAAAAGCCTTGAGGATATGAGGTCAAAGGATGTCAGGCTGCTTAATATTAAG
>JBFNJI010000064.1:0-3237 GCA_040793985.1 Candidatus Thiodiazotropha sp. | reverse complement strand
GCGACCCCATCGGGCTTAAAGGTGGAATGAATACCTATGCCTATGTGAGCGGCAATCCAGTCAGTGCTATAGATCCGCTGGGTTTACTGTTGTTTGCCTTTGACGGCACATGGATAGATCGGGACAGTACCGACCCAAGAATGGCAATAACGAGTAATGTTGAACTCTTTCGTCAATATTATGAAGATGCCAATGGCCTATATTCAACACGTTATATCCGTGGTGTAGGTACTAACGGCAATATTGATTCTTTATTGGGTGGAGGGTTTGCAATTGGGGCAAGGAGTTTGATAAATGAGGCTGTATTCTACTTAAGATATTACTTAAGAACCTCTAATGACAGAAGAATTGATGTTGTTGGCTTCAGCCGGGGTGCGGCCATGGCACGTGAGTTCGCCAATGTCATACTGCAGATGCAGGCCGATGGAGAGTTTGACGATCCTGAGTATGGCCAACCTTTTATGATCCGCTTTATGGGTTTGTTTGATAGTGTTAGTACAAACATGGTGGATGGCTCCGCGAGCAACAGTTGCAACTACCTATATGATTTCACCATTTCCGACAGAATCGGCTATGCGGCTCAGGCCTATGCGTTGAATGAACACCGGTCACTGTTCGACTTGGACTCCATTGACAAGCATGGTGGAATGGGGCTCTCATCAAATCGGATTGAACAGGGTTTTATTGGTGCCCATTCCGATATCGGTGGTGGCTACAACCAAAACAACCAGAACGTTGCACAAAATGGTGACCTTTCTGACGTCTCCCTGCAATGGATGGTCAATCAGGCAGTTCGTGCAGGCGTCGAAATGAGTGAGTTGAGTATTGAGCACAGAACGATCAGCAATCCAATGATACATGATTCTGGTGGCAACCTCGATCGTGAGGTCCGTTACCCTAACGACCCTGATTGGAACAGTAGATCTCAACTGGGACAATTGTATCCGGAAGATACCCCATCAAACGTTTATCAACGCGACGACCCACTCTATTTGCAGCTGGAAACCTATATTAATCGTAGTACAGCACGAGATGGAGTACTGGGCACCGTTGATATTGAAATTTACGAGAATTGGCTTAATCAAGTTCAAAATATCAATTTACTGCCATGATCTGATTCAATAAATATGGAACAAACCGATGATTAAACAAATAGCCATTGTTATTGGCCTACTAACCAACTTGGTATTACAGAGTGCTTGTACTAGCATCACAGCTACTTTGGCTGGCTGGGATGGAGCTCGTTTAAATATTAGCTCGCCGGCCAATTTAGGAACAACGAGTGTATATGGTATAACCTGGTGCACAGCACCTGATCGGATATGTCAAAAGTCGCTTAGAACAGCTGAACTTAAACCTGGAACCCTACCTACCGGTGGAGGATATACGGTATCTCCAAGTAATAATATCCGTGTCCCTAAGCATATCGAAATCACTTGGTATGACGCACAGGGTGAAAAACACCAGCAAGTTGTAAAGTTAAATATTCCAGGACAGGATGAAGTTATTAATCGCTATGGTGCACCACGGTCCACTCGGGGACGATTTTGGAGTATTGTTCTGATATTTAAGGATAAAGAGCCTTTAACGTATGCCTGGTTGTTATCCGACGCATCAGACATGGGTTACAGAAATCGCAAATTCACTCCTCCCAAAGCACTTGTTTACAGTGGAAACAAGGATATTGTAAAGCGTTTTATGGAACCAGGAGAAGTAGATTCTGTTATTCGCTACGAGCCTGCTAATTAAACGATAAGTTAATGGCCTATATTCAACACGTTATATCCGTGGTGTAGGTACAGACAGGCATATGGAATCTGTTACTGGCGGTGCCTTTGGAGTGGGCGTAAGAGAATGAATTGATCGCGCAGTAGAGTTACTAAGAGATCACTTAAGGAGCTCTGACGACAGGTCAATTGATATCGTCGGTTTCAGCCGCGGTGCAGCAACGGTTCGCTCCTTTGCCAATGTCATTCTCCAAATGCAAGCTAATGGAGAGTTCAACTCCCCTGAGTACGGTCAACCATTCACCATACGATTTATGGGATTGTTTGATAGTGTCAGTACGCACATGGTGGATGGTTCTGCTACAAACAGTTGTGAGTTCTTGCATGATTTCACTATATCCAATCGCGTTGAATATGTGGCACATGCATATGCATTGAATGAGCATCGGTTTTTCTTTCCACAAGACTCAATAGGCCTATTTGGAGTTGGCGATCTCTCGAATAATCGAGTCGAGCAGGGTTTTATTGGTGCTCACTCCGATGTGGATGGGGGGTATAACAAAAACAACCAGAACGTTACACAAAACGGAGATCTTTCAGATGTCACCCTACAATGGATGGTCAACCAAGCAGTGATCACCGGTGTCAAGATGGGAAATTTAAGCATTGACCACAGAACTATCAGCAATCCGATTGTGCATGATTCCGGCGGTAACTTAGATCGTGAAGTCCGCTTTCCGAATGACACTAACTGGAACAACAGATACCAACTGGGGCAGTTGTATCCTGGTGATGTCCCACCTACAGTCTACCAGCGTGATGATATCCTATATTATCAGATGTAACCATATATCGATCAACAAAGCGCTCGTACCGGGTCAAATGGAGAGCACGGTGTACTGGGCACTGTTGATATAGAAGCCTACGATAGCTGGCTGAATCAGAACCGAGGTATAGATATACTGTATTAATCTTAGTAAAAATGGAATATATTTATGAAAAGAGAAGCACTAATTTCTTTTATTCTGATAGTGCAGCTTATGCTTCTGAGTGGCTGCACACGAAATGCAGGTACATTAGTCGACCAGTATGGTGCAAACATAAATATTGCTGCACCTGCTAATTTAGGATCGAACAGTGTATATGGTATTGCTTGGTGCACCGCCCCTGACATAGTCTGCCAAAAATCACTTAGGACTACTGAACTCAAACCAGGAATGATGCCTGGCGGTGGGGGGTATTCAGTTTTTCCTGACAATAAAATACAGATTCCAAAGTACATAGAAGTCAGTTGGTACGATTCCAATGGAGCTAAAAACATACAGGTTGTTGAATTAAACATTCCAGGACGAGCGGAAGTTATCCAGCGATATGGAGCAACACGATCCACTTGGAATCGATCGTGGGATATCGTCCTGACGTATGCTTCCCCATCTGACGAACAGATCGAAACTGTAGTTTTCTGGCAAACTACAGCCAGGAGGCTCAGATGAAAAAGTCACGATTCACC
>JBFNJI010000082.1:0-3259 GCA_040793985.1 Candidatus Thiodiazotropha sp. | reverse complement strand
GGTGGAACCGGCTCCTGATCCTTTCGCCCCGGAGAAAGTGTTAACTATGTCTCCGGAATAAGGTGTAAACCATGTCTCCGGAATGCACCGTATCAAATTGGCGCGCCCGGAAGGATTCGAACCTCCGACCCCCTAGTTCGTAGCCAGGTACTCTATCCAGCTGAGCTACGGGCGCTTTTTGTGGAAGGCGAATTCTGAAGATTTATTGTCCTCTTGTCAATGGCATAAGGAGGAATTAGGGCTTTGAGCGCCACAATTCATACCGCCGCATCCATAGAGAGGAGCCGGGCTTGTCTTTCCAGGGGGATTACCTCGAACAGGTGCTCCAAACTCTTCCAGAATCACAATCTGACAATCAATCCCCACGAATCGCAACCCGATACCTTTTCAGGGCCTTAGCGCGGCTGGCACCCAGGTCAACAAGCGGTGTACGAACCGTGTCATCCCCTAGCCAGCGACGGACATACTCACCCTCAGAATCGAACTTCTTGGCCTGTAGATGTGGGTTGAAAATGCGGTAGTAAGGCGCCGCATCGGTACCGCACCCCGCCACCCACTGCCAACCCAGCGTGTTGCTTGCCAGGTCGGCATCTACCAGGGTATCCCAGAACCAGCGCGCACCCTGATGCCAGTGAATACCGAGATTCTTGGTCAGGAATGAGGCTACGACCATACGCACGCGATTGTGCATCCAGCCACTCTCCCAGAGTTCGCGCATGCCGGCATCCACCAGTGGTATGCCGGTTTCTCCACGCCGCCAGGCCCTGAATTTGCGATCGTTGATGTCTTCCTCCCAAACACCGGGGCGCTCAAAACGTCCATTCGAGGAGATAACAGGTGAAAGGGGTAAGGCATGCAGCACATGACGTGAAAACTCACGCCACCCAATCTCTGTGAGAAATCGACGGATACCGACTCGCACACCTTCACTAGCCTCGTTGGCCAGACACTCCTGGCAGATGACATAGAGACGCGCTACGCTCAGCTCACCAAAGTGGAGCGCTGAGGAGAGACGACTCGTCCCCCGGCGTGCGGGTAAATCACGTAATGCATCATAACCGCCAACTCGCTCCTGCATGAACTGAGCAAGCATCTTAAACACAGTAGACTCGCCCGGTGACCAGTGGGCATGAAGCTTCTGATGCCAGGGATGCGCATCCAACAACCCCAGTTTTTCCACTTCCAGCGCTTCCGCTGAGAGTGGATGGTTGATTGGTTCTGGTCTTGCCGGTAAGCGCTGCTCAACACCGTTTCGCTGAAGAAGATCATGGGCATGGCGCCAAAAGGGCGTGAATACCTTATACGCTGTACCATCCTTCTTGGCGACCGTTTCAGGTGGTAGCAGCGTGTCGTCGTGAAAGCACTCAACCTTGACTTCAAGTCGCTCGGCAAGCGCAGATACCTCAGCCTCTATATCCGCCTCTCCCGGCTCGACAACACGGTTAAAAAAGAGCTTAGCCACCTGCCTCCTGTCGAGGAATCGTTTCATGTGGCCCTCAACAGATCCTCTCAGACAAACAAGGGGCACCCCAATCTCCGCCAGATCCTGTTGCAGCGATAGCAGGCTATGGTGCAAATACCAGCGGCTGGCGCCACCGATGGCCCAACCATCTTTCGGCTGTGGATCGTGAATGTAGAGTGCCAAGACGGGCTGACCGCTGACCAGAGCGGTGTGTAACGCCAGATTGTCCTGCAGCCTCAGGTCGCGGCGAAACCAAACCAGAGAGAGCGGGCGCTCAGCCGCCATTTGCAACCCCTTTCCAGCCAGGTCCATTACCATGCACTTCAACCCGCGAGGCCAAAACATGCAATGCCGCCATAATTCGTGAGCCAAGCCGAACACCGCCTGCCTCCTCGAAAGCCGCTAGCGGTGTGTCACTGGCCTGCCCTCCCAGCATCACGGGTACCACGGATTGCCGGGCCAATAGCGCCAGTCGTCTATCCTGATCCTCGCTCAAAGGGGTCCTGGTCGACACGATTACGGCCCGCGCGCTCGAGCGATCCAGGATGTGAGGAATCTGCTGCAAGGGCAGGTTCTGACCGAAATAGAGTACTCTGTAACCGCGAGACTGGGCAGTCAGGGAAAACAACAACAGCCCGATATCGTGATTGTCTCCAGGCATACAGGCACAAACTATGCGCGCACCTTTGGCATGACCGTAACCATGATGGAAACGGGCCCCCAACCGATTTCGCACCCAACAGCTGTAGAAGTGTTCCTCGGCAATACCGTTCGGATTGGATTTCCAGTTCTCACCCAGGGTTATGAGTACCGGTTCGATCAGGCGCTCCGTCACCATATCGAGGGGATAGAGGGATGAGGCTTCGTTAAAAACAGCCTCTATGCGCTCATGGCTGAAATCACCGATGGCACGCAGGGTGTCCTGCAAATAGTCCTGCCATACGCCACTCAGATCCATTCCCGGTTGCCGGCTACCCCTCCGTTGTTCCGGCTGGCGTACAAGCCTTGCTATTGTCGGCAGAGAGTGGCCTTCGTGGAGCAACTCAACAACGTAGTCGACGATGCGCTTATCCTTTGCCGTGTAGATCCGGTGTCCCTTTGGCGTACGCTGGGGTGTCAGCAGTTTGTAACGTCGCTCCCATGCCCTTAAGGTCGACGCACCGACACCCGTGCGTTCCGCCAACACCCTGATGGGAAACCCATCCTTGTTGTCTAGCTGCCTTTGCGCATGGGGCGATTGCATTTTCACTGTGATTACAGCTCGGTTTTTCGGGGTTTTGAGGGGCGTGTCCTTTAAAATTGTACAATTTTTCAAATTTTGTACAAGTTTTTTGTCTAATATTTTCCTTACAGAGCAAGCCGTATACAGGATTCAGCGTTGAATCCCAAACCTTGATAAGAGCTCTGTCCATGAACACGGAGAAACCCGTTCCTGCCGCACCTCTCAATCGGCGCATACATATCGGACAGCCGGCCGGTGCCATCGCAGGGGGTGTGGTATCGGAGGGAGTGCGACAGATAGGGGGGAACGCCCGGGCGCCAGTGTACGGACGTGGCAAGGACTCGACCTGGGATTACCCTTCTCTAAGGCGAAAAAGCAACCCTGCCTGGAAGCCGATTGTCTTCACGAGGCGCAGGCGATTCAGCGTTTTCAACATCAGCTGGAGGGGGGGGCGAGGGACTCCTTTGCCGGGGCGCCGACTGAGAGAAGGGATTACTCGGCCTGCGGCCTCGCCCTGCGGGCCATCGCCGCATGGCGGCGATGTTCTGCGTCGCTGTGCTCCTTGTGACTCGTCT
>JBFNJI010000042.1:0-3428 GCA_040793985.1 Candidatus Thiodiazotropha sp. | reverse complement strand
AACAGTAAACCCAGCGGATCTATAGCACTGACTGGATTGCCGCTCACATAGGCATAGGTATTCATTCCACCTTTAAGCCCGATGGGGTCGCTTGTCAGGTATCTGCCGGTATTGGGATCGTAGTCCCTTTGGTAGTTGTAATAAGTGCCTGTTTCCTGGTCTTCATACTGACCGGGCAGCCTGAGATTGAGCGTGATCTGTTGTTGATTGATCCGGATCAGGCCAAACGGGCTGTAGTCCGCCGACCAGACTGGCGCCTGGTCTTCATCCGTCACTGCCCTCGGGGCACCCAGATGGTCGGTGTGGATGGCATAGGCTATCTTGCCTTCAAGCTTCAGGATCGGCCGGTAACTTTGATAGAGGTATTGGGTGGTGACTTTTCCTGCTTCATCCGCCTCGGCGGTCAGCTGATAACCGTCGTAGAGATAGTAGGTGACCTTGGGTCTTGTACTAAGACTGTAGGTGACCTTCTTGATCCGCTCACCGAAGCGATTGTAGGCGTAGTCTGCCACTAAGGTCTTGTTTTCCGGAGCATTGGGTTCTACCCGGTAGAGCCGGATTGGCCGCTGATGGGCATCGTATTCGTAGTAGCGCTCACCAATCTGTTCAGGGCTGCCCGCCGGGTTGTATTTGTATGCTTTATTTTCACCATCGTCTTGACTCAACAGCCGGTTGCCCTTGCCCGGATTAGGATATAGGTTTGCCTGGGTAGCAGTGTTACCGTCTGGGTCGGTATGTTGCTTTTGTGTGCGGTTACCCAGGTTATCGTAGTCATAACTGTAGCTGCCCAGTTGGGTCTCGGCCCGGGTCAATCTTCCAAACAGATCGTAGTCATAATTTTGCAGGATACCGTTATAGTCGATTCCTGTGATTCGCCCCTGCTGATCGTAGTTGTAGCTGAGCGTGAACTGGCGGCTGTGGTCGATGGCGGTGGTTCTGCCCAGCTTGTCGTGGTGTCTGGTTTCTCTTAAACCATTGCCGAAGGTGAGACCGGACTGCCCATCGCTTGTGTCCTGGTCGACCTCGCCCACCAGCAGGTCTTGGTTCATCCCTAGCAGGCTATCCCGGGTGATGGCACGGAGCTGGCCCTTTTGATTGCCATCCTCGTAGTAGTGATAGGTGAGGACCTGGCCGTCCGGCAGGGTCTTCTTGGTGAGCTTGCCTTGGGTGTTGTAGGCATAGCCGGTGATGAAGCGATGACCGTCGATATGACGGCTGTGTTGGATGAGCCTTCCCTGGTTGTCGTAGGAGAAACCCTCATGGCTGTTGCCATCGGTGAGCTGGGCCAAGCGACCCGTGTTGGGATCATAGTCCAGGGTGGTGGTGCCGCTGGAGCTGGTCTCTTCGATGAGGCGGTTGGCGGCATCGTGGCGATAGTGGGTGGTCGCGCCTTGGGCATCGGTACTCTGGATGCGGTTCCCTGCCTGATCGTAGGCATAACGGACCACCCCGGTATCCGGGTGGCTTTGGCGGATGACATTGCCAAAATCATCCTTGACGATTTGGGTGGTGTTTGCCCGGGGGTCGGTCAGTCCACTTGCCCGACCCTTCTCGTCGTATTGGAGCTGGGTTACCCGGTTGCCCGGCTGGGTGACGGCCAGGAGCTGGCCCAGGCCGTTATAGTCAAGTGTGTTGGTGTAGCCTAGAGGGTCTTCGATCTCGGTGAGACGACCTGTTTTATCGTAGCGGTAGCGGGTTTGCCCCCGGGGGGTCTCGCGGGCGCTAAGTCGACCTTGGGCGTCGTAGAGGTAACTGACGGTGGCCAGGAGCTGTCCCTGGGTGTCCTTGAGGTTTTGCCGGGTGAGACGACCCTCGGTGTCGAGGTCCTGTTCGAAGCGATTGCCGTTACTGTCTTCCAGGCCGGTGGCACGGCCGGCCTCGTCGTAGTTAAGTGTTATCTGTTTTCCATCTGGGTCGGTGACGACGATGAGGTTACCGATGGCATCGTAGCCGTAGCGGACGGTTTGCTGGCCCTGGCTCACTTGGGTGACCTTGCCCCGGCTATTGTATTCAAGGGTGAAGGAGGCCCGTCCGGTACTGTGGAGTACTTGGGGACGTCCATAGGCATCGTATTGGGCAACTCGCAGGGTGCGCCCGTCTGGGGTCTTGAGTTGGCTTAGGCGTTGCTGGCTGTCGTAGTCGAGTCGGGTCTGGTCTTCAATATCCTCTCGCGGGCCGTCGATGACAATCAGATTGCCTGTTTCGTTATAACTCAGCCGGGTGGTTCGCTGGATGGGGCTAAAGCTGCCATCGGCTTCAGGTCGGTAGCCGCTTTCGGTGAGCTGGGTGGGCTGGTCCTGGGGATTGTAGACACGTTTAAGACGATACTCGCCCTGGGCATTGACACTGGGCCGGATCACCGCGCTGGGTTTTAAGTCGATGTCATTGGCATATTCGTAACGGGACAGGGTTCGTGGGAGCTGCCCTGCCACTTCTCGGGTGACAAGGGTGGTTCTTCCTCGTTCGTCGTAATCATAGTGCCTTGTGATGCCGTCCTTGGTTGTAATCTCGATCAGTTGCAAACGTTCGTTGTAGCGATAGCTCACATCGCCCCGGCCGCAGCTGGAGCAGCCGGGACCCTGGATGGCGGTGACCAGGGCAACACCGTTCCTCGTCTCGGTGCTGTAGATACTGACCTTGCCCTGGCTGTCGGTGACTTTTGTCTCGCCTGGGGTGCTGAAGTCGAGTTTGACCTGACCCACCTCTTCGGCATGGGTGGAGAGGATTGCCCGATCCTTGTCGTCGTATGCCCAGGTGGCGTAGCGGATGCTCCGCTCGTCGGTGATGCCGGTGAGGTTGTGGCTGTCGTGGGGATCCCTGTAGTGATAGATCCGGGTGGCGCCATCGCTCCGGGTGACCTGTTGCAGGTTGCCGACCTCGTCGTAGCGGTAGCGGGTCTCCTTGCCGCTGGGATCGTACATGGCCTTGAGACGGCCGTTGGGGTAGTGGTCCAGGCTCAGCTCCCGGCCCTGGGGGTCGCGTACCAGAAAGAGCTTGCCCTGGGGGTCGTAGAAGAGGCGCAGGGTCTGGCCGGTGGCGAGGACGATGCGCTGAAGTTGCCCTTCCGGGTTGAACTGGAGCTGGCGACCGTCGCGCCAGTGCCAGGTGAGTTGTACGTCATTGACCCGCAGCCAGCCGTCGCTGACGCGGGGGGCGATATAGTGATCGGCTGCGTCACTTGGGGCAAAGCGGATGATCCGGCCATCGCTCTGGCGCAGGCGGTAGCCGTCCCTTTCAGCCTTGAGGCTCAGGTCGTAGCTGTGGCGCCAGCCGTAACCCAGGGGACCCTTGTAATGGCTGCGGCTGTTGTAGTGGCGTTTGAAGAGCAGGCCCAGGTTGCCGGGCAAGGGGGTGAGATCGACCTCCTGCTGGTATTTGTTGCCTGTGACCACATGGATTGGGTTGCCGATGTGGCTACTGGCGATGCC
>JBFNJI010000052.1:0-3464 GCA_040793985.1 Candidatus Thiodiazotropha sp. | reverse complement strand
TATTCATAGTTGTAAAATTCTTATCCCAGACCTCTCGGCCACCAAGAGCTATACCATAGAGGTGAATGCGAGGGGAGGGGTTGGGGGGGGCATACTTATATAAACCCATGACAAAAGTACAATCTGACTGAGACAATAATCAAAAAATGTTGTACCTAGTCCTGAGGCAAATACAAGGTACCCACTAGTCACACAACGTTCAATCAACGTCGACTCAACGTTAACTCAAGCACGAGTTCAGAAACTGATTCCTACCTTGTTAAATGGCGAATGTTACACAGTCTGTTTAAAAATGAACACTCTTTTGGTCTCATCTCATATGTGTCTATGATAATAGCGCGATGGATTTAAATTTGAAATGCATTGTGGGAAGAAATAGTTAATGCAGTATAGATATCAATTTATAAGATTCAATATTGAACCAATCTTCCCCATGCAGAGAAATGCCAACTGGATTGTATCATTTCTCGATTATCTATGCTCGACATCCGCCTCAGAGAAACTGGTTACGTCCGTTCAGTTCTTGTACAGGCAGTCCAGCAGGCGTGAAACGTCATAGTCGTATAAAAGTCGATCATTATATACAATTGCAGAGTGCACACAGTGCTTTTGCAATTGCTTAATACTAGCCATGATACAGCACAGGAGCATATAATTTACTGCTATCATAGAGCACACATGCCACTTTGTTGCTGCTCATATTATCGCTGTAGTAGACTACATTATCACATAGATTGTTTTTCACATGATTATTAGTGACTAACTACCAATCAGGGACAAGAAACGAAAAATAAGTTTGTTTTTTGGCCACCTTTTCTGGTTTTCTAACTATCCTACAGGGTACAGAGAAATGAAAAATTTAAACAAGCAGAAGTAGACAGGAGAAGAGGTGGACATGCACTATTTAAGAGTAGAAAGCATTGGACTCTGCCAGTTCACCCAGGGCAGCTGAAAACAGGATCTAATGGAAAGATACCGTTTCAAAGTCATATGTAGTACTTAAACGACCTTGCAATGATATGGGATAGATTACAATCTTATTTACCCCGAAAATATATACCACGAAAAAAATTACCTTTGTGAAATCCTGGTATTTCATGGAGGAGAAAGTAAAAAAAATAGTTTTAGCATGTACTAAAATCCAGTCTCGAAAGTCACTAGTTTACTTATGGGACTAGGTTTTCAAGTTAAGCAAATTTAAATGTGTCTTTCATGGAAGTTTGATTAGTATAGGCCGAACAAAATTTCGTCCTAAAATTGTGACTGTTCCAATCACTTTTGTCCATAGCCTACAAGTTCAAGTTCTTGTGAACTTTCCAGCATGGAATTATTTTGTAGATGACTGATAAGCAGTTGTAACTGTTATTTAAGTGACGTCTTGCTGTTGTATAGTGGTCAAACTGTTTGATGTTAAGATTTTACAAGCTCTGTAAGAGCTCTTTGTTTTCTGGTACCATTATAGGCTAGTATACAATTAACTAACAATATTATCAGATCCTTGAATGAAGGGACATCACGGAATCGTAAGCGTTTGGCCAGTATACAATTTAGCAGAATGCTACTCAAGAAACCTGTGCACCGAGTCTTCACAAATCGCTGGATTGAAACATTTTGATTGCTCAGGGTTTTATTGAATGAAGAATTCTTACAGAGTGGACGAATAAATAACATCGTTCATCACAGGTCGCCTCAGAAGGTTCAAGAAAATTAAGGAACATAAGTATTGCATCGATAAGTGAACAATGTCTTTTAAGATTATAGGCCCTTTATTAAAGAAAAGACTCAAAGCAACACTCAAGATTCCCATTATAAGGCACAATTCGTATCTGGTTACGTTATCCCGTTAAAAGCGAATGGCTTAAATTTGTATTCTAGAGAAGATGTCTATAAGTAGCCTGGCTCCAGTCGCATCTGTGTATTACTCTGGTGGTCAAATTCTATGTTCTTGTGCAGGGAATATATTGAACATAAGGGCTGTAGACAGTCTAGTCTATAAGTTGCAAAGCTTGTTATCTAATCCCATTGTATGTTTACAACTGTCTTTACATTGTACTGATTTTGCTGAATAAAATATTGTTGAAACTAAAAGCGAATACCAAGTACTTATAATAACGGCTTTTGAAATTGTTGTAATTGTAAAGGGAGAAGAAAATCAGACTTGGTATTTTATTGTCTTTACAGTTCTAACAGATTCACATGTATTTAACTAAAGTCTTTGAAGAATTGAGACCAGTCTGCAAAGAGTGGCCAGAAATGAAGGAGAAACTTAATGCTGTCCACAAAAATATATTATTTTCTGTATTCTACGTTTGTTGTACACGACTATCATTTGAAAGTACCGTAAAAATTGTATATATTGGGACGGATGGTCCTTTGCAAATAGTGCAGGCCCAGATCAGACTGCTCTCAAAAGAGCAATCTTATCAGGGCCGTCACTATTTGCCAGTCCATCTGCATCTTTTAGGGTAGTTACTGCATTGTAAAACTACATTGTTCCGTTTATAGGACAATTACGGTAACATTTTAGGTGTCCTAATTATTAGAATTTTTATGGTATCATTAGGAATTATGTAATATGGGGAACATTGCGAGGGCGGATAACCTCTTTTGAGTAAATTTTTGATTGCATAAGAAGAGTGTCTTTTATCATTTGTGGAATAATAATTCCAGAAAATCGCTTCACATCATGGTTTTATAAAATTTAAAATCAGTTTATTTCTGTATAAAAACGAAATCACATGGACTGGTAAAGAAATTGGTAATAAAATTCAAGAAACAAGTTTTTCCGTTACCCACAAATAGTAATAGTAATAATAATAATAATAATAATAATAATAATAAAACACAACGATAGTGACCAGTGAAGTACACAGTCAGTGAATAGTTTGCTTGCCAACGGTGTTTCTTCAATTATTCACCTACTTTACGGAATTGAGATACGTCTTGTTACTGTGTGAACCACGCTCCTTTGAACACTTACTAAACATAGCCAGTCAATTTTCAGTGCAGTCGTGTCCTTCGGTTATAAGAACAAAGACAAGTCCCTGTGTACTGTAAAATACTAAGTATTGGATCAGCAACCAGTGTAGACTGGCAGTAGCCCGGAACATTGATTTGCCCAACTTCTTATATGTTTTTCAAAGCCAAGGCTACAGTGCTGTCATGTCTCTAAAATCCTACTTTTCTCTTGGCTGATGTTTCAGACTATAACATTATACCAAGATAGAAAGGGATTTAAGAGACATAGCATTTTTTGTAGAAAAAGAAAATATATGAATTTAGCCAAATGAATGTTTCATACTGCAGCCAGTCTACAACTGGTGCAGACCCAGATATGACTTCTCCGTAAGGAACAGTGCCATCAGAATCTACACTGTTTTTCTTTTCCTCAGTATTTTCAAGGCACAAAATTCCAATGACAAAAAAAAAAAAAAAAAAAAAAAATTATTAATTCCATTTCTGGG
>JBFNJI010000005.1:0-3753 GCA_040793985.1 Candidatus Thiodiazotropha sp. | reverse complement strand
CACAACCCAAGGCGCAGGAGAAAACTTGATCGGCTTAAACAAAAGATATCACTCTTAACTCAACCGTCCGTGGAAACGGGGTAAAACCCCACCAGACATCGGGACGGGAACGAATATTACCCGCTATGAATACAATCTTGATAAGCAACTGATAAATATTGAGCGGCCTGATGGAATAATTGTTCCATTGGAATACGATACTGGAGGCCGTTTGAGGACAATTACACTTCCTCGTGGTTTACTGCAATACGGTTATAACCCTCAAACAGGACAGCTCGATAGCATTACAGATCCCTCGAACGGGGTTTTGAGTTTTACCTATGATGGTCCACTTCTGTTGACAGAAACATGGAATGGTGAGATTACGGGTAGCGTAGGTCGTGAATACAACAACAATTTCTGGATGACTGGTTACAGCATTAATGGCGATTTTATAACTAGAGATTATGACTTTGATGGTATCTTAGTCAAAACAGGTGAGCTAATCTTTGAACGTGACCTGGCCAATGGTCTAATAACCGCCACCCATCTGGCCGATATCGATTCAGTGATTCTGTACAATCAGTTTGGAGAAATCGAGCGGGAGCGCTGGACTACGGCCACCTCTACGTTGGATGCTATTGTTGAGGGTCAGGGTATTACTGCGGATACACTAGAGATCACAGGGCGCATGGGAAGTGTGGGTGCGGTCATCATCAACGGTATTGCAATGCAGGTTGGGAGTGACGGCGTGATCAGCGGGCAGGTGCCCTTACCAAATATCCAAGAAAATCTTCTCGACATTGAGGTTCTCGATTTGAACGGCGAATTGGCCGGTCAAATGCAGCGCATAGTGATTCGTGAATTACCACAAACCGAATACAACATCAGCCGCATTGTCGAAATTGCTTCAAATGGGGATATCTATTTCTTCAATGAGGGAAGCAACGGCCAGGAACTGCTGAGACGCATAGCAGGCACAGGCATTGCATCTCAACCGGATTGGCTCAGTGGTGCAAGTGATGTGACTGTGGCAGATAGTGGCGAGGTGTACCTGCTCAAAGGCATGAATTTGACTGTTCACGATGGTACACAAGAGACACCTGTCCTGGATCTTGCTTCTGCTGGTCTTACTTCGGTTAGCGATATGGAGATAGGTCTGGACGGTCTTGTTTATATTGCGAGTGACCACGACATATATAGGATCGAAGTAAATGATCTGGTTTTAATATCAACAATGCCTAATGGTGGTTGGGCGGAAAGTCTCGAACATTCGGCTTGGGGTTTGGTTGTTAATGGAGGGCCAGGAGACTATTTCTACCGAATCCAAACTGATGGGACGCTAGAGACGTTAATAAACAGTGAAACTTGGAGTAATCCGGATTTTGCTTTAAGCGATAACGGCGAGGTTTGTTGGCGTGATGAAGGACCGGTTTGCACCGTAATCAATGATCCCCAGTCAGGTTGGGACTGGATGCCATTTTTTGCTGATTCCATGGAGTTCGGTACAAACGGTGCCCTCTATTACGCAGACATCGACAATCTGTATCGCCATGAGAACGGCACCTCTACACCGGTCCTGACTGGTGCGCAAGGTGTGGTTGGTACGCTACGTCTAAGCGGCAGTTTAGGTGGGGAGTTGTTCGGTGTCAGCTACACTCGGGATAAACTTGGACGCATCACTGAGAAGGTGGAAACCATAGAGGGTGAGACAACTACATACGTTTATGAATACGACTTGGCGGGCAGGTTAGAGAATATCAGAGAGGATGGCGTAGAGACAGCACGATACGAATATGACAGTAATAGCAATCGTACCCATGAAAATGGTACATTGGTCGCTACCTACGATGAGCAGGATCGGTTGTTAAGCCACGATGATGCCACCTACAGCTATACAGACAATGGTGAACTGACAACAAAAACAGAAGGCGGTGTTACTACCCACTATACTTATGATGTGTTTGCGAATTTGGTACAGGTTAGGCTTCCTGGGGACATAACTATTGATTATGTAATCGACGGCAGTAATCGAAGGGTAGGTAAGAAGATCAATAACGAACTTGTTCAAGGTTTCCTATACAAAGACCAACTCAATCCGATTGCAGAGTTAGATGCGAATGGCAATGTTATCAGTCTATTTGTCTATGGAAGTAAGGCTAATGTACCGGCATACATGATTAGAGAAGGAACAAATTACCGTATCGTTTCGGACCACCTTGGGTCACCCAGAGTGATTGTTAATGCTGAGACAGGTGAAGTGGCTCAGCGGTTAGATTATGACGCCTGGGGAAATATTATGCAGGATAGCAATCCTGGATTTCAACCATTTGGTTTTGCAGGCGGGATCTATGATCAAGATGTTGGTTTGGTGAGATTTGGTGTAAGAGATTATGATCCGTTTACTGCAGGATGGACTGTGAAAGATCCGATAAGATTTGAAGGAAAAGATACAAATATCTATTCTTATGTATTTAACGACCCCATAAACAATTATGACATGACAGGAAATGGGGCCTCGTGTCGCAGACCATTGGATTTCCTCCCAAATACAATGAACGATTCATGGAGTCATGAATATTATAAATTTGATGATGGATCTACTACCGGTTACGGCCCTGGTGGAATAAACCCTGAACCTAACATTCACCCACAAGAGCAGTGTTTAAGTAGATACAATGACAAAAAAGTTCGCGACAAATTAAAGAAAATGGAGCAGTCTAAAGACTGGGAGGCTAATGATTACTGGTGGCCAGGGCATGATTGCCATGATTTTATGGATGAATTATTAAATAGATGACTAAGAAATTAAATGTGGTCTTCATTGCTTTAGTTTTATTATATGCTGGTTATCATGCCGCTAAATATTACTCTATCAATGTTTTAGAAAACCAGACAGGAGGGGTGAGCGTTTTTATTGCACAAACAATTTTCCCTCCTGAAGACCTATTTGTACCGGTTTATAAAGCAAAATTGAATAATACTGATCTTGTTGAGTTAGAAAGTATCAGATTCAATTTTACGCCAAAGTATATTGGTCCATATATGATTGGTATATCAGGCAGGAATAATAATATTTTTTATATACCAAAGACTATACATGCGAGACTCGAATGTAATTATTCTGATAATGTCTATACTAATACTGTAGATACTGTTGTTATGTTTTCTGGAACACCACGTTCCGAAAAGGGCGCAGTTTTGGGTATTCTTAATTTAGAAGATCAGTCTCAAGTGGTATGTTCTACGAATATTGATCAAATAATATTTGATGACATAAACATATCGAATTATCAGCTTGTCGTTTCTAGAATGTACGTTAAGTAAATGTGTTGTAGTCAATAGTACTCAGAAGAGTCTGAACAGAGTCTGGTCCCAATGAGATTGTTTAGTTCAATGATCAAAATTATAACACGTAGTCTTAAGCTGCCGTTGATATAGACTACAGTCATGGCTATGGACAATACTTACTGTGCGTCCATAGTTTGGAGAACAAAATAAAAAAATTGGGTCAAATCTTTACTTATAGTATTAAGGATTAAAAACTAGAGTAAGCAGACACTGATACGTTAACTCCTGTCCAAACGCCAATACCCAATAGCCTCACTGATATGCGGGTTCTCCACTTTCGGACTAGCCTCCAAGTCGGCAATGGTGCGCGCCACCTTGAGGATGCGGTGGTAGCGTAAGCTTCCCCATCTGACGAACAGATCGAAACTGTAGTTTTCTGGCAAACTACAGCCAGGAGGCTCAGATGAAAAAGTCACGATTCAC
>JBFNJI010000045.1:0-3797 GCA_040793985.1 Candidatus Thiodiazotropha sp. | reverse complement strand
TGAATCGTGACTTTTTCATCTGAGCCTCCTGGCTGTAGTTTGCCAGAAAACTACAGTTTCGATCTGTTCGTCAGATGGGGAAGCTTACGGTACGACTTTACACTGACTACCACCACTATCACTATCTGGATTTATAACACCTGGCCCATATACATTATACGGCAGTGGCAGCCCTGGATAATAACCATATGTCCTACTTTCCCCAGGTAACCCGTATCCAACATGGCCAAATGGGTTTACACCGTGACCAGGATAAGCACATACTCTAATATCTAGACCATAATAGTCTGTGTAGCGCAACGGACTGTTAAGCACATATGTGTATGTATTCAATCCGCCTTCCAATCCTATAGGATCAGACTGGAGATACCTACCAGTACCCGGATCATAATCCGTAAAGTAGTTGTATTCCGTAGAAGGTTACTTTGGGCTGGGTGTGTTGTAATGAATCTGTAAGATATTCTGCAGCTTGGATGATAATCCGAGGTACGATGTACTGAAGCGTAACAATTCGTCTAGTGCATATTTCCCTGGATTAAAATGAAAACTCAGTAAAGTTAGCTCAATATCACTCATATTATCAATATCTCATAAAGAGCTTTACTTTTCTCTTAAGACGCGGAAAGAAAATAAACCACTGTAAATACCCTATTACGACAAACATTAACCAGTAAACTGTATGCATAAAGTAAAACCAGACATTCCACCCACCCCCTGGACTGAATGGATTCTCAATGCCAGCTAACAATAGTAGATAAGCCATTCCACCAATGATGTATGGGACTATAAAGCCTGCTGGAAAAGAGAGGATAATCATAGGGACAAATAGAAAAATTAGGCTATGCTCATCATTTGGGTCAACTATATATGTTGCTCCCAACAGGACCAAAAAACAGATAGCAATCCATAATTTCATTATTAAATCACTAGATCTACTTACCATGGACTGCACTCCTTTCTACAATCCCAAATTGTGTCAACTGCCCATTCTTGGCAATTCGTTCCTGGACCAAGAACACCATAAAATGGACGCTTAGGGTCCTGTATTTTTCTGATAACACATTGCTCAACACACTGTCTGTCTGGCTCTATTTGCTCACATCTATTTGGATCGTAATTATCATTACTTGGTTTACCCTCACCATAACCTGGTAGGATTTCTTTAGATCGATCTAGGTCTTGTCCTCCACAAACTTCAACATTTCCGTTTTTCACACAAATATACTGGTGATGCGCTGGATTAAATATGCTTTCAACACCAGTTCTTTTTCCAGTATTATCCCAGCCTCTTTGTGTAAGAAAATCTAGAGGTTTCATACACATATATGTAGCCAAGCCTAAAGGATCACTGAAATTGACCGGGTTACCATCAGCGTAAGCATACGTATTCAACCCACCACCTAGACCTATAGGATCAGATTGCAGATACCTTCCAGTCGCTGGATCATAATCCCTAAAGTAGTTGTAACCTAATCCCTAAATTGCTGATTCAATCTATACTACATAAACCAAACAATTAGATTTGCACTTCTACTGGCACAGGAATATTAAGCATAGTCACAATAGGCGTATAAACATCTACTTCAGTATTATCCGTTTCAATGGAAACAATCAAACTGTAACGTGTCTTTCTATCCCAGCATTTCAAATGAGTACGTTCTCGCCACCATCCAATTTTAGGCATAATAGAAATAAAATTAGATTTAGCTAAATCTGCTGATGTGCCGAGCCATGTATCAGAGTGAACGGAACCACGGTCTCTCGCATTCGATCCAAGTAGCCAGTGAGTGGATGCCGATTTTGTCTTTACTTGCTTCTCATCTTCTTCTCTGGCCGCCTTGTTAATTCTTTTTATAAATTCATTCTTAGATTCACCTGGATTATTAATATCAAATCTCAAAGCGTGAGAGGCATAACGATATCGGTCTTTCCAACCTATTTCACCAGGACCAGGCTCAATGAAATACGAAAGTGTCACTTTCATCTTCACTACCACATCATCTGGTAGAGTTTGTAATATATCTACAGGCCAAGGTAGCTCATAAAAATGCATATCCCTAGTTCGCATACCCCCTTTGGGTTTTTTATCAAAGGGTTGCAGCCCAGCTTGTGCAATTAATGTCAATGAATTACTAGCGCTGTAGAGTGCTCTGTCTAAGTTTGGAACGCCATATCCGCAGATACTCAATAAAGTCTTTAGTTCACTCTTTTTATTGCTCGTAGTAAATTGATTTTTCAGTGGAATTGGCCAATCTGCAGAGTGTACCAATAATGCGCGGATAGTCTCTTCCCAGAAACTTGGGTACTTTGTCCTTATAGTTCCAGCCATTCTAGCAAGCTGAGCTGTTGCAGCACTTGTCATATTGAAAGGGTAAAAATAACCTTGAACATGAGGTTGAAACGATGTTGAGAGAATCGAAAGATCGTCAGTTTCTGTGACAAATCCAGTATCATCAATTGCTAAATTTCCACCTTCAAATACCAATTCTGGCTTTATTGGCCATGTATTCTCTTCCCATGTACTTGATGTTGTAGAAAATGGTGAAAGTGTTTGTGCGTCCGCAACAGGTCGATAAGAGGCTAAATTAGGGTCAGTAATATCCACAAGATCTGTCATTGCACCAATAGTCAACGCATTCCAGGATTGAGCAGGATCGTGAACTGACTCAGTTATTTGTATATCTGGATAGTTTTGCGCAACCTCTTTAAGCCCAAGTGCATGTATGGAGTTACCCCCACTAATTATAAATAGTCTTTGTTCGTTCCAATTTGCTGCCAATTGGTCAATTTCAGCGGACCATGCGCTTGGCCTACCTTGATCTCGCGTATCTGTCGCTGTAACTGCCATACAGTATGTTCGCGCACGTTCAGGCGCCTGAATTTCCGCCCTACTAACACCTTGTGCAGTTATGTACCCCCATAAATTCGGCTCATTTTCCCCTTCCTGCGGTAATATTTTGACGGACTCTAATACATGAGTTATTGATACAGGCTCGTTATTACCGAGTATAGTTGCTATATCTCCATACAATGCGATACCGGCCATAAGTGTTCCGTGACAATCATGATCATGAATCCCCCAGGTTTGATCTACTGATTGACAGTCCTCATCCAGCAAAAATGGTTGAATTAGAGGATGACCATTATTGATACCAGTATCAAGTATACAAACCGATGATGCTTGTTGCTGTGGCTTATCAAGCCTTTCTATAAGATCTTCTAACCATTCACCTTGCTCTATAGTATCCATCTCCATATAAAAGGTAACAGTTGATTTTGCTAACCGGTACTCAGCAATTAGATCACTGGCTTGAGTAAGCTTCGCTAAATCATCAGAACTAGCGAGAATAACTCTGACCATCCGTTCTGGAAATTTAATAACCCCAGGGCGGAAACCCAATTCGAGTTTTTGGAGGAGCCTATCGAATATCTTTACACACTCATCAGATTCCCCCCTCAACCAAACTTCCACCCATTTTTTTTCTACTCCCGGCTTTGGTGCTCTTAAATCTGTCCAGAAAGAATCTACCAATAAAGCTCTTCTAATATCCGAAATGCTTGAAATTAAATCTTGATTTTTCGGTTTATTAGTTTTTGTATCTTCATTTAGATACTCTTCAATTTTCTTAGCAAAGTATTTTCGCTCTTGATTTGAAACATAGACAGTCGCCAATGTTACAAATTGACCGGAGGTATTCTTTTCTTTCTTAATATTAAGCAGCCTGACATCCTTTGACCTCATATCCTCAAGGCTTTTAGTAACGAGCTCAGCGTCCGGATCACTTATAAACTCAAGA
>JBFNJI010000067.1:0-3848 GCA_040793985.1 Candidatus Thiodiazotropha sp. | reverse complement strand
GAATCTCATCCATAGACTTTGCTGCTATCTCGTACGAGATATTATTTTCAGCTAAAAATTTTTCAGTTGGAGTGCGCTTTATTAGCTGCAATGCTTTATCCCAGTTCGCGGTCTCTGAAAATGGTGTTTTCTCTTCGTATGACAAAAAGACCTGCTTTATATCTGTATAGAGAGCGCTACAGTATGTTGTTGATTTTGCATTAGCTACCTTAACGTAGACGCACAAAAAGACGGCTAGAGTTAGGAATGAACACACGTTGATAAGAGTACTGCTTTTCATCTGTAGACCTACACTGCTTTAACAAAACATCTTCTTTCATTGCACGATTCCATTAGCAATACAATAAAGCCACCACCACAGTGTTTAGAATTTTGTCAGCCCCAGTGATCAGTTGGTTTGATCACTGCCCCTGAATCCCGCCCGGTTGGGGGCGGGATGGTTGGTTGATGGGTTACTTTCTTGGGAGGAGCCCCTTGGGTTGTTGCGGGAGGGCCTTGGTTGTTGCGATCGGCAGTGCCTTTCTCGTGCTTCGTGGGAGAGGTTTTGTTTGTGTCTTTGTCATGGTTGGTTGCGGTGGTCGTGCCTGGTTGCCGGTGAGCTTGATGGCATCGGTCAGGGGCACCGTCGGAAACTCTCGTTGGCAGCCTGGGCATTTATGATGTTCGCCGAGGCCTGAGGCGCAGGACATGGTGCCGCAATATTTGCAGTAGCAAATCGTCACCTTGCCACAGTGAGGGCAGCCATTATAGGTGCTGGCGAGCTCGACCTTGCGTTTTAGTAAGACGCGATCGAGATCGGGTGTCTGGATCGTGCCGGGTGAAGCAGCGCTCGTTTTTACTGCTGTTGCCTTAATGCCGGTGGCAATCGACGGTGAGAGTTTGAAGTCCACGCGTGCGAGCTTCCCGTTCTGCGTGCTGCACAGGAGTATCTTGTGTGCGGCTGTTGGTGCAGGTGGCGATGCCACCGGTGCCGGTGGTGCCGGTCGTTGCACTTGTTTCTTCTCTTGCGTCTTCCGGAATTGTTTGAATTCCGCTTTAGCGAGGGCTAGTTTGTTTTCTTTGAGTTTTGTGAGTTGCTTTTTCATTTCCAGTTCCTCCGTTGTTTGATGATCTTGACGGCGTCGTTGATCTGTTGTGCCAGGAACGGCGTCGGGCAGCCTTTGTCAGGGTGGACGCGGCTGATCAGTTCCCGGTGGCGTTGCTTTAAGGTGGCGAGGGTCAGTTGCTCGGCTTCGGAGAAGCCAAGGAGCTGAAGCGCGTCCTTGAATTTGTCCGTCGGTGGTTCCGGTGGTGGCGCTCTACGCTTTTGCTGTTTCTCGTTGATCTGCTCTTGCCCTTCGCGGTCGTCACCTTCGCCGCGCATATAGCGAGCGAAGGAGCGGTAGCTTGCGAATTCTTCTCTGCCGTATTGCCAGTAGAGTTGCCAGAGTTTGAGAAACTCCAGGAGGGAGGCCTCTAACTTTGCAGCGAGCGCTATGGTCGGCGGAGCGATTGTCTCGTAGAGGAACCGAATGAGGTCCCAGGTAAGGCCAATCGGAACAGCGACACTGGCGGCAATGGCGAGCGTCCCGTAATCGACGGCCTTCATATAGGCCTTGCAGATCAGCTCCCAAAGCAATGCCACGAGATTCCAGATGACCATGAAGGCGACCGCGATCAGGAACAGGGAGCCCCAGCTCACGATGATTTTTTGGATCAGTTCCATAGTCTTGGTCCTCCTCGTTTGGTGTTGCCTTGGGGCCGGTCAGATATCGCCCGGTCCTTTGCTCCATTGATCGTCGGGGTCGAATGCGGCGTCGTCGCCCATGCCGCTCAGTTGGTTGAGACGCTTGTCGCAGTCGATCAGCCTCGTGAGGATATTGGCGGCCTCGTTGCGCCCGTAAACAGTGACAATGTCGTTGCGCTGGCTGAGATACTCGAACACCACATGGAACGAGTCGCCGTAATAGCGCTTTGGCGCGATCACCTGGCCTCTGGCCTGGGCTCTTCTTACTGCAAACTCGTTTGCATCCTTCTCAACTCTCGTCTTGTCATGGTCAAAGAGCTTGAATTTATGCGCGAAGGTCCGGTCAAAGATTTGCCATTGGTTACCGCGTTTGATGCGGAACTGGCGGAGCGTCATCACCATCTCGGTCTGCTGGATGTGTGAGTACGTCCAGAATTTTTCGAAGAACCGATAGGCGAAGACCGGGACGATCAGCAGGGCAAACCATGCTGCTGCTGGAGCCTGCGGCTGCTGGGTGAGCATATGGAAGCCGAAGGCCATCAGCCCGAGGACGCTCAATCCTGCCCGGAACTCAGACCGCTTTACCCCTTCCGGGGTAATCGTCTCTGTCTTGATCCTGTAGGCCGGATTGCCATCCTCGTCGGTGAAGAGCGCCGTCTTAGGTTCGCCGTCGAATGGTGATAGAATTTCCTGTTTCAAGGTTCTGACTCCTCTTTAAGTTCCTGGAGCCAGTTTAGGGTTGAGATGAACGGATCTTCCTCGCGCGATCCTCGTGCGGGGGTAAGAGGGTATTGGGTTTATAACCGATTGTTTTTATGCGTTATTCGGACTGGCAAATAGACAGGATCAGAAGTCGTCTGGTCGCTTACCGTTATAAGAAAGGTAACAACGGTCGCCCGCGTCCCTGGAAAGGTGTTCTCTATGACATCTTGCTGTGTCCTGACACAGCTCACGTCTTCCCGGAAGACGGCTCCCACCCTGAATTTAAAGAGGAGGCGCTGCGGCGCTTCGCCGCAGGGACGAGCATTCTAAGCCCGGACAAGATCCATGATCTTCGTGTCTTCCTCGTCAAGGAGCACTTCCTGAAAGAGAAGGAGCTTGAAGATGCGCCTTACGATATTGAAGAGGCTCTCACCCTGCATGGCTATCTCGCCTCGAATTCAGATGAGGCGCGCGCTTATCTTTCTAAGTTACCGACGCACTTCGAAGCAGAGCGCGTCGGCGATGGCATGAAGGAAACATTCCATCTGCAATTCAAGCGCGATCCTTCCGGAGATTATCTTCTGGTCCAAACGATTTACGAGCGAGAAGTCGAGCAGACATTCGAGCATGCACGGCTTGAAAGAAAAGATGATTACAAGTCATGCCGACAGCAGCGAAGAGGATTTGGTTTTGTTTGTACGAACCAGAACCTGCTTTATCTTTTTACGCACGGGCCGGTGAAGCAGGACAATTTGAACTACATGCAGATTGCTCTCAATGAGCCGTCCGTAAAAGAGGAAACAATTCGCCTTATGGTGAGTGGCCTGAAAGTACCAATTCATCATGTGCCGCTAGAATATAAAGAGGGCAGTAAAGATAAGCTGGTTAATTTTAATACGCTTGATTTTGCGCAGTCTTCTCATGAGGCAATGCTTGAGGAGCTCATGAATGAACTTCGATAAGCGACTGATCAAATCTGTAAAGGCTGCCAATGCCAGCGCGGTCAAGCATCTGGTTGAGAAAACGGATGTGGATGTCAATTACCAGGGTGAGGACGGCATGACTGCTTTACATTGGGCGGCTGCATACAGCGCACGACCTTGTCTTCGCATTCTGGTCAATAGTGGGAAATGCAACTACCTGCTAAAAGACAAGAAAGGGCGCTCCGCATCAGAGCTGGCGTATGAATATGGTAGGGACTATGCTGTTGGACGGCTTCTCATGAAGAAAGAAGCGGAACAGGCCGTTAAAGATGGTGTGCTTGCAGATTGGTCCGGGGAGTTGGTGGAGGATTAGGTGTTGAAGATTAAGGGATGGCGGATTTATAGCTGTTGAGGCTGTCGGAAAACTCCATAATTCGATAAAATCAGATAGACAATAACAGTGCATGGAGAAAGGAAGATGGCACGTTATAAGGATT
>JBFNJI010000022.1:0-4066 GCA_040793985.1 Candidatus Thiodiazotropha sp. | reverse complement strand
TGATTCCCCAGCCAGACGGCTGTATTCCGGTTTCTGCATCAGAGATATCAGCCAAGGTATTGTCACTGGGTCACCGACAATTCCTGTTGCTTCGATAATAGGTCTTGCAAAACCGGGGCGCATGGTGTGTTCACGAATCCAGTTTACGGCAGCAGTCTTATCCATTGCTCGTAATCCAAGAGCTAGTGCATATTGTTGAAACTTCTGGTTAGAGCTTTCGTAAAATTCTTGAAGCTTCCTCAATCCTTTGGCTTCCCCGAGCATTGTTGCAGCCCAAGCAGCCCAAAACTGACAGTCAGTGTCATCACTAGCTAGTTGTTCAACAACAGCAGGCAGCATATCCTGTCGACGTATTTCACCAACACTGCGCAGAGCCCTGGCGCGAACGATTATATCGGCATCTTCCAAGCCTAATTTAAGATAACCTCCGCAATCAACACGTTGAATGGCACATGCAGCTAGACCAAGCATTCTAAGCATTGATTCCCTCGACTTCAGCCAATTGACCACATATCCCTGTAGTTTCTCTTTAGATGACCAGCCAAGCGCAGAGACTATACCTCTTGTGCACTCTGGTGTATCAGCAACTGTATTTAAAACCTGGTCTAACCAATCCAACTTGGAATTGTCAAGAGCAGTGTAAACAGCGGTAAATACCTCACCTGCCTCTTTATGTTGTAGACCGGCCTCACAAAACCGCCATGCGGCATCACCAGCAACACGCAAACCATCTAGATGTGCATCAATTCGCGTTTCTAGCTCCTCTAGATCCATAAGTTGATAGTGTGGCTCACTGACTGCCCCATCCCGCAGCATCCAAAGAAAAGAGGATTCTTCGGCATGCTGTGACAATATATGCTCAATAATTAGTCTTTTTGAATTTTTATTCATCTCTATGGGTGAGCAAAATGATGTTATTCAACACCTAATAATCCAGTCGAATTTTTAGCCTGTATGCACCCTACTTTTTTAATATTATGTATAATGCTATCTTGCGCGAAACAAGAATGTGGTAAATACCATATATATAGTCAAGCATGCTTAGACAACATGACTAATATTCATCATCTGCTTTATGTAAATATCTATTCCCCTCGGTTTTTATTTCCTTATACGTGGAATTGATCATTTCCTTCAATTTTGTCTTTTCGAATTGAATTGAAGGATTCAAGAAATCTCTAGGTAAAACACTTCCCATTAAGTCCCCTGATTGAATTAAAAAATGTTTTTCCATACGTTCAAATATTATCTTTCTCCATTGTAGAAACTTGGATGTTTCTGGCAATATATGCAGTACAACTTTTTCTGCAAATGCACTGTCTATCTCTGCATTGTCTTCATCTATCCCATAAAGTGTGTTTATAACTGTAGTCAATGACAAACAAATAGGACCAAACACCTTACCTTCCCACATTTCATCATCAAGCTCTTCAGGTAATGAAAATTCATCTGAAATAGAATAAGCCCAGCATGAATCAAGGTACATGCGTGCCTCTTCACTTTTTTCATGAACCTTGTATCTTGCCAAAACCCATTCAGCACAACCCAATGAATATATCAGTTTACAATTATGTGTGACTGTCGACAGAAATTCTTCTACATTTTCATTATTCCTACCTAAAACCACATATGGATCCCAGTCATCCCATTGATAATTTAGTGGTTGTTCTTGCATTTCAATAGCTGGAACAAAATCAGGGTACTTAATTTGCATATTCTTAGCACTTCAATCTATCTTTTGATTCAGAACTCTGGTTGTTATCGCACACAATCACCTTATTGCATTGTTCGCCGTTTTCCCCACAATTCATAAACTTTATTAATTTCGCACAGTTTTCACAAACAGGACGAGAAACGTTCAGAACCAGCTGTCCCTCACCTCCATCCGCTAACCATTTTTCAATAATTTTTGCCTCTGCGTGTCTATGATCCTTCTGCCCTTTTCTATACTTGAACTTATTACTTGTGCCACAGCCTTTTCCTGCCGTATTTGTTTTTCCGGGCGATGACGCACCTTTGGCATAGTGTGCTCTTCTCTGTGCTTGCCCAACAGTTTTTCTGCTATGAGCTGGTATTGTACTCTGAGTACCAGAGGCACCTCCGACCACCATACCAACCGCAAGAGTGGTTGCAGGTGGTGAACGTCCTTGATATGCATCAGCTATCCGTCTTACCTCTCTTCTAGTAACAGAATCCTCATGAATACGAGACATATTATCAGGCAGATTATCGGCTTCATCGGCCAGCTTTTCCTGTGCCTCTTCACAGACAGGAGATGATGGTGGCAGTATCATCCCATCCTGGTTGGGAAATGGCGGCGTCTGCCCAATTTGAGAGGCATGATTGTGGGTTGTTAAATCCAGATGTCTAGTTACATTCTTGCCTTCAATCTTTACGTCCATTGACCATGAGTTGAAATAAACTTTTCCTCTATTAACACTTGTTATGACACCTTTTTTCGCAGCAGATCCCGCCTCATCACCAACTGATTTTTTATAATAAGATTTGTTCTTGAGCATCACCTCCTTGCCAGATATTTTGACTTTTTTACTGCCTGATGTGGTATCTTTCGCAAAGCCAGTATTAGGATATGGAACAGGTACACCTGGTGGTGTTGCTGGATTTTCCGGAGGTGTCATACAAACATCTGGGAAGGCGCAAATAGTCTTGCCATCTGCCTTTTTGCAAGATATTTCTCTCCCATTTGCATATACCTCATTTGCCATCAGTTGCCGGCTCCATCACTCCACCTTAAACAGATGGAACTTCTTCTTCCGTCATCATTGCCTGTATGTGCGAACATAAGATGGCCCTTTGAGTATGCCTTTTCACAGGCCATCTTTAAGACAGCCATCATTATCAGCCCTTGAGCAGAGCCAACCTCACCGACACAATCCGCTGGATGCCAGATATCGAACTCCTCTTTACGCTGTCTTAATGTACGACTGAGCGCAAGGCTCGCCTCTTTAAAATAGTATTGTTCTCCTGAGATATCTGTTATTCGAAAACTAAGGTCTCCCATTTCACAATCTGCATCATTTAATGATTCATTTATTGCTGCAGTTAAGCCATCCGCTCTTAGAGGCTCCTCGGAATCGATATGTGCAGTCTCAATCGCAAATCCAAGACCATCACAATACAGAATGTTATCTGTTGCACCAACCCCGGATTCAACCAGTAACGCCGCCCCCGCTTCTCCAGGTATAAATCCATTGGAATTGTTACTTGTAAGCAAACGTTCCTTCTCTTCATAATAGGCTAGGGTAGGTGCAACCAACATACTATCACTGGCAGCCACGAGAACATGCTTATAGCCCTGTTGATAAATTAAATCGCGTGCATGCTTAAAAGCGATAGCGATCGAGACATGACCAGCTGCAATTACTAGTGATTGATCACTGAACTCAAATCCCAACTCCTCCTGCAGGTCGAGAAATAGCTGGGCATCATCATTTATAATCCGGCCTGGCCTACTGTGTTCTGAAAGGCATAATAACAGAGGTGCTTGCTGTAGCTCGATATCTTGCTTGCTCTTTAAGACCTCATTAACAGCTGCAGCTGCCATCTTGATCAGTTTGGCCTCCCCCTGACAAGGCTCATCCATCGGCACCTCACAGCCCAGAATCCATTCACCTCCACTATCCATAAAACGAGTCTCTTGAAAATTATCGATAGCACAGCGAATGGCAGCACAAGTAGCGGGACTACTCAATCCTATGCCGGTCACCATACCTGATGCAGTAATAGCTAATGGGAGTCCCATCAACCCTCCTCAGTTGCTTCCACTTTCTTATCTCTAGCCACATGCTCTAGTGAGGGAAAATAAATTTTTCCCTGATTGCGGGCACGCCACCAACCTTTAGTTTTTCTACCGACCAGTACCTGAGATACTTCAAAGAGATTTTTTTTCAATGGAATGGTGGCACGCCAGGTCATGGTGAACAGACCCTCATCAGGTTCAAGAACGATCGTGTCTATCATCGCCTTCTGTTTCAGCTTTTCACCATTTTTATAGAAAAAAACCACCGGTACATCTATCTCCGGCAGAGTGAAAGCAGTCTGCCCA
>JBFNJI010000056.1:0-4165 GCA_040793985.1 Candidatus Thiodiazotropha sp. | reverse complement strand
TGTCGGGACAGGGCCAAACTGGTACCGAGGAGTCTGTCTGGTTGTCGCGAGTACATTGACGATACTAACAATATCTATGACGAATTAGTTTCTCTGTTGCCTAAAGTAATTGACACTTTGAAAGAACATGGAAAAATGCAGGAGTTTCTTTCATTCAACAGGCTTTTAAGTGAAGATAAATTTCCGCTCGATAACATTGCGTTTCTTCTATTCTTAGATGTTGTGAGATGGTTAAGCTTAGAGGAGACTGCAACGCGTATGCGGTATAGCGACGAAGTGAAATGTTTTTGGCGCACAGGTTTGAGGTTATTTCACGGTCGTTTTCTAAGATTTATGGGAGGACCAAAAAACAAGGGACAGATCGTGTATGACGAAGCTACTCCGGGTTACTTAGATCCACAAAAATCCAAAATTAACTTTGTTGTTCCGGATAGAAGGAGTTTGAAAGACGAAAACAAAATGGTTGATGGAAATACTCCAAGAATATTGGATAAAATGATCAGCAATGTTTCAGCGACTGACAAAGACAAATTACGAACTTATAAAATGTGCGTCGATGGTAAAAAGATTAACCCCTGCTCCTCGGGTGATGTTAATCTTTGGGGTTATGAGGACGCACCAACCTACAATGATAAGCAAACCAGGTTGGACACAGAAATGGACTACTTTAATGACATTCAAAGCAAATTAGACAAGTTCCTGAAGGCTGGACACGTTTTGACAAGTTCTCTTGATGATTCTGATATTGATTGCATCACTGAAACATGCCGAACATCCATTACAATTCTATCTCACAGAATAAAAGACTTGCGGCAACTCAAATTGAAAAATGAGATTTTTCTTAACAAGCTTATGTCAAAATGCGACAATGATTGGAAAAACAGTCAGTATGCCATGGTCATTAGCACGATTCGTACAAACGTGTACCTTATTGACAACTGTATTGATGACCTTCTACAGGCTAATGAGAAACTGTGCAAAAATGCTGCCTTGACTAGTAGTATGCCATCCCTTTACCAGGATAGTTCAGTTATAAGACTACAAAATCAGCAAAATATTGTTTGCTTGGAAAACAATGGAAATGAAGAAACTGACACTGCGGTCATTAAACAAAGAACAAATACATGGCATGAAATTCGTGAAAAGTCTATTGCAACTGGAAGCACTATAAATAAAGCAATCGGCCTAGATGGGTTGAAAAAACAAAAAGAGTTCATTCTGCAAAAGACCGGAAAAATGGAACCACCTGTTATATCCAGTGAGTTGCAACAGAAGTTTGATTATGGAACAGAGAATGAAATTAATGCGGTTGCTACCTTGGTGTCTACAGTGCTGCCCGCGTTTTGTCCGTCGGGATGTTTCTTTGAAGAAGGTTGCTATGTTGAACATACAGGCAACACTCCCTTACTTACTGTGTCCGGACGGTAGTATTCGTGTCAATGAAACTATCGTAGCAGGTGTTGAGATAAAGTGTCCCTTCCCCGGAAAAATTTATTCTGAACCAGTTCAATATGTGATTCCCCACTATTATGTTTGTCAAATCCTAAGTGAAATGTGGGCTTTAAAGGTAGACAATCTATACTTCCTGTCATATTCTAAAGAATCTATGGTTGTTTTAAGTGCCATATTTGACCCTGAACTTTGGTCATGCATTCGTAAAGAAATCGAACTACTGTCAGATGACAAGCTACCAAAGAAACTTAGTTCAAGTCTGCCTGATGTCAAGAAAAGGATAAATGAATATCGCCAGTCAAAGGTAACATTAGTTGCGGAAGTGAAATCTAAATCAGCAGTTCCATGTGAGCATAAAACTGATATCATTAAAAATCACAGAGTCTATCATGATATATCAACAAGAAATACAGTCGTTACTGGTGCACCAATTTCAGACCTTGTCAAAGTTTATCTTCGTTGCATCAAGTTGATAGAAAGTTCACATAAATTATGCGTGAAAAAAGCATCTGAAGTTCTAGTATTCCTTCTAGGCGATCTTGACAGACTTTACAAACCAGAAATACCTCATGCCTATCCTGTTGCATTTGCATTTCGGGGATATAGCATGAAAACCGAGGCGATGCGAAAAATGATCCAGGACGTCCTGTTTACCCTTTTCACAAACGGACTGTATACTCCTGTTGTTTCATACGACGGCCAGTGGGCTAAGCTTGCGTTTCAAACAGAAAACTCAACCCCATTGACAATTCTAGATCTACAGCGGCAATTGTATAATGAGATTAAGACGAAAAGTGTTTCCGAACTAACTAAGATAATCTTTGAAACTGGTGTGATTAAAGCTGATTCTTTTGAAAATCTTGTACAAGATATAGAAGTGCATATTGAGGAAGGTACCAATGCGATGTATCTTGGAGTAACTAGTGAAACAAGACTATTCCGCACGTCGAATGTTATCGAAAAACTCATCAAGGATCAAAAATCAAAGGCTAAAACGCAACGCTCAACTACTAGCCTACAAAAATCTCCAGCCTGTGTTTCCAATGATATAGACAGTGTATTGTCAAATATACCACAGGAGATTTTCGCTAATTTGGACGAAGACGTTGTGCTGGTTATACAAGATGTCAATGTTGATGATGTATCAGACATTTCACCAAATCGCGCTCTGGAAACAGATTTTGGAAGTGGTTTGAATAGTCTATTTACGTCAGGAGAGCATGCGAGCGAATCTGATCTTCACGAATCCGACTCTCAAAGACCTAATACCGACAATCATGTCACTGAGGTGACTGAAACGATGATGGAATCTGAAATTCCAAGTGTGGCTGAAAGTGTAACGATAGATGAAGCGGGTAACGCCACTTTGTTTAGCAATAACGATGCCAAAACGATGTTACTAGCTCTGAAAAACAATGACAAGACATGTAAAAAATGGGGATGTATGATCCAAGAAGAATTTGAAATAATGATGACAGACAAAGTACGAATAAGTGATAAGCTTACTAAACCGGAAATTCTTTGTTGTTTGGACTCGGTTTGCAACGTTGATGGAACGTCTAAGGTGCGGTTCTGTAAGTCGTGGCCTAAGCAGAGACTTGTGACTTTAATGTATGATGCATTCACCTCTACAAAGGTAGAGAGCGTTCCTCACAGAAGAAAGACCCGCAAATCACCCGATACTCTAGTAAATATCACCAGGAAAGTTATAAAAGGTCTTTCAAAATCGATTTTGAACGCTATTATCGCAGAGCATGAATTTCCAGAAAAACTAAGAATTTGGCGATCTGAAAGCCCATTTAGTTCAGTAACTCACATAAAGGACATAGGTGATGTTGTGTGGTTCTCTAAGCCGGAATATAATCATGGCACACTGGGTTACATCTTTGCTTTTCTGGATGTCCACCACCTTATCACGAATTGCAGGGTTAAGGTCTGCAAAGATGGGTTTCCCGAACGAGGAATAGACAAAAAAGCATGGATCAGTGTCGCTAGGGAAAATGAAACGCGGCTTAAAGTATCCCATGTTGAGGACCTCATTGACAAACAGAGTGACTCAATAGCGAGGGAAACGTTTTCCGTGGAAGTAGAGAAGGCCATGACACGCCTTGGGTATGTAAAGGAGGCATCATTCTGTCGATTGATACGAGCATTCTATGATGCAGAGGACGAACCAGGTATCAGCGCAGTGGAAAGGTGCCAACGTAGATTGGCACTTAGAGATTGGCTTCTTGAAGGAGTCAATTTGTCAGCATTTCCACCATACGGATCGCATATAAAGGGTGTTCCAAATGTTATGTTTCAGGGGTTTATTACCAATATAGACAGACGCATACAGTTGTTTCCATACGTCAAGTCAGGGAGCTACAATGTTCGTTCGCTTGGAAGTCTCGAAGCCGAAAACTTTTTTGGCGAATTTCAGGATTTGGATCCAAAGGGAACTGGTGTTATCCGTGCCGATGAGGTTCCGGCAGCGCTAGAAACGGCATGTCAGCTCCTACATACGCGCTTAATGCCGAATCGACCTTTCCACATGGCTCTCTCCGAAGCGAAGGTATATCCAGTGCACGAGCTAATGGAGGATTCTCATATGAAAGAGAACGAGGACTTTTTCTACCCACAGTATACGGACAGGATTGAAGTAAGGTTAGTACTAGATGAAATCCTGTAGGTCTACATTATGAATAAAAGGACGATGTAACACGAAACACAG
>JBFNJI010000081.1:0-4508 GCA_040793985.1 Candidatus Thiodiazotropha sp. | reverse complement strand
GCGGATTTGAACCAGGCCCGATAGAGGATGGGCAGGAAATAGGCGGCATTGAGCAGGCTGCTGGCAATCAGCACCGGCAGCACCCATGACGCGGCGCCGGCCTCCACCGCCCCCAACCCCAGGTACCACTTGGAGATGAAACCCGCCACCGGGGGGATACCGATCATACCCAGTGCACCGATACTGAAGGCCAGGGTGGTGCCAGGCATGCGCCGACCCACCCCATCCATCTCGCTGACCCTATGGATGCCAAGAGCCTCCGCATAGTTGCCGGCGGCGAAGAACAGGGTGATCTTCATCACCCCCTGATGCACCAGATGGACCAGACCGCCGATGGTGGCCAGCGGACCGAGGATGGCTGTACCGAGCACGATGTAGGAGACCTGACTCACCGTCGAATAGGCGAGCCGTTTTTTCAGATGGTCCTGGGACAGGGCCTTGACCGAGCCGTAGATGATGGTGGTCGCCGCCGCTGCCCCGAGCAATGAGAGCACACCCAGCTCCGCCGCAAACTCCACACCGTAGACATCGTAGACCACCCGTACGATACCGAACGCCCCGGCCTTGACCACTGCCACCGCGTGCAGCAGGGCGCTTACCGGGGCCGGCGCCACCATCGCCTGGGGCAACCAACCGTGCAGGGGCACCAGGGCAGCCTTCACCCCAAGCCCCAGGATCAGCAGCAGGAAGATCCAGCGCAGGGTGCTCTGATCGAGATTCGCATACTGATCGAGAATGCCACCCTCGACGAACTCGACACCGCCGGTCAGGGTATGCAACCAGACCGCACCGATCATCAGCAACAAACCACCGAACAGGGTGTAGCGCAGATAGATACGCGCCCCGCGCAGGGCCTCCGATGACCCCTTGTGGGCAATCAGCGGATAGGTGGCCAGTGTCAGTAGTTCATAGACGACCACGAAGGTGAACAGGTTACCCTCCAGGGCCAGCCCAACCGTCGCGGTGACACACAGGCTAAAGAAACCAAAAAAGCGGCTGCGGTGGGGGGTCTGCTCCAGGTAACCGATGGCGTAAACGGTGGTAACCAGCCACAACAGGGTGGAGAGGGAGACGAACAGCACCGAGAGGGCATCCGCATGGAGGACAAATTCGAGTCCCGGCGCCATAGTCCAGCGGGTCTCAAAGACCTGCTCGTGAAACACCCCCCAGATGAGTACCCCCACAAGCAGCAGCTTGACCAGGGCACCCAGCAGATTGAGCAGGGTTCTCAAGCGGCGGCGCTCCTCCGGTTGAAAGAAGATCAACACCCCGGGGATAAAGGAGCTGAGCAGAATCCCCACCGGCAGCCAGACCGACATCGTCATAATCCCACCCCCCCGCCCACATAGGCAGTGATTGGCACCAGCTCCCACACCGCCGAGGCCCAAAAACCCAGCAACAGGGTAGCGATGAGTGCCAGCAGAACAGCCGGTATCTCCTCCCGCCCTACCGAAAGTGAGGGACCAACCCCCTCACCGGGGGCAAAGGCATACCCCAGCAGGCGAAAGATATAGGCACCCGCCAGCAGCGTGCCGATAGCTATCACCGGCAGCCAGACCCACTGACCTGTGACAAACACGGCGGAGATCAGCTGCCACTTTGCCAGGAAGC
This sequence comes from Candidatus Thiodiazotropha sp., assembly GCA_040793985.1. GTDB lineage: Bacteria > Pseudomonadota > Gammaproteobacteria > Chromatiales > Chromatiaceae > Thiodiazotropha. The sequence goes on along the minus strand of JBFNJI010000081.1, from coordinate 2,897 downwards.
TGCCACTGGGTGGCAGACCGATCAGCGCCACACCGGCCAGGGCGATGGTAAAGGCGGTCACCGGCAGGGCCCGTGCGGTGCCCCCCAGCTCGGCGATGCGATCATGGCCCGCGCGCTGCATGATGACCCCGGCGGCAAGAAAAAAGGCGCTCTTGGCAAAACCGTGGGTCAGGGCCAGCAGCACCAGCGCACCCAGGGCGACATCTCTCCCCGCCCCTTCCGGCAATGCCGCCAACAGAGGTAGAAACAGGAACAGATAGCCCAGCTGGGCGACCGTGGAGTAGGCAGCCATCAGTTTCAGCCGCTCAGCCCGCAGGGCGGCCCAGGAACCCCAAACCACTGCGATAGCACCGAGCAGACCGAGGATCTCCGCGGCCGACCGGTTCACCACCCCGTCGAACAACTCCAGCCAGAGCCGCAAGATCAGATAGAGCGCCGCCTTCACCACCAGTGCGGAGAGCACCGCGCTAACCGGTGCAGGGGCATTGGCATGGGCGGGAGGCAACCAGAAGTGGAGCGGAAAAAGGGCCGATTTTATCAGCAATCCACCAGTCATCAGGCTGAGCGCGACCCAGGCGGTGGGGCCCGCCTCTATGACATCACCCAAAGCAGCCATGTCCAGGGTACCGTAGCCGGCATAGACCAAGGCAACCCCCATCAAAAATGCCAGGGACCCGAGCAGTCCAAGTAGCAGATAACGCAATGCCGCCCCCAGTGATTCCCGGCTACCACCCAGACATGCCAGCACCACCGCCGACATACCCAGCAGCTCCAGGGTGACGTAGAGATTGAACAGGTCGCCGGAGAGAAACAGGGCATGCAGGGATGTGATCAAAAGCAGCCAGAGTACCCAGAACTCAACCCGTCTTTCACTCTGTGAGAAGTAGACAATGGCATAGACCGCGACTGCCATGGCCACCAGGGAGGACATCAACAACATCAACAGACTCAGACCGTCTGCACGTAGGGCAATACCCAATCCTGGTGCCCAGCCACCCAGGGCCAGTTCAATGGATCCGGCCTCAACCACCTGTCTGCTGACCAGCAGCACGGCCAGCAGCGACAGGCCAGTGCCAGCAACACCAATCCAGGTGGATCTGCTGGGCCACAACAGCGCCAACAGCGCGGTGAGCAGTGGCAGCGCAACGGGCCAGATCAGCAGATTATTCATCGTCCATCTCCCGCAAGCGACGATTGAGCGCCAAGGCCAACGCGGTTGCACTGATGGCCACCACCAAACCTGTTAATACCAGTGCATGGGGGACTGGATCCGTGAGCGCCGTATCCCCGCGATAGCCGAGGGAGACAAAGACCAGGAACACACCGCCGCCACTGACGTTCAATCCCAGAATCCTGTGCAGAAGGGTGACGCGCAACAGGGTTGTTCTCACCCCCAGCATGAAAATCACCGCACCGGTCAGCGCATAGATCAGGGCCTGAGTCATGCTGAGACCCCCCGGTTGTTTTCTTTGTCAGCCGCCGTCAACCAACCCTCCGGCCTGCCACCCCGGTAGGCCAGCACCAGGGCAGCGGCGATAGAGGCGGTGGCGGCACTCTCTATCACCAGGATCAGGCTGCCAGACCAGGCTTCAGGATATTGCAGGACCTGTCCGTTACTGAGCGTCACACCGAGACCGATTGACAGAAATAGACCGATACCGGCAACCAGTAGCCAACGCAGCCAGATACCCGCAGGCAATCCTGCGGCATCATTTCCCGCCAGTCGGAGCACGATACCGGCTGCTGCCAGGGTTGCCCCCGCCTGGAAGGCTCCCCCCGGTGCATGAGCACCCACCCAGAGCAGATAACCGGCAGTCACTATCAACAGTGGAACCAGCCAGTGAACCAGACCACAGAAGACGGGGCCCGCCTGTCGGTAACCTCTGCGCTCCCGCCCGACCACCATCACCCCGAGCACGGCAGTCAACACCACCACCAGCTCAAGCAGGGTGTCATAAGCCCGGTAGTTGAGCAGCACTGCTGTGACCGGATTGGATACCCCGCTCTGCGTTAGCGTGGCATTGGCAAGGGTCGCCAGTCTCTCCACAGGCGCTGTATAGATGGTGAGCCAGAGTACCCAACCGATCAGGCAGGTCATGATCAGTGCAAACAGGTCGACCAGCCAACGACCGCTCCGCGAAACCTCTCCAGCAGCGACCTTGCCACCAGTCTCATCCCGCAAGGCAACCAGTAACAGGGCACCGGACAATCCAGCCCCAATGGCTGCCTCGGCCAAGGCCAGATCGGGGGCATGCAGCCTTGCCCAGACAATCGCCAACAGCAGGCCGAAGGCGATAAACAGAATCACACTCCGCTTCAGATCATCACTGGAGAGTGCCGCCCAGGCCATGCCGATCAACATAACCGCCAATACCAGATCAGGAATCGTTGTCAGGCTCAGATCTATCACCGATGATTCCTCCTCAGGGCGTATTGAGATATCAGATGAGCTGAAGCGGCACTACCCAGCAGAGCCAACAGCCAAATCAGCAACAGCTTTAACGCCACCAGCAGAGAGCCATGAAGTAGTGCAACCCCCACAATCATCAAACCCAGGCCCAGATTGTCCGCTTTGGTCAAAGCATGCAGCCGGGAATGCAGGTCAGGGAGTCGCAGCAACCCGATGGCACCGAAGAAAAAGAAAGCGATACCCATGAAAACCAAGATCATTGCCAGGAGATCAACCATCGTTGCTCTCCCGTCGTGTCATAGCAGCAGTCGCAACAGCCGCCAGCAGTACCAGCACCAGACCCACATCAAGCAACGCAGTCAGCCGCATCGAAACCGAGAGCAGCAACAGCATCGCCACTCCACCTGTGCCCAGTAAAAGAATCGATAACAGACGGTCTTCGAGACTGGGTCCCTTCAGCGCTCTGATCATTCCCAATACCAGACTC
>JBFNJI010000083.1:0-5396 GCA_040793985.1 Candidatus Thiodiazotropha sp. | reverse complement strand
GGAGATATAGGTTGTATTTTTTTGCGCAACAAGTTAAAAAAAAAAAAAAAAAATGGCTCAAGCTCAGCTATCGATGTCTGATTTAGAAGTAGATGTTGAAGTGAACCAGCCTTATAAGAATCGTAAAATTACATTGAATATTGACAAGAGTCATTATATTTCTGTATTTAAAAATGAATCAAGAGAAACTGTGGTAAACATACGGAAAGGTACTCGCTCTGTGTCGATTTCGAAGTCTCACTGGACAGAACTTTGTGATTTAAAGGAGTCTGTCTTACTGTGTGTTTCAGTGGTTGAGCAAGAATAGACGATGGCGGATTTAAAATATTTAAAGAAAATTTATTTTGATCCATCGCATGCTGGGTCATTTAGTGGTCCTGAAAAACTTTATCAAACTGTTAGAAAAGAAGGGAAGTTTAAAATAGGCAGAAAAAGAATTAAACAGTTTTTGGAGAATCTGGAAGAGTATGCGTTACAAAGGGATATTAAAAGAAAGCGAAAAAGAAGGAAAGTAATTGTGTCGGGGTTAGACAGCCAATGGGGAGCGGATTTAGCTGATGTACAAAGTCTCTCCAAGTCGAATGAAGGAATAAAATTTTGGCTCGTTGTTATTGATGTATTTTCGAAATATCTGTTTGTAGTAACTTTGAAAGATAAAAAAGCTAGTAGTGTTGTAGAAGCATTTCGAAAAGTATTGAACCAAGGGCGTATTCCGGAAGTGGTTTTTAGTGATAAGGGGGGAGAACTGAATAATAGCTTGCTGAAAAAAGAGTTTCAGAAATACCACATCAAGTACTTTACAACTCAAAATGACGATATCAAAAATTCAATAGCGGAAAGAGTAATTAGAACCTTACGTAATAAATTGTACAGGGTGTTTCAAAAACAACGTTCTTATCGTTATATTGAGATACTCCCTGACATTGTGAAGGGGTATAATAATACTAATCACAGAAGTATTGGAATGGCACCGGTAGAAGTTACGAAAGATAATGAGGCTGTGACGTGGGATCGTATGTATAACGATCAACAACAGAAGAAGAGGCGTGATAGAAAAGAAGAAGGAATAAAGAAGCCCAAGAAATGGAGAGGAAAAGTCCTTTTTAAATTTAAAGTCGGAGATTATGTTAGATTGGCCCATTCTCGGTATTTATTTCAGCGAGATTATCATCAAAAATGGACCACTGAACTATTTAAAGTGTCTGAAAGATTTTTGAAAGAGAATATCGCATTATATAGGGTAGTAGACCTGTTGAATGACCCTATTTCCGGGAATTTTTATAGCTGGGAACTAATGAAAGCTGATCAGGCTAACGAATTTTGGCGAGTGGAATCTATTTTACAATCTCGAAAACGGAAAGGTAAAAAGGAATATCTTATCAAATGGGAAGGATATGGTGATAAGTTTAACAGTTGGGTGCCAGCTTCGGATGTGAAAGACGTTGCATCTCCAATAAAATGAGTTTTTACATGATAATAAACAGCGATGAGAGTTTGGCTTATTTTCCTGATAATAAACCTTTTAGATTTAAGACACACTTGGCAAAGACACTGAGTTTACCTGGAAAGTGGGTAGTGGCTTTAACTGAAATAGATTTGTTAGAAAAAATTCAGTTATCTTCGCTTTACGTGAATTGCGATATATGCCAAAGCACAATTGTAGACGGAGAATGGACAAATGTATTGCGACTTATTAATACCGGCGTAAAAAGACAATTTACTAACAGTTTCAATTGGCTATATTATCTTTCAGTAGTTAAAAGTGAAATTAGAGAAATAGAGATTAGTATAAAACAAGATAGCGGAGTTTATGCTACAGTTTTAAATCGACCTGTGAGGGTGACGTTACATTTTATGAATCTAGAGAAATAAATCAGGAAAAAGAATGGAGGTTTCAAAAGTGTATGTTCCTGATCATTTTAAGTGGAAAAAATATTATGAAGATTTATTATCACAGAAAATAGGAGATGCTAAAAATGGGAATAACTGGAAAAGTCCTGATGAATATTTGGTGTCGAAAGAAAGTTCATCGGAGCCAAAAGAAACTGCTGCTGATCCGTTGAGAGTAAAATTAGTGTCAACGGTTAAACAAGCTAACGATCAGGTCGTAAGCGAATTACGTCGTGAGGCGGACGGCGACAGTATAAAACCTGCAGCATTGCAGAAAACGAACAGAAGTATGAAAAGGCAGACTAAGAAAGGACGTAAGAAAGGCTCTGGAAAGAAAAAACAGAAAACCCAGAGGTCTAGAATAAAGAAAAACAAAAATAAGAGAAAGACTAAAAAAGTGAAAAGACGCATTAAGGATATATTTACGTTGTAAAAATAACAATAATAAAAAAGAAGATGGCGGCATTAAATGAGGAATTTTTTTCAGAATGGCAACCTAAAGAACTGGATATATTTCGGCTCAATCCTACACAAACAGCTGTCGAAAGAATTTTCTATCAAGAGATTCGACCTATTAACCAGTTATCTCCATTTTCACCAGTGGAATTTGTGATCGCTGGAAATAACGGGCTGCAGTATGTTGATTTAAAAAATAGTTATGTGAGTTTGAAAATAAAAATTGTTCATGGGCTATCAGGCGCCGATTTGAAAACGACTGAATTTGTGGGACCAGTAAATTTGATAGTGCATAGTTTGTTTGAGCAAGTTGACTTAACTTTACAAGGAAAACTGGTATCTACCTCCACCAGTCATTACCCATATAAAGCGTACTTGCAAAAGCTGTTATCTCTAGGAAGTGATAGTAAACAGTCGCAATTGTCAACACAGTTGTGGATAAAAGATACGCAACAGGATTCTGACGATGCCAAAACAGGCGACCCAGCTTTAGTGAACAGGGCTAAGCCGTTTTTACTCAGCAAACGCGTTCATTTGATATCTGATTTATGTCACGACTTGTTTGGATTGGAGAAATACATTTTAAACCAAGTTGAGATTGGAATGAAATTTTATCAATCGAAACCTGCTTTCTACTTAATGACAGATATTTTGAGTGCTAACTTTCGGATAGACATCGTTGAAATGATTTTAAATGTGTGCAAAGTGCAAATTAATCCTGCAGTAGTATATGCGCACAATCAAATACTTCAGAAAACGCCAGCAAAATATCCTTACATCGCCACCGAAATTCGGATGAACGCTATTCCTCAAGGTCAAGTGTCTTTCACCTTCGATAATGTATGCCAAGGAAGAAAACCGAGGAGGCTTATTATAGGATTTGTGAACAGCAAAGCAGTGGCAGGTGACTATACTCTATCACCGTTCAATTTTGCTTCGTATGACCTCACGCAGATAAACGTGTATGTGGATGGTCAGCCTGTTTTAGGCAATGCGATGAATATCAGTACTAACGCTACGACAGGATTAGATACCGTGGAACCGTTACTTTGGATGCTGAAAAGCTATGGAAAATGGGGAAACGATGACGGAAATCAGCTTACGATCGCCGATATAAATAACGGATTTGCAATCTACGTATTCGATCTGGAACCATCATTTCCCGAAAGAGATCATATCTATCTCTTAAAACAAGGCATTGTGCGCATTGAAGCGCATTTCGAAAAACCGTTACCTCATGGAGTCACAGCCATTACCTTAGCGGAAAAAATAAATTATTTTGAAATTAACTTGGCTAGGGAAGTGGTAGTGTATAAGTAAAATAAGAAAATAGATAAATAAATTAATAATAAAATGTCTGAAAGAAATTGGTACGATAACCATTCGCTGATTCCATTTGAAACACCTACCAGAATGACTATTGTGGCTTCCACAAATTCGGGGAAGACTACATTCTTGAAAAAACTGCTGGAAAATTCTAAAGGAATGTTCAGAACGGATTTTAAAAATGTATATTATCACTTCGGGAGTGCATATCAGCCAATTTTCGACGAGATGTTGAAGACTATACCTAATTTGATATTTAAAGAAGGATTGCCCGTAGATGAGGAATTGTTCGAAATATCAAAAAATAACAATCATAACTGCATAATACTAGATGATCTAATGGTTGAAGTGAATAGTAATCCGAAGCTTGAAAAGTTATGGACAGTTTATAGTCACCATTATAATTTAACTATCATTTATCTTACGCAAAATCTATTTGAAAAGGGAAAAGCCGCTCGTAGTATTAGTCTGAACACTTCGTATTTCTGTCTCTTTAGAAATTTTAGGGACGAATTACAAGTTCAACATTTTGCGCGAGAGGTGTTTCCCGGTAAAACTAAACTTTTCATGGAAGCCTATAAATTAGCTACATGTAAGGAATATGGATACTTATTAGTAGATTTAGAGAGAAAAAGTGATCGGAGATTCCGTCTCAGGACTAACATTTTTCCTGGAGAAAATACTATCGCATACGACTTAGAGAGCGTATAAAGTCTGTGGAATTGGACGATGTCATATTTTTTTTAGAATTTAATTGACAATAAAGAAACATGAATCAAAATATAGTGAAAGAAAAATATTTTCTTCAGTTTTTGGTGAACGCGGAGAGAAATCAAGCAAAACTCTTTTTGAAGATCATGAATAAAAAGCAAATGGAAGCTGTGTTGGCGATAATATATAATATTATTCACGGGACCTTTAAAGTCAAACAGGAAATTATCGATGGAGTGCGCATGTATAGGAATCAGATATATAAAATTGTCGACAAAAAGATCGCTATAGTAAAGAGGAAAGAACTTATGATAAGACGTGTTCATGAGCTAATTACGTTACTGAGAGTGGCTGTGAAAGAAATCTTTTGAAAAGAATGTCGGTGAAAGAACTGATTGTGATGCCAAAGCAGAAATTTGAAACATTATCGAAGTCGAATAACTATAGCGTAGAAAAGAAAAGTGTAGCATGTCAAACAGACTTCAGTGACTATGAGAATTCTGAAAAACTTAATATAATGGACGGTATTTCCTCATCGACTAACGATGTCAATCTTAAAAGTGATACTTCCCAACGTGTAAAGGATGGAGTTCCTGGAGAACTAGATGGTGTTAGGTCTGAACGTCAAAGACGTCGACGACGAAAAATCAAGTGGATACCATACTAATGTCTGATAATTTACTTTCTTTCTCTTTTTGTAAATGAATATTATACTAAATTAAAAAAAAAAAGTATTTGTTTTTTTTTCTCCCCTCAAATTTGAATTCAGATTGTTCATTTCCTCGTCTGGTGTTTCATATATCAAGGAAGTCAGCTGTGGTTAATTTTGTGACAACAACAAACGTGGATAAAAGTATATAGCTTTATAACAGAGATACACATTTTCCGAGGAGTCCCTTTAGCTCAGTGGTTTAAGCGCTGGCCTGCTAAGCTAGCTGTCCCTGGATCGAGTCTCACTGGCTGAGGAATTCTTTCCAACCGTAAACTAGGTCCCATTGCACACATACTTTCAT
>JBFNJI010000070.1:0-5658 GCA_040793985.1 Candidatus Thiodiazotropha sp. | reverse complement strand
GGCGCTGGGAGGCATTACGCCAATGCAGAAACTGGGAGAGTTGGCAGCATAACCTCTACTTTTAAGTCCGGTTAAAAAAGGGGGGAATACCGGATGACTTTAGGAACCTTAGGAGACTGCTGCCTATGCAGAACCTTCCCGGTGTCGAACAGGTGTTGAATGCAATCGGTTCCAGAATGTAAATAATCTATGCCCCCTGCAATGGGGGCTATCATTGATATTTCTAATACTTCCTCAACAATTTGCAGAGATTACGCAAGGATATCTATATGTCTTCTAAATAATTAATTATTCAATAACGTAATCTGCCTGAAGGAAAACAAAAACGACTCCTGTGAATATCTATAGGAAATTGCTTTATTTATTTAGCCTGTCTTTGTTCTAATTCCTTCACGGATTGTCATTACTTGTACTGTTACTTCGCTAGAATCTACATATTTTGCCACTAACTTACTGACATACGGTTGTAAATCTCGATGTATAGCCCTTCCTAACTTTTTAGTTGCTGTACTTCCTTTGAGCTTTCCTTTTTTCTTAAGCACATGAGCTAACGCACCCCCAGTTAAGGTAGTAGCACAACCTATTACGCTTCCTCCCATTCCCATTGCGCCAGCAATTAGAGCGCTACTTAATATTTCTTTATTATTTTGCATTAAAGAGACTACCGCTTGATAAGCTAAGTACCTTTTCGAGGTTTCTATACGCTCAATATCCTTGTTTATATCAGAAACAATATTAAAAACTTTTCTTAATGAAACCTCAGGGTTAGTTTGATCTTCTCCTGAGGTTATTATTTCATTTGATAGTGACAATAACTGCGGACGGTATTCTTTGAGTAAACCAATATAGTTTTTAATAGGCATTTCGGCGGGTATGTTTAAACCGAGACCATCAACTATCATTTCTCTCATTTCTACAACCAATCTAGATGCAAATGTGTTTTCATCTATTGTTCCTGCAGGCAACTTGATTATATCTGTGTCAGGCACTATAAGAGCTGAATTAAAGGATTGTGAATTTCTAGAGGCATGAATGTAATAAGATAAATCTCTTAATTGCTTTGCTTTATCCAGATCAAACTCATTAAATGCTGATACAAATTCATCAAGTAATGCATAATCCGGGTCAACGTAAGGATTTATATTTGCCAGAGAGATTTCTAAATATTCCCGTAATTTTGGTGCGCCTCGTTTTCCTTTAACAACCGAATGCAGTTCCTTAATGCGTTTATCAATGCAGTGTTCACACAGTGCCACACTAGAAATACCATGAAGAACTATCGTTCTGAATGCTATGAATTCATAGACTGAAATATGGTCTTTAGTTTTTATGAAATCAGTTATTGGCTTCGGGTACTCATTGTATGGATCTGTGAAAATAGGAATAATGAGGTTTTCATTTACTAAGGCTTTGAATATCTCAAACGTATCTTGAGTAACGCAATACGGGCAAATCTTCACATAAGCATGGTTCGTGAATGGAAGAGTTGTAAGCAATCTATCAATTCGAAAGCTCTCAAAAAGTACTTTTTGTTCATCTAATGATTCGAGTACTTGATCACTAAAGAAAATATCATTTATTTCAATAGTCTTATCTTCTCTCCACGCATTCCATATACCCTCAATACGATTACGGTGTGTTCTATCAATATCTAGTAAAGGCACTGATCTTCCTTTCTTAAGGCTAAAAGATGATTATCTAACTGGCACAGATATTGGAATATGCAGCTTCCTAAATAATTCTCATTCATGTATAACTGAGTAAAATTTCTACAGGAAGAAGCATCTTGGCAGTAGATACACTCCCTATATTGTTAAAGAGTACCAGACACTTATTGACATAAAAAGAGACGGTAAGTATTGAGAGGTCTTTTAGTCTTTCTTTATGTGATCTGCAGATAATGACACCCTACTCTTTGTGGTCAATCTCTGGCATTAACCAACCAATACTTAACACATTAAATTCATAGAGACTGTCCCACAGACAATCTTAAACTCTCTCTGATCCTAATGGATTTACCTTAAGAATGGCTTCGCCATTGATAATGACTTGAATGATGATATGTCATATCTACAGCTCACTTTATGCCAATCTCTAAGTCTCACTTTTAAACATCTCTCTCTTAAGGAAACCCTCTCTAACACCCTGTATTTACTGGTTATTATCTCCGATTTCGGCAGTTAATATCCCGATACATCCCCCTCTGAAACCCTAAAACTCACTCTGTGAGATCACCGCCGGAGCACACCGGTAAGGAGCATTTGTGTCTTTCCAAAGCAACACCCACAAAATAACCGTTATCGATTCCTTGATGGGCAAAGGCAAGTCTACAGCCGCCATTTCCTACATCAATGAAAATCCAGACAAGAACTTTGTCGTGGTCCTCCCGACCCGTGCTGAGTGCCTGAGATACGCTGAGGCCCTCGACAGGGACGCTGTAGTTCCCCACACAGAGACCTCAACAGGCAAGGAAACCCTGCTGACTGTCTTCAATGAGGCGGTCTCCCAAGGCAAATCTGTGATCACCACCCATGCCCTGCTGAAGAGGTGGGACGATATGTCAATAAGAGAACTGCGGGGTAAGGACTATACCTTGATCCTTGATGAAGTCCTGGACGTGGTTAAACCCTTTCGTATTACATCCAAGGACTACTACACCCTTATTACTAGTGATGTCGTCAGTGAAGATGTGGATACTGTTACTGGACTAAAACACATCATTCTTCAAGACGCTGACTATCGGGGCAAACATGACGATTTTATCCAGCAGGTAGCCAAGGGAAACATGGTCAGAGTTCAGGACGATATCTGTGTCTGGCTGACTGGTCCTCAGCGACTCCTTGCCTTTGATGATGTATTCATACTGACATACAACTTCCAAGGGTCTGTCATGGCTGCATGGTTGAAGCTAAACAAACTCAGTTATGAAATGAAGTCTGTAGATGGTGGGCAGTTCGTGACCTACAAGCCTGAGTCTGGGTTTTCCTTCCGACACCTCATAGATATCGTACAGGATAGCTCTCTGAACTCCATAGGGAAAAGACACCATGCCCTGTCAGTCAATGACCTAAAGAAGGCAAAGTCTGAGCGGATGAAGAGGTTGAAAAACGACATCCGTAAGTTCTTTGATCGACACGGCGCAATGGACCCACACCTCAACATGTGGACATGCCCTCAGGAGTTCAAACCTAAGCTTCAAAAGTCTCCCTTTGGATACATCGGCGGGAGAGTCTCACGCAACCAGCTTAAGAAGATGTCAGCAGAGGAGCGTGTTAGTCGTGACACCCATGTGGCTGTGAACACGAAAGCTACCAACCTCTACCGCCACAAGAAATATCTGGCCTATGCGTATAACGTTTTTCCAAACCCCGCACTCACAAAGCTGTTCAAGGAGTGTGGTATCCACTTTGATCAGGATCAGTATGCTCTCAATGAGTTCGTGCAGTGGGTCTGGAGATCAAGGGTACGGATAGGCGAGAAGGTGGTTATCTATGCGCCTTCAAAACGTATGAGAGACCTGCTCAGAGACTGGTTAAACAGTAATAACATCACTGAGCTTGCTGAGGTCTATCAGGCTGCTTGAATAGTTCACTGAGACCTCCCACAGGACTCGCTGCGGCCACTTCCTGTTTAATCTATAAGAAAGCTTGCAGGTATCACACAGAGTCCGTGAGAGGTCTTTCAGGGCCTCTGTTCTCACTCTATTTCACTCATTAATTGATTTTATAATTAATAGGATGTTATACAGAGGTCTTGTTATATTTACATAACGAGACAAAGGTCCCGTTCTTGTAGCTGTTAGCCTTATAAATGATGGAAATATAATGCCAGACAGAACAAAGCTTCTCGTACATCTAAGGCGATTAAGCGGTTTATTTGAACATGCATTTCGCCATGGGCCAGATGGATCACTAGAAGGGAAGCACGAATCAGAGCATCAACTTTTTATTCATCATAGTTGCTCATTTTATTTAGCTGGTTGTTTATCCTTCTTGGAAGGAGATGGCGGAGCGTATTCATGGAATTTGCCAGGAGAAAACATCACTGATTTTGATCAATTTGTATCAAACTATCCGGCACCACCTAAAGACAGTTATCGTGCTCGTGGTATAGATAAAGCAACAATGTATGCACTTGCTGAACTCCGTAATGCCGTTACACATAATAACGGTGACTTAGCCCAAAATAGGAATCAACAAAGCCTTGCAATGGTCACAGCAGCAAATATACCCGGAGTGATTCTGACCGGAAGTGTAATAACACTAGAACAAGATTTTCTTAACTTTGTAAGAGTTGCTACACTTGCGGTAAGAAACTATCACGGTGAATTTTAATACGAATAAAGGCTAACAAGGCATACAATTTCGCTCTGGCTTCGCCTCCGCCGGACAGGTAAAAGCTCCGCTTCTACCTACCGATTAACACGACGTTAGTGTTGTTATTGAAAAGGATGATTCTTATACTCATATTGTTAATTTTGATACCCATCCTCACATACCGGTGGGCAAGAACTAATACGCCTTCGTATAAAGTAACTATGTTAGGTATATCCTTTGGCCTCATCGCAGCCCCATTCTCTTTGGGCCTTTACTCAACATTCTTCCTACATCCAGTCGGCATAGTTACAGGGATACCTGGCCTAGTTCTATCAATGTTTCATGGCACACCTGGCTATCAAATTTCAATATATCTAGGCTTGATACCTTCACATACTGTAGTTGCGGGCAACAACAGCTTTCTGCTATCTGTAGTCAATGGTGTATTTTGGGCAACTATCTACGGGTTAATTGGTTATGTAATTGACAAACATAGGAATAGCAGGAAAAACACTAATAAATCATCCAGCTTGACTAGCGCAAACAATGCGCCGCCAAGTTAACTCAAACGTTAAATACCTATGAATAACGATCAGAACGATTTCGAATCTATACAAAAACAGTTATCTGGAATTAAGTTATGGGTTGCTGTGGGGGCTATTGGCTTCCTAATTATCGGTGCTGCTGCGGCTGTTGTTTCCGTTACTATGGCTACAATGATGGGGGGCATCGAAGAAGAGTACGAGAACGAAGTGGAAAATGACAGTTTGTGGGATGAGGCTTCGGACTATTTTGATCGTGGCGAAAAAGAGAGACTACTCTCCCTTGTCGAAAAGCGGATGAAAACACATCCGTATGATGCTCAAGTGTATTGGTTCCGAGCCAGGGCGCATATTTTGGATGAGAATTGGGAGGCGGCCTTAGCAGATGTAGAACACGCACAATTCTTGGCCCCAAGCTGGGGCAGCAAGTACACAATTCCAATGGCTGAAGCGCTTCGCAATAAAATCGAAAATGAAGAATGAGGCAACATGTAGTCGGACCAGCTCGACACACTAATGCGTGCGTCTGGCCTCAACCGTTAGCGCCTAATAATTATGGAATAAGCTAAACAGACGTATACCAGCTTGACTCGTCAGTTACAGTTACAACGCACTGTCACCCCGTTTGTCACCCTAAACTGTCACCCCGCCGCTTTCGAGTATATCCGTATGTTATTGTTATTAAAGGCTAATTGTAGTTATAAAAAATATGGGGTGGACGATGGGTCTCGAACCCACGACCGCCGGAACCACAATCCGGAGCTCTACCAACTGAGCTACGTCCACCATTGACCGTTTCT
>JBFNJI010000016.1:0-5848 GCA_040793985.1 Candidatus Thiodiazotropha sp. | reverse complement strand
GTCCCAGGGTCGAGAATCTATACACCGATCCGAGAAGTCGCGTCATAATTGAAGATGCCAAGACCTATTTTGCAACCTCGGGGAAGAAATATGATGTAATCGTCTCTGAACCATCAAATCCTTGGGTTAGTGGTGTTTCAGGGTTGTTTAGTACTGAGTTTTACCACGACGTGAAACGATACCTGAAACCAAATGGTGTATTGGTACAGTGGGTCCAGGTGTACGAAATATCTCCAGAACTTGTTGCAACTGTTTACCTGGCCTTGAGGGAGAATTTTGCTGATATTCACTTGTATCAGATTGCAGGTTCCGATATCGCAATAGTTGCAAGTATGGAGGAGCTGAAGGCAGATTACTCCGCGCCTTTCAAGCATGCAGCACTTAGGAATGAACTCGAAGAAATAAATATAAATCAACCAACGGATTTAGAGTTTAGGAAGCTGGCGGGAAAAACTGAGCAGGATATTATTTTTGGTTCCCTCGCTAAAAATCCAAATTCCGATTACTTTCCCGTATTAGATATAGGGGCCGCTAAAGCACGTTTTAAAAAATCTGATGCTGGCTCGCTTTACATGTTCTACAGGGCGGATACGCTGAAGCGTCTTGCAGATGAAAAAAATCAACTTCCTGGCGAAGTAACTGAAGCACCTAGGATAAAAGCCAGCATATTAAGAAATGAGAAGAAGCAATTTCATCAGAAGTTTAAGCACTACATTGCAAGTGATAGTGTTCCATTGATCACGTCGACCTTGGCGGAAGGTACAGCTAAGAAGCTTTTTGAAATCCTTGCTTATTGCAATTCAAATCAGGAAGGGAAGTCAGTAGAGGAGGTTAGTAATCAGTTAATAAACTTTGTGCAGTGGTCCTATCCCTATTCTACCCGAGAAGAGCTGAGCCAGCTTTTTGATAGTGTAAGTGCTTGCGAGTCTTTGCTAAACGAGAGTGGCGTCTTGTGGCTCGGTGCGCACCGGGCATGGCTTGATGGAGACATACCGAGAGTTAAGAAACTGACCAAAAAGTACCTGGATAATCTGCGGGTAATTGAGACGACGGCCGATAAACGTCTTCTTATCTTCAATTTAGCAAGTCACATGCTAAGCGGTTCGCATGCAGATGTTAAAAGCTACTATGGGAAAGTAACGCCTGCTATTTCAAAAGATCTAGAGATTAGAGGATTGCTTAATCTTGTTGATTCCACTCTCGTTGAAAAGGAGTGAAGCTACAGATCTATAACAAGTAGAATCGGATTAGGCTGCAGTAGTGATTTATATATAAAAAACTGCATAGGGAGGCTGAAGCTGTGATGTGGTTATTATTATGATGCCAAGTACATATACGGCTTATTCTACTCGGTACTTTGCAATATCCAAATAGTTGCTATGGAGCTGCTCTGTAGCTTTGAGTAGTATTTCCAGGGTGCTGTTATTGATTAAAACATCATCCGCACCCTGGAGGCGGATTTCTCTGTCTACCTGGCTCGCCATGATCTGTTTGATTTCATTCAGAGTAATGTGGTCACGTTTACTCACCCGCTCTATTTGTATTGATTTATCACAATCCACTACTAATATCCGATCGGCAAGTGACATCAGGCCGGTTTCGAAAAGCAGCGGTATTACAAGTAAAACGTAAGGTGCCGATTGTTTGGCGATCCAAGACTTGATTTCTGCCACGATGCGGGGGTGTAATATATTTTCAAGGCGTATGCGTTGATGAGGGTCATTGAACACAATCTTGCGTAAGGCTGATCTGTCCAACTGTCCGCTGCTGTTAATGAGTTCTTCGCCAAATTCCTCTTGAATTTCTAAAAGTGCGGGAGCTCCGGGTTTGACTAGTTGATGTGCAAGCATATCGGCATCGATCACCGGTACACCCAGAGACTCAAGGTGGGAGGAGACAGCACTTTTACCAGAGCCGATACCACCGGTCAGCGCAATGACTAGCATTACATTAAGCCTGACCAGTTTAGATATGCCTGATTGATCTGGTCACCCCACATCAGACTGATCCAGCCAGCCGCAGCGAGGTATGGGCCGAAAGGTATGGGAATGTTACGATCACGTCCGAGTAAGATAATTAACAAAATCCCAACCACAGCACCTACCAGGGCTGAAAGCAGGATTATCTGTGGTAAATAGTGCCATCCCAGCCAAGCACCGAGCATAGCCAGAAGTTTGAAATCGCCATATCCCATGCCTTCCTTGCCGGTAAGTCGCTTGAAAAGCTGGTAGACACTCCAAAGTGAGAGATATCCTGCAGCCGCACCAATGATCGCGGAGCTCGGATCGGTGAAGATGGTTCCAAGACTTAGCACCAGCCCAAGCCAAAGAAAGGGTAGGGTGATGTTATCGGGGAGCAGTTGAACATCGAAATCGATCATGCTGAGTGAAATCAATGCCCAGGTCAGTAGAAGCGCGGCCATGGTGGCCCAAGTAAATCCGAAATGGATCGCTACCGCTGCTGACATTATGCTGGTAACAGCTTCAATTATCGGGTATCTGGGACTGATGGCAGTTTTACATTGAGAACATCGGCCTTTCAGCAATAGCCAGCTAATAATGGGTATATTCTCCCAAGGGTGTATTTTATGACCGCAATTGGGGCAGTGAGATGCTGGACGATTTAGGTTGTAGGGAGGTGTATCCCGCTTACTGGTGTTGCCTTCAAGTTCCTGGCAATCCATACGCCATTGCTGCTCCATCATCTTGGGCAGGCGAAGAATAACAACATTGAGAAAACTTCCCACCACAAGGCCGATCAGGATCACGCAAAGCAGGAATGCCCAATAGTTATGCTGGAGGAATTCTACAAGTAACACTGATCAAGCTTCTTGAGTTGCAGGTATGTTTTTACCTGTTTAGGCTAGATGACGGCGGCCATCTTGAATATGGGTAGATACATGGCAACGACCAAGGTACCGATCAAAACACCCAGAATGACCATTATAATGGGCTCCATGAGGCTGCTCATGGCATCTACCGCATTATCTACCTGCTCTTCATAGAAATCCGCAACCTTATTCAACATGTCATCCAGGGCACCTGATTCTTCACCGATAGATACCATTTGTACGACCATGTTTGGGAACAGGTTTCGCTGTTTCATGGCAAGTTGTAGTGATTGACCGGTAGCGACATCCTCTCTCATTCGCAATACTGCATCACTATAGACTACATTGCCGGTTGCACCGGCAACGGAGTCAAGAGCCTCCACCAGTGGTACACCGGCGGCAGACATGGTTGACAATGTTCGAGAGAACCGTGCAATGGCGGATTTATCCAGGACCATGCCGATAACTGGAACCTTTAGCAGGGTGCGATCAATAGCGTGCCTGAATTTTCTCGATCTTTTCCAAATGTATGTGAATAGGTAGCCAGTGGCTAGTACCCCACCCAGCATCGCCCACCACCACTCACGTACTACTACTGACAGATTGACAACGAAACGAGTCAATGCAGGAAGGTCGGCACCAAAACTCGAGAATAACTGTTCAAACTGGGGGATGACAAATATCAATAGGATAGTTGTGACCAAAATCGCGGCGATGATCACTGCAGCCGGATAGAACATGGCCTTCTTAATCTTGCCTTTGATTGATTCCGTTTTTTCTTTGTACGTAGCGATCTTATGCAGTAAGGTTTCTAAAACGCCGGCATGCTCACCAGCGCGAACCAGGTTGACAAAAAGGTCCTCAAAATGGAGCGGATGTTTCTTTAATGCATCTGCCAATGCCGTGCCTCCTTCAACATCGGCCTTGATGGTGAGGATGAGCTCCTGCATAGAGGGGTTTTCGTGCCCCCGTCCAACGATATCGAAGGCCTGTACCATGGGAACGCCGGCAGCCATCATGGTTGCCAGTTGGCGGCTGAAAACAGTTATATCAGCACTGGTGATCTTCTGTTTTGTGAGTACTAGGTTTGTAGGTTTTTTTCTCACCTTCAGAGGATTAATCCCCTGCCGCCGGAGATCGGCCTTGATCATATTGACATCCGTGCCGCGACTTTCGCCACTGAGGCGAGAGCCCTTCTTGTCAGTGCCCTCCCACTTATAGAGGTGGGATTTAACCTTTGCTTTCTTTCTTGGAGGTGCCATGGGTTAGTCCTTGGTTACCCTGTTGAGTTCTTGGAGGCTGGTGATCCCCTGCATCACCTTGCGCAGTCCAGAGCGACGGAGGTTATCAACTCCCTCTTTCTCCGCCTGTTCTTCAAGCTGCAGGGAGGTGCCGCCTTCCATAATCATCTTGCCCATCGTCTCGGAGACAGGCATAACTTGAAATATACCAACACGTCCCTTGTAACCACCGGTACACAGGTCACATCCTACAGGTTTATAGATAGTGAAATCGGTTTTGATGTCAGCCTCGGTGAATCCCTCCTCAAGCAGGGCTTCCTGGGGAAGGTCCTCGGGTATCTTGCAATGTTCACAAAGGCGCCTGGCAAGACGTTGAGCCATGATCAGCAGTACGGATGAAGCGATGTTGAAGGGTGGCACACCCATATTCGCCAGCCGAGTCAGTGTCTGGGGTGCATCATTGGTATGCAGAGTAGAGAGGACCAAGTGGCCGGTTTGAGCAGCTTTTACAGCGATTTCGGCCGTTTCCAGGTCACGAATCTCACCCACCATGACTATATCCGGATCCTGACGCAGGAAGGCCCGCAATGCCTCGGCGAAGGTCAGCCCTGTCTTGACATTGGTATTGACCTGGTTGATTCCCGGCACCTGAATCTCTACGGGATCTTCGGCGGTGGAGATGTTGACCTCTGATTTGTTAAGCAGATTCAGCGCTGTGTAGAGGCTGACGGTTTTACCACTCCCGGTGGGCCCGGTTACCAGGATCATGCCATATGGCTTATTGATGGCATCGAGAAACTTTTCGCGTTGCTCCAACTCGAACCCTAGTGCTTCGATACCGAGCTGGGCACTGGTGGGATCAAGGATACGCAATACGATTTTTTCACCATACAGAGTGGGGCAGGTATTGACACGGAAATCGATGGCACGAGACTTGGAAAGCTGCATCTTGATGCGGCCATCCTGCGGTACCCGTTTCTCCGCAATGTTCATTCGCGACATAACCTTGATGCGGCTGGAAAGACGACTGGCCAGATTTGACGGTGGATTGGCGACTTCGCGCAGCATGCCATCCTGGCGGTAGCGGACACGATATGTGTATTCATAGGGTTCGAAATGGATATCAGAAACCCCCTGTTTGATTGCATCCAAGAGTAATTTGTTGATGTAACGGACAACCGGTGCCTCATCTACATCAAGCTTTGACTCATCGTTGTCGATCTCCTCCTCACCACCAGTGATATCCAGGTTATCCAGGTCTGCATCCAGCAGTTCATCCATGCTGGTTTCCTGGGCCTCCATAACTTTGTTGATTGAGCGGGTGAGCTTGTTCTCCTCGACAAGAATCGCCTCAGAAGCGAGGCCGGTATTGAATCGGATCTCATCCAATCCCTGGTGATTCGTGGGATCGGAGACGGCTAGAAAAAGTCGATTACCGCGCCGGAAAATCGGCAGCGCATGGTGAGCACGGACCAACTTTTCACCCACCGCATCAGTAGGTATGGCGGTCGGATCAATCACATCGAGATCGAAAATAGGTACGCCGAATCCCCGTGAAGCGGAAATGGCGATATCGATGCTCTCTAAAATACTGTTCTCGACAAGATAGGTGACAAACGGCACTTTTTTCTTCAGTGCCTGCGCAAAGGCCGTTTCCGCCTGCTCTTCGCCGATCAGCCCATCCTGAATAAGACAGCGCGCGAGACCGCTCAAATTAACTTTTGGGTTTGTTGTGGCCATTCTATGGTTAATTGACTATCAACAATATCTCCTGATA
>JBFNJI010000021.1:0-5982 GCA_040793985.1 Candidatus Thiodiazotropha sp. | reverse complement strand
GGGTGGAACCGGCTCCTGATCCTTTCGCCCCGGAGAAAGTGTTAACTATGTCTCCGGAATAAGGTGTAAACCATGTCTCCGGAATGCACCGGATTGAGCTGGAGCCGGCGAGAGGATTCGAACCCCCGACCAGCTGATTACAAATCAGCTGCTCTACCAACTGAGCTACGCCGGCTGGAGAGTGCGAATTCTATGCGTTTCTGCAGCATCTGGCAAACTTACCGGCAGGCAGTCTCCTGAACCTCGATTTGCGGAAAATTCTCCAACAGTTCACGCCACTCCTCTTGAGCGGGTGTGGAGAGTGTACGTTGCTGAAAATAGAGCCAATATTTTGTAGCTTGACGGTATCGGGGTTTTACAATCACCTCATAGCCAAGTTCACTGATCTCCCTTCTCCTCGCTTCCGCCCGCTCTTGATTTCGAAACAGGCCGAGGGATATCGCGTGTACCAGCTCTCCGCTGGTAAAACGCCAGAGGTCACTGATCCCATCCTGCTCAAGGCGATTTGCAATCTCAATCGCCTCCCTTCTCGTGGCCTGGGGGGGGACCAGAACCCAGATGCCCGCCTGTTCATTACTGGTTTCCGATTGCAGCTCTGGCTTCAAACCCAGAGCCCGCAAACGCACCGAGACAATCTCCGCCTCTGACCGACTTTGCAAGTAGCCTAGTGTTTTACAGGTAGGCAGCTCCACGGAAACATGCTCCTGCTCGGTCACCTCAGCGGACTCCGCCGTCTCGGCTTGCACATCTGTGGGTGCCTCCGGCATGGAAGCACTTTCGGATTCACTACTCAGCTGCGGCGCACTGTCTTGCTTCTGCTCTGTCTCGAGATCCTGGGATGCGGCAGGCTCAGACCGGGACTCTTCGGCAGCCACAGTTTGCGAATCAGAAGTATCCGCGCTCACGGGAGCATTCTCCCCATTCGCCTGCTCACTCAGCTCCGCAATTTCCTTAGAGAGAAAGAGATCACCGATATCAGGTAAGCCTTTCTCATCGCTTTTTTCAGCCTGCTGAGGATAGATCAGGATGAACATCCCCAGATTGGCCAGCAGCAGAATGAAAAAGAGCCACTTCATAGCAATCCTTTAACTATTCTATTCAACGCAAACATTTCGGCTATTTGGCAAAAAACCTGTCTAGGTATCATGGCCTGATTGCAGTTGCAGACCCATCAAAACCAGACCGGGCACAACTTCATGCGGCAGTTCGAGGTAGGCGGACAAAAATCCCGCGTCACCACCGGTAACAATACAACGGACCTCTCCTGTTACACGCTGTAGCAACATATGGTAGAGCTTCTCCACGGTCGCACACTGGGCGACGACGGCCCCTGTCAGGATACCCGATGCCGTGTCGGAGGCGAAATAGTCCCTGATCACCCCCTCGTCATGAGGTGGAATATCGGTATTCTGCCGCAGCGATTCGGCAAGTAATCGCTTACCTGGCAAGATGATACCACCAATATGCTTCCCACCGCTGTCCATGGCATCGATTGTCGTTGCTGAACCGCAGTCTACGACAATCTGTGGTGACGGTGAAAGGGCGCGTGCCGCGATCAGGGCCAACCAGCGATCAACTCCCAACTGACCGGGTTGTTCATACGCATTGGTTACACCATGCTCCTGGCGCCGTGTCTCGGCAAATTGAGCTGTGACTTGCCACTCTCGTTCAATCCACTGTAGCAGTTTCATATCGACCTGCTGCCGACGCACGCTGGCGATATACACAGCTTCAGGAGTCTCCAGTCCGAGCCAAGCCTGCTCTATCACCTTGGGCAGGTCCGCCGATTGAGCCTGATGCAGAAGACCCTCCCTCAGCTCCCTCCCTGTGGCCCACTTGATGGCTGTATTGCCTATATCGACATAGAGCTTCATGATTCCTCATCCACCGTCTGGCGCAGGCTCACCTCACCGGCATGAAACGACCGCTCCTTCCCCTCGCTGTGCAACCGGATTGCACCATTACCATCTATGCCCAGATGTACTCCAGCATGCTCCTGGCTGTGACCGCGGATCACCACCTGCTTGCCAAGTAACTGGTCGTGCTCATGCCACTCCTCGATAAATGATTCCAGTCCCCCTGTCTGGTACTCCCCGATTACGATCCTGAGATGTCGGATCAGCTTGGATACCAACTGATTGCGTGTGTATGGAAGGACGTTTGGAATGTTGTTCAGATCGACCCAGGGTTGATCGATAACCTCACCATGACTGCCGAGCCGGGTATTGAGGCCAACACCTATTACCACCAGGGAGGGACCACCTGCCTCCCCCGCAACCTCTAGCAGCAGACCAGCCAGTTTTTTACCTTGCCACAATACATCGTTTGGCCATTTGAGCCCGGCCTGATCGCAGTTCATCTGATGCAACAGGCGCAATACCGCGATCGCCGATGCAAGACTGAGACCCGCCAACTGCATCGGCGGTTCTTCGAATCGCCACAGCATGGAGAGATAGATGTTTCTGCCGAAGGGGGATATCCACGTGCGACCATGCCTGCCTTTACCCGCAATTTGCTGTTCGGCCAAACAGACCGTGCCCGATTCAGCCCCGCTTGCAGCCTGTTTCATTAACCAACTGTTGGTCGATTCTATCGACGGGTGGAGTACCAGCAGAGGCAGCGGTGCCAGGCCCTCAGCACGCAATAACTCCAGAATTGATTGCTGGTTCAGCAAATCCAGCGGTTCACGCAATCGATATCCCCTACCTGAAACAGCATCGATCTCCAGATCGTAGCTCTGTTTTATCTGTTGCAGTTTTTTCCAAACCGAGGATCGCGTGATACCCAGCAGCCGTCCCAACTCCTGACCCGAATGAAAGCGACCATCCGCCAATCGATGAATCAACTCATGGTGTCGGTACATGAGCCTTCAACCAGTTATTAAGTCGCTGTTGCTGAATACTGCCGGGGTGTTGCGGAAGATAGATGGTACAGGTATCGGCCACTGCCGGGAGCGGGGTAATTGTAAAGACTTTCAGTTCGTCTCTGCGTAACAGGTGCACCTCTACCGATGCCCCCTCCTGCTTTTGGGCAATGTATTTTTCCATCTGTTTACCACTCATATTCAACCCATCCACAGCAACGATCTCATCACCCGGCGAAATCCCTGCCATCTGTGCGCCGCCCCCATCAAAGACCTGCAGCAGCCGAATTCGCTTCTCAAGCTGTTTCCATGTGGCCCCCAATACCAGCTTGGGAGTAACCGTCCTCGGCGGCTCTGTAACCACCTTCCCCTTATCCTCGCTGTTTTCTGCAGGGAGCAGGTGGAGCTCAACGGCAAACTCAGCAAGGGCCTCTTCGAGTGGCAGTTCCTGGGTTGAACGAACCCCAAGATCGAACAGTGGCTGCAGATCGAGTGAAGTCACTTCATACACCAGGTTTTCAAATCCGTTTTCCGCCACACCCAGCGACATGCGCCCATAGCGCTGCCACATAGACCGCATCACATCATCGAGTGACAGCCGGTTGTCACTGTGCAGACGTATGGTCAAATCGAGCAAGAGTGCGAACAGGGCACCCTTTGCATAGTAACTTACGATAGCATTTGGCGCATTCTCATCCTGTTTATAGAACTTGGTCCAGGCATCGAAGCTCGACTCCTCCAAGGTCTGTTTATGCCTCCCGCTGCCGCGCATCACCCGGGTGACGGTCTCCGCCATCATCTCGAAGTAGGCCTTGTGATTGATCACACCGCTCCTAACCAGCACCAGCTCATCGTAGTAGGAGGTAATGCCCTCGAAAATCCACAATTGACGAGTATGCACCTCTGCCGTGGTATCCTGTTGCAGAAAGATCTCCGGTGTAATCCGTTTGACATGCCAAAGGTGGAAGTACTCATGACTGCAGAGCGTCAACAGCCTCCGATAACCCTCAGTAACCTTATCCTCTCCCCTTGTGGGCAGATCGTCCCGGCTGATCATCAGGCTGGTGGAGTTGCGGTGTTCCAGCCCGCCGTAACCATCGCCAACCACTTGCAGTAAAAACAGATAGTCGGTTATCGGCAATTCCCCAAACAGCTCCGCCTCTTCGCGACAGATCCGCTGCAGATCACTACACAACCTATCCCCGTCGGCATCATGAACACCGCTGATCACAAAGCGGTGGCGTCGCCCCTCGAGGCTAAACTCATATGCTGAGAATTCGCCCACCTCGACGGGATAGTCGATAAGTGCCTCGTAGTTGTCGCAAAGGTAGTCTCCGAATCCCAGGGCATCGACATCTCGGGACGGCATCCCGGTTGCCAGGCGCCAGTTTTCGGCATAGGTGTCAGTTGGAGACAGGATGCTCAGCCTGCAGGGCCTAGCCTCTTGTCCAGCGACGGCCAGAAACAGGCTCGAGCCGTTGAAATAGGCATGCAGGGTGTCAAAGTGAGCGCTCCTTACGCTCAACTCATAGGCGTAGACCCTGTAGACAAGTCTCAGTTCGCCTGTAACCGGCTCAGCACGCCAGCTCTGCTTGTCCAACTTGAGCAGCGACACTGGCTGATCAGCAGTGAAAGCCGAAATGGAGACGATATTCCTGGCGAAATCCCGCA
Organism: Candidatus Thiodiazotropha sp.; assembly: GCA_040793985.1. GTDB lineage: Bacteria > Pseudomonadota > Gammaproteobacteria > Chromatiales > Chromatiaceae > Thiodiazotropha. The sequence goes on along the minus strand of JBFNJI010000021.1, from coordinate 1,448 downwards.
CCATGTAACTGCCGCGAATCCAGCTAGGGAGGTAGACCAGCTGTCCACCGGGATCGGGTTGTGAGATGGTCAGTTCAACTTCGAATAGGTGGGCATGAGCAGAGAAGAAGCCAAGCCTGTATGCGTTCATTACCTGTCCCACTGGATGATTGCCTGTTTACCCTCATCATTAACCGGCCGCGCGATCAAGCCCGCATGATTTGCACTGACCTGATAACGCGCCCCCCTCTCAACCGGCATGTAAACCGAACTCCCGTACATGGTATCGACCATGCCAAAACGATCTGTAAGGTTCGTGACTATCTTATCGACAATGGCAAAGTCATCATGGAGATTGTGTATCTGGACAACCCCGCCACCCGCAACAGTTTCGCGACCCGACAGAGATTCCAGACGCACTACCGGATCCTTTCCAAGTAGCGCCACCCAGGGCTTCCACTTGATAAACCGTGCATCCAGGCGCCACTCATCCGTCATGATCGGATAAACCCTGCTCTCACCGTCGATGGTCAATACCAGGTCGTTCTTTTGATTGTCACCACCGCCGATTTCGATCTCTGCCAGAAGCATCTCCTTGGTCAACTGAACATAACTTTGAACGCTCAGCAGCAGCATCGAGAAAAAACTCGCAACCAGCAATACAACCACGCCTAAAAATCCATTCACACCGGCAATAAGGATTCTCCGCTTCAGCACGAGCTGTCGAATGGCAAACCCGGTCAGCAGAATGCCGAAGATCAATAGTGTTAGCGAGAGCAACATACTCAGTCTGCGTAATAATCCACATTTGGAGCCAGCATGATCAACATCTTACACGCTAACTCAAGCAGTGAACCAGATACAGTCATTGATAGTGGAACTGAACTGGAAAAAAAGAAGATCCGCGGGATACGGGCAAAAAAAAACCCCGGGCCGTTAAGGTCCGGGGTTTTCGCTGTAAAAACCTGGCAGTGTCCTACTTTTACATGGGGAAGCCCCACACTATCATCGGCGCTATGTCGTTTCACTTCCGAGTTCGAGATGGGATCGGGTGGTACCAACACGCTATGTCTACCAGGTAAACTGGTTGAAAACAGGGGCCGGAGTCAATTTCCCTCACTCCTATCGAAAGCCGTAAGTCAGAGCATGGAAACTTGACTCCGTCCCCTGTTTTCATATTCGGTTAGATCGCTAGAGCAAAATCTTTGGTTGTTGCGTTTGCTTGAGCCAAACCCAGAATATTTGGGTGTTATATGGTCAAGCCTCACGGGCAATTAGTACTGGTTAGCTTCACGCATTACTGCGCTTCCACACCCAGCCTATCAACGTTGTAGTCTTCAACGGCCCTTCAGTGTCTTCAAGAGACAAGTGAGATCTTATCTTGGGAGGGGCTTCCCGCTTAGATGCTTTCAGCGGTTATCCTGTCCGTATTTAGCTACCCGGCAGTGCCACTGGCGTGACAACCGGAA
>JBFNJI010000033.1:0-6209 GCA_040793985.1 Candidatus Thiodiazotropha sp. | reverse complement strand
GGTGAATCGTGACTTTTTCATCTGAGCCTCCTGGCTGTAGTTTGCCAGAAAACTACAGTTTCGATCTGTTCGTCAGATGGGGAAGCATACGATTCCAGGTCCGTATAGATCTTCTTCCGGAACGTTACCTGGTAAAACTCCTGTAGAATGGTTTTATGGAAACGCTCGCAGATACCATTGGTCTGCGGTGATTTGACTCGTGTCTTGGTATGCTCAATGTCATTGATCGCCAGATACAGCTGATAATCATGCCGATCGGCCTTGCCGCAATATTCCGTACCACGATCCGTCAGGATACGCAGGAGCGGTAGGCTATGTGCCTCATAGCACGGCAAAACCCGGTCATTGAGCAGGTCCGCTGAGGTGATCGGTGTCTTGGTGGTGTACAGCTTGGCAAAGGCCACCTTGGCATAGGTATCTACAAAGGTCTGCTGATAAACCCGACCAACACCTTTCAGGGTGCCAACGTAGAAAGTGTCTTGTGAACCCAGATAGCCTGGATGGGCCGTTTCGATTTCACCACAGGCTTCATCATCCAGCTTTTTCTTTTCCAGCGCCTGCACCTGGGCCTCCGTTAACACCAGGCCTTCCTCCGCCATCTTCGCTTCTAGCGCCTTGAGACGGTGTTTGAAATTTGACAGACCATGACGCAACCAGATGCAACGAACACCGCTGCCGGAGACAAATACGCCACGTTTCCTAAGCTCGTTACTCGTACGTGCCTGACCATGGGCAGGATAATCAATCGCATACTGACAGACAGCCATCTCTGTGGCCTCATCGATACGGTTCTTGATATTGGGCTTGGTACGAGGCTTATCCAAAAGCGCTTCAACACCACCTTCCTCCACAGCCGCACGATAACGATAAAAGGTGTCCCTGGACAGGCCCATGACTTTGCAGGCCTGGGAGACATTATTGAGTTCTTCAGCCAGATTCAGCAGACCAACCTTGTGTTTAATGATTCTTTCGTTACTATTGATCATGAGGGTTACCTCTTGAGTTGTTTTGACAAAAGTTCGCACTTCCATCAAAACCGGTAACCCTCACTTTTTCAAGTCAGGTGTCAGATCTAATCGTGACTAATCCAAATTATGTATCCTTAATAGATTTATAGCTACTCGTATCAGCCATATCTTTCCTCTTCTTGAGCCATCGCTTAAAAGTCAAGCGACCCAAAAACGGCTGGGTTATCTTTCATGATCTGAAACAGGGACCGTGTTCTTTGTCCAAAAGCTATCACACGGCCGGGATCACCTTCATCTAGCGTCAGATTGATAATCTTTTGACTTAGAGTATTGATTTCTATGAAATCAGGGAATGTTTCTTGTATCAGCACAATTGTCATCGCCAGATCCAACAGAGCAACATCAGTCACATCCATAGTGATTGCAAGCGGTTTATGCTGACTCTTTACCTTACGAAGCTCCTCTTCTTTCTCTTGAAGCTCAAGTTCTAATACGATGGCATAGGCCCTAAGCGCTTCCTCGCTCATCTGACTAACTGGCAACTTTCTAATAGCTCCGGGTACTTTGTTTAAGTATTCCAGTATTACTGGTTTATACTTACTTCCTTTTCTAGTCAAAGTGGTTCTATGAAGCTCGGTAGCATCAACAAGGTAAGCCACTAACTCCTTTTCATTATTAAATTTATTTTTAATTGAAGATACTTTTTCCAACGCTTCTTGTACGAGCACCATATTCTTATCTACTTTTTCTGTCTGGTATTGCCTGAATCGATTCTCTCCTTTCTTGGCTCCGACTTTTTTCTTCATGGCGCTCATTTCTCCATGATCACCATCTGTATTGCATTAGCCAGCTTTCGCTGATCGTCTTCGGTATCTCGAGCTATTAAGTCATGTGCTTTGGCTAGCACATCATGCAACGCGTATTGATCACCTTGCAAGGCCCGCGCCTTAATCTTTAGCTCCGATACTAAAAGGCTTATAGCATCGGCTTCATCACCAATAAGTGACATTGCCGCTTCCATATTTTTGTTTGAAATCGCTGCCTTAATCGCTTCCATTTTACATTTCGACTCGAGAGTTTTATCTATATTCAGAAGATAGGGATATGCCTCAACCGCAGCCACTCTTTCAAGTAAGTAACTACTCTGCTGTGAAGCGCTAGTAATATTATTCAGTACAAGATTAAACATTTCAGGCTGCTTTACATACCAAGGAGCTTGATCAATCTTTTTTTCCTCAAGAATACGCAGAAGATACTTTTCACTCGCATCCCAACCAGCAAACTCAATCTGATCTATCTGCTTTTGCTCTTGAAGCTTTCTAATATTAGATTTACTGCTCCCTTCTTTCTTGAGAGTATTGAGCAAGGTGATAGTTTCATTGATTCTCTCTCCAATGGCTCGACGCTCTGCTCTTATCGCAGGAATATGGTCAACACACTTTGCAGCGATAGGACAAATCCCACAGCGTAACACCTCTCCTGTTACTTCTATTACGTTTTGAGGACATCGAAGGTTAACAGGACAAACATGCGTAGCAAGCCACTTGATTTGATTCATTGGCGATACGCGAAGTAGGTTTATTGCGCTATCAAATTTTTTTGTATTGCCCATCTTTGGCAAACAGTAAACCGTTACAAAACCAAATCGCTGTATCGTTTCTTCACGATTTAGCTCAAAAGACTTCCTTACAGCGCTCTCTGGAGAATCAGCATGAATATGTTGACTTCCATCAAATGACTCCGTTACTGCGTTAGCAGACTCTTCAAAGGAATGAATGTGTTTATCAGCAGCAAGGAAGCGTTTATAGATGTCCTTTTGGTGCGGTTTATTATAATGTCCTGATACAACTACATTAGCATGACTTACCAGTATGTTGATGTCGTTTGGAAAAAATGGCGCACGATGGGTAATGAAGGTACTCCTTAGTGTATGTGGCTGCATCTCGGGATTAGGCAACACCCTTACAACATCACCATTAATCTCCGCTTCAAACCATTTAAAAGGCAACTCGCCTAAGTTTCTGTCGTTTAGAAACTCTTGCAAAGCATAGCTCATAAAGCGAAATACTTCTCTGGTTCTTGTCTCGGATACCTGTGACGATTTCGGTCCAGTAAAGAGCGGAAGGATAGGATCGAACCGCGTTATCTCTCTTCTCTGCCAGTTCACCTCATCATTCATGAATGGTTCAGTTAGGACATCTATAAACCGCATTTCTTTTAACAGAAGATCACGCAGACGTTTTAGCATCGGCGCTGGTTCGATATGCCCCGGATTCTGCGTTTTATCCGTTTCTATCTTTAGAGTATAAATAGGATCATTATCAAAACAGCCATCATTCAGCGAATCCCAAGTTCTTCGGTCCACATATCGGATATCCGAAAAACGCCGACCGACTTCATACATACAAATATTCATACGCAATGAAGTCATATGTGGAATGACAATTTCTTTCGTTTTACCATCTGGCAAGGTTACAAGACGCCTACTAAAGCTATAGACATTAGGGACCTGTGTGACTTTATACTCAACATCCTCACCATTCTTATCTCTCCCTTTTATGACAGGCACAAAGCCTTCAAACTCCTTTTCGGAATCAATAAAGCGAAACACCGATAATCGACAAGCACAACGTCTTCCTTTCGGTAGCTTGTCGATGTCATCAAAGTAATTGTATTTAAAAGCTAAATGCTGGAGATACTCTCCATATTCGTCCAGCATATAGAAGTACCGAAGAATCCAGGGGGCAGCCTCTTCTTCAAAAGGTTGTCTTGTGGTTTTATTTGACCTACGCTTACCTGGTGTATCAGATTCATCAATAGGGGATACCCAGTTCTCCCCGAGTAACTCTTTGTACCTTAGACGTTTTATTGATAGAAACTTAAAGAAGCTATTAATCGAAATAAAATACGAGTGTCTGGTGGACTCTTTGATGTCCATTGCGTACAACAGGTCTAAGATCGTCATCGGCATATTTGGATCATCATCCTCTTCCAATCCATCCCTCGAAACAAAGGTGTAGCGATCAAACATGGCGGGGGTTTCGGGCAACTCTACCGCCGCATCCGGATGCTTTTCAATCCACAACTGAATGTATCCAAATATATACATTCCCAGAAACCGGAAGGCCTTGGCTGGTGATTTCAGGTCCTCGTAGCCCTTTACATTAACCCTCCAATTTATCCAATCGTTGTACAGCTTCTTCCATACCTTACTGTTTTCTATTACTTCCAAATGCTCCAGCATCGGCATTGATTTGTTTAAGAACTCTGATGAACTTTGCCAAACTCTGTAATTAATAAAAAAGGTATCAACATCACCTTCCTCAACAGCCTTAGCCAGCGATGGCGTCACTGGCGTAACAGTTATTTTATTCGTGCTTTCAGCCCAATATACTGTAGTCGAATTCTTCTCTGACCTACTTATTTTAATTCGCCTATCCTCTCTCGCCGCCTTCGTTCTCTGCTGTAAGGTGATACGATTTTGTTCTGCAATAATCTCTTTATGATTTTTTACAAACTCGGGATAAGAATAAATTTCTCTCCACTTTGGAGCTTTAAGCCAATGGCTAAATGCCTCTACTTCGACTTTCTCTATAGGCCGATCACTGCTAGCAGTTAGTTCAAAAAATTCTATAGATAGCGATGTATAAGAAATACGACCACTTATCTTAAAGGGCGATTTGCCACTCGTCGCTTTTGTCGCTAAGAACACTTCCGCAAGAAATGACAGATCAAGATCTCCATATGATTTTATAGTTGTGCACAGCAGAATTCCCAAGACCGCAGTATAGTGTTTTTTCTCGACTGTCCCATTTTTACACTTCGAGAATTTTTCCTGGAACCAATCAAACACTTCACAACCATAAAATCTTGGGTATACCGATTGACTTATGTTAATAAAACCAATTTGAAAAGCAGGGGTAAGCAATACGCATCCATCTCTCCAGAGCTCCAAAAAGATACGCTTTAAGAAACGCCTAGCTACCGTACTAAACAGACTTCTATTCTGAACCGAACTACCCAGTTGCTCGAAAACCACTTGCAAATATTCATCTGCATCAGCTGCATATACACGCTTTCCTGTTTTTTCATCACGTTCCTGTATGACTGCACGATAAGCTAAATGCAGAAACGTTTTTAATTTCGCTTTCTCAATCGAATCAGGATCGAACGCATCAAGAACAGCTTGAGAATAATTACTGTGCCCTCTTTGCTTCTTGTTCTTCCTTAGTGCTATACATTTGTCTAATTCAAATTCTCGAACTAACGCTAATGCTGAGAAAAAGTATTGAATGAGCATTTGTTGATCTGCTAGAAACACAAGCCTGTTTGACGTATTTAGCTTTGGCATTACTCCTCCCTCTTGCTTTTATTAGCCAAAATATCTTGAGCCAAACTTTCTAGCTTGCTTGCCTGATCTCTCAATTGCCTAGCTGTATATACAGCAATTCCCGGAATACCCCCTTCTATCTGATGTATAGCAGCATCAGCCAACAAGAATCTCTGCTTAAGCTTCTTCTCGGACTCTCGGCTATAAACCTGTGTCGATGACATTTCTTCATGACCAGCACATAACTGTACACCCGAAAGCGAAAGACCTTCTCGATTTCCATTCTCATCCGGGAATTCGTTATATAAATAATCGCAGTAAAAGTGCCGCAAACTATACAGCGCCCATTGATTATTGGGTTTCTCTTCTGGGGGTTGTATTCCAGCCCGACGTATTGCACCTCGGAAGATTTCGAGTGTCGTACTCCTGGACGGATTCCAATAGGGATCCCCTCGCTTAATTCCGTGCACCGGTTTAGATGTGACATACTGAAAGAGGAAAGGGTGTTCTTTGGTTGGCACGTACTCTCGAAGCATGTATTCCTTGTAGTACTGGAATAGAGTAGTAGTAAATGCACCAGGCAACAGCCATAGCTTACGAATATTTCGACCTTTAAAACGAACCCTCTCTTCTTCGGTCAGGCTCACGTGGACCTTAACCTCCTCATCATTAGGGACATATATTGTTCTGTTTCGATGATCAATGTCTGATACTCTTAGCTGCAAACACTCTGATGGTCTCGGGCCACCAGCTATTAATATCATCCATAGTAATCTGTCCCGGTAAGTCGTAGCAGCATCCAATAATGGCTGTATATCACCCGGGTTTTACCCCGTTTCCACGGACGGTTGAGTTAAGAGTGATATCTTTTGTTTAAGCCGATCAAGTTTTCTCCTGCGCCTTGGGTTGTG
>JBFNJI010000087.1:0-6529 GCA_040793985.1 Candidatus Thiodiazotropha sp. | reverse complement strand
GCCCTCTTCTCTAAGGCCAGGTAGCTCAGTCGGTAGAGCAGGGGACTGAAAATCCCCGTGTCGGCAGTTCGATTCTGTCCCTGGCCACCATATAAATCAAAGAGTTAATAAATAACCGATATGGTGCTTGGCACCTGTTTGGCACCGGAAAGCTCAATCCTCTTATAATCCACTTAAGTTAGATTACACTGTCTCCAGATCTTCTTCACGTCAGTATACTGAAAAATGGACCAATGATGATGGTACTTCAGGGCAACAAGTATTTGATCATTCTAGTGGCCAGCCATTACCGATGTTCTGGCGTCAGATGAAGGTAATGCTGTCAACGTCGAATCAGAATACCAATTTTCGTCTATTTGAGGTATCCGTTTTCTCGCAGGCAGGCAAGGTTTGTGCAGGAGATTGTGATGCCAACTCCGACTAGAATTTCTTTGTACGCAATACTGTCATACTCGTTACCACTAAGGGAGATCGAAAGTCACGGGTGATCAAGTAGTGCTGCAAACAGTACTCACGCCACAAGTATCGTTACATGTGTTGTGAGGACGCTCATGCCTACAAAAGTTCTGAATCACAGTCACGGTGTACACGGGAGTGTTTTACCTGCTCATGTGCATGAAGTCGACAACCCAGACATGGCTAGAGTACGAGAGTATGATGGTGAGAAGTAGGACTGGGTATACAATGGCCTGATTCTTTAGTTGAATCAAGTGCAAAGTTATCCTAACGCGTTTTCACTAGCTACGCCAAAGCACAGTCCAATAACCTGGATTCAAACTAACCAGTGTTTGGCGAAGAAACTAGGGGCAGGTCATAATTATGGTAGTATAAATACCAGTCCTAAGTGAACTGTGGGGGACTGTTGAGCATGGAAAAATCATTAGGGATAGACTTCTTTATTCTCATCGCAGCTGCTATTGGATTCATTTTATATGGGTATTTTGGCAGGAGGGTAAAAGGTGGATCGGCCGAGGAAAAGCTAGGTTTGTTTAGGATTGCTGCCGGACTGAGCATGAGTTTTATTGGTGGGGCGGCGACAATTGCTATGTCTGGAATAGGCTATGCAAATGGATGGATTGCTTTAGTCGATCCAATTGCTGTTGTCTTTGGTGGTGGTTTTGTTGTTTTGTTAGTTAGTCTTTTTTCTGTTCCGGATAGCAATCAAGGAGCTTCTGCTTATTTGGCCGGTGGGAATAAAGTTAGAACACTTGTTTACGCAACATGTGGGATTTTTGTTTATCTTTTGCTCGCTGGTGCTCAGATTGTCGCATTGCAAAAAATATTTACTCCCTATCTGGGTGCACAACCCGCACTGTTAGTTGCGGTGACACTATTTTCTGCAATACTTGGATATATTTATAAGGGAGGGATTGGGGCTGTAACAAAGACTGATGTCCTACAGTTTATTATTGTGGTGTTCTTGTTTGTTCTACCAGCGATATATGGAATCAGCACTATAACTTCGAATGTGAGTTTAAATCCATCAATTCCTCAAGTGCCGTTAGACCTGAGAACGGTGCTCATGTTGAGCCTCTCTCTATTATTTGTTCCACTTTCCCAGGATGTTTGGTACAGGATCCGAAGGTCAGAAAGTGTAACAACTGCAAGGTTGGGTGTTATGGCTGGTGTAATTATCTATGCAGCGATAGTTACGATTGCCATATCACTCGGGGTGTTCTCGGCTTATGCGGGAATTGATGTGTCTGACCCCGAGTCAATTCTTACTTTTTTCTTTACATCCGAACTTGGGGTAGCGGGGTTTGTTACTGCAGTCATCATTCTTGCCGCAGTAATGTCCACGCTGGATTCATTTTCCTTTAATTTAATCTCCACTCTATCAGAAGACTTGTTTGGGAATAAGCCACAATCGAGTCGTTATAAATACCGAAGAATAGCAGCTACTTTTACCGTGTTTTTCGGTTGCTTAGTCATCGTCTTTTTTGCTAGCTCCGTTTTGTCATTAGTTCTAACGGCCCTAATGATATATGTGACTGTTATAGGCCCTGGTTTAGTCCTAAATAAAGTGGTTAAAAAGGACTCAATTCTATGGGTGCCTGCCCTATTGATACTTGCTCTTATCTTATCTTTCGGGCTAGCAGGAGTGAGGATTCCATATGAACCGTATAGTTATCTGTTAATTCACTTGAGTCTGATTGCTGCCGCATTCTTAATAACTAAGTTAGGTGCTTATATTGCTAACAATAGACAGTGAAAAGGAGTAGGCATGAATGGCCAACAAGTATTTATTGCAAGTTCGTCAGAACAGCGTAGAGGATTGGCAAAAAAGATTGCAGACGAATTATCGAAGCTGGGTTTCTCTGTTTTACCGTGGTGGGATAAAAGAGCCTTTCGGGCAGGAGAATATACATTGCCTCGGCTTATGCAGCTTGCAAATTTATGTGAAGCTGCGGTTTTTGTATTTGCTGGTGACGATAAAGTGTGGTTTAGACCTGGCCCTACGCTAAAAAGAAGTAGGAAGCCAATTTTAGCTGTTCGCGATAACGTACTACTTGAATATGGGATATTTCTGAATTCAGTAGGTCAGAAGAATTCTGTAATAGTCGTAGAAGAAGGAGTGAAACTTCCCTCAGACATGGATGGGATGAACGTAATTTTCTATTCTAAAAGTGATATGCAGATTGAAACAGCGGGAAAAGTTGTTAAGTATTTTTCTGACCTTTTAAAGGACGTATTAGATCGATCTAGATTCTCGGAAACATCTCTAGCAATTCAAACTGATTGGACGATGAAATTACATGAAATTCGATCTATAAAAGAAGAAGTCGATAATTGGCTGCCTTCTAATCTGTATATGGGGATAGACGGAGCAATCGCTTGGGCAAACGTTGAGTCAGATCCCGATTACTCTAAGAGAACACAAACAAACTTGAATGGAAAGCAAATTGCGAATTTAATTGGTAAAAGCCCGGTCTGTACAGTAGTTTCCCTCGGTCCAGGCCTTGGAACAGTCGATGCTGAACTTATTGCACATCTTAGCCAGAAGAATTTTCGCGAGTTTGTTCCAGTAGATGTCAACAGACATTTAATTATATATAGCGCAAAAAATGTCACGCAAAAAAATCCGTGGGTCGAGTGTAAGCAAGGCATATTGTGTGATTTTGATCAGACTCCGGCATTTGTTAAGGAAGTAGTTTCAAAGCATTGTCCGGGACCAAGGCTATTTCTTATGACTGGAGGAACCTTTGGAAACACGACGAGAACAGAGGAAGCGCAACTTAGTAGTTTGTACCAAATTATGAGTGAAGGAGACATGTTCGTATTCGATTTGTTTTGTTATGGAACAAATTATAAAGTCGGTAAAGATCCTATGTATAATCGTAGCAAGTGGCAACCAGTTGTGAGTGAGTTTTTTGCAAATGGCATTAAAAAGATGCTAGGAAATGGAATGACTACTCGTAAGGCTTTGAGCTTGATTGATGTTCATAGCGCCGTCGGCCTGAATGGATTGTCACGTACAACATGTATTTCGATCGTCTGTCGAGCGAATGGCCGGACACTGGTTGACATAAGGAGATTTAACGTTGATGAAATTTATAAAGCGATTAGGAAGGCTGGCTTTAGTTTTAGAAAAAAGCATAGGGCTACAGCAGGGCCATTTCTTGAGCGCCATGTACTTATGGCTAAGAAATAGGCCCCTAGGATTACTTTTCCATTAGTTGTACAGTGCTACTGGTTTGTTGAACTATCCTCTCATCATCAAGTTCTTCGACAAAAGTTCGAATTCTGTCTCTAAACGACACGCAATATCGCAAAGATCAATCTTTCCAGCTCTAGGCAGCTTCAAGCCTGTGTGATCGGATGAATAAGGCTTCATTCTTTCTACGAATAGACCTAAACAAGTCGGGCTTCTGTGATACTACTCGCTTTGATCACAGGTTCCACAAACCTCAGAATCTGGTATGGTTCTTGTATGAGTGACCAATACATAGAAAAAATACATTTGCTAAATTTCAAAGGCTTCCAAAACTGGACGTTGGAGAATTTAGATTCTGGTATGAATATCCTTATCGGCGACAACGATACCGGTAAGAGCTCCGTTCTGTTGGCAATAGACCTTGTGTTGTCCGCCAATACTGGAAAAGTTGAGACAGTAGGTCTTGAGCGCCTCATCAATAGGCAGGCGGTTCAAGCGTTTCTAAAAAATAAAGAGCGCAGGTTTGAAGATCTCCCCCGAATGGAAGTCGACATCTATCTAAGCGAACTAGGTCGGCATGAGTTTGCAGGTGAGTACAACATTGAAAGAACACTCGCATGCGGAATGTGTTTAATTTGCGAGCCAAAGACCGAGTTGGTAGAGGAGATCAGCGAACTCATTGCACTCGAAAATCCAGCATTTCCTTATGAATATTACACGGTAGAAATTCGTACATTCTCTGGAATGTCCATAACGCCGTACAAAAAGCCACTTCAGCATCTGGATATAGACAACACCAAAATAAGCAATGATTACGCGTCACGTGTTTATGTGCAAACACTCTTCCGTGCCAATGTTTCTGATACGAGTAAGCACCAGCTGAAATACGGATATCGTCGGATCAAAGAGGATTTTGCTCGGGAACAATTCGCAGACATCAATGAGGAGCTGGAAGAGGATTTCGGTTTTGCACTAAAAAGCGGAACGAAGGCAAACCTTGAAACTGATCTGACAATAGCTCGCTCAGGATTAGATATTGAGAACCTAGGTGTAGGGCACCAGTGTTTCATCAGGACGAAGTTCGCTCTCTCCAAGAAATCAAACATTGACGTGGTTCTATTAGAAGAGCCTGAAAATCACTTAAGCCATACCAACATGAGGCGGTTGATAGAAGAGATTCGTGAGACTAGCCAATCGCAGGTTTTTGTTGCAACACACAGCTCCCTAGTGTCTACCCGTCTGGATTTGCGTCACGCAATTATGTTGACTTCATTCGAAAATGATCCGCTGCGCCTCAATGATCTACCAAAGGACACAGCCGAGTATTTCATGAAAGCACCGAGTAATTCGGTCTTGGAGTACGTTTTGTCTCCAAAGAGTCTGCTTGTTGAAGGTGACGCAGAATACATACTTATGGAAGAGCTCTTCATGAAATCGACAGGAAATAACTTGGCGGGTTCTGGTATCGAAGTCATTTCAGTTGGGGGGATAAGTTTTCCTAGGTATCTAGATATTGGAAAGCTTCTTGGCATCCGAACTGCTGTAGTTACTGACAACGATGGTGATGTCAAAACTAATTGTATAGATCGTTATGAAGATTATACAGAAGCCGAAAACATAGAAATCTACTGTGATCCAGACAATGCTCGAAGCACGTTTGAGATCTGCATGTATCAAGACAACACGGCAATTTGTGACGCTCTTTTCGCCGAAGGACGAAAAACCCTTAGTGTTCAGGAATACATGCTCAAGAACAAATCTAAAGTCGCCTTTGAGCTGGTGAAAAACAAGTCCGGTGATATCGATGTCCCAGACTACATTAACAATGCAATCACATGGCTAAAGAACTAGTGCTAGCTGTTGCGGGGTCGGGAAAAACCACCAAAATTCTTGAGGCAGTCATGGAAGAGAAACGATCTCTGATTGTCACGTATACCAACGAGAATTTACGATCACTCGAAGAAAGCTTGCATCAGAAGTTTGGTTATATCCCCGCCAACATCACACTTGTTTCTTACTTCTCCTTTCTCTACTCGTTTTGTTTCCGTCCATTTTTCTCATATGAATTGCGTGACAATGGAATATTTTGGGAAATACCAGGAGTGTTCCCTTCAAAGAGCAGCTTAGCGCATTACATAACGGGGAGCAGATATCTTTATGGGAATAGGGTCGCAAAGTATGTCCAAGAGCACGGCGGCATCCCGAAGATCATTGCTCGATTAGAAAAATACTTTGACGACTTTCTCATAGATGAAGTACAAGACTTTGCGGCAAACGACTTCAATTTGATGATGGCGATTTCCGATGCTGATATCGATTTCTTACTTGTTGGAGATTACTTTCAGCACACCTTTGATACTAGTCGTGATGGTCAGATCCGTACCAACCTTCACAAGAATGGTCTTGAAGCATATTTGAAAGAATTCGAGAACAAGGGATTCTCGATCGACACGAACTCATTATCAAAAACCCACCGGTGCAGCCCGTCGGTTTGTGGCTTCATAACTGATCATGTTGGAATAGGAATAGAGAGTCATAGAGATGACGATACAGAAGTCACTGTAGTTGAAGATGCTGAAACCGCACGGCTTCTGTTTCAAGACGAAGACAAAATGAAATTGTTTTTCCAAGATCACGGAAAGTACGATTGTAGATCGAACAATTGGGGTAGGTGTAAAGGACTCAACAACTATGGTGACGTGTGTGTGGTGCTCAATAAGAAATCAAGCGAACTGTTTAGAAGCGGCACTCTCAGCAAACTACCTGAGTCTTCAAGAAATAAGCTGTAGAAGTCAGTATTTGATCTGACAGTTACCGATTCTGATGAACCGTGACTGTCAGTTGAAGTCTAACCGATCAACTTCTCCTGCCAGA
>JBFNJI010000079.1:0-6719 GCA_040793985.1 Candidatus Thiodiazotropha sp. | reverse complement strand
CAGAAAATCGATCGGTGGGTTCTGCGGAATCATAGGCTTTCTCCATAAACGGCAGAGACCATCCGCTCCAGGCGTACCAGTTCACCTTTCAGATCAGCGCCACTATCCAGCGCATGTATGCGCAGACACTCCCCATCCATGTCGGCAGCTAAGGATCCGGGCAATAGACTGAGGCTGTTTACGAACAACCGTCTTGCCGATGGCTGAGTCAGCCGCATCCGGTATTCAAAGAATCCTGGTGAGATATGCATCTTCGGACGCATCACACGGGACACCACATCGATACCGCCAAGCACCGATTCCCAGACAAAATAGGGCAGGAATTTGAGCAACCCCATCAGATTGAATTCTCCCTCTGCTGAAGCACGCAGTCGTAACATGCTCCAGGTGGCCATAACCACCACCGGAAATCCCACCAACCAGGATTTCCAGTCATCCCCAGTGAGTAAGAACCAGACCAGTGCAAACAAACCCAGTGCGGAGAGCGCATAGAGGGGATTTACGGCATACAGAGAACTGCCGGTGTGGGCACTTCCGGTCGATCTGTATGGCATGCTGTAGTCCCTATCGATGATGGTCATGAAATCTGGCCTCAAACATGTTCATCTCCTGAATGATCAACCACTCACAAGGGTTGAAAAACGCTTGGTGATAGTTATGAGGCATGGGGAAAGAAAAGAAAATTCGAATTTAGACGATTGATAGCTCGAATATTTCGATCTTTTGAAATTCACCGGTCGCACCCGCAGGACAATTCGAATCCCCATTGGAGAAGCGCATGCAGGGGATCAGCAACAGGCTGCTCCCCTGCAATGGTCATTGGAAGAATAAACTGCTCGCTGTATGAGCTCAGATCGGATGTTGGCTAGCCCGCATGTTTCATCCGGGGAACGCGATGATCGTGCCGGGAGCCTCGTTCAGATGCGGATTTGCGTAATGAATCAATAGCGAGCTATTGATGATTGAGCAAATACTGCAGCTGGACAGCGAGACCGGTGCGAGGGCGCGTTCGGCGTTTGCCAGTTACACTTCGTACTTTGCTTATATTCCGGAAATATCATGTGCATCTGCAAGTTATTTAATTTTCTAAGCGACCGGGTGAAACATGCGGGCTAGACTGCCGGCGCATCAGCTTTCGTACAATGCGCGTCAGCGCACGATTCACCGTCAGGGTGATATCAGCCTGACGCTCCTCCACAACCAAGCTACTGGAGTGGGGATCCGTAACAACCACCCGGCAAAGATAGAGTGGCCTGTCACCCCCCTCCTCGGCCTCTACAACACTGATTTCCAACTTATCCGCTAACCCATCGATGGAGCTCAGATGAAAATTCAACATTTGCCGGACCTGCCCTTTGAGTCGTGGATCGTCACATTTTATCTGCTTAACCATAGTGCCAACCGTCTGGAAATCTTATCAAGCGACCCATTCGACAATTGGCGGACACTGCGGCCTGGGCATCACAGCCACATCAGCTGAGTCCCGCAGCAAACCACCTACCCCGCCTTGACGAAACAACTCCCGGGCATTACTCACCAGCGTCCTTATACCCAGCTGACAGGCCATTCGACTCAGCTCAATACCCGGGTCCCAATAGCTGAACTGAGCAACATCGAGAGATTGCCCTGTGCCTGCGCTTGCGGTTTCGAAAGCAGTTGATCGGCGGGAGGAGATCAGAGAAGCTGTGCTTTTACTCGTTATCAGCAGGGTATCCAAGGCCTGGGAGTCCATGGCCGTAAACGTAGCGCCAGGACCAGTGACACACTTGCGTCTGATTGAAGGAACCTGCAGACAGGATTTTGTAAAGCTATCCACAGCTGTCCGACAACCCGCCGCCATGTGATCGACAATTTGCCGCAAGGCCCTGCTCCGTTCCAGAAATGGAGAGACGGTTACCGATTGTGATACGGCAGCTAACAGTTGACGGGGCAACCAGTGACGCAGTTTCAGCAACCGATTGTTATCACCCGCCAACACAAGCTTGACCCTGCCCGCCGATTTCAAGACCTTTGTGATGGTCTGCCTGGCAAAACCATCTGTTTGTCGTCTCTTCCCTACTGTTCTCTTCCTCGATAACAGATGCTGATGATCAGCAACATGCCACTTCACACTTTTCTCTGCCACCCAGGCCAGTGTCTGAGCCTGTCCACCCTCAACACGCAGCAACTCAATGCCATCGGATGCCGCCCAAAGCAGGAATTGTTCAGCATAAGCATCCCTAAGACTCAACAGGGGTCGGATATCGGGTACCCGGTAGAAGGTCAACTGATTCCTGAAAGGGAGCATACTGGGTATCACTGTGACAAACCGCCCGCCCGTGATACTGCGGGTAAAAATCGCCACACCACGTATCTCATCTGCACAGAGGCTGCCGATGGTTTTCTCCAACCGTGCAAAGGCCTCATCAAAATCGAGCCGCTGCATGTCGCAGAGTCCTGCTCTTATCTGATCTGCTTCCGAAGCCAGGAACATCTGGCAGGACTCCACACCCGCTTCGAGATCAAGATAGCAGCTGAGGAAAGGGGCATCTGCCACATCTACCGAAGTCAACAGCTCGATACTTCTATCGAGTGCGTTGCAGGATGTCATGATGATAGTCTCTGAACGACTCATGAATATTCTCCGTAATGTCTTTACACTATGGATTATCGTTCGAATCGATCATTGGGGTATTCGGAATCGCACCCGACTTGGTTCATTTTTTTCGAACCTTTAGTCAGGCGGGACAGATCACCAACTACCCAATAGACTGAGCTGTCAGGGCCTGTTGACACTAATCCAATACACCCTGTTGGGGCCGTTTTTGTGTCCAGCAAGGCAGAATGAGCGTAGTGCAGCCCGGCCACATGAGCGAATGACAACGCCGCTGGGCGCAAAAAAACCCCAGCCCTCCGGGTTGCACCTGAAATCCAGCGGCTACAGTCATGTGCTGCACATAGTGCGGTACCTGATCGGGCACCACAATCGTTGGTCCATTCGGCCCGTCAATTCGATGGGAACGGTCCGCTAGCCGGTAATCAGATAGAGATCTACAGGTCCGGCCAGTTACTTCTCGATCCTCTGCGATTGGCAATTGACGATGCCACACAATATGTCCATCTTGATTACTATATCTGACAGGCTGACAGTACTGGGGAAAAACTTCGGGACACCCTGGCATACGCGGCAGATAGAGGAGTAGAGATTCGACTACTGATTGACGAAGTCGGCTCCCGAGGAATCAAACAATCATTCTTCCATCCTGTGCAGTCAGCTGGAGGCCGTATCGAACGCTTGCTGCCGGTAAATCCGCTCAATCCCCAACTTGCCCTGAACAACAGAAATCACCGTAAGCTGGTAATCATCGACGGTGACCAGGCTTTTTATCGGAGGCATGAACATTGGTGATCATTATGCAGCTGAGGTTGAATGCTGAATAGCCCTTCATGTACGTGTGGAGGGTCCGGTTGTACAGTCGATTCAAGAGACCTTTTGTCAGGATTGATTTCATACCACAGCAGAGGATTTAGTCAGCCGTGATTATTATCCGGCATCCCAACACTGCGGCCCCGTTCACACGCCCAGGGTTGAAAAGAATCCGTTGATTGTGGATGGACACGACTAGTTAGGGGTGAAAGTGTTGTTTCACCCCTTCCTAACATCAGTCGGCTACCGTCTGTCTATAGGCATGCCAACTAGAGTGACCCAATAGAGGCATAATGATGAGCAGGCCGATAAACGCGGTGAACATACCCACGACTGTCAGTAGCGCTATGATGAAGGCCCAACGAAACATTACCCCTGGGTTCTTGCGAACTGCACGCAGACTGGTCAGTGCAGCGGTCAGTACGTCAACCTTTCGATCGGCAAGCATTGGGATCGACACAACACTGAGACTGAACACAAGCGCTGCAAGAATGAATCCTACCAGGATGTAGAGGGCGATGAAGCCAGGGTCGGTTAATGCCTGCCAGCTCAACAGGTCGCCGAAGGGACCAATCACGGGTAGAGACAGGGCAACCAACAGACCAGTCAGCCTACCCCAAGCCACCATCACAACTCCAAGAAGCAGGCCGAACAACAACACGGACCACCCATGATTTTTCCAACTGTACACCAAACTACGCAAACCCACAGGCCGCCCCTCTTGAATGCGTTTGCTCATATCGTAAAAACCCAATGCCAGTGCCGGCGCTATCAATAAAAAGCCGGTAACAAAGGTGATTGTTAACAGCGGTGTGTTCCAACTGGCGGCCACCAGGCCATAGCCAGCCACCACGAAGAGAAGCCCCAACGTCAAACTGGGTATTGTTACTTGACGAAAATCCTGCCAGCCTTTACGTAACCATTCGTAAGGCTCGGCCGAACTCAATGTCCGAATCTCTGGTGTTGCACTTTTACTTAGTGTCTCAGAATAAGTTGTATGCATCTTCTCCTCCCGCTTATTTCGTCTGCGATGGTTGCGTCATATTAACGTTCACATCTATGTTGACTCTTTTGTATTATTCCCGTTCTTCAGTAATAAATCGGATTTCACAGTCATAACTATCGATATTTCCGAACATCACACTGCACAATTGCAGTCCATTAATTTCAGTTAGTGTGGCACTAGAGCTTGTGACCTGGATTGGGATCTCTTCTCGAGTGGGACTTGTACCATCAATAAATGGAGGGGGGGGCTGGGGAGAGTGGATTTTATGCCGGCTTCCGGAGTATTGGTCCTAACTTAATCCTGCCTGTCCATACCTTGGAACAGTCGGTCAGACAGGATTATGGAATGTAGGAACCATGGGGGGCCGCTCTAAGTATCAGTCTTTAGGTTTTACAGCAGCCCTGCAATCTGCATTTAACCGGGATTTCCGCGTAGTTCGGATCCATAGAGCCCGGATGAGCAGCATGCATCGTCCCCCTGACAAGCAACAGTAGCCCAAAAGCCACCAGCCCCACTTTCAGTAGAACCAGACTACCGGTTAGCGCCATAAAGAGCATTGTAGTCAATGTCATGGTATATACCTCCTATTCGTTTAGCCTCAGCAGAAACCCTTCTGCGACTATGCTGCTGTCTTCAAACCACATTTACGATTTGCCGGAACCGCAACATCCATCATCCGCGGGTTATCCAGTTTCAGACCGTTCATCAGGTCGACATAGGCCTGTTGATCCGAAACCTGTAGCCGTGGATTGTGCTGTTTCTCTTCCCAAATCGTACTCACCGTCATGCCGTTATAGTCATGGGCGGGATAGACCAAGGTTTGTTCAGGCAGCTTCAGCAGTTTATTGAAGAGACTGTCATACTGAGCCGCTGGATCGCCGTTTTGAAAATCGGTGCGTCCGGTACCGCGTATCAAAAGTGTATCTCCGGTGAACACCCGGTCCGGCAGGACAAAGCTGTACGAATCATCCGTATGGCCCGGGGTATAGAGAACATCGAGATGAAGATTGTCCACGCTGAGTTTTTCTCCCTCCTTAAAGTGAAGCGATACACATTCGGCTTGTGTCATTTCGCCCATGCCACTGCTACAGTCGGTAATCTGTTGTAGCGCACCCAGAGCTGTCACATGATCCGCGTGGATATGGGTATCCACAGCCATCACAAGCCGCAGATCCAACTCATTCACCAACTGGAGATACTGCGCCACATTGGACTTGACCGGATCGATGAGTAAAGCTTCCCCACCCATGCGTTCAGCCAGCAGGTAGGTATAGGTGAACGATTCATGATCGTAGAGCTGACGGAATATCATGTCGAAGGTTCCTCTTTTACAAATTAGTCGTTTAAACCAATGCCTTTTCAGTGCAATTGATATTGCGGTTCCAGGGCATCATTGCAATCAGCCGGGCCATTCCGCACCAACGGGTCACCCCAGCCATGATCAAACCCATACCTATCAAGGCGCCGGCGAGAAAAAACAATTCATGCAGGGTAAATCCAAAGATCACTTTCAATAACAGTAGACTTCCTATGGCAATCTGAACCTGCCGTTCCAATGAAATAATCCGTCCGCAACGTTTCATGGGCAGGCCTGCCTTTTCCCAGCCTTCGCTACCGCCTTCCACAAGCACAAGATTTTTATATCCAGTCGCTTGCATCTGTGCCACTGCCTGTTGCGCACGGAATCCACTCTGGCAGGTAACATAGATGGATGCATGATCTCTTCCCTTCGGATCACCAAGCTGCTCGACGAGGCTCTCATCACTGATTTTATCGAGTGTCAGCAGTTTCGCTCCTGGTATATGACCGCTCCTGTACTCCATGCCTGTACGCACATCGAGCAGATCAATCTTCTCGCCCTGACTCTGCATTGCATAGAGTTTCAAAGGTGAAATAGTTGATACATTCGCCATTTCCATAATGAGTCGCCTCGGTGTCGGTTATCTATTGTCTTGAGAAAATAGTACGGCCGACTAAATCGATTTAAAACTCGTTTTCACACCACGACAAATTCGAAATTTCCGAACTATAAATAGAAGAGACCTATACCCTACGGAATTTGAGGAATACTGAAGATAGAGCCGAACTCTGAGTATTTATGAAGGGCTATGTAGCTCAGCTCGGCTGTCGAACCTGGCCTGTTTGAAGTCGTAGGTTCGAATCACCTGCGCAGAAACGAAAAACCCGGACACCTGGGTCCGGGCACCGTTTGAAAATTGGTGGGCCATGTAGGATTCGAACCTACGACCAATGGATTAAGAGTCCACTGCTCTACCAGCTGAGCTAATGGCCCAAGGTATGAATGGG
>JBFNJI010000089.1:0-6931 GCA_040793985.1 Candidatus Thiodiazotropha sp. | reverse complement strand
CATGGAGGCACTACATAAACTGAATTTGGAGAATCAACTGACTGCGTGAGCGACCGCCTGATCAAAAGTGCGAAAGATTCTTGACACTACCTAGATATAGGAGGTACGTGGAAACCTGGGGAACAGGTGGCTGTGACTGATGAGTGCGTTGTGGTTGTCGGTCAAATAGACTGGCTCTCTAAAATCTCCTCAATGGAATTTGTAATTCAAGATATTCATAAAAACAAGTTCAAAGTTTCATATACAGCACAACAATTTAAGAAACTACACGACATATTTGGTGAGCATTGTTTGTATGAGTTTATTTTGATGGAAAAAACTTATGATAGGCAACGTAAAAAGTCTTATTCATTAACTGAAGCGTTTCCGTACGAAGAAAAGAATTTTACTCTAAAGGCATAAAGATATTTTGCGTATCTGTTTAGTATACAGTTATATAGTTGCTATATCAGAGACTAAATGAAATCAATTATTTGGTAGTTTGTTTAATGTGATCGGTATATAGATAAAAGCTGTTTAATGTCGAATGGTAGCAGCAGGGAATAACAGTAACAGATTCGTGGTGCTAGGCTGTGTTCAGATACATATTTCACGGAAAAATACAATGGGATTGCAAAAATCATCAGTCGGCATTGAAGTTAGATATGATTTTAAAACCTTTGCGGTCTTTCTCATATATTATCTTTAGGAGACGTTTAGCGTTTCTGTTGTCCCAATACGACAGTGTATTAATGTAGGCATCATTCAAGCTGCCTGGAGTATTTTTACGTTGACTCGACATGCTATTGCAAATCTCAGGCAAGAAGTATTGTTCGATTGTGGTTAGTTCATCAAGTGTCTTAATAGTATCGAGATTGAATCCGAGATTTCTCAGAGTGGATTTAATAAGTTTATAGTGTTTGTCATCGGCGATAAATTCAATCGTGCCAGCAGACTCGTCTGTTATCTTATAGTAATCGGGCATATCGATTCCAGGCCAGTCTACAGGCAGCTCTCCCGTCCTGAAATACATGACTGCAGCGTCCTCCATCTCAATTCGAGGACTAAATTGCGCACAGAACTCATCTTTCGGATAAGTTTCGCAAGCATTACACCATCCGGATCTTACGTCGAAACGATGTGAGCACAGGTAGCATGTAGATTCAGACATATATCGACCTGTCGGTTTGTCATTTCAATGAGTTGTCATCATGCTCATCTGGTTTATACTTTATGACGAGAAAACTGAAAATACCAATTAGGAGGAGTACTACCGTGTAGATGATGAAGAGAATATCCATAGCAAATCTCGATAAATGAAAAAACGTACAGTAGTTTGTAATCCTGTGTTGCTGTCGCTAACTCATAGGCTTGTCTCAGCTTGAAAGTGCAAAGCCGCAATATAGGCGATATACAAAGCGGCCATCTCAAAACTATTACGAATATAAATATCACTGTTCCGCTTGAAGTCAAGGGCGCAGTGTTCTGAACGATGCTGGGATCGTCCGGTTGCTGGATCATAGGCTGGATCGACCCGTATTTTCTTGCCAGAAGGATGTGTTACTGTGTCCAGTACTGGCGTCAAGCCATAGGTTTTAGCCAGTTCTCTAAAGTGATCCGATGGTATTCTCTGCAAGATATCATAGTACTTGCTTGATATGCCGTAGAAATCAAGCATCGCTGAAACAATCTTAAAGTGAATTTCTCGAGATAGAGTCAACTGTCGAGTCATCCCTATGGACTCAGCTGCGATATCCAGAGTGATGGTTTCGTCAAAATAATTTTCTGGATTAAATCTCTTCTTAAGAAGATGTGCGAATATTCTCCGCCAACCTCCGGGTTTGATGCGAGCCAAGTATTCCAAAGGCGCTTCATTACTTGTGGCGCTATGACCAGTCTTTCTGGGTAGGGTGATCCGTTTTCCAATGGTAAGAGCAAGAACTTCCATTTGTCGAGTATGGTCAGGATTCATTAACAGTCTACGTCCTGCTTGATCGAAAGTTTTTCCGCAGGACACCAGTGAAAGACATTTCAGCAGGGTGATGAGGTCTGAGTTGACGTACTTTAGGGAATCGTATCCTAAAGAACTCACCTTGCTTTGTGAGTGTCGTGGAACTGTGTCGAGATCAACTACATGGGGCAGTTTCTTCTTAGTGAAAGACCTGCCACAGCTCGTGAATTCATTCGACCAGTCCCCATAAAAGTGTTGGTAGCTGATCATTTGTGTACGGGGAGATCCGTGCCCCAGCAATCGAGCGCTAGCCCAGGAATTTCTCAGTCTGCTACCTTGGACAGGTCCCAAAGTGATTGTACGGATGCTCTCGAAGTCAAAAGGGCGCGTTAGACGCCTCCAGCTACCCAATGATAGGTTGTAGAGAGCGGGCGCCGTGATATTCGCATAGGTGTGGCGAGCATGATGGAGAATGGTCCTAGGGTTGCCCGTAGAGGCTTTGAGTACTTGATTCACGACCCGTGCGAGCAGATCGTCGTCCGTAGGCGTCTTTTCTCCATCATTTGCGAAGAGATAGGCGCCGTCCTCTTCAGCCCGTATGGCATCGACGTGACTCAATCTCTGTTCAATTAGTTTCTTCTCGAAAGGCTTCAGCTGCATCACCTGAGGTACGATACGCCGTGAGATGGTGTTCTTTAGCTCTCGAAATGAATTGTTTCGTAACAATAGATAATACTGATCTGATTCATGACAGATGTCGTGACGCCTCAGGCCCAATGCTTCCTTCCTTCGAAGACCAAATCGATAACATAAGAGTAACAGCAGGCAAGAGCGTTGCCGGAAATCATCATCAAATGCGCTGTTACTCAATAAGATAGCAGCCGCGATCTGGTAGTCATCCTCCAGGATAAGCCCTGGGGAGACATTGCGGCTTCGATAGGATATCCCCAGCTCCGCCCAATCGGGACTTTCAACCCCTTGTTTTTCTGCATATTGATGAAATTCCAGCAGTCGTTTAACGCTGAAAGAATTACTTTCTCTGGATCCCCGGTATTCGAGAATCTCTTGATAGAGCTTTGTGATCTCTGGCTCCTCCATGCTCAAAAGATCAGCATTATAGGCCAGTTCCGCGAAAGCAATGTTCAGCCCCGTAAAATACCTGCTGGGTGAACTGGCAGCATAATCGCCTTGCCCAACGCGTTTACCCCTTCGTATTATTTCTTCGAGCCATTGGGCGAACAGCAGAAGAGAAGAACTGACTTTGCCATCCCAGGATTTGATCTCGTTCCCTAACCCGGCAAGCGTCTGTTTCTTGTTTTTAGGTTCATAGCGGTAGATAAGTCGACCAATGGCCTTTTGAAACCGGTCAGCATTAATCTGAAGGGTCTCTTTGTCACGAATCTGCACAATGCTGGAACGATATGAGAGGATATTAGGACTTTCCCATGGCAGTATGGAAGTTGCTTCTGTCAGAGCCTCATCCTCGTCTGAATCAGGGAGCTCGAGAATTTTTCCGGTTTCGAGTCGAACCCAGTCCCGCCAATCAAGTGAGGTTGATGGTACGCGACCTGAGAGGAATGCTGATACAGTTCCAGGGAACTCAATGGCGTTGACCTGATCCATGATTTCAGAAATCCGCTGAATCAAATCTTTGGTTGCTATAGCCCCTGTGGTGTCGATAGCCAACTTCTCACAAAGTGGCTGTAAACTCCGTGGCAGCCGCTTTTGAGAAAGCGTGACGACTCGCTTGGCCGATAACCCTCTGTCCAGCAGATGAGCGGTTTTGGGTTCTATTCGATGGCGCTCAATTGGGGCATCGTGATTTTGCGGGTCCAGATCCTCACTGTATTCCAGGTAGAAACGGTTGCGAAATTTGACCAGACGGAAGTGCTGGCCGATCGTGATGTTTTCCAGGAGTGTTGTGTTTGATATTCGGTTCTCAAACGCGAGCATTACAGCTCCGAGCGTCAGACAGTCCTGACGGCCTGACTGCATCACATTGGTCTCGCTGAGGATATCCCGAGCTTTTGACAGTGCATTCGGATAGACGGAAAGTGCCACAGGTGACAGGGAGGAGATGATCCAGGGCTCAGGTGCCACCTGGAGCAGACGATTTCTGATTGGGCAGCGTTCCCCCTTTTTACGCCACGCCTGCTTTAGCAGATTTTCGTAGACGCTTTGCCGGAGATAGGCATCGGTTCGGACTCTACCACTGTCATGAAAGATTATGTTTCGGGTCAGCTGCTCTGTCTCAGCATCGGTCAACTCCGTGATCTCACGCTCACCCAGAATGTCCCTGATCTCTTCGCGTATTTTCTCAAGGGATCTGCTCAGTCGTCTTTTTCGTTCATAGGTCCGAGAGCTGATCCCAAAACGGCGTGTGCTGAAGCGAATAGAAGCACCGGTTTTCAGGGTAGGCGTCTGCCGCCAGGTCGAAAAAGCATCAAAATCCAGTTCGTCATAGATCGCCTCAAAAGCGTCCCTTGAGTCCTGATAATCCTTCAGCCAACAGCGGATGGAAAAATCCCCATAAGGGGTCATGCCATTTTCAGCGTGCCCCATCCAGCCATTGATGATCTCCTGGTCTATTCCAGCCCGCAGCAACTTTTTGATGAGGCGCTGCCGGAAGAGGTTCGCTGGTAATGGCCAATCGAAAAGTGCCTGTTCTTTGATTGTGGTGACTGAAATGCTTTTCCAGGTGAGGGAAGCAGCGTCGAGCAGAAAGAAGTAGGGAAGTTTCGCGGGTTTACCCTCCGCGAGTGCTGAGACAGGAGCGGTAAGTTCCGAGCCTGCCAGCTCAAGCGCCTTGGCAAGATGTCTGAGGTGTTTTGAGTATTGTTTATCTACAATCTGACTCAGCGCTCTTGGAATCGGGCACAGTCTACCTTGATGAAATCCCTGGTCGTTTTTGTCATTTACAAACACGCAGGGCATGTCGTGATTGAAGTGTGATGGGGATTCGAATGGGTCGTGTACTGGCCGAGCGCCTGTTGCGGCCAGCAGGGCAGTGACAAGGTAGATGGTATAGGCGTTGTGGAATGCCACAGGATCAGATTGTCGTATCGCTTTGAGGCGGTTTCCTGCTGATTGAATAGAGTCAACCAGCCGGTTGTCCAACGGTTCGAATCGACTGCCAATACCGATGATCTCGGAACTTCCGTTGATATCTTCTTCGGACAAGTGAGGGTGTAAAAGTCGCTGAACCAACCGTTGATCCCAGTTGCCATAGGCAAAGGCTCCACCCATACCAGCCTGCGGGTGGAAACCCGTCATCCGCGCAAGGTGACTATTTCCGGTTGACTCAAAGACCCGACGCCCCAGTACATTGGCCAGCATCCCGGAACGCACACGAGCGAGTGGGCCTGTCATACGATCTGCAAAAGACTTTTCGATCGTCTCAGAAGTGCGGGAGCCCCAAAGGTCACCCAGCACCTGACAGTGGGGATGACTCTTGAGTAGCCGGATCAGCGTCTGAGCAACAACGCTGGGTAATACCAAAATCTGATGGTCAACCGCCGGCCTTAGCCAGGCTTCGCAGTCCCCATCGGGTACCCAGTCACTCTGGCGCTTTGGAGGAAGGCGATGGAGTTCTCCGGTATTTTGATTTAGTCGCCACTCACCCTGTGGATCCACGTCTAACTCGATATCCAGTATCCGGATAAGCGTGCGCCCAGTATGTATTGCCAGCCATGTGAGGGACGCAAGTAGCTGGGTCAGCTCAATATCAGAAGTGAGCCACTGATCAACAGTATTTCCCAGGTGCTGAATCTCCGTCGGTATCAGTTGATCCCAGGACCAGGGTAAAAAGTGAGTTAACTCCGATTTTAGACGCCAGGTCGTTAAACTGGAGAGCCGCTGATGGGTATATGAGTCGGTCTCATCAACCTCGGTTGTTACGTAGGCCGTCTCGGAATCTGTCCCAAAGAGGAGCAGCTGTTCAGGTTTGTCTAGGGTATCTGTATTGACCGATGTGAGCTGTTCAGCCTGTGACCTTGGCTGCGCATGGCTCGTAGGATGGTAGAGTCTTGCGCCTCTAGCCTGGATATCCTCGATCTTATTATCTTTGCCCTCTGCTATCGCCGTGAGGGCATTCATGAATCGCACTTCTGAGCGATCCCGGTGCTTTGAGGCAACCCAGGAAGCTCTTCCGTTAAGTCGCATGTTGATTTGGCTGAGGTCTAGTGGAGACGTTGGGTCGATCGTCCAGATGATAGAGCTGAGGTCAATGTGATCCTCAGATGTAAACACCTTGCGAATCTTTGAGGAGACCTCTTGGAGGTAGCCATCTAGCGTGTTTCCCTGCTCAGTGCGCATTGCGGCCTGGGCGAGAACCCAGAGAATGATCATTTCAAACCAGTCTGAGTATTCAATTTTAGTCTCAGAGGGTTTTCTGGTTAGAAGTGCCAGCAGGTACATCTTCTTGAGATTGTTTTTAAAGAGTTCTTCTGGCTTTTTACTAGAGGGTAGGGGTTTGTGAAGTTCCAGGGGGGTAGGGTCTCTGTAGCAGGCTTCGGCCAGTCGGTGGATACTTGCACAGGTAGGATGGTAATCAGCCCATACCGCCAGTTGCTTTCGGGTTCTGTCAGAGATCAGGTGCTCGAGGACCGTGCCGAGACCGGATGTCTCGTGGTCCAGGAGGCGGCAGGTGTCGATAATCAGGGCAAGCTCGTTGGTAACAGCGTGCTGTTCAGCCCAGACGAGGACTTCATTCCATATCTCGGGCAGACCGAAGGTCGCGCTTTCCTGCTCCTGATTTTGGGCCATTTGATCCTATAATTGGCATTAAGCGATGCAGTGGGACATTATGAATGAATTCAGAATAGTCCATAATGGCCTGTATATAAACAAAATAGTCAAATTAAAAGCATTAAAGACGTATAATGCCTCTCAAATAGCTCGCTCTCATAACCTCGTTGGTTCAAATCCAGCCCCCGCTACCAAATGAAAAATGGGAAAGCCAGGTACATAGAAGTTCCTGGCTTTTTTATTTTTACCTGCCAA
>JBFNJI010000080.1:0-6941 GCA_040793985.1 Candidatus Thiodiazotropha sp. | reverse complement strand
GCTTGTGCTCCAGGTAATGAGATACATGGTTATCTCTCTACAGGAAGTGGTTATGACTATCTGTCACCTGTATGTGGAGATCCGCTACCGGCAAAAGAGTGCAAGAAAGGCAATCCAGTTGATATTTTTACGGGTAATAAGCTGCAAAAGGAACAGCATATAACGAGTTTTGGTAACAACGGAATCTCGTTAAGTTGGTATTACAATGCTCAAAGGAAACCCGTAAATACCTACTGGGGTCCATCAGTTACTAATCAACCACTGATATCCTCGGGAAAACCTGTATGGATGCATGATTACGAAAAGCGTCTCTATTTTTATGAATACGGAATCCGTCCCGTTATCGAACGTGTACACCCAGCTGATTCAAACAGTCTCTATCTCGTTAAGATGGGTGAAAATAACTGGGTAGACGCACTTGGTGTTGTATTCCCTAAAATGGAGGAAAGAATCGAAGAACCAGTCGAACGCTGGAAATACACAGCGCCTAATGGCGTCACAGAGTACTATGACCCTCAAGGAAGACTGATAAAACAAACGGACAGTCAAGGTCGAGCGATATTACTAAGCTATGCTGATAACAAACTTAGCCAGGTCAGTAATTGGAAAGGTCATACCCTTGATTTTACGTACAACATCAATGGAGTATTGGAAAGTGTGGTAGATAGTACAGGACATGCCTATCGATATGAGTTCAACGGCGATGGTCTACTAACAAGCATCATCTTTCCCGATGAAACACCAACCAATGATACGGACAATCCGGTGCGCAGTTTTCTCTACGAGGATATGGTTATACCCCATGCGTTGACTGGAATAATTGATGAAAATGGCCAATTAGCTGCTAGTTGGACCTATAGTGGAGATGGCCGCGCTATCAGTTCTAGTCATGCTGGAGGTGCCGACACTACTACATTTGGCTATGGTACTGATAGTACCACTGTAACTAATCCGCTTGGCAAAGAAACTACCTATCACTATAGTCCAGTCACTAACATTTGGGGCGTTGTATTTAAGAACGTTTATTTGATTGATCGTGCGGAGGGGCACGCCTCAACACATTGCGCTGCTGCAAGTACTGATTATGAGTACGACCGGGATGGATTTGTAAAAAAGGAAATCGACAGGAACGGTAATATAACCACCTATACACGTGATACACAAGGCAGGGAGCTAAGCAAAACAGAAGCTCGCTACAACAGTGAGGAGCGGACCGTCTCGACTACATGGGATACGGAGTTAAATAAGCCACTGATTATTACAGAGTCAGATCGAATTACGGAATATGTATACGATGATAAGGGTAGGTTAATGAGCAAGATCCTAAAACCGAATCCATAAAATACACCTTTTACTGCCCATCCGGATAATAATTCTAATGGAATCAAGAGTTGAGAAGGATTTAATATAAATGCTATGCCTAAATAATTACTTAATCAGTACTGTGGAAAATTATAAGAATAGTCTAACTATGACAGCTATTTCGAATTCGCAATTATTAGCGAAGATGTTCTTTTTGCTATTGATATGCTCCACTACAACGAGCCACGCTGTTAAATGTGTACAGGCTGGCTACAAAGCTGCTGAGGGTGCAATTGTTTGTCATCAATCATATATTAATCCTGCTGAAACTCGAGAATATGCAACTGTTACATGGCCTAGCATGAGTTTTGAGCCACCCGGTGATGCACTTAGTGTTTTAGCTGGCTCACCATTTCGTGGAGAAATAACTGGAGGTATGAGTGAACCAGATATAGGTGACTGGGGCAGTGTGGGTGTGAACATATCTCAAAGAATCTCTTTGATGGATATGCGTGAAGCTACCTATCATCCGGATTATGGAAGTAATCCTCGAAGGTGCACCTATAGCGTAACTGGGACAGTTAATTTTTGGAAATTAGGAAAGGCTTATTGTCCTGGGGGGTTTAAAACATACGATTGGTTTTATAAACATGAAGGTAATGACGGTACATTAGTCTGTGGTGATCCTCCACCAGCAAAGGAATGTTTTGTAGGAAATCCCATAGGAATAATGTATGGGACTAAAATACAGCATGAAAGGCATATTCTTGGTGATTATGAACAAGTTCCTTTAAGTTGGCACTATGTTTCAAAACGGCAACAAATTGGAATACAGGCAGGATGGGATTCAGCATCCGAGTTAGACTTGCTTTCTATTGGTAGAAAAGGTTGGAAACATAATTATGATAAACGTCTTTACAACAACTTTAACAATCAGTTTGCTATTCGGCCAACTTTAGAGCTATCACGTCCTGACAAAACAGAAAGTGTATTTTTTGTAAAAGTGTCAGATGTATGGACAGATGCCATGGATGAAGTACCTCATCGTATTGAGGAGCAACCGGAAGAGCCAGAAGAGCGTTGGAAATACATTGATGCTTCTGGAAATATTGAGATCTATAATCCTGATGGGACATTTATCAAGCATATTGATAACAAGGGCCGTGAGACAAATTTAAATTATGCAAATGGTAAATTAGCACAAGTCATCAATTGGAGAGGTAATCACCTCGACTTTAATTACGATGGCAACGGCAGATTATCACAAGTAATAGATAGTGCTGGTCATATTTATCGGTACGAGTTTGATGGAAGTCTTCTATCAAGTATAACCTTTCCTGATAATACTCCAGAAGATACCAATGATAACCCAGTTAGGCTGTATGTTTATGAAAACTACGAAATGCCAGGTGCATTGACTGGAATCATCGATGAAAATGGTGATCGCTATACAACATGGTCATATGATGAGAGTGGGAGGGCAATCAGCTCAAGTCATGGTGATAATGTAGATACTACGACACTCAGTATTGGGAGTTCTAGTGCAACAGTTACCAACCCATTTGGAAAACAAACCAATTATCGTTATAGGACCAGAAATAAGCTCAAACAGATGTATAAAGCTACGCGCTATGCAACTGATAATACTCCATACGCATATTCTCGCTATTACTACGATTCACTAGGAAATTTATCATATCGTTACAATTGGCGTGGATATAAGACAACATATACATATGACGGAGATGGGCGGCAAACGAGTAAAACAGAAGCGAGTGGTACGTCTTCTGCTAAAACCGTCTCGACAATTTGGAATTCTCAGCTAAATAAACCACTGGTTGTTACTGAACCAAAACGGATAACTGAATACATCTACGACACTGATGGTCGTCTGATGAGCAAAACACAACGACCCAATCCCTAAGACTACAGGGTATATTTATTCAGACATTAAATCTCAGAATGAGACAGGGATAAGGACATGAGTTTCACATCAATGGCACGTGCTATCCAGTTGAGTATTATTAGTTTCATTATAGGAACATCAATATCTCAGGCAGATACAACAACCAGCTATACATACACACAAGATGGTGAGATTGCGACCATCGATGGGCCGCGAATCGATGTCTCAGATATAACCACGTATAGCTACGATGCACAAGGTAACCGTACCAGTATCACCAATGCTTTAAGTCAGGTAACACAAGTTACTGCACACGATGCAATAGGTCGACCACTGACGATCGTAGATCCCAATGGATTGATAACCAGTCTTACCTATGATCCTCGTGGCCGTTTAACACAGCATAGCCTCAGTGACAGTGTTACCAACCGCACTACCCAGTACAGCTATGATCCTGTCGGCAACCTCATTCAGGTCACCCAGCCGGATGGCGGTTTTATCGCCTATGAGTACGATTCAGCACATCGTCTCATCGGTATGGAAGACAATCAGGGTAACCGGATTGATTATACACTGGACGCTATGGGTAATCGTCTCAGTGAACAAGTCGGCGATCCCCAGGGGAATCTAACCCGTACACAACAATGGTTGTATGATGAATTAGGGCAAATCCGCCAACTAACTGACAGTCAGAACAACAGCACTGTTTTCACTCGTGATAAGAATGGCAATGTAACTCAGAGTTTGGATGCCAATCAAAATCCGGATACTAAGAGTTATGATGCAGTAGACAGAGTCAAACTGCAGACTAATGCACTTAATGGCACAACACAATATACCTATGACGCTCAAGACAATATTACCAGTGTCACTGATCCAAATAACCTAACTACGACCTATGAGTATGATTATCTGGGGAATGTAACAAGCCAGACAAGCCCTGATACAGGAACAACGACATACACCTACGATGAAGCTGGAAATCGCCTTAGTAAAACAGATGCACGAGGGATCACTGTAAATTACAGCTACGATGCTCTAAATCGACTCACTCAGGTGAGTTACCCTGACAGCAACCTCAACGTCAGCTACATGTACGATCAGGGTTCCAACGGCATCGGTAGACTCACCAGCATGATCGATGCCAATGGTACCACTACCTATGCCTACAATGCCTATGGTGACCTTGTCAGTCAGACCCGCACCAGCAGTGATAGCATCGTCACCACCTTCAGCTACGTTTACGATGGTCATTGGCGTCTTGCGACTCTTACCTATCCCTCGGGCAACAGCGTCAACTACACATACGATGTCCATGGTCAGCTGAATACCCTCACCTATGAATGGAGTGACAGCACAACCCAAACACTGGTCAGCAATTTACAGAAATTGCCGTTTGGCCCTCTGGAGGCATTTGACTACGGCAATGGACTAAGCCTGACACGCAGCTTTGATCAAGACTATCACCTGACCGGTCAAACTATCCCCGGATTACTCCAGAGTAGCTATCAGCATGATGCAGTGGGTAATATCACTGACTGGCAGGACTTACTCAGCACAGGCCAAGACCAGCTCTTTGAGTATGACTCCCTCTACCGATTAACCAGTGCTAGTGGGACATATGGCGACCTTACGTATAGCTATGATGCTACGGGCAACAGACTCTCACTTACCCTAGATGGCAGTACAGAGACCTATAGCTATGTGCCAAGTAGCCACCAGCTGCAACATATTCTCGGCAGCGTCACTGACAGTCGTACATATGATGCTGCGGGTAATACGCTTCAGAGTCTCATCGGCAACTACACCTACGATGACACCAATCGTATGGTCAGCTTCACCAAGACAGGTACTACAGCGACCTATGCCTATAACGGAAAGGGTGAGCGTATCAGCAAGAATGTTGATGGAGCCATTACTCGGTTTCGGTATGGCCCAGCAGGGCAGCTGCTGGGTGAATATGACCAGACTGGCCAGGCGATTCGAGAGTATATAACCCTTGAAAGTCAACCCATTGCGTTGATTGTGACAGACCCTCAGACAACAGTTGCAAGTATATACTATCTGCATACAGACCACCTGGGATCGGTAGTCAAGGCGACGGATAGCTCACAGGGGCTGGTATGGGATGCAGAACGCAAACCGTTTGGAGAGCGTGCGTTAATCACGGAACTGATTAAAATGCCGTTAGGGTTCCCGGGGCAGTACTTTGACGAAGAGAGTGGTAATTACTACAACTACTTTAGGGATTATGATCCAACCATTGGGAGATACCTGCAATCCGATCCCATAGGTCTTGATGGGGGGATCAATACCTATGCTTATGTTGGTGGGAATTCAATTAGGCGAATCGATATTTATGGATTAGCATGGGCTCCATGTGAAGGTAATTCTGCAGCAGAATGTTGGGTACCAAGTCCAAATACAGATTCAGTTCCGGAATGTGCGACACCTGAGTGTTCTGCTGGATTACCCCCGGCACCATCTGACAATCGCTCTGTATGCGAGATAGATAAGGGACAATGTAAGTGGGCTTGTGGTATATCATCTGGTTTTTCATATGGCCCGATAAATACCATACTAGGTTTAGGTATTCCTGGAGCTGTAACCATGATGACCCCGCGAACTCAGGGTTTCTGCGAATGGGTATGCCAAGAATAGATACGGGTGCTATACATGGTTGATTACATTCTAATTAAACTTATAAATTTTTACCAAAAACGGATTTCACCACATAAGGGCTATCGATGTGCCTATTCCGTATACTATGGTAGTGAATCATGCTCGAATTATGGTAAACGAATTATTTACGAGCACGGCTGGGTGTTTTTTTTAAAAAACATATATAGACGATTAGTAGACTGTAAACAATCATCATTGATGCTGAATCAAATGCATAACGAGCCAGATAATTCAGGTGAAGAGAAAGAAAGTTCTAAATCAGATAATTGTAATCCAGTAGAAGAACCCATAGCATGTTGTATTAATATTTTACCTGGAAAATGAGTTAACAGAAAATACTGGGATACGCGTAAAATTTAAGTCTTGCACTTACAGTGTTTTTTCATTTTGTTCAGTGGTTAGTCTGCTCTTAGTGGTCAATTGCAGCAGGCTGGTCAGCCGTTTCCGGTTTGGGTGGTCAGTTCTTGCCAGCAGGCTGGTCAAACGTGTCCAGCACCTGCAACTGCAGATTCCACCTAAACTGAACATGCTCGCTGTTTTAAGCAGACCACCTAAACCGGAAAATGCTGACCAGGCTTACGCTGTTGACCGGCTATGACCAAGGAATCGTTGAATAATTAGTTTGTTTTAATTCCCATCTCCTGAGAGCTCTCGTGAGATTATTAATATCTCGAACCTTTTTGAGCGTACTCAAATCATCATCTATTTCCATTGTCAGGGCCATTGTTAGTGTTTTTTTTGACATGTAACGTTCGATGATATGCATGCAAGATACTGGTGGACGGCTAAATTTCTGGAGTATATTTAATCTTTCAACTAAGGATATTAGAAATTCTGAGTGTTCGATTGCTAGACTGATATCTAATCTATCGATGAGGTCTTTTGCATAATCACTTTTTAGTTCTTGAGGAAATCTGTCAGATAAATAATCAAAGAGATCATGGGCTATCTCAGGGAAAGGGGGTTTTACCCCGTTTCCACGGACGGTTGAGTTAAGAGTGATATCTTTTGTTTAAGCCGATCAAGTTTTCTCCTGCGCCTTGGGTTGTGG
>JBFNJI010000032.1:0-7362 GCA_040793985.1 Candidatus Thiodiazotropha sp. | reverse complement strand
GTATCTTGATTTTTTCATTGAGAACCTCTGTCTTCAGTGTACAAAAATTCTCTACTTTTGACTCCTGTTAATTTCCGGGGGGATTACCATCCCCATCCCAATCATCCAGACCTCGAATAGCACCAGTCATATCTGTAAGCGCCTTCCCAGCAGTATGTGCAAGGTTAGTTGTGGGATTACTGAATTGATTCAGCCCCGTAGATCGATAGCTGAATATAGGATCAAAGCTCCCAGCTTCTAAGCCTGTATCGATTACCACAGGCAACAAGGTAGACCAGGCGTTTTGTGTAAAGGATGCGCGGGCAATGGCGGAAGGTGACAGCATCTTGTCCAGGTACTCCTCCTGGTCATCACGTCCATAAGAACTCTGATAGGTTCTCAACGAATACTGAAGACCAGCAAACATGGTTGTCAGTAGGAAAGCCATAGTTGTCTGAAAGTCCCTGTGATGCAGGCCATACAGTAACTGCTTAGAGTGAGCCACCAAGGTGAACGTCCTGAACTGAGCCAATATCGAACCTTGCCATGTATTCATCCACGCAGCTGTAGCACCTACATCACCAACCTGGATGATACGGTTAGACATCCTTGAGATAGCCAGCTGTAAAGCTAAAGAGGCCTCCTGGTCATCCCACTTGTCATAGTTGACCTTCTTTATCTTAGAGCCTTTTACCGAGTCACCATCCTCAGTAGTCACATACTTCTTCATTTGCGCAAAGACACGCTCTCGCAAGTTTTCAGGTAACCCAAGATGATTAAGCCGGTTGATGTCTCCATCGGTCAACTTACGAGCACCTGTAGCCATGTTCATAAGTCGTTGCTGGATAGCCAAACCGGTCATACGTTGCTGGATAGCTGTGATTGCATGCATGGGAGCTGCCACCACCTGTTGAGCAAGGTGTACAGACTCCTCTATACGATTAAGCCCAGGTATACGGTTACCATCATCCCAACTTCTAGCACCCATGCTGCGAAGGGCATCGGTCCCTACCCCAAGTATCTCCTCTAACTCGGCAGCTGCCTCAAGGTTCAACTTGCCGGTTGTCCGTAACCGCTTTATGAATTTTCCAAAGGATGGGATTTGCTGCATGGTCTCCCTAAACCCAGCATAGGCCAGCATGTTTCCAAACTCACTGAACTGTGCAAAGGCAACCTTGCCCATCATCCTTGAGAAATTCCAGTTCATCGCTAGGCGTCTACCTCTATGGAACGTGCCAGTCTGATTAATTACAGGTATCCCGGTTGTCTTCTTCCAGATCAGCTCAGCCTTTTCAGTCATATCATCAAGATCACCTTTAGTACGGCCACCTGTGGCTTCCCATCTGCGGGCCTCATCAAGTAACTTATCGAAGTCTGCCCTAGAGGTAATGTGACGGCTTGTACCTTGAGTTCTCTGTGCGATAGAGGCAAGACCACCGACAGTCCTCGCATAGCTGCCTAACAGCCTCTCAGCGTCTCTCTCAAAGAGGTCTGCAAGTCTCAGCTGTACACGTTTACCTGTCTTATCAGTCTGTCCTACAACATCAACGGTGACATCCAGGTCCATGAGTGTGCGGTGTTTTGCACGGGCATGGTTACCTGCATCAGTTTTTCCCTGTACACCCATTACAGTAGTCAGGATATTCTTGACATCAGCCTCTTCAAGGTCCATCTCCCTCAGTAACTCTTCCAACATCACACGGTTATCACCTCCAATGTCAAACGTCCTAGCACCTACGCCAAAGGACCGCATACCCACGTTCTTTGTGTATCCCCTAGCCATACGTGCAACCAGGGCATCATCAAGAGCAGGTTGTGCTGATTTAATACCCTTGGTAATCAGTTTCTCTATCGGTTTCGTTGAATAGTCACCTATGGCTTGTTGCCATGCATCAGGGTTAGCAATACGTGGTACATAGTCAGGGCGAGACGTGAACTTATCAAAACCTTTGACACCTGACTCAGCCGCCATCTTGTGGATTGATGCCATACCCCTACTGAATGCAGCTGCTGTCTTAACTAATAATGGGTCAGCTGTAATACCTTCCACTTGGTCAGTCACCTTTGTCATGAACTCCTCACGAACCTCAGGATGAAACCATGCAGATTTCTTACCGTTAACCCTGGTCCATTCACCATACTCAGCAAACACACCACGCTGAAAGTCAGCTTCAGTCTTTCTCAAGACAATACCAGCACGTTCAGAAGCCGATACGATGCCTGGAGCATGATTCTTGAAGCCTGCTGCGTTTTCAGACAGGGTGTAACCAAGCCACCTGATATACGGATTCTCATCACGCATTAGTTGGGGGTTTAAACCGAAGTCAATCTTCGTGTCAGAAATAGCATTGAGCTTGGGGGTGTTTAGGATGTCTGCTGGAACATCAACAGTGAATGCATCCATGTTATGAAACTCTGCCTCAGCAGCACCTACAGAACGTGGTATATCGGGATCAACCTCATTGCCTAGGGAAGCTCTCATAGATTTCTGTAAGGCTTTCTCATGGTCAATCTCTGCCCACATGGCCGCCTCTTGAGCTGTTATATCAGCCTCCCTGATCTCCTTCACCAAGTCAGAGTCTGGAAGATCGTCAGCAGTCTCTCCTTTAGCCTCCCGTATGTTTGCATCCTCGATGTCATACAGATGTCTCTGAGCTGCTTCCTGCATGTCCGGTCTGATCTCTTCCATAACAGTTCCAGGTTTCGCCAAGATAGCCCCGAAGGTTCCGCCTAAAGCAGCACCCGCAGCACCAGCCCACAGTACGTCTGACACATCAGAGGTTTTGTTGGACTGCGATAGGACAGTCTCCAGGGCCATGTTCTCAGCACCGGTAATCAGGCCAGCCTTGATAGCTGTGCTTAGACGCTTTGCCTTAGCGATGGCCGCAAAGCCACCTGTGGCGATTGACAAACCTACCGCACCTGGATCAGTGACCCCCTGAAGCAGGGTAGAGCCAATGTAGGCACCAGTACCCATCTTCATGAGTTCCTTTTTCTGGGACATCTCCTCGTCGATCCGTGACTTAATGTAGAAGGCGTGAGATTCGTTACGGGCTTCTGCGAGACGTTCCCAGTGCTCTGGCGGAACATCTTCCGACAACTCGTCGAACCTCTCTCTGATATCGAACGATGGGTCATGGTCGAAGTTGTTGCCCTCAGCCATCATCCTGCCGATAGCACCACCGGTATTGTTCAACTCCCAGGCCAAGTCCCAGGCACGTCCCGCATCGAAGTCATCAGTGAACCAGGGTTGTTCTGCCTGTGGTGGGACGGCTTCGTTTGGGTCGTGATAGGTGGGCTGTTCGATATTCAAACCGAAATCGTTGGGGAATGTTTCCTTTTGATCTGACAATAGGTAGTCATCTGATTCAGTTGCTTGTGTGGGTGGTGTGTCCTCATCGACAGAGGAACTGAGATAATCATTTTCTTTATCATTAGACAAAATGGACTCCTTGCCGGTTATATGCGGCAGCTGTCTCACAGGGTGAGTTTTGGGTGTTCTGAAGGGTGTGTCGGTAGATTAACTGCCGAAAAAGGTTAAAAAAGCCAGTAAATACAGGGTGTTACGAGGCATTCCCTTAAGAGAGAGATATCTAAAAAGAGAGACTTAGAGATTGACTTAAAGAGAGCTGTAGATATGACATATCATCATTCAAGTCATTATCAATGGCGAAGCCATTCTTAAGATAAATCCATTAGAGATCAGAGAGAGTGTGTTTGAGATAATCTGTAGGTGAGTCTCTCTGATTCTAATGGGTAAATCTTTGGCCTTGCTTTCGCAAGGTGAAATGACACAAGGGAAGGGGTGGGTGTCAGTAGCCCTTAAAGAACACGTAAAGATATCTATAGACACCACTATCAGCTCCCTTCCCCTGATATGTCATTTCCAGCTACAGCTGGTTTAGGTGTATCTCTTCAGGTCATCCGTACAGACCACCCCACCGAGCGACCTCTCGGGGTTTCTCAGCGATAACGAGGCGACCAAGCAATGCTGAATTGATGATGGCTGTTTTACTGAGTTTTTTGCCGGTGGATTTCAGGTGCTCATCCCGAATCTTCAGCACTTTCTCATAGGCTTCTGGGAGCAGTCTCAGTGTCATTCGGTGGGCTGCACTGCCGTATGGAATGCTGGTGATTCCTTTATCACGCCCTGGTTGTTTGCTTTCAGTTGTCAATAGGTTGTTCCTCTTTGTTGGTGGGCGATTGGTGGGGTATCTGCTGGGGATGCTTACAGAGGCCAAAGAGAAGCACATACATGGGCCAATAAGCTGTCACCCGCAGAGGCAGACGCAGAAAAATGTTTCTTCTACTATAAATGGGCAGTCCTATTGAATCGCAAAGAATCAATGAGTTACCAACTTCAGTATTTCCATACGGGTTAACTGTGCTGGTGTCCTGGTCTGATTCTGAAGCTCCTCCCGCATCCAGTAGAACTCCTTCACCAACCGTACCTTGAAATCCACAACCTTAGGGCTGTTCTTCATGAGAGATAGCAGGAGCGTGGCTTGAGATTCGGGGAGAACTGCGACCTCTCGCCTCTGTTCTCCGCCTGCTGTCATGAAGGGTTGGATTTCAAATCTGACCCTTCCAAATTCCTGAAGTGCTACCAGGTAGCTCCTCACCAGTTTAATCACAGCGGCGTGGGTCAGGCCCACCCCCTCAGCGATAGCCAGGGAGGTGGTGGTCAGTTCGTTGGTGTGTTGGTAGCAGTAAAACCGGGAGGACGGTTCGGGTGGTTCTACTAGTGTGCACTTCAAGATGAGGGAGGAGAACAACCCCAGAGACCCGATCAGACCGCAGCAATACCCTACCCCTCGCTGACATCTGATCAAGCCTCTGCGGCTGATGAAGGCCTTGTCTGGTTTCAGTACATGATCAGTGAACTGCCTCCATCAGTAGCCAATCTGCCAGTTCCGCCCAGACTATCTCCAGGTCATCAGTAGACAACCCCTTCCACGCATCTCGCTCTATCCTTGCTGCTCGATTCTCCCAGACTTCATCCTGCTCTTCCCGAGACATACCGTTCCAGGTGTCAAGGTCTATTTCCCTACCAAGGCACTCACCTGCCAGATCATGGATCAGCCAATCCGGGTGGTTTTTGAGGTGGTCTCCAAGGTGTTCCTTCAGAGGGCCACTGAGCTTGTCTCTGGCCTCATACCAATCATTGATATTAAGGCCCCAGTCCTCACTGTTTCGCTGCTCATCAAGCACTCCTTGGGTCAGAGAGGTGGCTGTAGACATCAGCTGTGGGCAGGCATTGAGGTTCAGCAGTGCGGTATCGAGAGCGTTATATATGTGGATTTCCATTGTTACTCCTTGAGGGTGGTTAGATTCGAGGAGGAATGGTAGACAGTCTTTGGCTCTAAATCAAGATAAACTATTGATATATAACGTAATAATTACGGAGTCGTAATTGTTGCGATACAGGAAGGAGTTAGTCTGGAGAGCCGAATGTTCAAAGTGGAAGTAGTACAATAGGTAGCACAAATCAAAATAAATATATGATAAAGAACGTAATAGTTACACAAACGCAAACCACCCCATATCGTAAGTATTAACAGCAACTGATATGGAATCAGTATCCATGCGGGTCAAATCAGTAACTTAGGCGGCATGGTGACTGCAATGGTGACTATCGACAGACAAACTACCTACCGCCTTCCGGTTTCGGTAGGGCAGCAGAAGGTATTGGGATCTGATATATGGAGATCAGGAAGACCCCCCCTATGGGGGGATCAGCGTGCGTTCCTTTTAATTTATAACCCCTCGCATTTTTTCTAAAAATATTTCAGGCCCCAGACTATTTTCTACGGAAATCTGACCAACCCGCTACTGATGTTATTGTTGTGTTGTGTGTGTTCAGTAGGGTAGTTAATCAGAGGTCGTAAGAAATCTTTGAAATAGCCTCCTTCATGGCGTCCAGGGTTGCTCCCTTGCTGTAAGTGGAAAAGGCTAGGGCATTAGGCTTGTGACCCACGATCCTCTCGATCAATAGGAGATTGACATTTGCCTGTTCTAACTTTGTCATGAATGTGTGGCGGAGACTATGGAATACTAATGTTGATGGAAATCCAAGTTTGGATTTAGTCCTACCGAAGAACTTGGAGATATTCCAACCAGCCCTTCTATCAGGTCCTCCAGGCGCTAGCCTCTCTATCAGTGGTCCAGATGTACGATTAGCTTTTAGCTCATCGATAAGGTTCTTTATATCTGGGTGTATTGGAACTTGCCGTACAGCTGAGGCCGTTTTACCTGCCCTGATGTTCAACACATCATCAGCACAGTCTACAACCTGAAGGCTGCAAATCTCGTCCAGCCTCATGCCGGTATACATGCCGATCTTTACGATAGGTATGGTTATTCGGGCGTTAAATCGGGTCCTTTGCATGGGGGCAGAGGTAGAGAGTCTGGAGAGTTCAGTAAGTATCGTCTTAAGTTGTTCATCAGTCCATGCTTGTCTTGCTGGTGCCTTGTCACCCGCCCTACGGCCTTTGATTACTTCTAATTTGATATCGGAGAATGGGTTGCTCTTGACGTATCGTTTCGATTGCAGCCAGTCATAGAACAGTTTGAGGGTATTTAGTCTGCGATTCTTCGTTTTCTGTGTCACGCTGGAGTGGATGATGTGCTTATTGACAAACTTCCAGGCATCCTCCGGGTCCAGGGAGGAGATAACAGGAACATCCCGACCTATCTCGTCTGCCCATTTATCAACCATCTTCATGCGATCCCTAACGCTGCCGTTTTGCAGTCCTGCTGAACAGTATCTTTCGTACTCAGCAAGATGGGTTCGTAGTGGTTTTGAATCTATCCTGGCTTTGGCTATTCGTAACGCCTGTTTTGCAAGGTCAGGCTGTGTATCTTCAATCTTTTTTATATGTTGCTCAAGAACATACCAAGCACCCTCTTCATTATCCCCATCTGGAGTACCCGGCTCTGAGCCTTTCAACCTGTGAACATCTTTGGCTATTCGTATCACCATGGGCGCATCTGCACCTTCTTCCTTGGCGGCATCAACCACCTTGTGAAACTCTGAATGCATTATGTCGCGGAGTCGGTGGGCTTCACTGAGGTCTTTGGTCCGTAAGGATTTCTGGTAGTGAGTTCCGAATACCTCCTGCATCCATCCTGGATATTTCCGTTTGTAATAATAAGTCTCTCCCCTCTTGACCAAATACCTTCCATCTGACATGATTCGCGCCCATTAGGTTGTACAGTTTGGGGTGACAGTCTAGATGCCTAAGTCATTGTTTTCAAGGCTTTTCATGTGCATAAATAGAGGGGTCCATAGTGACCCATCGTCCACCCCATTTTCGCAAGCACTCCATTTCACATGGGGACAACAGCTCATGGGCCATTAGCTCAGCTGGTAGAGCAGTGGAC
>JBFNJI010000085.1:0-9994 GCA_040793985.1 Candidatus Thiodiazotropha sp. | reverse complement strand
AGAATAAGACAAAGTTTGGTGCAACAGATGAAAGAAAAGTGGATTAATCAGTAAAACAATGAAAGAGCTTTGTCGAAAATTGATCGTTGGAAAATCTGTTTTCCAGAATCAGGTTTTTCGACAGACTCGTTAGCCGCAATAAGGAGATAAAGTGCTATTCATTGACGCGAATATTTATCTTGAGTTATTTAAGAGTAGTCAATCCTCTCTTAAAAAATTGCTGCCTTCTCTAGATTTTCTTAAAGATGAAATCTTCGTCACGGGTTTTACCCCGTTTCCACGGACGGTTGAGTTAAGAGTATTTTCTTCTGCTTGAGTCCTTCAAGTTTTCTCCTGCGCCTTGGGTTATGAAAGCGTTCAATGTAGTCAAACACATCCGCCCTGGCTTCTGAACGAGTCTGATAGATTTTACGATTAACACGCTCACGTTTGAGTAGGCCAAAAAAGCCTTCCATTGCGGCATTATCAGCACAACTGCCAACACCACTCATGCTGCAGATCAGATTGTGCCCCTTGAGAAATCGCTGATAATCACCACTGGTAAACTGACATCCCCGATCGGAATGCAAAATAACCGGTGATCGGTCTTCTCGCTGCCATAAAGCCATCAGTACGGCTTGTATCACCAGTTCCCGGGTCTGACGATGACTCATCGACCACCCCACGACCATACCCGAAAATAAATCGACTACGGCGCTCAGGTACAACCAGCCTTCTACCGTCTCAATGTAGGTAATATCCGTGACCCACTTGGTATTTGGCGTGTCAGCATTGAAGTCACGAGAAAGATGATTTTGAATGCCTTCAGGTCGGCTCGCCGAGGTTTTCTTTCGCCAGCGCCGCTTCTGAGGAATCCCCTTTATATCATTGGCACTCATTAGTCTGGCGACACGATTCAGACTACAACCTTCACCCTCATATTGAAGATCCTCCCAGATTCGGGGTGCACCCTTCACACCATCACTCTCTGCGTGTAACTCCTTGATACGACATAGCAAACGCTGATTTTCCCTATCTCTACCGCTCATCGGCCTTGAGCGCCAGTCATAGTAACCACTGGGCGAAACATCCAAGCTGCGACACATCATCAGTACGGGAAAAGCATCGCGGCAACGGTCGATCATGTGGTATCTCATTTCGACTCCTTCGCGAAGAACGTTGCCGCTTCTCTTAAAAAATCCCGTTCCTTCTTGACCTTGGCTAATTCCCGCTTCAAGGCAGCCATTTCTTCATCCCTTGGCTTGCCTTGACCTTGAAAAGCAGCATTTCCACTGAGTTCTAATTCACGACGCCAACGACCAATCATGCCTGGATTAATGCCGAGGGTTTCTCCGATCTCTTTCAGCGTGACGCCTGGCTGATTGGCCATGGCCACTGCTTCTCTTTTATACTCCATTGAGTATTTTCTTCGTTTCTGCATGACACACCTCCTCGGCCATTATCGGCCTTTTTAGATGTGTCCGTAAAATCTGGGTAAAACCCTCACATCACAAGTTGTTGATGAAGTCAGAAGAAACAAAATTAAGGTTGCAGCGGATAGTTTTCGTGAATATATGAAGAGCTACAAAGCACCTACAGGAAGATTACCAGGGCATCTTGAGGAGGATGGACAAGATGTGGTAGAGAAATGGAACAAAGATTCAGCCGCTCTGCGAACTAGCATAACAGAATCACAACATTCGTTGTCTGATGCAGTTGAACTGTTGTTGTCAAAAATCATGAAAGGTGAAGATGGTGCATCTGCGACCTTGAATGCTATTTTTTCTAGCGCTTACACCCCATCTGAGGGTGAGCTAAACAATGCACGACTTCGTAAAGAGTTAGGCAATCCGCCTGGAAAACCAGCAGATGCAGTAGGGGATCAGATTTCATGGGAGCAATTGCTTTCTGCCTATGGCGGGGAACATCCTCTTTGGATAATTAGCTCCGATAATGACTATTCTTCAAAAGTGAACAGCAAACGATATCTCAATGCTTACTTATATGAAGAGTTAAAAAAACAAATTGGCAAAGAACCAGAGGTTTACGTATTTGAAACGTTGGCAGAGGGTATTGAGCATTATAGTGAACACCGTAAGACCCCGGTAGAAAACTTACCCACGAAAGAGGAACTAAAGAAAATTGCTGCCAAGGAGTTAATGGAGAGAAAAGAGTGGGGCTTCTCACATGGATTCCCAGAACCTATCGTATGTTTTAAATGCGGAGAGAAGAAAGGATTTAGAGGGCCTGTACCCAAGCCGTCTCAATATGGTGGTTGGACATACCAATGGCTTTGCAACGCATGTCATCAATGGAATGACTTTGGTGAATCATATGAAGACTAAGGAGCGGTTAACAAAGGTGTCAACCAGCAAGCTACGCTACGCTTTGTTTGCGAAACACAGCTTTGCCGTTATTAGATGAATAAAGGAATTAAAGGAGTCGGTGACAAACGATAATCTATCGTATTCTTAATTG
The DNA here is from genome assembly GCA_040793985.1 of Candidatus Thiodiazotropha sp. Taxonomy (GTDB): domain Bacteria; phylum Pseudomonadota; class Gammaproteobacteria; order Chromatiales; family Chromatiaceae; genus Thiodiazotropha. The sequence continues at coordinate 7,537 of JBFNJI010000085.1, read as the reverse complement.
TTACCAACCCTTTTCGGAGTAATAGGGGACACAGGAGTAATAGGTGACAGACCCCGTTTATCGCACGAGATGTTAGAAGAGATTATCCGGCACATTATAATCCACGCTCACGTACTTTGCCGGGTAGGTACTGGGCAAAGGAGATAATTCTATGGCATTTAGAAACAACACTCCTTCTGGGGAACTAGAAGGTTGAGAGGAAATAAATGAACTATTCAATGTTGGCGCTAATTATCATGACCATGATAATCGCCATATTTATAGTGATTTTATTTTTGAAATCTAGCAAAAACCGGAGCTCTAGTCTTCGGTTAAGAATAGGGTCTTCGAGTTTTATGCTAGTAGACCTTCAAATAGATCTGAAATAATGATCGTTTTGCCCCGGTATAAATTACCGGGGCTTTTTATTTTGAACATAACAATGGAAATTGTATCAGGCATCATAAAGTATTGCCCCTCCGCCACAATACATTTCCTGCTTGTGATTTACCGCGTTATGTTTCCATTGAGTATCTAAGGAGAAAGATATGAATGTAGATATATATAAATTAAAGGGAAGCAAAGGATATATTTTTATTGAAAGTGGGGCGGATATAACAAAAATAGATATAGATACAGAAATAGAAGTGACTCCGTTCAAGATAAACAAAGATATCATATCTAGGCCAAGTCTGATTGGCGCAGATCCAAACCAGATAATATCTGATATACAAAATATAGGATACTCTATAAAAGGCGTTGATGTAATCAGCGTTGAAATAAATAAAAATGCAACTTAACCATGTAATTCAACTAGGATGCACCAAAAAGCGGTGCGCCTATTAATTGCGACGATGGGCTGAACACAACCAATACAAATGACTAATCCAATTCATGTCAGATCTGTTGAATTTTCAGGATATAAAGCACTAGAGCGTTACACCGTCAGGATGTCTCACTTAAACATCCTTGTCGGGCCGAATAACTGCGGCAAATCAACCGCGATAGGTGCATTTCGGGTCTTAGCACTTGCGCTACGAAAAGCTCGCTCCAAGCGAGCTGAGATGCTGGTTGGCCCTAACGGTCGAGAGGCTGGCTGGAGGATTTCTGAAGAGGTTCTTCCAATATCAATCGAGAACATTCATACGAACTACGCGGAAATTGACACTACAGTCGAGTTCAAAACCTCTGGTCCGGGTACACTGACGTTATATTTTCCTGAGCGTGGCGGTTGCATGTTCTTCGTACGAGGTCCAGACGGGCCCATTCGCAGTCCAGTCGGCTTCAAAAGTTTTCCATTCAGTATTCAAGTTGTACCCGTCTTGGGCCCACTTGAGCACGAGGAGCCGGTCCTTACTGAGGGCACAGTTCGTCAAAACCTCGCTACAACCCGTGCCGCGCGTCATTTCCGAAATTACTGGAAACTCTTCCCTGAGGGGTTTGGTGATTTCCGAGAGATGATCCGTCGGACCTGGCCAGGGATGGACATTGAACCTCCCGAGAATATGGGTGCGCATCTAGCAATGTTCTGTAAAGAAGGGCGAATCGATAGGGAAATTTACTGGGTGGGCTTCGGATTCCAGGTCTGGTGTCAAATGCTCACGCATTTATCAAGAGTGGGAAACTCATCATTAGTCGTCGTGGATGAACCTGAAGTCTATCTTCATCCTGAGATTCAAAGGCAGCTTCTTGCCATCCTTAGAGATCTAGGTCCGGACATCCTAATGGCTACACACTCCACAGAAATTATGATCGAGGCCGATCCTTCCGAAATTCTGTTAATTGACAAATCTAAACGAAAGGCCGAGCGATTGCGCGATGTAGAAAGCGTACAAGCTGCTCTGCATGCAGTCGGGTCAGTTCAAAACATCACCCTAACTCAGCTAGCTCGAAATCGACGACTATTGTTCGTTGAGGGCGAAAGTGACTTCAGATTAATCCGGAGGTTCGCGCGAAAGGTTGGCCTTTCAGAACTTGCATCGGGAACAGACTTAACGTCCATTGCCTCAGGCGGCTTTTCATCTTGGGAAAGAATTCGCGCCCTTGCTTCCGGATTTGAAACAGCATTAGGTTCAAAACTTCATGTGGGAGCGGTATTTGATCGGGACTTTTGGTGCGATGAACAATTAGATGCAATGACAGCAGAACTCACCGCGCATTTGGAATTTGCTCACATCCATTTAAGAAAAGAGATCGAAAATTACCTCCTATTACCTTCAGTATTAGAAAGAGCTCTTGATCGAGCGCTCGACGAGCGGGCGAGGCGAACGGGTACACCGCGCGCGAGTGGCCCTCAGATAGGAAAGATCCTTGAGGAAGTAACGATAGGCCTTAAAGAACATGCCCAGTCACAGTACATTGCAAAGCGGTTAGAGCATTTTGGCGGACGCGCAGAAGACACATCGACAATTACTGCAAAGGCAATAAATATATTCGAAAAGAAATGGAAAAATTTAGAATCAAGGGTAGAAGTAGTTCCCGGGAAAGAAACTCTAGCTGGGTTGCGGGATGCTATCGCGTCACATTATTCAGTAAGTCTCACCGATCACCGTATAGTGACATCGTTTGAGATTTCAGAGATACCGGATGACCTCAATCGATTACTGGAAGGTCTCGAAAAGTTTCGGTCACGCAGTGATTAGATGATCTTGGCGATGGGTGTCGGGTTCGCTCGGCTCGAACAATAGGGGACAGACCACGGTTTATTACATTATTGACGGCTGTTAATGAATGTTTAATGCACCCCCTGTTGATGATGCTAATGGCGGTATTTTTGTTACCCATATTAGCGCCATCTAACAAATTCCCGTACTCGGAAAAAATACTCGCTAGGCCCCTAATTTTACGTAGAGTAGGGCGTTAGGTGCTGTCGAACTCAAAAAGTTTTTTTACTGGTACTTGTAGAGCAACAGCAATCTTTTCCAGTGTGTCGAATTTTGGGCCATAGACACCACGCTCAATATTGCTGATGGATTCCACAGTCAAATTAACCGCATTGGCGAGTTGCTCTTGAGTGATACCGCATTCAGATCTCAGCTGTTGTAAGCGCTTTCCGAAGCTTATTTTTAGTTGGTTCATGTGATTTCGCCCAAAAAATCACATCATATTGAAGTTGTACTTCGGCATTAACGAAGGTAGACTTCGGGTTGGGTATCAAATTCAACCTGAATATGGAAAAGAAAACACGTAATCTTAAGATTGTGCGGTCATTCTGCAACAAGCCTAAAGCACTACTACCCCTGTCTGGTCGTTGGTTGGAGCGTGCTGGCTTCAAGGTCGGAATGCAGGTAGACGTCATTGTCCGAGAAGAATGCTTAGTTATCCTCCCCTCGGGGTCAGAAGGAAACGAAGTTTGAAGGCGGGTCTTATTTGTGGAGGATATGCAACCTAACAAGCGACTGCGATCCCGTGCCAACCTGTTAAAGCAACTTTCACCGCTATCAACCAAAAAGCCCGAATAGATAAAGCCCCAAGGCTTATCAACCATGTCCCAGGCCTGATTTGCGTGCTGAATAATCTGACTCACGAGCAAAATACCGCCGTTGTCGAAGCAAAAAGCCTCGTAAACGACTGAAAAAACTTCGATCTTGAAGCAAATTTAGTCGTTTTTCAGGCGAAAGACCTTCGACAACGCACCAAAACGGTTCGAAAAAAAAAAAAAAAGAGCCAAAATTGGAATAAATCACTTCAAAAATGCGGCAAATGGCATCGATGTATTGGAAAAAAAGCTTCGTGAGCCGGGCTAAAGGCATCGTGAACGAGGCAAAAGGCATCACCGACGAGAGTCAGAGGATCGTGATCGGTGGCCGGGCAGACGCCCGGCCAGTCAGCAGGCTCAGGTCTCGGCCGCGACCTCACGACGCTGACCGCCACGGAAACGATTGCCCAGAGATAAAAGATAAAAAGATAAATAAGACACCCAGCCAAAAACCCTCTCAATTTAAACCCCTATCATCAAGATGGCTCCTCCTCCTGAGCAAATATATTCAAGTCATATAGCTTTTCTGTAAGAAAATGGCTTAATGATTGGTCGTGAATTGTAGTGTAAAGATCACAAATACGTAGACTCGGACAATCTTGTACCTCAGCTTACGCTGATACTCTCCGTTTTGACTCAACGTATGTTTTTATGTGAGTAATAGCCTCACCGCACCAAGATTCGGCGTTCTCCGATATCCCAGTTTTCGGCAGGTAGCCATGAGCCTGTGACTCATGCCGACCAGCCCCTTGAAACGGCTCTCGAAATGCTGGGTCATATAGAGCCAATGCTTGGGATCGATCTGAAACCGCTCTAGCATGGGCGGTTGGTTGTCTGGTATATAGCCGCGTTTGTTTTCCAGGATGGCGCGACCAGTCCAATCGACAACTGCAAGATAATCGCTGAGTTTAAACGGCACTCCCTTGGGTATTTCCATGCGAGGGTAGCCAACAAATGGTGCTAAACCGCAGGGTGTTTCTTCCTGATCGGTTCGATACCGAGCGCACTTAAGTTGATTTGTCCGCTCCGCAATAGACGTGTACTCTGACGCCTCCGGTGTCTGCGCCAGCCCTGCCCTGACAGGATTTAGGTCCACATAGGCCATACAGGCCATCAGTGCCTTTTCGTCCAGCAGAGCCTGGGATTTGTAACGGCCCTCCCAGTAGCGCCCCGTACAACCGTCCTCTTTGTTAGCCTGACGGGCTATCGGTTCATTAAGACAGCGCATGAACCAACTGATGTCGTATAGCCGTTTGCGCAGTTTTGTCAGTAATTCTGAAACAGATTCGCGCTCCACACGGCTTATAGCGTCCTGAGTAAGATAACGTTGGATGAGCATAGGTAGCGAGAAGAGACGCTCCCACCGTGTGATCACCTCCTGCTCGCTCCACTCGGTGGCACGTTTGATATCGACATGGAGGATGACGTGGTAGTGATTTGACATCACACTATAGGCGCAAATATCAATAGCAAAAACATCCGTCAACTGTTTCATGCGATCGACGATCCATTGGCGTCGATGTTCATAACTCTTACCAGTATGGGAGTCCTCACCGCAGAGAAAGGCACGACGCACGCAGCGTGAGACACAATGATAATATGGGGTTTCTTCAAGTAGAACAAGGGCTTTCCTTGGCTTGGGCATCGTATCACTCCTTGATAGCAGATGAGGGTTAAAAGATTGCCAAAGTTTACTAATTTTGGCAAATTATAAATGGATGTCTGATTAGTTTCGATTAGTTTCTCAATTTTGGCAAATTATAAATGGATGTCTGATTAGTTGGATGTCTGATTAGTTGATTAGTTTGTGTCTGATTAGTTTGTGATTAGTGTGATTGATGTTCAAAGTGCAAATTAGTAAGTATTGATCACTCTAAGTTGGCGTCAACCTATTAGTGGCAGCTTGATAGTCACTGCCAGACCTCCCTGTTCATGGTTTCTGGCCGAAATTAACCCTCGGTGCAAAGTAACTGCTCGCTTCGCTATTGCGAGTCCGAGCCCATGCCCTTGTTTTGACTTTCGGGAGGGATCGGCACGGAAGAAAGGTTTGAAAATACTCTCCAACAATGTGGGATCCAGTCCTTGGCCACCATCTTGTACCAATATCTCGCAATAATCAGGATATACATTAAGGCTAGCGCTGATCGTGCTCCCAGGGACGGAATGTTGAACGGCATTGCGCAGCACATTCTCGATTGCCCGACGTAACAACTCCTTGCTGGCGGAAATTACGAGCTCTTTCTGCGCACACGCCAATTTCAGACGGCACTCCTTCGCTTTGGCTTCAAGTTCGATGACTCTGGTCAGCTCTTCCAGCAATACAACCAAATCGACGTAATCTTGCAAGGGTTCATCTTTGAATGTTTCCATCCGTGCCATCGTCAATACCTGTTCCACCAGCTCGTCCAGCCGCGACACCTCCCTGTCCATCCGCTCCAGATGTTGCACCTGCTCCGCGTCAAGTTTCTTTTCTAGCAGACCGATCTGTAGTCTCAAGCGGGTCAGTGGAGACCTCAACTCGTGGGAGATATCGTTGATCAGTTGTTTCTGGGCCAGCTGATTGGCCTCGACAATGCTACTCATGCGGTCAAATTCCCTGGCGAGATCAGTAAGCTCGTCATGACGTCTACCCAGACTGGGTGTGATCGGTGCTCTCCCGACGCCATCCGACATGGCAATTGTCGCTGAATGCAAGAGGCGAACAGGGCGACTGATGTACCAGGCAAGCCAGGCACAGGCGCAGGCCCCAAGGAGTAAAATCACGGCAATTGACGTCCAGCCTGACGCTTTCACGAAACCATTTCGGTCTAATCTGCGTTCGACAACGATCGGTCGGTAAATCACGAGTTGGTAAGTGTTTCCCTGGGCATCATGCACCTCACGACTGAGTAAGCGGACAGGATCAGCCAGTCTTAACCACAAGGGATAGCGCCTCCCGGCGAGATCCTTGTTGTCGGCATCCAATACCCAAACCTGCAACGGCATGGACTCGCTCTTACTCAGAAAATCACGTACGGCATCCGGGCCACCATGTTCCATAATCGTGGCGATCGCGTTCAGGCGTTGCGTGAGCGTTCTGACGAGAAAGGACTCCTGGGTATCGTCGATTTCTGTACTGAATCGAATACTCGCCACCAGGGCGGCTCCGAGCAGGAGCAACGCCAGGAGGTACCACAGAAAGATTTTCCAGAACAGCCGGCCCATCATTGTGTCTCGATGCAGTAGCCGACAGCCCTAACGGTACGAATCTGCACGTTACTGCCTTTGAGTTTTTTTCGCAAATGGCTGACATGGACATCGATACTGCGGTCATAGACATCCAATGATCGCCCCAATGCCTCCAGCGATAGTTTGTCCTTACTTATCACCTCCCCTTTGTTGAGTAGCAAGGTGCGCAGAATATTGAACTCGGACAGGGTTACCTCAACGGTCCGTTCAGCGATTTTCAACTCTCTACCCGCTACCGAAAGGTTCACCTGACCCAGCGTCAGCTCGGTAACTTCCCGCGCGCCCCGGGTATCATCCACGCGTCTTAGTATGGCGCGGATTCTCGCCACCAACTCGCGTGGATTAAAGGGTTTCGCGAGATAGTCGTCGGCACCCAGTTCCAGGCCCAGTATGCGGTCGATATCATCGTGACGCGCGGTCAGCATCAATACCGGAGTGGAAGATTTCTCGGAAAAAACGGGGTCAGAGAACAATTGTTTCTAATATTAAAAATACCTGCTCTCTGACCCTGTTTTTCCAATTAACTGGTGTCCTCACTAATCGGTCATACCCCGCTTCCTCACCTTCCCTGGCGATTCACCCATATACCTTTTAAAAGCCTTTGAAAAAGATGCCTCGCTTTCGTAGCCGCATCGTCTGGCGACTTCGTAAATGGTTGCGCGTTCCTCACTCAACCACAACCAGGCTTTCTGCATGCGCCATCGACTGAGGTAACTTTTGGGTGATTCACCCAGCAGGGATTTGAAGAGTTCGGCAAATGCTGAGCGTGACATGTAGGCCTGTTTCGCCAACTCCTCTACTGTCCAATTATGATCCGGTTTCTCGTGCATGCCGTTTAACGCCTTGCTGATA
>JBFNJI010000054.1:0-10511 GCA_040793985.1 Candidatus Thiodiazotropha sp. | reverse complement strand
AACACCATTCATAACCTCTACTACTACCAGAAGCTGATGCGGGAACTGCGGGGGGCGATCGAGAGTGGGAGGTTGGGGGAGTTTACTGGGGTGTTTTATGAGAAGCGGGGTGTTATGCAGAAAATGTAAAAAATGCTGAGTCTTCTTTGCGACCTTTTCAGACCTCATGAGTTGACATCGATAACGTCTGCTGATGACCTAGGAGCAGGTTTTCAACCTTAAGCTCAGGCGAGCGGTATCGCAGAGCGACGAAGAAGCGGTGCGGCACAGGGTAACTGGCTTAAATCCCGAACCTAAACAAGCCAGCACCTCAGAACTTGACGACATGGTCCTTCGCTGTAAGCTCTCTCGCACCCTGCTTGCTCTCGATGACGTACTGAACGTTAAGCACTTCCGTGGCGGGGAAGACCTCGAACAGTTCGACGCTCAGCTGCGTCAGTTTAGCGGGCAGTTCACACTCGAAGTGATAGGTGACTTCAATATCCGAGTGAGTTTCCTCGCCCTCGTGCTCCTCATGTCCATGTTCGCCTTTCTCTTCATGGTCGTGATCGTCCGAGTGCTTGTCAGGGTAGTCGTCATGCTCTTCCTCAAGCAATGCGGAAGTGACTATCGCTTCTTCCATGCGGCAGCCAGCCTCGTTGTTAAAACGGAAAAGTTGATCACCATTCTTCAGTGCGGCCACGGCCTCGTCCAACGCGGCGTGGTCTGCCTCCGACGAAGGTGCATGTTCGAAGCCTACGATGTTTGCGGCCGGACTGTCGAGTTCAATATGAACCTCTTCGCCTTCGAGTGCTAGGTTCAGCGTAGTAATGCCGTGTACGTGAGCGTCGTGTTGGCGATGTTCTTGATCATGGTCGTGTTCGTGTTTCTCATCCGCGGATGCCCCGAGCGCGACGAGCACAAAAGGGGTCATCAGAGAGGCAGTCAAAGTGATGTGTTTCAGATACATAACGGATTATCTCCTTATCATTTTAGGTAAACAGGGTTTAAAGTGGATAGGGTGCAGGTCTATTCGTCTCGCTTCTTGATGCACTGTGCACAGGTCCCCATAAGTTCGACGACCGGCCGCTTGGTACGGAACCCAACCGCCTTGCCAGCCGCTTTTAGGCTCTTGGCCACGCTGGGGCCTACGACCTCAGCCACCTCGCCGCAGTCATCACAAATCAGAAATTGGCTGGCGTGTGGATGGTCCGGATGTGCACAGCCCACATAGGCGTGCAGGCTCTCGAGCTTGTGCGCCAGACCTTGCTCGAGCAGGAAATCTAGTGCTCGGTAGACCGTCGATGGTGCAGGATTCTTGACTACGCCACGCATCTGCTCCAATAGTTCGTAAGCACTGAGTGGTTTATCCGATACGCACAGCAATTGAAGGACGCTCTTTCGTTGTTCGGTCAGCCGCACGCCGCGCTCATGGCACAGCGCGTCAGCTTGCTCCAGTACACGGGAAAGCGTTTCATTATCCACAGTTTTCTCCTTGCCACGTACCTCGCGTAGCGGCTATTTACGCACGGCGGCGACCAACACTCGGATATTGTGTCGCATCATGCCAAGGTAAGACCCGGCTGGTCCGTCGGCCTTCGACAAGGCGTCGGAATAGAGGGTGCCGCCAATCCGCGCCCCGGTTTCCAGGATGATCTGGTCGAGTAGGCGGCGGTCGGAGATGTTCTCGACGAAGACGGCCAAGATCTTTTCCTTCTTGATCTGACGAATCAGCCTAGCGACGTCACCCGCGGATGCCTCCACTTCGGTGCTGACACCAACCGGTGCATGGAACTCGATACCATAGGCTGCCGAGAAGTAGCCGAAGGCGTCGTGGGATGTGACCACCTTGCGCCGTTCGACCGGGAGTGAAGCGACCGCCTCGCGAACCTGAGCCTCGACCACGTCGATCTCCTTCAGGTAGCGCACCGCGTTGCTGCGATAGGTTTCAGCCCCTGCGGGGTCAACCGCAGCCAGTCCCTCTGCGATATTGCGGACATAGATCTGGGCATTGGCCAGACTCTGCCAGGCATGGGGATCGATTCCGCCGTAGTCGTGATCTGCTTGCCCGTATTCTTCAGTGTCTTTCTCGTGCTCTGTTTCGTGTTGCTTTTCGGCTTCCTCCATCTTGAGAGGCACGATACCGGCGGTCGCCGTCACCACCCGCCCCTTGTAGCCGGACGCCTCCGTCAGGCGGTCCATCCAGCCCTCGAAGCCCAATCCATTGACGATTAACAGCTTGGTTTCGGCGACTGACCGAGCATCCGCCGGGGTCGGCTGATAGACGTGCGCGTCGCCGCCCGGGCCGACCAAGGTAGTGACATGAACCCGGTCACCACCCACCTGTTGAACCATATCACTCAAAATGCTGAACGAGGCAACAACGTTGATGAGAACGTCGGCCCGGGCGGTCCCTGGCCCGAATAACGAGACCAAACCGAAGGCGAAGATGGAAGAGAGGACAGATCGTCTGGATATCACAGAAATACTCCTAGTTTGGTATAGGGATTATGCTTCTAGATGACGGCGTGGCCTGAGGTGCGTCATGATGACGCCGTCAGGACCAAAGGCCAACGACAACAGATAGAACGCCCCCGCCGTCAGGATGATGGCCGGGCCGGAAGGCAAGCTGGCATGATAGGACAGCAACAGGCCGACAAACCCACTCAGGAAGGCTCCAAGCACACCGATGATTAGTAGGTGGGTGATGTCACGCGTCCAAAACCGGGCGGCTGCGGCGGGAAGGATCATGATTCCGACCGCCATCAGGGTCCCCAGGGCATGAAAGCCGCCCACCAGATTGAGGACCGTCAGGATGAGAAAACCATAATGGGCCACCGGACTGAGGGGACTGACCGAGCGGAGAAAGCCCGGGTCGAAACATTCGATCACCAAGGGGCGGTAAATCACGGCAAGCCCAACCAGGGTGATCGTGGCGATTCCGGAGATAAGAAATATGGCCTCATCGTTCAGGGCGAGCACCGTGCCGAACAGGATGTGCAACAGGTCGACATTGCTGCCGCGCATCGAGACGATCACGACGCCGACAGCGAGGGAAATCAGATAGAAGGCAGCGAGGCTGGAATCCTCCCGTGCCACGGTGGTTCGGGCCACCAGTCCGGAGAGTATGGCCACAGCCACCCCTGCGATCACCCCGCCAAGCGTCATAGCGCCGAGCGACAGTCCTGCCACGAGGTATCCGAGCGCCGCACCGGGAAGAATTGCATGGGCCATGGCATCCCCGGTCAGGCTCATCCGGCGAAGGGTCAGGAACACGCCGATGGGTGTCGCCCCCAGTGACAGGGCGAGGCACCCGACCAGAGCCCGGCGCATGAAGCTGAATTCGACAAAGGGGGCGAAGATGGCATCGTACATCACGCGCCCTCCACCGGAAGGGAAATAGCCTTGGCGTTCATCTCCCACATACGGCCGCCTCTTCGTCGAAGGCCTCGGTAAGTCGGCGCGCTTGATCGAGATTCGCTGGAGTAAGGACGGTCTCCGTCGAACCGGCGGCGACCTGTTCGCGGGCCAGCAGAAGGGTCTCCGGGAAATCTGCCCGAACCTGATCCAGGTCGTGCAAGACGGCGATCACCGTCCGCCGCTCCCCGTGCCAGCGACGAATGAGTCTCTTAAGATCACGTACCGTCGCCGAATCGATGGCCGTGAACGGTTCATCCAGAAGAATCAGCCGCGCGTCCTGAAGCAGTAGGCGGGCGAACAGGGAACGTTGCATTTGCCCACCGGAGAGGGTGCCGATAGGGCGCTTTTCGAATCCAGCCAGCCCCACGATATCCAAGGCTTCGACAACCCTCCTGTCACCGTCCCGCCCGAATCGACGAAAAGCCCCCGACTTTTGCCACAATCCCATGGCTGCCATGTCGAAAACCGAGATCGGAAAGCTGCGATCGATATCGGCCTGTTGAGGTAGGTACGCGATTTCCGAGGCTTTAATCCCTGCCAACCTGATCTTACCTTCGAGAGGCGCAATGCTGCCGACGACCCCTTTGAGAAGAGTCGACTTTCCGGCACCGTTCGGTCCTACTACGGCGACTAGGGCACCAGCGCGAATGACGTAATCGAGATGATGGACTGCGGGATGGCGGTCGTATCCGAGGGTCAGGTTATCGAAATGCAAAATCGTACCGTCCATTGGGGCACTCATAGCAGAGCCCAGGCGACCGCAAACCACAACAGACCGGTGGCGACGCCGGCAAGCGTGAGGCGCGCGCCGATACCGGCTCGAAAGGGGGAGAATGGTAGCTTCATCAGGATAGCCCTCTTACAAACCCATTGCCGGTTTCATCGCAAACGAGGTGTTCAGCAGCCACAGTGCCAAAAGCAACAGCAGGGCACCGCCAAACGCACCCACACCACCGGCCGCCAACGACCACAACGGTGACCGGTGAGCAACCACCGCACTCGCCCAGTCTCGCGCTTTGGTCGCAAGAATGGCCAAACTGACAATGGTGATCGCGGTCCCTACGGACATGCCTATCACGGCAAACGCGCCATGCCACATTAGATCCATCACGGTAGCAAGAATCAGCACCAACACTGCACCACTGCACGGGCGTAGCCCGATGGCCAAAACCACACCAGCCGTCGCATGCCGACTACCGACGGTATCGATCTCGACAGCAGTGGGCAGGTGCCGGCAGCCGCAACTTTCACCGTGAACATGACCGTCATGGTCATGGTGGACATGGCCGGCTTCGTACCGCAATCGGCGCACAGTGCCAAACAAAGTCCGTGCAGCGCGTACCAGTAAGTAGAGTCCGACCGTGGCAAGCAGAATGAAACTGACTCGCGCGGCCCAGAGTGATGCCGTTTCTGTCTCCCGCGGTAGCCAACCGGCCAAACCGACCAGCCCGTACACCAGCACCAGCGCCGTCACGCCCTGCAGGAGCGCAGCAGCGGTGCCCATGGCGATACCGCGATTCAGGCGGCTTTGGTGGGTCAACAGGTAGGTCGTCAACACCGCCTTGCCATGCCCAGGCCCTGCGGCATGCAAGACACCGTAAAGAAAGCTCATCAGCACCAAAGCCCAGCCGACGCCTTCCTTGCCGCGCAACTCTCTTAACTCACGCGTAAGCGCACGGTGAAACTCGCGCTGTTTTGCCCAGACCCAGGCCGCGGCCAGTTCCCATATGCCAACAGCCCGTTCTGTGCTGGCGTGGTTACCATCCCTGGACTGCTCGGTGGTGGCCTGCTCACCTGGTAATAAAGTTGTCGCATGCGATTCGGCCGAGAAAGCAATGGCTCCCATCCACGCGAGAACAATGAACATAAAACAGCTTACTCGCATCGAATGGTCACCGTTTCAGCAAACTGAATGCCGAGACCATCCCCGCCGCTCTCATTTACACCGAGCGAGGCCGCGTACGCGACCAGGGCCGCATCCAGTTTTGGCGGTTCAAGGCGGTATCGACACGAAGGGGGCGCGTCTTTGAGTACGATGACTGGGCTCTCCTCGGCGTGCAGCATCTCGAAATAGTAGGTCGGCTCCGCGATCTGGTAGACGATATCCCTGTGCCTCGGGTCGAGCGGTACTGTTATTGGCAGCAGGAACTCGTTCTCGATTCGATGGTTCTGCACACCGATGGTGGCTTGTTCGTGGGTGCCTAAACTGGCTTCTCCGCCTTCGTGCTCGATCTGAAGAAAATAATGATGCTTAGCAGTATTGCTTAGTATCTTATTCAGGATCGCCTGTAATTCCTCTCCTGTCGTTACGGCGTCGTCAACCAGCAGAACCGAGTAGTAATCCTCGAATAACCAGCGCAGTTTCACGCCGCTGATCAGTCCCTTTGTATCGAACTGCCACTCGGCGAACACATCGATCCAATTGTGATGATGGGCCTGTAGTGAGGAAGTGCCGAGGAAGATCCCCAGCATCAATCCAGCCATGCCGCATCTGTAGTAATGCTGTATACCCATCATTGAGAGACCTGGCTCAGTTTCTGTCGTGATCCTTGCCCGTCTGCCGCTCGCGCAGCTCGCGTCGTTCCTGAGCTTCCACAGAGAGCGTCGTAACGGGGCGCGCCTCAAGCCGCGCCAAGCCGATTGGCTCACCGGTGTCTTCGCACCAACCGTAGGTACCGTCGTCGATGCGGTCGAGGGCAGCGTCGATCTTGCCCAGGAGCTTGCGGTAGCGGTCTCGCGTGCGCAACTCCAGAGTCTGGGCAGCTTCGCGGGTGGCTCGGTCCGCTTCATCACCGACCTCATGGTGGCTGTCGTGACGCAGCTCTGCGAGGGTCGCGTCGACTTCGTCGAGTAACGCTGATCGCCAGTCCAGGAGTTTCCGCCTGAAATAGGCCAACTGGCGCGGCCCCATGTAGTCGTCGTCGATGGGGGGTCCACTGTCGGAGGACCCAAGGGGCTGCGCGTGTCGTGCCAATTCGTAGTCTTTCATGGCCATATCACCGTCTCGTTGTGTTGGATACTGAGGACACAGCGGCCGGGACCGCTGCAGCCGGATCGCGGCGACGCAAGGCAAAGCCCGTTATCATGCCTCGTCGGCGGCGCGCTGAAACCACGCCAGCACCTGCTTACGCCAGGGTTCGCCATATAAGCTCGCGAAACGTCTCGATTCCTGGTGTCGGGGATCACCGAGAACGGCAACACGCGCCTGCACAAATTTGGGTGTCAAGGCCTGACCGCATTTGCCCTCAATGCAATAGCGCCAGCTCGCGTAGTCGCTCGGGAACACTTCGTCGGCATATCGTTCGGTGTCATCATTCATAGGATCAGTCCTCGCTCTGTTCGGCAAACCAATTCGGGAAGGGGTCGTCGAATGTCTTCCAGATCTTGGGACCGGCATCCATCTCGACTGCAGTGAGCAGGCAGCGATCGAGGAACTTGCGGGTCTCCACCGGTTCGAGGTGTTGGCCGATGAATACTATCTCCTGGCGCCGGTCACCGTATTTTCCGTCAAATTCCGCTTCGATGCGGGCGCGGTATTCTGGGTCCTCTGGCCAATGCTGGCGAGGTACGGCAGCCCACCACATGCCTGCAGGGCCATGGCGCACAATGCCTCCGGCCTGTGACCATTCGCCCGCCGCATCGGGCCTCGAGGCAAGCCAGAAAAAACCCTTCGAGCGCAGAACATTCCCCGGCCAATCGCTCTTCAGCGCTTCAGCAAAACGAACCGGATGAAATGGGCGGCGTGCTCGATAGACGAAGCTGCCGATACCGTACTCTTCCGTCTCCGGCGTATGCTCGCCACGGATCTCTGCGAGCCACCCCGGTGACTGCACCGCACGCTCGAAGTCGAAGCGTCCGGTACCGATTACCCGATCCAGCGGAACCTTCCCGAAGCTGGCGTAGAGGATCTCGGCATGCCGGTTGAGTTGGCGCAAGGCATGCTCCAGCCGCTCACGTTCGGCAGCTGTGATCAGGTCGATCTTATTGATGACAATGACGTCCGCGAACTCGACCTGATCGATCAAAAGGTCGGACACGGTACGCTCATCATCCTCACCGAGCGACTCACCGCGGGCTTGCAGACTATCTGCCTCGTCCAGGTCGACGCTGAAATTCACCGCATCCACAACCGTGACCATGGTATCGAGATTGGCGATATCGGACAGGCTGGTCTCCTCCTCATCGCGGAAGGTGAAGGTCTCCGCCACTGGCAACGGCTCGGAGATGCCGGTGGATTCGATCACCAGGTAATCGAAGCGGCCCGCCTTTGCCAGGCGGCTGACCTCGACCAGCAGATCCTCGCGCAGCGTGCAGCAGATACAGCCGTTGCTCATCTCGACCAGCTTTTCCTCGGTGCGGTTCAACTGGACCTCTTTGTCCACGAGGGTGGCATCGATGTTGACCTCAGACATATCGTTGACGATGACGGCTACGCGCCGTCCTTCACGGTTGTTGAGGATATGGTTGAGCAGCGTGGTCTTGCCGGCACCCAGGAAGCCGGAAAGCACGGTGACAGGTAATTTGCGGTCTATTTCAGGCGCAGAAGGCATTCCAACTCTCCTTTTCGTAAACGATGTTAGCCGCGATACAACAAACTCATTCGCGCCATAGTGGATCTAGGGTAACAACTGTACGCAGTGGGTCACCGGGGGCGAGCTCTGGTGAACGATGCACCGCACCGAATGGGTCGTTGCCCTGCCAGAGGGCACCCTTGAGCAGCACGATTTCTCCCGGGACGGCCTGAATAACGGGGCCATCTGCCATTTGGTCCGAGTGAAGGTCGTGACGTTTGACGTTCTGGTTATCCAGCCATTCTGTTCCAGGCCCCTGGTAGGTGCAGACGAGGCGGATACCGACCCGGTCGAGGTGCCAGCCAGGGCACATGGCGTGTCCCACGCGTGCGAGACGCAGGCCGACTTCTGAAGAGCCCAGAAGCTCGCAAACAATCTCGCTCAGCAACACCAAATCGTCCATTAATGACGCTCGCCCTGATCCGGCAGGCAGAGACTCGAGCCTCGGCTGGACGGCTGGTGACAAGGTTTCGATCACCTGCATTTCCCCTGCTTGATGCAGTCCGGACAAGTAGGTCCCAATGGCGGGATCTATCCCCCGTTGCCAGCTGCAGACCTGCATACCGGGATCGAAGATCTCGGCCAGGTCGGCGAGCTCGGACACACGCTGCCAAGTCGGCAATGCAGGGGTAGTGTGGAAAGCGGCGTTGAGTTCGGTCATGGCTCAGCAATCCAGACAGAACAGCACGCGGGTCAGGCCTGAACCCTTGATCGGCGGTGAACGGTGCACCAGGCCGTGGCTGGCGTTGTCGGGGAAAGCGTCGCCCTTCAGAATCCCCACCCAAAACGGCTCGAACTGAGAAGGGATGCCGAAGCGAATGATCTCCTCATTAGGTGATCCCGTAGCTTGCGCCAAACGATCAACCTGATCGTTGGTCAGCCATTCTGTTCCAGGTCCTCGATAGGTACAGAGCAATCGCAAGTTTGTGCGATCAACATGGAATCGACGACATTCGTCATCATCAGTAGTCACCAGGCGTAATGTCACATCTCGATTATCGCTGAGGCTGAAATAGAGATCCGCTAGCCGTCGTAAGTCCTTGCGCCAGTTAGTGAAAACCAATGGATCAAGGCCCTGCTGCTGCAACAGCGCGCTGAAGTCATCGTCGAACGAATCCAGCGACGTCGGACAACGTACGTCCGGCAGGTGTGACGCTTGGAGGGTTGACAGCTCTCGAGTTATCGTCGTTTGGGTTGGGCGTTGCCACAAGCTGAGGTTCACGCCGGGGTCGAGGATTTGGTGCAGTACATCGGGGCTATCACCGATGATATGGGGTGTCGCACCGGGTGCAGAAGTCGTGGATTCTTGGGGAGTCAGGATCTGGTGCATATTACAGATGCTCGTTCGCTCCTAATAAATATGAATGTTATATTATAACATTACATTATATTAAGAACACAAGCCTCCATCATGTGCCAAGCATTTTCTGAGGCGAAATCTCACCCCAAGTGCTGGAGTACATCATTGATGTTGAGTAGAAAACTACTTAGCGCCGCAATTGTGGCAATACTGGCGATCCCAGCGACGGCTACCTCAGCCGACAGCGCGGAAATGGCCAAAGTTAGTCGCGTGTTCGAGCAGATGAAGGCCGAAAACGAGCGGAAGATTGAGGCCCTCGAGCAAAGGCTTAAGGCCGCAGGTCATCGAGATATCCCGGTGCAATGATTCCGTCATTACTTATTTCTTCGGATTCTCCTCCGTTTCGACCGGGCCGTGGTCGTCGCAGTGGTCACCGTGGGGGTGATGGAGCCGACCATTGACGATGTAGTCGGTGTGGTCGCTGTGTGGAACAGTCTCGTGCCCGCAGTCAGGTCCGTGGACGTGGGTATCTTCATGTTTGACCGGCTGGCATTGGTCCGGATTTTTTACATTGACTTCCAGACGATGTTCATCATAGTGGTCGCCATGTTTGTGGTGCATGTGACCATCATGCAGGTAGTCGGTGTGGTCGCCATGTTTGATCTTGGTGTGACCGCAGTGCTCACCGTGCTCATGATCGTGGTTTTCATGTGTTTCACATTTTTCGTTTGCCATGATCCGCTCCTTTTGCTTTTCACTATTCACTATGAACATAGCTCTCTTAAGCAATTTTTACGGAATGTCCCATGTAGCCTATGCCACCAATCACGGTGACTGGCACACAGAAGAGGCCATCTATCATGCAGTGTAGTTGCACAATCCGCCAGACCTTACTTGTCGATAGATATAGGGCGTCAGTTTTGCTAGCCACTCCAAAGTTGACCTCTTGGCAGTGAACTTCCGCTTGAAGGTGATAGCAGCCTGTCAGCAAGGGTGTCTCGAACTTCGACTTCTTGGCCGATTTCTCCCGATGGGTGAACGGCAACTTTGCAGCCGTGGTCACCGACCCTGATAGCGGACTGTGTTTTGCTGCACTGCTTCAGACGGTTACGCGACTTAAGCAGACCTCAACAAAATTCTAAGAGTAGAAAAACACAGTGGTCTGGGGTGTAGTACTTAGAGACAGTCTGCATAGTTTAACTTGGACAAATATTGCAGCGGATTTATTCATTACCGAATTC
>JBFNJI010000010.1:0-11447 GCA_040793985.1 Candidatus Thiodiazotropha sp. | reverse complement strand
TCGAAATTCCGGGTCGTTAGCTCAGTCGGTAGAGCATCTGACTTTTAATCAGGTGGTCATAGGTTCGATTCCTATACGACCCACCATATAAATCAAAGGCTTAGCGTATTTCCGCTAGGCCTTTTTTCTTTTTTGGCGCAAAAATGGCGCAGTAATCAGCATCAAACTACAACAAACTGGCGCTATAATTGCGCCATCCTCATTCGTTTGTTTCCAATTGCTTACTCAAAACAGGAAGAAAAATATATAGCAGATTTATATCTGTCTGGACGAAATTTTTACATTGAATGCGCCAATAGTGCGCCAAGATGAAATGGCGCATTAATAAATATCAATAATAACAATAAAATAAGCTATAAAAACACATGATTGATTATCTTGTGTTGCTGTGTTTTGCGTTTAGTTGTATGCTTTGGTTTAAGTGAGAAAAGGCTACGTAGGTTTTGCTCCATCATCTAAGGTTTGTATCTACCATCCATGCCGCCAGGAGATTAGATAGTGGCTTCTATTCGAAAGCGCAGTAGGAAAGATGGCTCCACATCTTATCGTGTTGATGTGCGGCTCAAGGGTTTCCCCCCGCAGACTGCAACCTTCAGGAGACTGACAGATGCTAAAAAGTGGGCACAGGACACTGAATCTGCCATACGGGAAGGGCGTTACTTCAGAACTGCCGAGGCCAAAAAACACACCCTGGCTGAACTCATAGAGCGATATATAAAGGATGTGCTTCCTCGGAAACCAAAACAGGAGGCAGGCCAGAAACAGCAATTAAACTGGTGGAAGGACGAGATTGGTAAGTACTCTCTCATAGAGGTCACACCCTCTCGGATCACTGAATGCAGAGACAAACTACTTGCCGGGACGACAAAACAAGGTAACAAACGCTCACCTGCAACTGTAAACCGATACCTGGCGGCACTGAGCCATGCTTTCTCCATCGCAGTGAATGAATGGGAATGGCTGGAAGACTCTCCCATGCGTAAGGTAAGTAAAGTCAAAGAACCAAGGGGGCGGGTTCGCTTCCTCTCAGAAGATGAAAAGAAACCGAGCGGGGAAATCATTGAAGGTGAGCGTACTCGACTACTTAAGTCCTGTCGGAACTCCAGAAATAGCTATCTCTATCCTGTTGTAGTACTGGCTTTATCCACGGGCATGAGACAGGGTGAGATCATGAAGCTGACCTGGGATGATGTTGACCTCAATCTTGGGCGTATCACGCTCCATGAAACAAAAAATGACGAGAGGAGGGTGGTTCCTCTGGTCGGACTATCGCTTGAGCTGTTAAAAGAACATGCCAAGATTCGGCCTATTGATACGCCCTTGCTGTTCCCAGGTAAGAATAAGAAAAAAGTACCAATGGATCTCCGCACACCTTGGCTCACTGCTCTCAAGGAAGCGGATATTCAAGATTTCAGATTCCATGATTTGAGACATTCTGCAGCATCCTATCTGGCAATGAACGGTGCCTCCATGGCTGAGATCGCGGAAGTCTTAGGTCATAAAACACTTCAAATGGTGAAGCGGTATAGCCACTTATCGGAAGCGCATACTGCAAGTGTTGTGGCTTCAATGAATGAAAGAATTTTCGGAGCTAATGATGGGTAGACCAGCAAAAGTGCCAAAAGCTAAGCGAAATGCTTTCACTCGACAAGAGAGACTTGGTGATACATATTCTATAACTGCGGAAGCAGTACAGGAAATTATTACCGAAACCGGAAATATGCCAACTACGGGTGAACCATATATTCCAGCAGATTTTCCATTAGCAAAGCGTTTGAATAATATACGATTCTTCCTAGAGTCAGAACACGAACTTGAAATTGAAAGCCTTACCCCGGGAGAAGAGAAAAAATACCTAGAGCGCTTAAAAGCCAGATCTGAAGAGTTTGTACGTGTATTCAAGGACATGCCTGAAAGTACATTATTCAAACTGGCTGATAAAGGTGATTTATTCAGTTACGTTGATACATCTACAGGTGAAAGCGAATTTTCAAAGCTTAATACGATTGAGAAGACACTCGAGAGGTTAAATGCCGCTATAGAGAATACAGTTAAAGATCTGGAGGGGACACGAGCTTCTCCGAAAGAAGGCTTACGTAGGGTCGTTGGTGAATTAGCTCAGATTTTCCATGACGCAACAGATAGGTCTCCTGGTGTTTCAAGAGATAAATATGATGAACCAGCAGGCCCTTTTTTTAGGTTTGTAAAGGTATGTATCAATCATTTCTCTATTAGAGATAAATCAAGAATCACCGATAGGTCCATTGAAAAAGCAATAAACGCAATCAATACCAAGTAACAGGGGTAACCTGTAATTTCAGAATAAACGAAATTAGCGGTTACGTCACAAGAGCATCTCATTTCAATACATTCACTCTCCACAGGTCTTGGCAACCTGCCATGACTGATTACAACCTTAGATAGGAGAGAATGATGTTCGATCAAGAATCCCCTCACAGAACTATCAAGCAATTCGTTAAAGATCATCCCGCCTTCACTGAAGGTGGTATTCGTTATGAAATATTCAATTGTGAAATCAATGGCTTGAGAGAGTCTGGTGCGATTTTGAGGAATGGCCGCAAGTTGTTGATTCACGTGCCCCGCTACTTTCGTTGGCTGGATGAAAAGAATGGCATCCAGGCCAATGATCAGAAAACTAAGCCGGATATGGATTAGGTGGATGATTGAAATGTCCATGATCAGAGAAACTCACACAAGAGGATGTTTTGATTCTCAGTTTGGTCTTGCCACGAAATTCAGGGGAGATTGATGTGAACTATATATCCATCAAACCCCGTTTTTGGCAGGGTGGCACGGGGTGTAAGATCCTCAAGGAACTTGGTGGTGAAGGGGGGCTTTTGGCGTTCTACTTCATGACCAACCCACATGTTAACCAGTCTGGGGTGTATTTTTGTCCTATCAATTACATTATGGCCGAGACGAACTCGTCGCGTGAGACGATTGAGACGTCTTTGTGTGGTTTGGAAAAGCTGGGATTCCTGAAATACGACTATGACGCTGAAGTTGTCTGGGTCCGCAATTTGGTTAAGTACCAGGTTGATAACTGGCCAAATCAGAAAAACGATAAGAGATACAAGGGTGTCATCAACGCAATCACCTCGGTTCCGGATACATATCTCAAAGAGGAGTTTTTTGAGTTCTGGAAAATAGAATATTATTCAGAAGGTGCCAGCAGTACAGGCAGTACAGTAGGCCCCCTTCGAAGGGGCTTGGAAGGGGCTTCCAAGGGGCTTAAAGAAGATATTGAGTTCTCCACAGGGGGAGCTGCATGATTCGACTCAATACTACGGCAGAGTATCTGGATTGGGCATTCAGAGACGCCGGAATAGTAGAACTTCGACATCACAAAGGTGATCGCTGGATAACAGGCTGGTTTAACCGCCCTGAGCCACTGATCAACGAGTATAAACATCGCACCGGGCTTGGTAATCTCTATATCAGCTTGAACGCACCGAAACCGAGGATTGTAAGAAATACGATGGGTGGCAGGGCACTCAGGGATTATGATGTCGGTTGGATTGTGCGGCTTCCGTTCGATTTTGACCCTGTCAGGCCTGCAGGCTGCTGCTCGACTGAGGAGGAGCTGCGTCTTGCTTGCGAAGCAAGAGACAGGTTTATTATCGCTATGAACATCCTGGGCTGGCCGATGCCGTTGAGAGCTAAGTCTGGGAATGGATATCATGCTGTTTATCGTGTCCGGTTGCCGGTGAATGCAGAGACAAGGGAAATGATCAAGGCAATATACAGTGGGTTATATGCAGAGTTTAATACTCCAGATGTCTCCTTTGATAGTTCAGTAAGAAATCCAGGACGTATATTTCGGTTGTACGGTACTTGGAACCGGAAGGGCTTTCCGAAACATAGTCGGCCTCAAAGGCTGTCAACGGTCTGTATACCAAATGATTGGCAGCAGGTGAGTGTAAAACAGTTAGAGTCACTAGCGAATACCTATATAATCAGCCGTCAGGCCCCTTCAACGCCACAATTTACCAAAACCAAGACCATAAAGGGTAGGGGTGACTATTCAAGCTTAGATATCGTCTCATGGTTTAAGTCCCATGGAAGATATATCCGGCACATCGATGCGAACAAGCATGCAGTGATTTGCCCATGGCATGATGAACACTCAGCAGATAGAGAAAAATATGGTGGAGATACGATTATTTATGAGTCAGATGGTGGATGGCCAGGCTTTTTCTGCCACCACACTCACTGTATAGGACGAAGATTTACGGATGTAATTGATCTATACCAGGATGCAGATATGTATTGTTCAAAGAGCTGGAAGCCTGTTGTATAATTAATTTAACAAATGATTTCGTTTAAAACAATTGAGATAGTAAATAAATGGGTGGTCTTGGCAGTGGCAGGTGGTTCAGGTCGCGAGAGCGGTTGACCACAGAGGATCTACATCAGATCGACATCCGTCAGATGAAGAGACAGGGAGTGTTGTACCCAAACTACCCTGGTACTTTCTCCTGGACAGAAGATGATTCGTCATCCGAGTCGATTAATTACGAAATGCATCGGGGTCGGTTGAAAATGAAGTACTTCGTCCGGTGTGACAGTCAGCAAAATCATTATATAGAGGAAATCGAGTTCGACAGTACATCCTGCCATCTGGGTGGTGAGCGATATTGGTTCCTGTGTCCCTGCTGCAAGACAAGGGTCACTACACTATATAGGTTGCATAATGTCTATCGATGTCGACATTGCCATAATTTATCTTACCGGTCCCAGAGTGAATCTGAACTGGATCGTTTGATCAGAAAATCTCGTAAACTCAGGTCTCGCCTTGGCTGCTCTGAGCGCCTATTTATACCTATTAGTATAAGACCGAAGGGTATGCATAATTCGACCTTCGAGTGGCTCTCTAGAGAGGAGAGGGAGGCCACCCTGGCGGCATTGGAGGCCATTGATGAAAAAGCACGGATCTTTGAAGAAATGGGGTGGTTAGAGTAATTGCATATTTAGCTCTAATTCCATCAAATGTTCTGGTTGAACCGCAAAGACAACTCTGATGGGCCATGTATGCACACTGTATTAATAGGAACCGCTAAGTTAAATAAGGTCTAGTGGAGTTATACGGAGTTCATGTTGTAGTGTTCTGAGAAGGTTCCATATAAAGCATTAGCAAGATTCGTCGTAAAAGAAGTAGTTAAATAGTTTCTCTACAAGGGATTGATATAAGAAAAACATGAAACTACTCAGGAGAAGCGGATGGTTGATAACTGAACTGCGGTCGCATTCTGTGGGCTATTGATGTTCTGAATAATCAAGCGTATTGGGGATTCAATAACAAGACCTAGAAATAATATCGAAAGCAACAAAAGCAATCGTATTACGAATTCAAGTGTCGAAATAATTTACAATCATCAGCAAGAATTAAATTATTTACTGTTTAAATAACTGTATTAATTGGGAAAAATTTCACAGGCACGAGAATTGCCTACATACACGACAAAACAAAATACTGGATTTGTATACAAAGGGTCAATGTTTGACATGGGTAGTAGATGTAACGAAATAATCTCTATGGACACATTCGTGTCTCATCTCTGCTTAACTCCCAGTAAAATCAATAGAATCATATAGTTGTGTGATTACTTGTAATCATGCCATTGATAATGGAAATGTTATTTGAGTGGTTGAACAAACCTACTTTAAATAACTATTGAGCAATGTAATTTGTTGTTAGGTAGAGCCAAATGAAAAAGCTAATCTCCGGGATATTACTCTCTAGTTCTCTCTTCTATGGTGCAGCATCAGCAACCACCATTTACTACAGTGCAACTGATATTGCCGATACCACAACAGGTGAAGACCTTTGGCAATATAATTATTCAGTTACAGACAATGCTTTCGCTGCATTTGATGGATTCACCATATGGTTTGACTATGGACTATTCGAGAACATCAATCCTGTAACAGCTTCTTTTGATTGGGATCCTGTTACATGGCAACCGGAAAATATCTTAGGATTTGGAGATGATGGTGCTTATGATGCTCTTGCACTCGTAGATAATCCTGATCTGTCGGTGGATTTTACAGTTAGCTTCGCGTGGCTAGGTGGTCCAGAAGGGCCTGGTGCACAATTTTTTGATGTGTACGATGGCAATTATGATCTCATTGAATCAGGTATGACAGTAGCTGCACCTGTTGCTACTTCAGTACCTGAACCAAGTACATTGATGCTTATGGGTTTGGGCTCCATAGGTTTACTTGGTATTCAGCGTAAGAAAAACAGCAACAAGTAACCTAAATTCTGGTAATTGCGTCATATATGGAATGTTATCCGTAGGGTGCTTCTTGGATAGCAAAATAAATATTTAGGGGAGAAAGTTATGACTTCAGGTAGGTCTACTGCATCTGTTTCTTTGTTAGCACAAATTATTAGATTTCATGACGAACGAAATAGTAATAAATTGTTTAAAAAAGCATCTTACAGTCTAGCTTTTGTTCTTCTCTCCCTATTTGCTTTATCAGCTCAAGCTGCTCTAGAAGTAACGGGTTATGAGTTAGTAAATAAAACTCGTGCGGGTAGGTTTAACTATGACTATACCTATCGTGTAATTCTGTCGAATACAGATGGTACGAATGTCGATAATGTATTAGTAATGGTGACATCAGATTCACCACGTACACAGATTATCGATAGTGAAGTGACGCTTCCTACAATTGGAGCAGGTGAAACTTTAACTACTGAAGATACGATAACGATTCGTCAGAATCGAAGATATCCATTTGATCCAGAGTCATTGAATATAGATGTATCTGCAGACATCTCAATATCAGGGCTTGTAGTTGATGATCCAATTGAAAGCGCAATAATTACATTGGTGTCTGAAAGTGGAACAACACTAGGTACTGCAGTAACTGATGCAAATGGCTATTACTCTGTAACTTTACTTTACAGTGATTTGCAAGAACCATTCTATGTGATTTCTACAGGTGGTTTTATTAATGGTGAAGCTTTTGATGGCACAATGCAGGCAATCTATGATTTAAGTGATAATCTTGCGGATGCAAATATCACTCCAGTGACAACTGTTATTACAGGACTTGCTGATACTATGGGGAGCGGGTTGATTGAAAATAGGAATGCTGCATTAGATCAGACAACGTCTATGATGCTATTTCCTATTGATGAATGGAATAGCATTGAGCCGACAGGTGTAAATTTAGAACAAATAAGGTTTGGTTCCGTCTTGAATGGTTTCAATACTATCATTGCTAATTTAGTAAGTGACATTCAAGATGGTGATATTACATTAAGTACATTCAATGTTTTTCCATCTTTCAATTTCGGATTATTGTCAGCCGTTATACCAACAAATAATCGAGTATTTATGAATGTTGGTGAAGTTGAAATGAGAGATATCTCAGTTAGTCCGCCATGGAATACTGCTTGGAGTGCTGAAGTTATTGAAGACTCATCACCAGACTGGATTACTATAGATCAAACAGGAAGAAAAGTAATATTTAATAATCCTACTGGAGCAGGTAGATATGATTTTAGGGTGTTAGTCACAACACAGGATGGTGGTGAAAGAACTATAAATGCAATGGTAACAGTTGATAGAACCAACTATGAACAAGAATACACAATTACTGGTGAGAATCAGTGGATAGAATTACCGGATCAAGGAATACGGTTATTTATACCTGCAGGATCAACAAACGCAACAAATCTTCGTGTATCCGGTGATTATCCATCCGATCAAAATTATACTATACGTTTTAACTTAACAGATGGTGAAGTTAATCCTGGTTATGTAATTACAGCAGAAATTCTTCAGTCTAGAAATTTGACTGGTGAAATATCGTCAGATGCATGGAGTGATGCTTGTTTCAATGATGATGGATACTTACCGTCATATCCGTTACTTGAGTACGCATCATTTTACTACGATAGTATTGATATTGATGATCATCGCGTATTGAATAAATCGACAATAAATTTATTGGTTGAAGGTCCGTCTAGTGTAACTCTTAAAAGAGATAAAGCAGCTGTTTTATGCTCATATATGGATGAAGATTCAATACAAACATTGAATGCAATCGATAATTATGAACCTGTACTCTTTATTAATGGCTTTACATTTGATTCTAAAATAGGCGGTGGTTATGGAACTTGGGCGGATCTTCAGGAATTATTAAGAAATAATACATCTTCTTCAAACTCAATTTTACCTTTTGAATTTAGATGGGCTACAAACACTAGATTTCAAGATGCTGCAAAAGACCTCGCCAGTACAGTAAGCTACATTAGTCAATTGACTGGGAAGCATGTTCATATAGTTGCACATTCATTTGGTGGTATACTAGCAAGAACATATTTGCAGGGATTGGCTACTAGTGATTCTTTCTACTCTACACCAGTAGCATCACTAACAACTATAGGTACACCTCATTCAGGTATATTTGGCTTAGAACAGACAGTAGCTGGGATTGATTTTCCATCTGGTATTGATGATGTAATGGGTGGTTTGATTCCATATTGTGCTCAAGCAACTTGCTACCAAATGGGTAGTAGTTTATGGGTAATTAATCAGGATTACATTAATCTACAACGAAGACGATTTATGGATAGGGAGAATATTAACGGAATTGAATTTGGTGAAATCGTTGTTGCATTGAATGAAAGCCAAAACCAGTACAGAGTTAACAGCTTACCTATACAAGTTTTGATTGGATTGAGAGAGGGATTTCTATGTACTGATCCATTTTGTCATTTTAGTGATGGTGATGGTTTAATTTCACGACAAGGACAAAGGTATACACCAAGTCAAGACAATCTATCGATCGAGTGCGTCGCGAACATCTCTAATGTTCAAGTAACTGAACATTTTCTTGGCCTAACTGGTTCACCCAGTATATACAATACATGCTCTACTAGTAGTCTAGTAATAAATGATGTAATAACAGGCGAGGCTGTGAGTGATGTCGTAGATGAGTTCCATGGTTATGGTCATACTTCTCTACATTTCTGGGGTAATTCTCGAAAAGAAGTAGCAGTTGATCTTGATGATGATGAACATCCAACTTATTTGCGAATTCTATCTTGGGTCGATAATTATCCTGCAGAAACAATAAATAGTCAGCCTCCAAATGCAGATGGCATAATCGCTTATTATGATTTTAATGATAATGCAAATGACTCGTCAGGATATGAGAACAACGGAAATGAGCAAGGGGGGTTGTTTTATACCACTGGAGTAGAAGGATCGGCTGCAAACTTCAATGGTCAAACTACATATATTGAAGTACCAGATGCTCCTTCGTTAGATTTTACGACTGCATTTTCTATTAATGCATGGATAAGAGTGGCCGGCGATACAGGTCAAAGCCAACGTATTATTTCTAAATGGACGATAGGTTCGCCAAGCTCTCCGGAACAAAATGAATTCAGCTTTGCTATAGATGGCCAGTCTGGTGCTTTAACGAATGATTCACTCAATTTCTCCTATGCAAATGACACCCATCATATTGTGGATATGGGTAATTTGAGTGATGGAAATTGGCATATGGCAACTGCCACATATGATGGAAACAACTCTAGGTTGTATATTGATGGAAGGTTAGTAGGTGAGATGACAGCTGGACTTACTGCTCAAAATGGTACGAACCCAATGTATATAGGTGGTGGTGCATCTACTTCACCAATGCCAGCCTATATCTTCAATGGTCAAATAGACGAATTGAAGATATACAATAGAGCAATTACCAGTAATGAGGTACAAGATCTATGTGATGAGTTTGGTTGTCCTTCACCAGGTTCAAATCAGAATGGACTTCTCGCGCATTACCCATTTGACGGAAATACGGTAGATGTGAGTGGTAACGGTAATAATAATGCTATTGTTAATGCATCATTAACAACAGATCCACATGGTAATACAAATAGTGCTTACTATTTTGATGGGATTGATGACTATATTAGGATCAATAATTTTACAGTAAATCTTGACGAATTTACCATTGCACTATGGGCGAGAACTGATAGCCCTGTTTCAGTGTCTACTGGGCAAGGACACAGAGGTCTCATATCGATGCATTCAGGGGAGATTGGACATTATGCCGGTGGTGATATGAATGCAGCTATCCACTTCAGAGAATTAACATCAAACTATCAAGGGCATCCTAATCTAGAGCAAACATTACTGCCTCGAATTTCTACACAAAATAATACCCCATCAGCATGGATAACAAGTACTGACGCAAGTTTAGTTTCAGGTCAGTGGCGGCATGTGGTTTATACGCGACATATAGATGGCTCTTTACAGATGTACATGGATGGACAGGCTGTCACAAATCCAGTTACCAGAGATGCAATTTCTAATTTCACAAACCCAACCGATAATCTGACATTTTCAAATGGCTATTTAGAAATTGGTACCCGTAATTTCTATGGGCCTGGTACTGGCTGGAGTTATTTTCAAGGAACTAATTGGCATGGTGCTATTGATGATGTCAGAGTATATGATCGTGCATTAAGCCCAAGTGAGGTCGCTGAAATCTGTATTGAAGTAAATTGCAGTGATACACAAACAAATATTGTTTCTGTCAACTTTGAACAGAACAGCGTACAAACCCTAGACACATACCAAGGACATCCAATTCTTCAGTTGACTACAAATTTTAGTGCAAGTGGCGTTCATTCAGCGCATTCGATAACAGATATTGGTCTGCTAAAAAAAGAATTCACTCCCATAACGAGTGGCATTGTCAAGATGACATGTATGATGTCTTTGCAAGGAAATGAGCCCAATAGTTATAGCAGGTGTTCTATGGGTAGCGTATTTGACAGTACTATTGGTGATTTAGGAATAGGAATGGCATTCGCCTCAGACCCAGGGTTTGCTGATGGATTTCAGACCACTATTTGGAATAATGGGGTATTTAGTAGCACAAATGGAATCCAGAGTGTGAATTCTGGGCTCTGGTACAAATTAGCTATTGAATACGATTTTAGTTCATCAGTAGTAACTTACTTAATTAATGACAGTATTGTAGGACAGCAAAATATAGTACTGGATGCGATTAGGTACTTTAGCGTCGGAGACAGTTCTTCTCTTGGAGGAATGGGAGGCGGTGCTGAGTCTGTTTCCGATAATATCTACATAGACGATATTTATGTAACTAATTATCATTGATGTATCAGTCTAGATATTTGGCCTGGCTTATCGGAGCCAGGCCAGTTGTCTAAAATGGCGCAGTTTTGGCGCACTCACCAGCAAATTCTTACAGTTATCCACAAGCAGCTATAACAACAAAAGTACCATAACATACTGTATTCATTATTGTTGTTGGTTGTGGTTTGTTGGGTTTGGCCGACTTTTAATCAGGTGGTCATAGGTTCGATTCCTATACGACCCACCATATAACCAAAGGCTTAGCAAATATTCGCTAAGCCTTTTTTATTT
>JBFNJI010000094.1:0-11657 GCA_040793985.1 Candidatus Thiodiazotropha sp. | reverse complement strand
GCCACCAATTTTCGCCATTTGTGTTTGCGTCAGTTTTAGACGTTGTCGCTCGTGTCGGAGTCTTGTTCCAAATTGAGAAAAGTGTTCAATGTCAAATATCATTAGACAATATTGTTCGTTTAGTTTATTTTCATGCCTAATATTGTACAACATTATTCAACAATATGAAGAATTACGTCAAACTACGGACACCAGATGAGATCCGCGCCGAGTTCAGTGCGCTTGGTTTGAGTATTGCGTCCTGGGCCCGTGCACACCATTTCTCGGTACCTCTGGTGTATCGAGTGCTGGCGAACCCTGATGCCTGCTGTCGTGGTCAATCTCATAGGATAGCTGTGCGTTTAGGGCTCAAACCAGGACGTTTAGGTACGCTCGAAGACCTTTCGTTTGAAAAAATGAAGTCGGCTTATAGGAACGATGCCACCTGATGGTTAGTGAGGAACTGTCCACTGAGTGGTGGATTAGAAGGTTTCTCACTTTGCAAGACTCGGTTTAACAGGATAGCAGGTTTGAGTTTGTGAATGTTTTGGATCAGAAAATGATATCCAGGTAGTTGAGGCTAACTAACTGAAGTTAATTGTGTTTTTAGTGACTACAAGGCTAAGTTACAAGAGAAAAACTGGTATAGCTGAGGAAATGAAGAATATGAATTTAGTGATGGTTATCCCGAGAAGGGTGGCTGTATTTACCTTATTTTGGGGGAGGGTATTGGCCATGTCTTAACAATATCAGACGAGGGAAAAGCACAACGCCTCGAAACTGGGCAAACAGTATCGAGGCGCATTTTGAGTACTGGGCTATATATTCAAGCTAGCCTTAGCCTGTACTCTGCGACAAGGCGCTGTTCCTGTCAAGGGGACACCTCAGATTCTCTGCGCCTTTTTTTTTTTTTTTTTTCCTTTTAGCAGAAGTTATTAAGCCAGCATCCAAGTACATAGCTGGCAGAGTTTACTTTGCCTAATCAAGATGTTAGGGGAATGGCATGAGCAAGACTACGAAGCCAAATATTGGTCGATTACGAGAGATTTTGCGTAGGCAGGATCCCCCTGGATGGAATAAGGATTACATTCCTGCAATACTTGCGGAGCGGGCTGAAGCCCCGCCCAAGTCCCGTTTTGCCCGAGTTTGGTCTCCGGTTTTTCATAGGCATATCCATGTCCTCTCCGGAGTGGAACTCGCTGTATTATTTATTATTCTGTACTACCCCCGTTTATTCGAGCTTCAAGAGCAGCGGATGTTGGCAATGGAGCCGAGACCACACCCTTTGGAGGGGCATCCCGCAGTGTCAGTGGAAGACCTTCCGTTATTGCAAGGAACAGTCGCGGTTGCTAGTCGAATTGGTTGTCTTGATTTTCATCCAACCATATATGTACCGGATGAACTAGAAGAATTGATTCCCGCTCCGTTTCCGTGGATTGGTGACTTTCTGCTTTTCCTATTTGACGAAGCCGGACATTACTGTGTAAATCTAACAGTAAAAGATGATCACGAGGATTTCGGGTGCTCTACAATTAAAGAGCAGCCTGTACGAAATCCTGAAAAAGACGAAGGCAAAACAAAAGCACGCCACGCTATAGAGGAAATCTACTATCGGGACGCCAACATCCCCACAATTCGTATTGTAAAAAAAGATCTTCCCAAAAAGCTCATAGGCAATCTCCGTAGGATTTACCTGTCCTTCTGTAAACCAGTGAACGTCCATGATGATATACGTAAGCGTTTTCTGGATCGGTTACAAGGTAGCCTGTTGACAGAGGTGCCACCTCTTGAAGCTTTTCTGTCAATGAAACTTCAGTTCGATATTCCGATACCCGTTCAGAAAATTCTAATGGAGCAAGCTATCTGGCGCAGAGAACTGCGGGTTGAGCTGTTTGGTGATCCGATATTACCAGATCAGCCGTTATTACCGGAGAAAAGGGATGTAGTAAAAGAGTTTGCTCATTGGTTCATTCGGGGTAAAACATGAGTATGAACATTGGTGTACAGCTTTGTGCTCCGAATGGGTTTGAAACCCTCGCAGAGGGTCGTATGTATCATTTTTTGGTAAATGATGGCTGCCGAGGCCGAGTGTTGCTCGTAGAGTTTGTGCAACGTCCATTGAAAGCCACAAAAAACGCGAAGCACCGCAAACGTGTTACCCCAACACCCCTGACTGTCCTGCACTCCATTCGGCGAGAGCGATTTGAACAGGCGCTGGTAGATGGTGAAATCTGTAGGATGGAGCCACAGTTAGCTTTACCTCCTTGGCTTGGTGGGCTTACGTCAACCCAGTTGGCCGCTCACGATGCTAATAGACGCAAGGCGCAAAAAACTCATAAAGAGCGAATTGACACAATAATTGGGTATTTACAACCACTACTGGATCGCCTCGGCGAAGTGTTTGCAGCAGATGACCCCTTTGCGGAGATTAATCGCCAGGCCAAAGCATGTGATACAAAACAGAATGCTACGCGACTCCGTTTTTGGTTCTTGACGTACCTGTGTTACGGCCGTAATCGTTGGGCTCTGCACTATCCAATTCACAATATTGGCCACTGGGATCGTTTCGAGAAGGTGGGCAAGAAATTCGGTAGCCCTTCAAAGGCTGGTCGTAACCATGGTTATGGATCTAATGATCATGAAATGATCAAAAAGATTGAAGATGGATACCGGAAATTTGCTAAGCGTGGTGTTGACCTTGCTGAGATATTCCGCAAGACGTTAAGAAAGCAATTCGGCTGTAAGTGGCGCAGGGATGGACATGGGAATCGTCAGTTTTATCATCCTGATGGAGTGCCTTTCCCTTCATGGGATGAATATATCTACCGTTTGAACCAGTTAGTTTCAGTGGAAGAGCGGCAAATTACAAAGCATGGTTTCGCTTGGCGGCGAAATAAAAGGAGTGCTCCCAAAGGTACTTTTCATGAGTCTGTTGGCTGTCTCATGGAACGAGTCGAGGGCGATGCCTACGTAGTAGAAGAGGTAGCAGAGGGATTTCTACCTGGAAGTCACTTACCAAGCCTGGTTACTGCACGAACAAAATGCACGACATCTGGAATGATGGTAGGCATAGGCTTTTCCGTTGGCGGTGAACGTGCTGCAGCGTACCGGATGGCCAAGTTCTGTATGGCCATTGACAAAGTCAAATTCTGCCAGTTGTTCGGTCACACGATAGCCCCAGAAGATTGGCCATGTATTGGGCTTCCCTCAAACGACATCTTTGATAGGGGTGCCGGAATAACACCAGCTGCGCGTGCACAGGGAATGGTGGAAAATGAAGGAGAACCAGTGATCAGTGAGGGAACCCCTAGCTATGCAGCCCAGAGTAAGGCGGTTATCGAAAGTTCTAATCCAAGAACAGTGCCGCAGGGTGGTGCTCCAACTTTCATCACGACAAAAATGACAATACCCCAGCTGGCTTGGCGAGAAATCACTCGAACCATCCGAACGAATCACACGAGCAATGTGGAGACTCGGCTTAATAACGAGGCAATCATTGAAGGAGTTGGGCATACACCGATTGACCTGTGGAATTTCTTGGATGAACGAGCACGTAGCTGCGCTGTTCCTATGCCATTTGAGGATGCAGTTCTTGCGTACGGAACACCAATTGTTGTTAAGGCTGTACCGTTAGGTGTCATGCTTAAGGGCCAATTATATGATTCCCCAGCTTTGAGAGAGACCGGGCTGCATGAGCGTGTAGCAGTTGGTCAGCATGTCCTGCTTAAAGGCTACATGTTTGATGTGTGCGTTCGTCATTTTTGGGTGGAAGTTGGTGGAGAGTTGATCGAAGTTGATGCGATGTTGGCCATTTCGGCAGGTGAAAATCAGCTCTATCTTTCCGTAAACGAAGTTGAACAGGTTGATAAACTGCGTCGACAGGGCAGACGGGAATTTAACTTAAACAAGCAGGTCGAGCTTTCCTATTGGGAAGAAAAATTTTTTGAGGAAACGGGCCTGGAGTTTGATCAAGGAACGAGGCACCAAGGTCGGAATAAGCGAAACAGCGTAACATCACGACGAGAAAGACGAGAAATATCTGACTATCTAGATGGCCGGACTTCTAAGCAGTGAAGGCTAGGAAGCCCCATATAAATCCGTGGCTAGCAGGCATGAGTGATCTCGTAGATATCAATATTGTCCGCGAAAAGGCCAGTGAATCTGCTGAGCAGACGCATATTCCAAACAGCCTTCTGTTGGAAGAGCGGATAAAGAAGGTTAAAGAAGTACTTGATCAAATATATGTGCCTACTGATAGTGGATGTGCCTTCATATTACACGTGATCGAAAATATCACGGCGTTTATGGGTGGGCGTTATCCAGATATCAGTACATACGTTTCGCAAGTCAACAATGGATTCGAGCCTACCGAGGGTGCGTCGTTTATCTGTCTAACAGGTCCCGCGGGTGGTGGAAAAAGTGCATTAATCAGTGCTATGCAACGGGTATTGCCAGCCCCAACGACTGTATTTATTTCCCCGGAACATCGCCACGTTCCGATTCAAATACTTAGACGTGTTCAAATTGGTGGAAAAGATTCAAACAGTCAAATTCTAAAAATGTTGGCTAATCCTGCTTACGTTGCAGGACGGGTGAGGTTATCTGAGGCTGAAGCGGTAGAGCATCTAATTCAATGGTTGTATGTGTGTGGTACTGGAGGCGTGGCCATTGACGAGATGCAGTTTTTAACTCAAAGTGCAAATGCGAACGCGCGTGTGGCAAAGCTTTTGATGAGCGTGGGCTATCCAGAAGTGCCGGTAATCTACGTCGTAAATTACTCTCTTGGGCACAAGCTGAAAAAACGTCCTCAAGAAGAAAGGCAGCGGTTGTTGGCAGATCCATACGTTCTCGAGCCGGATGGACCAAGATCTGCTTCATGGCAGGCGCTTATTCGAGAGTATGTACATGCACTACCCGACTTGTTGAGCTTAGACCCTGTTGGAGATGCGAATGAGTTATTTCGTATGACAGCAGGGTTGCCCCGCGTATTACGTCTGCTAATAATCTCAGCGATGCGCCAGTTAGGTCGTAAAAACGATTTGGTGATTACGGTTAATGCTTTGCGTTACGCATACCGTACCAGAAATTTTGATGTTCACCGTGCTGACGTAGAAGCGATGCTGTCGTTGTCAGTATCGGACCTGCTCGCATCGCGTCGTCTGGATCTTGTCTGTCCCTTTAACGGTGTAAGAACTTGTCAAAAGCTAGCGAATACCGAAAAACAAGCAACTCTCGCTGGGCAGAAGTATTCGAATGAAGAATCTTTGATGGATGAGGAAGTGCCACTTTCAGCACAAAGAAATCTTGAAAGTACTCTGTCCCAAAACGCTAGGAAGACTGTGCAGGAATTGAGGAAAAGCCAGGCTGCCGTAGTCAGTAGAAAGAAAAAAGGAGCCGATATCCGGTCAATCAGAAAAAAGAGGCAGATCACAGAAGCAGATCTTTATGCTGGTGCTGATGCAGTTCGGAAGCTAAGCCGACCCGCTAAGAAAAATCGTTCTTAGTTGCTTGTCGCTAATGACAATCTTTGACTCGATTAATACTCCCTACCAATTCCCAATTCTGGTGCCAGATCATCTTGGGGAATGGTTACCCAACGAAACCCTCTTCAGCTGGTGTAGTCGGTACCATCGGCAATCCGCTAATGGCTTAGCAGGCGTAACAAGAAAGCAGCTATTTGGGCACTCAAAAGCGGGCGGTGCTCACGACCTTCCATCGGGTATTGACATGTTCGTATCGCGAACAGGCGGTCATTTGGGTTACGCATTCGAGCTTATCCAACAGCATACGCTGTTAGGGTTTTACCTCCCCTTTCGACCGAAAGAGCGTATCAATAAAGCCGTAAATCGAATGTGCGGTCTTAGTAGTGGGTCGTTGAAGTACCAGCTGGGACTGTTGACCAGCGGACTAGGTGCAGATCATCCTCTGAAGGCATGTCCGGTTTGCATGGAGCATGATGAACATCAATATGGCGTAGCCTATTGGCATCTTGTCCATCAACTTCCCACCGTATTCGTTTGCCCTGAACACGATACTTTCCTTAATGCTAGCAGGATTAAGCGTAGCAGAGTAGGACCTAGTGACTGGGTGTTACCGAGGCAGTGCTTTCCAACACAAAAATCAGTCCGCCCAGAAATTATCCAAATAAGGTCTACGGGGAGGCTTGCGCGATTGGCTGCAATGACTATCTCAATGGTCACATTGCCTCCATCGTCATTGGCGGATTCTAAGGAGCTCGGGCTAGTACTTCACCGTGCTCTGACCGAACGCGGTTTGGCATCGAAAAAGGGGCAGATAGATTGGAAAAAGACAGTTAAAGCCGCGAGCCAACATTTTGATTTGTATATTGCGGGGCAGGAGTTTGATTGTCTTCGATCACTTGTGACGGAATCGGGCTTACGTTATTTATTGTCTGGTAGGTCACTAAGCCATCCAATCCGTTACATGACAATGATTGAGTGGTTGTTCAGTGACTGGTCGGATTTTCTGCATTCGTTTCGTGAATGTGACTCAGGACAAACGGTTCTTAATGGAGCTGCTACGCAGAGGTGTTCTGTAATTGATTCGCGAAAAGAGGAGGCCATTGCTGCATTGCAAGCTAGTAAGGAGAGCATTAGTGCTGTCGCAAAACGCTTGGGTGCAGACTATTCAACTGTTGCTGGCTGGGCGGTAGAAACTGGTAAAGAGCCGAAGCGTCGACCGAAGAAGTTGAAATCATCCTTGTTGAGGCGACTGAAAAAGCGTTTACAGGAAGGGGATGACAAAAAGAAAGTCGCTGCCGATACGGGGGTATCAATTTGTACTGTCAATCGAATATTGCGGACAGAGACAGGTATGGCCGAACAATGGAAGCACGCACAGTTTCTTAATCACCGTTCAAGATCAAGGGCCCATTGGTCAGCTGCGGTAGACAAATTACCAGGTGCTTCTATATGCCTTGTCCGTGCTCTTGTAAAGGCGGATTATGCCTGGCTGTATCGACATGATAGGCTGTGGCTGAAGGAGAGTATCGCAGCTCGGAAGGTTAAGCCAAAAAAGGGGAATCACGCACCTGTAAGACTGCATCGTTACGATGCGAGTTTGTCTCATGCAGTTGAGCTAACGGCTTTGAGGTTGTCCAAGGAATATCCCGCTACCCGCTTACGGTGGGAAGAACTGATCAAAGTTTTACCCGCTTTGGCGAAACGACAGTTCGATTTACATCGGTTTCCACTAACGCTCAGGGTGTTGGAGCGAATACTTGGCTAATTCTCTTTTTAGGCAACTAATGTCGTTTCACTGCATCGGTCCACTATTCCTCGACACTTAACACTGTCATTTGGCGGCCTACGATGTTTTGGTGAACCAGGTTCACCATAATCTGATTCAGGTGGCATGAAGGTGAAAAGTAAGCGTGTTTCTAGATCATTTGCGCGATTTCATCGGAATCTTTGAAAAGAACGGAAAGGATGGCTGCTACCGCTGGGGCAGATAGTTGGTAATTCCTTGTCTCCCCGAGTGCATTGTCGAAAATACTGCACCATTCGCCATTTTTCTTTTTGTCGGCACGAGGAAACACGGATAGCAACCACTGTCGTGGGAAGGATTCGAAAACCATATCACTAACTAATTTTTCACTTTCTATTCCAGGTGAAGAGGTTATCGCTTCTGCCCTTATGGCAATAAGGTCGCGCAATCCCGAGAATGACTCAGGTGACCCTTCACTGAGCATAAGGGCGACCATTTTTTGGTATCGTGTTATGGGTGTCAGTTCAAAAACCGAGGATGGGTCCCTTTTGTAGCGAATGGCTTGATTCAAGACTGCTTTAGGACTGAAAAACAACGCTTCGTTGCCTGGTACATGAAACAGGGCTATGTTGTGGTGAGGACAGGTACGTAAGCCCAATGCTTGATGTTCCCGATGCCAGAAGCTGAAACCACGGGTTCGTTCATCTTCGGCAATGCATTTCTTGCAAAGTACGGCATCTGGATTGATTGCAAACATGCCATAGCGCTGATAGTGCTTGTCCGTCCATTTGCCGTGGCATGCTCCAGCTTCGGAATTAAAAGCAAGGCTGTGAAACGGTAACAGTGTATGCTCTCGCGCATACTGTTTTGGTGGAATTCGAACCAGAGATGCTAATGACTGCATAGGGGTGGCAGATATCTTTCCGAATGTCTGCAATTCTAATTGTTTGAGGAGCTTGTAGCTCGACACCTTGCTTGGATTGCCACCATTTAATCGCACCACTCGGCCTAGGTGACCAGCCGAAAATTCGCTATTAACGGGATGAGTGATGAGCAGCTGCATTACTTTTGCTATAACATAACAGAAAGTTTTTGATATAGTCGTGCGACACTACATTGTATTCTCGGATTGTGGAAACTTTTGCTGTAGTTACATACATCTACCTTGACTTCATTACGTGTACAATAATGTAGATGGTCTGCCCACTTTCGGATAAACATGTGAAAATAGCATTCAAATTCCGCATTGTCACCAAAAAGGCAAACAGGACTCTTCGAACAAATAAGCATTTTTGCTTAAGAAGACGATGGTAGCCATTGTTGTAAAGCTGACTCTCTCTGTCGGTATGCAGGATTTTTGACCAGTTTTACTGACTATATTAATCCCCCATATTAACCGCCGGGACTACCAACTGGTGACCCCGACTATGATGCATCCATAGTCTGATGATTCCACACGCATATATGCTGCTCGCGTTCCTATATTTTCAGCTCTATATGATCTGAAACCTACTTGGTCTCCGGCTCTAGTGTCAGATACTATCGTTTTAGATAATTGCGTGTAACGTCGGTCGGCGAACACAGCTTGCCTTAGATGTACTTCGTGTATGCAGGTGCTACGAGCAGAGAGCGTTTCTAGACTCGAGTATACGAAGGTATAGAAGACGAAGTTTTTAGCAGTACGGCTGATTTGACCCTCCAAAGTCAGGTTGACGGTGATCGGATTTATTCTAGACAGGAGTAGAGGCTGGTAATTTATAAATAAAAACAATAGGTTAAAGTTGTTCTGGGTATAGAGCAGGTGTGCTTCGGAGTTCACAAATTTCATTTTCGGCAGTGTGCTTAGTCAGAAAGTATTATTTAGATCTTTATTAAGAGGTCTATGACGGTGAAAGCACAGTGATATAACTGTTGATTACCGGTAATTTACTGCTAAAATCAAAGAATGCCGGAAGAGTCAACCCGACAAGAGTCGTTTCGTTTACCCACAAGGGTGATAGAATTTGTGGAGGGTCTTGCACGGCTCGGAATATTTGGAACAACTAAAGCTGAGATTTTTCGATACTTCGTGACAGAAGGCGTAAATCAAGCGATAAAGGATGATATCGTCAAGAAAACGATTGAAGCTCGTCGTGAATTAGCTCAGTTAAATGATAGTTCTTAGCACTAAGATTATTTGGCGCATACATTAAGGCTGTGAATAGATAACTAAACGAGGATTTAGGAGATGCTCGCTTCTGCAACCCGCAATGGAGACAGGCTGGAGGTGACCAGGCTGGTGCTAGCTTTAATTTCTGAACGGGAGCAACAGATACCAGATGCACTGAGTCAGCATTTTGACCTTGTGCTTAGGCAGGCAAAGAACCTAGCAAAAAAACCTGATGCATTCACGCCGGATATCGATCCAGAATCAATAGCGCTGGCGCTGAGTATCACACTTCAGGGGGGCCTTGATCAAGATTTCCAGCCGATTGATGATTGGAAGAGTATCTCCCCTGAATTAGCTAAAAGATTACTGGAGCAAATGGAGAATTCTCCTGTATATTGAGTCTGAGCTAAATCTTCTCGGAGGTAAACTCAAGGAACTTTCCGAGACTTCATATTTTAACACATCGATAGAAAACTATATTGCTGGCCTGGAAAGTATAGTAAATCGGTGTCTTGATCCATCGAGCGGTGTTCCCGATCAAGTATGCCGCCAGATTGTATCTCACGTATGGACAGCCACAAAGTACCTAAGCGGTAGCACATCAAAACAAATTCCTTATGAAGTTGTTTATGCGTTAAACCTGGCGTTAAGAGACTGGATAAATGTTCCTTGTGAGATCACAACCGCCCTCATTGATGAAAGAAACTATTACTTTCAAAGTCTAGAACTAAAGCCGCTGGCAATGCAGGCATTGGGGATAGATCTCAAGATAGAGCTTGCTCATATTTCTTTGCCAGCATTATACAGACATAAGCCCTTATATCATGTTGCTCTGTATCACGAACTTGGTCATTTTATAGATACTCACTATAAAATCACTGAGACGACATTACTACAGCACCCCCCTCCTACACAGACCGGAGTCGATCCGGCAGTGATTCAGCAGGTTGAGCTGCGTCATCGTATGGAGTTTTTCGCCGACCTGTTCGCAGCTTCATATACTGGAGAGGGAATTTATAAATTCCTTGAAAACTTTGCTCCAGGCCAGCCTGCAAGCCCTACACACCCGGCGACAGATATTCGTCTTCGTAATATAAATAAGTTCTTGAATGGTAAGGCTAATAATATTTTGAGTGTATTTCAGGCGGCTCTGAAAGTTCGTTCATTACCGGAGCTAGTTTCTAGATTTGAATCTCTCGATATAGAGATTCCTTTTGCTGAAATTCGGCCAGTAAATATTGTTTCGCCAAACCAGATTCATGGAATTTTGGATGCGGGCTGGACTTTTCTTGGACAAGTAATTGGAAATAGAATAGAACAATGGAAAGACTTGGACGGACTTCAAGCTGAAAGGATTGTCAATGACTTAATAGAGAAATCTGTTCGCAATTGGATGATTATTGAGAAGTGGAACAATGCAACTGCTTAACAGGGATTCTCTATTAGAGTCACTCCATTCTGATGATAATGAATCTTTGTTCCTAGAGCCATTGCTAGATGAATCTCAAGTTGGGAATGTCACCATTGATTTGCGTCTTGGCTATGATTTTCTAGTTTCAGTTCTAACACGTAAGCCACTAATCAGTGTTGCTGATAACTCATCCCAAAAAAGGGGTATTCGTTCGTATTTCCAAGAGACGCGTCGAGAGATCGGTGAGAGATTTGTTCTTTACCCGAGTCAATTAGTTGTGACTACCACACTTGAGTATTTAGCTCTCCCATCAAACTACTATGTAGATGTACTATCTAGAAGTAGCTATACGAGGTTGGGCATTCATGTAAATACAATGGTTCAACCCGGGTTTCGTGGTTGTATACCATTGGAGCTTTTTAATCATGGTAACAATGCTGTTGAACTAGTAGTTGGTAGTCGGATAAGCCAAGCACGCTTTTTTGAGCTCGATTCTGAAGGTAAGTACATTAAGGAGTCTCCAAAACGTAAATACTATGGAGACGTAAGACCGACCGTATCGAAGGCTGATATGGATCCAGAGCTGTTTCGACTAAGTTGAGCCATTTTTTAGCTAAGAGACTAACTATACTGCATTTTTTGTATGTAATAGATCTCCATTTGTATAAATCTGTCATTACAGAAACATAGTGAGATTGTAATTCATGGTTTATCTGTGACGGACTTTTAGTGGGGCATAGATAAACGTATAATCAATGACTTAACGGTGTGTACTGTGACGAACTTTATTCCCGCATAACAAAGCAGAGTCAAACGGGAATAAAATCCATCACAATGAGTCTATCCAACTCATCGGTTTTTTGTACGCCTATCTTCACTGTAAAGTCCGTC
>JBFNJI010000011.1:0-14354 GCA_040793985.1 Candidatus Thiodiazotropha sp. | reverse complement strand
TGCCGGGCAAGGGGGTGAGATCGACCTCCTGCTGGTATTTGTTGCCTGTGACCACATGGATTGGGTTGCCGATGTGGCTACTGGCGATGCCACTGCTTTGTGCAGCGGGATTGGAGCTAGTGCCCGAGGTGTCATTGGGATTGCAGGGATCACTACCCTGGTCATCACCGCTGGAGATGGGAGGCAGGTCATTATCATCATCGGCACTGTCACTACTATCGCCATCCTCCCCATTATCGTCTGCCGATGAGCCGGAATCACGCGTGTCGTCAGTCTCGCCCCCCTGCCCTACATCATCACCCGGGGAGGTACCGCTTGTCTCCGGATTCTCTTCTGTTGAAGGCGGTGTCGCTCCGCTACCTGGCGGGTTCATGTGGACGTTGTTCTCATCCCGCCAGGCATCCGACTGCATGCGTACCGTCGCCACCGAGGTGATGGGCAGGCGCCGTGCATTGTAATATTGGATATGTTCCGGATCGATCATCCGCATAACCGCCGGAATCACCCGATCCATCAGTGGGACTTTGAGTTGATAGCCATAGGTGACCTTGATCTTGAGCAGGTTGGCATCCTGAATGTTGACACCGCTGTTGCCTACGCGGTTGCTACGCCAGCGCAGGTGGCTGTTGGGGATACCGAAGCGCACATCACCGGTGCGGAGATCGACTATCTCCCGGCCGTATTCATCGAAGGCCTCGATGGTGGGATTGATTATCTCAATCTCTGTGAATCGGCTGTCCTGTACATCGAGACTGGCACGGGTAATTGCCGATACCGCCCGCTCGGCGCTGCCGTCGCCACCGAACAGAGGGGATAGGCGTAGACCGAGTTCTTCACGCATGGCGGCACTCTGGGCATGGTTCAATGCGCCTTTGCGCGCCGCTTCAAATGTAGCGTAATTGATCGTGGTCTTGGCATCGAATAGAAGCGCGGACTGCAATCCCCCCAGCCCCATCAAAAACAGTGCAGGCAGTGAGACCAGCAACTCGGTCATC
Organism: Candidatus Thiodiazotropha sp.; assembly: GCA_040793985.1. GTDB lineage: Bacteria > Pseudomonadota > Gammaproteobacteria > Chromatiales > Chromatiaceae > Thiodiazotropha. The sequence continues at coordinate 13,359 of JBFNJI010000011.1, read as the reverse complement.
GCTGCACCCTTTTGCCGCTTGAACAATCGGGTTGTAAATCCTTTTATCTGCATGCCGCTCTCCTAGCAACGATGTTTGAAGATTGTTAAATACTCTTTCTCTTCATTAACGGATTAATCCCTTAGCCGGTGAAGGAATATCACTGATTGGCGTGTAGATTATGTTTTGAAGTTTCAATAGCTTCTCGTCTATCGCCTGCCATTCATAACCTGACTCATCTGCCAGGCTCTGTGCCCTCTGCAGTGATTGATGCGCCTTTATCAGGTATGCTTCCGCAAGGTTATGATGGGGCTTTGCTTGTCTTGGATCACGTTGCAAAGATGATTCATAAGCATGTATCGCGGCTTCGATATTTGCCTGATGCAGCCTGGTGTTTCCAAGCCTGAACCAGGCATAGAAATCATTTGGCGCCATCTCGGTGATTGCGTGATAATGTTGCTCAGCTTCGACCCACCTGCCTTGACTATATGCACTATCCGCCAACTCAAGATGTGTAAATGCCTTTCTCTTTGGCGCTGTACTATTACAAGCTGCAAGTGAGATCACTATTAATTTTGATAGAATTATCATTACGGCAATGTCTCGCACAACAGCTCCTAAGCTAATACTTGTTTATCCATGAATACTGATCGTTTTCCGAGATATCCTGATTACAAATCATTCCATTGTTTAGCTCCAGCGTATAATAGGCACCGCGTGCTGATGCTGTGCGAAATGGCTTAACACCCTTCTGGCATTTGATTACCTTTCCTGATTTGTCCAAAAAGACCAGATCCAATGGATAGCGCATACCAAATGTATGTACCGAGGCACAACCTTCGAGGAGTAAGCCATGATTGTCGCTGAGCTGTTTCTTTCCCAGTAAACCCCGCAGACGGGTGAAGTAACTGTCCGCAATCCACGCCTGGATGGTTGAGGAATCTGTTGATTTTTTGTTGTTATCTCTCTTGAGAAGAATACGCCTCATGTCAACTACTCCTGCTGTTCTGTCTCAGCGGTCTGATCATCGTTTTCTGATTCTGTGTTTATCTCCATCGCGCCATATCCATCCCCGGCATAGGCGTGAAGTGTCGCCAGATAACCACCACAGGACGTGTTGGTCCTTACAATTACCGTCTTTGTCCCATGATATTTTTCAGTTTCCGTTTCGTAGAGTATCGGATCTCCCGATCCGCTCACGAGTTCGGCAGGATGGTCCGCAACACCGTTGCTATTGAGGTCATCATAAAGGTAAAAAACATGTTGATCGTTGAGTGCAGGATTGGAGGTTGAGTTTGATGGAGAAAGATAGAGTTGCAGTTTTATTTCACCAATTGGTCGTCGTTCCTGATCACTGACGGTGACCACCATTATATTATCCTGGTAATCATCCGAGTAAAAAACACAATTGCCTTGACTGTCTAATACTTCAGTTACAGTCCAGGTGAATTTTGAAGGTGCGATAGATACGTTGGTTCCTGGAGGCAATTGTTCATTGCTGTTGTTACATGCTGCAAACAATAAAATATAGATTGGCAAAAAAAACAACTGTTTTGGATACACCACACTAGATTTACACATCTGTTTTACTACCTACCCTGGCCAATTGAATGCCCACACCAGCGGTTTGAAGACAGGCCATGTCATGACACCCTTCTGTATCGCGCTGCTGAGAATGACGAAAATAATAATCAAAAATGTATTGGGGAAAATAAACATCACCAGAGGACCCAGGAGTTTGACCGGCGCTTCCATTGCAAGTTTTTCCGCTTTTTGGAATCGTGTTGTTCTCAATTGATCGGCCTGCGCTTTGAGAACGGGGCCTAGACTGGAGCCGTTCTTTTCAGCCTGAATGATACTACTGACTACATTTCTTATGCTCTCTGTATCGACACGATCACTTAGATCCCGCAGCGATTCCGCTCTCGGTTTTCCTGCACGAATATCTCTTAGCACGCGACTGAATTCGTACCTCAGCGGTCCATCCGCAGCTTTGTTGATAGCCTGCTGTAATCCACCAGTGAAATTCGTCCCTGACTCAACGGCAAGAATGATGATATCAAGATAAAATGGAAGCTCTCTGAAGATGCGCTTATTTCTAGCTTCCGTTGCTTCGCGTAACCATAATTCCGGGTAAAAGAATCCACCTACCATACCCAGCGTCATCATGTACCATGCATTTGATTCAATCATACCTAGCAGGACATAGACAAAAAGTGAGAAAACAACTGACGCTATCAGTTTGCCCGCAAAAAACTGGTCCGGACTCAACATGTAGTCGAGTCCCGCTTTTCTTAGCCGCAATAAGGTGACAACACGATAATTTTGCGTTATCAGTGGGCTAAAATAGTGCACGAATGCAGAAACTAGTGGCCATATCAGACGAAAACCCAGCGGCGGACGATCGAGAAAAGACCTGTCCTGATCTGGTATAACTGCAAACACACGATAGGTATTCCAGATAACCAGTGTCAGTATCACACCGAAGAGTACACTGATGATTAACAAATCCATTGCTATATATCTATGTTGACTATTTTACGAATCATTAGCCCGCCTACTATCTCGAGGATTACTATTATTGTGAGAAATATCCATCCGAGTAGGTTGCTGAAAATTGGCGCTATATTGTCTCGATCTACAAAATAGAGGGCGCCGATAATAAAGAACGGGAGCATACCAACCACCCAGCCCTGAAGAACTCCCTGTGATGTAAGCGCTTTGATTTTTCCTTCCATCTCCATTTTGCGACGCAGGCTTGCAGACAGACGGTTGAATATTTCTGAGAGATTTCCTCCTACTTCGTTTGCAATTTGTGTTGCTGTGACAACCAAATCCAGTTCTTCTGCTTGTACACGTTCTGCAAGATTGTCCATTGCCTCAGCCAGGGTCATGCCCAGTCTCTGTTCTCTCAATACCAGTGAAAACTCCTGACTTACAGGTCCTTTTGTCTCCTTGACCATGGTCTCAACAGCAGAAAGAAATGTCTGACCAGCACTCATACCGCTTGCTATTTGTGTTAATGCATCCGGTAAAGCCTGGACCAATTTATCTTTACGCTTAGCTTCCATGCGCATCAGCAGCAATTTTGGCAACACAATTAAAATCACAACAGAGAGCACTGTATAGAAAAATGATCCTGTCACTAAATATACAAAAAGCGGAAAAGCCAACAGTATCGCGACATTGAACAGAAACATTTTTCTCGTATCCACGAACAGAAACAGGTTGTCAAGTTTGCTTTGCGTCTGTTCTGTAAAAACCGATTGGTATCGTTCATAACCGCGTAAACTAAATACGAGCAGCATCCATACCACAATACTGATTGAGAGGAACAGAAGTACAAGAATAGTGTATATGCTCATAGATCGTATTCAATATTGCCGTTACCGAAGATTGACAAGTCTACTGGTATACCTATTGCTTTAAGGGATTCATAGAAGGAGGGAATGAAACCTGTCGCGGTAAATAGCCCTTTTACTTTTCCCTGCTCATTGAATCCATGTTGCCTGAATTCGAAAATGTCCTGTAACTGTATGGTGCCACCCTCTATCCCAGTCACCTCGGTAATTTTAGAAATCTTTCTAGACCCGCATGCATACCGTGTCTGCTGAACAATAATGTTAACAGCAGACGAGATCTGTTCACGTATGGCTGTGACCGGTAGATCCATTCCAGCCATTAAGACCATAACTTCCAGTCTTGACAGGGCGTCTCTCGGGCTATTTGCATGGGTCGTGGCGAGAGAGCCATCATGGCCGGTGTTCATCGCCTGAAGCATGTCAAGCGCTTCTCCTCCCCGACACTCTCCCACTATGATTCTATCTGGTCTCATACGCAGCGTATTTTTCACCAATTCCCGGATTGTGACAGCCCCACGACCCTCTATATTTGCAGGTTTTGCTTCCAATGACACCAGATTCGGTTGATAGAGTTTGAGCTCTGCGGCATCCTCAACGGTGACTATCCGTTCATTGTCGGGAATGAAGCTTGAAAGCACATTCAATAAAGTGGTCTTACCCGAACCGGTACCCCCGGATACGATGATGTTCTTTCGCTGTTCTACACATACCCTGAGAAAATCCACCATCTCCTGACTCATCGAACCGTATTCAACGATATCATTGAAAGTGAGTCTTTTTTTTGCAAACTTTCTGATTGTCAAGCTCGGCCCTTTGATTGCCAATGGAGGTATAATTGCGTTAACGCGTGAACCATCCTTCAGACGAGCATCAACCATTGGACTACCCTCATCGACTCGTCGGCCCAATGGCGTGATAATTCTCTCAATGACCGACATTACCGCCTGATCGCTACTGAAGCTCTCACCACTATTGATCAGCTTTCCTGTACGTTCTACGAACACCTCCTTGTGGTTGTTGACCATAATCTCGGTGATTGAATCATCTTCTAAAAAACGTTCGAGCGGTCCGAGCCCGACCGCTTCATTTATCACACTTCCGCGGAGCTTGGGTATATCGATATCGTTTGAAAGATCGGATGATAGGTTGCTTATAATTTTATCAATAAGCGCTTCGGCTTCGGTTCTGAGTTGCTCATCAGACATGTTATGCACATCCTTTCGTCTGAGATCCATCTCAGATATCAGTCGCTCGTGGATTATCCTTGTCCAGTAGAGTATCACCTTGCCTTGCTCGTCTATCCCGGTATTGATAGATTCAATGTCACAATTCGATTCACCTGCACTCTCCGTCACTTTGTAAATATCTTTCACCGGATTTTGTGGTGTCGTGGCCTTTAAGCCTTCAGACTCATACTCGACTCGTAAGCTAACGTCTCCAATTGTAATCTCGTCATTTTCCGCCAGTGGACCGAATGAGATAACACGCTCCCTGTTGACCCAAGTGCCAGTAATACTCCCCAGATCTTCTATATGTACTTGATTGTTTTGTGTAAATAGTGTTGCATGCTTTTTTGCAATGTGACGATGTTTGAATACAAGGTCACTATGGCGCGCACTTCCTATAACACATCTGTCGCCCTTCACCGTATAGCGAGTGCGACGTTTTCGACCTTGTTGATAATGAATTTCAAACATCACTGTCAATCCAATATACTGAATTCCAGTTCTTTATTAAGTTGATCGACAGCATTGTTCCTGATTCCTATCATTTTATTCGCTCTCTGATCATAGCTATCGTCAGGATCAACAACTTCCGGGGTCAAAAAAACAACCATTTCCGACATTTCATGCTGAATATCGTTGCTTTTGAAAAGTCCACCTACTATTGGCAAGTCTCCAAGACCAGGGACTTTGCTTGTACCTCTACCCTGTTTCGCTTTTAGTAGACCTGATATCACAATTGTTTGGCCGGACTGTACGTTGGCCATTGTCTCTGTTTCGTTCTTCAGTATTCCCGGAACGTCGAGCACGATCGTTGATGTGTCTATCTCACTCACTTCAGCTTTAATAGTCGTATATATCTGCTTGTCTTTATTTGCCCTGGGGGAGATGTCAAGCTTGATGCCATATTGTTTGAATTCAACACTGGTACCCCCATTTTGACCTATAACAGGTATTGGATATTCACCTCCTGAAATAAATCTGGCTGACCCACCATTGACACAACTAAGGACTGGTTCTGAAAGTACTACTGCATCTCCGTCTGAGGCTAACAGATTGATACGGGAGGTTAACGCAGTAGCCATGCCAAAATATGAGGCAAATGGTTTTACTTTTAAAGGAAGTGTTGAGCCATCTATTGCAGAAACTGGCGACCTGAACATGGAGTTAGTTACAAAATCGCCTACCGTGGCGAAGGTTGGACCGTCCAGGTCTGTTGCCCAATCAATACCGAGCTTCGAAAGGGCGCTTTTTCTGAATTCCACCATTTTTACACTGATCCGTATCATACTGTCCATACGAACCCGCTTTTCAGGATCGTTCTCACTAACCCTGATGTTGTACATGCCGATACTACCGTCTTTATTCCACAAGCGCAGCGAAGTACTGCCAGCCTGCTCTCCGATTATCAACAATTCATCGGTACTGAGTATCTCTAGCTTGACTATTCCCGCCTGTCCAATTGCAACACGGTCAACAGATACCTTACCGAGTATTTTTACTTCTCCTATAAACAGATCGACATTTGTCGCATAAACGTTCTTTACAATCATCATCGTGCATAAGATGACTACCAATTTCACTACTCTGTAAAACACTTTAAGACTATCCTTGAAAGAGATATAACCGCTTTTGATTATCCTCTTACACCTCCGATAATATATTCTATTCCTTTTTCCTTACGGACAATCCTTTTCCTTTTCTTGGTTTTCGGCACCTGCTTATTTAACAAGCGTGAAATTGTCATAGGCTCTTCACTGATCAGCGCATCATCCTTAGGCGATCGTAACAGAGCAGTTATTTTACCAATGGTCTTTGCCAAGGTAATTTTTTCCGCAATTTCGGGTGTTACCTCTACCGTAATCGTTTGGAAGGACCCTTCAGTCTGCCTGCCGGTTTTATCTATATATGTATAAGGCCCTGTTGCCAGCACATGCAGATTCTGAATTATCGGTATAACTTGGTCTTTGTAGTCTAGCAACAGGTCAATTTTATCATTTGGCTGGAGAAAGCCGGAAATAGAGTTGATTCTGTCTACTGTAAACGCCAGCGCTCTGGTACCCGGTTCCAGTTTTCCTGAAAATGTGGGCATGACACCACCTTCCAGATGCGCCCATAAGAGTGGACGTCCTTTCGTGATATCAAAACTTACCCTTTGACCAGCCGCGGTACCAAAAGTCGATTGGGTAACCGCATTCTTGTGTGCGTATCTTGTGGGTATCTTGCGAACCGAAAAATCCTGTAAGGTTACTACAGACCCCCTCTGGATATTTTTGTTGGGCACGACTAGAGATATCATTTCCTCCGTTTTTTCAAGTTGACTCTTATAATAGTTAACCTTTTTCTCGATATAATCTTTTGCCAGGTATACTCCACCGATCCCTAGTAGAAGTGACATAATCAGCATAATCACATTTCTATTAAGAATACTTGTCGACTTACGTTGACCTGTCGTATTCTGTGTCTGCAATACATCCATTGTTCTCTTCCCCATATATTAAGGTAATGAGTAGAGCAGTGACCTGTTTCTGTCATAGTCTCTAATCGCATCCATAAATATTCCCATAACTGATTGGTTTTCATCTGTGACCGGAGCAAACAGAAACATCACCAGAACAAATGTAACCAATACATACTCCACCGCCACATGACCACTTTGTGTACATGGCCTTTTTTTCAAATCAGCCATTCTCATTTTCCTCTACCAGATTTGCGAATATTACAGTCTTGCCATCAACCGCTTTTGTAAATGCAATTTCACAATACCAAATCCCTTTTTTGAAGTAGATCATTGCAGTACTCGACTTTTCTCCGCTTCGAGTGTATTGCCATCCCTCTGAAGGCATGTTGGCCCGGTAGTAATCCCTGTTTTGACTTATCGAATATTCATTGTATAGAATCAGCGTATAGGCATTCCTACCCTTATCAACCGATTCTGTGTTTGAAAGCAATTGTGTACCGCGCATGCGCGGGAATTCCTTTGTCCAACGGTTCGGCTCTCCTCCCTGTGCAGTATCAGTAACAGAGATATATCCTTCCGTCATTCCCTGATCGGTTTTCCTTGCCTGAACAACAACACTACTCTGGACTTCCATTTTGCTCAAAATGTGCCATGCGCCGACCTGTTTTTCCAAGTAAGCTGGAACGTTCTCTTTTTTGTCCGACGTGTCAGACCAGCGGTGTTTGTAGAAAGCCAGCACCTCAGATACAGTCATTCGTGTAGAGAATTTCTTCATCTCTATGGGTAAACCATTTTGAACAACATCGCCTATATAAGCGACCGTAGCATTTGGCGGATTGACGACATCGTTAATTCCATATGCATGACTGATACCGGTAACAGCGACCATGCCAATCAAGCTACTTGTTTTTACGACAAACTTCATACTATTTGCTGAGATCAGTCTTTAACATATCGATCCATTGGCAAAACGTTGGGATTGATGTATCCGAACCCGCCATTACTATCGGCCCGAAGCCCCTGTATATCTGCAAAAAAAGGAACTCTCGAGACGATATTCGCCAGTGCATTACCAACCGGCTCAAGCGCACCTGCAGGCACGAATGACCTGGATCTGCGTGCTGCATGTCCTGCATTTCTCGCATCCCAGCTATCTGCAAAGATAGTATTTGAGCGTCTTATGCAAGCCACAGCTATTTCTGACTCCTGATTTGTGCAATCAACACCTGATGACAAAATCGAATTGCCAGCGACCTCAATGGAAACGGTGCCTGTATATAGTCCGTTTTCTTCTAGGTCCCACTCACCACCAGTAATTGTTGCGAGAGAATCGCCAATTGTATTTATCCCTGACGACAATGCACCGGCAATGCTCTCCGGAGCTGTATTGACAACTGTCTGGTTGAGATCACTGTCCAGAGATACAAGTCTGTTTTCCCCTCCATTATCTTCATAACCAAATCCACTCCAAAATGGATTTTCCACATCTTCACCACTGACAGTTTCCTGGTTTGTCCTTATTTGAAGATCAGGACGTGAAAAGAACCGATTTCTTACCTCTACCTCCAATTGTTCGGCAGTTTTATAATTCGGACCTGCTATCGTATGTTCCCACGCCAGATAACGACTCGATTGACTGGTAGTGTTATTGACATCAGCAATCTTCCCAATTAGTGGAATACCTGTCAGCAGCGGGACAGTCACTGTAGCGATCAAAATCGTCTCAACAGTCGCATTACCATGCTGCTTGAACAATTTTCTGTGCATACCGATCTGCATTGAACGCTTCCTTTCTTGTGTGAATTTTGTAAAAAGATGTATGTAGAGTCATTAAATTACAGGAATGAAGTAATCGCACTTTCCAACGCTTCTTCAACAGCATCCTCAAGGGCCTGTTCGAGTTGATTTGTCACCTGGTCGACAATCTCATCTTCAAATTGATTAACATGGTCATCTGCCTGTTGTTGGGCATATTCATCCAACATCTGTTCATACTGCTCAGCCTGGGCATATGTTGCTGAACTCACACCTTGTTCAAGCTCATTTTGCAAGTTGTGCAGCACCAATCCGGCGTTGTATTCCATGTTCTGCAGTTGATTGATTTGCCCCTCCACGATTGCCAGCTCACTCTGCAGTTCCGCGTGCCTTGCCTGTTCTGTCGCATTGTTTATTTGTTCCTGCAGTGACTCTTCGAGTGCGATCAAGCGCCGCAACTCCTCTTCCCTTTCACTGATATAGCGCTGCATACCCGCGGCCACCCCAGATACGCCTTCAGACATGAGTGACGGATCCCTCAATGCCCACGCGGTAATTATATTGGAATAAGGGGTGTCGGCCAGCTTTACCTCCCAGTAAGGACTAAACAGACTCGCGATCTCATACCTGCCATTTCGTCTCGACGGATCGTAGTCATCTGGTGGATGAAAAAAGAGTTCGCCACTGGAAATGGCCGCCAAACCACCACCTACCGTCTGATCCTCGGATCCGAACATACCCTCTCCGATACCATTCCTGATCTCTTCACCTGGCACAGAATCAGACCCGAGACCGTCGATTTTTGAGGCAGTCCGTAGATGACTTTGCGGTAACTCAACTTCTATGCGTAAGGCCAACCGGGGATCCCTGTTTGAACCGTTCAAATCCTGAAGGTCAAAATAAGCCCTGATGCCTTCATAGTCTGCATCGAGCTCCTCCTTCTCCATATTCGCCAGACGTTCCGCCCACCTGTTTTCTTGCATATATCTTGGACAACCATCGTTATAAAGGAACCATCCCCACCAGCTACTACTCTGATATTGGCTGTCGTTACATTCAAAATCTCCATTCACGTAGCGAGAACCCCAACCCAATGGAATTTCGTCGTGATCCCAACCACACCCACGATGATCACAACCCCATACTTCTATATGAAAAGAGAGGGTGTCCTTTCCTTTCCACTCCCATTCCAAATTGCTGCTTGAAATGTCTGTTTGAAATATGCCGGTAGTTGTGGATCCCTCTTCGGATACTAGGTTTGTTCTTCCCTCTTTTTTAACCCAGACCCGTACAATACCGAGATCAAGTCGATTTGGCGCTCCCGGTAACAAATCACCCGTCCTGAGGTCTCTCGACCTTGTGAATTCGTCTTTCGACCGATTTACCAGATCAGCTTTTCGTAATAACCCCTCGTTGTCTTCATATCTATCCGTGAAGTTATTCCAATTAACAGCATTTTGCCCCATGCCAATTACTGCATATGCCGTATCTATGTTGTATCGATTATCATTACGCTCGATCACCTCCCGCACTATCCCTGGTGTTGCCGCAAAACTTGCCATAAAAACCGCCTGTTGAGACTGACTCAAAACTCCGTTAATGCTGTCAGTGACGGATATAAATGCCTCAGCAACATTAACCATTACGCCATCAATCATTGAGGTGATCGATTCTGCAGCCTGGGTATAGGGTTTAATGATCGGAAACCAGTCACCGATATAGTCAATATTACGTGCAACTATATAGGCGTATTGGGTCCATGAAGTGAGGCTAACCATTTGTCCTATGGAAACCTGATTGGCTACCATCGCCCTGTTTGTATATGCCTGGTAATTTAGTGCTCGCGCTTGCCAAACGAGTCCGCTATAGGCTGCCGCATCTGCAGCGTTCACAAGACGGGATTTCTCCGATGCGGTTTGACCTGTATTGAATAGAACCAGACCGAGAAAAATCGTGGACATAAGAAAAGCAATTCCAAGGGGCAATGCCTGACCGCTTTCCTTGCGACTTCGCATAAGAAGCATTGTGCTATACCTTATTTTCATCCGGCTTCCCTATCCTCAAAGGGAAAGCCGGACGATTGTTTACCATGACCCGTTTTACGACAATGACCAATCAACCCCCAGGCGTAGCCTCTGAATCATTCTCGTGATAGTTGGTCATGCTGTTATTGGCTTCAGCAGCCATGTCTTCCGATGCCTGACCCAAATCACCTGCTGCGGTTCTTGCAGCCGCACCGCTGTTACCACCAAGCTCCTGACCGACACCCGCTATCTGGGTCTCAACGATTTGGCCGAAGTAACCAAATGCGCCGATTGCTGCAATTGCGATAACAGCAACAATAATAATGTACTCTGTCATACCCTGACCAAAATGAGTTTTTCTATCTGTCCTTTTTGATTTTATAAACATATGCTAGCTCCTTTATCAGTTCCTTGAATGAATGACTTGATTGATAAGTATCTATCCTATTAATTTCCCTACCAGTAAGTTCAAGCACAATACAGTCTCTTGAATCCCGCTCCTGTTCATTGACTACTTTTTTGGTTATGTATTACCTGTGGTTTGCTTTATTCTTCGAACTCCGGTAATACCAGCCTTCCGCTTATCAATTCCTCAATCGATATTTGCTTCATTTCATCGGATGGTTTGAAATATCGATTTGGACTATCCCTGAGTTGTATATCCTGTAACTCGCTTACATACCCACTCCATGTCTCCTGTCGGATAACCACCCCTAACAAGGTGCTGTAATGCTGCAGATACTCCTTACCATCACTATCCCGGCAGTGCCAAACACTCAATTCCGATTCAGCAACAGCCCGTGCCGAATGTTTCTGGGATCTCATACCATGACAGGGCTCATTTGACAGGACTCCCAGCAAAGGGCCGCGATCGCTCGTTATCGCCCGTTGCGACCTGTCGGATTCATCCCTAGGCAATTCGGCAAAAAATCGCTTGATTGGATTTACCAGCCACACTTTGTTGGAGTTATTGTTTTTAATGACCACAAGGCTCGGCTCATCGTTATGATTCGCAAGACGTTCCGTACGTATTCCTTTGCTACTGAAGTAGATTCGTGTTCTGGTTTGTATTTTCGAGCCTTGTTTACTGTACTCAATCAATAAAGCACTGAAGGGTTTTTTTGCAATTACATCGCCACCTGTAGGAGGTGACACTGTCTGATTGAAAGCATTTACCTCAAAGGCACAGGTCATTATTACCCAACCTGCAATTGATCGTAATCGCATGCCAGTAAACTTCCTTTTTATAGTTCTATATCCTTTTTACCAGGCGTAGATGTTTGATACTCCATCACTGGTTGCGACGACATAGTCAGTACAGCTGACAAATTCTATGTAACCTGACGTTTCATCGGCACCGGTAAAATTGAGGCGTCCTGATCCGGGCCGGCCATTTTCACAGTCAATGGTAAACGGTACATCTGTGGTTATGTCGACATGACCATGAAATGGGTCATAGATTCTGCCAGATGCAGTGAAGACCGAATCACCATCATCCGCTACATCAATCTCTGTAACTCTGTATGTGCGACCGTCAATACCCGTAAAATCGGAAGAACTGCTGCAGCGGAAACTGACATCACAACTGAGGCGCCAGTTTATAGTTTTTGAGGCATTGCCGACTGACGACACTGCGCCAATCATGACATAGTCGAAGGCATTCGAATTATCGTGGAAGGTGTGTCGAACCCGTCCGGTAAAGGTATATATATGCAGTCCTTCACCGTAACTGCAGTTGTTAAGGTAGAATACATTCAACCACTGCCCCGCTTCCTCGGTGATCTCCTCTACGGTCGCCTCTCCGCCATGGGTACAGACCTCAGCCGTAGTCTGTCGATGCATCTCTTCGGTGGGCTCGATCGATCTGGCCGCTGTACTTGGAATGGAAAATGGGCCACTGACTCCACTCTCTTCGACTGCCTGCGTGACGCCGGAGACTGTGGCAATAGCCAGATCCTTGGCATTGGACTGATCGATCGTTGCTTGAGAGTCTGTACCGGTAAAGTTACCATCGGCAGCGTCTACCGTGGTGTTGTTATCGACCTGGTCGCCTGCATTGACTGGATCGTCAGAAGCGCCACCTCCTCCACCACAGCCCTGCATCACCAGCAATAGAAAAATAGATATAAGCAATATTGATCCTGGACTTCCCTTCATTATCCCTAGTACCTCAAATGTCATTCCGTTGAAGACCATCCCTAGACATGAAAAAGACTACCGTTTAATAGGTGTTCAATTGAACTGTCGGGAGTCAATTAGATGGGTATTTCAGATTCCGACTATGCGGATATGTGAGGTGATTCACATTTCATATTCATGCATATAGACGCAGTTGTATAAATTATTAGCAGTTGTGGGCGCCATAGTAAGGTCGCATTGAGAGAGGAGCCTTTTCGAGCATCGGCAACGGGCAATCAACACGCATTGTGATGCGGTATTCTCAACCCCAAGCAGGAAGGGTCAATTTTTTAAACGCTTACTCCTCATTCGCCTCATCATCCAAGCGCCGCAAAAAAGCCAGCTTTTCCGCAATCTTGATCTCCATGCCTCTATCA
>JBFNJI010000073.1:0-14402 GCA_040793985.1 Candidatus Thiodiazotropha sp. | reverse complement strand
ACCAGAACAAAAAGCCCGCGACAATATCGACAAGATGTTGGCGGACGCTGGTTGGGTTGTTCAAAACAAGAAAGCCATCGATTTCAATGCCGGACTAGGTATCGCCGTTCGGGAATACCAAACAGATGTTGGGCCTGCGGATTACGTTCTCTTCGTTGACAAAAAAGCTGTCGGTGTCATTGAGGCCAAGCCGGAGGACTGGGGGCAAAAAATCACAACCGTCGAGGAGCAGTCCGGAGGGTATGCTGCCGCAAAGCTTAAATGGGTGAACAACGAAGAACCGTTGCCCTTTGTATACGAAAGCACCGGCACAATCACACGCTTCACTGACGGTCACGACCCCAAGCCACGTTCGCGCGAAGTTTTCAATTTTCACCGTCCAGAGACGATGCAGGAGTGGCTTTCCAAATTAGTGTCGTTGCGAGGTAGATTGCAGACGATTCCTCCGCTTCCTCACGAGGGGCTAAGGGATTGCCAGATCACGGCGATTGAGAACCTTGAAGACTCTTTCGAAGATGATCGTCCTCGTGCCTTGATCCAAATGGCTACAGGATCAGGTAAGACATACACCGCGATCACGTCCGTCTACCGCCTTCTCAAGCATGCAGATGCAAAGCGCATACTTTTTCTCGTCGATACAAAAAACCTTGGTGAGCAAGCTGAGCAGGAATTCATGGCTTATCTGCCAAACGACGATAACAGAAAATTCACAGAGCTTTATAACGTCCAGCGTCTTAAATCTTCCTTCGTAGCTAAAGACAGCCAGGTTTGCATCAGCACAATTCAGCGCATGTATTCTCTTCTCAAGGGAGAGGAGCTCGACGAAGCAGCGGAGGAGGCAAATCCCGCTGAAAGTATGGTCCGCCCAAAACAACCTGTGCCAGTTGCATATAACCCGAAAATTCCGCCTGAGTTTTTCGATTTCATCATCATTGATGAGTGTCACCGCTCGATCTATAACCTGTGGCGACAGGTTCTGGAATATTTCGATGCTTACCTCATTGGCTTAACTGCTACACCTGATAACCGCACTTTCGGTTTTTTCCGCAAGAACGTCGTCAGCGAATACGATCATGAAAAGGCTGTGGCTGATGGCGTCAATGTCGGCAATGAGATTTACATCATAGAGACCGAAAGGACAAAGCAAGGCGGAAAGCTAAAAACCGATCAACTTGTAGAACGCCGAGAAAAGTTATCACGCAAGAGACGCTGGGAGAAACAGGACGAAGACGAAGTCTATTCCGCCAAACAGCTTGATCGGGACATTGTGAATCCCGATCAGATCCGTACGGTAATCCAGACTTTCCGAGACAAGCTGCCGGAGATATTTCCGGGACGGAAAGAAGTGCCGAAGACACTTATTTTCGCGAAAACGGATAGTCACGCTGATGACATCATCCAAACTGTGCGCGAAGAATTTGGGGAAGGAAACGAGTTCTGCAAGAAAGTAACCTATCAGGCTAAGGAAGATCCTAAATCTGTTCTCGCACAATTCCGCAACGACTATAACCCTCGTATCGCCGTAACTGTCGATATGATTGCCACGGGAACGGATGTGAAACCGCTGGAATGCCTTCTTTTCATGCGCGACGTGAAAAGCCGGAATTACTTTGAGCAGATGAAAGGGCGCGGCACACGTACTCTTGATTACGACAATCTGAAAAAGGTCTCGCCCTCAGCGGTCAGTGCCAAGACACACTATGTGATCGTCGATGCGATCGGCGTTACCAAATCTCTGAAGACGGCCAGCCAGCCACTAATCACTAAGCCTTCTGTTCCACTCAAGGATCTTGCCACGGGCGTGATGATGGGTGCGCGAGACGCGGATACAGTCAGCTCACTAGCTGGTCGGCTAGCCCGACTCAACAAACAGCTCGATCCTGAGGAGCAGGCTCGTGTTCGCGAGCAAGCAGGAGGTGTGGAGCTCAGTGATATCGTTTTGAATTTGCTATCTGCCATTGATCCAGACCGGATAGAAACCAAAGCCCTTGAACTCGCAGGACAGCCTGAGGGTACAGAGCCTGGTGACGAAGCCCGACAGAAGGCACAAGACACTCTTGTTGGGGAGGCGGCAAGCGTCTTTAACGGGGAATTGATTGAATTGATTGACGGCATTCGCCGGGCCAAAGAGCAGACGATTGATCACGAAAGCTTGGACAAACTGACGCGTGCTGAGTGGGAAGGTGATGCCGAGGAGAATGCCAAACAGATGGCGCAGGATTTTCAGCAATATCTGGAGGCCAACCGCGATGAGATCGAGGCGCTGACAATTTTTTTCAGCCAGCCACACCGGCGGAGTGAGCTGACCTACTCCATGATCCGTGAGCTTATGGACAAGCTGAAAAATGACAAACCTAGGCTTGCGCCTCTGCGTATCTGGCAGGCTTATGCGCTTCTAGATGACTACAAAGGCAATGATCCAACTACCGAGTTGACGGCACTCGTTGCGCTAATTCGTAGGGTCTGCGGGATTGACGAGACAGTCTCGCCCTATTCAGAAACAGTACGCAGAAACTTTCAGAATTGGATTATGGCCCACCATAGTGGTGCGGGACAGAAATTCGATGAACAGCAAATGGAATGGTTACGGATGATCCGTGACCACATTATTACCTCATTTCACATAGATCGAGATGACTTGGAGATGGCTCCATTTAATGCCAAGGGTGGTATGGGGCGAATGTATCAACTCTTCGGCGACCAGATGGATGAGGTGATTAATGAACTGAATGAGGCGCTGGCGGCATAATGAAAAAAGAACAAATAAAATTACCGCCGGGGTGGGCTTATTGCTGCATTGCTGATGTCGTAGCCCATGACGGAATTTTCACGGACGGTGATTGGGTCGAAAGCAAAGATCAAGACCCAAAAGGCAACGTTCGTCTCATTCAGTTAGCAGATGTCGGCGACGGTAATTTCTTGGACAAATCCGCTCGGTTTTTGACTAAGGCTAAAGCACACGAGTTGAATTGTACCTTTCTGAGAAAAGGCGACCTTCTTATTGCACGCATGCCTGAACCGTTGGGGCGATGCTGTATTTTCCCTCTTGATGGTAGCGAGGAGAACGTCACTGTTGTTGATGTTTGCGCGGTTCGTCTTGGATCATCTCCGGTCGATCCAAAATACATGATGTATCTGATCAATAGTCCAAAAACAAGGACTGATATTGAAGCACTAAAATCCGGATCGACGCGCAAAAGAATCTCTCGTAAGAACCTCGCTACAATTCAGATGCCTCTTGCGCCTAAGAATGAGCAGCTACGCATTGTTGCCAAGATTGAAGAACTCTTCTCTGAGTTGGACAAGGGTATCGAGAGCCTCCTGTCAGCGAGAGAACAGCTCAAAGTCTATCGTCAGGCCGCGCTTAAACACGCTTTTGAGGGCAAACTCACAGAGCGCTGGCGTAGAGAAAATAAAGGCAAGCTAGAAACTACTGAGCAGCTTCTTTCCAGGGTAAAGCATGAGCGTGATGCTCGGTACCAACAACAACTAAATGAATGGGAAACTGCTGTAAAAGCATGGGAAGCGAATGGTAAATCAGGCAAAAAGCCCAGGAAGCCGCCTAAGTATAAAGATCTACCTCCAATCTCGGAGAATGAATTAGCGGTTTTGCCAGGTCTGCCCAAAGACTGGACGTATGCCCGTCTGGCGGAAATTTCGCAAATAGGCTCGGGCATGTCCGTTAGTAAAGACCGCACGCTGCAAGATCCTATCGATGTGCCATATTTGCGCGTCGCTAATGTACAGCGAGGTGAGTTAATCCTCGATGAGATTAAAACTATGCCTATTGAGCGTCAGGCTTTGAATGACTTGGCGCTTAAAAAATGGGACGTCCTGTTTAATGAAGGCGGTGATCGTGACAAGCTTGGGCGCGGATGGATTTGGGAAGGGCAAGTAGATCCCTGTATCACACAGAATCATGTGTTTCGAGCCACTACTTATCTCGGGGGAGAAATCCATTCAAAATTTGTTTCGCACTGGGGTAATACTTTTGGGAGAGACTATTTTGAAAAGGGTGGAAAGCAGACAACAAACCTGGCCTCTATAAATAAGACGGTTTTGAGTATGTTTCCTGTCCCTATCGCCTCACTTGAAGAGCAACATAAGATCATAGAAAAACTTGACGATATTGTGAGTGTATTAGATTCCTTTGAGATAGAAATTGAACGGGGACTAACCAAGTCAAAATACCTTCGCCAAGCCATCCTGAAAAAAGCCTTTTCTGGACAGCTTGTCGAACAAGATACCGAGGATGAATCTGCATCCATTCTGCTGGAACAGATCAGTGCAGAAAAGGCTATGCAGAAAAACAATAACAAGAAGCGCACGAGAAAAGAGGAAGCCGCATGAATACAGCACCAATTGTTTCTAAGGTATGGAGCTTTTGCACAATTCTCAAAGATGATGGGGTTAGCTATGGAGATTACCTTGAACAGCTCACCTATCTGATCTTTTTGAAAATGGCAGACGAATATTCAAAGGCGCCATATAACCGTGATGTTGGTATTCTCCCTGAATACAACTGGCAAAGCCTTAGATCTAAACGTGGGGCGGCGCTTGAAGGTCATTATATTGAATTACTACGAAAGCTGGCTTCACAAAAAGGAATGCTGGGCCAAATATTTACTAAGGCGCAGAACAAGATTCAGGACCCTGCCAAGCTACTTCGTCTCATAGATATGGTGGACGACACCGACTGGGTGATGATGGGGGCTGACATAAAGGGTGATATCTACGAAGGCCTGTTGGAGAAGAATGCAGAGGACACAAAATCGGGTGCAGGCCAATATTTCACGCCGCGAGCATTGATCCGTGCAATGGTCGAATGTGTGCGGCCCGAGCCAGTTAAAACTATAGCCGACCCGGCCTGCGGAACAGGTGGGTTTTTCCTTGCCGCTTATGACTTCATTACCAACCCCGACAACTTTCATCTCGATAAGAAGCAGAAGGAGTTTCTAAAACACGATACGTTCCACGGTAACGAGATTGTCGCCAATACGCGACGTCTTTGCCTGATGAACATGTTTTTGCACAATATTGGTGAGATCGACGGAGGAGTATTGATATCACCCAATGACGCCTTAGTGGCACCCAGTACAGAGACCTATGACTACGTACTCGCTAACCCACCTTTTGGCAAGAAGAGCAGCATGAGCTTCACCAATGAAGAAGGCGAGCAGGAGAAGGATGATCTGACCTATAACCGGCAGGACTTTTGGGCTACGACGTCGAACAAACAGCTCAATTTCGTGCAGCATATTCGCACCATGTTGAAGACGACAGGACGTGCCGCTGTAGTTGTTCCAGACAATGTACTGTTTGAAGGCGGTGCCGGTGAAACTGTTCGAAAGAAACTGCTGGAAAATACGGATCTGCATACAATCTTACGTCTCCCAACAGGAATCTTTTATGCGCACGGTGTAAAGGCGAACGTACTCTTTTTTGATAACCGTGAGGCAAGCCCGAATCCGTGGACCAAGGAAGTCTGGTACTACGACTACCGCACAAACATCCATCACACCCTAAAAAAGAAGACGATGCGCTTTGAGGATTTGGCGGATTTCATCAAGTGTTACAGCCCGGAGAACCGCCATGATCGCAAGCCGACATGGGACGCAGAGAAGAATCCAGAGGGTCGCTGGCGCAAATTCACTTATGAGGAGCTGATTTCTCGCGATAAAACGAGTCTGGATGTGTTTTGGCTCAAAGACAAGAGCCTCACTGATCTCGAAAACCTGCCGGAACCCGATGAACTGGCTGAAGAGATCATTGAAAACCTTGAAGCAGGACTGAATAGCTTCCGCGAGGTCTTAGCCGGACTAGAAAAGGCGAGCTGATGGATCAGGGGGAGTTCACGAATATCTTTTGTGCGCGACCCCAGAACTTCGCGTGGTTCCTCGGTGCAGGATCATCGAGATCATCTGGT
Source organism: Candidatus Thiodiazotropha sp. (assembly GCA_040793985.1). Classification (GTDB taxonomy): domain Bacteria; phylum Pseudomonadota; class Gammaproteobacteria; order Chromatiales; family Chromatiaceae; genus Thiodiazotropha. The sequence goes on along the minus strand of JBFNJI010000073.1, from coordinate 8,476 downwards.
CTTCCGACCGCGACAGACATTATATGGGATCTCAAGCGGCGATATTACTGCCAGGAAGAGAACCAAGAAATATCCAGACAGGACATTCAGAATGAAGCTGTAAGAGCTCGCATTCAGGCATTCATGGAGGCAAAAGGTTTTCCCGAGCAGTGGGCAGACGACGAGTATTCGGCATACTTCGAAAAAATCTTTGGTACGGATGCTGAACGCCAGCGCCGATATTTGAAAGCTATACTCTCTGAAGAGCGGGTTTCATTGTCGGTTGGAAATCGCGTATTAGGAGCAATGCTTTCATCAGGTCTTTGCCGCACTGTATTCACTACAAATTTTGATAGTGTCGTAGAAAAGGCGGTGGCCGAAGTTTCAGGTCAATCTCTCTCTGCCTATCATCTCGAAGGATCTCACACGGCTAATCAGGCTCTGAATAATGAAGAATTCCCGATCTATTGTAAGCTCCACGGCGATTTCCGCTATGACAGTCTAAAGAACTTGTCAGAAGACTTGGCAACGCAGAACAAGGCTTTATCAGATTGCCTCATAAATGCGGGAAATCGGCTCGGCTTTATCGTAACTGGATATAGCGGTCGTGATCAGAGTGTTATGGAGCTATTTCACTCTGTTCTTGAAGCGAGCAATCCGTTTCCTCATGGTCTATTCTGGACAGGGATCAAAGGCTCTAAGATCCCACACGTCGTTGAGGACTTACTAGAAAAGGCGCGATCGAAGGGAGTCAACGCACATTATGTGCCGATCGAGACCTCCGATGCGCTGTTATTGAGGCTCTGGCGAAACACTGAGAGTAAGACCGGGGAGATGGATGCCCAGGTTCGTAAATCTCATATTGCGTCAGTGAATATACCTCTTCCAGAAGGCGGAACCGGGAAACCAATACTTCGGCTGAATGCTCTTCCGGTCACTGACATGCCCCGGAAATGCACAAAACTCTCTTTTAGCAAGCCCAAGGACTGGCCTGACTTTCGTCAGGCGCGAGACGATGCTCAAGGAAAATTGATCTTAACGAAAGCTGATACAGTGTTGTGCTGGGGTGAACGAGGGATAGTAGAAGGCGTATTTGGAGAGGATCTTTCGTCTGTTGAGCCATATGAATTACCGGAGGACATTAGTTCGCCAGAAAATCTCCATATCAAGGGGTTTATAGAAGAGGCTTTGTGTAGTGCATTGGCGCGGGGTAAGCCGCTTCTATCACGAACCACACGCACCTCATCTTTCCTGATTGCTGATCCACACCACGAAGACCAAGGTGGTCTCGACCCGCTGTTTGAGGTCGTCGGAAAAGAATCCGGTACCATCCCCGGCCTGTTCACGCCAGTAACAGAAGATCATCCGACGCCAGATCAAGTCATGTGGGCAGAAGCTGTTAGGGTTTCCGTCGATTGTAAGGATGGCAAAGTCTGGTTGCTTATTGATCCAGATATTTGGATTTGGCCCCCGCGTGCTCGTAAGAGTGCTGCAAATTTTATGGATCGGCGTCGGGGTGATCGATTTAATAAGAAATACAATGATCTTCTTGATGCCTGGGTTAGGGTGATTCTCGACACGGAGAAGCGTCACTCCGAGATCTCACTGTCAGCCTTTGACCAAGGAAGCGAGACCGAGAATCCTGTCTTCAGGATTGGGAGCCGCACGGCCTTCTCGCGGAGGCAAGCATCATGACGGTTTCGATTAGTGAGCTTCCTGGATATACAGGCCTGCCTGAACCCGACCTCATGTTCGCAGGGAACCATACCCATAAGCATCCGCTTCTGGGTCTCATTCATAATGGTCCCTATGGTTTGAACTTTGGAGCACCAAATAGTCTACGCTTTGCTCTTCTTGCGCCTCGACAAGACATGGTGAAACTGAAGGGATTGATAGAGGAGCTGAAAAAAGCAGCAACGCCGAGAGAAGCGAAAAACTATTATCCGGAATATCCCGGCTTCGAAGAGCTATTCAGAATCCCTGTTTCTGAAATTGAAGATCGATTGACGCTGGAATTCCCAGATCAATTAGAGCAGTACGCGCAACGTCAAGCGAAGCTAGATCTTGCTAAGGGGCTTTTTCAGTGTATTGCCCAGTTGAAAGGGCTGAGGAGCAGTTTTGATGTTGCCTTAATTTATCTCCCTGAAAGCTGGGCAGCGTGCTTTGAAGGGGAAAGCTTTGATTTTCACGACTATCTTAAGGCGTTCTGTGCGCCATCAAATATCCCTATCCAGATCATTCGGCAATCAAGTTTCGAGAGGACATGCCGTGCAAATGTTATGTGGGGATTAAGCGTGGCTCTTTACGCAAAAGCCGGTGGTGTTCCATGGAAATTGACGGGCCTCAATAATGATGAGGCATATATCGGCATCAGCTATGCAATGAAAACCGGTGAAGCAGGAAATCTATACAGCACTTGCTGTAGCCAGGTATTCGACCCTGATGGGACCGGTTTTCAATTTGTAGCCTACGACGCAAAAGAGTTTACTCAGGACGGACACAAAAACCCCTATCTCTCATATTATGAGATGCAATCCGTCCTTTCGCGCAGCCTTGAAATCTATCAAAGAGGACACTTCGGTCGCGTTCCGAAAAAGATTACGGTTCATAAGAATACGCCATTCAAAGAAGAAGAGATATTGGGCGCATTAGACAGTTTCCGAGAGGGGACTGACGTTGAACTTGTACAAATCGTAAAAGGCGTTAATTGGAAGGGCGTACGGTTCGACATGAAGACTCCACCGCAACCTTATAACTATCCGGTGGCGCGCGGAACCTATTTGCCTATACACAATAATGAGGCATTGCTATGGACGCAGGGAAGTGTACAAGGCGTCCATGTCGATAATTCAAGATACAACGTATACAAGGAAGGCGCTCTTAAGCCTACACCATCACCGGTTTTGCTCCGTCGATTCTCTGGTGCTGGTGGATGGCATGAAACATGTCTGGGAGTATTGGGGCTCACCAAGATGGACTGGAATAACAATACCCTCTACAAAAAGCTTCCGGTAACACTCGTCTATTCCAAGGCATTCGCAGACATCATCCAGCAAAATCCGAATATGGTGGATAGCGTCTATGATTTCAGAAATTTCATGTGATTTAGGACAGTGACCATCGCTATTCGTGAACGTTCGTGGAGCCTCTCTTGTATGCGTCATTTAAGCTTGCGAAATGGTGTGGAAATTTCCATACTACACGCAGGCTTGCGGGCAGACTTCCTGCTGCGCATCGCGGCAAATGACAACAACGGTAGATGGGCTGCTCATCACCGTGATCTCTTTGCGGATAGTCCTCATGGACCTTGTTTCGCCGATCAACGCTTAAGAGTGCCCGCAAGCCTTTTTCGAAGGAGAGAGTGCACCTAATTGAGCACGCTGGAACGACTAAAAAATGCAAAGGATCTAAGTGGTCTCGCAACAATACTAGGCTTCACCCCGAAGGGTGTGAGCTATGTCCTCTATAAGCTAAAGCCTGCCGATAAATACCGGACGTTCAAGATCCCGAAGAAAACAGGTGGCGAACGCACCATACAAGCCCCGGAGCCACGTCTCGCGCTCATGCAAGAACGCCTGGCTGCGCATCTCTACGAATGTGTGGCAGAGATTCAGAAGGATAACCCTCGATACTGGCGCGCCTCTTATGGCTTTCAAAAAAAGAAAACCATTGTGGGTAATGCGGCTGCCCACACGCGTAGGCGTTACGTTTTTAACGTCGATATCGAAGATTTCTTCGGCAACATCAATTTTGGCCGGGTGCGCGGTTTCTTCATCCACGACAAAATGTTTGCGCTTGATCCAGCCGTTGCCACGGTGATCGCTCAGATCGCTTGTCATGATAATGCATTGCCTCAAGGGAGCCCTTGTTCGCCAATCATTTCTAATTTGATTGGAAACATTCTCGACCTCCGTTTGTTGGCACTGGCCAGGGATGCTCGATGTACCTATACCCGCTATGCGGATGACCTGACCTTTTCAACAAACTTAAAGGTCTTCCCTGAAGATGTTGCGGTAGATACTGGCACGGGGCGCTGGGTTGAAGGAGAAAAGCTCCGTGAAGAAATCAAGCGCACAGGATTTGAGTTGAACCCCAAGAAGACCCGTATGACTCTGCGCCAGTCGCGCCAAACTGTTACAGGCCTGGTCGTCAACGCAAAACCCAATATAAGCCAGGATTATTATCGGCTGGTCAGAGCCATGTGTAATTCATTGTTTCAAACCGGCGAGTACTGTCGTGTAGTTGACGGGGCAGATGAAGTTACCAGCAATCTCAATCCACTCGAAGGCATGCTTTCTCATGTCTATTTCGTGAAAGTGCGTCGAGACAGGTCTTTAAGAGTCAACAAGCGTTCAAAGGTTGCGGGTGAGTTCAAACCGCCGCACGCTCCGATCGAACTCTATAGGAAGTTCCTGTTCTACAAACATTTCGTATCACCCCGGCTACCTATTATCGTTACGGAAGGGATCTCCGACATTGTTTATCTCGAATGTGCCATCCGCGCGTTGGCCAAATCATTCCCGCGTCTCGCAAAAGAAGAAGATGGGAAGATTAAACGCCTGGTGAATTTTCTGAGGCCCACTAATACAACGCGAGATGTATTAACCCTCGGTCATGGAGCAGCAGGGCAAGCGAATCTAATTGCGAAATACTCGAACAACTTGAAAAAATATGCTCACCAACCAATGAAGCACCCGGTCATTGTGCTTTGCGACAACGACGGTGGACCGAAAACGGTGTTTAAGAATGCTGAGAAAAGATGCAGCGTGCCAATCAGTTCGAAAACCACTGATCCGTTCTACTATCTCGGCGATAACCTATATCTCGTGAAGGTGCCGGAGGGAGCAGCTCCACACGAACGTGAGATCGAAGAACTTTTCAAGCCAGCAATACGGGCACACAAGATTGCTGGAAAACCCTTTGATCCCAAAAAAGAGCATGGTGACGAAACAGCATACGGCAAGGTGAAGTTTGCTGAAGAAGTTGTGAGACCCAATGCGTCCACCATCGATTTCTCGGATTTTGCCGATCTTTTGTCACGGATAGACCAGTGTCTGGACCACTATGCTACGACCCTAACCGCGTCTCCCGCAGCAGCCGCTACCGCTTCGTGATCTAAGAACAAAGTAGAGTAAGTTTTCATCAGTCCCAGCGCTGGGGCGCGCCGCCCCAAAAACTCATCCGGATTGTTGGATCAGCGGTTCAGTCTTCGAGTGGATCGAGTGCACGGAATCCGCTCTCACGGTGTATCCATGCCCATGTAGCCTGAATAGCGCATAGAAACGCATCATAATCACCACCAATTGAAACACTGGATTCCTCCGATCCATGCATCCTTATCGTGTGATGATCATCCCTACTTGCTGTAATTCCGCTGCTGCGTAATGCCAGTGTAATGAGCCCTGGCTGAGCGACGGTCATCATGACTCCTGTCAGTGAAAATTGACCGTGGACACTGTAGCGCGGTCGTCGTAACTACAAGCCTTCCCTCTGGCTCCAACCATCACCGTGTCCTCGCTCCGCTGCGGGCCGCACCATGATGGTTTCCGGGCTTTCCGTTTCTCCTGTTTCCGCGCCTGCCGTGAAACCACGATTTCACAAAGACAGGAGACAGACCAATGACCGAATTCTACGCACAACCATACTCAATCGAGCACACCGGCTTCTACTTCAACAGCTTCGAAAAATTCGAAAGCGGCATGGAGGCCCTAAACAAACGAGGCTGCGAAGAGGTAGAGATCCAGTTCATCGATGGCGAAGATCATCTTGCCCGCCTGGCAGGCACCGCCAACATCGACCAGGGCAATGTCGATACCTGGTTTGACGTGCTGGAGGACCTCGAAGAAGACGAAGTCGCACAGCTCCTCTTCCTCTGCGACTGCGGCTACAGCCTCAGTGAAGCGCTGGGACGCTACGAGGATGTCTGCCTCTACCAAGGCACCGCAAGCGATTACGCCTACGAGCTCATCAACGAGACCACCGAGGTTCCGGAGCATCTCAGCTACTACATCGACTACGATGCCATCGCCCGCGACATGAAGATCAACGGCGAAATCGTCGAACTCAGCTACGACCTCATCGTCACCAATGCCAATGATTTCTGATCAAAGAGCAGGCCGCCATCCTGGCGGCCTCGTTTTTTGTCAGCCCCGGTGATCGCTGCGCGGTTTTTCACCGTCCCTGAATCCCTCCCGGTGGGTGGTGTGTTGTTTCAGGTTGCGGCAGGTGGTTGCAGGTTGAATCCGGGGTAGACGAAGGCTCTGGAAATCTTCTCGCAGTCTTTGTCATCGACGCCTTCTCTCCGGGCAATTTCATACCATCTGTTTTTGACGGTCTGTTCCATCTCTTCGATGATGGCTTGGGCTTCTTCTGGTTTTAACAGGAAGCGTGCACTTTGAGACATTAGGTTGGTCGCGTTTGCATAGCGGCCCAGATCCCCGCATTCAAGGGCGAGATCGCGATGTTCATCGCTTATCTGCGGTGATGGCGTGAGGTCGTAGGCGGGAGAGAGTTTCCAGTCCTGATCCATGGCAATGACGGCATGGTTGCGCGGATGATCGTCGCTATTGGAGATCAGGGCATTGAAGCACATCCGACGAAATAGTTCGGCGGCATCTGCTTTTGCTTGTGAAGAAATCCGGCGTAATTCTTCGGCAAGCAGGACGTATGACCATTTCTCGCGCTCTTCGGCACGGTCTTCTGCGCGCAGCAAGGTCAGGGCGCTTAGCATACGTGCGCGGCGGTAACCTTCTTCCGTTTTTTCGCGATCAAAGCGTTTGACGAGCAGGGCATCCCGGTCGCCAATGGTTGTGAGTTTGCTTTCCGCCGTGTGGAGGCTGCATTCGCGGCCAAGCTCCAGCATAGCCCGTTCAACGCGGGCATGATTCCACTTGTCATCTGGGCGATTGAACTTGGCGATCCAAAGGCCATGACCATCCTCGACAACAGCTTTTGGGCGGGCACCGCCCATCGAGGTTCCGGCAAGCATCAGGTCCTGTGCCTGTTCAGCTTCAGCCCCCTGCGGCAGTTCCTCATCAGCAATAATGGCATCGGCCAGTTCCTGAAGCTGCGCAAGGTCCATCGTCTGGTTGAATTTGCGTAAAGGGGCCGGAGGCTCTGGATTGAGACCAAACCCCAGCGCACCGGCACGGTCGTCCGGTGAGAACAGGAGATAATCCATCTCGCCCAGCTGGGTTTTGCCGCTGCGTTTTTCGATGACGCGCCGCCCCCAGAAATCCGGGCTGGCGTCGCGTAGTGCGCCGAAGACGCCATTGAGGCGTGTCGTTGTAAATGTCTTGTCGCTCAGTTCGAGTTCGAGCGGATCAATCGAAAGAGCATCCGGGCGTTCAAGATAGCGCCGCCCATAAACAAACCGACCGGTGGCGACACCACGCGTACCAGTCGTGAGTTCAAACTTCGCGGCGGTCACAAAGCTCGTATCACCCGGCAGGGTGATATAGACGAAGCACTCCTTAGAACTCATTGTCTAATCCCTTTTTCTCGCGGGCTCTGGTACGTTCCCGCCCAAGAGATAGCGATAGTCCGTGCTCGTCCAGTTCCGGATTGGCAACATCGTTTAATTGGCCGAGGAGGTCATACGTCCAGAGCAAGGCGATGTAGACAGCCGCGCTTGTTGACGGCTTGCCTTTTTCGGCATCAGAGACGGGCCGTGGTCCCGTGCCTATTTTTTCGGCAACGTCCTCGATCGTCAGATTGCGGCGTAGCCTGGCCGTGCGAAGATTTTCGCCCAGGCGTTTCAGGGACTGGTCAACCGCATAGGGCGGGGCCGTCAATAATGTATTTTTTGCTGTCATCTGCTCTTAAGGCCTGTTTATCCTATTTAATCTGCTCTTAAGAGCATATCAGTGCTTCTTCCTGATTTCAAGTAGAATCTGCTCTTAAGAGCAGATTATTGTCCTTAAGGTGCTCTTAAGTGCAGAAATTATGCTGAAATGGGTGTTTTTTGGTGGGGTGTCAGCCCGCAAGATTGGTTTTTGTCTTCTACGCTAGAAAGAACAGTTCCCATCGCTAATCCTCTTGTTCTTTCAGATGGACGTATATCAGCGGACGGTTAATATGATCGGAGATGTTGTGAAATTTCATTCTCCGCTATTGTTGATTTTTTCCAATCGCTGAATTAACTCTTTAGTTTCATAATATCTTTTGTCTGGCTTAACACAGTCCTCATTTACTGGCCTGAGTTCGTTCTCAAGAAAATTCTTCTTATTTGTGCAGTATTTTTTTGCTGTAAACTTCAAAACGTCACAGATAACGTTGTCTAATAGATTGTGTGGTGCAGAAGCAATGTCCCTATAAGGGTTCTTGCGAGTATCAGAAACTGTTATGAAATTAACCGCTGTGCGGTGCGTGACAATTTCTGCTTTATCACCTTTACCACCAATATTTCTAGAGATCTCTAACCAAGAAGCTAAATAGTTTTTCTGCAATGGAATGCTAAACGATTCTCTGTATACGTATGAAAACAGCACTTTGATAA
>JBFNJI010000060.1:0-14514 GCA_040793985.1 Candidatus Thiodiazotropha sp. | reverse complement strand
GATTTTTTGAAATGGCGTTCGTAAAGGCTAATCCATTGATTAATATGGTGGCCAGGGACAGAATCGAACTGCCGACACGGGGATTTTCAGTTCTTTTCGAAGCCTTCTCATACATTCTCATAGAATCTACTTTTCTTGGAAAATCAGTGTAGTTAGGTATGATAGATACAGATAATAGAACATAGTAACGCAGACCATGGAGGTGCCAAATCGGTGCCAAATCTAACTGACATATCCATCAAGGCAGCGACGTCTGGAACCTTGTGGGATGACAGTCTCAAAGGGTTCGGCGTTCGTATCGGCAAAACCAGCAAAACGTTCATTGTATTAGTAGCTTCCGGTCGCAGGCAGAGTATCGGGCGCTACCCACTGATGTCACTTGCAGAGGCCCGCAAAGAGGCAAAACGCATTCTCGCAGAGAAAATGCTCGGCAAGGTAAGGCCCAAACACCTGGCATTTGACGATGCCAAGAAAGAGTACCTAGGAGAGTGTGCCAAGAAAAACCGACCATCCACCCTTTCTGACTACACCAAGATCCTCCGTCGGCACTACCCGTTCGGGAGAAAAGCGGTAGGGGCAATCACCCCACACCACATTCTCAAGGAGCTCCAGAAGCTCAACGACAAACCCACACGCAAACACTATGCGTTTGCCGTTGGCCGAGCATTCTTCAAGTGGTGCGTACGGCAGCATATAATTGACCGATCTCCAATGGAAGATCTTGAGCCACCAAAGGTTACGGCGCCCAGGGAACGTGTTCTGGACGAGAATGAGCTCCAGAAACTCACAGCAGCACTCAGGATGCATGAAACCCCCTTTAAGCGTATCTGCTTATTGCTTCTCTTGACTGGGCAGCGTAGAGGGGAAATTAGCCATCTGGAGTGGGATTGGATAGAGGGCGATACCATCACACTGCCAGGCACACTGACGAAAAACAAACGAACGCATACGTTTCCCATAGGGAAGAAGGCTTTGGCAGTACTCGACACGATCCCTCGTGAAAAGGATTGCCCATACCTATTTCCAGCAAGCCGGAAGGTAAGTGACAAAACCACCGTCTTCAATGGATGGGGGAAGCCAAAAGCAACCCTCGACCGGGAGTGTGGAATCACCGACTGGACACTCCATGATCTCCGGAGAACCGTCAGCTCTGGCATGGCAGCACTTGGTATCCAGCAGATTGTCGTCGAGAAATTGCTCAATCACGTGAGTGGTGGCACCCAGTCGCCTATAAGTTTGGTTTATAACCGACACAGCTACATAGATGAAATGCGAGAGGCAATATTGCAGTGGGAGGCCTACCTCGATACCCTGAATACGCCCGAGGGTTAGTCACCACGGGGCATACGTATGCTCCCAGATAATGGGAGTCATACGATGCGGATGTTATCGAAGAAGCAAGTGCGCGAGCTAGTACTGTATAGCCCGCAACATATCGACCGATTAGAGAAGGCCGGAACATTCCCCAAGCGGGTACCACTCGGGCCGAATCGAGTCGGCTGGATAGAGAGTGAGGTCATGGATTGGCTCAAGCAACGAATAGCTGATAGAGATAATCCCACTGACTACTCCCGATAATAGGGAGACTTCAGGGGAGCTTCGGCTCCCCTTTTTACCTAAACAGTCGGAATTTATTTTTGTAGACACTACCACCGGCCATATACTGACATTCGAATATACTTCTATGGCATACTATCTTATTGTTCTCAGCTGCACCTAAATGAGAATTATTTTTTTAATGCGGTATATTCCAGCAAATACTGAACTGACATATGAGCTAAAAGACAAAATGTCCTGGGATTGGTTTACTTCACTGGATACAAAAGTGACTTCTGCAATTATCGCCGGAGGTGTTTCCTTTAGTGTTGCAATTATTGGCGAGAGATGGAAGCGATACAATGAAAAGCGGTTACATATTGAGAAGCTTACCGATGAACATCAATATGAAGAGCAAAGAAAAATAAAAGAATCTATATCAAAAAATAAAGTACAACTCTTGAATGCAGCAGAATCGTTAAATCACAGGATCTGGAATTTATCGATAAATTGGGAAAAAGAATGGCATTCTAGCGATAATCCAAATAGCCCATCTTATTATCAGATATCATTCTATTACAGGCTTCTTAACTTCTTTTGGTGGGTATTTAAAGTTGATAAAGAACTTGTGTATTTGGATACTACGCTTGCGAACGCGTCAGATTTAGATTTTATTAAATTCCTTCGGTTATTTCCTGACGCGATGTGCCAAGTGACATTATTTGATGGTGTAAATTATAATACCCAACATGACACGGATCACTTCTTTCGCCATGACTTAGAGAAAATGGTTTCTGCCTATTGCCAAGATGATGACTTTCCAGAGTTCCAAGAGTTTGAAAGTAAATTCAAGGAGGATGGTGGCAAAATTACGGGCATGGTTAAGTTCATAGATGACATTAAACCAAATGAAAAAAGGCTGCGCTGGACAAGATTATATTCGTTACAGTTACTAATCATGACTTTTTCTAATATCTATGGTTATGAATTCCAGTATTCTGATGCAACTAAATATAAAGAAATAGCTAAGGTTCTTTGTAAGCATAAAGACGGAAAAGCAGTACTTTCTAATCTATATACCCTGATATCAAACATGAAGCTTAGTAACAACGAACACATACGAATAATGTCTACTGCAACAAAAGCCGCGGTTACATAATCGGGTAGCCGGAGGCTCTACCCCCCCATCCCCAAAAATAACCCGAATCGGGGAACACCTTGAACTTGTATTGGGAAAGCTGTAAAAGCTGGGTATGACACCCTGCATCACTACTGTAATGAGAAGAATCATGAAAAAAGGCAGTGACCGAATCAGCGCTCTTGGTATCGACAGCTGACTCTTTAATCCGGGTAAAGCAGTAAAGGCATGGCTACGACAACACTCGCTTCTTCTTTCCTTCAACAAACAACGTTGCAACTTCTACTACGGCTTTGCGCTCTTTTTCTGATAGGGCACGAAATAGATGTAAAAGTTCGAGCTCCTTGCCTGAAATGGAGAATTCCTCATCCTGTGACTCAGTGTTGTGTTTGCCTCTAACACGCCCAATGGACGGCCGCATCGGCAGATCTCCATCCTGAAGCCATGCACGGCGTACACCGAGCACTGCGGCAACGTGCGGCATGCGAGAAGTAGTCGGCATGGACTGGCCTTCAGCCCATTTGCGGACAGCCTGGCCTGTCACACCAAAGAGAACGTGCATTTCCGATTGCTGATTGGGCGAAAACCCTAGATCTTTCAGAGCTTTACAGAAGCGTTTTGCAAATTCTTGTCGAATTTTGTCTTTTTCGTTGTTACTCATGCACTTAAGACTAAATGCATCAGAAATTACTATCAGTTATTGACTGCGTAACCGTTTGTTACTTATACTTTCTGTCCAAGACTCGGCCACCCCCAGAAGTCCTTGTCTATGTTTTGGGCACGCCAGGACTGTTCCACATTTGTTGTCCGTGGTCTCTTGTTTGTGCACCTAACCAGAGAAAGATAAGAACCTCTATGAATGTGCTTGTGAGTAAAAAGAAAGGCAATTGATCAGGTCTATACACGGCAGTACATCATGATTCGTGCTAAGCGCTTGATATTCAAAGGGACACAGTAAAGAAAGAATGGTTACACCTGCAAAGCTATTTTATTTTTTTAGAATAATAATATATCTGGAGTAAGAGATGTATAGGTCATTCTTAGTAATAGCAGTATTGATGTTGGTTGGCTTGTCTGGTTGCGCTAGTAGAGTGTCAACGAAGGTAATGTCTGCACCAATCTCAGAATCACGGGCGCAACTTGTTTATGATGGGCAAACAACAAAAACAGATATTCTAAGAATGTTTGGCAACCCAAATGGATTTATTCAAGGTACAACAAGTCAGCAAGGATTTGTTGCTCAATCTGAGTATATGAATCAAAAGCAAAATGTTATGCATTATAAAGACTGCGTTATTAAATCTAGTGGAAAAAGGGGGTTTCTAGGTCTTACAGGGAGTTCAGGATCTGCGCGGCTTATCTGTAAAGTGTTTACTGCTCTACTAAATAAGAAGGATATTGTAATAGCCCATGCATACATTGAAGATAACCAAATCACGAAAGAAAAGCTTTCTGAAATAGTGCCTGATAAATCATCTAGAAAGGAGATTATTCGGCAATTGGGTGGCCCTTCATCAATAACAATAAATGGTAGCAATGAAATATACATGTACAAAGATTGTATTACTAATTCACAACAAGGCGGTATATTTTCCGTATTCAGAGGAAAAGAACTCGTGAATTCTGGTCAGAACTGTCAACAGACATCAATAGTTGTAAATAAAAAAACAGGCATTGTTAAAAAGGTCAGTTATTTTCCATATCCAAATTCAGAATAAATGCGCCAAATAAGATTATACATAAGCATAAATGAAAGATACTTAATGCGGTTGGACAATATATAGCCGCCTATCATCCGATCTAGTTTACTAGAGAACGAATAGGCATTAAGGGGACAATATACTTCAATAAACAATGTTGTTAACTCATCATAAAAATCGATAGATATCCAGCTCTTGGTTTTTCTATTAACGCATTACTGCGGGATGAAAAATAGGTGATGTCATTTTGGTGCTGAATATCTCGACTGTATTCATAATCAAAGCGACTTATCAATGATGATGACGGTGTGAGCGGTAAATAAAATATTACGAGAGCAATGTTACCCCACTGACTTTGTTATCACTTAACAGTACTCTGACTTTTAGCTTATTTATTGAAATCAAGGAGTTCAATATGAAGTTATTTTCAGCATTGTTGGTATCACCCCTGCTATTTGTGTTCTCTACAGCACTAGCGGGTCAATCGCTCTCTGATAAAGATGCAAAGTCTGTAATTGAAGCACACTGGAATAAAACTGGTAGAGAGTCACCCATGCAGGGTAATTACACTGTAGTGAATCGAGGATGGAATTGGGCAAAAGGTACAGTTTCTCAACATACTTACAAAGATATGCTTGTATGGAGCAAACTAGGATTTCTAACCATTTCCACGGATAAGAAATACGAGAACTTTAAAAAAGGAAAAGGTTTCAGTTTAAGCCAGGCTAATGAGTTCTTTGATGGTGTACAAAATAAAATCACAGTACATCCAACTGAATCCGGTCTAAAGTTCAAGCATCCAAAAAACTCAAACTGGCTCAAAGTCCCTTTCGGTCAATTCATAATTAAAAGTATTGTTAAGAATGAAGAGCGGCTAAAAGGAGTCGATGAGTACCGCGTTGTGATGGTTACATACATTGCAAAATGGTCACAAGAATTTGCTCAATTTGGTAAAGCACGAGATGAGCCGATGTATGAGAAGAGAAAAGCAACAGTTTTGCTTAAGTGGGATCCTTTTAATTCAAAATGGAATGTCGTCACATATGATATTGCAGAGGAAAATAAGGACTTCACAACCAAGTATGTCGTTAAGGAATTACAACGTTAACGTGGGCTGGAATGTCAAATTGGTATAAAAGATACCATGCTTGACAATACCGATTTTGGTGATATGGAATGGGGATAGCATGCGCTTCTAGTATCCCCATCTAATCTAAAATCCTATCCCCATACATAGCGCACCATAGCTACCTGCTCTACTCACCAAAATCATACTTTCAAGACCTGACTTCCACTCCTCTTCGATTCGGGAAAAGCCGGAGAACGCCACAGTTCGCACCACGAATATTGTGCCCCCCTATGGTGTGATCCAGGCTACAACCATATACCAACCACACAAGACCAATAGTACTACTGGGTAATTCTGTCTACCCCTGGCCCCAATCCGATACATTCCCACATGGCTAAAAAAGATACAGAATGCCACCCGCTTCCAGCATGCATCAGCCCAACCAAAAGTAGAGATAAGATTACTGTGGTCCATCAATAACACTTGACTTTGTGTGGTTAATTTTGTAGTCAGGTATAGCTGACCATACATAAGGGAGTAATTAGCATGAAACTAAAACTCAGCCGGTCGCAAAAAACCGGAGGGATGATGAATAAAACCGTGGTCTTTTGCCTTGACGCAAGGACGGAACTCACACCAGACGAGACCGACGATGTAAAAAAGTACCGCCTTGGCAATCAGGTTATCTATAACAGCGAAGCTTCTAAAAAGCATCTCGACTCCACCGCTGCTGGGCTCAATAGTGGTGGCTTGGGCGGGATCATGAAAGGTGCTGTCGGACTTGCGATGGCCAAGATGTCTCTCAACATCACCATCGATAGCCTCGTCAAGGGGCACCATATTGAGGCCAAAGATATGGATGAAGCACTTGGTGCGGAAGAGGCCATCAAACACGCATGCGAAAGTATGAAGACCTACTTAGATGCAGCATCAACCTTCGACGGTAGGGAGCAGGTGATTGAATTCTAAGTGGCAACTACCCCGCCCATCTGCGTATACACCATTTTTTAGACGGTTCACAGATGAGCGGGCTAAGGAAATATCGGATAGCAAACAGCTATTTTCTGAGGTTACCAAACAATACCAGGCATCCGGCTGGGCAGACAAATCGGCATTTGACGCGCTTCAAGAAGAATTACAACCTCAAGTAGAGGAACTTGATGGTATCCCAGATTCGCTAAAGGGTTCGTTCACCAAGTTCTACACTACCCTCCTATCAAAAGAAAAATATCTATATCCGATCGAGGAAGTTACCTGGAACAAGCTCACCATTGATGAGCAGGTGGAGATTCGCGAGCAGCTACGCACACAGCAATATTTCCTTTCCCACGAAACTGAATGCACCGAGAAACTTATTGAAACAATTACAAATTACATGGTCGGAATTGCAGACAACCTTGTTATCACTGACTCACCGAATCCTCTCTTTACGGTCCCACTATTTTCGCTTTTAAAAGATACCAATGAAACCATTGAGGCGATTTATGCCACTTTGGCGAATCAGGAGTTCATAAGACTCGGCCTATTTGAGGATATTGGCCGACAACTCTACCTCAATCTTGCCCACGCTTCAGGCATCGTTCCTGACACAGAACAGAAAAAACCGTTCATATATCCATCAGAAAAGAGACTCCCTCCGAAGGAATCAATCGAAACCTATTTGCAGCATACGCCATTTTACGATCTTCTCTCATCTCCAGCCCCGTTCACAATACCTGATAAATCATATTTCGAGCACATGCATGTTATTGGCGGCACTGGAGCAGGCAAGACCACCTGGTTAGCGCAGCTAATCCTTCATCACATACATGATCCTCGACAGCCTTCGGTCGTAGTGGTTGATAGCCAGGGAGCGTTGATTCCTCCACTCTCTACGCTTGCGTCCATCAAAGACCGGCTGATTTACATTGACCCTCATAATCCACCGGCCATAAATGTTTTTGATACTCAAGCGGGAGCACTTGAGACGTTTGACTATCTATTTTCTGGAATTGTAGGGGCTGATCTGACGGCCAAGCAATCAATCTTATTCGAGTTCCTGGCGAAACTGATGCTCTCCATTCCTAATGCAACATTACAAGATCTCCTCAATCTGACCATTGATACTACCCCCTACAAAGAAGCGATCCATACCCTTCCCATAACACAGCGGCAGTTTTTTGAAATCGACTTTAATTCTGGCACCTTCAGGTCAACCCGAGAACAGGTACGGTACCGGCTTCAGGCTATTATGGGTGATGATACACTCCATAGCCTCCTTGCCAATCCAAAGACAGAACTCGACATTGGCGAGGCACTCAACAGTGGGTCTATCATTCTTATCGATACCTCAAAGGATGTACTGAAAAAGGCATCCGCCCCATTTGGGAGGATCTTTATCGCACTCATTCTCCAAGCGCTCTATGAACGTGCACCCATACCGGAATCGAAGCGGCATCCCACACACCTTATCGTCGATGAAGCCCACGAATACTTTGACCAGAATATCAATGCACTACTCAACCAGGTACGCAAGTACCGGTGTGGATGTGTATTCGCTCATCAGCTGCTCAATCAAGCGAGCCCTGATCTCCGGGCATCCCTCGCATCGAGTACCAGTATAAAGATGGCATCAGGCATCTCTATTGCTGATGCACGGGTACTTGCTCCAGATTTCAGAGCCACACCTGAGTTCATGCTCGATCAGCCAGTGGGTCACTTTGCAACATACATCAAGAATGTCACCCAACAAGCGGTTTCAATTGAGGTGACACCAGGACTGCTTGAACGAGAAAAACATGTAAAAGTACGATCACAAATACAACAAGTGACTACCCCGAAGCAACCCAGTCTTCCAGAGAACGATACCAAAGCATCCTCGCAAGATGAGATCGATACCGATGCTTCGGAAAGTTGGTGATTTTCTTATGTATCTCATAGTGGCCCATACTTACCGATCCATCCCTATAGCTCCCCATAGTGCACGTATACATAGTTCCTGTTTCACACTATCGTTACCTTCACAACAATGGAATTTCAATGGTTTGGGATGAACGAAAAACCAACACATGATCGAATGGGTAGGCGGTATCGTGATACACCGGTATCGACAGGAAAACGCATCACACCACAGGACACCGATATTCTCTGGTTTCAAAAACTCCATGAGCATGGTCCACTACCGTCTTCTTTTTTGCTCGAATACACGGCTCGTTCCCGAAAGAGTAACAAACGGGCAACCGAACGTCTCACAGATCTTTTCAACGAGGAAGATACAAGGCATGGTGGTCGCTATCTTGATCGACCACCCCAACAGTTTCGTACCATTGACAGCAGATACAATCAGTTAGTCTATGACCTCGCTCCTGCTGGGGAAAAAGCACTCAAGCAGGCTGGAGGCCTGATAGGAAGGGGTACTCGGCCATCAGGCCCATGGGTGCATCGCTTGATGGTTAGCTGCGTCACATCGTCCATTGAACTCGCCACCTTTGCCCAGTCTAATATCTCATTCATACCCCAATACAAGATTCTTAATCGAGCTAAGGTAGGACTCCGCTATCCCATCACCATTACTGAACGAAGTTCAAAAACCTCCGTCACCAAAGACCTCATTCCAGATGCAATCTTTGGTCTTGAATACCATACTCCCAAGGGAAGTAAGTTCCGATTCTTTTGTGTTGAATGTGACCGCTCCACAGAACCTGCGACGACAACCAATTTCAATCGAAAGAGCTGGTTACGCAGCCTCCTTCAGTATCGTGAGTACATTGGAAATGGTCACTATCGGAAGCACCTTAAGCTCACCGCACCTATGCTCGTCCTCAATGTCATTACCGACGAACGTCGCCTCGAAAAAATGATTGCCGTGACAGAAAAAGAGACAGGTGTATCGGGTAACACGTATCTACTCTTTCAGTACCTTACAGATTTTGGTACTGTCTTCCGGCCACCTTCTCCGATTCAATCACTGCTCCTTGAGCCATGGCAACGTGCTCTCAACGATCCTTTTCTGATACACGAACCGTAGCGATACCCTATTTTTCGGTCGTCGGCGCGTCGGTTTTTCCTCGAAGCACTATCTCAGCCAAAGACAATGCTTCAAAGATCACCGTATTCCTTGGTTCATTGTCAAAGAACCGTCGCTTCTTCGGCACCCAGGCAGCGACTTCTGGATAGCGTTTTGCTAACGCTACCGCTTCTTCATACTTGCTCTTGAATTCTTGAGATCGCTTGACTGAAATATCAAGGAGGTAGTTATGATCTCCTGTACGAGCAATGGCAGCAATGATAGCTTTTGTCTTGTCCCCTTTCCTGAGAGCGCTTTCCAGCTTTTCTGTAACCACGACTTCGGGTTTCAGCTCATTGATCCACTGTTGCGATACATACGCAGCATCTTCAGAAGAGCGAGCCGCCTTATCTGAGATTCGCCAATCTTTGAGTTTTCCATTAATCAAGAACACATACCCAACCCTCCTCGATGCAGCTGCTATGGATAGTATCTTAAGAGTCGTCATACTTCGATTTTACAGCTGCTAATCGCTGTCGTAAGCGACTCAGGGTTGCTTCTCGGTTAAACGTTCCCGCGTAACTTCTCACCTTTACTGGGATGGTGCGCAGCCTATCAGTGAGTTGCTTCCGTGCATCACTCATTATCCAGGAAAACAAACTTTCGAATGATCTGTCGTACAGGAGGGATAGCGTGACTATTTGCGTCAGTGTGGGAATGCTTCGACCGCGCTCCAGGTCAGATACTACGGATTGGTAGACGCCGAGGAGATGCGCTACGTCCTTTTGTGTGAGACCAGATTTCCGCCGTGCCAAGCGGAGATCCAGTGAAAATTCAGTTGACATACAAATGAGTGATTTAATTTCTAATACTCACCCAGTGTAGAATTGTATGAATCGTCAACCTAGAAGGCGCAACATGCCCATGCTATATAATTCACCACCATAGACAACAAAACCACCAACTCGGTATAGAGCGTATCGGTACCGGAAAGGTTTCACCTTTCCGTTTAGACTCAATACCGTGATGGTGGTAGTACTAGGTGGAGTTTCTTTGTTAGTCTTCCCTTAAGATCAGGATATCGAAAATTCCATACTGGATGCTAGACGGGTAAACACAGAGATTTTCTATATCATCCCGTTAGTAGTGATGACGACCTGCAATGTACATTCTTGCAAGATGCATAGAAAACCCTGCACTCTATAAGGAATGCAGGGTACAAGGGTTCACCTAATACTCACTCGCAAGCATAATAGTGAGCACACGATGTGTACGTGTCTCATCTGCTGGGTCTTCTGATCCAGCGGACAAATCGAGGTTATAATAATCGATTTTCCAAAAGATCTTTTCACCAGAAAGCTCAACACTTCCAAAGTCATGCTCATGCCATGGATCGTTATCCGGCGTAAAGGTATGAAATTCATGAACCGCTCGAATTGCTTCACGAACAAACAACTCTCCCTGATTCTTTACACCCACCGTTATCACTAAAGAGCCATTCCCGATCCATTTGGTTCGAAATCGATCATTGAGTAACTGAATACGAGAACTCGAGGGTACTTCATGTATGTTGCACATAGTCATCTCCTTTCGTGAGGGTAGTCGCCAGACACCATGTCTGACGCACCCTTCGAAAGGCGACAACTGAAAACATCGCCTATCTATAACCAGTCTAGCTTCATACCCAGATACCTAATAGATAGTCATGTATCGAATATGACGATATATCGCTTGCCACATTTTTCTCCTGCTAGTATCAACATGATGTTTCGTTGAAACTGAAGTATGAAACAAGATACCAACCTCATCGGAACGGCATACTCTCGATACAGAACTCACTCATTCGGAATCAAGCCGGTTGACCGCTTGATGCACCTCTACATTGTGGGACAGACTGGTACCGGCAAATCAACACTCATGGAAAATCTTGCCCGACAGGATGGATTGTCCAATATAGGGTTCTGCTTTGTTGATCCTCATGGTGACCTTGCAGCACATTTATCCGGAACACTCCAAAAACCTCATTTGTACTGGAATGTTACCGACCCTGCATGCCAGCTCGGATATAATCCACTCACTCGAACTTCAGAGCGGTTCCGACCCCTCATCGCATCCGGCCTCATCGACACCCTCAAAAAACAGTGGAGTGACGCCTGGGGTGCACGGATGGAGCATCTTTTGCGCTATGCGATCCTTGCGCTGCTTGAGCAACCGAAGGCTGATATTCGAGACATTGTTCGGCTCTATACAGAGAAGGATTTTCGAAAGAAGGTTGTTGACAGAATCCAGGATGAGCAGGTTCGGGCTTTTTGGACAAAAGAATTCCCAAACATGAACTATAAAAATGCTGCCGATGGGGTGGCACCGATTGCCAACAAACTGGGTGCATGGCTCGCACATCCAGTAGTTCGCACCGCCCTCTGCGAACCTAAAGAGCCCTTGCGTTTTCGGCAAATTATGGATCGAGGGGAGATATTGATCGTGAATCTTGCGAAGGGAATACTCGGTCCTGATGTCTCCAATATTCTCGGAGGACTCATTGTATCGAATTGTATGAATGCTGCATTCTCTCGGCACGATCTGCCTGAGAATGAACGTCAACCATTCTTCCTCTATATTGATGAATTCCATTCATTCACTACCACCGCGCTAGCCTCAATGCTTTCTGAAACAAGAAAATACGGCCTTGGACTCATTTTAGCCCACCAGCATATCGTTCAAACCGATACCACAGTTTTCGAGGCAGTACTCGGAAACGTTGGAAGCCTTATCGTATTTCGTGTAGGTGCCAATGATGCACCAGTCTTCAGTCGGCAACTTGGAACGATCGAAGTATCAGATCTTATGAATCTGGCAAACTATAATGCGTTTATGCAGCTCATGGTGGACGGGCAAAAAACACGACCATTCTCAATGTCCACATGGCCTCCTACTATCTGACCTACATGGTTTTCTATGTCTATCGAGAAAGATCAAGGTACGTATGCTAAGGGCATATGGATCACGATGAGCGCCTTGAAATTCATCTGGAGCTCTGCAAGCGAATATACGAGCGAATGAAGCGTGATGGCTCCTGGCCATGGCGTACCGAAGACGACTCGCCAAATTCTGACGATTTGGTAGAGTTAGAAGACAAAGCAGATGAAGTATGAAAAAGTGTTTTGGCTACATTCGCGTGAGTACCGTCAAGCAGGGTGAAGGTGTATCCCTTACCGCACAAAAGCAAGCGATAGAAGGTTTTGCTCAACGGGAACAGATTGAGATATCGGCTTGGTACGAGGAAAAAGAAACCGCTGCAAAATCTGGACGTCCGGTATTTAATGCGATGGTGAAAGACCTCAAAGCAGACAAGGCCTCCGGAATGATCATCCACCGTATCGACCGGTCATCTCGTAACCTCAAGGACTGGGCGACTATCAGTGAGCTTTCCGATGCAGGTATTGATGTATATTTCGCTACCGAGACCCTCGATTTCCGCAGTCGTGGCGGGCGGCTCACCGCTGATATTCAAGCAGTTATCGCTGCTGACTACATTCGCAATCTCAGTATTGAAGCCCGCAAAGGGATCAATGGTCGCCTGAAGCAAGGACTCTACCCCTGGCCAGCTCCGCTTGGTTACCTCAACAATGGCTCTGGAAAACCGAAAACCCTTGACCCCGTTCGGGCACCTCTCGTTCGGGAACTTTTTGAGCGCTACTTAACTGGTGACTATTCTATACGCACGCTACACACCACCATGGTCAACCGAGGCCTTAAGAACAGCAACAACAAGCCTATCTCAAAACGAGCGGTTGAGGTAATCCTCCAAAACCCCTTCTACTGTGGACTCATGCGAAACGGACGTACAGGCGAGCTTTTTCCCGGCATCCACGAAAAGCTGATCTCGGCATCTCAATTCAAACGAATCGCAGACATCAAGGCAGGACGGTATGTTAAGAAGACTACCCGTCACAATCACTTACTGCGCCGCCTCTTTTTCTGTGCTACATGTGGAGTTGTCTTGTCCCCTGAAATGCAAAAAGGTCGTGTCTACTACCGCTGCCACACAGTATCTTGTCCGATAAATACAGCTCGTGAAGATTATCTAGAAGCTGCCATTTATCAGAAACTACATGAGTATCAGTTTTCTGATGCAGATCATGAAAAAATGGAACAGCAGCTTGAGAGTTGGGAAGACAATACCAACTACAAGGATGCGCTCAAATCTATTGATCTACGAATCTCTCAGGCTGAAACTCGTCTCGACAGAGTGACGGACCTGTTTATCGACGAAAAAATAGATCAACCTACTCACGAAAAAAAAAGAGCAGCATTCCTTATTGAAATGGAGAAACTAAAAGAGGAACGTGCGGATATTGATAACAAACCTCTTGAAAAAAAAGAACGTCAAAAATTTTTCGAACTCATGAAAAACCTAGCAGAGCTTTACAAAATTTCCACACCAGCAGAAAAGAGGGCACTTGTTGAAAACTGCTTTTCGAACCGAAAGTGGAACGGCAAATATGTGTTTTTTGAGCCGTCGGAACTAATATCGACGGTTAAATACGGACACGCCGTCCCTTACGGCGGGCCGTTTAGAGACAAAATTCGAAGTTTTATGGAGAATCTTGATAACGCAAAAACCGACCAACAGCCCGACTATGACGTCTAGGGTGTGAAATATACAATGGCGGGCCGTTTAGAGACAAAATTCGAAGTTTTATGGAGAATCTTGATAACGCAAAAACCGACCAACAGCCCGACTATGACGTCTAGGGTGTGAAATATACAATGGCGGGCCGTTTAGAGACACAATTCGAAAATTTATGAAAAATCTTGATAACGCAAAAACCAAACAAGAAATCGGATAATGTGGTGTGATAGGAATTTCAGGAAATACGGCTTGGTTCAAGTTTGGCGGCGTAACGACGGAGTAGTCAATTTTTTAGCTCGCGCAAATGCTCTTCAAAAAGGACATAGAGGTTACCGTTCGCTCTAGAACATGCGACGTATAGCTTATTTGTAGAAGTTACGATTTGATCTGACACCTGACTTGAAAAAGTGAGGGTTACCGGTTTTGATGGAAGTGCGAACTTTCAATCAAAAC
>JBFNJI010000086.1:0-15475 GCA_040793985.1 Candidatus Thiodiazotropha sp. | reverse complement strand
CGGCGGCTGCCCTGGTCGGTGGCGGCAGCAATCCCAAACCCGGCGAGATCTCCCTCGCCCATCGCGGCGTGCTCTTCCTCGACGAACTCCCCTCTCTCTAATGTTTGCCCTTTTTAACGCTAGGACTCTCTGAAGATCAGTTATCTAATTGATTTTATAGGAGAACTAGATGTTATATCTGTGCAACTGTTCATTACGATGGGAGAATATTCCATCTAATGGAACCTCTGACATGCCCCTGTCACGCTCTAATGTTTGCTCCTTTTTCAAGAACTTAGGCAGTTCCATCACCCACAGCGTTACTTTGCCCTCTGTTGGTGGAATATTCCATCTGTTGAACTTTTCCATTATCTGGTGTATTATTCCATCAACTGGAGAAATCAAACATTAGAGGAGCAACGATTTCAAAAATCGACGCATCGAGTGGGGGAGTGGGCAGACGTGAAGGAAAATAAAAAAGTTGTCCATTTGCGCAACGACCAAAAGGTCGCTCCTTCCCGTGCGCCCGATCGTCAGGCTGCTCAAACCCTCTTTGAGCAGATGCTCGATGGTTACCAGAAATACAAAACCGGCACTAAACGTAATACCCCAAAAACAGTTGCAGCAGACCTTCGAGTTATCAAACAACTTGCTGAACACTCGGGGATATACCCTTGGGAATGGCGTCTAGATGATTGGGATGCTTGGAACACCGACCTGGTAGCAACCAAGGGTATTAGCGTTGCGACTCAACGGAAGAATGGTGGTTCCATTCGTGGTTTCCTCAAGTACGTTTCAACCCGCGAAGTCTTCCAGCGAGAGGTCAAGCAAAAGTTCAATGCCGAAGTCACGGAGTTCATAGACGAAGACGAGATTCTCCACCATCTCTACGAGCGGGAACAGAAAGAACCTCGACCAGCGTTTACCGAAGATCTCAGTGATCAATTATTTGATGCCTTAAAAGCAGAAATCAAACAGGAAGCAGCTCATCCTTCCCGCAAGCTGCTCAATCTGCAGCGTGACCTTGCCTTGTTCTATGTGATGAAAGTAACTGGCCTGCGTGTTGGTTCAATGATCGCTTTGAACATAGACTCCTTCGGCCCAAATCCGAAGGCCCCAGAAATGGGTGAATATGGTGCTGTGTATACCATCGGAAAAGGGAGTGCAGGAAGCGGCCCAAGGCCCATTAGCACCTGGTTTGACGACCCGAAAATTCCTCAACTCCTCGAGTGGTACATCAAGGAGATTCGGCCACAGTATCTGAAGCCCAACAATCCTGATGAACGGGCTCTCTTTCTTTCAGAAAGAGGTACGAGGCTTTCCTATGCCTCTATATGGGCCCGACTACAGAAACACTTGGAAAATGCCGGACTCGCAGGACGAAAGCTATGTAACCACAGCTTCCGCCACGGGAAAGCCAGTGATGGTGGCGTCCGATACGGTACCGAAACCACACGCCGCATGCTCAACCACAAGTATGGCAGCACGACGCAGGGCTACATGGCTATCGATGACGAATATTCACAGCAACAGATCGCCGACGCCATCCGAGAACAGATCGCTCAAAAGGCGAAACGTGATGCTGAAAAAGAAAATAAACCGAAGTAATGGAGTAAACGCATGAACAATGACCCTAGTGATAAGCCGCAGTCTATACAACAACGACTGAGCAAGATGCTCAATCATCAATCCGGTCATAGCACACGCTATTACGTTACCCACGATGACCGAATAATCAAGGATACCGCAGAAGATGCTCTCGTGAATGACCCCAAAGGAGGTAACAGATCATGAGTAAAGATTATGAAGAACTTGTACAGATCGAATGGAGACTCTTGCAAATGATGGCAGAGCGCCGCATTCGTACTGTCACAGAGCTTAGGAAGCGATTAATTGATCTGGATATCGATATCTCAAGTCAGCAAATGGGCAGGCTCGTCAACCAATTTCCAGAGCGCATGAATACGACTTACTTGCGAGGACTGCTGACCGCCCTTGACTGTGATATCTCCGACCTGATCCGCGTCCATCCGCCTGGCGCCCAAGTAGGAGTAACTAATGACAATCAGGTTCACCTGGTGAAACCAGCTAAACCGAAAGCCGTGAAAAAGAAAACAAAGCCCAAAAAATCGGCTGATACCGATGCCAGCGCTTTACCTCCTGGTTTCGACGACTAATCGGGCACTATGACTGACCAGCACAACCAAAAGCATTGTGACGGCTGCAACCGTCCTATCAAGAAGGCGCATGCCAAGCATGAGGGTAAGTCTTTTTGTGGCACTTGCTACAAGCGTGAGTTCAAGCGCGTAGAGTGCGCTGAATGCGGAAAAGGGACATACTCCTACCACGGTCATGAGCCGGCCTTGTGTAAGACATGCAGAAACAAAGGCCGCACCTGTGCTGGTTGCGACAAGCCCCTACCACGGGCATCAAAAATCATCGATGGCGAAGCCTTCTGCTGGCCCTGTGCTGCAAAGCGTCAGGAACCAGAGCCTTGTGCCTTATGCGGACAACTCTCCCTGCGGCTATCTCGCGCACCAGAGATTGGTATCGATGAGCGGATTTGTTGGAAGTGCCGGACAAAGAAAACGCACTTTACTTGCACCAGTTGCGGAAAATACAGGAAGCCCGCCGGGATCGATTCTCAGGGCCGCGTGGTATGTAAGACATGCTTGAATGATGAAGAATACCGTTGCCCTCGTTGTGGTGAGCCAGGAAAACGCCACAGCAAAACACGCTGCCAAGCTTGCTACTGGTCTGACCATGCCCAAGAAATCATTGCCCAAGGGGTCGCGTCATTGTCACGCCCATGGACTCGCCATGCCTACAGGGCTTTCGGTGAGTCACTGAGTACGGCTTATGGCAACCAGAAGGCCAGCCATACCATTCCAAAGTACCTGCCGTTTTTTATCAGCATCGACATGCGTTATCAAAAGTCGCAGGCAATCACACCCCGGAGCTTGATTAAGACATTTGGTGCAGAGGGACTCCGCCGGAATAACGTTGCTACTACCTTCCTAGCCCGAGAAGGCATCATACCTGCCTTCTGCGAAATCGAATTGCAGCATTACAACGAGATTGCCAAGCAGGAACGATTGGTTGAAGAGGCCGCTGACACTTGGTATGGCAGTTTCCTGGCCCGATTTCATGAGCATTCTCTTCGCCTGCAACAAACATCCCTGGACCGTGGCAACAAAAGCCCGAAATCGAAAACGGTCTATTCCTGGGTTTCTGCGGCCAGGGCCTTTCTTGCCTACGTCGATAAAAAAGGCATCAAAGCACTATCACAGATCGAGACCCACCACTATGACCAGTTCTTGATTGATTTCGGTGGCTACGAGGCCTCAGTTCGACGCTTTGTCAGGTATCTGAACAAGGAAGCCAAGTTGTTCAAAAAAGTGAAGATGGATTCCATCATCACAAAGAACATTGCTCATTTGCTACTTCCCCAAAAGCGGTTCAATGAACTAACTGACACTTGCTTCAATCCCGACACGCCGGCAAAAGAAGCCATCATCGGCGTGCTCATGCTCTTTTACGCCCAAACTGCCAGCAGCATTTCCCGGCTTCGTATGGATCAACTTGGGAGAAACGAAAAAGGCCTGCGTACTGTTCGATTCTATCGTGTCGATGTTGAAATTCTCCCGGAGATCGAGCCGATTTTTGATCGGTGGTTGAAAGAGAGGAAGTCGCTCTCTGTCCTGACTTCTGAGCATGACAATAAGTTTCTGTTCCCTGGCCGTCGGTTTGGTTGTCATACGACCCCGGCATCCATCAAGTATTACTATGACCAGTGGAAAGTCACCGCCGATCAGTTGCTCGCCTCTTCCTTGTTCCAGATGTATTGCAATGGCGTCCGCCACCCCAATGCACCGCACAATGCTTTTGGACTATCGAAGGCAATGACCGGGAAATACATGGACATCTTTGATGCCCATTACCACGATGCGATGGATTATTTCCGTGAGCAGGAAAAGAAGAAAAAGTCGAAGGCAGGAAAATGAGTGAGCAGTGGTGGGTATATCTACTGGAGTGCGAGAACGGAATGACCTATACCGGAACTGCTTCTGATGTTGAAGCCCGTTTCCGAAAGCACATAGAAGGAAAAGGGTCTCGACATACCCGTATCAACAAGCCACTGGGAATTCTCGGAGCACAGCCATTCCCTGACCGTAGCTCGGCCTGTAAGGCCGAATATGGGCTCAAGCAGCAATCAATGGCGGCCAAGCTATCCTGGACCGACAAATGGCCGTGGCAAGGCTCTCATGCCCCCACAGACACAGACTAACGTTTTACGGCATGAACTTTACGACAAGAAATCACTATGTGCCTCAGTGGTATCAACGGAGGTTTATGCATGACCCAAAGGGGAAACTGTTTTATCTGGATTTAGAGCCAGACAAGATCGCCCATCCAGATGGCAGCTTTCACCACCGGAAGGCATTGCGCCGATTAGGCCCAAAAGAATGTTTTAAGGACGATCACTTATACACCCTGTTTTTCGGCGAGCACGCCACCGACATAATAGAAAAAAACTTTTTTGGCCCCATCGATAATATCGGATCTGACTTGCTTGACTTCTTTTCCGACTATAGCCCTTCGGATAAGGCTGTCGAAGGCTTCCAGAACTTCCTGAGATACGTAGATGCACAAAAGATCCGAACACCAAAGGGTATCGACTTCCTGAAAAAAGCGGGGCTTACCAGTGATCATCAACAAGCTCTGGGCCTTATGCAAAGATTGTGGCAAGCGCACTGTACGATCTGGACTGAGGGCGTATGGGAGATTTTGTCGTGTGACAATTCACCAACCAAATTTATTGTCACTGACCACCCCGTAGCCACCTACAACAAGGGACTGTTCCCAGGAGCGAAAGCCTGCACCTATCCGCTCGATACTCCTGTGTCTTTCCTCGGCACCCATACGATTTTTCCTCTGAACCTAAATCGATGCATGGTAATCACAAACCTTGGATACGTTAGGAACCCTGGAATCAATCCGCTAAAGGAGCGAGAAAATCCACGCTACTTTGCCAATACCATGTTCGACATTAGAACCGTCCAGACAGGACGGCAAATTGATGAAGACTACGTACTGGCAATCAAATACATCTTGAAAAATCGCGCAAGACGCTACATTGCCGCCGACCAAGAAAGTTGGCTATATCCAGAACGAAAGTTGAAAACGAGACACTGGAGCAAGCTAGGGGGAAAGGTATTTCTGATGCCAGACCCTCGGAAGGTCAGCTTTTCCACCCAAGTCCTGGTGGGTTACAACGATGGTTCTGCCTGGGGACAGGATGAATATGGAAGACAGTCGAAAGACGATGATCCCAAAGTAAAAGAACTAAGGGATAAGGAGTGGGCCGCTCATCAAAAAGCAAAAAGAGCTTGGGATAGTATGTTTGGCCCGCTCGACAAAGAAGACTGGATAAAATACATGTAACTCGATGGCTCACGCCGGCTGTAAGACTTTACGTACCAGTTTTCGGAGCCTTCCATCGCTCCGACGCCACTTCAAGACCTCAGACACTTCGGCCTGCTCAGGCAGCATGACAGACCCTACCGTGTCTCCTAATACGCAAGCATCATCGATAGCCAGATCCGGCAGCCCCTCAATGCGCTCAACAACCTCTTCGCAATACACCCAGGGGTGACCTGTTCCGAACAGATGGAAATCAGGCTGTTCCTCGTCATTCAACAGCGCGAGGGAAGCAGCGCTGGTGTTTTCTGCATTCAGTAAGCAGGCGCCATTATCAATGCCTGCCACGACGTCATCCATCGTCAGGCCCATGCTAGCCAGCACATTGCCAACCCGGTCAGCATTCCCAACCCAAAGGTCAAATACTGCGAGTCGCGCAGCCTCCACCGGGTGTCGCTTTCTAAAATCAAGAAGATTCGTAGCATCCACTTTCTGCAACGGGCGAGCGACTTGGGAAACCGTGAGCGATGCATACATCAGCCCGGTCGAATGAGGGACTAGCACTCCTGCTGCAACGTTGATCCCCACAAGAGAGGCCAAGCGCGAAGCCACATACTCGCAGTAGACCTGAGCAGGCGCGCTGGCGGTGTCGCGCTTGACAACAGCCTCGAGATCTCCGTAACAGGCTCCGGTACTGCTATCGCTATCAGAGAGCGGCTGTGTGCGCCATTTAAGGTTATAGGTGAGAAACCCCATACATCAGGCCACGCTTGGCTGCTCGAAGCCCCAGTCATCCGCGAGCAACTCAGCTTGCGTGATTACTTTGTCGATGGCGTCGGTCCGCTTGTCTGGGGGATAGCGATATTTTGCCAACAAGACTTTGACCAGCATACGCATCTTGGCACGGGCAGAGCCCCGCCGTTGCCAGTCGATAGTTGCCGATTTACGCAGCTTGTCAGTCAGCTCATGTGCAAGTGCCCGCAGGACAGGATCACCCAAATCCCGAACTGCTGACTCGTTTGTCGCTAAGGCTTGATAGAAAGCCCATTCTTCATCACTCATATCATCAGGTGGCTTTGCTGCATTCAGCTCTTTAGCCATCTTGATGAGTTCGTCGATGATCTGGACAGTCGTCAGGCCTCGATTCTTGTACTTCTGAATGGATTCTTTGAGCTTCTCGGTGAACTCTACCTCTTGCATGGCATTCTTCCGACCACGTGCCTTGATAGCGTCAGACACCAGCCTCTGGAGCAATTCGGCGGCCAAGTTTTGGTGTGGCATGGCACGAACCTGCTCCAGGAATGCTTCATCAAGCAGCCCAATGTCAGGCTTATCCAGCCCTAACGTGCCGAAGAGATCGGTGACCCCCTCGACAATGACCCCCTTAGCCACCAGTTGCCGCAAAGCCGCTTCTTTCTCAGCCTTCGAGACCTTTCTGCCAGCAGCCGTATGCTTGCGTAACGACGCTGCTATGGCCTGGAAGAAACCAATCTCCTCCCGAAGCGCAATGGCCTCCTTATGAGTTCCTGCCAATGCCTGCGCCTTGCCGAGGCGCGCCACTGCATCGAGGTATTTCTTTACGGTCCAGCCGTGCTTGTCATCGCCGTTCTTCTCGGTCTTTTCGTGCTCCAGCTTGATCAGATGGTTCATAGCAGGGCCGAGCAACTTGAGCGCAATCTGTGGATCGAGGAACCCTGAATAATCGAAGTCACTGAAGAAGGTCTGTCGGATGGCATCGATGGTATCCAGCAGGATAGTCAGCGCTTCTCCCGACACATCAACGGGCGGCTTATCCGTCTTGGCGTCACGAGTGTACGTTTTGATAGCCTTCTTCAGCTCTTCTCCCAAACCAATGTAATCGACCACCAGGCCACCAGGCTTGTCTCTCCAAACCCGGTTAACGCGCGCGATGGCCTGCATCAGACCATGACCCTGCATTGGTTTGTCCACATACAGGGTGTTGACCGGCGGTGCATCAAAACCAGTCAGCCACATGTCCCGCACGATGACCATTTCCAACTCATCATCCGGGTCACGCAAGCGTTTCTTCAACAGCTCCTTATCCTGCTTGTTGGTCTGATGTGGCTTGAAGTGTGCCGGGTCAGACGCCGATCCCGTCATCACTACCTTGACCTTACCCTTGGTCAATTGATCACTGCCCCAACCCTCACCACCCTTGGCTATCAGCGCATCGTATAACCGCACAGCCGCCTCACGACTGATAGCAACCACCATGGCCTTACCCTTGGGCATGGACTCGCGTCGGAGCGTCCAATGCGCGACCAAATCATGGGCTACTTCCTCCAATCGCCCATCGGCCATCGCAATCGCTTCCAGGCGGGTGTTCTTGCTGATAGTACGGTTGGCCTCTTCTCGAGATTCTTCCTCGACGGCAGCTTGAAACTCTTCCCGTAAGGCCTGTTCGTCCGCTTCATTGAACGAAAGATCGATGACCCGAGATTCGTAGGAGATTGGCACTACGGCCTTGTCCTCCTGCGCGGCGGCCATGTCGTAAATATCAACGTATGTGCCAAAAACTGCCTCTGTATCGCGGTCGTCTAGCGATACAGGGGTTCCGGTCATGCCCAGATAGATAGCATTGGGCAAAGAGTCCCGCATGTGCTTTGCCAGACCATATTTCTGTTCGCCTGTTTTTCGATCAGTCTGCGCGGTGAAACCGTATTGGGTGCGGTGGGCTTCATCTACGATGACGATCACATTTTCGCGATCACACAGGCTTTCGACTGTGTTTTGGCCCTCCTTCGGCGCAAACTTGTTGATCGTCGTGAAATAGATCCCGCCTGCCTCCGATTGACCCAGTAAATCGCGTAGGTCATCACGGTCATCAGCTTGGACCGGTGTAGCTTTTAGTGATTCACTACACCCAGCGAACGTCTCAAAAAGCTGGTCGTCCAAGTCTATGCGGTCGGTGACGACAACGATTGTCGGTGCCTTGAAGGCAGAATGGTCACGCAATGCCATCGCATAAAATACGGCCAAGAAGGACTTACCCGATCCCTGCGTGAACCACACCACGCCGCCTTTGCCATCGCGCTTATTCTCCAGGCAATCAATTGCTCGACCGAGCGCCTTGCGGACACCCTGGTATTGGTGCCATTGGGCAACCACCTTGACGGAAGGTGAGCCATCGCTGATGGCGTAGGCCACAAAGCCCCTGAAGAAGCCAAGAAGCGTTTCCGGCGCAAGCAGGCCCCTTACCATCACTTCCAATTCCATAAGGCTGGAATCAGCGTTCTTGGCGTCACCAAGCAGCCGCCAGAAGCCATGCCGAGAAAAGTCGGCCGTCAATGACCCATAGCGGGCGTTGATACCATCGCTGATGATATTCAGCAGATTGAAGTGGAAGAGTTGCGGGATGTCGTCCTTATAGGTCTGAATCTGGTTGTAAGCCGCCTCAATATCGGCATTCTCATCTGCGGGGTTTTTGAGTTCGACAACCACCAAAGGCAGCCCGTTGATAAACACCACCACATCGGGACGGCGGATATTCTGGCCATGCACTGTAAACTGCTGTACAGCGTGCAGGTCGTTACTGGCGGGGGCATCAAAATCGATAACCTTCAGCCGTTCGATGGCGCGGTGGCCATCTTCGCCTATAACCTCGACCGGAACTCCACCGCGCAACCAGCCGTAGATTTCACGGTTTCCATCGATCACAGACTGATTGGCATAGTCAGTTAACTTGGTGACCGCCGCAGTTTGAGAAACCACCGGTGCACTTGGGTTCAGACGTGCGACAGCAGCTTCTAGTTGTGGCCTTAGAACCACCTCTGTGTATTTGGTACGTGCTTCTTGTGAACCACCGATAGACACGTCCTCACCCGTCAGGCAGGTGTAACCAAGACCTTCAAGCCATTCCAGGGCTAGGGATTCGAGATGGCCTTCATTCATGCTACAGCCTCCTCAATTTGCTCCTGGACTTCGGGGAGGTGGATAGTGCCAGATATCAGGCGCGGCAAAAGCGTGTCTCGAACTTGGGCCAATTCATCGCACTCTTGGTAGGCCTCAATGATCCGGTCTATCAGCGGTTGTGTGAGTCCAGAAAACCTACCGAGAATATCCTCTGGGGGCATCACAAGCGGTGTTGCTGAAACCACGTTTGGTCGGACTGCAGGGTAGGCCGCGCCATCTGCCAGATTCGAGAGGCGTTCAATGGCCTCATCCGATGTGGCCGCCAAATATACGTAGCTCGACTGAAATGACGAATTCGGTCTCAGAATTGCGAAGCCGGTACTTCCGGTTAGCCCATCTTCTCCTATGTAGGCATAGGCACGATTGCCAGGCCGAACGGTACCAATGATAGTATCCCCAGGGCGTAACACTCGCCTAGCTCGACTAGGTGCATCAGTCCATGCATGATTCTTGATTTCAGTTAGCCTGCCGCGATCAGTACCGGCAAGATCGGCATATCTAATAGCGTCCGGGTGATTTCGTGCTGACCATGATTCGGGATTAAGCTCTGACACATCGGCAAGTGTGCCAGTTGTCCACCCCTTCGGAATAAATCCCGACTCCTTTTCAACCAGATTGTCTGGAAATAGGGCAGCGGTATCAGCATTTACTCCAACGGGAATTCGGCCATCCCTCTTGGCTTTCACCGGATCAAAACTTACAAACCATGACTTAAAAATGGTACGTGCCATAGCTTCAAGATCGGCAGCCAAAGCGCAGTTGTTGGCGATTTTCTTATCAATAGAGAGCAGTACGTCAGTGATCGCTTTTTGGGTACTAACAGGCGGCAGCTTAAGTTCGATAGAGCGCAAGGTGGATAATGGCTGGCCTATTCCCGGTGTACCTACTTGCGATGCGTTCATGAGGAGTTTGTGACGGCCTATATCCGATTTAAAAAAGTAGTAGAGGTAATAGGGGTCTGCCTGGTCAGGATCGCACGTAAGCTTCATCAGGCTCGTTGAGAGCAAGTAACGTTCAAACTTGCTATCGACCAATCCAACCTCACCGATTGCTCCTCGATGAGGGAATACAAGGTCTCCCTCTGTCACAACACAACCAGGCATAGAATCTGCAGTTTCGTTGCTCACATATACCCACTCGCCACCAAACCCTAAGCCGCCGGCCAAGTTAGAGCCGCGAATCACCGGCACCCCAACCTCAATGTACTTATCAGCCTTAAGCCTCGAACCAAAGGGGCCGATAGCAATAGAAGAAGGTCTGTCAGACGCTATTGATTCTATGGTGACGATCGGCCATTCATTACAAC
This sequence comes from Candidatus Thiodiazotropha sp., assembly GCA_040793985.1. Taxonomy (GTDB): domain Bacteria; phylum Pseudomonadota; class Gammaproteobacteria; order Chromatiales; family Chromatiaceae; genus Thiodiazotropha. Next base: position 4,836 of record JBFNJI010000086.1, on the reverse strand, counting down.
TCATACCCAACCTCCGCCAACTGCTGTCTTATTTCCTCCTCAAGCTCCCGCCCGCGTGTCATCCGTTCGGACACGCGGGCAGCCAGCTCAGCCATCTTGTCCTCAAAGATTTCGTCGTCACTCCCCATATCAGCAGCGCCAACATACCGTCCTGGCATCAATGCGTAGTGGTGCTTATCAGTGTCTGCCAAGGACGACGAATAACAGAACCCAGGCACATCGGCATAACCCTCTCCGTCACTGAAGTCTGTTCCCCTCCAACGATGGTAGGTCGATGCGATTTCATGCAACTCCTCATCGGTAAAAGCAACCTGAGTACGTGACAGCCGCTCCGCACCCTTCTTGCGGCAATCGATGAACAGCACTTGGCCTTTTCGATCGATAGCGCCATTTGCGCCCGCGCCCTTGTCTTTGGAAAGGAACCACAGGCAAGCCGGTATCTGTGTATTGGTAAAGAGCTGCCCAGGCAAGGCAACCATGCACTCGACCAGATCACCTGTGGTCAGGTTCTTACGTATCTCGCCTTCTCCCGAGGTCTGGGTGGTCATCGACCCGTTAGCTAGGACGATGCCTGCACGGCCACGCTGCGATAGACGGCTCGCCATGTGCTGTAACCACGCGTAGTTAGCGTTGTTCTTCGGCGGCACGCCCCATTGCCATCGGGGATCATCGGCGAGTTGTTCACCGCCCCACTTGGAAATGTTGAAGGGTGGATTAGCTAAAATGTAGTCAGCGCGAAGGTTCGGATGTTGGTCGTTGGTGAAAGTGCTGCCGTAGGTATTGCCCAAGTCGCCACGGAGCCCGTGCACCGCGAGGTTCATTTTGCATAGCTTGCGTGTTGTGGCCATCAGCTCCTGGCCATAGATCGGCAGGTCGCCAGTCTCGCCCAATTGGGTCTCGTGAGCACGCATGAACCTCAGGGACTGGACAAACATGCCGCCTGAACCACAGGCTGGGTCGTAGATCTTGCCCTTGAAGGGCGCGAGGATCTCGACCAGCAGATTCACAACCGACTTGGGTGTATAAAACTCGCCTGCCTTCTGACCCTCGGCTTTGGCAAATTCTCCAAGAAAATATTCGTAGACCTCGCCAAAGATGTCACGGCTGCCTCGATCCTTGGGGTCGAACTTGAGCTTTGCCAGCTCTTTCATCAATTCGCCCAGCTTGCCGGGCTCCAACTCAAGACGGCCAAAATCTCGATAGAGGACGCCAACCAACTCAGCGTTTTCGTCCTCGATGGCCTTCATGGCCTTGTCCAGCCGTTGCGCCAAATCGTCGGCAGCCATATGGACAAGTAGATCTTTGTAGCGAGCCCCCTCCGGGACCCAGATTACGTTGTCTTGCGCAAAAGCATCTCTATCCTCAACTAGCTCCGTAGCCATCTCTTCTCGTAATTCTGGGTCTTCCATGAAGAGAGGTGAGTTGGGATCAGCAAGCTTGGACCGGATCACATCAGCCTGTGCATCAAAAATATCGCTAACGTATTTGAGGAACACCAGCGCCAAAACTGGATACTTATACTCTGCTGCTGCGACCGATCCACGCAGGATGTTGGCGCTGCTCCAAAGAGTGGCCTTAAATTCTTCGCTCGTCATAGTTTGTCGGCTTCCCTTCCCCAAATGTCATTAGTTGTTATAGTTGGCCAGCCGGATTTTCCGGATAACCCTCTCGATTCAGCGCAGCATTTAGCGTTACCCGCGAAACCCCGAAATGTTCTGCGACTTCGGTCTTGGTGATGTCCGGGTTCTGCAACATCGCTGCTGCCTTCTTAATATCGTTTTTCGACATTTTTGGTTGCCGTCCCCCTTTACGACCCCGTGCTCTTGCAGCTGCGAGCCCGGCTTTGGTTCGGTCGGCGATCAAGTTGTGTTCAAATTCTGCAAGTGCGCCGAAGAGGTGGAATACCAGCCTGCCTCCGGCGCTACTGGTGTCGATGTTCTCTGTTAGCGACTGAAAAGCAATCTGACGCTCTTCGAGACCATGAATGATCTCAACCAGGTCCTTTAACGAGCGACCTAAACGATCCAGTCGCCAGACCACCAGCATGTCCCCCTTACGCAATGTGCGCAAGCAGGCGTCCAGCTCGGGACGAGCACGACTGCGACCAGACACCTTTTCCTGGAACACCTCTTCACAGCCAGCGGCCTTCAGGGCATCCAGCTGGAGATCAGGATTCTGATCCTGAGTAGAAACTCTGGCATAACCGAATTGCACAATAAACGCACCTTTTCTTAACAATGATTACTTTACATAGTTTCTTTACATCAAACAAGGCTTTTTAGTGGGATTCAGGCACATCACCGCAAACGTAAAGAAATCGACCATTTTTTGTACGCTTTGCAGTGCCCTCATTGTTTGTCCCTAATGCATGAAAATCATGCTATATTTCCATCTAGAATGTTATTAGAATCTAATTAGATTCCTATTAGGGTGGTTGTAGGTAAAGCACTGGGAACAGGCAAACTGCTGTGAGTCGAAGAAAAACAGTACCTTCACGTAAGCTACAACTGACCGTGGACCAAACCACTGAGCGTATCATCGGAGAGATGGTTGCGTTGGGAATACATGGCACAACTAAAGCAGAAGTCGCCTCGTGGATAATTCGCAGTTGGCTATGGTCAAATCAGGATCAATTACGTGAAAATGGCATTTCTTTATCCAAACCCTCAGACGATCCAGAACAATAAAGAAAACTCATGGCAGCTGAACGACATTTAGAACATGCTCCCATAAAAGAAGCGATCATAGATTTTCGGGTCATATTGCCTGAAAAAGTAACCATTGAAGATCTAGATCGTGGGTTTACAGCGCTAGAATCAGACTACCCAAACAGGTCCGAATTGACACAGGGAAGCTTCGGTATCCGAATCGACAAGGGACAAACGGTTTCAACGAGCATGGAGCAGAGTATCGAAGGATATAGGTACGCTTCTGCCGATGGAACTCAAGTTGTTCAGTTTCGTTCTAACGGATTTACTTTTAGTCGTTTGGAACCATATCTGACATGGGAACAAATGAAAGAGGAAGCAGAAAGGCTCTGGTCAATATTTGTCGAATATGCAAAGCCCCAAAAAATAGTGCGAGTCGCAACTCGATATATCAATGTTATGCCTATTCCGCTGCCTTTTAGCGAATTTGACAATGTACTAACAGCACCCCCACAAATCCCAGATGGGTTGCCGCAGGGTGTATCTAGCTTCATTACGAGAATAGTCAGCAGAAACAATGATATCGATGCAACGGCAATAGTAACACAAGCATTTGATACTATTGATAATAATCGCGCTCCTATTACTCTTGATATTGATGTTTTTGCGGACAAAGAGTTTTTACCAGAAGAATCTGCATTCTGGGATTATTTGGAACAATTGAGAATTTTTAAAAACGAAATATTCTTTAAAAGCATTACCGAAGAAACAGCGGAGCTATTCGAATGACAGCGGCACTTGCAATAAATGGACGATTTACCTTCATGGACCGCTCAGAAAACACTGGAGCAAGTGAGGCCTCCAATGCGCTTGCAAGATTTGGAGAAAAACTGTCTGGTGAACTGAGCAGTTCAGTCACCTGGGGAAGATCCTCCGATCTAACTCAGGAGTTGCTGGAAATATATGGTGATTGCTCGACAAGTAACTGGGATGGATATGATGCTCTGCCGATAACAAGAAAAGCGGTGTTAGAAGCAAAACGCTTTATCAGTGCTATGCCTATCTGGATGCCAACCCCTGAAATAGTTCCTGAACCTAATGGTGATGTAGGTTTTCAGTGGAGTTTTGGGAAAGACCGAATTTTAACGGTTAGCTTCAGCGGGAATAATATCGTGACTTATGCTTCCATCTTGGGCTCACCCGAAAGAAAAAAATACGGATCGGAAATTTTTAATGATTCAATTCCTGAAGAAGTTATTGAAGGGGTTGGGAAAATCCGACCCTGACCCTGAACCAACGCCGGACATCTTAGAAAACGAAACCATTTCTCGTTTTCTGACAAGCAGCGGGCACCTTGCCAAATCTAAACGCATTGTCAAATACGGTGCTTTTTTACCTAATGGAAACGGGGAAACCTCAGTTTATAGAATAACCGGGGCTACGAATCCCGATATCTGGGACATTGGAGAAAACTACGTACGCGCTCCCATAGCAAAGAAACGTGGCTCATGTAATCTTCATGGAAGAGGCGACATTGAAGCAAAAGAAATATTAGATACAAAGCTTACTATTGAGCCGAAACCCCGACCTCATCCCAGGCATGCAGATATTATGAGTTGGCCTGAGAGCAAGGAAGAAAAGCAAATGTTAGCAACGGAACTGGCCAATAAGTCCGTTCTCCACCTACCTTCCGATTAATCAAAATCTATTGTTCCACTTAATGAGCTGGTAGATTCGAGAAGAACAAGCGACCAACATGACTCCGGGAATATTCGGGCATAAAGTAGTACCAGGCATCTTTATTGCTCTGCTTTTCTCAACATCCATAGCTGGTGAAGCCCCTTACAGAGGGATTCCTTCAGTTATCGATGGAGATACCATTGAGATACATGGGCAACGAATTCGCCTTCATGGCATAGATGCACCTGAGTCATCTCAGATCTGCAACCTTAACAACGAGAAATGGCGTTGTGGCCAAGCCGCAGCTCTTGCTTTATCTGGCCAACTAGGTAGACGCACCATTACCTGTAAGCCATTAGCAAAGGATCGTTATAAGCGGATAGTTGCTGAATGTTTCCTTGGTCACACTAGCATTAATGGGGTTTTACCCCGTTTCCACGGACGGTTGAGTTAAGAGTGATATCTTTTGTTTAAGCCGATCAAGTTTTCTCCTGCGCCTTGGGTTGTG
>JBFNJI010000017.1:0-15515 GCA_040793985.1 Candidatus Thiodiazotropha sp. | reverse complement strand
GCCGATCGCGATGGAAGAGGGACTGCGCTTTGCGATCCGTGAAGGCGGCCGGACCGTGGGTGCCGGTGTGGTATCCAAGATTATCGAGTAAATTCGATTGATGAAGCATGCGGGGTGAGTTTCTGACTCGCCCCGCTTTTACTATTTTAAGGCCAATAGCTCAATTGGTAGAGCAGCGGTCTCCAAAACCGCAGGTTGGGGGTTCGATTCCCTCTTGGCCTGCCATATAAATCGGCAAATGAAACTATGAATTCGAAGTCCCAGACAGAGGCGTCGAGTCTTGATACCGCCAAGTTGGTGCTTGCGGTAGGGATCATCGTGGGTGGTATTTACGGTTTCTATTACCTGGATAGCTACTCGCAACTGTTACGGGTATTGGGTTTGCTGGCCCTTGTGGCGGTGTCTGTGTTTATCGCCTATCAGACCGCAGTGGGACGTACCGTATGGGAATTCGCCTCCGCCTCCAGGGTGGAGGTGCGCAAGGTGGTGTGGCCCAGTCGACAGGAGACGGTGCAGACCACACTGATTGTGTTTGTCATGGTGCTGATCATGGGTATCGTACTCTGGCTGTTCGATATGATGCTGGGTGCTATCCTCAAGGCGCTGACCGGTTCTGGATAAGGGGGGCGTTATGACAATGCGTTGGTATGTGGTACACGCCTACTCCGGGTTTGAATCCCAGGTTCAGCGTTCACTCAAGGAACGAATCGAGCGCTACGGCATGGGAGACAAGTTCGGCGATATCCTGGTACCCACCGAAGAGGTGGTGGAGATGCGTGCGGGTCAGCAGCGCAAGAGCGAACGCAAGTTCTTCCCGGGTTATGTGCTGGTGCAGATGGAGATGACAGACGATACCTGGCACCTGGTGAAGGATGTGCCAAAGGTTATGGGCTTTATCGGTGGCACCGGTGACCGGCCAGCGCCGATTTCCGAAAAAGAGGCAAATGCCATTCTGCAACGGGTGCAGGAGGGTGTGGAAAAGCCGAGGCCAAAGGTGCTTTTCGAGCCCGGCGAAGTGGTCCGTGTCATCGATGGGCCCTTCAACGATTTCACCGGTGTGGTCGAAGAGGTCGACTACGACAAGAGCCGGCTGAAGGTATCGGTACTGATTTTCGGCCGTTCGACCCCGGTTGACCTGGAGTTTGGCCAGGTCGAGAAGGGCTAAACAGCCTAAAACGATTTTTTGACTGAAAACGGGGAGCCGAGGTGAAAGTCCAAGGCGCTTGCACCCGAAACAGAGGTAGACATGGCTAAGAAGATAATGGCTTACATCAAGCTTCAGGTGAAGGCTGGTGAAGCAAATCCAAGTCCGCCAGTTGGCCCCGCCCTGGGTCAGCACGGCGTCAATATCATGGAGTTCTGCAAGGCCTTCAATGCGAAGACCCAGAGTGTTGAGAAAGGATTGCCCATTCCGGTGGTGATCACTGTTTACAGCGATCGCTCCTTCACTTTCATCACCAAGACACCCCCGGCTTCCGTGCTGCTGAAAAAGGCAGTGGGGTTGCCGAAAGGCAGCTCAACGCCGAACACCACCAAGGTTGGCACGGTGACGCGTCAGCAGCTTGAAGAGATTGCCACTATCAAGATGCCGGATCTGACAGCTGCGGATATGGACGCAGCGGTACGCACCATAGCTGGCAGTGCGATGCAGATGGGTCTCAATGTGGAAGGGGTGGAATAGACATGGCTAAGCAGACAAAACGCGCCAAGGCGATCCGCGAAAAGTTGGAGCTTGGCAAGATCTATCCGGCAGATGAGGCCTTCGGCCTATTGAAAGAGCTGTCGACGGTGAAATTCAATGAGTCCATTGATGTCAGCGTCAACCTGGGTGTCGATGCGCGTAAATCGGATCAGGTGGTTCGTGGTGCCTCGGTGCTGCCGCACGGTATCGGAAAGACCGTGAGAGTCGCTGTGTTTGCCCAGGGTGCGAATGCCGACGCCGCAAAAGAGGCCGGTGCCGATAAGATCGGTTTTGAGGATCTTGCCGAAGAGATCAAAGGTGGCGTCATGGATTTCGACGTGGTGATCGCTTCACCGGACGCGATGCGGGTGGTGGGAAAACTGGGACAGATTTTGGGTCCCCGCGGCCTTATGCCCAATCCGAAGGTCGGCACCGTTACACCCAATGTGGCGGAGGCTGTCGAAAACGCGAAGGCCGGCCAGGTACGCTACCGTACGGATAAGGCAGGCATCATCCATTGCACCATTGGTAAAGTCGATTTCGAGGCGCAGAAACTGAAGGAGAACCTGGAATCTCTCCTGGCGGCGCTGGTGAAGGCTAAACCAAGCTCGGCGAAGGGTGTCTATCTGAAGAAAGTCACTGTCTCATCCACCATGGGGCCAGGCTTGACTCTGGATCAATCAACCCTTGCTGTTTGATAGATAGATTCATGCTTCCAGCTATCCCGCTTAGGGTGACTGGGAGCGATACAGAACTTTGGGGTACCGGCATGGCCGGTGCTGTCAAAGACCGCAGGTGCATGGATCGGCATGCTTAATCGTCGCCTGCGCAGACGGAGCGCCCCCAATCAGGAATATCCTGATGATGGTGTGCGTGTGGTTGTGGCGCCCTGGGTGCCACGTATGTGTTTGGGAATGAGATATTTCCCCATTATCAGGAGGTAACGACTTTGCCACTCAATCTTGAGCAAAAGAAAGCCATCGTTGCCGAAGTCAATGACGTAGCGAGTAGCGCGTTGTCAGCGGTAGCCGCCGAATATCGGGGGCTGAGCGTTGAAGAGATGACACTTTTGCGGCGTGAAGCGCGCAACAGCGGTGTCTATCTGCGGGTGGTGAGAAACACCCTCGCCAAACGTGCTGTCGAAGATACCGATTTTGCCTGTATGCAGGAGGGTATGACGGGGCCGCTGCTCCTCGCCTTCTCCCAGGAAGATCCGGGTTCGGCGGCTCGCGTCATCAAGGACTTTGCCAAGGAGCATAAACTTCTCGAGGTCAAAATGGTATCCATCGGCGGCAAGATGCTGGCGCCCGGTGATATCGATGCGTTGGCCAAGATGCCGACCTATGATCAGTCTATCAGCATGCTGATGGCTGTCATGAAGGCACCGATTGAGAAGTTGGCTCGCACTGTGAACGAAGTGCCTGGCAAGCTGGTCCGGACTGTGGCTGCGATCAAGGACGCCAAAGAGGCGGCCTGATCGGCTTAATCTATTACACCTAAACGTGCAAACTATTTTTCAGGAGTTCAACAATGGCTGTTTCTAAAGAAGAGATCCTCGACGCGATCGCCGAAATGTCGGTGATGGACGTGGTCGCACTGATCGAGGCTATGGAAGAGAAATTTGGTGTTTCCGCGGCTGCGGCCGTGGCCGCCGCACCGGCTGCAGCGGCTGGCGGTGGCGAGGCCGCTGCGGAAGAGAAGACCGAGTTCGACGTGGTACTGGCAGAGATCGGCGGCAACAAGATCGCCGTAATCAAAGCTGTTCGCGGTATGACCGGTCTGGGCCTCAAAGAGGCGAAGGAGGCCGTGGAAGGTGCACCGTCCACACTCAAGGAAGGCATCAGCAAGGAAGAGGCCGAAGAGGCCAAAAAGCAGTTGGAAGAGGCGGGCGCGAAAGTCGAGATCAAATAAGATTCTGTTCTCGATCGTCTGCACAGAGATGCGGTTGGGGCTGGTGGCGCGAGCCACCGGCCTTTTCCCGCTTCTTGCATGGGTGATTTGATGTTCCTGGAGAAACGGGATTGCCGGACACCCATTACCTGAGTCCAAACGATTCAGGCATGAGTAATTATCAGGCGTGAGCGGCAGCCGGCGGGACGTCGGATGTTGATTACGCAACCACAAAGCACGACACTGAGGGACGGCAGCATGGCCTATTCTTTCACCGAAAAAAAGCGTATCCGCAAAGACTTCGGTAAACGACCCAGCATCCTGGATGTACCGTTTCTTTTAGCAACCCAGATCGACTCCTATCGCGGTTTCCTGCAGGACGGTGTGTCCCCTGAAGAGCGTCAGGATATGGGACTGCACGCTGCATTCAAGTCGGTAATGCCGATTACCAGCTACTCGGGCAATGCCGTACTCGAGTATGTCAACTACAAGCTCGGTGAACCTGTTTTTGACGTCCGCGAGTGTCAACTGCGTGGTACCACCTATGCTGCGCCTTTGCGTGTCCTGGTGCGTCTTGTCATCTACGATAAAGAGGCACCCGCGGGTTCCAAGGTGGTGAAGGATATCCGCGAGCAAGAGGTCTACATGGGAGAGCTTCCCCTGATGACCGATACCGGTACCTTTGTCATCAATGGCACCGAGCGGGTCATCGTGTCTCAGCTGCACCGTTCGCCTGGTGTCTTCTTCGACCATGATCGGGGCAAGACCCACTCTTCAGGCAAGCTGCTCTTCTCCGCGCGGGTCATTCCCTATCGTGGTTCCTGGCTCGATTTCGAGTTCGATCCGAAGGACAACGTCTTCGTGCGGATCGATCGTCGGCGCAAACTTCCCGCAACCATTCTGCTTCGCGCCCTGGGATTTGATTCCGAGCAGATTCTCGAGATGTTCTTCGAGACCGACACCTTCAGTCTCACCAAAAAGACGGTGAAGCTCGACCTGGTTCCGGAGCGGCTGCGCGGCGAGACCGTCAGCTTCGATATCAAGGTAAACAAGAAGGTCCTGGTCGAAGCCGGACGGCGTATCACGGCACGCCACATTCGCGAATTGGAAAAGGCCGGTGTCAGCAAGCTGGATGTGCCCCGCGACTTCGTCTATGGCAGGGTTCTGGCAAACAACGTCGTCGACAAGGCTACGGGTGAACTGGTCGCTGAGGCCAATGCTGAAATCACCGATGAGCTGTTTGAGAAGTTGGTCGAATGCGGTGTGAAAAAGCTGAATACGCTGTTCACCAACGACCTCGATCATGGCGCCTTCATCTCTGAGACCCTGCGTATCGATCCGACCACCAATGAGCTGGAGGCCCAGGTCGAGATCTATCGCATGATGCGTCCGGGTGAGCCGCCGACCAAGGAGGCTGCGCAAAATCTCTTCAACAATCTGTTTTTCACTGCTGAACGCTACGACCTCTCGGCGGTGGGACGAATGAAATTCAACCGTCGACTGAGTCGCGAGGATGAGGTCGGCGAGGGTGTGTTGTCACAGGATGACATCATCGACGTGCTGAAGGAGCTGATCAACATCCGCAACGGCAACGGCGTGGTTGATGATATCGATCACCTGGGTAATCGCCGCATCCGCTGTGTCGGTGAGATGGCGGAAAACCAGTTCCGTGTCGGACTGGTGAGGGTAGAGCGCGCTGTGAAGGAGCGACTGACCCAGGCTGAGTCCGAGGGCTTGATGCCCCAGGAGATGATCAACGCCAAGCCGGTCTCCGCTGCGATAAAGGAGTTCTTTGGTTCGAGCCAACTCTCCCAGTTCATGGATCAGAACAATCCCCTGTCCGAGGTCACCCACAAGCGACGTGTTTCGGCCTTGGGTCCTGGCGGCCTGGCCCGTGAACGCGCCGGGTTCGAGGTTCGTGATGTGCATCCCACACACTACGGACGTGTCTGCCCCATCGAGACCCCTGAAGGGCCCAACATCGGTCTGATCAACTCACTGGCGGTCTATGCGCGGACCAACAAGTTCGGTTTCCTCGAAACGCCCTACCGCAAGGTCGTGGATGGCAGGGTGACCGATCAGATCGACTATCTCTCCGCTATCGAAGAGGGACGTTTCGTCATCGCTCAGGCCAACGCCTCCCTCGATGAGAAGGGTATGCTGATCGACGAACTGGTCTCCTCCAGGTACCAGAACGAATTTACCCTCTCCACTCCGGACAAGGTGCAGTATATTGACGTCTCTCCGAAACAGATCGTCTCGGTTGCCGCCTCGCTGATACCTTTCCTGGAGCATGATGATGCCAACCGTGCACTCATGGGCTCGAACATGCAACGCCAGGCGGTGCCTGTTTTGCGTGCCGAAAAGCCCCTCGTGGGTACCGGTATCGAGCGCGTGGTGGCGGTGGATTCGGGTGTTACCGTTGTTGCCAAGCGCGGCGGTGAGATCGAATCTGTGGATGCTGCGCGACTCGTGGTGCGGGTCAATGACGATGAGACCGAGGCGGGCGAGCCGGGTGTCGATATCTACAACCTGACCAAATATACCCGTTCCAACCAGAATACCTGCATCAACCAGCGACCGCTGGTGAATGTTGGGGATGTGATTGCCCGTGGTGATGTATTGGCCGATGGTCCATCCACCGATCTGGGTGAGCTCGCGCTGGGACAGAATCTGCGTGTCGCCTTCATGCCCTGGAATGGTTACAACTTCGAAGACTCGATCCTGATCTCCGAGCGAGTGGTTCAGGAGGATCGATTCACCTCGATCCATATCGAGGAGATGACCTGCATGGCCCGTGATACCAAGCTCGGTCCCGAAGAGATCACCGGTGATATTCCAAACGTGGGTGAGGCCGCGCTCTCCAAGCTGGACGAATCGGGTATCGTCTATATCGGTGCCGAGGTCCGCGAAGGAGATATCCTGGTCGGTAAGGTCACCCCCAAGGGTGAATCCCAGCTGACCCCCGAGGAGAAGCTGTTGCGGGCGATCTTCGGTGAGAAGGCCTCCGATGTAAAAGACACCTCGCTGCGAGTCTCTTCCGGAATGGTAGGAACCGTCATCGATGTACAGGTGTTTACCCGCGACGGTGTGGAGAAGGATGCCCGGGCGCTGCAGATCGAACAGGTAGAGCTCGACCGTGTGCGCAAGGACCTGGACGATCAGTTGCGCATCATGGAGGAAGACACCTTTCAACGTGTGGAAAAGATGCTGATAGGCAAGGTTGTGGATGGCGGTCCCAATCAGATCAAGGCGGGTGCCAAGGTAACCAAGACCTATCTTGCCGAGATGGAACGCGATAAATGGCTGGAGATCCGCCTGCGTAATGAGGACTCCGCGGCACAGCTGGAGGCTATTGCCGAGCAGATCAAGGCACAGCGCGAGACCTTCCGCGACAGATATGAAGAGAAGAAACGCAAGTTGACCGCCGGGGACGACCTCGCCCCCGGTGTATTGAAGATGGTCAAGGTCTACGTCGCGGTGAAGCGGCGTGTCCAGCCGGGAGACAAGATGGCTGGACGTCATGGTAACAAGGGCGTTATTTCCACCATCGTGCCGGTGGAGGATATGCCCTTCGATGAGAACGGAGAGCCGGTGGATATCGTGCTCAACCCCCTCGGCGTACCCTCGCGAATGAACGTGGGGCAGGTACTCGAGACCCATCTCGGCTTCGCCGCCAAGGGTGTGGGGCGTCAGATCGGTGCCATGTTGGATGCCCAGGAGAAGATTGTTGGGCTGCGTAAGTTTCTCGACAAGGTCTACAACACCAGCGGCAAATCCGAGGATATCAAGTCATTGACCGACGAAGAGGTGGTGGCGATGTGTCAAAACCTCAGAAACGGCGTACCGATGGCAACACCGGTCTTCGATGGTGCCCATGAATCGGAAGTCAAGCAGATGCTTGAGTTGGCGGGCCTGCCACGCAGTGGCCAATGTAAGCTCTATGATGGCCGTACCGGTGACGCCTTCGAGCGCGAGGTGACCGTGGGCTACATGTACATGCTGAAGCTGAATCACCTGGTCGACGACAAGATGCATGCACGCTCCACCGGCCCCTATAGCCTGGTGACCCAGCAGCCTCTGGGCGGTAAAGCGCAGTTTGGCGGTCAACGCTTCGGTGAGATGGAGGTTTGGGCCCTGGAGGCCTATGGTGCCGCCTATACCTTGCAGGAGATGCTCACCGTGAAGTCGGACGACGTCAATGGCCGTACACGCATGTACAAAAACATCGTGGACGGAAACCACCAGATGGAGGCCGGTATGCCCGAGTCGTTCAACGTTCTGGTCAAAGAGATCCGTTCGCTGGGCATCAATATCGAACTGGAACAGGACTGAGGGCTGACGCGAGTCAGTAACCGAATCAGGAGATACGATCTTGAAAGATCTACTGAATATTCTTAAGCAGCAGGGTCAGACTGAAGACTTCGATGCCATCCGTATCGGTCTGGCATCACCGGATATGATCCGTTCCTGGTCCTATGGCGAAGTGAAAAAGCCGGAGACCATCAACTATCGCACCTTCAAACCGGAGCGGGATGGTCTGTTCTGTGCCAAGATCTTCGGCCCGGTGAGCGATTACGAGTGTCTGTGCGGCAAATACAAGCGCCTCAAGCACCGTGGTGTGGTGTGCGAAAAGTGCGGTGTGGAGGTCACCCTGGCCAAGGTGCGTCGCGAACGCATGGGCCATATCGAACTCGCAAGCCCGGTGGCCCATATCTGGTTCCTCAAATCGCTGCCGTCGCGCATCGGATTGTTGATGGACATGACTCTGCGCGACATCGAACGGGTGCTCTATTTCGAGTCTTTCGTCGTTGTCGACCCGGGCATGACCCCACTGGAGCGTGGGCAACTGTTGACCGATGAGCAGTACCTCGATGCCATCGAGGAGAATGGCGACGAGTTCGACGCCCGCATGGGTGCCGAGGCGGTCTACGAGCTGCTGAAAACCATCGACATACCGGAAGAGATCAAGCGTCTGCGAGAGGAGATCGAAGGCACCAACTCCGAGACCAAGATCAAGAAATTCACCAAGCGTCTGAAACTGCTTGAGTCGTTGAACGAGTCGGGGAACCGTCCTGAGTGGATGGTGATGACCGTACTCCCGGTATTGCCACCGGAGTTGCGCCCCCTGGTCCCACTGGATGGCGGACGATTCGCCACCTCGGATCTCAACGATCTCTATCGTCGGGTGATCAACCGCAACAACCGACTCAAGCGTCTGCTGGATCTCAACGCGCCGGACATCATCGTACGCAACGAGAAGCGTATGCTGCAGGAGTCTGTCGATGCCCTGCTCGACAACGGCCGTCGCGGGCGCGCCATTACCGGCACCAACCGCCGTCCGTTGAAATCCCTGGCCGACATGATCAAGGGCAAGCAGGGCCGCTTCCGGCAGAATCTGCTTGGCAAGCGTGTCGACTACTCCGGCCGTTCGGTCATCGTGGTAGGCCCGACCCTGAAACTGCACCAGTGCGGCCTGCCCAAGCGCATGGCCCTGGAGCTGTTCAAACCCTTTATCTTCAGCAAGCTGCAGCTGCGCGGCCTGGCCACCACCATCAAGGCAGCCAAGAAACTGGTAGAGCGGGGTACCGGTGACGTCTGGGATATCCTGGAGGAGGTGATCCGCGAGCATCCGGTGATGCTGAACCGGGCGCCGACCCTGCATCGTCTCGGCATCCAGGCCTTCGAACCGGTGCTGATCGAGGGCAAGGCGATCCAGCTCCACCCCCTGGTCTGTACCGCTTTCAACGCCGACTTCGACGGCGACCAGATGGCGGTTCACGTGCCCCTTTCGCTGGAGGCCCAGCTGGAGGCGCGCAGTCTGATGATGTCGACAAACAATATCCTCTCTCCCGCCAACGGTGATCCCATCATCGTGCCCTCCCAGGATGTGGTACTGGGTCTCTATTTCATGACCCGCGAGCGGATCAACGCCAAGGGCGAGGGATCCGTATTCAGCGACATCAAGGAGGCCAAGCGTGCCTACGAATCCGGCTGTGTTGATCTGCAGGCCCGGGTCAAGGTACGCCTCAGAGAGGTGATCGTTGACGAAGAGGGCAACAGCAACGAGTCGACGCGAGTCGTCGATACCACCATCGGCCGTACCCTGGTGTTCGATATAGTGCCGGAAGGGCTTCCCTTCTCTCTGATCGACCAGGCGATGGGTAAAAAGACAATCTCCAACCTGATCAATGCCTGTTACCGCAGATTGGGCCTGAAGGACACCGTTATCTTCGCCGACCAGCTGATGTACATGGGCTTCCGTTTCGCTACCCGCGCGGCGGTATCCTTCTGTTCCAACGATATGGTGGTCCCGGAGGAGAAGAGCGACATACTTGGCCGCGCCGAAGCCGAAGTCAAGGAGATCGAGAACCAGTACACCTCCGGTCTGGTGACCAATGGCGAACGCTACAATAAGGTGGTTGATATCTGGTCACATACCAATGATCAGGTGGCAAAGGCGATGATGTCCAAGCTGGGTAAGGAGAAGGTGGTCGATCGCGAGGGCAAAGAGGTCGAGCAGGACTCCTTCAACTCGGTCTACATGATGGCCGATTCCGGGGCCCGTGGCTCGGCCGCCCAGATCCGTCAGCTGGCTGGGATGCGTGGCCTGATGGCGAAGCCCGACGGCTCCATCATCGAAACCCCGATTACCGCCAACTTCCGCGAGGGCCTCGATGTCCTGCAGTACTTCATCTCCACCCACGGTGCGCGTAAGGGTCTGGCCGATACGGCATTGAAGACCGCCAACTCGGGTTATCTGACCCGGCGCCTGGTCGATGTCGCCCAGGATATGGTGGTGCTTGAAGAAGATTGCGGTACCGAGGAAGGTCTGCTGATGCAACCCATCATCGAGGGTGGCGACGTGGTCGAACCCTTGCGTGAACGAATTCTAGGCCGAGTCACCGCTGTGCCGGTCTATCGTCCCGGTAGTGACGAGATCGTCTGTGAGGCCGGTGTGATGCTGGATGAAAAGGGGGTTGAAACCCTCGAAGCCGCTGGTGTTGATCAGGTCAAGGTACGCTCCGCCATCACCTGTGATGCCAAGGTGGGGGTCTGTGCCAAGTGCTACGGCCGTGACCTCGCCAGGGGGCATCTGGTGAACAAAGGAGAGTCGGTGGGTGTGATCGCGGCTCAGTCTATCGGTGAGCCGGGTACCCAGCTGACCATGCGGACCTTCCATATCGGTGGTGCCGCGTCGCGAGCGGCTTCGGTAAACAATATCCAGGTCAAGGCCGCAGGCACGGCGAGACTGCACAACATCAAGACAGTCAAGCACTCCAGCGGGCACCTGGTGGCAACCTCTCGTTCCGGCGAATTGACCGTGGTCGATGAGGTGGGTCGCGAGAGGGAACGTTACAAGGTCCCCTATGGCGCCACTCTGCAGATCGATGACGGCACCGCCGTGGATGGTGGTCAGGTCGTTGCCAACTGGGATCCCCACACCCATCCGGTTATCACCGAGGTGGCGGGTGTGCTGCGATTCGAGGACTTTGTCGATGGCGTGACCGTGCAGAAGAAGACCGACGAGGTTACCGGTTTGAGTTCCCTCGAGGTCATAGATCCCAAGCAACGCCCCGCCGCCGGCAAGGATATCCGGCCGATGGTGAAGCTGGTGGATGCCAAGGGCAAGGATCTGAATATCGCGGGTACCGACATTCCGGCGCACTACTATCTGCCGGCCAATGCGGTGGTCAATGTGCAGGATGGTGCCGATGTGGGGGTTGGTGACGTACTCGCCCGTATCCCCCAGGAGTCGTCCAAAACCCGTGACATCACCGGTGGTCTGCCCCGGGTTGCCGACCTCTTCGAGGCACGTAAACCCAAGGATCCGGCGATCCTGGCGGAGGCAACGGGCACGGTGAGCTTTGGCAAGGACACCAAGGGCAAACAGCGCCTGATCATCACAGATTCCGAGGGTGAGCAGCATGAAGAGCTGATTCCCAAGTGGCGGCATGTGAATGTGTTCGAGGGTGAGCATGTGGAGAAGGGTGAAATGATCTCCGATGGAGAGCTCAATCCCCATGACATCCTGCGTCTGAAGGGCGTGACCGATCTGGCCGAGTATCTGGTTAAGGAGATTCAGGACGTCTATCGCTTACAGGGTGTAAAGATCAATGACAAGCATATCGAGGTGATCATTCGCCAGATGCTGCGTAAGGTCGAGGTCACGACCTCCGGAGACGGCCGATTCCTCAAGGGGGAGCAGGTGGAGAAGTCCGCGCTCCTGGATGAGGCAGAGAAACTGCGTGGGGAAGGCAAGCACGGCGCCCTCTACGAGCCGCTGTTGCTTGGTATCACCAAGGCCTCGCTGGCCACCGAGTCGTTCATCTCGGCCGCCTCCTTCCAGGAGACGACAAGAGTGCTGACAGAGGCGGCGGTGCGCGGGTTGGCAGATCGTCTGAATGGATTGAAGGAGAATGTCATCGTCGGCCGCCTGATTCCTGCGGGCACAGGCCTCTCCTACCACAATGAGCGTTACCGCAAGCGTCACGAGGAGCAGTTGGCCTCCGAGGCGAAGCCCGAGCTGGTGGTGGAAGAGGTGGAACAGGCCTTCAAGGAGGCACTCAATACCCCTGAATCGGAGTAGTGCAAATCAGGGGTATTTCATGACATTCCCTTGACAATAGGGTGGAGCGGGCATAGAATGCGCGCTCCTTAGACAGGCCGGCCTTTGCCGGCCTCTCGTTTCTGCCCCTCAATATGTCTTCTAAGGCGTTGTTGAGTAAGGCTAATCTGACCAGAGAAATTGCATTCACTTTCTATCCCCAAAACTGCGGTAGAAAGGATTCGGCTTCTCCGGTTTTTTTTATGCATAGTACAAACATCACGTCCCTGGAGACGGAATAGATGGCGACAATTAACCAACTGGTGCGCAAGCCCAGGAAACGCAAAGTCCAAAAGAGTAATGTGCCGGCACTTGATGCCTGTCCGCAGCGGCGTGGTGTCTGTACCCGTGTCTATACCACGACACCGAAGAAACCCAACTCCGCATTGCGTAAGGTCGCCCGTGTCAGGCTGACTAACGGCTACGAGGTATCGAGCTACATCGGTGGTGAAGGACATAACCTTCAGGAGCACTCGGTGGTATTGATACGTGGCGGTCGTGTAAAGGACCTGCCTGGTGTTCGCTATCACGTGGTGCGCGGCAGTCTCGATACCTCGGGTGTCGAGAAGCGGCGTCAGGGTCGATCCAAGTATGGCGCCAAGCGCCCGAAGAGTTAACGGTCTGCAGGTCAGACAGTATTCAACGAGTTTGAGATAAAGCAATGCCAAGAAGACGAGTTGCAGCACGGCGTGAAACACTGCCCGATCCCAAATATGGAAGCCAACTGTTGGCTAAATTCATCAATATGGTGATGCAGGACGGGAAAAAATCGGTTGCGGAGAAGATCCTCTACGGCGCCTTGGACACAGTTGTCGAAAAGCGCGGTGGCGAGCCCCTGGAGTTGCTGGAGACAGCGCTTGAGAACGTGCGTCCGCTGGTGGAGGTTAAATCCCGTCGTGTCGGCGGTGCCACCTACCAGGTTCCGGTGGAGGTTCGCCCCAATCGCCGTAACTCGCTGGCAATGCGCTGGTTGATCGATGCATCCCGCAAGCGCAGTGAGAAGTCGATGGCCTATCGTCTTGCCGGTGAGCTGATGGATGCTTCGGAAAACAAGGGTGCGGCGGTCAAGAAGAGAGACGACACCCACCGAATGGCGGAGGCGAACAAGGCATTTTCGCACTATCGCTGGTAAGCAAATTTTATTAACCCCTAACTTAGCTCTTTAAAAACAGGTTTGTAACGTGGCACGGAAAACTCCTATCGAGCGCTATCGCAATATCGGTATCATGGCGCACATCGATGCTGGTAAAACGACAACGACTGAGCGTGTGCTCTACTATACCGGTGTGTCTCACAAGATTGGTGAGGTGCACGACGGTGCGGCCACCATGGATTGGATGGAGCAGGAGCAAGAGCGTGGTATCACTATCACCTCCGCGGCCACTACCTGTTTCTGGAGCGGCATGGCTCAGCAGTTCCCCGAGCACCGTTTCAACATCATCGACACCCCCGGACACGTGGACTTCACCATCGAGGTGGAGCGTTCCCTGCGTGTGCTCGATGGCGCGGTGTTCGTGCTCTGTGCTGTGGGTGGTGTTGAGCCCCAATCCGAAACAGTCTGGCGTCAGGCCAACAAATACAACGTGCCCCGCATGGCGTTCGTCAACAAGATGGACCGCATGGGTGCCGACTTCTTCCGTGTTGTCGGTCACCTCAAGGACCGCCTGGGTGCGAATGCTGTCCCTATTCAGGTGCCGGTGGGTGCCGAAGAGGGCTTCAAGGGGGTTATCGACCTCATCAAGATGAAGTCAATCGTCTGGAGCGAGGAGAACATGGGTGCTCAGTTTGAGTACACCGATATACCCGCTGATTTGCAGGATACCTGTGATGAGTGGCGCGAGCACATGGTCGAGGCGGCCGCAGAGGGAACCGACGAATTGATGGAAAAATATCTGGAAGAGGGCGATCTTTCAGAAGAAGAGATTCTTGACGGTTTGCGCGAGCGCACCCTGCGGCTCGAGATCGTGCCGGTTACCTGCGGTTCGGCCTTTAAGAATAAAGGTGTCCAGGCCGTGTTGGATAAAATCATAGAAGTCATGCCTTCGCCGGTGGATGTGCCGGCGATTACCGGTGTCCTCGATGACGAGGATGGCACAGAAGAGGAGCGAGCCTCCGATGACAATGCGCCATTTGCTGCCCTGGCATTCAAGGTGGCAACAGATCCGTTCGTCGGTACACTGACTTTCTTCAGGGTCTATTCCGGTGTGCTCAAGTCGGGTGACTCTGTGTTCAATCCGGTGAAGGGCAAGAAAGAGCGTATCGGACGTATCCTGCAGATGCACTCCAACTCCCGTGAGGAGATCAAGGAGGTGCTCGCGGGTGACATCGCTGCGGCTGTTGGTCTTAAGGATGTCACCACCGGTGACACCCTTTGTGCCATCGACAAGCCGATTACCCTGGAGCGTATGGAGTTCCCCGAGCCGGTGATCTCGGTTGCGGTGGAGCCGAAGACCAAGGGCGATCAGGAGAAGATGGGTATCGCGCTCTCCAAGCTGGCCCAGGAGGATCCCTCGTTCCGCGTCAGTTCCGACGAGGAGTCCGGTCAGACCATCATCTCCGGAATGGGTGAGCTGCATCTCGATATCATCGTCGACCGCATGAAGCGCGAATTCAAGGTGGAGGCCAACGTGGGCGCACCCCAGGTGGCCTATCGCGAGACCATTCGCACGCCCATCGAACAGGAAGGCAAGTTCGTACGTCAGTCTGGTGGTCGCGGTCAATTCGGTCATGTCTATCTGCGTATCGAACCCCAAGAGGCGGGTGTCGGTTACGAGTTCGCGAATGAGATCGTGGGTGGTGCGGTGCCCCGTGAATATATTCCCGCGGTAGACAAGGGTATTCAGGAGGCTATGGGTAACGGCGTCATGGCCGGCTATCCCATGGTGGATGTGAAGGTGACGCTCTATGATGGTTCCTACCATGATGTGGACTCCAGCGAGATGGCCTTCAAGATCGCCGGTTCCATGTGTTTCAAAGAGGGTGCCCTGAAGGCCAAACCGGTTCTTCTTGAGCCGATGATGAAGGTGGAGGTCATCACCCCGGAAGAGTACATGGGCGATGTAATGGGTGACCTCAACAGTCGTCGTGGCATCGTGCAGGGTATGGATGACACACCTGCGGGTA
This sequence comes from Candidatus Thiodiazotropha sp., assembly GCA_040793985.1. Classification (GTDB taxonomy): domain Bacteria; phylum Pseudomonadota; class Gammaproteobacteria; order Chromatiales; family Chromatiaceae; genus Thiodiazotropha. The sequence continues at coordinate 213 of JBFNJI010000017.1, read as the reverse complement.
GGCAGATAAAGGCGGAAGTTCCGCTCTCCGAGATGTTCGGTTATGCCACCGATCTGCGTTCGGCCACCCAGGGCCGAGCCAACTACAGCATGGAGTTCGCCAAGTATTCAGAGGTGCCGGCCAATATCGCCGACGCCATCATCAAGAAACAGTAACGGGTATAGGGGTAGCACTGTGTCCAAGGAAAAATTCGAACGCACAAAGCCGCATGTC
>JBFNJI010000048.1:0-17794 GCA_040793985.1 Candidatus Thiodiazotropha sp. | reverse complement strand
TTCCCTCGGTGGATTACCACCCACCGTTTACGCCAATCAGGACCGGAAAAACTCTAGTTTTGAACTGTCAACTTGACGGGGAAGCTTACGATTTCTCCTGTGCGAATATAACGTCGCAAATTAGCCGCACGTCTTTTCAGTGGAGTTCCCACGGTACGGTAGACACTTCCGAGCTATCTTTACAAGAACATCGCTAATGCTATTTTAATGTTTATTCAATACATAACATAGTTTGTTTTTATAGTGCTTATATTAGATTGCCTTTTCCATGATGCTTTAACTACGTCTAAATACGTATTCCTTCCATATTTATCATGTATGCTTAATGAAAACACACCAGAATGTTCGCCATTCTTCATAAATATATAATTAGTCACCAACCTAGATATTGTTTGTGTTTCTTGTCGACTATCATGCTGGGCGAGTATAAGCGTGTCACTAGGCCCGCAATTGTAGCTTTTAACTATACTTGATAAATCAGTATTATTATCTCTAAACACAAGATTACATGAAAGCAATCCATCACCCTCTACCTTGAAATAGATAGCTGCCTTAGTCGCATCACTGTACACATCTTTTGCATGTTTAAGTAAATTGTATTTACCGGATAGTTCGTATACAAATGGTCTTGATTCAAAATGGCCGAACATTTCATGTTTAATTTCATGATCACGCCAGATTGCAAATCGAAATGTTCCTGAAGGCAACCTTGGATAATCAGGAAGAACGTTGAGAATATTTTTTAAATTAGACGATTTTTCTGGGATAATACAGGTTGTCTCTTCGACAATGGCTGCTTGTTTACATGACTTATGCGCACTTGCTAGATTTGCAAGTGCTATATCGAAATACTGAAGACCTTCACTGATGACTTTTGCTTCATTTTCGGTTACTAGTCTATGCCAAATGTTTTCTTTATTTTTTATGGATTCCGCTTTATCTCTTGCCCTAAGTATTTTGCGATATTCATCTGCTAGTTTCCGCAAACTCCTTTCATGAAAATCAGTCCAAAAATCAAAGTTCTTTAAATCGACACCCATAACTTCCATTGACGCGGTATGGAAGCCGATGGGAACTGAATTTTCAGTTTTAAAAGATTTCATAAAATCTGCTAAACCACTAGAAATCGCTTCAAGGTTATCCTTAGCAGAAAGCACTGCTTTAATGCTATCTGAAAATGATCCTAACCCTTCACCGCCAGAGGCGAGCACATTAACAGTAACACGACCCATAAAACTTGCTTTTTGAATTTCAGATTTGATGTTAACAGAAGCAGAGCCTGAAAGTTGACCAATACCACCTGACGCATTAGCACCTGCAGTGATAGTTTCTTTGATTTCATCAGAAACGCCATGAATTTGAATGACTACAGACACCAAGGCGCCACGTCGTTCTATTGTGACAAATCTACTGCCACATTTTTTTATAAATTCATCAGGTTTGTTTAGTAGATTATTTGCTTCTGGCGTGAGTGCGGCACCTTGTGGGAAACCTATACGCCCAAATTCTGTTTTAGCGGTTATCACAACTGTAACAGAATTATTTTCAGTAATATAATTGGATGATTTACTGTAGTTACTATTCCCTGAAAAAGTAAGGTAACTAGCACTCAGTTTTGCATCAATACCAAATGCTTCTTCAATTCTTGATTTTGATGTTACTATATACGATGTGATAGATGTACTTAACGCACCCATCTCCATGGGTGTTGACAACGTTGAAATACAACCAGGAAAAGAAAGTGATAGATCATTTGGTACATATCCTGCACCAATAGTTAATGTAGAATTTGGATGATAATTAATATAGCGCGGATCAGCGTCTTGGGCATATACAAAATTTCTTAGTATTTCGAATATTATAAATAGTAGTGTATAAATCTTATTCATTATAATTTACCTCTCCTTTTGAATTATAAGAAGTATATACTCTACACCTTGCATCAAGGTGGAAAATCCTAAATTAAGATATACAAGATAATCCGTCTGTCTGGTCTTAGTAGATTCAATACGCGCGTTTTTTAGACATAATATACTTTCAGTCGATTTCCTCCAGGCCGTCAGACAACAAACAGAAATATCAACTCAAAGACGTTAAATATATAACGTATATACTGCTACCTCATATAGTTAGCATCAAATTCAAGATAATCCAAGTTAATCTCACTAGCAAATGCTCACCAAATTAATAATTCGATAGAAAATCTATCAGTTAGTTAAGTCTAGCAGATGTAATGTGTAAAGATATTGGATTTAGAGCCCTGGCCATATACGAACAAGTGTGTTCGTGGCTATGCTTACGTTACAGGCAGAAACTCCAACGATGGAGGAAATACACTCTTGGCATGAAATTATTCAATACTCTTTTGGTGACCACCTGGTCCTCGGTGCATGTAATCACCTTGACTTCATCTCCACATTTCAGGTGGGTAAAACTTCGATCTTTAAATCATGCTTATACCATTACGTACTGTTAATAGCCTTGTAACGTTGCTTTGATTGTATAAACAAGCAGTTTAACGAAAATTCATTCATTGAATCAGCAGAGTCTGACTCACTCGTTTCCGACGTTAAGTTAAATTACGCAACTAACGACCATCACACACTCCTAATCTAGATGTCTGTATTGGTTGATAACAGATTTCACTACCCATATAGCTGAAAGACCGTTTCTGGTTGTAACCGCATACTGCAGTACAATATGTATGATCGCTTTGTTCTATTTTCTAACACCGGACAATGAGTTAGTGTTTATAAAACCCAGAAATACATACTAATCACCAGTAATAATGGGAAACCTAACAATTCTAGGAATTCAGAGCTATCACTAATGCAAATCCGCATAGAGGTTCTTACCATACTCAGGTAGGTAGCGTCAGTTTGTTATAGGCCCTTACTCCAACGAAAAAAGGCAACTTAGATAGTATTGATCGGCTACGACAGGCAGTAGCAGTACAACTGGTACGACGATGAAAATCAGGGCTCATTAGGTGGCCACGACTGGCCAGATTCAAGATCGGGATGACGTGGTTCACACGTTGGCCTGCCATACTCCAAACGCCATACTTCAATTTGACCGAGAAGTTTGAAGGCGGATATCCGTCGTTTCTCATCATAAACCGCCATTTTTAAAAGTCGGCGACGAAATTCATTAGACTCACGTGCATGTAGCGTAAAGACTCTGGTTTCTTGCCCGTACGGTCGTCGCTCAACGAAAACATTTTCGAGTTGCTCCCAGGTACCTCGCGGAACAGGTGTGGGATTAGTGTCATCTATCAGGCTCAGATTTGCGGTAAGGACATCGTGTGTCCCGATCCAATCCATGACTTTCGATAGAATTTCTCGATTGAGTTCTGGCAAGTCATATTCGCACAATTCCCGCAGTCGCGTAGCCATCTCCGGGCTGTACCTGGTCAATTCGGCTAACCTGGCTATCAGCACATCCCCATGGGGAGGAAAACGTGTAAGTTGGATGCCTCGGATGTCTGGATCAACAAAACCCAAGAGCAGTTCGTGCGCACACGGTGAATCGAGCGTAGTGATAGCACTGATAATGTAGTCCTCGCATTGCTTGGGCAACCGATTATCGGAGGCTAATTCGTACAGAAGGTCAATGGCGGCATCCGAGCGACTCTCACCAAGTGCGGTAATGACTAACCGTAGTTCATGCCCACTGAGCTGCCGAATGCTTAGCACGTCACGCAGCTTAGAGATCCCCTTAGCAGGATCATCGATCAATGGACAGAGTGCAAGAATGCGACTTAATAGGAAACTGTCTGGCCCCTGCCCCCACTTTTCTATCCTCTCGAGTATAGAATCGAGCAGAGCAAATACCGTTTCCGCTGGCGGGATAACACCCGCCATCAACAAAAGCTCGGCGGCGTAGAGACAAGTGTAATGGCCCCACTGGCCAGGCATGGCAATTTCATTGAGCACAACTGTCGCAGAATCGTGACCATCAATTGCGGCAAGCGCCTTTGCGAGATCCTTCAGTCCGGAAACAGGCATCCCATCTTGATTTTGTTCACGTAGTCGCTTTATTTCGGCATTGAGTGCAGTTGCAAACCGTATGCGCCGGTGTTCATCATCAGGTGGCGTTTTACGGCCTTCGCGTGCATTCCACATCAAATCATAGCGGAATGCCTTACTGAAAAAACGCCGTGACTTTGGCACAAAGTCGCGTGCCATTGCGGATGCAACTTCAGATTGGTATTCCGGTTCAGGAAGCAGATCAATGAGAACCTGCTCGGCAGATACCGAGTCAAGAGACAAGACGGCATTGGTGTGCCAACCGGCGTAGCACATGGTGCCCCCAGCACTAAGTGGGCCATGGTCACCAGCATCGCGAGCAGCCCGGCTACGGCGCATCCTCTCGATGTCGGCGCGGATTAGGATTACTAGGTCCTCCATGTCATCTGGTTTTCCAACCTGTGCAATCGCTGAGGCTAGGTTAGCCTTTTCTTCGCCGTTGAAATCGTTCTGGTTCAGGATGACAGCGACACTATTTTTTAAGTAGGTGCGAATGCGCTCTTTCAGGTCGTAATCTGTGATGCAAAATGGTTCGATGTCCGACCGGGCGACTCTACTCAGAAGATCAGTGGTAACTTTTATATCGAGTAGATCGTTATCAGTGACAGATGCAAGGATACCAGCTACGGCAACGTCATCTGGCAAGTTGCGGAACGCATCGCCCAACTGTCTCATTAACTGCCACTCAAATTCATGTTGCACACTGGTCTCCGCATCCATCTTGCATTGCAGTTCACGGAGCTTCGCAAACATACGGGCCGCAAGAGCGGTATCAGCATAGGCGCTAATGATTGCAATCATGCCATCGATGGATCTTCTCCCTAAATCTACAGTCTCAAGATCATGGAGATACTTCTCAACCAGGTCATCCGGAATGGCGGTGGCAAATGGCAACCAGTTTTCACGCCAGTAGAGCCCCCCCTCGCCAACCTGGTTAGCTACCCACTCGCTTGTCCATACGGGATCGATTTTGTGCAGACACTCAAGCCCTGGGTTAATAATGTGCGGCCACAGATTGTGCAAGGTATCGCCGTCAAGCTCTGCCATTGAATCCTTGAGTACGTCATCCAGGCCTGTCTCACCAAATTCGATTAAATGAAGCGCAGTACGCAGTCGAGCGGAGTGGTCTGTCGAGCCCTTGATGAATTTATGCATCGCCGACACGATTCTGGGCCTGAGAGCTACAGGCATTAGGTCGGCATTCCTATGCACAGCATCCTCGAATGTCTGCGCATCCATCGACTCTAGGACGCGAGTTAGAGCAGCGTCAGATCCGGTCCATATAAGGCCAGAAACCGCTGCCTTCTTTACTATGCTGCTGACACCATTAACAGCAAAAGCTACAATCTCGTCATCAGTGCGATAATAGAGCAGTTGGGAGACGAAGTCTGCTTGTGCCTCTTCACTCCAACCGTGCACCTGTTCACGCCAGTTTGATCCCAGCGACGAAACCTGGATGTCCGGCCAGAGATGGTACGTGCGAAGCCGCGTTTGTTTATCTTGTCCTGACAAAAGTGGCAGAATAATGTCACAGAAGTCGTCTGAGCCGGATGCAAGCATGGCGGCAAGGGCATACTGCTGATAGTTGCTGTCACGGATTGCGTAGATGGCGCGGAAGCGCTTGCCGACAACTGCACTTATATCATTCCAAACAGCTTCACCACAGAGCTTGGCTAACTCACCAGCAAACACAGGGTCGACCGCGAGCGCCATCTCCACCAATCTCCCGCCTGCACGGATATTTCGATTGTCAATTTCAACATCACAGGTCTGCTCAGCGAAGGTCTCAGCGATCATGCGTAGCGGTTCAGCCCATGCCGGATCATTCACGTATTCCGCTATGAAGTGATCAGTCGCCTCTCTGTCCGCGTCCTGTAGATCGAGTAGCCGTATGCGGACATCGATCGTAGCATAGTACTCCTGTAACTGGTGATGTTCGAATTGGAATACCGACTGCGGGTAATCAAGTCGCACAAGAATATGGTGCGCCGAGAGCATTGCGAGGACCGAAGGCGCTCCCGTTGGCTCAATCTGACCACGGGATACAAGCCCTCGAACAACGGCGGCAGCGACGGCACGCGCATCTGCCTCAGCTAAAGCTATGGCACCACGGCGGGTCATCTCAGTTGCGAGGGCCTTAAGATAGTCAGTATGCAGGCCAAGGATTGGCGCTACTTGTAGCGCGTTTCTGTGTTCATCTCGCTGTTCTTGCAGATGTAGAACCTGGGCTAGGACTCCAATTTTCGTGGAGGGAATTTCAGCATCGACCTCAAACAGCGAACCGACTTCCGAGAGGATGAACGGCGTGCGGGTTAACTCATCGAGTGACGGGTCAGCATCAAGACGGGCACGGAAATCTTCACCTTTTTCCCCAAAACGTTCTGTTAGGTATGCAGCACGCTGATCGCGCCTAAGCCGCAATAACCGCAGCCGCAATGCGCCGGGCAACGGTGGAGCAAGGTAGTGTGTGCGAGTAGCGACGATAATACCCGCACGAGGAAAATCCCGTTCGAGTTCCCTGAGTGCGCTGACTGCCTCCTCGGAATTCGACGCCGTAATCTCATTCCAGCCGTTCAGCAATAGTAGAAAAGGCTCTGTCTGCTGTACTAGTGCGAGATTGGCTGGCGTGAGGCTTTCAGCCTGGAACGCAGGCATGCCTGCAATGTACTCAAGAATAGGCCTACGCGATGACACCCACGCCGGAAGCTCGATAATGAACGGAATACCGGCGGTGCGCACACTTTGTGCAAGCTGAATAAGTACCGTTGTTTTTCCCCCGCCAGCAGGCCCTTCTAAAACAACACGACGGCTCTGTGACAGAGCCAGATCAATCTGTGCAAGCGAAAGTATGTCGGTAGATTCCGCACCATCAGGATCAAGCCGAACTGATGTGAGTTCGATGAGCGGAAGACCTTTTGTCCTAAGCGCCCAAGTCTGTGTGACAGCATCGGCTGCGCGTCTTGTTCTTTCAATGAAATCTGCGACTTGTGGTTCGGCATCGATATCGAGGTGAAGGAAACTTGCACGAAGCGAGGCATTCTCCGGCATCATCATCTGTGTGATGATTTCCTCACGCTCAAGAATATGAAGCTCAAGGCCATAGTCCTTATAAATAGCCTCTTCCCACCGCTTTCGGTCGGCATTACCAACTTTAGCCGACGTCACAAAGAGGAGCATCCTTAGGTCGGAAAAGCTCTCTTTAGCGTTGCCTGCGTCGCCAGAAATCTTCTTCAGTGTTGGCGTAATTGAGGCCGCAAGCCCCTTACCGACCCCCTCAGGTGTTAGGCTTGCGCGCGCGTAGGCGTCAAGTCCGAAATCCTTCTTGCGCTGGCGGGCTATGAGCTCTGGCCACCGCATCTTACCGAGAACTACCGCCAGCCCCTGAAAGCGCATTCCCTCCTCTTGAGAGGCGAGTTCATCGAGTGCCCTTTCGATATCGGTTCTCAGGACGGTCATTTATATCCTGTGCAATGCGTTGGAGGAATGCAAAGGAATATGCCACAGCTGGCTCTTTCGTTCCAGCTGACTGAAATATCTGGGTAATAGGGAACGAAAACAAATGTCGGTAATCGAGGATACCTGTTTACTTTAATTTTAAGTGCCCGCTTAAGGAACACACCAGAAATTTATCAAAAGAATCTGAACTTCCACTTCTGACCGTTATGGACTAATTCAGAGAAGCCAACCTCCATATCTACGGCTAGCCAGAACTAGGATAGTTCCCTATTTGGTGAGTTACCGTATCAATTCTGGAAATATCTGCCGATGCTAGTACGATTAGTGGGTTGTTAGATGTGAAAAAAAACTGAATGAAATCTATTTTTAGTGGTAAAAATCTGCTGTAAATGCTGTCTCTGCGTAGTACTCTCTCAGTTCTCATCAGGATAAGCGCGTCAGTTACTCACCATGATCCATGGCATTGATCTCCCTCGCAACCCGCTCTGAGAGGCTCTGACCTGATCGGGCACCTTGTTTTTCTTGATAAGTCAAAGTCAAAAGGGTTAGGGGGTGTATACCGAGCACATTGGCCAGGCTGTCAATTTTTTCCAGTGTCGGACTTTTGAGCCCGCGCTCCAGGGTACTAAGATAGGTCCTACTCGAGACCAGTCCGAATGCCTCCTGAGGCAATCCTCTGGCCTTACGCAAGCGCCGCAGGGCTTTGCCAAACGCGGCGTTGAGCTTCACGGAGTCATCTCATGGGTCTTCATACCTAAATCTTGTCTTGACGAACACTATAGAGCTACAATCTATAGTGTTCATTTGGAATTCACCCTAATACGCCATGTTTGAGACCTATGACGATGCCGAAGTGACTCTGCCCAAGCTCATTGACAAGGACGACTCACGCCACTGGGCATATGTCTATCGCCGCGTGCACACCCCCTGGTTCCATGTGATCTGCCGTCCGGCTGATCCCAAGACCGATTTCAGCTCCCGGATCTTCTTTTTTCCTAATATCGGTGATCTGCTCGCACTTGCTGGCGATACTTCTGCCGAAATTATCGAGGTAAGCGTTGTCACGCCCCGGCGTATCAATGGAACGGATTCCTGGCGTATGGATCGGCTCCAGCAGATTAGGGTTGGCTGGCAGAGTGTCCGCGGGATCAGAATGCGGTCCTTTTTCTATGCACTTTCCGACGGACGCGTACTCATAGACAGCTCTGAACTCGTTGAGCACCCGGAACTTGTCGACACAGAGGTTCTCTGGCCTCTACAGACCACTGATTGACGTAGCGGCTTAAGAATACCAAGATCACCTTTTTCGTTTTATGATGAGCTGAAAACTGTTGCTACCCTGTCTGGGTATTGCAAGGACCTCGATGTGGATTTTTCAATTAAATCGCTCTGAAATCTTAGATTTGTTAGATTTCCACTATTACAGGTGCTTTCTAGCTATTTCTTAATTAAATTAACAATAGCTCATTGCCCGGTAGTAGAGTTAAAAAATGAAGTGGTCTTTGATATGACGCTCTGCAATATACGATTATAGGCCAGCTGCGGGCTTAACAATTACTGAGTATTGTATGGTCAATATTGAAGTCGTGTGCCCAATGCCGTTGTCTTATTTTCAGCTCAGATGTTGACTTACGGTGTTGCTAGACACCACAATCAGTGACTCATCAAGGCCAGCAATAATCCGGGCAAAAAGCATCTACCTTAGAAAAAGTCTGAATATAGGAATCAAAACAGACATTGAGTTGAACTATTTGACCTCAACCTCGATATCAATTTGAACCGATTGATTTCCTCCTAGTTCTGCAGAAAACTCAGACATTTTATTTGCAAGTTTATCGAGAGTTTTCCATGATTCTGGTACCTTACACTGTTCGCCAGATCGAGTGATCGTAGAACCAACCAAGATGCATCCCTCAATTTCGCTTTGGTAGTTCCCTACATGAATTTGAATCCACTCTCGATCTTGTACGTTTGATAATTCGACACGCCATTTGCGAGAACCATCTGATCGTATTTTTGCAGGATACTTTCCCTTGGGAATACGGCTTATAGAAGGCTCGTTGTTTCTATCGGGAAGCTCTAAAGTGCGACCAATTTCTTCTCCATTAACCAACAGTCGACCAATCGTACTTTGATCACCACATGTCATATTTCTATCTATTGTAATTGTAAAAGCAGGAGCTGAGAGTACTGCAGCGCTGTCCAGAATAAGTAAGCAGATGGCAGCAATTTTTAACAAAACCTTTTTCATGATACATTCCCCAATATACTATTAGAAATGTGCACTAAAATATCTTCAAAACGCAACTGCCTCCCTACCTTCGGTGTTGTTGAAGCTAGCGAAGATCATTCCGTCTTTCAATAATTCCTTTCATTGAGACTAACACACTGTACAGAAACAGTTGTAGTTACGACAGCTTCGGCAATTAGGTTCGCCCCCATTACTGCACCTGCGGGAGGATGAGCGACTGAGGTAGACCAGAGCCAATCAATATAATCGCTAATTATCCATCCTATATATAGCTTGCTATCTACAATTAACCAAACCAGTCTTCTAAATTTATCCCTGTTCACCTGTTAGCCAGTTACTATTTTTCTTACTTTGCTTCTGGAATTATTTCAGAGTCTTTGCATCAACAGCAAAACTAAAATCACTCTAACAATTCTAGCATAACCCTTAATTATACATACCTCTTTTAGGCAGATTTCTACACTCTGTGAATAGACCATGAGTAAAATGCTACAATTGTGATAATGTTGAGATTACTCGTCAATCCGATTATATGTTTTTTAGTACAATAACCAATTCTATTTCAGCATGACGTCCTTTTCATAAATATTTCAGGTTACACTACGTCTCACTTGCTAGTAAATTACTTTGAAATAAGAATAATTAAAAATACTTTTAGTGATTCAGCAGCCCAGTAATCGGAATATCCAAGGACTTGTAGAGCGGTCAGACGAGTTAATTTTTGTTTAGTTACCACGTTGTTCGGTATTTATTTTCGCGTATCTGTGGTAACCCAAGCAATCTTGTTGAATCTAGACCTTGAGTTAGTACGAAGCTAGTTAATATGTACTGATAGATGATTCTGCGAATATTTAGGAAATTATTGAATTTCAGTAGAAACAGACTAAGCTAACTTTTATAAAGCAGGATTTAGTAGTGTAAGTAAACCGGCCCGCAGAACAGACCGGGTTAATAAACGCTTGATTAACAAGGAGAAAGACCCATGAGGATGCGGGTCTGCCAGGTAGCCTTTATTACGGCTCTACCTACACAAGAGACACCGGACAATCTCGAAACTTTGATCGTCGACTTCACTATTCAAACTAAGAAATATCTTTATATCCCGGTATGGGTGTTCGCATTCGACACGACCAAAGCGTTGATTATTGCTGTGTACCAAGACAGAATATTTGCAATACAATTATCTGATCAGTCTTACATCAGATACTTCATTCCAGAATCTTATCCACGTGAACAAAAATATAAGTATAAGTATAAGTACATTCGCGCATCCAATTGTATCAACTTAAGCAACGTCATCGAGATCAAGTCCAATAGTCTCAATCATGACGTTGACCTGCAGATACCGTGTAAAATGCTGTCTTGTCTAATTCCTACTAGTGTTATTCCTGCTAGTACCAATAGTAAATTCCATTATAGAAATAACTGTGGACGTTGAACAAAACAGAAGACGTAGTAGTATATTCCCTAGAGTATAAAAGAACCAGAATAAATTGAGACGAGGCAGTATCGAATGCGACTTATCATGAAAGAACTTGTTGTCTTTAAAGTGCCGACTAAAAAGATCATAGGCTTATCTAAATAAATATTTTACAGCATCCAATACAAAATATAAAAAAAGGTTAACTTATTAAACAAATCAGGATTAGTTAGGAATATTATGAAAACTCATCTTATCTCATCTCAACTATTCTCTATTCTTCTAGCTGGTCTGTTCGCTCCATCTGCAATTGCGGACTGCCCACCCTGCGGTCCAGATTTTTGCAAGAATGATCCTCGCTACCCAGTTGCGTTGTCTTCAAAGAAGAAACGACTCAAGCAAAATGGTTATCCTGATTATCTTATCACCCTCCTCGATAAAGGTAGTACCTGTATTGCACGCGTAGAACGCTCACCTGAAGGATTTTCAATTCAGATAACAGAGCACAATGGAAATATGACGATATCATCTTGGTCAGCTAGTGATGAGAAAAAGGCAGAACAGGATCTTAAAGAAGGAAAACTTAAGTCATACGCTATGTTTAATACTCAGCATGCGTTTTCTTGCTGTGGCGATCCTCAGTACAAAGAACGGCAAGATTACGATTCGTCGCTAAAAATAAACAAAAATTTAGCGATAATTAAGGAGTAGTGTTTATACGTGTTTCTAAAGCGACTCATAGTCGGACAGTGCCAATAGACACTCTAAGCTAACACTAGTACCTGTAGCAATAGTTTGTTGATATTACTTTCTCGTTTTCTAGGCACTGTATCACTTGTGATGAACACTATCGGTCGTATTTTTACTACATAAAATGATAAAAATAGTTAGCTTAGGGAGCAGATATATATGTCGATTCGATCTATTTATCTTAGCGTCGTCTGCATTTTATCAACTATTGATCAATCTTTTGCAGTTCAGAATGATAGTTTTCAATGCTCTTCGGACGAAGATACTCTAAAAAGCACATTTCCATATGCCTATGCGCAGGACAAAGATGACGAAGTCACTGATTGCTCAGTTCGTAGCAGTACTTCTAACAATATGGTATTGGTCCGATTTCCAAGTAATACACTAGTTTGTAAATTACCTGAAAACAATAAGATTATAATCAAGTCAGCTATAGCACCTGAGCAATCTACTTCTATTTGTTTTGTTTCTGATAAAAATATAGTAACCAAAATATACAGAAAACATGGAGTTAGTGACCAGAAATACGCTCGATACAAGTACACAAATAATAAGAAACTAGAGAATGAAAATGAAAAAACATTAATAGTTAGCCAACTATCTAACAAAGGTTGTAGTGGATGGAATAACTGCGATATATCGTGGCTAATTGGTAAGATTGGCAGAACAACCCTTGCTCCCACTGGACATCCCTCAAGAATTCCATTTGTTAGTGAAAATGCTCGATTTCTTAAGCCCACAGTTGTTTCAAGTAAGTTCAATGGTGTTAGCAATGAAGCAATAAATATTTCTGTCAATAACGACAGTTTAGAACTAAGAAGTAACACTAAACAACAAGATATAGGTCGACTAGAGATAAGTTTAGAAAATATATTTGGTGAGCGAGCATTGATACCCGTATCGTTAGCTGCGCCTGAGCGTTACGAGGACACTCCTGGAACACTAGGGATAATGATTGAGCTAGCCCTAGCGAAAAAACTTCTAGCTGACGAGAAGTTTTTACGAGGTGGTCAATTCAGTGCCTTCGAAGAGAAAGATTGCTATTCAAATACTCAAAGTCCTTGCGATATATATTTAAAGTATAACGAAGCACTAGACATACTACCCCAATGTAACGCAAAAGTAGGTGAAATCAAACCTAAACATGACTGCACGACCCTCACAAAATCACAACAATCCACGGTGAAACTAGTTCGCGCCGATATCCTATACAGAAAAACTTTACTGCGTTATGGACACGCTTTTATTGGTAATCATCGCTCATTAAGGCCCACTACACCTCATCAAGAACTCATCAAGATGCGAGACTTATTAGAGCGCTTGCGTTTCGCTTCAGAACGTATGGAGAAGTGGGAATTTCGTTCCGCAGACTTAGAACTGGAAGATGTTGATAACGAGGCCATGCGAATCTACCAAATGGGACAAGTTAATTCTCAACAGAGTACAGCAAATATTGAAGACGTTAGAAGCAGCAATCATGATGCTGATATCCAATCTTACGAGGCAAGATTAGAGTATTTGAAGACTTATATGAAGCAATTGAGTGATCGTTCAGACAAGCTTTCAAAAGAGCAAGATAATTTAAACTCACAAGCAGGAGCTTTAATTCAATCCGGAATAGCAGCAGCTACAGGACTTCCTATAAACGAAATCAAGGCCCTTTCTCAAGGTAATGTAGAATCTGCAATTAAAGAATATGTTAAAGATCAAGCAGGTAATTATGCAGAACAATTTGGTAAGGATCTGATTGCAAACAGTGAGATCGCGAAATCGGTTAGCGATGCATACAGCGAATTTCGTAAAAAAGAAGCTGAAATTAAACAAGCTGTTAAAAATGTGGAGCAATACAAACGAGAAGTTACTAATCTTCGTGGTAAATTTGATAAAACAGTTAAACAGGCAAAAAATAGTGCTAAAGAAATTCAGGAAAGAATAGGAAAAAATATATATAACACTAACAAGTCAATAAGAGATCAAATTGATGGTATCGTAGATGCAACTAAACCCATAGGAACTCTCCTAAATGCAGCATACAAAACAACACAAAATGAACACAAAAAATTTAGAGAGTACAGTGAAACGTTACAAGCAATAACTACGAATATTAGAATAACAAATAATGAAGCTAAGAAACTAAAGTCTGAATTAACTGGACAACTACTAGATAGTATAAAACAAGACGATTTTAACTCCTTGAGCTCTTATGTTGTATCGATTATTCAGTATTACGAAGATCCCCGATCTATGCATAAACATTTAGTGAGTTTATACCCTAATATTTTGGATATTCCTCAACTAAAATCTATCATCGATAGTGCGGACTTGAAACTACGAGATACAATTAGAGGAGAATTACTTGAACTAAAATTAGAATCACATTATGGCGGTAAGCCTGCTATGGTTTATTATGACAAACATAGCAAAATGATACACATAAGGCTAAATGATCGGGGAAAATATAGTAGCGTTTCTTATAATGATATTGTTACAAGCCTTTATAGAGAAGTCCCAACCGGTAATATAGAAGCACTACGCACAACAATCATGGCCATCAAAGACCAAATTGAAGACACAACTCTCTTTTTACTTGTAAGCAGAATAAAAGGGATAGACAATTTTACAGCTACAATTGATCATAATTTACGAAATTCGCTTGATGAAGATCTTTTAAAGAAGGAGTGGTTTCGATTAATTAAAAAACCACTTTTTAAAGAGAAAGATATAAAAAACGCACCAGCATATTCAATTGCAGCTCAAGCTGCCTATCAGAAAAAACCAACTGAAAATGAACCTCCTGCTCAATCTGCTAAACCCTCTTCCATTGTCAATAATGTGCCGAACGATACAGGTATTAGTCCAGAAGCTAATTTAGCATTAACTACAGCGTTGAATGCGGCATTTCCAGGTGCAGGAATTGCGCTTCAGCTTGGTCAGACTTGGGCCTCAATGGATGCAAACCGTGAGTTATTAGACTCATTAGAAAAAGAAATGGTACAGGCTACTGCGGAGCACCATCAATTAATTGATTCAATTGGTGAGGCTACTATAAGTAGCGTCATCGCTAAACTCGAACAAGAACGTGCATTAGCACTAGCCGAGGCCAGTAAGGCGCAACTTGAGCAATACAATTTTAAAATGGATCTTGTACACGGACAAAGCCAATATTTAGACCAACTCCTACGACTTTATAAGCCGTATTTCTTCTATACAGCAGAATTATTACGCGAAAGATTTGATGCATTTGATAGATCTCTATCAATATGGTCAAGTGGAGAACCAAGTTCTGGATTCCTTGCACAACAAATACAGAATGACCCACGCAATACTCGTCTTGCACTAGACTCGGAAATACATTTGTTTGGTTGGCTTAACAGAGAAAGAGAGGCCACAAAAACAGATCCACATCATCTTTTCAATCATTGGCAACAATTAGTTGCTTTGGCTGATGATTATTGTACGGATTATAGTTGCAAGCCAGGGACGGGGACTCTTGGTAAGATCGCCACCACTTTACCTCTTAGATTATTTAAAGATATTGCTGGTAATGATGAATGGGAAAATTTCTTAAAATGGAGAGACTCCGAAGATAGAGTGGTTGCTCATACATTTCCTTTGACATTAACAACTGCACATAAGCTAGTACCCCGTGATTACGTCAATGTACGATTATTAGATGTGAATATTGTTCCTGTCACGAGAAATGGTGAGAAACTAAATGGAAACATCTTACAACTAAAACACACTGGTTACTCTAAAATTCCCAATATTGATTCAGGTGGAAAGCTTAAGTGGCTGAATGAGCAGTTATTACCCAGCACTCGCATGCCACCTAGTAATAACTACCCATTTGATCTGAATGCCTTAGCTGAACGTTTTCAAACCCAGGTCAATCAAGCGAGTCTTTTGTCTTTACGAGGTTTTGAAGGATATGGCTTATATGGAAATTACGAGTTAACTATCAATGACACTGTACTGGTGGATAAAATTGAAGATTTTGAGGTGCAAATAGCTTTCATATACCAACAATCTGATGACTACCTTATAGAAGGTGATTTGTTCAGCAAACTTAAAAAATTGGGAAAGCCGAACTGTGACGAACCCATTTCAAACGATGGAATAAAAGAGACAAATTGCTCTGCCTCTGTTGAGTTAACGATACGTAATCAAGAGGAAGACGGATCTTGTGGCGGCAAACCTTCTACTATTCGTCTTACAAAACCGGCTAATATAAATGCATGGATAGAAACCACAGAAAGCTCGCAAATTAGAATCAAATGTATTAATGCTGATGTAACTGTAGTAGAGAGCGTCACACTATGAATAATTATGAAGCCATTATTAGCAGCGAAAAACTTTTACTTATAACTATGTTGTTTGTAATAATTTTATATACAGACCAAGCGAACGCACAGACTTATAAAGGAAGAGTTAATGTAGTTAATTATAAACTTACTTATGTACAACTTAATCCCAATCTAAGAATTATGCCTGGCGAAGAAATAACTATTCAAGCAAGCGGAAGTATCGATGTAAACCATAGTCATTATGAGGTTCGGCGTTGTAAATATTTTGGTCTAAAATGCTGGTATGAAAAACGTTCAGTGCCAAACTTCAAGGACGCAAAAGAGTTTACTATAAAAGTAGTTTTGGTTGGTAATGACGGAACTGAAATAGTTTCTGTTGACAAAGCAAGGGGAGGGAATTCTTCATTCAAGTTAAAGTACCCCACAGAAAACAACAACTTTACAAGTCCAGCAAAAATAAATGCGTATCTCAACTATCCAGATATAAATAGGACACCCTGTAAAGGTAGGCCACGATTTTGTAGTCAAGGAGAACTAACACTTAGTATTAGCGCTTTACAAGCTGATATAAAAAACAGATTAAACCACTTAAAAGAAGAACTCACAAATAACTTTGCTATACTCGATCCAGTAGTCATACGTTCCGACCTATTCATAGACCCATTATTAAGAGATACTGACTCAAAGCGTGAAGTTGTACAAAAGATTTTTGTAGACAAACTACGCTTATATGCTGATAAAAAAGACCACGCCCGTAAGGTAGTAGATATTGCCAAGTTTGCGAGATCTTTACATAAAAACCAAGAGCAAGTGACAGCACTGAATAACTACATACTGGGAGCATACGCAAATTTGGGTGATTACAAAAAAATTGTAAATGAAGGGGGAAATAATTTACAAACAGCTAAAGCTTCGTGTGAACAAAATCCTCCTGGGACAAGCAAACAATGCATCGAGTATAGTAAAATGCTCAGATTAAACGCTATTGGCTGGATGGAGCAGAAAGCGCGTTACTCCTCTAGTGAAATTCGCGTAGCTCTTGGTCTTTTGGAAAGTGGTGTCGAGGTACTAGGACCTAAGAGTATGGACACTAGACAAAAATGCAATACCCATATAAAAGCTTGCGAGCTCCTCTCTGCGCACTATATTGACTTAGCAAGAATGTTAACGATATTACGAACACAGCCTGAACTCGAAAAAGCTGAGGACTATCTTACCAGCGCATTAAAAGTACAAAGATTTTTGAACTAAGAATAATATCAGAACGACATGTTCAATCCGTAATTATGTGTAGTACTCAC
Source organism: Candidatus Thiodiazotropha sp. (assembly GCA_040793985.1). Lineage (GTDB taxonomy): Bacteria > Pseudomonadota > Gammaproteobacteria > Chromatiales > Chromatiaceae > Thiodiazotropha. The sequence continues at coordinate 284 of JBFNJI010000048.1, read as the reverse complement.
GATCCGATCTGACAGTTACCGGATTTTCCGGAGGTGACTGTCAGGTTAAGTTCAATTCAAGAACTTCTCCTGCCAGATTTGTTTCCCATCCTCCCAGGTTTCCATGGGTGTGCGACCACAGCACATCTTCCCCTGATGTGTACGTTCAGTATTGTAGTATTGGAGCCATTCGTCCAGATCGCCCTGCAGTGATTCCGTAAGCTTCCCCGTCAAGTTGACAGTTCAAAACTAGAGTTTTTCCGGTCCTGATTGGCGTAAACGGTGGGTGGTAATCCACCGAGGGA
>JBFNJI010000031.1:0-17833 GCA_040793985.1 Candidatus Thiodiazotropha sp. | reverse complement strand
TGAATAAGTGCTAGCCAATACATAAACACTAACCCTTTGATCTGTATGGCGCGCCCGGAAGGATTCGAACCTCCGACCCCCTAGTTCGTAGTTAGCAAACTGAACGCTAACTTTTTGTTTTTAATTGTAATAACTGGAACGTCCGTTGCCCATTTTGCACGACAACGCGGGATGATTCAGAGCTGATCCCCGCAAAAGTCCCGCATGAAAAATGCTGGATACAGTCTGGACATCGCCTCGGAACACGCAAGCCAGCCTCCATAATCTATCAGGGCGTCCTGGGAACCAGTTTCCCAGTATCCGGATCTACTTTCCTTTCCTCACAGCTCGCTGCGTAGTTTGCCGAAACCCCTCTAAGTAGCGTATTGGTGATCTCGATAATCGGGCGATCCTGTTCTTCATTGGAGCCGTTTGGCTTCCAAGTCGGGTGTTCAAGGGCAAATGTCATCAGGCGCTCCCCCCAATCAGCATTTTTTGATAGCCGAGCAAGTTCTGGCAAGGCACTACGGGCCGACTTCATTAACTCTTCACCAGATTTGGCGCCTTTGATTGCCTTTAACAATTTCGGTTTCGCAGACTGTTTAGCACCATATTCAGCCGCGATGTCCCACAGCAACATACCCAGCTCATCGAGAGTGAAATTGTACAGCTCGAAGTCAGGCTCCGATATGAAAAATAATCCACACATATCATCCTTGGCCGCTGCAGTTCTTACGGCACGCACAAAATCATCCCTGTCACCATCCAGGACGACGATGCTGAAGATTCGAGACTGTTTGTCGTTCCGGAGTGACTCACGAAAAGCAACCCCCTTTCCCCGCTTCTCGATCACATTGCCGCTCAAATTAACAAGCTCTATCCCGTTCGACTTGGCTATTGCGCTGGCAAACGCTCCATATTCTGTGTCCCCTTCTACGTAACAACGCACGCGCACGCCATAATCCAGCCCATATTGCCGAATAAGCTCATTCGCGACATTTCTTGGCGCATCCAGGACCCGCTCCGAACCATAGAGCATCTTCCTAGCGCCCTTCATCCACTGACCAAATCCCAGCTCATCTTCTTCCCGTAATTTCTTATCGAAAACATCCTCCAGCGTTCGGCGAATTATCTCTGCCATCGACAGGATCAACACCGAGCCTCCTATCTCCCCTTTCAATTTCTGCCGTGCCCGTGTATTCATAAGCCGGAGGAGGACATGGATGACTTTATTAGCATCCAGCATTTCCGCATCAATGCAGAGTTGGCTGCGCATTTTTTCAGCGGTTTCCAGCCCGGTGTTTTTGATAACGCTTGTTACGCCTCTCCTATGTTGGTCAAGCTTCTTCTGCAGAGAAACCTGATCATCAGGATGACGCCAGCGTATCTGATTAAATACCTGCCTGTATGCGACAGGTTCGATGGATGCTGCCAACTCCGCGATCTGATTCCATTCCAGGATTCTGGGAACGAATTCCGGCGTCGCAGTCCAGCTCTCCAGCCCATTCGTGACATATTCCATAACGTTTGGCAGCCGTTCCAGCGACCAGAGAAACTGGAAACAATGTATATTCAACGCGAAAACACGCTGCAGGTGGTAAAGCACGTAGTAGCGGAATGGGTGAAAATACAACTCGACATCCGAGGGTACCTTACGCTCCGGATCTACAGCGCCGGCCCACCCTTTAGTCCGTCGCCTCGGTTTGCGGTCATCTACATAAACATGACCTTGGCCAGCAATCTCTTGCACATAGACCAACCCTGCCCGGGACATCTTTCTGGGTGATACGACTATATCTGCACGGAGCAATCCGAGCTGCCAAATATCACGTATTGCGGTGTCGCCCAGCAAAGGAAGACCTTTTTCGTGACAAAATCGTGATAGCTCGCTGGCCTGTAATAAATCGAACTGATATATCTCGGACTGTCTGGCCAGACTGACCCTCAGATCCAGAATTTTTTTGTCAGTCATACCAATGCCAGTTCAAGCCTGTGCTTCCTCTTGTCCCAGTCCGGCATGACCTGCTCCAGCAGACGATAAAACGCTCTCGAATGATCCTTATGTTTCAGATGGCATAGCTCGTGTGTGACAACATAGTCTATACATTCTCTGGGGGCACGAATCAGATCCCGATTCAGCGTTAACAGCCCCCTTGAGGACAAGCTGCCCCATCGTGTTTTCATGCGTCGGATATGTATGGCTGGTGGAGCATAGCCCATGCGCTGAAATTGCGGACTGCAACGATCCAGACTCTCTGCGAATTTGATCCTGGATCTGCCGAGATACCACGCGTCCAGAAGACGGCGGACGTTATCCGCGCTGGGCCTGCCCGGGCACACAACAAAGATATAACCACGCGAAAGCTTTACACTGCTCTCTTCCCCCGCTGACACTTTCAGGCGATATTGCCGCCCCAAATAGATATGTGTTTCACCACTGACATATTGCCGAAGTGGTGTACGAGGGTGAAACTGCTCGAAATAATTGAGCTGTTTATTGATCCAGCGAGCACGGCGGCCGACGCGTTGCTGGATATCATCATCAGATGCACCTATTGGCGCCTTCACCACAACGCTGCTGTCCGGATGGACGGCGATCTCCATCGTCTTCCGGTCCGAGACCAGGACAGAATAGGTAATTTCCTTCCCGCCGTAATCAATGACGCCCCGGTATCGCATTACACCGACGTCCGGTGTTTGGCAAGTTGCATCGATTTCTCGATGATTTCATCCATTTGATCCAGCCCGAGCTCTAAACCCCGGGCGCCCCTTATCTCATCATAGAGATAATCGTCGATATCATTCATGGCGCGTTTCTGCGCATCCGCATCATCCCAGAAATGCACCTTTCGGTGACGATGAATAATCGTGTTGATCGCCAGCGCTGCCTCCGAGGCCAACTGGTCCAGCTTTTCCGAAGGCTTGCCATCCCCATCAAAATAGGGGCGAATCACACCAAAAAATGCCATCGCATCCTCGTTACCCTGCAGGTTCTCTGGCACGTCGTCGTGCTCGCGCTTGACAACCTTTTCGCGAATCTCGCTGGCTCGGTTCAGGTACTCCATATCTGAAATCCGCTTGGCCTTAAAATCATCAATGGCCTGCTGGATCAACTTGGAAAACTTCTCATAAAACGCCGGGTCCTCCTGCATTTTCTCTGAGATCGCCTTCCTGGTGGCATGGGCGATGGCATCCGCTTTTGCTGCAGTGGTCTTTACCTCATATATGCCTCGCTCTTCCTTAATCTGGGAAAAAGTCTCCGCGTCGAAGATATTCACAGGCTCATTGAGTTGGATAACCTCACTGGCCGAGATATGTGTATCGAGTAGCTTTCGGATTTTCGGCTCGAAATCCCGGTAGTCGATGGCTTCGGCGTAGCGCATCTTCACAGATGCCTTGAGATTCTGGAAGCGCTTCAGGTCATTCTTGTACTGCCGGATCTTTTCATCCGGGGTATTCATAATGAATTTTTCGACAGACAGCGCGATTCCCAGTGTCTTGCTGTACTGCGTCAGACGATCATAGAATTCTTCCCTGAGCGCATCGTCGCCAAGCAATACCTCATATGCTTCCTCGTCATACTGATTCTTCACTTCCTTGAACAGATCCCACAGGTCTGAATAGTGTTGTGGCAGCTGTTCCACCTCTGCCTGTACAGAGATCAGTGTGCCGGCAAGGTCTTCCTCCTCAAATCCCTCAAGCTCACTGTACATAGCCAGCGATTTGTCCAGTTCGCCGAGAATGCTCGCATAGTCCACGATGTAGCCGAATTCCTTGTAGGCTCCGCTGTCGTCCTCATAAATGCGGTTAACCCGGGCAATCGCCTGGAGCAGGGTGTGTTCCCGCAGAATGCGGGTCAGGTAGAGCACGGTATTGCGCGGCGCATCGAATCCGGTCAACAGCTTGTCTACAACAATGAGGACTTCCGGTTCATCCCCGTATTTGAATCGGTTGATGATCTGCTTGTTGTATTCCTCTTCGGAACCGTAGCGCTTCATCATCCTTTGCCAGAATTTGACCACCTCATCCGCTGAGTCCTTGTCGACGTCGTCGTAACCCTCGCGGGTATCGGGGCCGGAGATAACCACCTCGGACGACACATAGCCAAGATCTTCAAGATAGTTGTGATATTTCAACGCAGCCGCCTTGCTCGGCGCGACCAGCTGCGCCTTGTATCCGGTTCCCTGCCAGTTGGCCCGGTAGTGCTCACTGATGTCGAACGCGCGCATATAGATGACCTGGTCTGCCTTGTTGAGCATCTCCGCCCGCGCATACTTCTTTTTCAGATCGGCCTTTTGCGCATCGGTCAGCCCCTGTGTATGGCGGCTGAACCAGAGATCGATGGCTTTCTTGTTCTGCTCCATCTCCACATGCCGCCCTTCATACAGCAGGGGCACAATGGCGCCGTCCTCGACGGCCTGATCAATGGAATACTGATCGATAAGCCCGCCAAATCGGGCAAAGTTGTTCTTCTCCTTCTTCATAAGCGGCGTGCCCGTGAAGCCCAGATAGCAGGCATTCGGAAACATCTGTCGCATACGCGCCGAGAACGAACCAAACTGGGTACGGTGGCTCTCGTCAATCAGCATGAAAATATCAATGGACTCGTCCCGGTACTTCTTCACGTTCAGAGCCTTGTCGAACTTGTGGACTAGCGTGGTGACAATGCCCGCCTTTTTTTCCGATACCAGCTCCAGCAGGTCACGGCCGGTACTCGCCCGCTGAGGCTCCATATCACAGGCGGCGAAGGTATCCTTGATCTGCTTGTCGAGATCCTTGCGGTCCGTAACCAGCACAATTCTGGGGTTGGCGATCCGCGTGACCTGGGCGAGTGAACGGGCCAGCATCACCATCGTGAGGGACTTTCCCGACCCCTGTGTGTGCCAGACGATGCCACCACGGCGGCGCCCTTCATTGTCGAGGTTCTGGACATGCGCCAGGATGCGTTTGATGGCGAAGTACTGCTGGTAGCGCGCAATCTTCTTGACGCCACCGTCAAACAGATTGAACCGGTACGCCATTTCCAGCAGCCGCTCCGGCTGGCACAGGCTATGGATCGTTCTATCCTGTCCGGTGACCTGTCGCTCGCCTTCGGCCTCCAGTACATCAAAGAACTTCCTTGCCACCGCAAATTCACCGGAAAACAGGGCGTCCTTCTGTTTGTCCGGTAGTGACGTGTTGATGCCTTCACTGACCACTGCATCCATATCTTCCCGCTCTTTCCATACCGACCAGAACTTGGCGGGCGTGCCCACCGTAGCATACCGGGCCTCATTCTTGTTGACCGCCAGCACAAGCTGACCATAGGTAAACAGCCGCGGGATATATTCGTCCCGCTGGTTCCGGATGGACTGGGAAATGCCTTGTTCAACTTCGACCTTCGGCGATTTGCATTCAATCACCGCAAAAGGAATACCGTTCACAAAGAGGACGATATCCGGCCTGGCGGTTTCTGTGCTGCGCGTACGCTCGACACCGAACTCGGCCGTCACATGAAAACGGTTTACGCTCGGATCCTGCCAATCGATGTAGTGCAGGTTGAAGCTTTTTGAATCCCCTTCCACGGTCTGCTCCATCGCCGTGCCCAGGGTCAGCAGGTCATAGATGGCTTCATTTGTTTTCAGCAGGCCATCGTATTTGAGGTTTTTCAGCTTCTCGATGGCCGACTGAATGTTCTCTTCGCTGAACAAGTATTCCTGGCGCTTGTGCTGAATACGGTTGATCTTCTTGAGTTGCGCCCGCAACACTTCCTCCAGCAAGACATTGCCGGTTTTCTCCTGCCGTGCGGCCAGAGCCTGCTCCGCTGACAGGTATTCGAATCCCAGATTGATCAGTTGCTGGAGCGCAGGGATCTGGGAGAGATATTTCTCGTTAAACCGGAACCCCTTGGGTTTGTTGTCAGAATGTCCTGTCATGGTGACCCTGCCTATGCTCCGCGATTCCATAGCGGATGCTCTCTCCAGCCGTCGGGCATCCCCATCGAATTTCGCCAGTAGTGCCTGTTCGCAATCGGCTCCAGCAATGCGGTTACCCGCTCCTGCCAATGCTGACCATCATGATGGTGGTTCATCATGTGGCGCAAGATAAGAAGAATGGCAAATAATCTGCGATTGGTAGGTGTAACGGGTGATTGCCAGTTCGGGTCGTGACGGGGCAGATCCGGCGCATTGGATAACTCCCGGTTCCACAGTCGGGCATGGTGTGCGCAGACATTACGAATATAGGTCAGGGTCCGAAGCCAGGAACGAAGCACAAAGGGGTGGATCTCGTAGGCTTCCGCGACCTGTCTTTGCTCATTTGGAAGCATACCTTCATACAGACGGGACAGTGCGCCCAGGGAAATCACCTCAGTCGCCATCCAGATCGGTAGCGTCGGGAAACCCTCGTATCGGGTCTTGAAGTGCTCAATAAAGGCTTCCTGGGAATTACGAGCCTCCCTCTCTACTTTTTCAGACCATCGGTCATGCCGAAAACGGTTCCTGAAATTCCCCGGATCGGTGTGCGCATAGGTGCCAAACGCATGCGCCAGCGTGTAGGTTATGGATGTGCGGAGCGCGATTTCGACACGCTCGATGGCATCCATCACCTGGAGACGCAAATGCCGGTCGAATTCGTAGAGTTGAAGTGCCACATCAAACCGTGCGCCCGGCCTGAAGGTATCGTCGTTATTCTTGACCGGATACCAGTAGGCGCTCAGTCGGTAATAACTGATCCGCTCCAGCGCATGCAGCGCATGCCCCTGGTCAGGAATCTCTAGTCCGCGAGAAGCGAGCAGCTCAAGCTGTTGCTCGAAGGTGAGTGGCAGCTTGTCATATTGCATAATGACTCACCGCCAGACAGGCATAAAAAACCCACCATGGTTGCGCGTCACGGTCGAAACCGGATAGGCGTGGCGGGTGTGTTACGAATATTATCGTCCAGAACCAGCCAAACTTCAAGTATAAAACCGGCTGCTTTTCAATGCCTTGGCGCCCGGAAAATAGCCCCTCGGGTTTCAGGCTTCCGAAATTCTGCCTAACGGGCTGCTCCTGCCCCCGGGTCTCGGAAAGCAATTTTTCGTTGAAACGGTATATAGATCTCGTCATGGCCACAACCTATGCGAATACTCCAGGTGGTGGCAGTAAACGTCGAATTACCCGTTCCGCCGAATCCGTATAGCCTTGTCGCTCAAGAGACTTGGCTTCATCCACAAGCCGCCTGGCTCGGGCGACCGCATCCTGCCTTAATTTCGTCGCCAGCAGCCCTGCCTGCAGACTCTCGACGACATCAAAGAAATAATCTCTTATCTGGGTACTGGCTGACAGGATGGAAAACCAGTAGCCATGCCCGACAATCAGCTGCTCAAGTTCATACGAATCGTACGGATAGCGATTCTGCGAATTCCAGTATTTCATTATCCGCACGAGTGGTTTGATCAAGTTGTAATGCGACTGGTTCTTGTTAATCAGTTCCTGATTAAACCCTGTCGGGTCAGTATCGATCCAGTTTGAAAACGACGACGCTTTCGCCGGAATGCGCAACCCGTTGAACCAGTCATCAATCGCGGGTACCAACTCGAACCGGATATGGTTGAGCGATAACACAATGGTTGGATTCGATTGCGCAATTTCAGATCGCGCATAGTACGTCTCGACAAAGCGCCGCAGGCGATTCAGATAGGTTTGCGGTTGATGGTTGCTTTCGGCGAAAACCACCATGTAATCGATATCCGAGCGCTGATCCATATGCCGGGGCAGGATGGTTCCGCGGCTGTACGAGCCGAATATCACGCTACGGTTGATGTCTCCACCAAAATGTCTGCGCAGGCGCTCCGAAATCGTATTGATTGATCGCTGGATGCCCGCCTTTTCCTGGTCACGGATAATGGACGCATTCGCCAGGTTGGTGAGGTAACTATTAACAGTCATGACTGCATCCTGTCGGCCTGATACCGGCTTCGACCCTCATCGATATCTTTTTTCGCCTTTTCATAGTCCTTTCGTGGAATTCCCGGCGCTATCTGGTTGAGCTCATCCCGGGTACTGGCCAGTTCCAGTAACCGCTCCTTGGCCTGCTCCGGATCGGCACCACTCTCCAGCTCAATTTCACGGAAGATTCGGGTCTGGTTTCTCAGCGCAAGATACTGATCTGCTACCGCCTTATGGTTTTCGGCATGCTCCGAGGGTTTGAGGAAGGTGAGCACCGTGGTCAGGGCGGCCGTCAGGATAGCCAGACCGCCGGCAAGCGCCGGATATTCCTTGAAGGCCGCAGCACTCGCGATAGCCGCCAGCACGGCAGCTGGAAGCCCGATCCATAGATGATAGCGACCCCAGCGGTCGGCCGCATTGTAATGTCCCTTGGCGGAATGTTCGGTGTCTTCCTCGATCCGCCGTGACTCGGCAGCCAGCTTGTCAAACAAAGACTCAGTCATGCGACCGCCTCCTTAGCGGGCTTTACCCTGACCTTGCCGGTCAGGAGTTGCTGCATCAGGCCTTTTTTCTGTTCCTTGAAGGCATCGAGTTGCTGGCGCAAAAGTGTAATTTCACTATTGCAGGCATTCAGGAATGCAGCAATTTTTATCTGCTCATCCCTATCGGGAACCAAGAGCCTGAGCTTAAAGAAATCCCCCGCAGTGACATTTAATAATCCATGCGCTCTTGCACCGACCTGAGCGATCTTCCTAAGCTGACGGTTCAGAATTCCCGCCTCGAAATCATGCACGAAAAAGTCGGAACATTGATCCTCGCCAGACAATGAAAAACAGAGATAAAGCGTAGACAATACGCCCTTAGGGTAAGCATCTAGTCGCTTGATTGAACCATACGGATATCCACGCATTGCGCTTCTGTTATAGGCAAACTCGCCTTTCTTGATGTGGTAATAGCCATGCAGAGACTCACTCGAAACGGAACGATTGAAATAGTCTTTCTGATCAATAAGCCCACGCTCTCCAGAGGCAGTAAGAACAAGGTCACAACCCACATCATTCTTCCTAGTGACCCGCTCGAAAATGTCGCCTAACCTGAACTCCTGCCACGGCTTGGTGAAACCCGGAAACCGCCGCTTGCTGGACAACAACTGCTGCATGAATCCCTTGCGCTGTTTCTGCTTGGCATCAATGAGATGTCCGATCAGTTCTATGGCTTTGCCGAAGGCATTAAGGACCTCTGCAATACGTTGTTGTTCGTCTAAAGGAGGTAGTGGGACAAAACAGTGCTTCTTGAACTCCGTCGGATTTATATTCGCCTGACTAATAGCGCGAGTAGCTATTCGTTTTATCGTTTTCTGCGCAATATAGCCATTGAGCCAGTAATTAAGGTAATCGGGGTTAACCACGTTCCTATTTACAACTAGGCGAACCAAATACGAGGCAAAGACGGCAGGTTGTGCTGAATCATAGAGACCGACTTTCCCTACTAGATCGTAACTGTTAGTTCGATTGATAAGAATGTCACCTTTATGTAGCAGGTATTTTTCGCGCTCCTGATTGTTCAGCTTGGTACGTACGAGATTCTTCGTGCATACAACACCACTGGCAATGTCTTTCATTCCTATGAGGTCGATATCCCCATTTGGAACTGACGGTGCATTTGTTCCATATTGGGAATCAATCAAAGCATCCCCGATAGGAATGAGTTGCCAGTCAATTGGCAAGTCTCTTTGATTTATTGGGTGTAACAAGGCCCTTTTGGAAGTCATATGCCAAAATTCTCTAACAATGTGGACATCTTGCTACGCACAGCAACCAACTCTGCTTCGAGCTGTTCGATGCCCTTTTGTACTGCCTTGATATCAATCTCCTCCTCTTCTTCGAACGTATCCACATACCGCGGAATATTCAGATTGAAATCGTTCTCCTTGATCTCATCGAATGGCGCAACATGCGCGTACTTGTCAACGTCCTGCCGCTGCTGATACGTAGTGACAATCTTTTCCAGTTGCACCTCCGTTAACGTGTTCTGGTTCTTGCCGGATTCAAACTCCCGGCTGGCGTCGATGAAGACCACATCCAGCCGCTTTTCATTGGCGCCGCCTTTCTCCCGTGTACGGTCAAACACCAGGATGGCGACCGGGATGCCCGTGGTTGGGAACAGGTTGGCGGGCAGGCCAATGACCGCATCGAGTAGGTTATCTTCGATGAGCTTGCGGCGGATACGGCCTTCGGCGCCGCCGCGAAACAGCACGCCGTGGGGCGCGACCACGGCGACACGGCCCTCCTTCTCCAGCGCCGCCTCGATCATGTGGCTGATAAAGGCATAGTCCCCCTTGCTCTTGGGCGGAATACCGCGCCAGAAACGGTTGAAGCGGTCATTCTCGGCCTCATCCTGACCCCACTTGTCCAGCGAGAACGGCGGATTGGCAACCACCACGTTGAACTTCATCAACCGGTCGTTTTCCACCAGTGCCGGGCTGGTCAGGGTGTTGCACCACTCGATGCGCGCGCCGTCCATGCCGTGCAGGAACATGTTCATTCGGGCCAGCGCCCAGGTACTGCCATTCACTTCCATGCCAAACAGGGCAAAGTTGCGCCCGCCCACTTCGCGGGCGGCCTCCACCAGCAGACCTCCCGATCCGCAGGCCGGGTCACAGATGCGGTCACCGGCTTTGGGCTGCGCCAGCCTGGCCAGCAGCTCCGAGACCTTGTGCGGGGTGTAGAACTCGCCCGCCTTCTTGCCGGCGTCGGAGGCGAAGCGTTCGATTAAATAGATGTAAGTGTTACCGATGACATCTTCCGAGACCCGGGACGGGCTCATGTCGAGCTGGGGCTTGTTGAAATCTTCCAACAGATGTTTCAGGCGGCGGTTGCGGTCCTTGGTCTTGCCGAGGTTGGCCTCGGAATTGAAGTCGATATTGCGGAACACGCCCTCCAGCTTGACCTTGTTGGCCTCTTCGATGGCGTCCAGCGCGATATTGATTTTTTCGCCGATATTGGCCTCGTTGCGGGCCTCGTACAGGTCGTAGTAACCGCTGCCTTTGGGCAGCACAAAGCGCTCCCGCCCCAGCCGGCGGCGGATGCGCTCGTCGTCATCGCCGTACTGGGCCTTGTACTTTTCGTAATGGTCCTTCCAGACATCCGAGATGTATTTCAGGAACAGCATCACCAGGATGTAGTCCTTGTACTGGGCCGGGTCCACGACACCGCGGAAGGTATCGCAGGCCGCCCAGGCGGTGGCGTTGATTTCGGATTGTTTGATCTTGTCGGTCATTATCGACTCTCCAGAATTCGGCTAGTGTTCGGCCGCCAGCTTATGCAGGAGCTGCTGTCCCAGCGCCCGATAGTATTTGTTGGTTTCTTCCGCCAGGGCCTGGCAGATTTGCTGCTCTTTCGCCATGAGCTCGGCCAGGGCCGCCAGCTGGTGCTGTTTTTCCGGCGGCGGCACCGGGATGGTGATATCCGCAAAGACTTTCCGCTGCACAATCGGCGTACCGGCACCGGTGCGGACCTGGCCGATCTGCGCCTGTATCGGCGCCTGATTGAGACACCAGGCCAGGTAGCCTGCGTCCACACCCTCATGCGGGTGGAGTATGTAAAAGGTCGCGGAGGCAACCGTCGGTTCCGGGACCGATGCCACCCTGGCGGCGATGTTCCGGCTACCCCGGGAAACGAACAACACGTCTCCGGGGCTTACACGGTATTTGTCCACCGGACCCTTGGGCGCGATACGAAGTTCATGGGCCGGTTGAAAGTGATAGGTCGGCCCATCAGATAGATGCTTACCCAGGATGACCTGATGAGTGCCCCCAGGCTCGTGTTCCGCACGAGCCTTGAGGGCGTAACCCGGCAGGACTTCGGCACAGTCGGCGATCCTTGTCATTTGTACGCTCATGAGTCTGCCTGTCTGCCTCAGTCGTTGCAGACCGGTGAGTAATTTCGCACCAAGTCGGTTTCGATATCGAAGCGGCGGGATTCGGCCGACTCCAAATGGATGCCGATATGCGTCTTGCCGTTGCGATCAAAACAAGGGCGCTTGTGGTGATTGTCGAAGCGCTCGGACAAATCGCCGGTCTGGCCGATGTAGAGGATGGAGAAGTTGGTGCCGTGTTTCTTCAAAACGGTATACACCGCGCCGACGGCCTTGAAGGATGTGCCCCAGGGGTAAACGTCAAAGTCATACGAGCGGCCCGATACGCCTTTCAGCGTGACAGTGGTTTCTTTTGGCATTTCAGTACTCCTGTACTTGACAGACCTAGCGAAGTAGGCCGGCATGGAGTACACTTCAATTGCTTGTTAAAGCGACTTTAGCTGGCTACTAGGCATTGCCTGAACGGTTAAGGTTCCGAAAAAGCCCGTGTCCTACCACGGGCTTTTTCTTGTTCACAGGAAATTTCCTGTGAGAGTAAGGCTAATACTGAAAATAGATGGTGTCAATAGAAATATTGGAGTATTTATAATACTCTATTTTTTGTTTAAAGGCTTGGCGCAGTACTACCTAAATAATTCAGTGGGTTACCTCCATACAGAGTCAACCTCCGTTAGCGGCTCCGGTTGATTTCCACGACAAAACCCGGCTTGAAATCCGGGTTCAGAGCCTCCGATGCATACCCTCGCGGGTTGCAAACCACCCGAGTACCGTAGACCTCATAATCGAATGATTCGTGCATATGACCATGGATCCACAACACCGCTCGGTTGCCATCCATAAGATCCTCCAGGTTGCTGGCGAAGGCCGGGGTAAGCAGGTCGCGTGCATACCTTGGATGCACCAATTGCGATGACGGAGCATGGTGTGTGACTACCACGGTCTGGCCGACGAAAGGCTCGGCCAACATCGTGGCCAGCCAGTCACGACTGGTTATGTGTAGCCGGATGGCATCCTCGGGGGTAAAACGCTGGCCGTTGTTTTGAATGATGGAGAAATCCGTCATCCGCTGCCGGGCTGCCTGCGTGGCAAAGAACTTGTCTGCTTCGCCAAACAGGGCAAAGTCACTCCACAGGATGCTACCCAGGAACCGCACGCCATCGATGACCACCTGGTCGTCGTTCAGGACATGGATATGGTCCGGTGCCTGTGCCTTCAGCTCGTCTATCAGGGCGATGTCCTGATGGTAAAGCTCGTGGTTACCCGGCACGTAGATCACAGGTCTATCCTGAAACCGAGATTCTGCCCAACGCATGCCTTCCAGGCCGACACCAATATCGCCTGCCAGAATGACGACATCAGCATCGATTTCTGGCGGCGCATAGTCTTCGAACTCTATGTGCAGGTCATTGAGGATGTGGAGCTTCATAGATCAACCTTACACCAACAGACTAGATCTCACCGTCCCAGATATGCCGCAACCACTGTCTCACGCTCATGCCCCAGTTCCCGACTGATAGTAAGCCGGGCGTCGTAATCGATTTCGCGATGTTCCGTAGTCAGGTCCTTGGCCACCGGTCCGCCGGCGGCTGGGCATGACCAGCCTGTCAGTTCCTCGTAACGATTCTGGGCATAGGCATGACGCAAGCCGTGCATGTGATGCAGCCCGGCCCGGCTGGTGTTGCCTTCGTAGACGCGCATCTGGTGCACATAGTTGCGGTTGCTGGGGATCAGTGAGCCGCGGCCGGCAAGGCGGCGGGCCCGGTTGAGGACCTCGCGCTGGGCTTCTGACCGGATCGGCACGATCCGTTCGCGGCCCCCCTTGGTCCAGCTGCCCTTGAGGAACAGGTGATCGCCCTGATCCGCCATCATGGGCTGGATTTTCATAGCCTCCTCCCGGCGCAGGCCGAAGGCCTGTTGCAGTTCGAGGCTCATGCGGACATGTTCGTCTCTGACTTTTTTCAGTTGCTCGCCGGTGACGGTCTTCGCCTTGGACTCATTGGTAACGAAACGCCGGTCCGGGATGCCGTAGTGTTCGTTGGATCGGGCCACGACATTGCGCTTGTCGACCTTGTTCGCCCACCAGCGGATCACGGCCATACGGTTCTTGATGGTCCCGATAGACAGGTCCTGCTCCCGCCAGTGCTTGAGCAGGACCTCGACGTGTTTCGGTTTCAGCGACCGGGCGCTCATGCCCCGATAGCCCAGCTCATGGAGCTGGTTGGCCATCAGGGAGAGCATATACTCGCGCTTGGCCTGGGTAGCGTGACTGCCTTCCCGGCACTGGCGGCACAGTTGTTTCAGTTGGTAGTTCAGATCTCGCATTCGTGTTCTCCATTCAGCTTAGTGTTTCTGACCACCTGACAGCCGGGGCTGGCAAGTTCGCTTGCACCCCAAGGGCACTTCCTCGCGTTGTTTGCAACAACGCTCAGGGCGCGCGAATCAGTCATGGGGCACAACCCCCAAAACGACCTGACAATGCCTGGTCAGAGGCAACGTGGCATGTTCTTCGTTGAGAACTAGCTCCACGCAATCCAACGAGCCCGCACACGGGCAGTTCTTGAGTGTGGTTACACCTCCTTTGAAGTAAGCAGGACAGGCCTGCGGTTGATTGAAAATGGGCACGGCACAACAACGGCCATAGACCATCGCCGGGCATGCAGCTCGTGGTTGAGGCAGGCATATGCCTTTTGGATAGAACAGCGCTATGGCTGTCCTGATTTTGAAGATGGACAGCTTCGATACTGCCCGATGTTGAGAAAGGATCGCAGCTTTTGCCGATGCACCTGTTGCACGACCCGGAGGTGCCTTGGTCGCCACTTTGCCGCAGTGGCCGCGGATAAAACCAGTACGTGTAGCCAGTATAGACAGGCTGCACTGCGTTGTCATCGCAAAGATCCAGGTTTTTGTTTAGCAGCGACGCCGTAATCCTGCGGGCATTCGAGCGCGTTTCAAAAAACTTCCCACAGCATTCGCACTTGGGTACGGAATGCGGCCGCGTCACTACCGCGCTGCGCTGTGTAGTGACGCGGCCGCACGGACGTCGCAACGCGTGTGCCAGGCGGTAGCCTGTCACACAGGTTGCATCGTGTTGCATCGGGCAAACCTCGGTGCGTGCAGGATACGTTAGTCTTCATCACCCTCGACAACACAAATCTCGATCTCGCCAATCCCGTTGATTTCCTCCGGTGGCTTCGAGCGTATGTCGGCGACATCCCTGGCAAGTATCAGCGTGAGCCTGCTTTCCTGGTATCGCCTGACCATGGTCTGCAAATACCCAAGCGGCGAGATGTCGATCAACTCGGCTGCCATGCAGCCGGCCCATTCGTCGATGACGATCTGTCCCTCGGCAGGACTGAGTCCGGCCACTTTATCCAGGGCGGCCTTCCTCAGTTCGTCCGGCACCCAGAAGGCGAATCCGATAGCGTCGGACGCATTTTCACTACTACTACATTCTTTGATAGACATCGGTGTTGTAGTAGTTGTCCTTCTTAGGTCCAAGTCCGTAGTAGGTAATGCTCCCGGGTTTGCCGGGCCCGGTTCAGCCGTTTGTGGCTCAGCCGTATCCGGCAAATCCGGATGTGGTGTATCGGCGATTTCCCGGATCATGTAGAAGCCGCCCCGGATGCGGCCATGCCGGTCACGCTCACGGATATAGCGTGCATAGCCGAGCGTGCGGAGTTCCCTGAGTAGCTTGTAGATCCCATCGCGCCCCAAGTCACCGCGTTTACGCAGGTCGTTGACCAGCACATTCCAGTCATCCGGCTTGGACAGCAGATAACCGAGCAAGCCCCTGGCCGCCCAGGACAGACGCTCATCCTCGATGGCGTGTTGTTCGATGATGACAAACCGGTCGCGGCGCGGGGCGCGGATGATGGTATTGCTCATACCTCGTCGGTTCCGACAATAATCCGGGCCACTTCCGAGGCCGGGTAATAGACGCGCCGGCCGATCTTGCGGCCGCAGGCCTTGAGCGCCCGCGTGCTCGCGTCACTTGGATAACTGAGGCTGTAGCGCAAACCGCCGGTGCTACGGCCAAGCAGTTCGGCCAGTTGCGTCTGCGACATCAGCAGGCCAAAGCGTTCGGTCAGCTGGTTCTCCAGCGTTGCCACGCTGGTGTTGATTGGCTCTTGCATTGTTCGCGTTCTCCTTGTGCTTGAATGGGAGACACGAGATTGCACAACGCATCCTGTGTTTTCCAGAACAAAATGTTTAGCCGTTTTTTCGCTGTGTGCGAAACGAAACGTCGGTGTTATTTCAAATGATCCCGCCGTCACTGCCGCAATCTTTCTCGTTAACGATCAATTGTTTTTTCGGAATCACTTCGTCACTGCGCTTCTCGCATTGACGGGTTGCATGATGACTCCGCTGCTAAATAACAGCTAAAAACACGACCATTTTGCTAAACGTTTTTCCTTTGCCCCGGAAATTTGTCTGGTGTTAATGTCCATGACATGCACTGGTTACATAGCTATCTGTGTTTCCCAATGATTGTTTGTGAAGACCTCAGTTTGCCATGGGTCACTTGCGAAAATGCGCCCGAAAGCGGCACTCACAGGGTGAGCTTTCGAACCCATTTCCGGAGCACACAGACGCTATGATGAACCACGGATAAACACGCGATGCCATACAACCCTTCATGAAACAACACAGCCGTATCACACCAAGACTGCTCCGCTTCCGGGACGCGCCCGCCTATCTGGGCATGGACCGGAACCGCTTTAACACCGAGGTCCGACCGTATCTCGTTGAAATTCGCATCGGACAACAAGGTATTGCCTTTGATCGCCTTGAATTGGATGCCTGGGTAGACCAATATAAGTCCCGCAACGGGCGTTCCGGTCAACTCAGAGGAGAATTGACATGGGACGCAAACGAACGGCCGGACTCTATGAGCGCAATGGCGTCTGGCACATCGACAAACAGATCAGAGGCATCCGCATTTGCGAAAGCACTGGAGAACGCAGCCTCGCAAAGGCGGAACAGTACCTCGCGAAGAAAACGGAGGAAGTCAGGCAAGCGGTCGTCTACGGAGTAAGGCCGAAACGCGCATTTCGGCGGGCCGCAACCAAGTACCTGAATGAGAACCAGCACAAGCGCCGTATCGCCGATACCGCGTTGCATCTGAAACAACTGGACCCCTTCATCGGCAACTTGCCGGTCGAATCGGTCCACATGGGAACGCTGCAACCGTTCATCGAGGCACGGCGCAAGCAGGGGATCAAGACCAAGAGCATCAACCTGGCCCTGGGCGTTGTACGGCACATTCTCAATCTGGCGGCATCGGAGTGGCTGGACAGGAACAACCTGACCTGGCTGCATTCACCGCCGAAGATCAAGTTGCTGCCGGTGACAGATGCGCGCAAGCCCTACCCGTTATCCTGGGAAGAGCAAACGCGGCTGTTCAGCGAACTGGCACCGCATCTGGCCAGGATGGCATTGTTCAAGGTCAATACGGGTACGCGGGAAAAGGAAGTGATTGGCCTGCGCTGGGAATGGGAAGTCCCGGTGCCTGAGTTGGGAACCAGTGTGTTCATCATCCCGGAGGACCGGGTAAAGAATGGTGAAGAACGGTTGCTGGTACTCAACCGGGTTGCGAAATCCGTTATCGAGGACGTGCGTGGTGAACACCCGGACTTTGTGTTCACCTACCGCGGTCATCCGGTGACGGTGATGAACAACTCGGCCTGGCAACGGGCACGCAAGCGCGTAGGGCTTTCGCAGGTGCGGGTGCACGACCTCAAGCATACCTTCGGCCGTCGTTTACGGGCAGCCGGCGTGAGCTACGAGGACCGGCAGGACCTGCTGGGACACAAATCGGGCAGGATCACCACGCACTACTCGGCGGCTGAGCTTACGAACCTGATCGAGGCGGCCAACCGGGTGTGCCGGGAAAACTCCCGCAAAAGTCCCGCACTCGTGTTGTTGAAACAAAAAGCGGCTATCGCCTGAGACGATAACCGCTTGATGTAGTTTGCTAATGATGGCGCGCCCGGAAGGATTCGAACCTCCGACCCCCTAGTTCGTAGCCAGGTACTCTATCCAGCTGAGCTACGGGCGCTTTTTGTGGAACG
>JBFNJI010000092.1:0-22136 GCA_040793985.1 Candidatus Thiodiazotropha sp. | reverse complement strand
GTGCCATCACTCTCCTCCCAAGCCTGTCTTGATTGAGTCTCCGCTATTAGAAATCAGACGGCCCAACAAACCTTGACATGTGTCAAGTTGGATGTGTCACGAGGCTGTTATGGAGAGCAGCGAACGGCTCGCAGCTTTAGCTGGCTTGGGGAAATACAAGCCGATAGAGGGCGAAACTGGCGTATGCCATCACCGGCAGAACCAACAGCAGCAAGGGCAGCAGCACAATGGCAATGAGGATGGTGCAGCTGAGCAGCAGCGCCCATACCATGGTGGTCAGAAAATTGCTGAACACGGCACGCACGCTGGCGTGAACCGCCTGTACCAGCCCCCCCCTCCCGTCAAAGAGCAAGGGTACGGAAAAGGCCGAGATGCAGAAGATGATGAATGCGAGCACGGACCCCATCACAACCCCCCAGAACCAGAAACGGGTAATAGATTCATCCACTTGCAGAAACCACGGCAGTTCATAGGGGAGATGGGTTCCACCGACGATAAAACTGTAGAGCACCCCTGCATCGGTGATCCAGATGAGAAAAATGAAGGCGCAGAAGAGTGCCACCATCCAGGTTTGCAGCGGTGTGCGCAGGAATGCGACAAACGGCAATGCGACCGTCACCGGTTTTTGTGTCTGGATATTTGAGGCCAGTTGAAAAAAACCGCCCAGCATGGCCGGTGCGATCAGCATGAAACCGCCCGCAAACGGTAGCGACATGGGTGAGACACCGAGTTCACCGATGGCATAGAGCAGAACCAGACCGATCAAAGCCGCGACGGACGCATAGGCCACGCTCGGCAGGGGCGCTGCACGGAACATGTGCCAACCTGACTTGAGAACCGCGGACAGATCGGAGGGCGACACTTTAGCGGGTTGTAATCCTGTCTTGTCCAATCGGGTCCCTACCCTGCCTAGATTAATAAAATGAGGATTTGATAACTGCCCCAATCCAACCTGTGTTAATTAGCGTCTAAATACCAAGCATCCCTGTCGGTTATCTCGGCAACAGCAAAGCAATAAGCAACGTGGCCATGGAGAACAGCACAAACAGGATCAGAAACCGCTGTTTTCCTCCCATGCGAAAACCCCGTTTCTGAAAATGCGAGGGTGCGCCGCAGTGCGGACAACGCTTGATATCGTCCGCGAACGATTCACCGCAATAGAGACAGTTAACCTGCATGAAAGTCAATCCGACTGTGTGTCAAACGACTGAGGCGGCTATAAGACTCAAGCGGATCAACGAACACCCTTGTCCCGCAGAAACTGACTGTATTTCTGATCTGTGCCGGCAATATGATCGACCAGCCAGGTTTTGAGAAAACCGGTTAGTTCATCGATAGTGGCCTCCCTGTCCTGCTCATACGATTCCAGGAAATGGGACACCTTTCCAATCATCTCCTCATGCTGTTGTTTATGAGCTTCGTAATCCGGATAGCCGTTTTCACTCATCAGCTTCTCTTCCCGCTCGAAATGGATTTTTGTATAGTCGACCAGTTCACTCAAGGCCTGGCGCTCAAATGACTCCCCGGTTGGATAGAGCACTGCGGTCTGTAGATTGTTGATGAGGTTCAAGAGCTTCTGATGCTCGTCATCGATCGCCTGTATGCCCACGCTCAGATTGTCGTCCCAGGAGACAAACTTTCGGGATGTCATCTTCTTGTGGATAACCGGCAGTGCGACGAGTACCGCAATCATGATCCAGGGAACCGGATTGTCGATACCGAACAGGAAACCGATACCGATGACCAGGAAGGCCAGCACAATGAAAAGGGAGAGGCCAAAAGTCTGTAAGCTCTTGCGCATAATGGATATCCCCAGAGGATTGTCTAACGGAAAAGCGGCTTTACTTGTATTGAGCAGGCATATCCTGCCTGCTGGCATCATCTCACTCAGATTCTTTTGAGCCTTGATCCGAATCAATTCGACTGCGCCCCAATGAATCGTGAATCAGACTATCTGGGATATGGACGGTATTTGATTTGACTTTTGTCAAGGTGAGTACGCCCGGCCGGGCGCTTAATTTGTCGTGCGTAATCGACAATGTAGGGAGGATTTCTCCAATGATCAAACGTTCCCGGCCAGGCGCGCAGTCCATTTTACACGCAACTGCGCTATCAATGGCAATCGGCATATCCATCAGTGGCTTAGGGTTAAACGCCCAAGCAGCCACGCCAACACTCAGTGAAGCAGACTTCGAAGCATCCAAAACCACCTACTTCCAGCGTTGCGCAGGTTGCCACGGCACCCTGCGTAAAGGCGCGACAGGTAAGAGTCTGGAACCGAAGGAGACACAGAAGCTCGGACAAGAACGTCTCGAAAAAATCATCAGTTTCGGTACTGAAGGCGGCATGAACAACTTCGACGATATCATGACAAAAGATGAGATCAAGAAGATGGCCACCTATATTCAGATGGAACCACCGATTCCACCTGAAATGTCCCTGGCATTGATGAAAGAGCGTCATAAGGTCTTCGTGGATCCCAAGGACTATCCCAGCAAGCCTCTTCATGGCCGTAACTGGAAGAACTTCTTCCTGGTCATCGAGCGCGATGTAGGTAAAGTTGCGGTCATCGACGGTGATAAAAAAGAGGTTGTCGCCCACGTACCCACCGGTTATGCGGTGCATGTACTGAAAGCAGCTGAGCATCACAACACACTGCACGCCAAGGACGCCGGCCGCTTCTGGTATACCCAGGGCCGTGACGGCAAGCTGACCAAGATCGACCTCTGGCAGACCCCGGACAAGATGAAGGTTGCTGAGGTTCAGATCGCCTATGACGCCCGTGATGTTGCGGTATCCGGCGACGGCAAGTACGTGGTCGGCGGTGGTTACTGGCCGCCTCACTTCGTCATCGCTGACGCCGGCACCATGGAACCGTTGAAAGTGGTCTCCGCCCGTGGCGTGAATGTGGACGGCGAGTACGTCAACGAGTCCCGCGTGGCTGCCATCTACGACACACCCAACCATCCCAGCTGGCTGGTCTCCATGAAGGAGCTGGGCCAGATGTGGCAGGTGGATTACAGCGATATCGACAACCTGAAGATCACCAAGATGGATACCGCCAAGTTCCTGCATGACGGTTTCTACGATCCGACCGGTCGTTACTTCCAGATCGCTGCAAACGCCTCCAATAAGATGGTAGTTGTAGACACCGAAACCCAGAAGCTCACCAAGCTGATCGATGTCGACAAACTGCCGCATCCCGGTCCGGGCGCCAACTGGATCGATCCCAAGTGTGGTCCGGTCGGTGGCACCGTGCATCTGGGTGTCGGCAAGGTCACTGCCTGGGGTAACGATCCGAAAGGTCGTCCCGATCAGGCATGGAAGGTCTGCTACGAAACCGAGACCGATGGTCCTGGCGTGTTTATCCGCACTCATCCGAAGAGCGACTACGTCTGGGCTGACCAGACCAAGCACCCGGAGCCTGAGGTTCAGCAGTCAATCCAGGTCATCGACAAGAAGAGCCGTGAGATCGTCAAGACCATCCGTTTGACTGAAAAGGCCGGCTATGCCGCGGTCCATATCGAGTTCAACTCGGACGGTTCCGAGGTCTGGACCTCTGTTTGGAATCGTAAGGACAGCAAGGAGCCAAATGGTGAGATCATCATCTTCGACGCCAAGACTCTCGAAGAGAAGGCACGCGTCAAAGGTCTGTTCGCACCGACCGGCAAGTTCAACGTGTACAACCGGATCAATCACGTCACCTGATGACGGTAAGGTTAAACGCACGTAACTGACGACAAGGCGGACATGTGGCCCAGCCCCATGTCCGCCTCGTCCACCAACACCTGCACCACCCGATTCAGATAGTGGTGTATCACCTGACCATTGTGACCTGAACGGGGAAAGCGATGCATCAGCAGTCTTTATTCAAAAGCCTACTTACACGCAAAGTCGCCTTTGGCGCGACACTGGGTGGTGCGGTCCTGTTCATGGTCATAGGTGTCGTGCTCTGGGGCGGTTTCAATACCGTGATGGAGGCCACCAACACCATGGAATTCTGTATCTCCTGCCACGAGATGGAGGAGAACGTCTATGCCGAGTTCAAGGGAACGGCCCATGACGGCAACCGCAGCGGCGTTGGTGCGAGCTGCCCCGACTGCCACGTACCGCGTCCCTGGGTCCATAAAATAGTCAGAAAGATCAAAGCCAGCAACGAACTCTGGCATAAAATGCTGGGGACAGTAGACACCCCGGAAAAGTTCGAAGCCCATAGACTTACCATGGCACGCCGTGTCTGGCAGGCCATGAAAGATACCGATTCAAGGGAGTGCCGCAACTGCCACGACTGGGATACGATGAATCCCGAAAGACAGAAACCGCGCGCGCGCAAGCAGCACGTGTTTGCCATGGAGAACGGCAACACCTGCATCGATTGTCACAAAGGCATCGCACATAAACCGGTACACAAAGATATCAGCGAGGAGGAGTTGGAGGAGTGGGCCAAGCCGATTGAAGCCTATAGGACCGAAATACCGGTATCCTTCAAAGAGGGACTGGCCAAAGCCGAAGCTGCAGAGGCAGCTGAAGAGGCGGCACGCCAGGAAGAGTCTCGGAAAGAGCGTGAACGCCGCAAGGCGCAGGCTTTGGCCGTAGAGGAGAAAATCCAAGTCGCCGTGGCCCAGGCCCTCGCCGCAGCAAAATCGCAAGATGCTGGAGCCGCTGCCGCACCTGCTGCGGTCGCCCGTGGCTTTGGTGTCGACTGGAGCGGTTCGCCCGAACGCCTGATCACTCTCTTCTATCCCGGTCAGACCTCCATGGAGTGGACCCTGGTGGGTAAGTTTCACGGCGGCGCCAGGCCCTTCCGCGCCGGTGATCGCTGCACGGTCTGCCACGAGAAGGAGCTCGCCGATATGGGCAAAAAGATGGTGACCGGACAGAAGGCGGAACCGACACCACCCGAAGGCAAGCGTGCGGCCATTCCGGTAACAGTCCAGGCCGCCCATGATGATGAGAACCTCTATCTGCGTTTCCAGTGGGAGGATGCGGAACATGTCCCGGTCCCCTTCGTGGACGGGGGCAAGATGGATCCGGAGAATCAAGTGAAACTGGCCCTGATGCTGGCCACTGACGATCTGGAGTACGCTTCCCAGGCCGGCTGCTGGGGTACCTGTCACGAAGACCTGAGAACCATGCCCGGTCATCCGGAAGATACCGCATCAGCCGGTCTCAACCTGGAACTCTCCGAAGGCGTGACCAAATATATCAAGGAGTCGCGCACCAAGGTTGAGGAGAAGGGTCGACGCGGCAAGAAGCTTGGCGGATGGGACAAACTGAAAGACGACGCGGCCATCCAGGCAGAGCTTGATGCGCACAAGGTGATGGACCTGATCCGTTGGAACAGCAGCGGTAAAACGGAAAGCGGCTACGTACTCGAACAGCGCATCATGGACGATGGCGGTAAGGTGGATGCACAGGGTTGGCTGGAAGCGGGACTCTGGACTGTGGAAGTCAGACGTCCCTTGAAAGCTTCAGGCGCGGGCAATGTCGGGATAGATCCGGGCACTGTCTATAATTTCGGATTCGCCATCCATGATGACTTCACCAACGCCCGTTTTCACCATGTCTCGCTCGGCTATAAACTGGCGTTGGATAACGACCAGGCCGAAATCAATGCGGTAAAGGCCAAGGTCACTGCCCCTGTCGCCAGCGCAGCGGCAGCACCCCAAAAGGCCGCCGCGCCCGCCGGAGGTGACGTGGGTAGCGATGTAGACTGGTCAAAAGCCGGAGAACGTCAGATCACCCTCTTCTATCCCGGTCAGACCTCCATGGAGTGGACGCTGGTGGGTAAGTTTCACGGCGGCGCCCGGCCCTTCCGCGCCGGTGATCGCTGCACGGTCTGCCACGAGAAGGAGCTCGCCGATATGGGTAAAAAGATGGTCACCGGACAGAAAGCCGAACCGACACCCCCTGAAGGCAAAAGAGCCGCCATCCCGGTCACGGTGCAGGCGACTCACGACAATGAGCATCTCTATCTGCGTTTCCAATGGGAAGGCACCGAACATGTGCCCATACCTTTCGTGGATGGCGGCAAAATGGATCCCGACAATCAGGTGAAGCTGGCCTTCATGCTGGCGACCGATGAGCTGGAATATGCCTCTCAGGCCGGCTGCTGGGGCACCTGTCACGAGGATCTGCGTACCATGCCGGGGCACCCTGAAGACCCAGCGGCATCCGGTCTGCCGCTCGATTTCAGTGGGGGAGTGACCAAATACATCAAGGAGTCGCGCACCAAAGTCGAAGAGAAGGGCCGGCGCGGCAAGAAACTCGGCGGCTGGGACAAGCTGAAGGATAATGCCGCCCTGCAGGCTGAACTCGATGCCCACAAGACAATGGATCTGGTGCGAATCAACAGCGGTAGCGGCAGTGTTGAGAATGGCTATGTCCTGGAACAGCGTGTCATGCAGGGCGGTCAGGCCATCCAGGGCAGCATTAAAGAGGAGGCCGGTTACTGGACCGCCATATTCAAACGCAAGTTGAAATCTGAACTTGCAGAGGATGTGGGCATCGAAAAGGGTACGCTGTATAATTTCGGATTCGCGATCCACGACGACCACACCAACAGCCGATTCCACCATGTTTCGCTGGGATACAAGCTGGGGCTCGATAATCCGGATGCGGAGATCAACGCAATCGCACAGTAGTGCCCGTATTCAATTGCCAGCCGGCGTACAACCGATGGGGGGTATCCGCTATGTTTCGCTATAACATTATCTTCCTGCCGTTGTGGCTACTTTTCATCAATCCTGGATTCGCCGGCGAGGTGGTCACAGTGATTGCGAAAGACTATAAATTTCTGCCGGAGGAGATCACCGTCAAGGTCGGCACAACCGTGCGCTGGGAAAATCACGAGAAGAGGCAATACCACAGCGCCTGGTTTGAAGTGCTGGGCGAGGAGCCCGGTGACTACTTCTTCCCCGGCGATGTTCGGGAACGCACTTTCGATAAAGTGGGAAGCTATCCCTATATCTGCGAACCTCACCACGAATCCCACCAGATGAAGGGTGTGGTGCACGTGGTGGAGTGACCGTCTGTTGCTTGACCGACAGTCAGGCATCGTATTCAAGTCCTTCTTCAAGCATCGCCATGGTCTTGCGTCAATGAGAGATAAAAAGTCGTTCTGGCTTGTTTTGCTTTTTGCCGTCCTGTTGTTGATTCAATACAAACAATCGATTGCGGAAACGGAGCGCAGTGTCACCCTGCTCCCCGACTCGCTTGGACAATGGTACAAGCCCGCGAATAAAAGACAGGTCTGGTTGCATACCATGTTCGCCCTACGCCGTGAATTGCAGGCGGTTGACGAATACGCCGCCGAAGAGTCGTTGGCGTTGATGCGGAAATGGAGCGAAAAGTTCGTCAAACACTTCCGCTCACTGCCCGAGATGGTGCCTGAATGGAGCGATGAAATAGAATTGGATGAAGTCATGCGTCTGGAAACCGCCGCCCGGGCTGGTGACTTCAACACGGTCGCCAGCACCGTATCGCGGCTTCAGCGAAATTGCCGGAACTGCCACCGAGAGTATCGGGCCCTGGCCGCCCTAAGGTATCGTTCAGCCGACTTCAGCGCAATCGAAATCGACGACGTCCCGGACGCAATGAAGGGATATACTGCATTCATGGAAAGCCTCTCCCGAAGCGTCAATCGCATCAAGATCTCTGCTGAAGACAAGCGTTGGTCACGCGCGGCTGATACGGCTGTCCGGCTTAGAGAAGACCTGCACCGCCTGGCGGCAAGCTGCCAGGTCTGCCACAAGGATGAGCCGCCACAAAGCAGAATATTGGGCGAGGCAAGCACGAGAACACTCGATGAACTGGATAGCGCCCTGGCCCGCCAGCAATTAAAAGAGACCGGCAGAAAACTGGGCGAAGCCGCAGTACTCATCTGTGCTCGCTGCCATGCTGTACACCGTACGTTGAGTGACACAAGAAATTTTTTATTCGAGTAGGACAGGATAGTCAATGATGAGTAAAAAAAGCACCGCAATATGGGCTGTCTTGCTGCTCTTTATGTTTGCGCCCTGCGTATATGCGGACAAGAGCGACCGCTTGATCAGAAAGGCCAATCGCTATTTCGCACCACTGCCTGAGAGCATGCCCGGCAGTGACGAGGATACCCCGGCAAGGATAGCGCTCGGGAAAACACTCTACTTCGATAAACGCCTTTCCATCAATGACACCCAGGCCTGTGCAAACTGCCATCCGCTGGGCGACGGTAGAGCAGGAATGGACAATCTTCCCACTTCACCGGGGGCTCGGGGCGAGCTTGGCGACCGCAACACCCCCACGGTGCTGAACGCAGGCTGGCAAATTGCGCAGTTCTGGGATGGTCGGGCAAAGGATTTGGCCGATCAGGCACGCCAGCCGATTTTGAATCCGATCGAAATGGGCATGCCGGATGAAGCAAGCGTGGTGAAAAAAATCAGCGAACTGCCCGAGTATGCGGAGGCATTTGCCAATGCCTTCCCCAATGACACGCCTCCCCTCACCTATGCGAATCTGGCAGAAGCCATAGCAGCGTTTGAGCGTACCCTGCGCAGCGAATCGAGATTCGACGATTTTATGCGTGGCGATAAAAAAGCACTCACACCCCAGGAACAGTCGGGGCTCGCCCTCTTCATTCGACGCAACTGTGTCCGATGTCACGATGGCCGCCTGTTGGGCGGCACGCTGATTGAGAAGCTCGGGGTCCACATGGATTTTCACAATACCGAGGACCTGGGCAGATACCGCGTGACCGGGGACGATGAGGACAAGATGATGTTCAAGGTGGCCTCCCTGCGAAACGTGGCTGTCACCGGCCCCTGGTTTCATGACGGTTCTGGCAAATCCCTCGAAGAGGTCATCCGCATCATGGGGCGCATCCAGCTCGAAATTGAGCTGAAAGACGATGAAGTTGCGGATATTGCTGCGTTCCTCGGCGCCTTAACCGGGAAGTCTCTGGGTGGCGGCTATTCGGGGGAATAGTCGATTAGTGGATTCGGATCGATCAGTATTGCCCCCGGTTCCGAGAAGGGTGCCAGGCGCTCGATAAAGTCGATTATGGCCATTATGGGGGTACCGCGAAAGAACTGGGTAACCGGTCTGTCCATCCAGATCCGGTCCGAATAGAGCTTAACGGTATGTGGCGTATCGCCGTATCCGTCCCGATCCCGATCGAATCCCTTGTAGTCATCCCATAGGTTGCCCCGCCAGTCATTGCTTTTGGCACTCTTTTCGTGACTGACGGCAATCGTCGAAAGATTATTGACAAAGCGATTGCCATGAATGATGTGCCCCCCCTTCTCTCCATAGAAATACATGGCCACGTTGTTGTATGAAAAGCGGTTGTTTTCCAGGTAGAGGATATTCTCCGGGAATATAGGCGAATTCGCAGTCAGGCCCACGGCATTGTGAAGTATCTCATTCTTCATGATCCGTACCTGTGAACTCTCCTTGATCGCCAGGGCCGAACTGCCCATGTTTCTGATGTGCTCGATCCGGTTCCCCTCTATCGACAACCCGTCCGAATAGATCGCCACGATTCCCGTATCGTTATCGCCAATACGGTTGTTTTTCACGATGTTGTCCGGGGAGAAGATAAACTCCATGCTGATTCGGTTATGCTGCAGCTCATTGCCGACGATTCTGTTGGCGGACGCATTGGTCAGCAGCAGATCACGCACGTGATGAAATGTATTGCCTTCGATCAAGTTTTCGTTTCCATACCAGATTCTCAAACCCTCGCCGCGCAAACTCGGTGCGAAGGGCTTGGAGCTGACGCTATTGTTGCGAATGGTATTGGCGTTTCCCTGTTTGATGTGAATGCCAAACAATACGTCATCCAGGCGGTTCTCCTCGAACAGCACACCATCCCCCTCGATCAATACACCTGCATCCATCGCATCGTGGGAGGTGCCGGAACCCGTCAGATGAACACCGCGAACCACGACATGATCCGACTTGATGGTCATCACCGTTCCCTCACCCTCATTGTCGACCGTGACCTCGCCGCCGCCCTCGATGACAATCGGTTTGTTTATCACCACAGGACCGGAATAGGTGCCGGGGAGCAGTCGCAGGGTTTTGCCCAGGGGAGTCAGGTCGATGAAAAGCTGCAGCGGGGGTAGTGCTCGTGCCGGTACGGCCATCAGCAGACCTATCACAATCATGATGTTTTTAAAGGAGGATTTCATACTGCTGGATGTTTATCGGCTTTTGCTCCGTGGAATGTTCAATTCACAATCATCTCCAATCGAACAGCTGACTCTCCTTGTGACAGTTTCAGGCCACGACCGCCTGTCTTCGATTCAGCAAGGCAATATATGCAAATGTGGGTATCAGCATCAGGATGCCGTACATTACCGGAGCAATGGTCATGGTCGGATTGTTCAGGATGGTGCCGGTCACTAAAATCGCCGTACCGCCGTTTTGAATCCCTGTCTCGATCGCCACCGTGCGTGCGTCTGTTTCGTCTAGCCGCGTCATGCGGGCAAATACGTAGCCGGCCGCCAACGCCAAAGTGGCCAGCAGCAGGGCCGGCATGCCGGTCTGTGCAAGAAACAGCGGCATCGACGCCCAGTTCTGGTGGATTATGCCGAGGATTACCAGGAACAGCATGAGCAGTGGAATACGGGTCAGAAGCCGTTCATGCCGAAGGCAGAAGCCGGGTTGATAACGACGCAGGGTCATACCGAATACGACGGGTATCAATGTCACGACTACAAGTTTTGCAAATGTGGCGGCAAAGGGGAGGACTATCTCGCTGTGGCTGCCGAGCTGCCACTCGATGACCTGGCCGGCCAAAAGCGGAATGGTAAGCGGCGTCACTAGGCTGACAATCGCCGTCAAGGTGATCGAGAGCGCGACATTCCCTCTGCCCAGGTAGGAGAACATGTTGGATGTGGTGCCACCGGGACTGAAGGC
Source organism: Candidatus Thiodiazotropha sp. (assembly GCA_040793985.1). GTDB lineage: Bacteria > Pseudomonadota > Gammaproteobacteria > Chromatiales > Chromatiaceae > Thiodiazotropha. Next base: position 11,234 of record JBFNJI010000092.1, on the reverse strand, counting down.
CAGAATCATGAAACCGACGAAAAGTTCTGGCGGCGGTTGCAGCAGCGCAAGCATGACCAACGCCACCATGGGAAGTATGGCCATCTGGCTGACAATGCCTATCAGCACGGAGACCGGGGACTCGACAATGAGCCGAAAGTCCCTGGTTAACAGCGCTGTGCCCATACTGAACATAATACAGAACAGCGTGACCGGCAGCGCCAGACTCAGCACCATATCTTGATTCATGGCAGGTCCATCCAGAGGGTTGCAAGATAGGCTGCGCCGAACAGAAGGTAGAAGCGTCCGGTGAGCGGTGTCAGTCGCTGCCGCTGATGGTTTGGTGTATCGAGCAGGTTGAACGGTCCGATCAGAGCCAGCGATGTGATCAGCAGCATGAAAAATCCAGGCAGCATCCCCGCCCAAAACAGCATCGCGCTGATCAGATACACCAGGCTGATGAGCAGATAGTAGAGTCTGACGCCAGAATGGTAACCAATCCTGACAATCAGCGTACGGATACCCGCATCCCGGTCCGATTCGTAATCCCTCAACTCATTGCTCAGCAAAAGCAGGGATGAGAGCAGGCTGAAGGGAAGCGACAGCCAGAATACCCGCCATGTATAGAGACCGCTGAGCACGTAGTAGGAACCGCCGATCAGCAATACACCCATCAGCAGAAACACCAGCACTATACCGAGGCCGCGCTGCTTGTAGTTGACCTTGCCACCGGTATAACCCCAGGCGCCAGCGACCCCGACTATGCCCAACAGAAGCAGTGGCCATCCTCTGATGGACACCATATAGAGACCCAGCATGATGGCCAGCAACATGATGATCCAGCCGAGTTTCCGGTTTCGCACTATATTTCGCCGGCTCTGCCGGTCCAGATCCGGATTTGCCAGGTCGGGGGTGTCATTGACCAGGTTGACGGCTATCTGTAACAGCAGGCCCGTGAGCAGCACAAGCCATGCCAGCCAGTGCTCATCGGCATTGTCTATGAGCGCCAGACTGACCCCGAGTCCACAGGTGGCGATGGCAACCACCAGGGAGAAGGGGCGCATTGCGCCAATGAACGTATATTTTTTAGTCATAGGTCATAGAACCAGGTGGCATCCAGCGATGCCACCCACTGTTGTTCCTTTTCACCGAAAAACACCGTCGGCACCTGTCCGCCAAAGGGTTTGCCGTCTCCGCTGTATTCATCGTAACGCAGCTCAGGGCGGATTCTCAGGCCGTCCAGCAACCACCAAGAGAGGTTCATTGTCAGCGATCGATAGATGCCTTCAGGCAGCAAGGCATGCGCGCCCTGCCCGTCGTAGAACCACTCTGCCCGCAAACCCAGCTGCTTGTTCTCCTGCCATTGAAAATAGTAGTTCAGATTGACCCCATACCATCGACTCTCCTGCGTAATCAGAAACCCAGGCGGGTTGTTGGCATCAGCGATAACATCTCCACCTTCCTGTTTTCCGTATACCGCATTCATGACCATACGATGGCTAGGGTCGAAGCGATGACTGAGGGTCACTGCGTGCATGCGCCTTAACAGTTTCTCACCCGTGCTGCTGACCGCATTAAAGGGCCTGGTCTGATCGGTCGTGTCCCCCTCCGACTGTTCGTGACCGAGTATATTCTCTATATCGAGCCAGGTCCTGAAATCGGGACTGCGCCAACGCAGGTCGAAGATCAAGGTTTTGTCATCGTTGTTGTCCTGCAGATTGTTCCAGCCCTGCACAATCCCGAGACCCACCGACCAGAGCCCGCGCGCCGGATTCGTCGGCAGTTTCAAGGCGCCCATCACACCGACATGCTTTACCGGTTGATAGGTGAATGCATAGGCGTGAGTATAAAATGCTGTAGGCGGATCGACGGGTGCTCCGATTTCATAGCCGACAGATGTAAACCAACTGCCGGCAATCCAGGAAAAGCCATCACCCATCGGCAGGTAACCGTTCAGAAACCATTGCGGCAGAAGATAGAGCCTGTCGTTACCTTCATTCACATCGAGCTCGTCATCAAGGCCAAAGGTGATCGCGGCATCCTCGCCATAGCGTAGATCGATCTCGTAACCCCAATCGGCCAGTTTCGGCTTCGCCCCCGGAAAAGGACCGATGCGCGGCATGATGTTGCTTCGTGGCACTTTCTCCAGGATCAGCTCGGCCCGGTTCAGATTCAGACCCTCGTCGAAATTGAGGAAACCCGATGGAAAGAGGTTTTCTGAGGCACTGTCGTTCTTGATCACACCGAACTGGAGCCGGGTCTTAAATGCAAACCCATCACTTGCTTCCGCGCTCAGGGTAAAACCAATGAATGCGAGGCAGATAAATACAAAGAATCTTATTTTCATTCTTGTCAACAATAACAAGGAACCAAGCGGCATCCGAGGCCAATACAACTTCAAAAAAACAGGGACATGATTGTTTACACCGCAGATTCGTGCCGGCCATGGGTGGCTGCATTTGACGATACTCGGAAACAAGCCGGATTCAGGTGACGGTCAACATCGCAATGACCTTCGGTTCTGTCAATGCTTAATCGATGTGCCTGCCCAGAGCTGGGTCTGCCTGGGCAGCAGTCCCCACAATCCACGCATCTCCTCCTGAGCGTTACGCTGCAATGCATGATAAGGATGAGTGGTTTCTGCACCACCTGTCGTGTTGGCGATGGCATACCCGTTCAGCACCATCCGCTCGCTCACGGAGACCCCATTATGATCCTTTAAATTGCCAATCAGTCGGCCATATCTATCCCGCTTTTCCGGCTGATACTGCAGGCTGAAACGCTCTGTACCGGTGATCAATTTAACCAAGTACTGAGTTGCGATTGCGCCAAGCGAGAACAGCGTGTCGTAATCCAGGCCGGTTCTACGCAGGTCGGCCTTGAATTTTGCATTTTCGGAATCCTCAGGTGCATCGATATTCATCAACTGAACCCGCTGCTTGCCATCGGGCAGATCGATTATCAGGGTGTCGCCATCCTCGACCAGAATACTCTCTGAATGAATCATCAACTCAGCGCACCAGCCGGTTGATGAATAAATCATGAGCAGGACGCAAACTGTGAAAACCTCGGCGTTCAATCGCATCTATCTCTGCCTCCCGTGTCAGTGGCTGGTCCCGGATGAGCGTGTCAGCTTATTGTGGACGTTGTATTTACCGGACGGCTTTCTCATTGAGAGTCGCTCTACTTCATTGAATGTGTTGGCATCGTAGACCACCAGTGCGCCGTCATCGTCCCAGACGCTGACGAGCGCGTACTGCCCGTCCTTGGTGAACTCCACATGCGCTGAGGTCTTGCCTTCGGCAGGGCGCAAAGTCTTTACGATTTCCAGAGACTGCTTGTCGATGACATGCATAGCGTCTCTCTCATTACCGAAAAAGACATCCACCCAGGCATAGGGACTCTGTTCGTGGCTACGCATGAAAAAGCCGGGGCCCAGGGTTGGTATCTCTTTGATCACCTCCCAGCTTTTTGTATCGATCACGGTCACTTTGTTCGCCTTGATATTGGGTGTGGCCATAACCTGGCGATCGCCGCTGCGCCAGGTGATGGCGGAACTCAGGTGGGGCATTCCGGGCAGCTCCAGCGCCTGCACCGCACGTCCGATATCGAGATCAACCACCTGTCCGCTGCCGTCCCGCGCAGTACCCGCGATCTGGGTGTAATCCTGGGTGATGAAAAAATCGTCCAGGTAGTCTTTCACCCGGATGCGGCGGACAGGAAAGGGATCGGTCACGCCCTGCTCGCCCGAATCCTCTCTGTAGTCGTGAATCCATTGACCGAATCCTTTCGGTGGGGGTATCTCATAACTGATCTCCCAGACCTCGGTGATATCCTTCAGCGCAGCGATAAAACTCGAGCGGGGATCGGCGGTGTAGACAGCGCTGACCCTGGATGAATTACCCTTATCGTCGGTCACCGGAATAACCTTCAATGGCTTGAGATCTTCCGCATCCAGTACCACCAGACTATGGGGCAGATAGTTGGCCACCATGACGAACCGGCCATCGTGTGAAACGGCCAGGTTACGTGTATTGATTCCCGCCCTCACCTCGCTGGTGTATGTCAGATTATAGATATCGAACTTGCTGATCCAGCCGTCTCTCGAAGCGAAATAGACATAGCGGCCGCCGTTCGCATACTTGGGCCCACCGTGTAACGCGAAGCGGGTCGGGAAACGATGGATCGGTTTGAAGGTATCACCGTTCAGCAGCGTCGCATGATGGTCGCCGAGTTCCACCACCACAAACAGGTTCTCGATATCGGCCTCGAACCGCGGTATATCGGGGAGCGTGCCCGGTTTATGATGTTCAATTCGACTGGCTGCGATTTGCGGCAAACCCCATTGCGGTATATCTGCCAGGGGGGTGTAGATATAGTTGACCAACGTCTCGATCTGACTGTCACTCAGACGGTCCCTGAAAGGGGGCATCTGCGTGGCCGGCCGGCCCTCGGCAATCGCCTTGTGTGCCTGCTTCGATCGCAGGCGATGCAGATTCTCCGGCAACAGGGCAGGACCCTGGCCACCCAGCCTGTCCGCGCCATGGCATTCGGCACAATATTTCAGATAGAGTTCATGATCGGCTTCGGCACGTGTTTGACCGGCATAGAGGATGGAGAGCAGGAGACTTTGCGCAAGCAAGACCAGCAAGACCTCCCGCTTAAACAGTTTCGACGGCAATGAACTCATTAACAAACCTCATGGGTTATTCATCGATCAAATCGAACCGATAACTGGCATGACATGAGACGCAGTTGGACATCAACTCGGCCAATTGTTGCAGACTGTGTTGCGTATCCCCCAACTGCTCCGCATCCAACGCCAATTGGTCGAATCGGCGATGGGTGTCAAAACCCAGCATTTTGAACCCTGCCGGCAATCGTTTGACCAAAGTCCCCGGCATACCCTGCTGCTGGGTCGCACCGACTTCTCTGGCCGCATCCGCAATGCCTTCTGTGTCCCCGCCTTCGGCAGCAATAAGGATAGTCTGTACTGCCTGCAGGAACCCCCGCATTTCTGCCAGTACCAGATCCCTTTCCGCTTGAGGCAGTTGGATCGCGCTGCGTCCGTCACTGGCAGGCACCACCTCCCCCTGCCATAGAAATTTGTACAGCATACCCACAATGACCAGCAGAAAAAGCGCTGCCGCGATACAGCAACTCTTCACTCTCATGCCTTCCAGCCCAGACGACGACACATGCCTTTAGCCTGTCGCTGTCTGGATATTCTGCATTGGCTTGATTTCGTCATCCGTGAGATAGCAACCCGGGTCTTCTGCCCATGGATTGCCAGTGAGCCGCCATGCGCGGGTACGGCTGTTGCCGCCGCAGATCGATCGGTAGGCACATTGGGCGCAGCGACCCTCCAGCGGGCGCACTTTCTGCTTCAGCCCCGCCATCAGGGGTTCACGGGTATCCTGCCAGATCTCTGAAAAACGGCGTGTCTTGACGCTGCCGAGGGTATAGTCCCACCACATGGTGTCGGGATGCACCCGGCCCTCGTTATCGATGTTGGCGATATTGACCCCGCTAGAATTGCCTCCCCATCGGGAAACCATTCCCTGCAGCCTGGCATGATGCTGTGGAAGATGGCGTGCTGCCCAGAGCAGAAGGTAGACCCCGTCCGCATCGTTGTTGCCGGTAACGAACTCCCGTTTACGTCCCTTTTGCACATCATTCCAGCAGGTGGTGAAGAGAAGATCCATGGCCTCCCGAGTGATCCGGTGATGCACGTCGTCATCCCGGTTTTTATAGCCACGACCGGCATAGTTCAGATGGGATAGATAGAACTTGTCGATACCCTCGTCGTCCATCAACTGCAACAAGTCGGGCAGTTCTTTCGCATTGTCCTGGGTCAGGGTAAACCTCAGACCGACTTTTAGACCGGCGTCCCGGCAGTATCTTATACCTCGCATCGATTCATCGAAGGCGCCCTGTTTACGCCGGAACCGGTCGTGGGTATCGCGCATGCCGTCGATGCTGATGCCGACATAGTCGTAACCGACTTCGGCGACATCGGCGATAGTGGTCTCGTCGATGAGTGTGCCGTTAGTCGAAAGACCCACATAGAACCCCATTGCCTTGGCACGCTGAGAGATCTCGAAAATATCGGGCCGCATCAGGGGTTCGCCGCCTGAAAGAATCAACACGGGAACGCCGAACTCCTTGAGGTCATCCATCACATCGAAGACCTCAGGCGTTGTCAGTTCGCCTGGAAAGTCCTTGTCGGCAGATGTGGCATAACAGTGGCGGCAGGTCAGGTTGCAACGCCTGACCAGGTTCCAGATAACCACAGGCCCCGTCGGCTTTCCGGGTTGTTTCGCCGATCCGGTCGGCTGGGTCAGGGCATGCAGATAACGGCTTATGCGGAACATAATCTAATCCTATAAGGCAAGCCGCATGCCGGTCTTTTTCAGCACGGCGGAACTGAAAAGCACCTCGTGTCCCTGGTTGTACCTTCTCAGTTGCTGGCTCAGCAGGTTAACCTTCTGTAAGACATCGGCACGGTCTCTGCCGTGTACCATGGCAAACAGATTGTATGGCCAATCGGGCAGATGCCGCGGCCTGGCATAGCAGTGGCTGACGAAATCCATGGCGCCCAAGCGCTCTCCCGCCTCCTGCAGTTGATCATCCGGTATATTCCACACCGTCATACCGTTGCCCTTGAAGCCGAGACGGTAGTGGTTGGGCACCAGACCTGTGCGACGAATAACCCCGGACTGCAACATATTATCGATCCGAGTGGCCACTTCACTCGGCCAGCAGCCGATACGCCACGCCAGGGTTTGACATGGATCATGGGTAAGCGGTAAACCCTGCTGTGTCTCTGCGATAATGCGCCGGTCAAGGTCGTCCAGATCGATGCTCTCCGTTGCCGCGACAGCAGGAATGGAACGGGTGTTCAGGCTGCCGTCATCTCCCATTTCAAACCAGAGACCGAGATAGAACTCCTGCTCTTTGGGAAAGGCGTATACCTGCAGCCCTGTGTCGCTTTCGATCCGTTCGATTGTCTCCTGCATCGAGTCGCTACTTTCGGTCGCCAACACAAACCACATATTCAGCCAATGATCACGTCGGTAGTTATGGGCAACCGCAGTAAAAGCATTGACCTGTTCCGTTACCCTATCGAATCTTTCCTGCGGTACCGCCATGGCTGCGAGAACCAGGCTGCCCCCCAGACGCTCCGCGTTATAGAGCGGACCGAAGCGGGAAAGCCATCCCCTTTCCAGCAAGCCCTGCACCGATTCCAGGACTGCGTCTTCTTCTGATTCGAGGGCTTTGGCCATTTCACGAAAGGGTCTTTTCGTCAGGTCGACACCGCCTTGGAATTGGTTGATCAGTCGTCGTTCAAACCTGGTCAGTGGCTGTTGCATGTTGATCTCCACTCCTATGCGAGACCTGCCGGCAGTTGCCTGGGTCGGTCAGCGGTTTCATCCCGCTCCTTGATATATTTCGCGCCACGCTGTTTAAACTGTCTCAGGCTAAACAGGACATCGTGTTCGATCCATCCAAGGTTGCAGTCAAGGATCAACCGATCCAGATTACGCAACACACCCTCCCGGCTCCTGCCATGAATCATGCAAAACAGGTTATAAGGCCAGCGTCCAGGCCGCCTCGGTCGGCGGTAACACAGCGTGACGCAGGATTGACGGCCCAGCAGTTGACCTATCTCGGACACGCGATCGTCAGGCACATCCCAGACAACCATGGCATTCGCACGATAGCCCAGTTCCCGATGACGAACCACGACACCGAGCCGTCGTATGTCACCTGTCTCCAGCAGGCGCCCAAGACGTCTGATGACCTCCGCTTCCGTGATATTCAACTCCCTTGAGATCTGTTTATAGGGTTGCTCGACCAACGGCAATCCACCCTGAATCGCCTGAACCAGGTCGAGATCCAGAGGATCGGGCTCGATAAGCTGTGATAATTCTCTCAGGTCCATTGCAGTGGAAATCCCAGGTTGATGTAGAAGTCCTCGACCATTGGCAGATCGATCACCTCAAGCCCCGATTTCCTTTCGATCTCTTTGAGCACGCGATTCAACGACACCCTGTCTTCCGCGGTAACGACGAACCATAGATTCAGGCTGTGCTCACGTTCGTAGTTGTGGTTCACCTCAGCGTAGCTGCTCACCATGTCGGCAACCTGCTCCAATCTCTCCGCCGGCACTTCCATCGCGGCCAGTGTGCTTGCGCCGACACGATTGGGACGGAAAACCGGCCCCACCCTGCTGATCAGCCGCTGCGACTGCAAGTTGTGTATCGTTGTCATCACTTCACTCTCCGTGCTGCCCACGCGTTCCGCGATGGTTAAGAACGGCCGTGGCGTTAATGGAAAACCGTCCTGGAAGTCATTCAACAAGCGACGCTCCAAGGGATTCAAAGGTCGATCGAGTATGCTCTCTTTTTGCGCAGCCATGGTTAGAGTCCGATCTGGTGTGCCCGGGAGGTAAGAAAAATCCCGGAGGGTTTCAACACCGGCCATTCGGCGCGGCGGGTAAAGGTGGCGGTATCGTAGACTTGCAATCTGTCGATGTCCCTTACCGACACCCAGATCTCCTCACCTCTGGGTTCGAACTCCATATGCAACACACCTTTGCCAGGATGCAGAGTAGTGACCAGCTTCAGGCTCTGCGTGTCGATGACCTGCAGGGTATCGTTTTTGGGGAAAGCGAAATTCACCCACACCTGTCGGCCATCGGGACGCGCCATCACAAATACCGGTTGCCCATGCACATCGAGACGCCCGACCTCACGCCAGCTGTCGGTATCGACAACCAACACCTGATGCTGGCCCACAGCAGGTATGAACAGGTGCCTGCCGGCAAGCGCCCAGCCTTCCAAATGGGGCATCTTGTAGACCGGCAGCTTCTGTTGACCCTTGCCGTAGTCGTTAAGAATCCGGCGTACTCCCTGTTGCGGATTCCAAAGATCCAGAAGGGCGAGTCCGTCCTCCCCATAGAGCCCGGCAATATAGTACCGACCATCCGGCGTGATCAGGGCATCGTAGGGTTGCAGACCTATCTCTTTGAACTTGCGCACCACCGGTTTCGCCGCTTCATCCATGTCAACAACCCAGATCTCACCGGCATCCCACAGGCTGAAGATAAATTGATTACCCGGCGCATCGACCAGCCCGACAACCTTGGATTGTTTGCCATCCCCGTAGGTGGCGGGAATATCGGCTACCAGTTCCAGGCTGTCGGCATCGAAGATACGCACCCCGCCTGGCTCATAATTGGATACCGCCACCAAGCGTCCATCCTGAGAAATCGCTCCCCCGATGCTGTTGCCGGACTGTACGACACGGTTGACGATCGTCTGCCGCAGGATGTCGACTTTTGTCAGGCCGCCGTCACGTCCGAAGAGGTAGGCAAAACGTTCATCACGGGAAAATACGGCAGAGGCATGAGATAGATCGCCGAGCCCCTCGATACGACCCAGGATGGTATTGCCGGTTGTCTCGATAACCTGAAGACTGCCATCCGCCCTTTCCACGACCACGCCGAGATCGCCGGTACCTCTCAACTGGGTGGCGTTGAGCCAGGGCGAAGCCGTGAGCAGCAGGATCAGTGTGATGAGTCCGACTCTCATTGCACACCCCTTTTTATCCGTTTGGCGAGCCATTCAGCTTCAGCGTCGCTGAGAAATGGACGCCAGGGTGGCATAGGGGTACCCGTTCGCCCATAGAGGATGGTGGCGGTCAGAAAATCCAGCGGTTTGCCTTGCAGTTGTGTCGGAGTCAGTGGCGGTCCCAATCCCCCCTTCAGAGAGAGTCCGTGGCAAGAACCGCAATCGTGTTTCAACAGGTTGAGCAATTCATACCGCCTCGGTTCGGGTATGCCGTCGGCCGAGGCGTACTGGCAAAGTAGCAGGAGGCTAGCAATGATCGAGACAGGTCGCTTCATCACTCATTTCCTCGCTCCGGTACCAGGCCAGCTGATCGGCCAGCGATACCGTCTCACCAATGACGATCATCACGGGCGAGCTGAGTCCGGCACGCGCCACTTCACCGCTCAGGGTGGCGAGTGTTGCCCGTACTGTTTTTTGGCGTGGTGTGGTGCCTTCCTGGATGACGGCTGCCGGCGTTTCCGCCGCACGCCCGGCTTGCATCAATTGCTGGGTAATCGTCTGCAGATTCGACAATCCCATGTAGACCACCAGGGTTGCGCTCTTATCGGCCAGTTTCTCCCATTCCATATCTAGCGCTTCTCCATCGCGAAAGTGTCCGGTCACCATCCTGACACCACGACTCATGGAGCGATGTGTCAGGGGAATTCCGGCATAACAGCTAACGGCGGAAGCGGCTGTGATCCCCGGCACGATTTCAAAGCGGATGCCGTGTTTGCGCAGATAGAGCGCCTCCTCGCTGCCCCGTCCGAAGACGAACGGATCGCCGCCTTTGAGACGCACGATGGCCCGGGATTTTTTCGCCAAGCGGGTCAACAGGGAGTTGATCTCATGCTGAGGGACGCAGTGCATTCCCGGCGACTTACCCACGGCAATGCGGGAGACACCCGGGGGAATCATCGCCATGATTTCCGGTGAAACCAGGCGGTCGTAAACCACCACGTCGGCCGTCTGCATGAGCCGCAGTGCCTTGACAGTCAAGAGCTCCGGATCACCAGGTCCCGAACCCACCAGATAGACAACCCCTTCTGTTTTCATAGCTATGCCTGTCAACGTATTGGCTTGAGTCACGCCGGCAATTCCATGCTTACCAAAAACAATTCGGTGCCGGACTCTATCGCATACGACATCTGCATTCCGTATGACCACCGATTCCTTGGTCTGATAGCCACTTTATGATTCTTCGGTCAACCATCCTTGACAAAGATCAAAGTGAAAAAAACCTGAATTTAAAAGCGGTTAATAGAGGAAGAATCTATTTTGCGCACTGGCGCGGAATCGAGCGTTTCCTGCCACCCGGATTACTCCCTATGGTAGTAGAAACAGGTGCGGCAAACCGCTAGAGGCAGGCCAGTGCTGGGGAATCAAATGAGGGTAGCGCGGTGAATCTATGCGAAATATGGGCTGGTGAATGAAGGTACCAACTGGCGACGGGCGGGATGACACAACGCGGCATAATTATATACGCGGATCTTAAGGACTATTGACGCTCATTTGCGGTGGATTGCAGCCATTCGATGTTTTTGTCACATAAAAAACCGGACGGTTTGAAGTCATCTCACCGTCCGGTCGAGGGGGGTTTTACTACTAGGTCGGTCGTATTCAGTTAACCGGCTGCGGCCT
>JBFNJI010000076.1:0-22402 GCA_040793985.1 Candidatus Thiodiazotropha sp. | reverse complement strand
TTGGAAGATTCGCATGCCGTTGCCCGCTACGGACTCGGATATGCCTGAGACGCTCACCGAGATAACCAATGAGATGGAGCGCACCTACATCACCAATGATCACTGTTACCGCGTGCAGGAACCGTGGTGGAGAGCCGCGCCGGACGTCAGCGAGCCCGAGGTTGAACCGGAGGCCTCCGATGGCTGAGGCCGTAGCAGATCCTCGTCGCCGAGTGGTTCAGCAAGGGCTGTTTTCGAAAACCCTATCGGCTGTCGCGAAGGTCATCCTATGGTTATTGTTTTCGCTGTTGTTCTTGATCATCGTGGAGTGGGCAGGCATGGTGTTTTCGTGGCCGTATGAAGGGGGCGATCATAGCCGTACCATGCTGGTCACGGATATCAGCTATCTCGACGAATAATCTTCGTCGCAGTGTTGTGACCTCCGATCCGGCACGATTCGGCAAACAGTTCACCGATAATTCCTACCACTACCTTTTCGAGGTGACGCGGTTTGTGGATTTCATCCAATGGGTGTCACTGCCTCCGCAGAAGTATAAGCCGGGCGTCAGGGCGACGTTGCATAAGGTCTATAAAACCATGGCAAAGTACTTACTGGCCATGATGCAGGTGACCCAGGTGTTCTTGCACATTCTGGTGATTCCGATCAGCGATTCTGGTTTTATTCGATCACCTGATCTTCCTAACGCGAAGGACCTCATCGTATCACTGTGAGTGATCAGATTCAGTTGTTTTGCTCATGATTTTCCGCATTGACTCTCCTTTGAGTTTTAGCTTGTGACTGTTGTGTAGCAGTCGATCGAGAATGGCATCCGCCAGGGTGGCGTCACCGATGACCTTGTGCCATTGTGAGACAGGCAGTTGACTGGTAATTAATGTTGATTTGCTACCGTGGCGATCTTCCATAATCTCCAGCACATCGTTTCGCTGGCTGAGGGTCATTTTCTCCAGACACCAGTCATCGAGTACCAGTAGGTCGGTTTTGGCCAGTTGTACGATCAGCTTGGCGAAGCGGCCATCACCATTGGCTATGCTCAGGGTTTCCAGTAGCCGGGATGTGCGGAAGTAGCGTACCGATAGGCCATGGCGGCAAGCCTGTTTGGCCAGTGCACATCCCAGGTAGGTTTTGCCACACCCGGTAGGGCCGCTGATCAGCACATTGTGATGTTGGTGTTTCCACTGACCGCTGAGTAGGTCTGCAAACTGGCTTTTTTGCAGGCCACGGGGATAACTGTAGTCAATGTCTTCAGGGTTCGCCCGCAGTTTGAGCCTTGCGGCTTTGGGCAGACGTGTGATCTTGTTGTTGTGCCGGTAGGTGCTCTCACGGTCAACCAGCAGAGCAAGCCGCTCCTCAAAGCCCAGCTCTTCATGGGTTGAGGGCTGGGCGAGTTGTTGCTCCAGTCCCTCAGCCATGCCGGTAAGCCTGAGTGTACGCAGAGTTTGTAGTGTTTGATTATTCACCATGTTATCTCCTATGTATTTTCTGCTCAGTGGTAATAGTGTTCACCACGGACATTCTCATGGGCATCCAGATTGAGCTCTTCCTGTACGCCTTCATCAGGGTTTTCAACGGCAACCTGATCCAACCCCTGCTTGAGGATGGACTCAACGCTACTGCGCGTGGGCGAGTTGATCAGCAGTGCGCGGCCACAGGCGTTGTTGAGCCTTTCACGCCCATATTTCTTGGCATTGCTCACTAGTGCCAGGATGCGCCGGAAGCTCTGTTGTTCATGGCGTTTCTCCTGCAGGATGCAACGGATCACTTCACAGGTCTCTGCACCGATGGAGCCCGCCCAGTTGAGAAAGCGCTCTGAGGACCATTCGCTCATGGCCCGATGCGACTAGGGCATATGCTCGGTACAGGTCGTGTGACTGCCCTGACGGTAGCTGCGGGGATGGCTGGCGACACGCTGGCCCTGGCTATAGATGACAATGGCGGTGTCGCTGGTCTGTACCTCTACAGCCTGTTTGACCAGGTGATGGGGCACCGAGTAGTAGTGTCTGTCATACTCGATGTGGTAATCGATATGCACCCTGGCCTGTTTGATCTCACTGTATTCGTACGGCTGTGCCGGTAAGGGACGCAGTGCGGGTTTTTCCAGTTGCTCGAACTGGCTGAGCCGTGTGCCGGGGAGCTTCTTGAAAGGTCGCCGGTTAAGCTCATCAAGCAGTAGGACGATGGCCTGGTTGAGTGAAGACAATGTAAAGAGCGTCTGGTGGCGCAGTCTGGCCATGATCCAGCGCTCAACGATCTGTACAGCCACCTCCGCCTTGGCTTTATCCTTCGGCTTATAGGGGTGCGCCAGCATAATGGCCGTCTGATAGTGGGTGGCCATCTGCTGGTAGCTCGAGTTGAGGTCCGGCTCATAACGATGGGTCTTACGCACGGTGCTTTTTAAATTATCCGGAACCACCAGCTGGGGAACGCCGCCAAAGAACGCAAACGCCTTTACATGGGACTTAGTCCAGTCCTCCTGCTTCTGACTCCAGGTGGCGCAGGCGAACGTACAGTTGGATGCACCGAGTGCGCCAACAAAGATCTGGGCCTGGCGGCGTTCGCCACTATCAGGGTTAACCACCGTCATGGTTGGGCCGCAGAAATCGACAAACATCTTTTAACCGGCTGGATGGATCTGGCGTATACTGTGCTGCTGTTGACCCAGCCACAGGTTGTAGCGATGACTGAATTGGACATAACTGTAACCATCGTCAGGATGCTGCTGGCGATACTCCTGCCATAGCAGTTGCTTGGTCACGCCCTTGCCAGGGAGTTCCTGATGGATAGCGGGAAAATCAGGTTCTGAGAAGCGCCGCTGTCCGGTGCGCGACTGTGTGGGAAACAATAAGCGTCGCTGATCCCGCTCTTGCAGCTCTGGCGGAATCGACCAGCTCAACCCTGCTTGCGTGGCTCGATTGAGATAATCGACCACCGTGCCATAGCCAATGTTGAGGGCAGAAGCGATGCCGCGATAACCGGCTCCTGCCTCGTAAATCAGCCGCAGAATGTCTTTGATTTTACGCATTGATAGCCTCTTTCTGGCCACTCTCGCTTCTCCTCCTCAAAAAAGGCTGAAAGCGTAGCAGTTTTTTTTACTAAATCAATGCGTTAGGAAGGTTTCTGGAGTTATCTGATCACCGATTCTGGAAACCCACAAAAAGTGATCGGATAAAACCAGAATCAATGATCAGATATTTCCAGAATGGGTGATCGCATTAGACCAGAACCGGTGATCGGAATGGGCCAGAATATGCAGTTGTCAGTGTGCCTTGCCCTTTTTGGCCCTGGCGATGCCGATATTTTTACTTTTTAGCCTGGTCGCGCTCGTTGATGGATTGGTGCAACGCGATCTGCGTCGATGGGGTGGAGGTCGGGAGAGTTCCTTTGTCTACCACTATGCGAAGAAGGCGGTACTACCTTTGGTTATCCTCACCTGGGTGACCTATCTTACCTTGCCGTTCAGCCTGCATCTGACCTTTGTCATTTTGCCATTTGCAACCTTGTTCGCGCTGACGGTGGCGATAACAGCGAGCACATTCAAGAAGTATCTATGAGATCACCGTGTTGTTGTGCCTCGATTTCCTATTGTATGGACAAAGATGTAAAATTAGGCTAAATCGGTTGAATGGTTTCTCTAGAATCTAAAAATTGCATTTAGCTCTAGGGAACCCCCTGATAAATTCCCCGATTTCAAGGATAATAGCTCAAGCCAACTGATTAGAAGAAGTGCCATGCGCCAACAGACGCTCGCCGATACCGGATTCGAGAAGTATCAAAAGCAGCCCCGTAAGGATCAGTTTCTTACCGAGATGGATTGCATAATACCCTGGCAGGGACTGACAGCGGCGATAGAGCCCTATTATCCCAAACCAGAGGGTGCGGGCAGGCATCAGGTGGGTATTGAATGGATGTTACGCATGCACTTTCTACAACACTGGTTCACCTTGTCTGATCCCAGCGCAGAAGAAGCACTCTACGCTACGATGATCGCCGCGCCAAGTTCCACCAAGAATCAAGACAAGGTTCGTGATCAAGAGATGCATCAGACGAAGAAATGCAACCAGTGGAACTTTGGCATGAAAGCGCATATTGGTGTGGAAAGCAAGACCAAACTGATTCATTCCATCGCGACGACAGCGGTCAATGTTTATGACTCACAGATCATGGAAGACCTCCTCCATGGTGAAGAAACTCGTGTCTGGAGCGATTCGGCCTATACTGGCCAGCAAGCGGTGATTAAGGAAACAGCTGTATTTCAACTGTGCCTTGATCAATCTGGTGCTCTCGAAAAAGAAACTCATGCGCATAGTGTAGGCTCAGTGTGCCTGAAAAACAGGATGAAGACTCAAAATGGGTTTTCAAATTGAAGAAACCCCGAAGAATAGGGATTTCGAAGAAGAAATTGACTTGGAATGATTATCAGTAACACTATAGGCGGATAATCATGGACAATTGTTCAGAAATTCCTTAATTTAATGGCACTTAAGTAGTGGTGAAACAAATGGAAATCAGACGAATAAGCGTAGTTGTCTTTGCTCTTGTCGCGTTGATTGCTGCTATTTTATTTTTAAACAACAATCAAACTGCTTCTGTAAAAATTGGCGTAATAGAGCCGATGGCTCATATCGCCGTGTCCGACATAACCCAGGGCATACTGCAAGAGATTAATGGAAACGATAAACACAAGATAGAAGTATTAGTTCGCAACGCCAGCGGCGACAAAACGCTAATACCACAAATAGTTTCTCAGTACCGCGATCAAGACGTTGATATTTACGTACCCATATTTACCAGCACGTCCCAAATTGCCGCTAGTACGATCAAACACAAACCTATCGTATTTGCGGCAGTAACTGATCCAGTAGCTGCTGGGGTTATTAAAAATTCAAAGTCACCCCAATCCAATGTCACCGGAGTGAGCGACCTATGGCCAATAGATGCTCAGTTTCAACTAATAAAACGTTTGCAGCCGGCGATAAAAACTATAGGTATTTTATTTGATCCGAATGATCCTAGCTCATCCATAACAATGCCTCTGGTTCGCTCATCCGCTGATAAATATAAAATTGTTTTGTTAGAGAAACCCGTTAGTTCTGCAACCGGTATAGCCGAAGCACTACCCTCGCTCGACGGCAAAGTCGATGCACTGTTTACAGCCAATGACACTACGGTGACACAATCGCTTCCTGCGCTTGTTGTATTCTCTATCCAAAACAAAATCCCTCTTTATGCTGGAGATTATTCCTCGGTTAAACGTGGCGCTATCTCTGCTGTTGGGCAGAGTTATGAGGGGGTTGGTCGTGAAGCAGGTGAAATGATTATAGCTATACTTGATGGTCAGTTAGTTTCGGATCTTCCTGTTAGATACACGGACGGCGGCGACATCTATATTAATGCTGAAGCAGCAAGGAAAATGAATGTCAAAATCCCTAGCGGGGTGTTAAACAAAGCGAAGCAAGTCTACGAGACAATTGAATAGGAGCTTGAGCTTGTGTTTCAAAGCCCAAAGAACAAGTTAGATTTTATCGAAATACATCGATCTGAGATCAACGGATATGGCCTATTTTCCCAGCTAGACATGAAGAAAGGGGATGTGGTTTACGTGGCCAACGACTACATCAGCTTAAGACAGCCATTTTATGGTACCGTGCAGATAGGCAAATCCAAACATATCATGGAGGATAAGCTGCGGTATTTGAATCATTCCTGCTCCCCAAATTGTAAATTAGTTATTTCCCACGATAGTGTGACCGTAATATCTCTCAAACATATTTACGCCGGGCAGGAATTGGTGTGTGATTATTCTATAACCGAAAGCATTATCCCAATCCCCTTTTCGTGCAACTGTGGGAGCTGCCTTGGTCGGATTATGAGTTGAACACATGCACCAATTGCTATCCGTACTAGAGCTGTCGCTAATTCTGTCATTCGTATCTTTGGCAGCAGTTTTTACTTTTAGGTTTGCTGGCTTTCCTGACTTGTCAGTAGACGGTGTCTTTGGACTAGGTGCTGTACTATTTGCAAAGCTGTACTTTGAAGGTTTTGGTTATGTTCCTTCTTTCTTTTTTGCCGCTTTTGGCGGCTTGTGTGCGGGATTCATTACCGCCAGTATTTCGTCGCGATTCAAAGTCAATCCAATACTCGCTAGTGTAATAATGTTGACAATGCTCTATTCGATTAACTATCGAATCTTAGGGACGTCAAGTCAAGCAATATACGAGATACTAGAATCATTCTTAGGCAATGACGGATATCGTATTGCTACTTACTTAGGTCTAGTTACTTTGTTGTTTCTATCCGCTCTCTTTTTTTTCCGCACGGAATTTGGGACAGCCATTCGGGCAACGGGCTCATCACCTGAGTTTCTAACATCCGTTGGCCGCAATGTTACGGTTTATCGTATACTGCTAGTAGCAATAGCTGGGGGGTTAGTAGCGACTTCCGGAGCCTTACTTGCGATCAGATTTGGATTTGCAGAAGTATCAATGGGAGTGGGCACCATAATAATCGGGATCGCTTCGCTAATCATTGGCGAAAAGCTTGTTGGACGCCGCTCTTACATTACTCAAGTGTTAGCCGCCTTCGTTGGAATATTTGTTTATGAATTAGCCGTTGGTGTTGCGCTGTCAGTAGGCATGTCGCCTATAGATGTGAAATTACTAACTGGTGTATTAACCATCATTCTTCTTGCGATAACATATAATGAACGAGACCGGCTTTTTGCTTGAAGTTGAAAAAATTACCAAGAGTTTCACACATTCTGACGACTCTTTGATTCGTGTTTTAAATGGAGTTTCTTTTAGACTCCAACCCGGCGAGAAAGTTGCTCTTACGGGTGCAAATGGTTCGGGCAAGACAACGTTGCTCAGAATAATCCAGGGACAACTACAACAGGATTCTGGGCATATATTTTTTTTAGGCCGACCAAAATCATCAAAATTCCCTCATGAACGAGCTAAACAAATCGGATCTGTGTCTCAAAACAGTTACAAAGCCGTGGCATCTGACCTTACCGTGGAAGAGGTGCTGGCGATTGCAAGCAGGAGACAAGATTCACTTCGCCTAAAGAAGGTGAGTTCGGACTCATTCTTTTCTGAACTTGAGCGCATCTCCCCAGAGATAGCGCAGTTCGTTAGCGCTAGGCGAAAGTCGGTAACGAACACTCTGTCCGGTGGGCAAAGGCAGCTCGTAGCGTTGGCTGCCGCATTGCTAGGGCAGCCCAGAGTTCTTCTATTAGATGAACATCTCTCTTCACTTGACGATGAATATCAGAGTTGGGCTGATGCAGCTATCGATAAGATCGTGGCGCTCGACAAAGCGGGGTGTGTAGTAGTTTCGCATGATAAGAAATGGATTAATGGCTTCTCGGATCGAGTGATGCGAATTGAAAAAGGAACACTACATATCCGAAAGGAGTACTCATGAGCAAGAATTATGCCTATGACCTATTGATTTTCACCGCCAGACCAGAAGAAATTTGGTTTTTGAAGAAATTTTTTTTCCTTGAGGAAAATGGTGAACTACTTGAATCTGTGGCCGACCCTATATTAGGGGTATTTCAGGTAGTTAAATACAATGGAATTAGCATCTGCCTAATTTGTCTCGAAAAAATGGGGAATGTCAATTCCGCGCTAATAGCGTATAAAACTTTTACTAGGTCTCTTCCCAAAGCTGTTGTCATGACAGGCTTGTCAGCTGCGGTTCCAAAAGACCTTTCGGGAAAAAATGGCCTTGAGCTTGGAGATGTAGGAATAAGCAATTCAGTAAAATATTATTCATTCGGCAAAAAAATCGCGGGTAAAAATTTCCCCGTCATTCGTGACACCCGTGAATCAAGAACTTTATTAAAAATAGATGACATAAAAGTATTTGTTGGCAATGGCGTTGGATTTCGAAATTCGGTGAATGAACGAGTCGATGCCTGGTGGGAATCAGGGAACTTCAGCCATGATGAATGGATTAAAGACAGTGTCGACGTGGAAGACCAGGAAGACTATCAAGACCAATACTCCCCATCTAATGTTCGGGACGAAAGAAGCGATAAAATGCCATTAAAAGTTGAAACAAACGTCCGTTATGCCAGCGGTGAATATGTTGTCGCGGACAAACGCTTCGTGTCTCAAATAAAAAAAGACTTTGGAGGGACTAACCCAGTTAGGATGATAGACATGGAGTCTTATGGAATGAGCATCGCATGCGAAGAATTCAATATCCCATACCTCACTATAAAAGGGGTTAGCGACTATGCAGGGCAAGAGAAGTCAGATCACTATCGATGGGTATCAATTGCTGCTGCATCAGCTACGTGTATTGAATTAATAGACAAGGGGTTTGCTCAGTCCGAGTTTTCCATAAAACCATATAGACCAAATACTAATGCTGCTTGTCTGATTCCCATGGTTGAGCCGCCTTGTCCACAGACAATCGAATTGGCCCAGGCCGGCGACTGGAGACGTAGACCCTGCTTAGACATCGCCATTAAGAATATCCCATCTGACGGCATAGTAGGCGATCTATCACGCGTACACGAAGATGTATTACCCCGTACTTACTCACATGACATTTCCGAGTATCTAAAAAGTATCGATGGTACTGAAAAAATAACGTTTATTTTCCCTTATGATCCCTACGATCTACTCGAATTCTTTCAGAAAGAGATAAGCGGAAAAGAAACGTTAGCCCTCGTTACTAAAGCAAAACAACTAATGAAAGTCATTGCTGCGCCAACTGGTGGTTTCACCGATGAGATGGTCCTTGAATTTGTGTCTACAATTAAGCAGCTAGGAACAAGAATAAGGAGGCACTATCAACATTTTGGCACGGCAGACACCATAGCGAAAAATGATTCGAAAACAAATATTTTGGATGCTAGAGTGAAGCGCATTATTGTATTCGAGGATGGCTCAGAAATTGACGAGGATTCAATATCTTCAAACCTGACGAATATTATTTATCCATTGGTTTTGGGAAGAAATATTCCAACTTATTGCACAACCACCGACATACTTGGGGGATATAATTGTCCTTTTCCTGATGCTGTATATATAGAAAAAGTTGCCAGCGAAGATATCTCTCCGCATACAGTACTACGCTATAACGAAAACTCTAGAGCTCTCATTATTTCTGGCGTACCTTGTCAAACTGTGCCATCCGACCTTGGCGAAATTTCTAAGAACCTTGGTGTTCACAAGCTCTATAAATATTGGAGATCTTGGGCTTCCTATGCAGATAATGGAGAGTTGGGACAAGATTTTGCCATATTCCCGACTAAAGCTATCTTGGACCGGTACGCTGGCGGTTGAAGTAGTTTAAACGGCGTCAAAACAACCCAGGGGAATATATAATTGGATTTGATAGACATATCGTTGCCTTTGATGACCGATTATTCAACTTGGCCTAATGGCATGCGATGCATAGTCCGTCCTTGCCAAGGATCCGCGTATACCGGTGAATTTAAGATTACGGAGATTCATACTCCAACCCAAGTCGGCACGCACATCGATGCTCCATCACATTACGCAAATGACGGTGGATCAATAGATACAGTTCCGCTAACGGCATTTTTTGGTTTAGCTAGTGTATTGGACCTATCAACTCTCGAAACAGATATGATAATGGTCGATCAATGTGCTCGTGATTGGGAATGGCCTAAGATAATTATTATTAAAACTCGCGCTTCAAGTCAGTGGCATAATTGTATTTTCCCTGAAGACTACCCCGTACTCTCAATTGAAGCATTGGAATACTTAATTTCAAAGGGAATGAGCAGCCTTGCCGTTGATGCGCCATCGGTGGATAAATTCGACTGCAAGATCCCTCATGCACATTCTCTGTTGTATCAGAATGGCATCCATATCATGGAATGTGCAAATCTTTATGCTGTGAAAGAAGGCCATTACGAGATGGTGGCTTTTCCTTTGAAAATAAAGGGAGCTGACGGAAGCCCAGTTAGGGCGGTGTTGCGAATTATTGAAGGGAAGTAGTGATTAGCACATGCGTTATTCAGAATACATAAAAATAGAAGAGCTACACAATCTTCAATGCTTGGTGTCCCAAGCAAACGAAAAAGATGAACTCACTTTTATCATCGTTCATCAAATATCGGAATTGTTAATGCGAATAGTGCATTCCGAACTCGACGCGTTCATTCAGCTTGGCAAGCACAACCCAAAAAATATCGTAAATTCTTTAGCAAAAATAGTATGCGCATTTGAACAGCTTAACGGCCAGCTAAAGCTATGCAGTTTTGTCTCGCCCGAAGGATTTGCCGCAATAAGAAGTACTGTTTATCCAGCTACAGCGGAGGAATCAGAGCAGTTCTCACTATTTTTTAACAGGGTTTCAGGGCCGTTAATAGGGGAGCACAAGATTCTCAGCACTGTGCTTCAAGGTACGATCGATGTAGCCAAAGCAGCTCAAAAAAAGGATCTAATAAATAGCATAGGGCACCTTAGACGTTTAGTTAACGAATGGAAAGAACAGCACATCGCTCTTGCGGAAAATTTCCTCGGAACTGGCACAGGAGCTACAAGTTCTGGCGCTGATTATTTGAGAAAAAAAGCTAAATCTGATGTATTCCCAGCACTTCACTTATAGAGGTAGTTCAAGGGTATTCGCACTTGATGTTTGCTAGGTGTTGTGTTGCGCATAGAACTGACCCAGGATTTACGCCGTATTTTGACCCACCCCGAATACCGCGATTACCAGTAAAGCCGATGGTGGCCGGTAGCAGTCTGGGTCAGTTGTTGAACGCAAATATCAGCGATAGTGGGTCAATCAAGCATGCGTATTAACACTAATTATTTGATCTTGAACGCGAGCTGAATAAGGAAAATAATTCCAATTGGCGGCTCATAGGTTCGTTGCTCGCATTATCTGTCCTTAATTGGATCCTCGGAAACCCCGCACCTTACTGAGTTGATTTTCCATATCTAGTCCTCCCCGAATCCCCCACCATGCGCGTCATACGCAACACGGGGAGGACATCCATGCAAATTACTAAACTGCTTGTCTCAGGACTATTGGCGACTGTATTGCCGGTTCAGTTTGCCATGGTTGACGCAGACGGTGAGCGGGAAGCACTCGCTCGGATTATCCACGAAATTCAGGCCATGAGCCCGCTGATCACGGAAGCGGCTACTCAAGCCAATCCGGATGCCCGTGTACGTTTCCAGTATGAGTGGCTGCGCCAGGATCCTAATCGGATTCGACTCGGGATCCAGGAGCATATCGATTCATTACGTTCGGAGCCCCGGACTTTCCCACCCCTGTGTGGCGATTACCGTCGGTGATGTCAGGTCATTACGGCAGCACAGAACACGGCATTTCAAGCAGGCTCCGGTTTTACACCGGCCACATTGCTGACCGGCATCGCATCGGTCGTGCTGGTGCTGGCATTCGTCTGGGTTATTTGGGTTTCGATGGGCACCTTCCGTGCCTGGCAGAACGGGCAGGTCGTTTTGTTCGATGTGGTCTGTTCGGCACTGCACGCCAGCATCGTGTTGATGGTGTTGGGTTGTTATCTGCGGTAGCGGCCATTGGCGATTGTCGCAGGGGTTCGGGGAGTTCCCCGTATTTTTAACAAGGGGGCAACCCCGTTACCTCGGAGAAACGTAGTGATGAAGAAAGCAGTAAAAAAGGTGGTAACGGCAGCTGGGTTGCTTGCAGTTACGGTAGGACAGTCGGTATTGGCGGCGTTGCCGAACCCGGTGCCACCCAGTACCGCACCCGCAGCCGGTGACTGGATTGGGCTCATTTCGGGTTACATTAAGGATGGTGGTCTGGTCCTGGGTCTGGCGATCGCTGTGCTGGGCTTCCTGTGGATTGCCTATCTCGGCTTCGTGAAGTTCAACGAGGCTCGCTAGGGTAAGGCCGAGTGGGCCGAAGTGGGCGTGCTCGGCATCGTTGGTGCGATCGTACTGATCTTTGCCAGCTACCGCTGCCTGCTCATCGAAGCCGAGGGTGTCATTTAACCGATGTCGGATCGAGACGACATTCTGGCCGACCGGATGGTTATTACTAGCAACAGATTGCCGTCTGGTTGTCGGACGATGGTTTGCGCAGCTCGCCGTGGATTCGACGCAGTCGCGCCTGGGATATTGGGAGAACACGGTATGCGACGTTACCGCACCGAGATCGATAACGTTCCCGCGTACCTGCGCTCACTATGGGTGGTGATCGGCCTCCAGTTCATCGTGGTCCTGATCCTCTGGTTCAGCTGGAGTCAGGCACCGAAGCAGGTGACGCTGCATGTCCCTCTCGTTCTGCGCTCAGGGGCGACGCTCTCGGTTGACGATATGGCGGCGACCAATGTGTATGCCTTTGCCTTTAACATCTTCCAGTAGCCTAATCGTTGACACGATGATGGAGCCAAGGGCTACGGCAATGCCATCTTCCGCATTTCTCCGTATGTGATGCCGCGATACCGGACGGAGCTCATGGCCGACCTGGAACAAAAAGGCCGTAAGGGTGAGCCGGTTTACCTAATTACGCCGGCAGTTGAATGTAAACTTAAATGGCTGCTTGTCGGAAGTAGTGATATTCGTCTAAAAGGCTGCTTTGGTCGCGAAAGTGACCACAGGAGCTCTCTGGGGAATGAGTCGGCAGATCTAGGGGCAACAACCGGGCAAAAGCAGAAATGTGTATAGACGGGAATTCCTTGCCTAAATAGGTACATAGCGGACTATTTGGCTGAGCAATGGTGACATGCCAGGAGAATCGCGTCGGGTTCTATTACTTTAGTTCGGTGTGGCCTGATTGCACCTTAATTTTCACAAAAATGTAAAATTCGACTCTGTCACGACTTTCTGAAATGAATAACGAGACAGCAGGAAGCTAAGTCATTGTAATTCTGTCAATTAAAGTGTTATATAGAGGTCTTGCTATAAATGTATAGAGAGACAATGGGGTCACGTTAGCACAGCTGTTAAGGCCACCATAAAGCTATCGAGATGACTAAAGAATTGGATAAAGTTACTGTCAATATATTGAAAGACCGAGATCGCTTCCAGAAGATGTTTGCCGATGTGGTAAAAGTAAGAAATGCACTTGGCCATCAGATGATGCCGACGATGCAAGCTATTGAAAAGCTTAATAGGCAAATGGCGCCTACGGTTGAGGCAATAAATAAGATAAACCATAGAATGACTCCTCATGCCAAAATGGCTAAAAATATAGAGGCAAGTTTGGCTCCATTTAGAAGCAAAGCCTTAGAAATGCAAAACAATCTGAATCTGATTGCAGCATCCGTTAACACCAAATATCTAAATAATCCTGAATTCATTCGGCTTGCAAGCCAAGCCAGCAATATCGCTAAAATTTTTGCTGAATTACAGCCAGAAACAATTTCAGAGGTATATGCACAAATTATTCAGCTTTATTCTGAGTCAGAAAGCTCTGACCCTATTCAAGCTACAGTCACACAGATAGAAGAAAAAGCTAAATCACCTGGCACAGTGTTGAGCTTCGAGTTTTATTTAGGCGTGGTCTTATCAATAATCCTATTCCTAATGTCACAAAGCTCATCGGAGGAGTCTGATGAAGTATTGTATGAAAGACTTGATAGATTGGAATCTACTCTTTTGCAAAGTTATACTGCTGCAGAGAAACAAGAGGAAGATGCATCATTCTACATTGTAAAAAGAAGTGTAAACTTCCGTGATGGCCCTTCTACTAAACATGGCATTCTTGATGTTTTATACCCCAATCAAAAAGTTAAGTTAATTTCTAGGAAATCAAAATGGATTGAAGTGGAGTGTTACGACCATATTAATGATTCATACAAGCAAGGGTGGGTGTTTAAAAAATACTTGAAGCTGCTTAATCGTAAAGTACCTGCCAAATATGAAAAGCTTTAACAAAGCCAGCCAGAGGGACTTCCGCACTGCGTGCTCCAGCCACTGCTGGCGGCGTTATGCAAATCTTGCTTTAAATATGTGGAGATAATGTGAAAGAGTTTTTCATTGCATTAAAAGATAACCTTTCAAACATATTTTCGATTATTGGTATTGGGCTAACCGTCTATTTTGCTGTTTTTTATGTTCCAAACTATGTCCAAGAAATCGAAATCAAGAAGATTGAAAGCACTCATGAATCACTTATTGAGTCAATACAAGAGCTTGTATATAACAACCATGATATTGATTCAGAAGATATTGACACACTTATTCGCGGCAAGGAGCTGTCAGGGCAATTAAGCTACCCATATACAAGCGAAGAGCTGCTTATTCAGGTTCAAGATCGATTTCTTGATAATAAATTCATCCCTTTAGACCAACGTAAATCCTTAATTGAAAAAATTGATACTATTCGTGAAGCTCTTCCAATATCAACGGTTGTGACTACCCAAGATGATAAGCCAAATAATATTAATGTTTTGTACTCTTGGATCTCTGGAGTTATGGGTATTCTAGCAGCTTTACTTGGTTCAATTAGTATTTGGTCAAGAAGCAAAAAACTAGAAGAAATTAAAATTGAATCAACTATTGAAGATAGACAAGAATCCATAAAGCAAAATGTTCATACGAGTATATTAATGGAAAGAAATATGTATGAAACTTTGAAGGATGCTTTAGGACAAAATCATGTGGAGTATTGTCCTCCGTCTACCCCAGTAGATTTTATAATTAAAATGGATGGTGGAAAAGATACCGGCGTAGAGGTTAAGTACACTGAAACAGAAATCATACCATTGAGGGTAGTACATAGATTAATTGATGCAGCAATAGAACTAGATATGCCACTGGTATTGATTAGCAATGCTGAATTAACAGCCAACGCGAATAAATTGTTGAAAGAGTATAATTTAAAGAATAAAGATACACCAATTAGTCACTTAAATATTGATCAAAGCAAGGATGTGGAAAATGATATTAAAAAACTTTTCAAGCAGCATGCATAAAAATAGTAACGAGACAGTGGGTTTCGTTAATGTAACTGTTAAGCGCAACTATGAATATCAAACACATACTGATAATCGTGACGCTTTTATGGAGTCTTGTCGCTATGGCTGAAGAAGCAATGATTAATGCCGACACGAAATTTGCTGTTGGAACAGAGACTGTTCTAGAAAGTGGGTCGCTAAAAAACAGCTTGATGGTTGTATTTGAAGATGATGGAGATACAGGGTACTTGTATGGCTTAGATAGAAGCCGAGAGGGCAATCCGATATTAGATGCTCTTCATATTTTCAATGTTGCGAATGTTACAGACAAGCAATTACCTTCTGAAGCTCAAATCGTATGGTCAGGTGATGGAAAAAAGTCCTGTTATTGATAAACAGATACCCGTATATAGCATTTGATTTCGAAGCTAAAAGATGCTATTGCCGCACTAACTTTCCACCTCCAGATGCCAAATGGACGAAACGCAGTCATGCATGGAGTGATGATGTTTTATCGTTATTCTGAGTTAGTGCTCAACAAGGGTGTAAAGTTGCTCCCTACGGTCGCTGGGACTTCGCTACCGCTCGGCCCCTTACACTGTCGTTGAGGCTGTAGAAAAACCCCAATTTTAAAACAGGAATGGTAGAATAGAGATAAAGGAAAGGGAGTTATTTAATGCCTAAATTCATTCCTTACGACTACAACCAAAACAGCCTGGTTGTTATCAACTACCTCGATCAATTGATGCCAGGCACCTTTGAATACGCAATTCATCACCTGATCGACAACAAGCTTGATCTTTCAGTGTTTTATCCGAAATTCAAAAATGATGACGGAGGCCGGCCGGCCTATGATCCTGCAATTCTACTGAAGATAATTCTTTTCGGATATTCGCGAGGTATCACTTCCAGTCGCAATCTTGAGTGGCAGTGTGCAAATAATATTATCTTTAAAGCCCTCTGTTGTGATCATGTTCCTCACTTCACAACAATTGCTGATTTTATCAGCAGTCGAAGTAACGAGATAGAATTACTTTTCGAACAGATCCTATTGATTTGTGATGAGCAGGGATTACTTGGCCATGAACTTTTTGCGATTGATGGCTGCAAGATGCCCTCCAATGCATCAAAAGAATGGTCCGGCAGCTTTAATGAGCTAAAACAGAAACGCGACAAGATTAAACGTCAGATCCGTTACCATCTGGACGCACACAAAAAACAAGACAAGCACCAAAGTCGTGAGATTGAGCAAGATCTGTGTCGCAAAGAGACCATAGAAACGCTGAATCGTGCCTATGAGAGGATCGATCACTTTTTAAAGTCGCAAAGCCCACGGATGGGCCAAGGCAAAATCCAGAAGGAAGTAAAGAGTAATATCACTGACAATGAAAGTGCCAAGATGACAACCTCAAAAGGGACAATTCAGGGCTACAACGGCCTGGCTGCAGTTGATAAGAAGCACCAAATCATTATTGATGCTCAGGCTTTTGGCGAGGGGCAGGAACATCACACATTACAACCGATCCTGGAGTCGGTAGAACAACGTTACCATCGTTTGAAGATTAACAAGGCCCTATACGCAAGTAATATTATTGTCACGGCAGATACCGGATTCTCTAATGAAAATAATATGAAATACCTGCATGACAGTAATATAAATGCCTATATCCCGGATAATCAGTTCAGAAGTCGGGATCCGAGGTTCAGGGATCAGAAGACAAAATATGGGAAACGACATCAGCTCGGTAGAAAGAAAGACAGCCGCCTGCTACCAGCCAGTGACTTTAGATTTAATCAAACAACCATGACCTGTATTTGCCCGGCAGGCAAGCAGCTAAGTTTTCGTCACCAGGCAGCGGATAAACTTGGTAATCACAAAGCCTTCTTTGAAGGTAGGCTGTTGCAATGTCGCCATTGCGCTAAAAAACCGCAATGAATGAAGAATCCACAGTCGGCTGATCATCGAAAAGGTAACGGCAGGCAAGTATCATTTATACTGAAAAAAAATGCCAAGCCACGCTACCTTGACTGGATGAAAAATCGCGTTGATAGTGAACCGGGGAAACAGATATACAGTCATCGTATGTCAACGGTAGAACCAGTGTTTGGTAATATTGGAACGAATAAGGGGCTGAACCGATTTAGCCTTCGAGGTAGGCAAAAAGTTCAAGGGCAGTGGCAACTGTATTGTATAGTCCATAACATCGAGAAGATTATGAACTACGGAAGGATTGCGGCTTAAATGCGATGAATTATTGATAATCAATGTTACTGTGCAAGGAACTCTATAATGATCTTCTACATTGAAAACAAATATTTTGGATGTAAGAGCTGCGGCCTTTGTGTTGAGGTTTTTCTACATCCTCGTTACACATCAAAATGAGCTATGAGTGATTACAAAGAAATCTACAATATTTTCCAAGTCCTATTAGAGGATTGCAAGCGTATCTCTATTGAGAATTCAGGCGTCTCATCGCCAACATCTACCCATTACTTTGCTTCGCTGCTTTTTACAAAGTTGTGCACAAGCGGAGTAACCACCCTAGCAATCTGCCCGTCACCGAGCAAAGTCGGAAAAAACGCACATTGGGACTGTGCCTCTGTGGCCTCGTTAACTAGAGGAATAATTGAAACATATTTAGTTTTTTTCTACCTTTGTGTCGAAAAGTGCGACCCAAAAGAATGGGAGGCCCGTTGGCGTCTATTGAATCTACATGATCATATGTCCCGACTTAAAATGTTCCGTGTAATGGAAGGTGCTGATGATCAAGTGGCACAATTTGAAAGTTATTCTGATGAAGTGAAATCAGATTTAGAAAAAGTAGATTACTTTAAATCGCTACCCAATAAACAGAAAAAACATTACATTAAAGGCAATAATGCATTCTTCAAAAGTCAGGATGAGCTAGTTGAATCTGCTGGAGGTAATGTTAAAGAATTCAGGTTCAGGTATCGTTTCTTGTCTAACCATACACATTCTTACCCTATGGGTTTTTATCGTATGGCGGAGAGTGGTCGAGGTACTGGCATGGAGTCAGAGGTTGAAATTGGGTATACTGGAATGTGCCTAACATGGGCCAGCGAATATCTCACCAAAGCCAAATCGGAATTTTCTGATTTGTGGTTTGATCGCCGTGGGTCAGCAAATGTGTAAAAAATAGTAACGAGACAAGGTGTCTCGTTAACGTAACTTTTATACGTTAAAAGGAACCGAATGGCGCGACTAGCACACAAAAATCGATGTGTTGAGAGCTCTCTTTGCTAGGTCTGGAAATCAATGTGCCTTTCCGGGTTGACCCAGCCACTGATCAATGAAAAGAATACATTCATAGCACAAGTTTGTCATATTGAAGCAGCTTCAGAGGGTGGAGAGCGATATAACCCAGAAGGAAATGATGAGCATAGAAGAAGCTATGAAAACTTACTGATATTGTGCTATCCAGACCATATAGAAACTGATGACATCGAAGAATGCCCAGTAGAGAGGCTATTACAGATCAAAAGAGATCATGAGCAGTTATTTCTCAAGTCTGATTTCAATATTGATGAGGCAGAGCTTGCAAAGCTCTCTTATGAAATGGGAAAGTACTGGTCTGACATGGACCGCCTGAATAAGCTTGACCATATTTTTGCAGGTAGCGGATTGGCTATGGATGTAAATGGCTAGAACAGCTTCTTTGATGTAATTGCTAATGCGCACGATGCAGTCAATGGTCTAGAGTCCCTTCTAGAGTCTATTCATAAGAGCGATGAGGAACTAAAAACAGACTTTGAAGCACTGATTACTAAAAAAGGTATATCGCCAAAGTTATTCAGTGACGTTCTGAACAATGAAAATCCTTTTGAAAATAGAAATTGGGAGTCACACAATCTTGGAACTCCAAATTGGCTTCATCGGCTCAGAATCGACCTAGTTCATATTGAGGTTAAATATCTGGAAAAGTATTTAATAACGCATAGTGGTGATCTCCATGCTAAAGCCAGATTCGAAAACGCGAAAGAAGCTTTAAAGGAATATGCAGAGACGGCAATGCATATTGACTGAAACGTAAAACAAGGCCAGCCAGAGGGCCTAAAAACCTTTGCTTCGCTCAAATATTTAGGCCCCTGCTGGCAGATTTAACGTCTGCTTTTCGGTACATCTGTGGCTCATCACAGTGTCAGCTTCGGTCGCATCCCTGCCCGTTGTACCGAACAATCCAACTGCGCACATTTGGGGTCAGAGTGACAGCTCATTCAACACAGTATGCCGTTTTTAGATCCGGGCGACATATCACTGGGTACTGGAAAATCTCCCACAATAATCCGGATTCCCTTTAGTTTTCATATCGGGTGTTGTGTGAGTGAAGTGATTAAACACGCAGATCAATACTCCTAACTTGGTCAATGCTCACGGACCAAGTTCAGAAGAAAATGGTTTGCAGGCATACATAAACATCCTAGTCTAGCCAAATAGGGATGAGTCTTAGTTAAATGTGCACACTATATTCTGAGTGCATTGGTTTTAACTGAAAAAGTAAAGCGGAATCATTAATGTGCACAGATGTGAGTATATGAATATACCCCTATATGGCCTATTATTATGAAAAGGATCTGACTCAACCATTTGGTTTTGGCTAAATTCCCTCACATAATGGTTCGACTCCCCTTGGGGACGCCATCGCTATATAACCCGGATCGAGCAAGGCTCCAATCCGTGTTTTGCCCTCAAAGCTATAGGTTTTCCGCCCGTTGAGCACTACGGGCCGGAACTCTATAGGCTCCACCAGGAGTTTTCTGAGCGCCTGACGGGCTAGCGGGACGTCGCTACAGACCAGCTCCTTAAACCGGCCAATCCGGCCCTCCAGGGCCTTGCGTAGTCGTATATGGTCTAGCTCGTTACCTGTGCCGGCCGTTCCTAGCCGCTCAAGCTCTGTATCCAGGTGTTTAATTCGCTCCTCCCGCTGGGTAATCTGCTCCAGTATGGCATCGGGGGCCTTGCCGGTTGCTATCAGGGTCATGAAGCGGTCCAGCTCCGCACGAAGCTTGGCCTGCTCGGCCTGTAGTCTTGGGATCTGATCGGGGTCGGATCTGAGCTGCTCCTGTACGATCTCAAGGGCCTTTTCCACCGTGTAGGTCACTGCCTCCGGGGTCAAAATCTGCTGCTCGATGGCCTCTAGAACTGCGCTGTCCAGTACATCCAACTGCTCCTTGTGGTCGTTGGTGCATACGGTCTGACCTCTGTTCCTGTGGTAGCTGCACCCGTAGTAGTAGGTGGGTTTCCGTTTGCCGGGCACCCCTGATCTACCGCCGAGCATTGTGATATTGGACCCACAACAGGCACAGCGCCCCAATCCAGTCAATAGATACTTGGATTCACGCCCCATCCCCGGCCTGCCCCACAGGTTGCCATTGGTGTCGCGGATATAGGTCTTCTTCACTGATTCGAGTCGCTTTTGTACCTCTGACCACAGTTTCTCAGAGACAATGCGGAGTTCAGGAACCTCTATTTGTTGGTAGGTCTCCTGTTTGATCCGTTTCTTCGTGCCATTCCTATAGGCTTTCTTGTGTTTGCCGAAAGGAATTACAGTTCTATGGTTTAGAACAATTCATCCTGACTACAGCAACTATGACTTAATTTGAATTAAGATGGGACATAATGATTTAATTAATTTATAAAACATGCGTCAATCAGTACATCACATAATTATTTTCACTATTAATGTATTAAAGCTATTTGGTTTCGTTGTAAATATAGTTATCTGATCTACATAAAATCGAAAAAGGGAGCATAGTATGAAAACCATAATTTCACTTTGTGTAGCTTACTTATTCCTTATTATGACTGCATGCGCAACCTCTAATTATTCAGTTGGTAATGATTTTCCAAGCAATAACGTAAGTAAAATTGAAAAAGGGAAAACTACAACAATGGAGCTTATACGTCTATTTGGTGATCCCTTCTCTAAAACAGTTATTTCTAGTACTAGTGAAAAGTGGATTTACACGTATTCAGCAGGTACAGCAACGGCACAAAGTTATCTTGTGAAAACCAAAGTTGAGGCAAAGGGAATTCAGAAAACACTAGACATACTTATCGAAAATGGGGTGGTTTCAAACTACACGTTTACAGAGGGTCCGGGGCCTAATACTTCTGTTAAATAAAAAAGCGGAGACCCATAACAGTCACTAACAACACGTTGATTATCTCTAGGAGTAGCAACTAGACTTGCCAATTATTGCTACCGATTGCGTCTCTGCCAGTTAACGTCGTGACCAATACATCTATTTGTCTTCAGAAGACCGAGTCCGACCAAGCCAGTGATCAAGAGGAGTAGCGTTGATGGCTCTGGGACAGCAGTGACCCGCCACACCGAATCAGCATCACTTATATAGATTGCTCCCTGGCCGTCAAAAACGATATCATGCGGACCATTGAATGGTGGATTGCTATTACCAGCGAAGCCGGATGCAAACAAGCTAATATTCCCTTGTGCATCAACTCTGGAAATCTCCTGAGTCAATATGTCCGATATAAAAACCTCACTGTTATACGATCCTGTATAACCAACACCGAAGGCACTGAAGCTCCCAATTATGTCTACAGTACCCGATTGATTAGAAGAATATGCAGTACCTGTAAGGTGATCAGTAAAGTAAAGCGTCCCATCACTGCTAATAGAAATCCCATAAGGACCGTTAGGTGCACTGAAGCTGGACAAAAAGGGTGTGCTTGCTCCGGTAGTAGCATCTATTCTTGAAATAGTGCCATCCCCGGAGTTGGCGATGAACAAATCGTTATTGTATGAGGCGATTTCGGTCGGATAGGAATAGCCCGAAGAGAACAGGGCAGAGGTACCATCGTTAAATATTCTATAAACATTACCTAAGCCATTGGATACAAACAGTTGATCGTCATCCGTGATGGTTAGACCATTGGCAAAACCATACCCTGAGGAGAAAAGCGAAGCCGTTTGTAGTCCAGAGGTTGGGGAACTAACACGATAAACATTTCCGTCGTTGTAACTGGAAATGTACAGTCTTCCGCTGCTGTCGAAATCCATTGCGTGTAGTGCAGAGCCAGGAATAGAGGTTACGAGTTCGACGTTATATCTTGTGTCATGGATGATTGGAACTGCGTATAGGGTGGTGGAAAAGGTTGCCAGAACAGCTAGCCATGAAAGTAGAATAACTTTTTTCATTAGAATATCCATATGTAGCAATTACATTTCCCAGTTACTCAATAGGCAAAGCTAAAGAGTGCCTTTTCATTTACTTGCAATATGCGTGCAAAAAATAATTTTTACAGTTACATCAAACTGTTATGAAATCCAAGCACTAGACTGCGAAAAATAATTGTAAGGAAATCCGTCACATATGAAGTATCTTCCTATTTTTTGATTAAACTGTTTGACCACTGAACGGCACATACAAGCCTGTTATATAGGCATCAATCCCCCTTGGGGACGCCAATACAACAATCTGTTGTCGCGATCCTTTGGCTGTTCTGGTTTAAGTCAAAATAGGTCGGTAAAGCGGATCGAGTT
>JBFNJI010000008.1:0-23433 GCA_040793985.1 Candidatus Thiodiazotropha sp. | reverse complement strand
CAATGACTCGCGGCAATATCATAGTGATTCCTACACAGTTTTAACCATATTTTTACATCAGCATTTATTCTTGACATTTGTTTGTCAGTCCTAATCTCCATTGGCAACCAGCCAAACATCAGCAGTTTCATGACAATTTTACTTTCTGGTCGTTGAAACGTACTTTGACAACCCGGCCTGAGGCGCAGAAGCACTTGAAATCCGTATAGAATTACTCTTAACTGTTTGTATTTTCGATACTTTTTTCCTGCTACGATATTTTTTTGTTATTATATATGGCACAAAAAAAGAGGTTTTTTTTAGCGACGGAGAGTTTTATCGGATGCCATCTGTCCTGTGTAACAGGTTGAGTGGGTTTAATAGACAGATTACGTCACTTGGCAATAATCCTTATTCCAAAGAGCAGGAAAACAACAACGCTTTGATGTATTATAACCGTATAATTTTCTTCGTAATTTAACTGAGTTAGGACTATTATTTGAGCTTTTGATGCTGATAATATCGATTTCTTTTCCGTAATTATTTAAAAAAAATATAATAGTGAACAATTCTAACGATAAAATAAAAATATTAGTTATTGCCAGGTGGCCTGTAGGCGGCATAAGAACCTTTTTCAAATACGTATTTAGCAAGTTTGATCAAGACAAATACACATTTATTTTCGTTCTTCCACACGACTCCAACCCCAAGGAACTGTCATCCACGTTAAACATTCCTCTGTCAAATATCCATATTGTCGAGAAACCTGCCTCTTTTTTTAGTTTTATTAGGATAATTTTCAAACTTATAAAGAACAAAGAAATAAACCTCGTAAACTCTCATGGCTTTACAGCAGGGTTATACGCACTTATTCCAGCGTTAATTACGAGAACGCCTCACTTGATGAGCGTACATTTCGTGTTCTGGAAAAATTATTTTGAAGGTATAAAGGGATTCGCAAAAAAAGCCTTACTCTCTGTTATCTTCCCTCTTATTGATCACATTCACTGTGTGAGTAATGACTCAAAAAACAGCCTGGTTGATCAGTTAGCCATCCTCAAACTCAAGAAAAACAGCATTCATGTCATAACCAATGGAATTGATACCAGGCTTTTCTCAGAGCCCACAAAAGAGGACTTTTATAGTGACGAAATCAAGGCCAATATGAAGTTAATCGGTTATTTCGGTCGCTTTATGCCTGAGAAAGGTTTTGGCTATCTATCCGATGCAGTTTCACTACTTGAAAACAGTTATAAAGTAGATTCGAAATTCAAGGTGCTTTGCTTCGGCTGGGGTGGCTTCATCAGAGAAGAGCAAAAAAAGCTTAAATTGGCTGGGATTGATCATCTT
Source organism: Candidatus Thiodiazotropha sp. (assembly GCA_040793985.1). Taxonomy (GTDB): domain Bacteria; phylum Pseudomonadota; class Gammaproteobacteria; order Chromatiales; family Chromatiaceae; genus Thiodiazotropha. The sequence continues at coordinate 22,104 of JBFNJI010000008.1, read as the reverse complement.
TTTCAATTTATGGATTATCGTGAAAACATTGCCCCATCAATTAGAGGTTTAGATATGGTTGTAATGCCATCTTTGCAGGAGGCTGGACCACTTTTACCTATGGAAACAATGGTAACTGGAACACCTTTCATAGGAACTGACTGTGTTGGTTTGAGAGAGGTTTTGAAGGACACTCCAGCATATATCGTTCCTGCCGGTAATGCAGAGGCTCTTGCACAAGCCATTCTAAAAGAGATTAATTTTTCACGTAGAAAGGATTTCGAAGCCTTTATTAAAGAATCGATACAAAGATTTGAAGTTAAACATAGAGCTGATGAGTTAATGCAATTAATCGATAAAGTAATCAGCCAAGGCAAATAACAATGCTATTCAACAAGAAATCAATCGAGATGTCTCCCTACCCGGATGGCAAAAAATTCGTAGTTACATTTCTTGACGACACAGACCTGTCCACTGTTGAAAACACAAAACCCGTATATGATTATTTGCACTCTGTAGGTCTTAATGCGACCAAAACTATTTGGGTTAATCGCGCCAGACGAACGTCAACATATAGAAAGGAACTTGAAACAGAGATAGAAGATGACAGCAAGGAAGGTTTAACTATCGAGGATGATGACTATTTGCAATTTATCATTGAACTCAGAAACAAGGGTTTTGAAATAGCATTACACGGAGTATCCTCAGGCAACTCATACAGAGATGAAATCATTGAAGGTTTAAATAAGTTTAAAGCTATTTTCGGCTGTGACCCTAACGTTAACGCCTTCCATAAGACCAACATCGACAACCTGTATGCGGGAAAAGACAAGCTTAATTCATTTTTGTTGAGAAAACTTGAATCCCTACTGCATAACAGTGAGTACCAGGGACACCTGGACGGTAGTCCCTATTTTTGGGGCGATATTGCACAACAAAGAATTCACTACACTAGACTGCCCTTTCACACCATCAATCAAATAAATACATTATCAGTAAATCCCAATATGCCATTTCATGACAGCAGACGCGGTTATGTAAATTACTGGTTCGCCAACAGCAATGGATCAGATTGTTCACGATTCAACAAACTGTTTTCAAAAAACAACTTTAAGGAATTAGTAAAACACGAAGGCGCCTCAATTGTTTATACTCACTTTGCCAAAGGATTCGCAAAGAAACAGGGCATGGGGTATATAATCGATCCCCAATTTGAATTGACTGTTTCTCGTATAGTTAATGAGAAAGGATTATGGTCACCTACTATAAGTGAATTTCTTGACAGGCAATTGGCACTAAAAAAAATCTTAATCTTGAATAAAAATAGTAAACTGACAATCGAGAACTATTCCAATCAAACCATAAACGACCTGACCCTGAAAATTACACCGGATGTTGAGATTGATATAGATAAAGATAATTGCTATTTCACCGATAATGGAAGCAGAGTGGTAATAAAAGAGGTACCAGCCAAATCTAAAATGAACTTTAAAACCAATATCTCGAACAAGATTCTTGTCAGCAAAATAAAAGACGATAGTGCAAACTACTCAGAAAGATCTAAAATCGAGTGGTATAATTATTTCGGGATGGCAGATATATTATTAAGACGCAAATAATTAAATCGTTTTTTTCCAATTGAAGAAAGACTTTTTCAATGTTTCTTAACATAACTAACACAACGTTAGAATCCAGCCAACTAAAAATGTAATTGTAACAATCATGACAAATTTAAATAGTGACAAAATTAAAGTCGTATTATTTAAATCCAAGGAGCGTTTTTCTGCTTTTCATCAAGAGCTCGAAAAACATAATGTTGAGATAGAAATTCTCGATTTCGATCAACAAGATTGGATATTCCATGACTACAGCTCTGTAGACATAATTATCTACTATCCATCTTTCATGTACTCTTCCAATTACCCATTAGCATTGCAGGAAGTGTATGATAACCTGATCTTTCTACATAATACGTTTCCTGCAATTAAAATGTTCCCTGACCCCAGGATCATAAAATATTACAATGACAAATACCGGCAATATTTATTTCTAGAGCGCTCGGAACTCAATATACCTAAAACCATACCTCTTTTTTCATCTGACAGCCTTGAACTGGCTGACAACACCTTAGGGTATCCTATGGTTGTCAAAAATAGATATGGTGCTGGAGGTGCTTCTGTTTTTAAAGTTAATAACAGAAAAGAACTCAATGAACTCTACAGAATCTCGAAATTAGATCTATTTAATTTCGGTTCCTTTAAATACCTATCGAAGATTTTCACAAAACGAATCTTTTACTATCACTTAATAAAAGAAAAAAAATTAACATACCCATTATTATCTACCCCCCTGCTTGCTCAAAAATTCATCAACATAGAGAAGGATTTAAAAACCGTTGTTGGGAATGGTAAGGTGATTGAAGGACACTGGAGAATTCAGGCTAATAACTCCATGTGGAAAATGAATATCGATGACGGAGGGATAGGTGAATGGAGTTATATTCCACAAGAGGCCATAGATATCTCTGAAGAACTTGCAAGAAAAACAGATGCCAACTGGATAAATATCGATTTGATAATTAGCGGTGACAATTACTATATTTCTGAATTTTCACCGGTATGGCATCATTATGCGTATAAAGAGAAACCAAGTTTTGTTTATAAAGATGATTACAACATTGACACACCACTTGAAATATCACTCAATCTTGAAAAAATCATTGTAGAATCTCTTATCAACTAGCGAAGAGTAGTTTTAAAAGCATGTGGACAATACACTTAATTGTGGCCGCCAGGCCTAATTTCATGAAAGTTGCGCCTCTTTATCATGCCTTAAAAAGTGTAGGTTGGGCTAATCCCGTACTTATTCACACTGGCCAACACTACGATCTCAATATGTCAGATGTCTTTTTTCAGGATCTTGGACTGCCTGAACCAGATATACATTTAGGTATTGGTGGTGGTACGCATGCAGAGCAAACTGGGTCTGTAATGATTGAGTATGAAAAAATACTCTACGAGACAATGCCCGACTTCCTGGTAGTAGTCGGGGATGTTAATGCAACAATGGCCTGCACACTGGCCGCAATGAAGGTCACATACAATCAGCACAGCCACTCAGCAAGCAGTAGCGGAAAACTTGCCAAGACACGCCCCGTAATCGGCCACTTGGAAGCGGGTCTGCGATCTTTTGATCGCTCAATGCCTGAAGAAATCAATCGAATCGTAACAGACTCTCTCGCCGATGTGCTTTGGACACCATCACCGGATGGCGATGACAATTTGCGTAGCGAGGGCGTCGATCCGGACAAGATAGTACGCGTTGGTAATATAATGCTAGATTCTTTTGAAATGTTGAGAAACAAAATAGAGTCAGAATCGGTTTTAGATGAAATCAGGCTTGATCCTGGAAGTTATGCTGTAGTAACACTACACCGGCCCGCCAATGTGGATGTCAAGCACAAACTGGAACTGCTTTGCAAAGAACTGGTTGAAATTGCGAACGATATATCGATATGTTTTCCAATACACCCGCGTACAAAAAAGAATCTTCTACAGTATGATCTGTTATCCGTTTTAGAACAACATGACAATATCATAATTTTAGAGCCACAAAATTACATACGATTCATGAGCCTGGTCATCAATTGTCAATATGTAATTACAGACTCAGGCGGTATACAGGAGGAAACAACTTATCTCGGTATACCCTGCCTCACAATCAGGCCAAACACAGAACGCCCCATAACTGTTGAGATGGGCACAAACGTCTTGTGTGAAATAGACAACTTCAGAGAACTGGCTGGAGAAATAAGTAATAAATACGAAAGCAACAAGCCTCAAGTAATTGATTTATGGGATGGCAAAACGAGTGGCAGGGTTGTTGAATCAATTAATAAAATTCTAATGGGCAGGTGATTTTTTCTTAATAACCGTTAATGCAAACCGTGCCAGTGATTTTTTTGTTTACTCTCAAGCGCTATTAGCAAAACTCGCTATTTAGTCTTAATCAAGAAGCTTCTGGCCTCGGTCTCGGCTTCGCTACACAAGCTGAAGTGTGAAAATTACCATTCCCCCGAGTTGCATCACCTGCCCTTGGATCATTTATATATTTTGTTTAAATTTAGGAAGTTACATTCCTCGAGGCTGTTTAATTATGTATGCTTATGTGACCTTATATATACCCTGCAGTAGATTAATTCTCTCCCTTAAAACATGTTACAATTAGCCATTATCAGGAATGTTCTGTCTGGATACCTAGGATGCCAATAATCATCAACAACCAATCAAGCAGCCTCATCCTCATTATCTTTAACCCTTGTTAAATATAACAGCTTGATGCTATGACTAGACGACTACAAATAGAAACGACTGTTTTGTTGATAATGCTTACAGCTTGCGGCGGTGGTGGAGGCGGCGGAGGCAGTAACGAACCGATCACAGACAGCGCCATGAAGACGCTTAACTGGACACCCCCATCAACTCGTCAGGATGGCAAGTTCCTCCCCCTCAGCAGCATTGCTGGTTACATCATCTATTTTGGTACCGATGAAACCAACCTACAACAGGTGGTAGACATCGAAGATATGACAGTTACTTCATATACCCATGAAGCGCCAGACAGCAGCGGATATTATTTTGGTGTTACCGCATACGACTATCACGGTCTGGAGAGCGAAATGTCAAACCTTGTAGTGAAATGAGTTAAGATTCCCTCCGTTTGTCTAATTACTAACAAATTTAGCTAAAATATATATAAACTTGAGTGCAAACCCGAAATCTATCATTCTGCATTGCTGGACGTTGAATAAGTCATATCACTTAAGGTTTATCTTGCTTGCGTATAACCCCCCTTTCTCCTATACGCCGAGCTGGATTTCCTGCAATGATCGAGTTGGCTGGCCACCGTTTTGCACCTACCAGTGAACAGGCAGATACAACAGAGCCATCCTCAATAACAACGCCAGGCATAATGAAGCTATTCGCTCCTATCCACACATTTTTGCCGATTTCCACTTTTTTATATTCATAGCCTGCCCCTTCCAAATTACTGTCGGGATCATCATAAATATGGGTTTGAGACCAGATTTTAGTACCGGGGCCCATTTCCGTATAGTCACCGATGACGATACCTCCACCTGCCTGAATATATGAATCAACACCGAAATGAACATTGTCTCCGACTTCCAAGTTCTCGATATTTATTATTCTGCATCCTTTATGGATGCGAAGATTTTCACCCGCACGCTTAAAACGCTTTTGGAGTATTTTTTTCCTTAATAGGAAGCCTAGCCGTCCAGGCATGTTCCTGACAAATTCATAAAGGTACTCTTTTCTGACGGCGGGATCCTTAACATCCCAATACAAGGATTTGAGTATCATTTATTCACCTCAAATGACTTTTAGATTTGTTTTGTGTTTACTTAGGTATTTCGTTATGCGATGTATGTTGTTTTTAATCCAGTCCTTATCATGCACATGCATTTGTGCTGAAACATGCTCAATCCAGTATACATAACACATCGTTTTGTATAGATCCTTGCTAATACCAAGCTTTTCGCAATACTTCGTCAGTAATTCCTTTTCAAGATCCGTTAATTTCATGGGAAGTAGATAATCTCTGACAATTTTACCCATACCAATCCTTAACGAGTGTCTTTTAAATGACTCAATGAGATTAATAACATCAACCAAAGGGAATCCTGTAACTTCTGACTGATCCCAATCTATCAAGGCTGACACCGAGTAATCGTCATTGACAAGCACATTATGGATACTACAGTCACCTTTTTGAAAAACCATGGGTATATCTGAAAGATAGATACTTTCTGTGAGTAATTGCGAGAGATATCGAAACTCCAATGTATATTTTTGCTCAGTTAATGCATCCATAGTTTCTATTTTTTCATGTAACTGATGCAACGCAGAACTTCTAGCCTGAGGTAATTGCCGGCATGTGTTCGCATGCAGGATAGTGATTAAATCAGTGACATTTATAAGTATTCTCTCCAATATGTCAGCAGAGCTACGAAAATTAACAGCAGGCACCCCTGATTTTAACTCTTCGAAATAATAATTGTAGCCCTTACATTCTCCCTGCCCCAATAGTCGGGGGACACTTTGCTTAAAGAGATCAGGGATATTACAATCAGAGGCAATTGCCTCTATCTGTTTATAATTTTGTTGTAACTGATCGTTGACCTGTTGATTCAGTGCAACCTTAACAATCCCCTCTTGCTTATTATTATCACAAGATAGTTTAAACAGTAACGAACCCTTAACAGTTATAATAATTTCGCCGTTATATAGCTTATAGGCAGAAGTTCCATCCTGCTTATTAATCTGCTCTATTATCAAATCTATATGGTTTTTTCCAGAATTCTTGACGCTACAGATCCCGTAAGTGTCTGCTAAATGCCTCCTATAGAGACTTGTGCCTTGAATGATTCTTTTAAATATGTCAGAGACACTTTGATCATGTCTTTTTATCGCCGATTTTTTTGATTCCTCAGTTATATCTATATTAATAGGGGTTTCATGATTTGGGTAAAAGGAAAATGAGTTGATTTTCCGAAATCCCACCTTCGCCAACATTCTTTTATATTTAATTAGATTCGAGCCGGATTTGATATCACCCAAATCAAATGGTGGTCTTAATATTTGTATAAAATTCCTTGCGCTGAATCTATTATCGGTATGGAAATAGAGTGTCCCGGACTCTTTAAGAATTCTGTGGCTTTCACAAATTAAATTATAGTTTTTATCTAGAAGTTCATTGCTTAGGATAACAACATCAAATAGATCATCGTTAAATGGCAATTTTTTATTGTGGTCGATAACTAGAATATATATATTACCTTCGTCTACTGATCTATTTAAGACTTGTATTTGCTTAAAGTCATTGAGAACTACATCTACTTGGTCGTACCAGGCAGCCAATTTGAGAATGAGGTCTTCACCGCAACGGTGATCCACTAGGATCCTGTCACAGTGCTCTCCACTGACGAGAAGGTGCCAGGCGACATTGAGAAATTTGCTCGGTTTCTCACTATTTTTTATTCTTTTCATCTATTTCTGCTAGTATAGAGACTGTTGAAGCTATTCATGCGCTCGACATGTTAATTTCGAAGTTTTGTCCTTCAACGGATTAAAACTAGCCGCTATTTCCTTCAATGGAAGCCGGTCTATTTTAACAAATATGCAATAATAATACTTGATGATTTAAGTCAAGATTTCACTTTGCTCAACAATACCTTGGCTTATCGCCAGTATCTCCATCCCCGCTCCCTCCAGTGACTACACCAGGATTTACAGCTCAACATCATTTTTTCGGCAGAGAGCGTCAAATCTTGACCCACAAAAATAGGCTATTTTTCGAGTCGCGAACAGTGTCAAAAAGCAGACTTTTTCCGGCATTTTTTTACCCACTCAGAGGTCAAGAATATGCGTAAATAGTCACTATTTTTAATAGGCAATTGTATTGAGCGACTACCCATTTTTGTGGATTACACATATTTTGAAAGGCATTTCAGCTATAATGGCTTTTGGAGACAACAGCACTATCCGAGTATTATTTTACACGACTATTCAGTTAGTTAGGGAGTTTTTTGACATTTCTGCTGATACAACCCTAATTCCCGGATCACTGTTGGTACCCCAATGTGTTTATTTCAATCAATACAGACCGCAACTAAACTGGGCAGTAGGAAATTTCTGATTATCGGAACCAGTTTTGTCTGGCCTGATGATTTCGTGAAGCAGTACTAAAACGCTACATACAATTTATATTACTTTTTGGGTTAGATTTCGTAGGCAATAATATTGGAAGGCACTGAAATGAGTTCTAAAACATTATTAAACCTGTTTTGTGGTGCATTAGCAGGATTGTTGGCATTATCCTCTGCATCGCACGCTGGAACCTTAGTACTTGAACATGGATTTGAGAATTTGACAGGTCAGTCTGGTTCAAGCGCTCCAACAGTTAATTATCCGTTCGGAACTAGCTATCTTGAATATTGGAACCGTCATGATGCAGGTACCGATGTAATTTCAAATTGCGAAGGCAGACGGGCTTATGAAGGATCGAACTATCTTCACCTTCAATTCAGGCCAGGGGCTGATCCGTGCCTATCCCAAAATGCCATTTACCAAAATAACTACCTGCAATTTGGACAGAATTTCAACTACCCAACAGGCGATCAGGATAGATCCGAGTTCCAAGATACCGTCACATCCAACACCATGATAGTCAGATTCTACTTCAGACTGACAGGTGACTGGTCTGCCTCAAATGATGCCGCAGATAATGGCGGTGGTTTGAAATTTATACGTGTCAACGGCAACGGCCGTGTCGGTGATGAAGCTGGAGCACTGATCAAATTAAGACTGGATGGAGACAGTACTGATCCACGATGGAATTTGTATGATCCCGGTACATTCAGAAACACCTATTTTCGTACTGGCGTTAATATAAAGGATGGGAATTGGCACAGTATGTCATTTAAAGTAGTACTCAACAGAACTGACAACTCGACCAATAACGTCACCATGACCTTTTGGGTTGATGATTGGGACATGAATGGACCTGGTCATTCTCATACCGTTACATGCTCGAATTTCGGCACTGGTTTTTACAGTAATGAACTCTTCACGAACTGGTCAGCGAGCACACCAGTCAATCCAATGGGTATGGACTTAGATAAACTGGAAGTTTGGGATGGCTTGCCTTTCCCCCCTCCCTCTCCTCCACAGGTATACTAAATCTAAATATCTAGTATTTGTATGAATAAAAGCCACATTGATTGTTATCAATGTGGCTTTTTTCTATTAACTTCTCCGGCCTTATTATTTTCTCAATAGATCACTGCATTTCTTTGCGTTCTCCCTTCATTTGTCAGCAATTAGACCTTGAGCTTCGATTATATCTCTTGCTCAAGCGTATCTAAATATCGATTTATACAAGGCTTTAATGCTTATAGATTCTCTAAGAATCTTATTATTTTACCTGGATTTTTTTCACCACACCTGGTATCACTTCGTGATTGGCTAAACGAAGTGCATACAGGTTTATACCGGCGATTATCTGCAGGGTTACCCCTCATATTTGCCATTAACCTGCCACGCTATTAACCTAATCACTATTCTGCAAGTCTGTGCAAATCCTCTCCGATTTATTATTTAAGGTATTTTGGCTGCCTCCATACGCTGTAGTCATATCTGTATAGAATGACAGCCAGTCGAGTGCGAAACACCAAAACTACCATTCTAATATTTAGAGTTATCCAGCTTTTCTATTATTTCGCTTTTCTCTTGTCTCACTGTAAAACAAATGAGCACTCTGTAACTGCTCGAGAGAACATCCGTCTAGACATACCCCTGTTTATGTCCGATGAGGCCAAATGACAATTCGAATTCAATGCCGATCGTGAATCGAATACGTATCTTATTAGCTGAGCATTGTTTCAATTAAGGTTTTATTTTTCAGTATGATATGATACTCATTGTGATGTTGATCTCTCATTGACCATCTTTGAATTATCATGGCCAACCAATCACATCAGAAGTGCTTAGTAATCTTTTTCAAGAGCTTTGTATATGAATATCTGTTTTGTCTATGACTGCGAATATCCTTGGGATGTCCGTGTCGAAAAGATTATTAATTCATTATATGATCACGGGCATACGGTAACCCTAGTTGCGAGGAATAAAAAAAGAGAGCCCCGATTCTCTCAACAACAAAAGTGTGATATTTATCGACTTCCATCAAGCAACAATAAAGTCTTAAACGGGATCTTTAATATCACTTTATTTTTTAATCCCATATGGATCCGTAACATTTTCAAGGTTAGCAGAGACACTGGTTCTGATGTAATAATAGTCCGGGACCTTCCACTCAGTGGGGCTGCCGTATTTATCGGCTGGCTTAGAAAAATTCCTGTCATAGTCGATATGGCCGAACCCTATCCCCTGACCGTACGTCAAAGGCGCTTTTTCGAACCCTTTAAGTTGTCGCACCTGATAACAAGAAATATTGCATTCTCTGATCTCTACGAAAAAGTAGTTCTGAAATTTGCAAGCCATATATTTGTTGTTTGTGAGGAAGCAAAGAACAGACTTAAAAACCTGGGAGCCAGATCTGAATCTGTCTCGATTGTTCACAATACCCCGGATCTAAAAAAATTTGATAATTCTCTTCCCGATGAAAAAGAGAGTTATTTCAACACTTCAGAATACGTTATTCTTTATACAGGTATTTTAATAGGAGGGCGTGGCTTAGAGATAGCAATAAATGCCATGTCGCAGGTAAAGACTAAAAACACAAGTGTCAAACTCTACATTATTGGATCAGGAAAAGCTGAACACGATTTAAAAAAGCAGGTTTCAGATCTTGACCTTGACGACACAGTATATTTTTTAGGGTGGATTGATAATGATCTTTTGCCTGGCTATATAAACAATTGTGACGTGGGTATTTTACCTTTTTCCAACACACAACATATTAATAACACAATAGCAAATAAACTCTTTGACTTTATGGCAATGTCAAAATCGGTTATCTGCTCAGATGTTGATCCAATGTATCGAATAATTAACCAAGAAAACTGCGGCTATACTTTCAAAGCTGATGATGCAATATCCCTTGCTGAGGTAATTATGCAGTCATTTAATGACACATCGAAAAATAAACTAGGTGAAAATGGATATACAAGTGTTGTTAAAAAGTACAATTGGTCAAGCGATGAAAAAACACTTGTAAGCAGCGTTGAATCATTTTTTGAGTCTTAATATCTAGAGGCTTGGTAATTATATAAATTGAGTGTATACAATTGAATTACATAGATAGTTAGATTGGATAAACAAGCCTCTTACTCACTTTTTATATGACCTGAACCTGTTTTCAATACTTTTCATTGCGGGACTGCAAATTTATTTTTTATTTGTGTTTTCTTCTTTTCTGTATCTTTCTCAAGCTCGCCACTCATGACCAATCTGTATGAAACCATAACGAGCGCAGCCATTACGTACCAATAAAAGAAGTAAAGCCCATGTGAAGCCATTGAAATAACTAGTCTCGTTATCAGCGAAACCATGATACCTAGCATTAAGTAGTATATGAATTTGTGCTTTGTGTCATTAATTAATTTATTTTTGGTTTTGTTTATCGCCTGAAATATTCTTCTCATCAGTAAAAATGTAACTATAACGCCAGGGATACCTAAATCTCCCATGATTTGGCCGTATATGTTATGTGACTCCATTGTATATGAAAAATATTCTCTTCTAGCAAACAGATAACAACCCGGTCCTACTCCAAGCAGATTACCGCGTTGAATCATACCAATACCATGCGTTAAGCCTGTCAATCTACCATGAGCTGAAGAGCTGTCTATACGACTCGCTGTGCTTACTATTGAAGAGCTTTGAGTCATTACGAGCACCACAGCGACGACAGACATCGCTAGAAATGCCTTGAGGCGCTGCTTTGAAAACCAGACCACAAGCAGTCCCCATACTGCCATACCCACGACCCCGCCTCTCGACCCGCTACCTACAAGTGCAAGCATGAATACCGTGAAAGCGAAGCCCGCGATAAATTTAAGATACTTGTTATCGCTACCCCAGAAAATATACCATGCAAGCGGGAGCATTTGATTCATGTTATTGGCTAACGCAACATGCCCTGCCAGTATCCCTGACTCTGCTATATAGTTCGTACCGTATGTATGAACACTACCACCGATTCCTTGTACAAACCCATACATTGGCTCGTAAGCCAGATAGAGATACATTGCCAGGTATCCAAAAACAAATACTTTCAGGTCTTTCTCATTCCCAATCGCTCCAACTATCATTACAAACAAAAGCATTGTTTTAATGTAATGATAGACAGCATTATCCCAAGAATACTGATGTTCCCATGCAATCATGAAAGATAGTGCGATACTTAGTGTTAGAAAGAGTATTAATTTACCAATTGATGATTCATCGTTGCTAAAGTACTTTTTAAGATTTCCTGTAGCGAGAACCATAGCCAGCACTATCATCCCAAACACTAGCTCGGCACGTATGTCTGCTGTAATAGGATAGTAAAAGCCAACCTTGCAATAGACTAAAACCATATAACCAATTACCGCATATACCGGTCTTCCAATTCCAATGAGGAACAGTATGATGGGTACAACTAGAATAAGTATGCGTAATTGATCTGGTGAGGGCATAGTTTTGATCAACCAGTTATTTGAATCATGGGCGAGTCAACATTCTTGCTAAGGTACACAATTCGTCTCCATTATATGAAACTCGCTTCAAGCTAAAAGCATCATTATCAGTACAGTCATTAAATCCATAGGTTGTTGTAACGGCTGCTCTATAACCTGTGCGTTGAACACTATCTACAACCAGTTTGTTTATATCGTTTGGTTGACCATTTGGATAGCAAAATAGACTGACATCATCTCCCAGTTGTTTTTCGATTACTTCCTTGGAAATACTCAACTCTCTCAGCAATTCCTCTTCCTGTAGCCGAGAACAGATTGGATGAGAACAAGTATGTGAACCAAAATCTATACCATTCTGGCTCATTTCGACTATTTGCGGCCAGGTCAAAGAATCGTATTTTGATGTCACTTGACCAGGAACTTCCACTTTCAGCCTGTCAGCTAACGCATCGATCAGCTCGTTCTTTTGATGATTGTCAATACTTGCCAAGTGGTTGAATAGGTTTAACTGGCTTTTATGTAGCAGGGATTTACTGGATATGTCAAAATCCGTTTGTACACCATCAAGCATAATATTGAATTTTTCATCTGTAGCGTTTGTTAAAATATAATTTAACATGTCTGCCCAGAGCCACTTCTTTTCAGATATGAAATCTGTGGTTAAAAATATAGTAGCCGGTACATTGTATTTTTTTAAAACAGGATACGCATATAAATAGTTGTCTTTATATCCATCATCTATAGTTATAATTAGGGGATTGGGTGGCAACCTGTTACCACGGTTGTACAAACAGTCCACATAATCCTTGAGTTTTATAAAATTGTATTTACCTTTCAAATATTTCAGCTGTACATCAAACTCCTTTCTTGAAATCTTAAACTGCTCATTTTCTTCACTGAATCGATGATACATCAATATTGCAACTCGTTCCTTTTGAAACATCTTTACAATATCAAAATAACCCACTTTAAATAACGTTTTTAACAAACCCGGTTTTATCGAACTTAACATTAATATTTCCCGGCTTAACTAAAACCTGTTAATTTTCTGTTCTTTATAGTTTCAACAATCATTTTTCTTTCGGCTTGGGAAAAGAACCCAAACAGATGCATTAATAGTGGATAGACTGCAAAAATATATAAAGTTCTGACTATAAATGAAGTATAAGGTGACTCTATTTGTATTAAATCTGCGCCCGCGTATATCAACACCACTATTATAGTTAATTTTAACAATCTGGTTATCTCAAAGCTTACTTTAAAATATCTACTGCTGAAATAATATGTTAAAACTCCTTTATAGATAAACGCTATCAATGTTGCCCATGCTGCCCCATAAACACCATAGGGAGGTATCAACAGAAAGTTTAAAACTATTACGAGTGCAGCATTAGATAAATTTACATAGGCTAAGTATTTAGTCTTCTTAGCCATGATTATTCCTACATCCAGATGGTAATGAAACGAAAATATGGTAGTTGCCAAAACAATGATAGGCACTATTTCATAAGCAGCCCAGAACTCCTGATTGGCCATTATCATCAACACTTCTTTCGTTAAAATAGCGACAATGAGTGCCGCAAAGGCCATTATTACAAGGTAGTATGTAAAGATTTTTCCAAATAAATAGCTAGCGTCTTTTTTCTTATAGATCTCCATACGTTTGGGTTGGAATATTTGATTAAACGGATCAGAAATGAAATTTGCAGGCAATGCGCCAAATCGGTAACCCAACGAATAAATTCCAGCCTCCGCGATCGATGCATATTCCTTTATGAAAAATCTGTCAGAGAGATGGACTATAAATGCTCCAAACTGTGCAGGTATGATTGGCAACCCAAACTTTAGTATTTCTCTCAGCTTCTTTAGTGAAAAGCCAAGCCCGACATCTATAAATAGTGGAACAATTAAAATAATTGTTATTATTATCGCTGCAATAAGTGTACTAATTAGTACACCCACTACCCCTATCTTCAAAAATGCGACAAAGTAGATATTCAATCCAATAACAAGAACCATCTTTATCAATGATAAAAAAACAAATTTGTAGGATTTTTTATTGGCTTTTAAAAAACTGTATCCTATGCCGTTAAGTGTTTGAAACCAAAGACTCGCAAAAGATATGAGAAAATAGTGGTAGAGGCTTGGATCATCGAGAATTACACCGGCCATCTTTTTTGTTGTAAAAGCCAGCAAAGCTACTGCTATTAAGCCGATGCCTCCAACCGCCAGTAGGATTGTACTAACCACTTCTTTCTTTTCATCTTCATCATCATAAGCAAAATAGAACCTATAGAATGACCCCGATAGGGCGGACGCAAGTAGAATTGCTATCACATCCGTTGAAATACCCACCAATTCCTTAAGGCCGTACTCATGAGTGGTAAGAAATTGTGTATAAATTGGCAGCATAAGTATTGCGCCAATTTTTTGCATTAAATTCCCCACCCCATAAATAAGGGAGTGTTTTCCAAGATCTTTTAGGTCTTTTTTTAATTCAGACGACATTCTAGTTTGGCCAGATCAATCTATATATTTTTTCGTTCATCTCTGTTTTGGAGAACTGTTTTTTTGTCGTGTCATCTATCGCAACGTTATCATTATTTCCAACAAACTCTTCATATTCACCCAATACTATCTTGTCGAGCTTTTCTGTATCCTCACTGACAACATACCCGAGTTTGTTATCCCCTATTAATGCAGCTACTTCACTATCTTCCGGTCCTAGGCAGAGAATTCGCTTGCCAGTACCAACATACTCAAAAAATTTACCTGGTATTTGACCTGTACTCCAAGGTCCTGTTGCCTTAATGAGCAGTAAAAGGTTTGAATTGCACATTGTGTTGATAGCTTCACGGTGAGGTACCATTTCGCGTATCTCCACATAACTTTCAAGTCCATATTCATCAATACTGTCTTTCAGCGTGGTACTTGTCAGGCCTACAAATATTACTTTAATTTTCAATTGCTTCGGCGCAGCACCATCTATTAGTCGCCTCAGTGAGGAAAAAAGTATATCGGGGCTTCTTTTACCGTAAATGCTGCCTACATGCGAAATAATAAAGTCGTCTTGCTTCTCAATGGCTGAATCTCTGTAATCATCGGGATCATAACTATTCCT
The DNA here is from genome assembly GCA_040793985.1 of Candidatus Thiodiazotropha sp. Lineage (GTDB taxonomy): Bacteria > Pseudomonadota > Gammaproteobacteria > Chromatiales > Chromatiaceae > Thiodiazotropha. Next base: position 6,787 of record JBFNJI010000008.1, on the reverse strand, counting down.
TATGAAGGTTATTTCCTTAGTTGGATGAGATTCTTTCAACACTTCGGAGTGATGTTTTGTGTTTGCTATCGTCACATCTGCAGTTTCTGTAACAAAATTATCAAATCTTTTTAATAAGCCAGCTTCCAGTTTATCAAGTTTACTCTTCGGATTTATCAAATGTACCTGAGCTACATTTCCGTAGATTGGATCTCTTAGATCTGCTATCCACTTTATTTTCAGGGTCTTCTTTAAAAGCCACCCGATAAAGAGTGATGAATGCGGTGGAGATGTCACAATTACATTTTCAATGTTATGTTGCTTGATTATTTTGTATGCTTTTATGTAAGCAAATGGCAACCAGAGCAACATATGATCAGGAAATGTGATTGTCCTGAGCCATAGGGATACAATTTTGTTAACAATTCCAAATCCTGTTTTATCCTTGTATTTATTCTTTATACCTTGGTATCTTCTCCATGGATCCACTATCTTTGTCCTATGAATCCTGACATCAGATGGCACCTTGCCAAGCAAACCATAGTCATTTGGGATATCAGGGTACTCCTTTATCGTTAACACATGGCATTCAACACCTTTTTCCACTAATCCCTGACTGATTCTCAGCGCCCGAAAACTACCCCCATAGGGAATAGGCGGAAAAGTATATGCAATTAATAATATCTTCTTCATACTGTTTTCTTATTAGCTATTGCAGTCTTTTGAATTAGTGTTCAGCATATGAAATGTGTCTTATCGATTTGTTGAGCGTTTCACTTGATATATAGTGATTTGCTATATTAGATTGTTATCCATGACAGCTTTTATCAAGCATTCATTATCAGATTTGGATCCGAGCGCAATCCTGATATGGTTATTTTCCAATCCCCGAAAATATGAGCCGTCAACTACTGAAATATCTGCTTTTTTTAATAAGCTTACGGCCGTTGCGGAAGGAACATTCAAATTGAGCAAGTAGAAAGGAACATTCGATTTTCTAATTGCCTTGTTACCAAAGGCACTATCAATCTGTCGCCATGATTCACTGATCAGATCATGAATTATCGAAACTCTATCATATTGCTGTAGCACGCTTAAGCCTATCATCTGAACGATATTAGGAACGGAAAACGGTGACATACCGGTCTTTAAATAGTTTATTATCTCAGGAGTACTGACGACGTATCCTAACCTTAGCCCTGCAAGTCCGAGTTTTGAAAAGGACTTTAAAACTATGACATTGTTATAACTATCGACAAGAGAATTGAAATCGAGATTTCCATAGATCCCCAATACTGCATCAATACAAAATACCGTTTCATCAAACTTCTTTATTGTTTCTTCTAGTAACCTGCCATCCATCTCTCCAGTTGTCGGATTGTTGGGAGAGGACAGTGCTACTAAATTATAATTCTTATCCAATTCAGTCAGACTGTTAAAGTAGTGTATCGCTACCTTATCCAGTGAGGACATAACGATTTCAAACCGGGGAAAAGTCGGTATTACTATACCTCCATTGCTACCGCAGCCTAGAAATTGCTTGAATACTATTTCAATCGCAACATCTGCGCCAGGTGTCAGCATTATACAGTCTCTATTGACTCCCTCATGCTTTGCCAGTGTATCAATAAATTGCGTATTTCCATCAGGCTCGCCATAACTTCTGATCATATCCTGAAAATTATTGTCTGCTATGTCATTCAGGTTCAGATCCCATACATAGGGGGCAGTAACCAGACTTAAATCTACTGAAGCTTGATGTGTGAATGCATAATTTGTTTGCTTTTTCGACTTCTCAAGTAGGTCATTTCTATAGCTGATCATAAGAGATACTCTCAATCCAACAACGCGTCATAATCTTCTAAAATAAAAAGCCTGTACCACACAATAAAAGAAAAGACTCTTACAATTCTATTAAAGATATAATCTCTACCAGCATCATGCATTGCCATTAAATGATCGAGTTTATCCGCCGCGAGAAATGGGATCTCGTTATCCTGTGCAAATTTAAAATTACTGTTGATCATTTTCCTGAATACCTGGTTAGTTCGTAACCATTTTTCCCTGTACAAGTAGGTCTTACTGTCAATAGGATCATACAATCCAAATGTCAACCTCTTTGCATAGTAGTTACCTTTATCTATCAATTGATTGAATTTTCTCTTGATTTTTTTTCCACGCTCTGAAAATAAATTGACACCAGTACTTGCCCAGGCAATTCCAGCCATATCAGGATAAAGTTGCTTGAACATTTCTTGGTACAAATGATGATTTATTTTTAGTTGAGGAGGTATTTCACAATAGAGATTAAACAATTCTGAATCTACAAAAGGAAGCACGTCATGAAAATAGAATTTATTTAAGTTGACGTTACCCATCATCCGCCTGCCAAGATTGAATTGTAAAAACATATCCTTTTGATCACAGAACAGTTCATTGTTCTGATATGCGCTAAATTCATTGAGTAAGTTTATCTCGGCAGAATGTAGGAAATCTTCAGCAATTTCATCTTGAAGCATTTCCTTTAAACGATCGGAATTCTCTGGCATGTCCATTACCGCTTTCATTCTGCGACGAATTGTGTCCTGATCATCTATCTTGCCTATCTCATTCTCTGAAAAAACCTTATCAGAACCCATTGACATGTGTGCCCCAATAATGCCATTTATCAAGGTATCTGTTCCCGGTGAAAGCTGCATAGCGATTTCATTCAGGTAGGTAGATCTATAATCAACATTGCATTCATTTAACCACACAGTCTTTAAAGCATTGGCAGAGCCCATCCACGATGGGTCGATATCAACCAGTTGGTGTTTTTCTGCCAAGTCCAATTTTCCAGCAACCCGTTTAGCGATTTTGTAATCAAGACAGCGAGAGTTGCCATGTGTATATATAGTTAGATTAGTCCGCTCCTCTGACAACAACTTAAGTATCAATCTAGAGTCAAGCCCACCTGATAAAGGCATTACTATTCTTTTGTTTTTATCCTGCGGTATCTTTTTTAGTAACGACTTTTTATAAAGCTCAGCTCCTGAACGAATAAATTCTTCAGGGTCTTTACCTGAATCACTGTCACAACTCGGTTTCCAGTAAGAGTCGGTTCTTAAATTACCACCTTCCAGTGATAATTTGCTCGCAGAGGGGAGTAATTTTGCGTTCTTGAAAAAAGTTCTATTACCGATAATCACATTAGATATAAAGTAAGAGGCTATAGCACATTCATCTAATTGCTTATCGAATTTTGAGTATGCGAGAAAAACTTTAATCTCAGGACCAAATATCAAAACATCTTCTGTATGGTAATAATAAAGATATGAGAAACCGAACTGATCATTCCAGATACCGAAACTCTCGTCTTCCTTGTCAAAAATAAAAAGATTATATGATCCGGTAATCTCTCTTATAAATTCCTGTTTATTATTTTTGTATAATATCGCTATCTCTTTGGCAATTGGCATCGATTTATTAAATATATGCCCGTTACTTAGCGTTATTCCATTACCCTCAATCAACACAATAAGAGAATCATCCTCATAATAATTATTTTCACTCTTAAAATATGGGGATGTGGAGACAGCACCTATACAGATGTGCTTATATTTATAGCTAAATGAGCCGTACCAACTTTGGTGCATTAATAGTTTTTCGATTTTGGCGAAATCCACATCCTTATCGATTTTACTTTTTTTATAAATAACCCCAAATAGTCCCGGCATCAGATTCAATTCCCATTAATTAAATTAAAGTCAATAAGCCAATTATTAATTGCCTTACTTTTCTTTAAAGAGTCACGGTCGATTCGATCGGCCTCTATCTACTTATTCATAGGATTCCCCCCTGCGCCCATTTGCCAAAATTCCGCATGGTGTGATTCAGTGCGGTTTGCACATACAATTTTGGCATGCCTTGAATTAAGCTCATTTTTCAGGTGCCTTGATTGCAAACCGCAATAGATTATACCAACTCCATACTAAGGTAAATTATACAAATCCACTACAGGCAAGTTTCTCGTTTAACCAGCGATGAACAGCTGGGCAGTTAATATTGTATCCACTTTCCAGTCGAGTTATGACCGCTTTTTGTTAAAATAGGAAGACATATTTTCGATTTTAAATAGCGGGATTGCACTATTTCCAATATCGACACTCCTGAAATCGAGTTATTGTATTATAAATAGATATATTGACCAGGTTTAAATTAACTTGATTATAATTGTCTTTTATGATTTTAATTATCACTTGCTTGTCGTTTATTACGCGATCAACTCAAACTATTAACCCTGCAAAATAGTTGTACTATTTATGCAATATAATCACCTCGATCCCTGCACTTATATTTTACCCACCATGCTTCACAAACAAGGATATTTAGCGTTCACTGTCGAATTTATTTACAATAGTATTATGTTGGATATATGTTATATAATTTCTATTACTAACACTTGTACTTCGATAGGGAGGACAATCTGATTTGATACGCCACTCAACTGTTGAGGTTAATCAATAAGCATATTACTACGCTATTAATGCTATCACGAGCAGCCAGTAAGACTAATAATACAATCCACAGATTTTATTTCAGATTACTGGCATCTCACTACTGAAAATACAATCACCTGATTCGAAATCTTAATGAGATAAATTAACTTCATTGAAGCTATTTAAATCACGCTCATACATAATTAATGAATACTTTAATATCAAATAAATATTTAATAACCATTCTTGGTTTCGCTTTAATTATTTTGGTTTATTTGTCCACAGCAAGTGGACTTTTATACACCTTATGGAATGATCCTTCGCCCTATGCGCATGGCAGTGCGATATTAATAATTACATTGGCGCTGATCTCTAAAACTTTTTATTCAAATAAAAAACACATCACAATAAATTTCAATACAATTGGATTACTTCTACTATTTCTTTCATCTATTGGGTGGTTTATTTCTTCAATTGTATATATAGAAATATTGCAGCAACTTTTCCTAATACTGGTATTTATCTCATTTCTTATTGCCATATATGGGCATAGGTACGCGAGATTATTCTACATACCTCTCGGCTTATTGATTTTGGGTCTGCCCATTTGGGATATTTTTGTGCCCTATTTCCAAGATGCGACCACAGTTACAACATTATTGTTGTTACAGGTAACCAATATCCCTTCCTATTCTGAAGGCATGTATATCTCTATTCCAGAGGGTACATTTAAAATCGCCACTCTCTGCTCCGGAATGCGCTACCAAGCGGCTTCGCTAATCATTCTGGCCATCTATGCGTATATTTATTCTCTCTCAGTCAAGCGGATGATTTTTTATGCGATTTTAATTTCCTTTTTTGCATTTGTAACAAACCAACTACGGGTGTTTATTGTAATTGTCTCTGGGCATCTGACAGATATGCAACACTATTTTGTCAGGGAAGATCATGTATCTCTTGGTTGGGTTTTATTTGCGATAATGATGATTATTTTCTTCCAAATCGTTTCTCGAATTGATGCACGTAGTGATAATGCCGAAACAGGCTCTCGCCTGACTAGTAACGAAATTTCCAAAGGAAACGTATATACCAACGCATCTCTATTTTTATTAGTTTTATTGGCCGTTGTATCCGGGCCAATGTTAAACTACAAATACGATACTCCATCCGGCAGTCTGACTAAATCACAAAAACTTCATCTGGAAACACTCAACGACTTCCGCCTGACTGAGAGTGGCTTGCATGAAAAACTACCTGTATGGACAGACGGGCATACAGTTTGCACGGGACAGTACTCCAATTCTGATTCAAAAAACATCGACCTATATGTTTCTCATTTTAGCTATCAGAACGAAGATCTAGAAGCAATCAGCATAAACCATCGTTACTACAACCCCTATGAATGGGAGCGAATTGATAGCTCGACACGAAACATCACGTTAAACTCTGGGCTCAACATCAACGCCATTGAAACAATACTAAGCCAAAATTTACGGCTTAAAAACAAACAATTCGATACCGCTAAGAAAAGAGTAATTTGGAGCTGGTATCATATCGGCAATAGCACTCAGTCGAATGTCTATATAGCAAAATTACGTAACCTATACGAAACAATAATGGGGAACCCGGCTATTAGCATATATATTATCAGTACTGACCTTATTGACGATGCAGAGAAAGCACGACAAACACTATTAGATTTCTCTGAAAGCGCACTGAAAATTGTTATTGATCACTGTGAGAGTGATTTGTAGAGTAATATAATTTTGTAAGCTATCAGCAGCTACTAATTTTTAAGATCAGCCACGCTACTCAATTCAATGTAAATACCGTTTAAATCGCTAGAAGTATTTAATTGATCTGAATTTATTTATTAATACTATGTAGTATCTCTTGAAGAAACACCTGCAGTTAAGTATCGAACTCTGTTTACATAAATACAGTATTAAAGTTTATATCTTGTAAACTCAGCCAGTGTTTAGGATACCTGTATAAACCGCTTATTTTGATTTATTTTTGGGTATTATTTACCTTGCGTAAGGATTTTAACTATTATAAGCTAAAACAACATCTTATTATTTGTTAATTTCATACTTTTATCCTATCATATCTCGCTGTTTTAATTGGTGTTATTTTTTAATGACCATTCTTGATTGTGAACTTAAATATTCACTCCAAGATACTATTAATAGCTAAGTGGTAAATATGGTTATCAATGCAATGTCAATAGATGTAGAAGCCTGTGTACATATTAAACTTATCAAGCTTATAATAAATTTCACTATTTTCAAATAAGGAATGCTTGGGTAATATTTCTGTTTAACCAATTA
>JBFNJI010000058.1:0-36127 GCA_040793985.1 Candidatus Thiodiazotropha sp. | reverse complement strand
CCTTTCGTGAGAAACTGCTCCCTTCGTCTAGTGGTTAGGACGCTGGCCTCTCACGCCGGTAACAGGGGTTCGAATCCCCTAGGGAGTACCACACACCCTCCCCACACTCTACACATAAGCCCGCTTTATTACGCAAAATCATTGCGTTAGCGGGCTCTGATCGTTACCCTTACCCCCGGTTATTACACGTTGACCCGGTTGTTTACACAATCTAGAGGTCAATATTTTACACCAGGGATTACACACAATGGCCACCTTTCAGAAACTCGGCAAGAAATGGCGCGCCGGGGTTTGCGTCAACCGTGTCCGAAGAACTAAAACCTTCCACACTAAAGCTCAGGCTGAAGCCTGGGCAAAGCAAACAGAACAGGAATTAGAATCAGGAGTTCTATCAGGGAAAAAAACCCTATCAGACCTTCTCTTGCGATACAAGGAGACTATATCCACCCGCAAGAAATCGCATGACCGGGAGAAAAATCGTATAGAAGCACTAAGGCGCGACCCGATAGCAGAAGTCAGATTATCTGAGTTCGCCGCCCCTCACGTCTCTGAATGGAAGGAGAGACGTTTATTAGAGGTGTCTACCTCAGCTGTGAGAAGGGATTGGATACTCTTGTCACACGCCTGCAACATTGCAGTAAAAGAATGGCACTGGCTAAGTATCAATCCTTTTTCAGAAGTTAAACGACCCCCAGAAGCAAAACCCAGAAATAGAAGGATCACTGACGACGAACTGGAAAGGATGCTCTTTGCTTCGGGCTTTAACGACACAAAACCGGAAACCATGACCGCAACGGTCGGCCTGGTAATGCTGTGGGGAATTGAAACCGCCATGAGGGCCGGGGAGATCTGTGCCTTAGAATGGAAAAATGTTCATGACAGGCACGTCCACATCCCAAAAACAAAGAATGGTGATGCCAGGGATATTCCACTGTCCAGTGAAGCGCAACGATTGCTAAATTTAGCGCCAGGTAAAGAGACTGTTTTCGGGATCAAGACCAGTCAGCTAGACGCTTTATTCAGGAAGATGAAAAAACGAGCAGTCATCGAAGATCTGCACTTTCACGACCTGAGAAGAGAGGCACTATCCAGGCTTTCCAAGATTTTCAGCTTGATGGAGCTTGCAAAAATATCAGGACATAGGGACCTGAGGACCCTGCAGGACGTTTATTATGCGCCTAAGATTAGTGAACTGGCAGATAAACTGAGCTGAAACAGACATGACAAAATACCAACCATACAAAGCAATTACAGCGCATAGCTTAAGCGTTTCAACCTTAAACGCTCTTTACCGGAGATTAAAAGACCCTGACACCAAGCCAGAACAACACCTCTTTATTACTATTATTGTGTTCTTAGCATTCTCCATTGAATCCTATGTGAATCACCTAGGAGCTGGACATCTAAGTATCTGGGATCAACTTGAGCGGCTGCATTGGAAAAAAAAGATCACAATCTTACACAAAATAAACAACAAAAAACCTGACTGGGGAGCCCAACCCTTACAGTTTGTACAAGAAGTATTCACCATTCGCGACAAGTTAGCACACGGAAAACCTGAAACCGTAAGAGGCCCCTTAACCGATTCCGAAGATGAAGCAATGGAGTTACTAAAAGAGCATGATTTGTATGTGCCAGCTTGGCAAAAAAAACATATCAATCTTGAATGGATTATTCAATCCGAAAAAAAATATGACTCTTTAATAAACCATTTCCTAGTGTTATTTAGGAAACATGAAATTGACAGCGTAACCATAGCTTTCACAGGCGTAGAAGAAATAAAAGAATAAGCTTTTAACAAATCATATATTTCGACGCAATTGCCGCGACCCAAACCACCAGGTCACTGATGTAGTAGATAGCAGTATTACAGCCCGCACAATTTCCAACCACAGTGCTGGCATTTCGGGAATTACACCATCTGCTGCTTGATACAGCAGCCAGGCAATCGCGGTTAACAATCCTAGCGAGTAAAGCGTTATCAAAGGCCGCATCAAACCACGCACAACATCGACACCAGCCAGGAAGAAGCCGGCTAGATTTTTCCAGAACCCCGTCAAGCGCTGCACAGATTCCAGGCTATATGTCGCCCTGTCAGCTTCATAGCTGGCAGTCATGACCTCACCGGCGACACGCTCCTCCATGATAGCCAGATCACCTGCTGACTGCTCCCGGATCTTCTCGATGTCGATTTCAGCTTGCTGCATGGCCAGCTGCCGCTCGACCTCGATCTCACGGATATCCAGCTCACGCAATGCAATCTGAGTCTTTCGCTCCTCTCGAACCTCGAAATATTTCAGCAACGCCTGGATACCAGTACCCGCCAATCCCAGCAAACCGCCGCTGGCAGCTGACCCAACGATACCAACTATTTCTGAAATCACCCGATCACCTCCAATTCAAAATCCCCACGCTCAACAGCGTCATGTAATCGGCCTAGGCCCGCCCTACTGGCCAACCCGGCACGCTGAAATTGATCTTCACCAGATTTGAGATACCCGACACGTAAAGCCGGCAGAATGCAGCCCCAGGAATGGGACCGGTAGCCTAACTCACGATCCCCAGCAAAATTACCGGCATGGATCAGAATGCCTGAGCGACCAGAAACGCCCTCGACATGATAGACATCCCGATACTTCCCACTAGCTGATTTGGCAAGGTATCGAACCTGATAGACTCCGGACGGGATGCAGCTTTTCGATCTTGCGTTATCACGCCAGGGCAGCTCAGTTGTTCTGATCTCAGCCCCACCAGGCAACACCAACCGGCCAAAGGTGCCCTGTGGTGATGATCCACCACGCATCAAAACCACCCTTTTCATCAGTAATCCCTGTACTCAGCATGACCAGCAGCAACAATCAGATCATTAACGTTTTGCCGATTCAGCCAGATCTCAGCCAAATACCGCCCATACTTACCTTTTCGATCCTTGACCGTTTGAATAATAACCGTTTTTCCCAGAACCTTTTCACGCAACCAGTCGCGCGACTCCAAGCCGGCGGGGCGATCTGCCCCTCTTACTTCAGGCGCATCGATGCGATGCAGGCGCAACTTTTCACCATGCACCCACGTACTCAGCCCTAAATCAATATCAACGGTCACTGTGTCACCATCATAGACACCGGTAACAATCGCCCTGTAGGTGTAGCCTGGTGCGTCCATGGTTATTTCCTCATCTCCAGAGAAACAGTCGTTGTTAATGTGTCAGTTAATGAATGCTCAACCCGCGACGCAACCCAGTCACCATCAATCCCACCCATAAAGCCGGATAGACTGACGACGCCCTCAGCGGCTATACGTGGGTTTCCTGGTAGAGTGATTGAGCCCACACCCTCCCCGCGCTGCAGTGATGCCAATTTGGCCGCTGCTGCCGCCTGAGCGGATGCCTGATCTGGGTAGCTGCCCCGGAGCGTATAGGCAGGACTCCCAGACCCCGCGCTGACCGGTTCGCGCTCTCCGGATGCCGCGTTGTGCCAATGCGCGACCGCTGACTGGTACTTGCCTCGATCTGCAAAAGTGAAACGAAAACTACTCACCTGATTTTCTTTGATCGTGACAGCCGGGATCAGTTGGCCGCTCACTGATTTCGCCTGCCCCCGTTTTACAAACAACAGGAATCCATTAGCAGGCTTTGCAACAGCGCCATAGTCAGCAGCGAGGCGGGTTAACAGATGGATATCTGACTCATTGGTCTGATCGACTTGAGCCACGGCAATTGACGCAAGATCATCACTGACCTTTGATTTCATGCTGTGATCAGACGCAACTGCAGCAACCAGATCGCCCAGCGTTGTTTCTGAGAATGACCGCGTTTTGCGCTCTTTCAGACCTGCCCGCATATTGGCGGCCTTCCCGGCAATCGTCATCCTCAACGGGATACCAGAAACTGAGACCTCATCAACGGTGTAGCGCCCAGTAAATGAAACGCCCTTACCCTGATAACCCAGGCTGACTTGTAACACCGCGCCTTTTGATGGCATGGGTACGCGCCGATCTCGGTTATCCAATGCGATTGTTACTGTATCGGATTTTAAACCTGCCTCATCACTGACCAACAACGAGATCAGACGATCACTTATCTTGCCGGTGATATCTTTGCCAGCAACTACAACCTTAAAGACCGGCCGCATCAGTCCCACAACCTCACAGTATCAATATCACGCTCAGAATCCGGTAACTCGGGCAGCTCGATTTCAACACCAGCAGGCAATACAGCACCAACAGCAGATAAGCCTGGATTTGCATCAAGCACAGCCTCAACGGTTCCTACATACCCATAGTGGCGCAAACAGACCTGATCGAGCACATCCCCGTCAACTGTTCGATAAATCATGCGGAATCCTCTCCATAGCGCACCAGCTCAAGGGTGAAATCGATCTTCTCTGGAACACCATCCGGCATCAGCGTGGATTGTGTTTCATCGATTCGGGTTACTGCCCACTTACCCCAGATCCGACCTAAACCATCCACCAAGATGCGCGGCTCTCCCTGCCCCGCCTCTGCCCGCATTTGATCGAGTTGACCAAGACCCCCTTTGTAAAAGGGATAGATTCGACCCGAAAGCGAGATGGTTTCCTGACCGATTCCGGAAAACTGCTGTGCAGGACGGCGACCGATCCGGTCTTGACCCTGCCATCGGTACTGCGTGGATCGCCTCAGCTGCTCATAGGCAGCCGACTCTATGCCAAACTGATAATCACCTAACTGCATCATTACCCGGTTCATGGTGACACCCCATCAAACAACGCGGCCCGCATCTGTTCGCCCTGCAATCGCTCTAACTCCTCTGCAATCGCACGGGGATCCGCGCCGGGTGGTGGATTAACCGTAATGTGAGTAGTCTGATTGATGGCGGCGGCATTCTTTTCATTCAACGCCAATGCGTTTTTGGCTTCGTCACTTCCCAGAAACGCCAGAACTCGGGTCACCCCTTCGCCAATCGCATCACCAAACTTTGTGCCTGATATGAGATGATCATTAACCAGCGTACCAACACCATAACCAGCCGCACCCGCAGCACCTACAAAACCAGCACGGCCCGCAGCTTTCCCGATAAGCCCCTTGTTTTTGACTAGGGTCTTACCAAGGGACCCAAGCAAGCCGCGCCCTTTCTTCATGGTGGCGATATCTTTAGCCTTGCCGAAATCACCACCCAGAACCGCCTTGCCAATGGATAGCGCCCGAAAAGCGCTATATCCTGCAACCAAACCAGCAAGCGCCATTGTGACGCCAGGCATCTGGTCAACCACATCACCCAACCAGCCGGCCATGCTCGCCAGACCACTTACAACGGGCGTGATCACAGGAAGCAATGCGGTAGAGATCGATGTCCCCAGGGTACGGACATTGGCGGTCAACCGATCCCACTGACCCTGTGCATCATCAATAAAAGCCTGGTGACTGGCATCGACCAGGCCCGAGGAGTCGCCCACAGCCTTTTGTGATTGTCTCAGCGTTTTAAGGCGCTTACCCAGCAGGGTAATGCCTCGGATTCCCTCCTCACCAAAGATCTGTTGCAGCTCATCAATGGTTTCTTGATCCAGATCCTCAAAACCACCGATTGCCGCCGAGAGGTTTTCAAGTGAAGCGATAAAGTCAAAAGACCCATTAGCGGTACGCACCAAATCAAAACCCAGATCCTCGGACGCCTTGGACATTTTCCGGAAAGTTGCAGCCAGAGCAGTACCCGCCATGGAGCCCTGCAGACCGGACGAATTGAGTTCACCGATCAACGCCAAGCCCTGCTCCAGCTCCACGTTGTATTGCGCCAGGCTGGGTGTGGCGTATTTCATCGACTCACCCAGTTGCCCAAAGTTGCGAATCTGAAACTTAAACTGAGTTTTCGTCAGGAGGTCACCAATCCGTTCCATGCGCTCCTGTGTGGAACCGGTCAAGCGGTCACCCAAATTGTTGTAGGTGGTCGCCATAACCTCACCAACCTGTTCAGCGACACCCCCGGTGATCTTTGACATCTTGGTCACAACCATAGCGCCCACGCGGGAGGCATCCGCATTCAACCCGGCCGAGTTCAACGCATATTCACTGTTCAACACATCCAGTTCATTTTCACCGGTGAGGCGGGAGAAGGCTAAGGCTTGGCGCTTCGATTGTGATAAAGCCGTACCAGGAGCGCCGGTATTCACCACCGTACCGAGGCGAGTACCGGCACGCTGAAAAGTCTGCGCGGTCCCCACCGTTCGTGCGCCCACATAAGCCGCACCGGCATAGGCGGCCGCCCTGGTGCCGACCTCATCCCATGCCTTACGCAAACGGCGGGACTGATCAACACGCTTGAGCTGTCGCTCTGTTTTTGAAATGGAACGAGTGAGTTTGGCTTGGCGCTCTGCGGCATTCTTAACATTGATGCCGTATTGATTGGCGGCCCTTTGGGCCAGGTTGTAGCGGCGTGTTAGCTTGGCAATCTGACGGTCCAGCTCAGGGGTAGAGCGGCCAAGCTTTTTTTGCTTTTCCTTGAGATTTTCTAGTGTTTTCCCTAATCTTATGACTGAGGCGGCGCTTTTCTTCTGATCGGTCAGCTCTTTCAGATTCTTACGCGCTAGCTTCGCCTTCTCATCAAGAGTTCTAAACGATTTATTGAATGTCTTGCTGAGCGTAGCACCAACAAGTACACCGATAGCGAGAGATTTTGACATGACAGGGAACGCCCCGAAGAAAGATTGGTTCTGGTATTTATGGGTCAGCTTATGGCTTGGTGTTGTGGTATTGCTGGTGGTTATCCCGCACAGAGCTGATCCGGAGTCAGTCTCATTGACCTGGGAGAACTGGCCAGGCTTCTTACTGCTGGGAGCTCTCTACTCGATCCCCGTCGCCTGGGTTATGAAAAAGATTTACCCGTCAGTTCGAAAGCTACTCTTTCAAGACGGCGAACCAATCGACTAGCTCATCGATTGGCATATCACGCAGATCCCCCAACGCCCCACCTACCCGCGCCCCAAGCAACAACACCAGGCGCTTGAGTTCACGGGTCTCTAGGCTAAAAAACTTTCGTAACGCCCCTGAAGTTTTTCGTAATCTTTCATGTCCAGCTCTTCGATGACCTCGGGCGACACATCACAGAGATTCGCAAAAAGCGCCGTTTCCCTTTCAGCCTGAGTGACACCGGCCCTTTCTGCTGCCAATTGATCTTTAACCTTTGGCCTGCGCATCTTCAGGGCTTTATACTCGGAAGCCTTCACGGTTACCGGATAGTCCAACTCGATTGCATCGTTTTTTTCTGTCATGCTTTTCTCACATCTATTTCAATCGTATCGTCCCACACATACCCCGACGGCTTCGATGGTGTATAGAACACCAGCGCACAGGTATAGACATCCAGCGGCAAATCAGCTGGCAACATTTTGCCGGGATTAATGACCTGCAGGCGCGCTCCATCCCAGATGACAGATTGCTCATTACCTTGGGAGTCAATCATCACGTTTTCAGTGAACACCAACTGAACCCGCGAAACACCCCAGGTAACCAGGTTGAACGGGTATGGCGGTTTTCCTGCCGTTACCAACCAATCGATCAGACCGTCACGGTCTATGTAAACTTTGTCCCTTATCATCTCACCTGATCATCCCACGCTTGAGCACGCACCAACCCCGGTTCAGGAATCAAATTGACCAAACCAGGGTTGAGTACATCCTCCTGTTCATCATCAAGGAATTGAGGCCCGCTTGTTTCTTGAGAAACAAGCAGCTCAATCGGCGGCTGATTATTCGGGGTCATAATTAGACCCCGATGTTTGCGCGGTATGCCTCCAGCTGATCCACGCCGCCAACACGGCGCACATGGTTCACCGTGTCGATCTCGATCAGCTCTTCACCGGCAACCTCCAGACGGTAATAGCGCAGGCTGACGGTAACCTCATTGCTGATGCCCCCCTCGCCGCGTTTCCACTCTTGACCTGACAGTTGAAATACCAGACCACGCATCTGCACCAATACCGGCACCTCATCGCCATTAGGCCGACGAATCGAACCGCGCGCGGTGAGTGGCGTCATGGTGTCACCCTCAGCACCGAATTGCTTCAGTACATCAAGCGGATAGGATTCAAACATCAGACCCGCATCCAGTTCAGACATCCCGCCAGACTGGATCTTGAAGTCAGCCGCACCACCTGGGGCGGTCTCCGTTTTCAGTTCAAGCGCCGGCAGCGTGATATCTGCCTCGCCCACATAGCCGCGCCCATCAACGGACACGGAAAAGCCCACCAGCTTTTCAATATTCACTAGCAATACTCCTCAAAGAGATTTTAATCGCGCCCTAAATTGGGCATGCAGAGAACTGGCGATTATGCCGCCGGCAAGACCTCAACCAGATAGTCATTGGTGAGTTGTGACCGGAATACAATATGCTCAGCCGGATACGGCGGTGTGAAATCAAAATCGATGTACACGATACCCTGTGCGATCTGATCCGGTGTATTGAGTTCCGGGTCAGCCCATGCCTTACCGTTGATGATGGCTCCTTGGTTCTTCAGGTGGTTCATGTAGGCGTTAACGCCTTCAACCACATCCTCCAGATAGGTTTTGGTGATATTGCGATCCACCGCCCACATGTGGGCTACCTGCAGGGATTCATTGATCATATCAGCGGTGCGGCGCACACTCAGAAACGCCCACTTTGGATCACTGCTGCATGTCCGGTTACCCCACAGCCGGTAACCATCTTTATGGATGATCGTAGCAACCTCGTTTTCATTCAGATGATTTGCCCGTGCATTCACATCACCCAGCGAGAAATCAACCGGCCTGTGCGTCCCAACGATGCCGTAGATCTCCTGATTGGAAGGGGACCACCAGAAACCGCGCTCAGCATCGGACCGGGCAATCAAGCCGGCCACGCGGGCCGAGGCGACCTGTGAGGCCTCATCATTTGCGACGGTATCCCATACCTTGACCTGTGGATCCACCACGTAGACACGGGGCGACCCGAAGCCTTCCCGGTAGGCAATCGCATCGGCGTCATTGGTATTGGGGCCATCAGCAATGATGACCGCACGTAACCGATCCGCAATCGCCAGCATCTCTGTGACAACCGCCGCCTGATCGGTAAATCCAGGGGCGATCAATATTCTTGGGATTGCATGGACCGTGCCTTCAGAGGCCAGGAGCGCATGCACACCGGTATATTCACCAGTACCAGCATCAACACCACCGATCACATTGGATTGTGTTTCTGCGGCATCCACGCCCTCAGCAACACGAATTACAACCACCATCGCGCCGGCCTGATCAAAGATGCCGTCCAACATATCAGGCAAGGTGCCCAAACCATTACCCACGGTATCCAGGCCAGCCGCTTCAAGCCGGCTACCGGTTACCAACACGGGCGTATTGAGCGGGAACTTTGCGGCATCCGCATCAGGGGCCGTGCCCACAATGCCAATGATGGAACTTTTGACCGTCCTGATTGGGCGGTCACCTGTCTGGATCTCTTGAACCTCGACCCCGTGCAAATAAGCTAAAGGCATTGATTTCCCCCTTACTGGCTAGTGACTTGTTCGATCAGGTTACCCGCCCGATCAACTAAATCGTGATAGGTTTGGACGACTTCTTGCAGCGTTGCTGCTGAGCCGACCTGCCGGAACGCTTGCGACTCAAAGCCATCGATGAGCGCGCGCGCAACGCGCAATTCACTGGCGCGCTGCAGCTGTAAAGCCGCCAGCTCCTCGGTTGACTCAGACAAGCCGCGTGAGGCCGCTTCAAGGCGCATAACCTCGACATCAGTTTCACTTGCCGTGCCACCGATTACACGCTCCGCTATGGCCGCTTTATCTGTCCAACCAGCAACCTTGGCCGCGTCGGCAGATTCTGTGATCTCATTACGCACAAACTGACAGATTGCGGTGACCAAAGAGCGCGTATAGGACTGCATTTGGTCAACCTTACCAATTGGCGGATTGCCCATCTGTTGCTGAATATTCCGGATTGGCGCCAGGCGCTGAGCGTTGATTTCATCCTCAATCGTCAGACCCGCAATCACACCAGCCAAGACCTCATCATCCATTCCAGGAATGACAGCCTCACCCCGGAGACCTTTGTAAACTGGCGCACGATGCTGGTTTATTGCTGCCCATTCACGCAGCGCCGAAAATTGTTCAAGAGTTACTTTTGCCATGTTTGCCCCTAAGCTTTATTGCTTCAGTTCGACCTGTATCCATTGCAAGCCGGGATAGGTATCCCATGCGTTTGTACTTGTATACAACTGGATCGAAAGACGATCACCTTCATTTACCGGGATCCAAGGAGACATAACGCTCTCTTGCGGATAACCAGCCTGGTTGTAAAGCGCCGTTGCACCGGCACCCGCCAGCTCATGATTCACGTCATCATTGATACTGCTATTGATCGCCATCGCATAAGTGGCCGTGTTGGTGCGATCAATTACCGTCGCACCACTGATGCGCGCCGAGCTGTACCCTGCAGGGACTACGATCTCATCATAGTTTCCGCCGCCCGGTATCGTTTCCGTGTCATCACGCACAATGGTGGTGAACTCAAGGTTCTGATAGGCCGCGACCGGCAGATTCTGAATGCCGTTGTGACGCAGGATAATGACATCACCTTCAGCATTTCCGCCTGCGATGGCTTCATAGAGCCACTTAATTGCATCAGCCAATTCCTTGGCGGTCTTGTTTGCGGGACCATCAAGGCCGCCAAGTACCTGATCCGTGATTTCGAGTAGATTGAATTGTTCGCGCCATGTGGGAACAGGTGCGTATGGTAGTGCCATGATTTAACCTCTTTTCAGTGCGCCGTTAAATTGTGCCGTACCGTCATAGATCGGCGTGCATGTAGGGTTTCGGTGGCCGTATGTCTTCAGGCCGTTTGCAATGATCTGCCCATCAAAAAGCCCCGCCGGAATCTCATCACCAGCCTGATAGATCACATCCAAATCCTGAATGAGTGAACCGTCATAGATGTGCGTTCCGTCATAGACATGCGTTGTGCGCGTCACCCGACGAAGACACGCCCGCACCGGCTTGACTCGATTGATTGCAGAAACGATACGCGCCGCCCGCTCAGGATCTGGCGATTCGGGCGCATTCAGTGACACCTCGAAGCAATACCAATCCGGGGCCTGCTCAACGCCCCCATCAAAGCGCGCATCGCCGTTATAGAATGACTTCCTGTGTTCCGTGATCGTGGCATCTCCATAACCCGCAAGAGATAACACGCGCTTAATCGCCGCCGGCGTGCCTTTGATGGCATGCACCGCATGCGCATCAGCCACCACAGCCCTTTGTGTAGGCTCATCCCAATCTGGGTCCCACTCATCCACCCCGAGCGCCCACGCCAGGTAGGGGAGCAGGTCCAGGCGACAGGTCGCCGGGTTCCAAAGATTGGCCAAGTCGTCAACGTGACCAGGTGCAGCAGCCAGCAGATCCAACGCCGCATCTGCCATGGTTTTCTGCAGCTCGGTGGCGTTATAAGGTAACAGCTCAGCACTCATGCCAGATTCACCTCAATCGACTGACAGCGGCCCACCTGATAGCGCTCAAGTAGCAGATCGGCTGCCGGCTCGGCCAAGACAACACGCCTGACCTCGGGCTGGTGCAGCGCGGCAAAGATGCCACCGCGTGTAATGGGGTGACCCAATCGAAATGACTCGGTGACGTATGTGTTGACCGCCTCAACCGCAGCCGTGCGGATCAGCTCCGGATCAGGCCCCGCGTCAATGGTCAGGTTTGCCTTGATGGCATACTCCAATACCGCCGGCCCTTGAACAATTACGGTTTCAGTCAATGGGCGCACGGTCTCATCATTCAAAGCCGCCCTCACCGTATCAAGCAATACCTCATCCGGAATGCCGTCACCAACCGCAGAGAGCACGGTCACCACGACAGCCCCAAGGCCAGGGCTGTACGTGTCCACATCCAAGACATTAGGATCCGCAGAGAGCGAGTGATAGAGATAGCTGCCATGACTGCCGGCTGTGGTGATCCCTTCAAGCGCCATCTGGGTGCGCATCCGCAACCGATCATCGGGCTCATCGGCTTGCCGCTCAGTGGATACCAGGGCCGCCAGATTATCGAGGTCTGCACCCTCAGCCGAGTTCAGCATCACCGCGCGGGCCGCTTCATTGATCCGTTGATAGATCAACAGTGCTTGATAGGCAGTCGCCTCACCATCAATCGATAACGGGTCAGACTCAAGCGCCAACACATCCGCAAGCGCAGGATCCTCATTGATCAGGTAGTCTTTCCATTGCGTGACCAGGCCCTCATAGTCGATGCCCTGCACAACCTCAGGCGGCGGCAGTTTGGATAGATCAACACCAGTGAACGGCATCGATTAGAACTCCCAGACCAACTGATAGACATCAACAACCGGCATGCGAATATATCGCAAGCCAACCCCCGCAAACGTGCCCGTCAACGAAAAATAGTCAACCGGCTCAGTATCAGAGGCATGCCGGCCAGCAGCACCCCAATGAACCATTCGATGAAATCCACCCCTTAGCTCTAGCCGAGGCGGGACCGGTAAGAATTCATCGATCTTTACGCCGCCGCCTAACTCCACATACCCAGCATGCGATTCATGCGAATCCACGAACATGCCGGCACCTGTGTTGAGGTAGTACCAGTCACCAAATAACCGATGCAGCCCAACGCCTAACGGGACTTCGTTACAGCCACCACAATCGGAATGATGAATCGACCTTAGATTAAGGCGCATCTCATCCTGGACGGTTATGTCAGCCGCCTCAAGCAAGAAGCTGGAACAAAGCGCGATCAGAAATATCACTATGCGTATCACGGTATAACCTCCAAGATGGGTTTACTCTTCATGGCGCGGACCATCGCAGCAGGCGAAGGAATGCGCGGAAACTTTGGCGGCGGCTGCCAACCCGCATGCCGATAGATTCGGGCATTGAATGACGAACAAACCAGGCCGCCCTCATCGGCCGACGGCTTGAGACGAAACAAGTTAAATAGCCCGATCCGGAATAGATCCAACCAGTCATAGCGGATCCGCTTTGCAGCAAACTCGAACGCTGCGCGCCGGACTGTTTCTTGAGAAACAGGACAACGGAACACATCGAAGGGGTGGCGATAACTCAGCAGCGGCACGATGCGCGGACCTGACCAGTGCAGCTCAACCACAAAAGCCCCCGCCCCAATACGCACCGCAATGGCTGTGTGTGTGTAAGGGGAGTTAGTCACCCAGCTCACCAGCCGCCAAAACCAACTATCAGCCCGCTTAAGCGCCACCAAGTCACCATCACCGATGCGGTGCTTGGCTTGTTCGTACTTCATAGATAAATGCCCGGTAGCGTAATCTCTCGCCCTTCCGGTATGTAGGTGCCCACCAGGTCCAGAACAATGGCACCGGCTTCACCACTCGACACACTCACGCGACTCAAGTTGAATCTTGGCTCCCAGCGATCCAACGCCTCAGCAGTGGCGGCGATCAAGGAGACTTGTGTCTGACCGTCCAGCGGTGAATCAATCAGTTCAAAAATCCTTGATCCAAAATCCCGGCGCATCACTCGGGTGCCGAGTGGGGTTGTCAGGATATTCCTGATCGACTGGCGCAAGTGCTCCACACCAGACAGCGATGATCCGTCGGTTTGATTTAATCCAAGCATGTGAGTATTGAGTGACCCGATGAGTCGGGTTTTTGTTAAGTGATGTTTAAGATCTCTTTCACTTCTGGCGGCGCTGTGCGCTCAATGATCGTTTTCAAGCAGGGGTCAGCGGCAGCTGTCACCATTGCAATTGCCTCAGCCAAACGGCTTTCAAACTCCCGAAGCTCAGCAATGTGATCGGCGATCCACACAAGACGATCCGTCAGATCGGCGGTGATCTGATCAATCACGTCAATCACCGACTGAACCATTTCTGTTCCCTGATCAACGGCAAGCGTCAGCATGGCCAGCGCTTCCGCAATTCGCGCGGTAAGCACATCACCCGCACCCAGAAGATCATCAAAAAAAGCCATGTGATCAGAACATCCGTCAGGCTCTTCAATAAACTCGGCCATAGCGTGAAATACCGCCTTAGCCTCTACCAGTCGGCTCGGTGTGGCCAACTCTTTGAGTTCTACGTCCCAAGCCGCTAACTGATCTGAAAAGTCATTCAAGCTCTCCACAAACGGCGTATTAACCGTGATAGCGATGTGAAGTTTTAACGTATCAAGCTCAGCTTGAAACCCAATGATCTGGTCAGCAAATGGATGAACACTTACCGGGCCGCTGACTTGTAATAACTGGGAGATTTCTGTTTTCATCATGGGTGCGAGTGATGGTTTGTGTTACCGCCGCCGTCGATCAAAATACCACCAACGAATATAGAGCCGCCGACCGTCACATCCCCCTCAATCGTCACGCCGCCCGTTGCAACCAGATCAACCGATGCCCCAGCGGGTAACGTGGCGCTGAGCACATGCTTTTTGCGGTCATAACTGATTTTTGCACCATCCGAATACTGCGCTACGTCCACATCCGGATCCGTAGAGGGTGCCGGGTGTGCATCCTGGTAAACACCCACCAACACAATCGACTGTGCCGGATCGCCATTGACAGACAACAAGACAACTTGTTCACCAACCTCAGGCGGATGCCAATGACTATCCCCACCAGCCCGCAACGCCAGCCAGGGCCGCCAGTTGGTCAGCAGTTCACCCGCTTTTACTTTCACGCGGGCCGCCTCATGATCTACCTCAGCGACTTTGCCCAGCATCACCAGATTTGCCAGACGGCGGCTCAGCTCTGCAACCTCAAATGTCATTCGGTTACCTGCTCATAATCGTCTGCGTGACCTGTACCCACATCAGGAGACCAACCAAGCTTCACGATGTGCGGGACAATACCGCCCTCCCACATCGAATCACCGAGATAGACATTCTGCTCCCAATTGACGTACCAGGATTCATACCCCTCAGCGCCCGGCTTGAATTCACCAGGGCCGGCCGTGATCCCCTCAGGATCACCGGCCAGTTCCCCTAAACCAAAACGCTCATCTTTGACTAACCGAAAAACCGTAGCGGCAAAGTTTCGGACCTCAATTTCAACAGCATCGGTCAAGTTGCTAAGGATGCAGTGTGCCGTAAAACTACAACGCAAAGCGTCACGGCCATCCCCGGCATCATGCCCCTCGCTGATCAGTTCCAGCTCCAACAGCAATGCTGGCGTGTTTATGACTTTGTCATGCGCATCAGAACGATAAGCGTCGATGGTCTCAACTCGTGACTCAAGGCGGGATTTAAAAAACCTTACCTGTGCATCATGAATCTTTTTCAGATCATCGTCGCTCATGTTGTAACGCATACTCCAATTCATGGGTCAGGTTCTTACGGAACCGGTCCCGTGCAAACTGTTCAATACGGGCATCAAGCTTACCCGCGCTGTCTTCGAGTGGCGCACCCAGCAGCTCAACCGGAAAGCGGCCACGGTTTAGCGATCCAGGCGCTGCTTTATAGCGCCGGCGCTTCGGGTGATACCCTGGGTGACCCTCTTGTCGGTTACGGGATGACCGGATCCAGACCTTGGGCTGTGACCCATACACCGACTGATAAAAAGAGCCGGCATAGGTTTTACCCCGCACGCGCGCCCCGATGCGCTTTCGGCTCCAGCTGACACGCCCGGTTTCATGGAGCGGGACAGGATTCAACCCAACCCACAAAAAACCATCGTTGTCACGCAACGAGATGTGAACCCGCTGATAGTGCCTCAGCTTCTTTTGAGTCATACCGCTATCACGGCTGACCTGACGCAAAACAAATGTGCGTAAGGCGTTGAGCGTTTTTCTCACCGCTCGCTTGATCGCCAGCTTGACCGCTCGGGAGTTTCGATCTAACCCCAAAGTCAAGCCGTCGGTAATCAGATCGAAATCAAGATCTACCATTGTTTCTTAAGAAACTATCGCCAGGCTGAATTCGTGGATGGTGGTGGAGACGGTGGCCCCAAAAACAACCAGGTGAATCCGTTATCCATTGGGCTTGTGTCAACCAGCGCCCAGTCAATGCCATCCACGGTCAAGGGGTCACCCTTGTTGAGCAATACCGCATCACATGACCGAGCAAGCAGCTCAAGGCCATCCACGCCAACAGGCATACCCTTTCCGGCCCGATCAGTTCGATCCAGCGTCTGCCGGTCACCGCTGCGGTTGATTGCGAACAGCTCCCCAAAAGGAGCTGTTACAGAGACCGCAAACTCATCGGGATCCAGCAGGCCCGCCAGATCTTCATCATCGATGATCATTATTCGCCGGTTGACTCGCCACCGGCACCGCTTTGATCACCACCCTCATCACCAGTCTTTTTGGTGGCGCGCTTCTTACGCAATACCGCCTGCTTGTTCCCAAGCAAGATTTTGGAATCCCGTACCTCACAGGTGAAGTGTTTGTTTTTCTTTACGACCTCACCCTCTACGCGGACATCCTGCAGGGCGGTCATATCAACTCGATTAGCCATGGTTTTTTAACTCCAAATCAGCTCAAAAAGAAAACGGGCATCAGTGATGCCCGCCGTGTTAACTCAAAGGAGAGATCCTCCCCGCTCAAGCGGGGATTGTTTTATTGTGCGATAGAGAACGCCTGAGGATTGCGGTTTTGGAAATCCACATCCTGGAAGACACGAATCACCAGGCCGTCACTGGCCGCCTTGGCGGCTTGATCAACCTGAAGATCCATCACGCCCCAAAAGCCGAAGATGAGTTGAGAAAAATCACCGTGCAACCAGGTGGCAGCAGGCACGTTGTTGGAGACCTCGGCGCGGTAGCCGTTAACCTCGCCATCCTCCCAGATGAACTTAGCTGTACCGGCCGCCTTCTCCTCGACCTTCATCGCACCGCGTTCGGTTGCGCTCGTGAGGTAGGCCATGGAGCTCACATCCGCATTATGATTAGCAACAGCGCTCTCCATAGCGACCATAGTCGCCCAGTCCATACCGCCAACCGGGCGGACAACTGCATTCACTCCGGTCATGTTCAGCAAGCCAATCGGAGTATTGAGCGTCCCATCGGCAACAATTGCCGCATGGTCGATGGCTACACCAATACCCTCTACCAGATCCTTGGTGATGAAGTTCTCAACACCAAGACTGGATTGCTTACGCATGCGACGGGTCACCGGCACAGCGCCTGCGATGGTCTTGGGTGTCAGCGGCAGAGTGGTAAGGTCGAAATCAGAGGTATCCACGTCCTCATCCTCGCCCAGCCAGTAGAAGTTCGCGCCGGCGGTCTTTTTCGGGATATCCGCATCACCCACCAAGCCGGTCAACATCTGTGCGCCCAGTTTACCGACCAGTGCTTTATTGCGCAGCACATCAATAAACTCCTCTTCCATCAGATCGGTTGCCACCAGCTCAGCACCCTTGCCGGTTGCCTTCTCCATCAGACCCAGACGCATGGCAAGATAGGCATGGGGTACATAAATGCCCCGCGACTCCTTGCCCACCAGATCTGCCATGGCCAAACTGATTTCACGCTCCAGGCCGGCTTTCTTCCAGTTGCCAGTCGCCACCGCATTGATGGCGCGCATCAGGTTAAAGCCTTTCAAGTCACGCATGGTGATGCCTGCATCACCGATGCCGGCCAAGCCGTCACGGGAGACAGTGTCTGCCGGCGCGCTAGGGGTAGCGGCCGGGTTGATGGTCTCCATGATCGCCTTGCGGGTCTGGTCAACCGTCCAGTCTTCCGTGATCGCACGCGACGCAATGTCACTCTGACCAAACTGATTACCCATCGCGGTGATCTCGGCAATGCGGGTCTGCTCTTGAGCACGAATTGCAGCAGCGTCAACAGCAACAGGCTGATTAGGGGTTTCGGTGCCGCGCTGATCGTCGGCGACTTGTGGGTCTTTCTTAGCCACGTTGTTTCCTCCAGAAGGATTGTCAAATTTACGGCCTACGCCGACAGTTGGGTCAGCTGGCACGGACACCATGCTGATTTCATAAGGCTCCCAATCCAGCACGCGATAAACCTCCATATCTTCCGTGCGGGACTCCAGAACAATGTCATGGATGATGTAACCGATGGAGACATGAGAACGAACGCTGTCAGCAATATCCTGCAGGATCTCCTCACCCATCGAACCACGCGAAAATTTCAGCTTTGCGCGGGTGCGCTTGTCACCATCCAACCAAAAGCGCATCACCACACCGACCTGTGATCGGTGACCATGTGAATCCAGTACAGGCGCGCCGTTTTTCATCCGCTTCATGCGGATTGCGCCCTTGGTGTGATCCAGAATCTCATCGCCGTACCAACGGCGGACGGGATACTCACTGGACGCGGCAACTTCAACAGTGCGCTTTTTTACATCCAGAGTTTCAAGATCAACCGTAAAATCGCGGGTCTGTTGATCGTCATTCAGCTCCCGGACCAAGTCACGGACATCGTCAGGAATCACTCTTTGAATCATCTGACTTGTCGGTGTCGTTGTCATCATCTGCGCTCTCGTTGTCATCGTCTGTGCTCTGCTCTTGATTGAGTAAACCCTTTTCCTTCAAAACCGATTCTTCCCAGGCGATCTCCTCAAAGACCTCCTCTGGATCCTCGCCCCGAGTGCGAATCACACTTGAACGGGAATCAGTGCGATTTTTAACGCTCTTCTCGTTGGCGACCGCCTCATCTTTTGGGCTGACCCATTGCCATCCGCGCGGCTGAAAATGAGGTTTGTTGATACGATCAAAATCCGAAAACGGCAGCTGAACTGCGCCACTTAACAGCGACATCCTCAGCCAGTTGGTTCTCATGCGCACCATCAGCTCATCAATGAACATCCCCTGAAGCAGTCGATAGAAATCTCGATCATCCAGCTCAGTGTCACGGAGTGATGACCAGCTCATATCAGCGCCATCATTCGCTAACCTCGGATAAGAGATCCCGGCACCACTGGAGACGCCTCTTAAGCTGTTGCGTATGAAATCACCAAAGTTCGCATTTGGGTGATTACTCAAACCCTCTTTCCACGTAACACCCCAAGGCAACAGCTGCGCTGTACCCGCTTCGATTTCTTCAACTAACGCGCCGTCATCTTGTTTGGGCTCTTCTATGACTTCGGCGTTTTGCTCATAAAACCCGATATTTTTCGCGCCAAACTCAGCGGCAATCATTTCAGATTCACGGTACTCGCCCACGTGATGCAGATCGACCATAGACGCATGCAGCCAAGGGACGCCCCGCGCCTGGTGGGGGCGCATCGGGTCCAACGTATGAATCAGCTCTTCCGCCGGTACGCGTTCATAGTCCTTACCATTGACCCGCTGGTAGCGGTCCCCTGGATGCTGAACTAACAAGTAGTAGGCAACCGGTCGCTCCCAATGGTTAAGCTCAACACCCATGCGAATGGTGTTACCGTTGGTAAGCTCAGCATTGAGTTTGCGGTCTAGACGATCCGCTTCAAGGATCTGGATTGCATAACCAAATTTGTTTTCGAATCCAAAAACCTCACGGACCAACACCTCACCATCCCGCGCCAACGTCTCCATCCAAAGATGCAGAAACCGAATCAGTGAATAGCGACCGGTGACATCACAGACGCCGACCTTTGACCAATCCTTCCAACCCTCCTCGATCAGGGTATTGGCGATCTTGTCCGGTTCGCCATCAGACAGCTTTGCACGGTTCTGATGACGCGGCCCCCGAGGGCCAATCACTTTGGTTTTCAGGAGCGTATAAAACCGCTTGGCATAGGGGTTGTTGATGCCCTGCTCACGGGCGCGCTGAACAAGGGCAGGCAGATCACGAAAGATCAACTCATTGGCGCTCAAGGCGTGCGCGCGGGCTTGCCAAGCTGCTTTCAGCCGGTCTTTTGAAGCCGCCGCAAATCCAGAGGAACGGCGCAAATAGCTCAACGCCAGGCGCTGCAAGAAGCCCGGTTTCTTTTTCTGTTTTGCCATGATTTACCGAAAAGTGAATTTAACTGATTTAGGCGAGCGAGTTTTTAAACCGGCCTTAACTTGTTCATCGTCATAGAGGCGCGCATAGCGATCACGCAACTTGATCAACGTATCCAGCGGCATGTATTTAATCCGGTACCCCTCAACCTCATACTCTTCCTGAATCTTGGTGGCGCGCTTTTCAATCATGGCCTGCAAGGCATCCAGGGTGCGCTTTACATGAGAGCGCTGATCACCGGTAGCCGCCACCAAGTCAGGCAGGATCTGAATCATGCCTGATCCCAAGGTCACCCGTTCGCCGGCATCACTCTGAACATAAACAACAGCCGTATAGTCACCCGCCACCCAATCCGAAGTGTTAGCGCTGGTCAGGGCAACGGTATGCAAAGTCCCATTGCCCGCCGCTTCAATATTGATCTCTGACGGGCCACGCAAGGCATAGCGTAAGGACCAACCATCGTCAGCAGAATAGTCCAGCTCTTCACGCTCCCAGGTTGCACTATCACCTGCCCTGATGTGTGTAGGTTCTGTCATCGATTACGCCGTCGCTTGAATTTAAATCGCCCACTCTGCTTTTCTGCTGGGGTCTCGTGTTCGTTTGTTTCTTGAGAAACACTTTCACCGGAGTCATTCGCCGGGAACAGTTCCACTTGCATAACCGACTGTTCCAGCGCATCCCATTGATCGGGGCGCATTAAGTGAACCCGTCGCGCCCTAGCGCTGTGCAAGGTATAGACCTCGCAGTCTGTCGCCTCATTGCGCCGACCACTTTTGAGCTGCCAGATTTTACGGTTGCGGATGCGTCGGTGTGGCGCTTTGGTTTCTGCCGTGACCTGGTCAAAATAATCCGCCCGCACATCGGTATAAATGTGCATATGCTCAGGCCCGCTCCCCGCTTTAGCCAAACGGGGTGAAATCCAATCCTTGGCCTTGTTGGTGCCGACGATATAGACCTTGACCCCGTGCTTGTCGGCCTTGGTCATCTTCTTGGGGTTTTTATGATCAACACCCCTCGCCTTTGGCGTGGTAAAGATCTCCGGGTCTGTCTGTTCTGAAGACCCTTTAACTGCCATGATCAATGTGTCACGGTGCTTTTTACTGCGAGTTCGCACCCAGTGATAGACGGCATCAGAGCTATTACCATCAGACGAATCGATGGATACAGCCGACAACTTGATCCGCCCACCCCGAGCCATTTCAAAACCATTGAACAGCAGCTCATCCAATGCGTCATATACGGGATCGTTTTTCAATCGCGTATCTTCCGCCGGCAACTCGCCCCAGTAGATTCCCCACGACTCCTCACCTCGACCCCAAGCTCGAATAATGACCGCCAGGCGATTGTGTTGAACGTCAACCCCAGCCGTCACCAGCAACCCGCCAGGAGGGACAATTAATTCAGGGTAGTCCAAGGCTAATTCGCGGAGCGTTTCCGCGTTGGCCTCTTCGCCCTTAAACTCATACGCTCGGGCCAGCTTTGAATTGACGAAAACAATCTTAGCGTTTTCATCGCCTTGCGCGGCGCGGTACTCTGCCTTGAGATGATCACGCACCAAGTCGACAACACCTGCACCAGGCAGGCAGGAGTACAACTCACTCCATTCCATGAACCCAGCAACCCCAGTGAAGGGAGCGGTCGGTCTCCATCCACGATAGGGGTCATCATCGGCAACGGCTTGCCTTACCGTCTCACGGATGTTTTCTTTTCGCTGATAGTCGTCCCAAGGTGTACCGCAGTGCGGGCACACATAGACAGCGGTCTCTGGTAACGCCGACCCATAAACCGGATGATCAGGGCCGGAATCCGCCGATGACCAGACAACATTATCAAAGTCTAAAACGTGACTATCACCGCAGCTGTGACAAACGACCGGTAAGACCCGCTTATCAGACTGTTCGATATGCTCCTCAACACGGGACAGCCCGGCAATCGATGGGGTGCCGCCCATAACTCGCTTGCCTTGGCGGGCACGCTTGACACGTTCCCACAGCAACAGGATGGCATCACCCTGCTCCTTGACGTTTTCCTTCGCGTCATCAGGCTCCTCAACAATCACCAGCTTTGCCGGTGTTGATTTCACCTTGTGAATTGAACCGGATCCGCCAAGCTTTAAAAAGCCGCCGGGGAATTTCTTGAACAGAGAGCGGTTGCCCGACTTCCTGGATGTTGTAACATCAATTCGGTTGGTCAACCTGGGTGATGCGTTCACCGATGGCGTGAACTTCTCATCCACAAATTCACGGGCCGCCTCATCAGCCGCAAACAGCATGACGATGGCACCGGGGTCCAGGTCAATACGCTTTCCCAAGTAACCCATTAAACCGAAAGTCCAACCCACTTGCGCCGCTTTCATAGCGACCACTTCATGGATGTCCGGGTCATCCAATGCGGCATAAATACCGTGAAAGTAAGGCGCATAGTCCAGGCTGTACAACCCAGGCAGATCGGCCCCCTCTTCAGGGAGATAGAAATATTTTTCGACCCACTCAACCGACGGGATCAGTTTTGGTGGTACATATTCAAGCGCCACCCTCGATATCATCGCCTTCAATGCCCGTCGGGTAATCTGCGATAGTTTTGAGGGCAGACCGCAATGGTCCGCTGATGAGATCGCCATCAATGTTTAAACCGTGTTTTGACTCCAGACCCTCTAAGATCTTGGCTTCTGCAGCCTGCACAGCAGAACGACTGCGGGCCGCCCATGAAATGAGCAGGGGCTCAATTGCGGCCACCTCAACCAGTGTTTCAGCCTGCTTGTGAAAATTAAGCTCTTTCAGTGCTGCACTTGCGTCAGCTTCTCTTATCCGCGCGGAGGTCAAGCGCGCCTCCTCTTCTCGACCGCTCGCCGTTGCGCGCAGTGCGTCCGTGTAGGCCAGCAACCATTCACGGTATGTGCCGGTCTTGGGAATGACGCCCTTTTGCACCAGCTTTGAGATTGCCTGCTGAGAGATGCCCACCAGCACACCAAAACCTGACTGGGTTGCTGAGGTGTCTAACTGGTCGAACAGATCCGACAACTACAACCCCCTATAGCTTTTCATATCTGCAGGAAATTCGCGGCTTCCGCCTCCGTACTACGCAAATCCCTGGAAGGACCCAAACTTTGATCACTTGAGTAAGTAGACACTCACGCCGATAACCAGACCGAAGGCTGACGATATCACCAACCGAATTACCCATTCATTGGTTGATGTCTTATTGCGCTCAGCAGCTCCTGAGATCTCCAGGTCTCTGATTCGCTCCTCATGATCATCAAGCCGATGGTGAGCGCGCTTGATGCCTGACCCTTGGCTTGCTAGCCGCTCCTCGACTCGCTCAATCACACGTAGAGCGGCAACGGCCTCATCTAACTTCCTCTCGATGCGTTGTCGCCAACTCATCTCGGATAACTCAGGTGGATTGTCACTCACTGTAAAACCTAGGTATAAAAAAACCCGCAACCGTTGCCGGTGCGGGTTTTTGTTTAAAGTCACTTTTTCGAAGTTAGCCGAAATTTAGTAGAAAGCTGTTAACAGGTCAAGTGTTAATTTTAAGTTTTTTTTCTTCATGAATCATGGCGGCGACCATCGCCTCACCTGAAATCCTGATCTCACGACATTTTAAACGGGGCTTTTGCAATGCTTTGCCAATCGATCCGTCTGAATGTTTTGTCCAGTAATACATCGACAACACACAGTATGCCTCAAAGTTAATCTCCTGCACTTTGCAGAGCAACCGATCCATCATCTCCGCGACCTCATCATCCGGCATGGCCGATCCTTCGCCCGGCGTGCTCAAATGCGAAGCCCTGGAGCTGTAACCTAGCTTATCGCTCTTGATGGCTCTGAGGTATTCACCCCATCGATCCAGCTTTTCCCGCGTTGGCGCTAACCATTCGTCACTATGCTGCGTCATCGTTGCTTTGTCTCCATTGTTCCTCACAGTGCTGCTTTGCTGATTCGGCATCGTCAAATGTTCCTAACCATTCACGCTTAGTCGGTTGTGACTCACCACGTTGATAACTGACTTTTACGCCAGCGGCAGGCGGTGGGTTTGATAATTTGCCCATGACCCAGCTGCGATAATCACGCCACCATTCAGCGGTTGGGCTATAAGCTGTAAATTTCCAGCGGTCATTCACCTTGACCGCTGAGATTAAATAATCTCGATCTGACCTCAGGAAATACCGATCTGGCCTATCCCACTCCATTTGCCAACCTTGCCAACCTATAATCCTGAGGTTGGCAATACATAAGTCTTTGAATCTCTTATTACTTGCCAACCTTGCCAACGTTGCCAACGGGGTAATACACACATACGCGCGCGCGCGTACACGTGTAGGGGGTTGGCAAGGTTGGCAACGTTGGCAATGGCCTTGTGTGGCGCGGCTTTCAGGCTTGCCAACCTGCCTTGATGAGGTTGGCAACGTTGGCAAATACCCACACCTTTCATGGCCCTATTCCCTGAAACGGATCATCTTGATCCATCTCAACAGGTCGCACATAGACCCGTTGCTGCGTCTTTCGGTTTGGGCTCAGTGGATCCGGTAGCAGTTTTCTTTCTCGATTCCAGCCGATTGCCTTCATGATCGGTGCAATTCGGTTTTGATGTGCCCTCTGAATGTGCGGCGCATCCATGCCGATTGCTTCTGTCAGCAATTGATAGGCTGAATAGTATTGGCCTGAGTTACTGGACAAGAACTCAACCAACCGCTCTTCCCATGGGTCACGCTGTAACCGATGATCCTGCTGATCCTCGATCAAGACTCGGTCGGCTTCATTGGAGACCCACCAGCTTTCACCGGACTGGTAAAGCGTGAATGCCTCAGACCATAGTTGATCCCTGTTCTCTCTTAACCAATGCGTGTCTACCTTTCGACACCTCACCGGCCAGTATCGACGGTTACCGGAATAATCTTTGAGGTATTCATCCTGGTTTGTCGTACCCAAACAAACGGTTTGCCTTGGGAAGTTCTGAGCGTTCTGCCCGTAGCTCGGTCTATATCGATCTTTAGTCTGAGAAAAAAATGCTTTCGCGGCGGTGGTCTCAGCCTTGTTAAAGCTATCCAGCTCAGCCAACTCCAAACCCCACACGCCCTGAATCACCTGGTAGGCATCTTTTTCACCGATCGGTATCGGTGCATCCGAAAACCAATCACCGAACAATATCGCGGCAGCGGTAGACTTACCCTTTCCCTGCTCACCCTCCAGGATGAGCACTGTATCCATCTTGCAGCCAGGCCGCATGACTCTCGCAACCGCCCCAATCAAGAATTTTTTACCTACCGGCGATAAATACTCACCAGGCTCTGAGGGATCAAACACATTCCTCAACCACTGTTCGATCCTTGGCTTGCCATCCCAGCGAAGCTTTTGCAGATACTCGCACACAGGATGGAAGCGATGCCGTTGAGAAGCGATCAAAATCGCGTCACCAACCTCTGCCTTAGCCGGTGGCGGCATTTTATAGCTCCGATGAAACCAAGCCCTTAACCGGGCCGCATCCCCGTCAGTCCACTCCCCAGGGATCCCGGCAATCGGCGGCGTTTTTCTCATCATGATGCGATAAGAAAAGTCACAATAGGCCAACACCCCACCCCAGCGATGATCATTCAGCAAAATCGTCTCAAGATTCGCCAAATGCGGCTTAATCATGCCGCCCTCTGTTTTATCGAGCGACCGATACCAAAGCTGATCAATGATTGCGTCACCTTGATGATCATCATAAACATCAAGCGGGGGCTGTTCATCTGGCGGCGTTTCAGACTCTGTTTGATGTTCCCCAAGAAACATTTCAGAGTTCGTTTGATCCTGCCCCCCTTCTACCCCTTGAAAACTGCGTTGCGCTTGATTTACTGCGGCATCAATTTGTTTTTTAACCGCATCAAGACCGGCGAGGACATGTAAATCATTAAAGTCTGTCGGGGCCTTGTCGCTCATTCAGCAGTCTCCTGAGTCGATGAAAAGTTTGGGAAGACTGTCACGCCATTCACTTGCTTTGCAGCCGCTTCAGCCTTCTTCCGGCCTGCATTTTTCTGGTTTTCCTGGTCATCATCTCCGCAAAAGATCATGTTTGAATCTGGATATACCCCTCTAAAAGCTGCCGCGACCGTCGGCATGTTGCCGGCATCAAATGTGATGACAACAGGTAACCCGGTGGCCTGCAGGATGGATGCGGCGGTTGCATAACCTTCCGCAAAACAAATGACTGATGAATCAGTAGCAATAAGATGTCCGGCCATCGCCGGACGTTGTTTTGATGCGGCGCTGTCGTCTTTTTCGCAGATATGAAAAAGTCCGTGCTTTCTTCCGAACTTCGGAAAGGTCTTCTTTCCGGTAGCAAAGATAAACTGAACATTAACCAGTTCACCGGTTGTGTCACGCATCGGGATCGCTATAGTGCCGCGTTTCAAATATCTGAACGATACCTGGTCAATACTGATCTCTCCCCGTTTGTTTTGTTCGAAAAACTTATTGATTTCATCTCTATCCGTGATGATCTCAATGGTTTCCTTTTCGATGTGAGTCACCCACAGGAAGGCGCGCGGTACAAAATACACGCCAAATGAACGGACTTTTTTGGTTTGTAGATACGGGGATGTACCAGAGGCTGCAAGGTGACAGTTCCATATCAGCTGATTCACGGTTTCAGTTACACGCTCGTTCCAGGATAACAATGCCTGCTCATCGCGCTCGATCTCTTCGGCCCGCTGCTTGCGCCTGATTTCAGCCTCTTTTTTGCGTTGGCGTTTTTCTTCCTTGGTCAGCTCGCCGGTCTTAAATTCATAGCCATTGCGCCGGGCCTCATTGATTAAAGTCCCAATGCTGACACCACCGCGCCTGAACGATTTCCAAACCGTCTTCGCCTCTTTGGCTTTGTACTTGTCTGACTGACTGCTCCAGTCATCCCATTCTGAAAAACCTGCCTCACCAAATTCTGACTTAATCGCCATGCCCATTTGGATCCAGGTTTCCCGGTCATTTGGATCAATCACAGCCAATGCGCCGGCTACATCCTCTAGCGATAGGTCTAGACCCTTGGTCATCGCTCATCAAACCCCTTACACCAGTTCTTGCCGGGTGTTAATCTCAAAAAACAGGGATCTTTTTGTCGCGTAGTATCCCAATTGATACAGCCCAAACATCGTTTTTCTCGATACACATCAAACCGCTGCTGGCGTTCAAGCACGTCAGCGGGATCACCATAAAAATACATTGGTAATGCGCTACCCATGGACATCAGCCCTAGCGCCTATTAAGCGCTCGATTCGAAAGGCGATCTGTGCCCCAAAGAGCGATCCGGACACGGTCCCGATGATATAGGGCACAAACAGAAACCAACTCATATCCGCCAATATGAGTTCACGGAATGTCAGGAAGAAAATCCCGTTTGAGAATATGGCTGTAATGGTGTGATAGGTGAGATTGTCGCGGTTTCGTGACCTTGAGGTCAGGGTAAACGCAACGTTTTGAATGAAGGCCAGCGCGGCGATAGTAACCATATCCATCATGTTACTAACCTCATATCGAGGTCCTGAGGGCTGTCTATCCCGGACACTCGCCCATCAGGTCGCCACGCTTCCGCTCTCCACCACCCATCGCTTCCCAACCAAGCGCCAATAATATATTGTTCCGTGCGGCCCCAGATGTGGGCCTTCTGTCCGTTTCGGGTTTTTGTTTCTTCAGGCTGAGTGATACTCAAGACTGCTGATCCCGAGCGGCTTGAATCGCCGCTTTATAAGTAAAAGCGGCACCAATCAGGTCATCAAGTTCATTCTGGGCGCGCTCTAACTGATCAGGCGCATCATTTCGATCAATAACGCCGTCACCCAGCAGATCACCCACCGCCTCGACCGCCTCAGCGAACTCCCGAGCAAAGCGCCCCAGGTCTTGCGCGGCCCCCTGGGTTGTAATGGCCGGGATCTTGACCGCCAACAACCCAGCGCGTGCCAGTAATAGCCGATAGAGCACCATGCGCTCATGTTCAGGCAGCGCCTCAACTATAGCCTCTTCGATGTCTGACTCGAATTTGATCTCACCGCGCAAACGGCGCATGACAATCTGACGGTTTTCGCGCAGATCACTGTGGGCATCACCGGACGTTTTGAACTTTATCCGACGATCAGCGGGGTCTGGATAGTGGGAGTAATAGATTTCTCTGACTTTATCGGCATAAGCCGACTGCTTTTCGATGGTCCCATTGAGCCAGTTTTCAATGTAGCGACCTATTAAGCGTGACCTTGGCTCTCTATGGCCATGACCAGTAACACCCATCACCATTTCCATTGCCATTCCCCTTAAACGAGTTTTTTTGAAACCCGCGCTTCATATACAGATTTCAGATGCACCGCTAACCTATCAACGTAAGAAGGAGAACCCATCGTGCTACACTCCAAATCACCACACCCGAAACGCAACAACAACGGATTCCCCTATGAGCGAAGAATTAAACTTGGAAGTTACAGAGACCATCATCGCCTTGGATCTGGCTATGTCTGTGCTCCTGTCCTCCATCAACAAAACCGACCCAGCTGCCGGCGGCAGAATGCTCGAAGCTTTCCAAAAGCTTGCCGAAGACATCCCGTCAGACATGCCCGGAGTTGCAAGCAAGGTCCGCAGTTGGAGCGACTCGCTGAGAGGCGGCAATGCCAGTCATTGAGTAGTTTGCGGGATGGATCTAGCCAGGCGTCATCCATCATGCGGCCAGTCCCTCAAAAACATGTGGTTTCATCAAAGATAAAGACAGCACTCTCCCTTTCGGGATGCCTTTTTTTCGCCAGCATGAGACAGAGGGCTCCTTGATTTCGAATATCTCGGCAACAGCCTTAGTGCCGCCGAATTCATCAATGATTTTTCCTGCTTCAGGTGGGGGGATTCGCTTGTTCATTACCGCATAGCTTAGCTGCGCCTAAGTTTTTTGTCAAAGGTACAGCTAAGTTTGTTTTGTTAGGATTGCCTAACTATGAGTTTTGGGAACCGCATTCAGATACGTTTAGAAGAAATCGGTAAAAAACCGGCCGATATGGCCCGCTATTTGAATATCAGCGAGGCTAGTTTGTCCGCCTGGTTTTCTGGTGACACTAAGTCACTGAAGGCGGATACCTGCTTAGGGGCCGCTAAGTTTTTAGGTGTAAATCCCTACTGGATGTACTTTGGCACCGGAAGGAAAACCGGGACGCTAACGCGAGAGCAAAACGAATGGTTAGAGTTTGGTGATCAATTAACACCAGAGAGGCGTCAACAAATCATCGATCTGTTTTCACCTGACGACCCACCAACCCCGCCGCAGAAATTGAGAACGACAGCAAAAAGCGCACCTAAAAGCAAGAAGAACCGCGCAGCCTAAGCCAGGTCGGTTTCTTGATCCCCAGACCCAGGCAGATACAGCATCGGGTGCTGTGTCCAGCTGTCTGTCAATGCCTGAATGCGTGAGGCGACCCCGGTGGCCAGCAAAGGGCTATCATAAAACATTCCCGTCATGCCATACTCAACGCGCCCGCTGTTTTTGATCAGCCCAAAGAGCATGCCGAGCGTCCTGTGTTTTATGACGGACCTCTCAATTTCACGCATCACAACAACCGCATCCCGATCAAACCGTCTTTCTGCAACAATTAAGCTATTTGGCGAGATACAGTGAGTTTCAGGAGCCACCCAGATCAACCTTTGCGGGGTTTGGCGGCGCTCAATTTTTGGAAAATCTCTAATATTCATAGTTAGTTAGACGGCCCGTCACTCAGTTTCTTTAATCATGAAATGTCATTTATTGATACTTAGGCTTGACTAAGTTCTTAGCTGCACCTAAGATTCAGGCGTAACCTCGAAGGAGAGACTCTATGGACATTGACTTGCTTGAACTAAAGAAGGTGGCCGGAATTACCTTTTCACGGCTCCCCCAGCTCGCCTGTAATCTCCAGCTGTGCGTTGACATGGCTGCTATCGAAGACGCCGCCGGCAGAATCATTGCCGCCGGCCTGCTTTCTGCTCATGACAGCACCCGTTACCCCTTTAACGTCAATGAGTTAGAACTGTTGAGCGATAAAGCGGCAGAGGCAATATTGGATGTTTTCCTGCTTAAACGCCGAGGCGCTGAAATCCACCGGTTGATTCTGGATGGCCCTGATTTTCTAACTGATCTCAGCTGCCGATTGTTTCCAGAGAAACAAATCACCCCGAGCCACACCGTCTCACTACATCCAGAAATCACCCACCGCCAGCTGCTCATCATGCTGAACGCAATCGACTGCGAAATGACGCGAACCGATGGCAATCACTATGTGATCGCCCCTAGGGCCGTGCACACAAACGCCAACGTTGTGAAATTCCCTCATCGTCGCGGTCAGTTTGGTGCGGCACACCCAGCAACTCCGGAGTGAACCATGGATAACAAGAGACTATTTATTAATGCTTGGAAACGCGGAATTGTTGCCAGTGGCATGCCTGGGCTTTTTCACTGCGGCGACATCGTGGACAAAACCTCCAACCTGGAGCGTTTGGCCCCAAAAGTCCGGGATATCGGAAAACGTATTCACGTCTACCCAAAAAAGCAGGCTACCTTTCTCGCGGCCATGGTCAGCTTCTACAACCCCGAAGAGGGCGCAAAGCTCGCTAAGAAAGTCGGGTGTAACGGATTGGGCGATATTGCCAGCAACATCACTTTAGAGCAGAGGCTTATTATTTCAGATCTGCTTGTAAACCACACAGGATGGTAACCATGAGCAGTCAAAACCTTGTCAGTCGAGCAATTGAGATTGTCGGTATATCGAAACTGACCAAAGCATGCGGCCTTGCATCACGAAACGCGGTCAAGACCTGGGAGAAAAACGGACGAATCCCCATCGATGCGGAAACCGACTATCCCGGCATCATCCAGCATGAGACCAACAACCAAATCACCCGCTGTGATATCTGGCGGGGACAGATCGGCACCCTTAAGCCCGGCATTGTTTACCGTGTCCCCGTTTCTCTCCTGAATCGAGATCAAAACCAACCTCGCCGGGTATTTGATACCTACCGCCTTCAAGATTTGGCGTTGTCTCTCGGAAAGGACGGACAGGAAACGCCGATCAAGTTTGTTGTTGTTGACGGTGAGCTGATTATTAAACACGGCGAAAGACGGTGGCGCGCTGCCCACATTGGCAAAATTGAAACTCTTGACGGGGTGCTTGATGTCAAAGAATCCGAAACGCCTCATGAGCGTATTTTCAGGCAGATCGCTGATAACACAGGGGAGCCCTTAAAACCCTGGGATTGGGTTGAGACATTTCGGCAGTTTCATGATGGCGGACTGACGGACCAGGCTATCGCTGATGAATTGTCATCAAGAGGGATCAACGGGTTTTCGCGCTCTGTGATTACAAATTACAGACGACTCCTGAAGCTCCCAAAAGGAATTCAGGAGATGGTCAAACTTGAATTTCTTACCCCTTCGCACGGCAAAGAAATACTTGTTCATGCCAAGCACAAAATCATATTGGACAATTTAACCAAGGAGTTAAAAAAGGCCAGGGATGAAGACAAAAGCGCCCCGCCATCCGGTTACATGGCCTGCGAGATCCGCGACCTCTATGAACAGGCTTTTCCTTACATCGATGGCAATTTGAATGGTGAGCTTGATGATGAAAAGTTCCCCTATGCCTGCCCCTTCGATTACGAATCCGAATGCAGGGAATGTAAAAGCGCTCATACCTCAAAACTGAGTAATGGCTATGAAAGCAAATTTTGCACTAATCCGGCCTGTTACTTGGAGAAGTCCGAAGCGGCAAAGGCAGATGTTAATAATACAGAAGACGATCAGGATCCTGAGCAGAGCTGCGATCCAATACAGCCTGATACTCCAACAGCTGCCACATCAACCAATCCTGAACCCAACGGTGAAGATCAGGGTTTAAGAGAGCATGACACCAAAAACCGGCTCGCCGAACAAGCCCAGGAAAAACTCAATAAAGAGAGGGTTTCGGAAGCTATAAAGTCAGCTAGCCAGCTAGAGATTGACTTGATACTGGTATACAGCTTACTGCACCCAGATGAAAAACTGGACGGCGAAACACCAACAATTCAAGCGGTTTTAAGACGCATGAGTATTGACGTGGTAGGCATGAAACGCATCGCTGCTGCCAGCGCTATCAATTATTTACTCGATAACGATATTGAAGCTATCGGTAAATACCTAGGTGTTTCGTTTGATGAGACTACATGCCCATCGGACGAAAACCTTGAGCTTGAGGTTTAGGGATGAATAAAGTCGTAAATCGAACGATCAACGATCATCTGTTGGATCCCTCACCAACCCCATTACGATAAGTTGAGCTGCCACCAGCTTAATTATCACAACCAACCCCCAGGAGGGAATTCTCATAATGAGCACAGTGAATTTTAAATACGAAAACGGCGATGTACTGACGGATATAGTCACCGGCTTAACAGGCGTTGTTATGGTCAGAGCTGAATACTCTACCGGTTGCCACCATTACGGAATCCAGCCGCAAAAGACGATTGACGGCAAAGAGCCAGACTGGACATGGCTTGATCAGTCACGCCTAAAGATGAAGGAAGCAAAGGCAGTATCATTCGATATCCATGATGACACAACAAGCGGACCATATCCATCTGGCCCAAAGCTTTAACTTGAATAAATCTGTATTGTCATATGCCAAAGCCAATCGAAAAAGCACTACATACAACACTAGTTGATATCAGGTTTACCATTGATCTCCAGGCTTCATATATTGATGACCTATGTCAAACATTGAAAGATGCCAGGGCCTACAAACGAAGATCTGAAAGGGCGTTACAAAAAGGCATAAATCAATATGAAAAACTCTACGGGAGAGCACCAATACTATGAGCCTTTCATCTCCAGATAAACGAGTATCAGAAAACCTCCAGGCTATTGCTGCCCGGCTCGAAAAAGAGCTTGAAGAGGTAGCCGGTCAACCAATGAGATTCAGCCTTTGCGTGTTCAACTCAGAACCTGGTTCACGGATCAACTACATATCCAACTGCAACCGGACTGATGTATCGAATGCCTGGTTATCAATGATTGAAGGCTGGATGGACGGAATGCCTGACATTCCAGCCCACAAGCTCACCAGCTAACGCAATATTAACAATCCTTAACCCATACAAGAGAAATTAATCATGTGGTTTAAAAACCTGCAAATTCACCAGTTACAGCAACCATTCAATTTTTCAGCTGATTGGTTAGAGACACCACTGAATGACAAGCGTTTTACTCCATGTGAAACATACGATGTCACAAGCACCGGTTGGACTAGCCCAGTCACCACCAATACAGATGACGCACCCTTGGCTTATGAAACCAGTGACTGCCTGATCCTTTGCACCCAGACCGAAGAGAAGATCATTCCGAGGCCGGTAGTTAACGCGAAGGCAGAAAAAATAATCCAATCGCGCGAAGATCAAGAAGGACGGAAGCTCAGCAGGAAAGAGAGAAAAGAGATACAGGAAGACACGTTTCAAAAGCTACTGCCTCAGGCTTTCAGCCGCTACTCAAGGCAGTACGCTTTGATTGACAAAACGAAAGGCTGGCTTCTTGTTGATGCAACTAGCGCCAATAAGGCCGAAACCCAAATCAGCTTTCTTAGGGAAACACTAGGAAGCCTAAAAGTCAGGCCAATACAAAGCAACATTGTCACCACTTTTGTATTAACCGAATGGCTAAAAAACCCCTCTTCTCACCCTAAGTTTGTACTGCACGACAGCTGCGAACTTAAAGACCTGGTCGACACACCCAATACACTACGTTGCAAGGGACAGGATCTTACGGCTGATGAGATTCTGGCACACCTGGATACTGGCAAACGAGTAACTAAGTTAGCTGTTGAATGGGATGAAGCCCTAACGTGTGTAATCGACTCAGATCTATCTATCAAGCGCATCAACATTTTAGATGCACTAAAAGCTCAAGCATTTGATCATGAAATCGAGAATGAACAGGATGCGTTCGATGCTCAGGTCACGTTGATGATTTTAACATTTCGGAATTTTCTTCCAGGCTTTTTTTCACTATTTGAAATTAACCAACAGTAACGAAACGAATCATTTGGAACTGACAGTTATGAGAAACAAGCTTTGGGAATTAGCTACTGCCAAACACCCGAAATGCGAGATTTTACCGTGCTGGTTACTTTTAATCCGAGCGGTCCTTTACCCCCTAGATTTCTTTTATTGGCGGATGAGTAAAACTCGCGGTTACCA
Source organism: Candidatus Thiodiazotropha sp. (assembly GCA_040793985.1). Classification (GTDB taxonomy): domain Bacteria; phylum Pseudomonadota; class Gammaproteobacteria; order Chromatiales; family Chromatiaceae; genus Thiodiazotropha. The sequence continues at coordinate 2,078 of JBFNJI010000058.1, read as the reverse complement.
GCTAGAGAGTGATACCTGGAATATCAATGGTGTTCGATACACGGGAGCAGCACTTCGCGCCTTGGCTGAATCTCAGGGCGAGACATACCGAATCACACGGACGGGCGACTGTGTGACTCTGGAGCGTGTGGACGCAGATCGGCATAACACAATGGCGAAGGCCAATTAATGAGCCTTGCTTGGCTCGGGAGAATAAAGTAATGAGTAGCATTGATATCAGCCCAGCAAGCGTGATGGTAGTAGAGCGCAGACGTAACGGGATGTCAGCAGCAGCCTTTGAAGATCGCCTTTCAGCGGTGCTTGAAATGATCGACAACGGAGCCATTGGCGGAGGTTTGGGTTACGGGTGCGACGAACACAAGGCCGCCCTAATTGAAGTTGAAAAGCAAATAGCGCGGACACGTGAGCGTATTTCAGAAATGGAAGCGGAAGAAGCAGAAAACGACAGCACTATATAAGGAACCTGATGGACCTACAAACTGAACACACAATTAACACTACTTTAGCACGCGCTAAAGAGGTTGCAGCTGAGCTTATACCTGCTTGGGAGGGCGGCTTTGCATGCGCCGTGGTTGAATCAATTGAGGCGCTACAAGCTGAAGTTAGACAGCTTCCTGATCAGGCGGACCCAATCACCGGAACCGAAGCGCTGACTGGAAAATATGGCGATGTACTGGGACCGTTTGTTCAGCAGATGGAAGCAAAGTTGCACGCCAACGCTGACAAAGGTGATCGCCCTGGATGGCTATCGATGACGCGAGATCAGGCAATGCTTGAAATCTACTATCACACAGCCAAACTGCAAAAGGCCGTTAAGGACAATGACATCGATCTCATCCGGGAGCACTCTGCTGATGTTGCAAATATGTCAATGATGATGCTCGATGTATGCGGTGGTATCTGACTATGGAAACCGAAACGATAGGTAATGCAACAATTTACCTGGGTGATTGCCTAGATCTACTGAACAAGCTTAATGAAGTAGACGCGGTAATCAGTGACCCCCCATACGGCATTGACCTTCACGGTATGAGTTCCACCTATCGATCAAGATGGAAAATGGATGAATGCCGCCGAAAGAGCGCAAGAGATCATGATTACTATCTGATACGTGGTGACAATGAACCATTTGACCCTTCACCCTGGATTGGATTTAACAAGGTTATTTTGTGGGGCGGCATTCATTTTGCTCAACGTCTCCCTGATTCCAGGGCATGGCTAGTGTGGGACAAGCGAGAAGGGACCACATCGGATGACCAGGCTGACTGCGAAATAGCGTGGAGCAACTTACCAGGCCCTGCACGCCTGCACTCCCAATTATGGCGGGGGATGATGCGCCGAGGTGAGGAAAATATCAGTAAGGCTGCTCGATGCCACCCAACACAAAAGCCAGCAGCGCTGATGATGTGGTGTATCGAGCAATGCAAACTTGAGACTGGATCTGTGATAGCAGACCCCTACATGGGTAGCGGAACAACTGGTGTCGCTGCTGTGAGAATGGGGCACAAATTTATAGGCGTAGAAATAGAGCGGCATCATTTTGATGTTGCCTGCAACAGGCTAGAAGCTGAACAAAGGCAATGCCCACTAGCTCTATGAAATCAAAAAAATTTCAAATTGATAATGAACTATAGATGTTACGAAAGGTAACAAAATGAGCATGAAGAAAGAAGATTTAGAGCACATGACCGATGCCATTATAAAAGCTCTGAGAACACAGGTCCCGATTGAGGTTGATCTATGGGGGCCTGATGAGATTGCAGCCTATCTGAAAGTAAGCCGGCGAACTGTTGCTGAACGCTACGCAGCCAGGCCAGACTTCCCGAAATGCTACAGATTGCCTGGAGAAAAGGGGCAGTTACGTTGGAAAGCTAAGGAGATCATGGCCTGGGCCGAGGGCAAAGACTGAACTCATAATTTTACACATGCAGCATTATAAAAATACACATCTTACTGATATAACTAATTTTTTACCCTACCAAACGAGTCCCCTAGGGAGTACCAGCTAGAGAAATGGCCGCTGCAATGCGGCCTTTTTTTTACAGTTCTTTTGATAACTCATTGAGATATTGACGAAA
>JBFNJI010000074.1:0-39705 GCA_040793985.1 Candidatus Thiodiazotropha sp. | reverse complement strand
ACTGGGCCACTTCCCGTTCACCCATCTCATAGGGGTGGCGCTTGCCATGGTAAAAGATATAGCGCTTAATCCAGTGCAAATAGGTCTCTTCAGTTCGTCGACTATAGTGGCGAACGCGTATCTGGTTCACAGCCTGTTGAAGAAACGGTGATTTATTGACTGACTCATCCATGAGTCATGTTCTCCATATGTTCTGTTCCAGAGAATAGTATTTTGATTCCCACGCCATGTCAATTGAGGCAGCTGCATATTATCAGGCAACCTGCACGAAAAGCCGCACCTTCAACACCACCACAAACCGCACAACCTAATTGAAATTGACTGGTAACGCAGTGAAAAGTAGTATTAAATTTAATTAAACAGGGAGGTTGTTCATTTCTAGTTCCCACCTCCCATGCGTAGATAGCAGGCAAGTTGCACGTTTTGTTTTCGTGCAGGTTGCCTGTTATCTCACTTATACAGGCTTATTAGTAGGCGGATTGCACTCCTAGTGATGTAAATAGGTGGGTTATAAGGCAAGTTGCCTGCTACTTATAATGTTAGCTTAAAGAAATGAGCGGGTTAAACCATAATTCATTGATTGAGACAAACGCAGAAGGTCATGTTAAACGACATGAGTCAACTGTTGTAGAGTACAAGGCTAATTTCAGTTACGGTGCGGTTACTAAATACGCAAAAACAATGGCCGCATTTGCGAATAATCGTGGTGGGGTAATTGTATTTGGTGTAACAAATAGCCCGAGAATCCCAAAAGGAATGACAAATGATAACTGGGAGAAGTTCGACCCCGCAAAGCTCTCGGGTGATTTAAATCAATGGTTTTCTCCAGAAATTATGTTCGAGCTTGAAGATCACGTAACAGAGGATGGTAGGAGATTTGCATTTATTGTTGTCGAAGAATCAAAGAATAAACCTATCATCATGCAGCAGAATAAAGGAGATGTATTAAAAGATGGGGATATCTATTATCGATATAACGGTAGAAGCACGACAATTCGACATCCAGAGTTGGCAGAGATAATAGCTGATGTTAGAAGAAGAGAGCAGGATCTTTGGATGTCACATATTCAAAGAATATCGAAAATCGGTGCAGACAAGGCCGCTATATTCGATCCCGATGACGGTTTAGTTAAAGGCTCTAGAGGCTCTTTTCTTATAAGTAAAGAATTACTACCAAGCTTGAATTTCATAAAAGATGGTGAGTTTGTAGAAAAAGAAGGTAGCCCCACAATTACTCTTTTCGGTAGTGCAGAGATAGTATCCGGTGATTCTGGCGAGGGTCTGATCGGTATCGCTGAAAAAGCAATTACGGAGAACGATATTTTTGTTAATTTTCTTAATAGAATATCAGTTCAATCTCCTTTGGAATATCTGAAAGCATGCTTATCAAGTAATGCAAAGTACATGCCCATCTATTATTACATGAAACTCGCTGGGATGAATTTAAACGAGCTTGATAAATTTATCGGTGAAGTTCACGGCTTTAAGAAATTTGAAGACAGATTGTCCGAGGATGAAAACAAGCTACAGCATTTTCTCAAGAAAACAAATTCAAGCGCATACAAAGAAAAGAAAAAGATACTAGATCAAATAAATAGTAATTCGTTAGAAATCCAAGAAGAAAGCAGGTGGCTTCGAAAGCTATTTGTAGTACTTCGAACTCTAGAAGATTCAGAGACGATTAGGGGGTATCTACTCCATGTCTACAAACTTCCGTTGAGAAAACTCAATGTTATTTCAGATTTCAGGTATGCGGCTTGTTATCTCGACTTAATTGAAAACAGAGTTAAAAGCTAACAAATCATTACAGCGGACAAGCCGCTGAATGCGACGCTAGTTGTAGAAAGCTTTACATAGAAGTAAGGACGCAAGATGCGTGCTAACACTAAAGTATTTATGTATTTGATGTTCACGGTAACCGATAGCGCGCCATACGCTATAAATATGTTACTACGAGTTCATGATTAAATGAGCCAACACATATTGGTTTTGAATTAGCGGTACAAATAGGAGTGTATTTTGCATCTGCGATTTGCGGTGTAGTAAAAATTATGAAGATGAAATCAGAGTAGAAGGGGCAGCGGCCTTATAAGTGTATTACGCTTTCGGTTTTTTTCGTTGAAGGCGTAACACCTTGGTCTTGAGATAGACGCCCAGCACCATGAATATGGCAGCAATAAACACCAATTCATTGAGATACGCACTGCCTTTGATAAAGAAGAGTCCTGTAGTGACGGCGGCAGTGACCCAAAATATTATAACGACGATAATCCAATGCATCCTGACTCTATTGAACTCACTTTCCCACTCTTCCAAGGGTGAAGTGTCTTGGGCAACGGGTAAAGTAGTATTGCACTCCGGACACACAGATTCCGTACCTAATAACTGACGACCACACCCTTTACAAACTACTGCCATGTTTAGTTTTCCTCACAGCCCCAACCTTGATTAAAAAACAAAGGCAAATCTATTCCTTCGACCGCCTCTGAATACGTCATGATACGATTCAAAGAATCTATTGTGCCGCTGTGAATAATATCATATTGGATATTGTTAGCCTAAAATAGAAATAGAAAAAATAAAATAGAAAAGACACCCATCCAAAAATACAGTCACCTAAGCAAGACAACTCAACGAGATAGCTACCCCATCCAGCCACACATATTCAATTCATTCGGCGTGACTGTAAGAAAATTGGTTAATGATTGGTCGCGAATTGTAAATTATGGCTATGAACGTAGGGAGCTGGACAGACTAACCCCTCAACTTACGCTGATACTGTTCTTTTTGACTCGGTGTGTGTTTTAAGTGAACAGTAGGCGAACAGCCGCCAGATTTGGCGTTCTTCGATACTCCAATTTTCGGCATGCTGCGGTTAGCCTATGACTCATGCCGACCAGTCCCTTGAAACGGCTCTCGAAATGTTGGGTCATATAGAGCCAATGTTTTGGATCGATCTGTATGCGCTCAAGTATGTGCGGTTGGTCGCCAGGTATAGAACCGTGTTTGTTTTCCAGGATGGCGCGTCCGGTCCAATCTACAAGCTCAAGATAGTGAAATAGAAAAGACATCCATCCAAAAATACAGTCACCTAAGCAAGACAACTCAACGAGATAGCTACCCCATCCAGCCACACATATTCAATTCATTCGGCGTGACTGTAAGAAAATTGGTTAATGATTGGTCGCGAATTGTAAATTATGGCTATGAACGTAGGGAGCTGGACAGACTAACCCCTCAACTTACGCTGATACTGTTCTTTTTGACTCGGTGTGTGTTTTAAGTGAACAGTAGGCGAACAGCCGCCAGATTTGGCGTTCTTCGATACTCCAATTTTCGGCATGCTGCGGTTAGCCTATGACTCATGCCGACCAGTCCCTTGAAACGGCTCTCGAAATGTTGGGTCATATAGAGCCAATGTTTTGGATCGATCTGTATGCGCTCAAGTATGTGCGGTTGGTCGCCAGGTATAGAACCGTGTTTGTTTTCCAGGATGGCGCGTCCAGTCCAATCTACAAGCTCAAGATAGTCACCAAGCTGAAACGGCAGGCCCTTGGGCATATCCTGGCGAGGACAACCAACAAATGGCGCTAAACCCCGGGGTGTTTCTGTTTTATCTGAGCATGTTTGATCACGAGCCAGTTGATCCGTCCGCTCTGCGATGGAGGTGTACTCGGATTTCTCCGGTGTCTGTGCCAACCCTGCCCTGACCGGATTGAGGTCCACATAGGCCATGCAGGCCATCAGGGCCTTTTCATCCAATAGGGCCTGGGATTTGTATCTGCCCTCCCAGTAGCGACCGCTACAGTCGTCCTCTTTGTTGGCCTGGCGGGCAATCGGTTCGTTGAGACAACGCATGAACCAACTGATGTCGTACAAGCGTTTGCGCCATTTTGTCAGCAGATCCGAAACCGCTTCATACTCTGCACGGGTAATGGTGTCCTGAGAAAGATAACGCTGGACGAGCACCGGCAGCGAAAAGAGACGTTCCCACCGTGTGATCACCTCCTGCTCGCTCCACTCGGCCGCACGTTCGGAATCTACATGGAGAATGAGATGGTAGTGATTCGACATCACGGCATAGGCACAGATGTCGATCGCAAAAACATCCGCCAGTAGCTTCATGCGATCGACGATCCATTGGCGCCGATGCTCATAGCTTTTACCGGTATGGGTGTCTACACCACAGAGAAAGGCGCGACGCACGCAGCGGGAGACGCAGTGGTAATAAGGTGTTTCTTCAAGTAAAACAAGGGCTTTCCTTGGCTTTGGCATCGTATCACTCCTTGATAGATGATGGTGGTTAGAGGTTGCCAGAGTTAAAGGTATTTGGCAAATTTAGAGTGGATGTCCATTAAAAGAGAGGTAGCGGAGTTCCACGTTTATCCAGGGGAGTTGTCACGCAGAACATAACGGATGGCTTCCAGAATCATGAAGGATGCCGTCTGATGTGGGAATATGAAACGCAGTTCGCCCTGGGGCGTTATCAGATAGGTTATCGATGAGTGGTCGACCGCGTATCCAATGGCGGAGTCATCGAGGTCAACCTTGTTGTACTTGACACCATAGCGTCTTGCCACCTTGGCAAGCTCGGATTCACTACCGGTTACACCCACCAGGTTGGGATGGAAATAGCCAACATACTCGTCCAGTATTTTAAAACTGTCCCGGTCGGGATCGACACTGACAAAGACCCCCTGCACCTTCTCCAGCTCGGTGTCGCTGAGCTCCTTAAATGCCTGTGCCAGGACTGCCAGGGATGTTGGACAGACATCGGGACACTGGGTATACCCAAAATAGAGCAGCACCACTTTTCCCCTTAAGTCACGCAATGAGAACTCGCCTTGACTCGACTGCAGACTGAAATCACCGCCCAACTGATCAATGCTGGGATCCTGTACATTTCCATGCCCGACGGTATCGCCCGATACAACCGACGAGGAGAAGAGGAGGAGTGTTAAAAAGAGCAGTACCAACCTGTAACCTCCTTATCGATCAGTATTTTAGTGAATTAGCTAATACCTGTGACGGTATGTGTCGATGATCAAACTATTGGCCTTCCCGTGCCAAGGCAGAACATTAATTCTCACCGTTTAATTTACTATTAACAAATCTTGTCTACTATTGATAGCTACCTGATTACCGCCAATTTGGAGGGCTTTCTTGCGTAACCGACTCTTAACCCATCTACTGATACTGGCACTTCTGCCCTTCAACGTTCAAGCACTGGATCTCTCGTGGGTAGGCTGCGGGATCACGCGTAATGCCTTTATGTCAGATCTCGCTGCTGCCTATGAAGAGCAAACCGGGGTCAGCATCAGCATCGCAGGCGGTGGCGCCACCAAGGGAATCCGCGCCATAACCGGAAAACAGGCAGACATTGGCGGAGCCTGCCGTTTCACACTGGAAAAGAGTCGGGAAGAGGCCGGTGCCACGATGATTCCGGTTGCCTGGGACGCGTTGGTGGTTGTAGTGCACAACTCCAATCCCATCGAATCGATCAGCCTGCAGCAGCTTCGCGACCTTTACCAGGGCAAGATTACCAATTGGTCGCAATTGGGTGGCGGCGATGATCCCGTGGAGTTGCTGATACGCAAGGGAAAGATATCCGGCGTCGGTTACACCCTGCGTCAACACCTGTTTGAAGACCAGGATGCCAATTTCGAGAGCAAGCATATCTTCCCCTCTTCCGGTCCGTTGGAGAAGGCTGTGGAACAGAGCCCGAATGCCATTTCGGTTACCGGCGTGGCCAGTGCCAACAAACGGGACTTCAAGATTCTCAAGCTTGAAGGCAGGGATCCCAATTTTGAGAACATCCGTACAGGTAACTACCTGCTCTATCGCCCGCTCTATCTCGTACACAGCAAGACCTCACCCAACAGCCTGGAATCGGATCGATTCATCAGATTTGCCTTGGGCCCCAAGGGCCGGGAAATCATACGCGACAATCAGGTCGTACCCTATTTCGACGGTATGCTGCTACTGCAGAAGCGTATGGAGGACTGGAAGCAGTTCATCAGGGAATCACTTGCCAAACAGTAGATCTGTTATCATGCAATCAAATGGAAACAGCTCAATGCAGGGGATAGGAGATGACAGTCAGAGATGGGAACCTATTTCTGCCGTGTTTGTGGTTCACCACTGGCGGGAACCTATAAAGGTGACGTCAGCTGGGTTACCTTGGGTTGTGTTGATGGTGATCCGGGAATAAAGGTGGAGAAGCATATCTTCATGGATTCAAAGGCGGCCTGGGAGACCAATCCGGATGATGTAGCCCAGTTCGAAGAATTTTCCGACTGAAATAGATACTACGCTCACTGTCGGCTGATTCGCACCTTCAACCGAACTCCAGTCCAATCCACGCCAGGCCATACATTTACGCAGAGCAACCCTGTCCACTTCCCGGTCGTTCGACAGCCACTCTTTCTCCCTGTTCTATCCATCGCCAATTATCCTGGGCATGGCCGATAGCCAGTCGTCTCGTTGGATTGCTAAATTTGTACGTTCGTACTATTATTTTTATATTATCGTAATATTCCAGCGACAGGGAGATCCCAGTATGCGAATTCTTGTAACAGGTGCAACCGGCTTCGTCGGTAGCCATTGTATCCAGGCCCTCGCCAGACACCCTGATCACGAGATTATCGCCGCATGCCGCGATCCCTCTAGGCTGCCCGACGGTTTCCAGGGAGAGACACGGGTTGGCGACCTGCTGGACAGGGTATACCTGCAGACAGTGACCCATGGAATAGATGTCGTCATCCATGCTGCCGCCTGGACCTCGCTTTGGGGCCACAAATCATCGTCGGATGCGCTCTTCCTCAATCCCTCCCTGGCATTGATCGATGCAGCCCGGCACCAGGGGGTAAGACGCTTTGTCTTCATCAGCACAATCAGTGCCGCAGATCCGCGGGAGGCCGCCGATCCGATGAGCAGGGGAATCAAGCGCAGCTATTGGCCCCATGAGGCCAATGTCGTCACCATCGAGGATCGCTTGCGCGAGCTATCGGGGGATGGATTCTGCGCCGTCAACCTGCGATTGGGGCTGTTCGCCGGTTCGCGATACGCCCTGGGTCTGCTGCCGATACTGGTACCGCGCCTGAAGACCCATTTGGTGCCTTGGGTCGCCGCCGGCGAGACCTCCATGGCAATCATCGATGGTAAGGATATTGGGGCCTGCGCCGCATTGGCAGCGACCCGGTCAGGCCTTGGAGGTTATCAAGGGTTCAATGTCGTCGGTCCTGAAGTGCCACGGGTGCGTGATGTCATCGAACATCTGCAGCAACGGCACGGTCTTCCCGGCCCCCACTTCAGTGTTCCCTTTCCGCTTGCTTTTGCCTTTGCCTGGACAATGGAGAAGCTCGATCCCGTCCTGCCCTGGGAACCCCTTGTCACGCGAAGCATTATCCACCTGCTGCAAGTGACCTCGGTCGACAACAGGCGGGCGGTACAAATCCTGGGCTACCGGCCCAAATACCATTGGAAACAGGCCGTTGATACCCAACTGGCCGAGATGACCGAGCAGCAGACCAAGGCGATGCCGATGGCCCGCCCCATCCCCGGGGAACATTAGCGTGAATCAGATCTGTGTAACCTGCCGACAGAGGAGCCGATCCCGGAACATCAACCCTCTTTTGATAGAGGCACACGCAAACGAAACACTCTAGATGCTACGCCGTGGAAGAAGTGATGCATTGTCTCCCGACCGATCTTCGTTTCGACCCTGCAAGCAGATTGACAAGGCCTACCCCGGCCGGGATATTGGAGACCGCAGTCCTGAAATGCGACAGACTATGGAACATCGCCAATGAGACGCTCAAAACAGCCCACTCGCCTGACCATCGTCGATGCTGCAAAAGGCCACATCTATCACCATGGTTACGGCTCCACCTCATACGCGGACATTGCCCATGAGACCGGCCTGGGCAAAGGCAATATCCAGTACCATTTCAAAGCCAAGGAGGAGCTGTTGCATGCGGCGATCGAACAACAGATCGAGGATATTCGGATTCAGCTGGAGAGCTGGACCCTCGACTGCGGTACCGCCTACGACTGTATTGAACGCTTCATCGGCATGGTCGAGGGAAATGCGCAGAATCTCTCTCTCTACGGCTGCCCCATGGGCAGCCTGAACAGCGAGCTGGGCAAACAGGAGCGTCGGCTGCAGCAACACGCCCGCGCCATGTTCGACCTTTTCCTGCGCTGGCTGGAGGCAAGATTCCGTGCCTTTCTATCCCGCAAACAGGCACAGCTAAGGGCGGAACAGTTGATGGTCATGGCACAAGGCGCCAGTCTGTTGGCCCACACCTACGAGGATCCGCTGATCATTCGTCGTCAGGCCAAGAGCATGCGTCAATGGCTCGCTGATGTATGTGCGCAATCCTGAATCGCCATAACGCTTGATATGGCTTGACAGGTGCAATCCTCAAACGCTTTTTTCCTGTATGCAGCGGATGCGATTCTTCTGATCCATCTGCTTTTTGTCGCCTTTGTCGTGCTTGGCCTCCTGGCGATCTACATCGGTTATCTATTGTCGTGGCCATGGGTAAGGAACTTTTGGTTTCGCCTGGTTCACTTGCTCAGCATTGGTGTCGTCGTGCTTCAATCCTGGCTCGGCGTTTTATGCCCCCTTACTATATGGGAAATGCAGCTTCGCGAAATGGCCGGTGTGGAGACCTACGACGGCTCATTCATCCAGCACTGGCTGCATGCGCTTCTCTTCTATCAGGCGCCGGATTGGGTATTTCTGCTCTGCTACACGCTGTTCGGCACACTGGTACTCGCGAGTTGGTTTATTGTTCGGCCAAACCGCAAGCTGCCGAAATCAGCAAAAAAACAGTTTTGAGCCTGTTACTCCATCGAGTAATCGCAAACGGTGTCAGGCGACCTTACCTATGTTCATTGTCAACCCATGGGACGGTCGTATTACCGTCCCATGTTTTTCTGACAGTCAGCTGTCGATCCGGATTCAGCCCCTGGTTACTCTCTAATATAACTGCCCATTTGCTCTATGTTCAGCCCAGGCGCGTACCGATAATCTGGTTTTGACAGATCCACAACCGATAGCGTGTATCTGCCTTGCAGATTGGCTGGAATCCTGAAGCCGGTGAATTTTCTGCCGTCATTCTGTTTTCTTTGGAAAATATCCGAGCCATCGGGAAGGGTCCATAAAACATCGATGACAGCACCGTGAACAGTATCGCCGTTTTCATCCATGATGCGGATTTTTCCGATTACCTTGTCACGCTTGTAACTCATTTTAAACTCATTGATGGCAAGACACCGAGCAACGCAACCAACACTAACTGATTGTCCAGGCTCGTCAACAGTTATATCGATACTGCTTGATGCCCGCGCACCCATGTCGTCGTGCACGCTCAATGTCACGGTATAGTTGCCACTGACTGCGTAGGTGTGGAGCAGGTTCGGTTCATTGGATACTGTCCCATCACCAAAATTCCAATGATAACTCGAAATGACGCCGTCAGGATCGCGTGAACTCAGCGCATCGAAGTTTACATCGAGCGGTGCTTCCCCGGTCACCTGATCTGTGTTGATGACGGCCAACGGAGATTGATTGTTACTGTCCTGGATGTTAAGGATCGAAGTTGTTTCTGCGCCAGCGGAAGGATCGAAAGTGTATCCTGTCCTGATGACATCGATTACTTCAAACCTATAGGTACCGGCGGCGCCGCCAGTACCAAAGTTGAAATCCGCTCTCAACCGCGTACCAATTCTTGCATACTGTAAAACGCTCGACCCATCGGGTCGGGTCCATAATCCATGCACAGTTGAGTTTCTCGATGCACCGCTGCTGTTGTGCTCATCGACGAGCTTTACCGTGGCACGAATCGATGTTCCCTGATCCGTCAGGCTGAGACTCCAGACAGCTAGACAGTTTTTGACACAGCTGACCGCAAAGGCATGGGATGTATACCCAAGCATGCTCAGTGATAAGAGTAAAACATGAATACTGCTGATTGGCTTGATGTGCATTTTATCGCTCTCATGTGTGCGCCAATCCCTTAGCGAAATAGTTTATGAATAACATGTGGAGAGCCAAGACCGTTCACCATACCGGTAACCCGGCACTGTTATTCAACTTTGATATGTTGAACACTAGTGAAGATTGATTAAACGAAGCTTAAGTAGTTCGAGACTTATATTAAGAGGGGCTTAAAGCGTGGGTTGGTTTGGTTATTCTGTAAACCAAGTCACATAACCGGTCTCCGGTATGTCCGGTCTTGCAGCCAGGGCGGAACACCATTAAAGGTTGTGTTGGTTGGATGGATTTGCGAGCGCTTGCAATCGGGCCTGTCACTAAAACTCGATAGCGCCCCCGACCTTGACTGTGCCGGGCACCCGTTTGATTCGTGTTCCGGCCAGAAAGAGGTCGCCACCCACTTCAAGATCCTTTGGTAACTTCTTCAATTCCAGGGCTCGTAGATCCAACCACTCGCCCACATGAAGCCTTTTTGGGAGGCGTTTGATCGAAGTACCGACCAGGTTTAACCAACGACCTACCTTGAGACCATTTGGCAACTCTTTGACAGGTGTTGCAGAGAGATCCAAACCACCGCCCACGCTTAGCCGGGCGGGCAATCTGCGCAATTCCGAATTCCCCAGATTGAGGTCGCCGCCCACGCTGAGGTTCTCCGCGAGAGTATCGATCAGGGTGGCGGAGAGCTCGAGGTTCCCCGGCACCTTGAGTCCCTTAGGCAGCTGAAGGATTCCACTGGCGCGCAGATCGAGCCCCGCCCCCAGCCTTATGCCTTTCGGCAGTTTCCTGATTCTGGTGCTAAACAGGCACAGATCCCCATCGACACGAAGTTTCGATGGCAGTTGCTCAATAAGGGTATCGGAGAGGTCCAGTTTTCCGGACACACGCAGGCGCTTGGGCAGACGAATATCATGACTGCCGGAGAGGTCGAGATCGCCATCGACAAACAATGTTTTCGGTAATTTAATCCCCTGGGCCTGCCTAAGATCGAGATCGCCCTCAAACAATTTTCCTATCTGTAGCTCGGTCATTGGTCCGCTATTCCTTCACTCTTGCTGCCGATTGGTAAACTTTGTTGGACCCCCCGGCAGACGGAGCCGTTCAACTGGTAGAATCCTAATCCACGGGTATGGGTTTATTACACTTAGTTTTACCATAGAATTTAATCTGGATTGTCGAGCGTTATTCGTGGCTTTTCAATCAAATCGATATTTTTAGGGATTGCCGCTGGTGTTTGGGGTATATTCAACTGGTGCGGATAGAAAATCCCGCACAGACCCTCCTCAAAATCAAGGGAGAGGAGATTGAAGATAACCATATTTCTACTCATAGTCACCGTCATACTTATCGCTGCCTGGTATTATGAGAGCCATCGGCGAGAGGGACTGGGACGGGTAGCCCAACGTATTGGCTTTAAGCTTGAGACAGGACAACAGCGACTGCCTCAGACGCTGGACTCTGCGGGCTTCTACCTCTTCACCCAGGGTGATCCGCTGATCCAGAATATGATGGATGGGGCACGCAACAGAGATCGCCTGCTGCTGTTCAACTATACCTTCATCGCCACCGCGGGATTTGAAGGCAGACGGGAAATACCCAGTGTCACCGACGAGGGTACGATCCTCACCCATATGCAGACAGTGGTTGCATTCATCGGCATCGATCCCCTGCCCCACTTTGACCTCAGCCCCAACGACAACTCGAAACGTACGCTACCCGCAGACTACAGGCCGATCGGCTTTGACGAGGCTGGGGAATTCACCCAGCACTATCGCCTGGCCGCTCGCGAAGAGGCAAAGGCAAGGGCACTCTTCAATGAGCAGCTGTTGTCCTATTTTGCGAACAATCCCGGTTGGGTGGTCGAGAGTCGGGGCGGACAGGTGATCCTCTATCGACCGGATGAACGCAAGAAGCCTGATGAGATAGTGGTCTTCATCGATCAGGCTCACTACCTGCTTGATAACCTGCGTCTGCATCTGGGTCGCTAGCAGCTGCCCGGCATCAGCAGGCCGGCGAGGATCTGTCGACAGCCAATGAGTGGTATGTGCGACTGGCCCCGCAAATATCCGGCAACGCTTGAATACCGCCTCCGGCCAGTTGCATATTTTACTTTAAATACATATTTTAACTATTTGTATTTATAGGGTTATTATTGAAATATTCTAAACAGCAACAGGTCTCGCCATGACTCGCCGCATGCAACAATTGGTCAATATCAAAGCGGGTGAATGGCGTGCTGTCGCCTGGTCCTTTCTCTATTTTTTCTCGCTCCTCGGCAGCTACTACATTCTCCGTCCCATCCGTGACGAAATGGGCGTCCTTGCCGGCATCGAGAAGTTGCATTGGCTCTTCACCGCCACCTTTTTCGCCATGCTGCTGGTGATCCCCCTGTTCGGTTACCTGACGTCACAGCTGCCGCGCAGACGCTTCTTGCCCTACGTCTACTACTTTTTCATCTCCAATATCCTGCTTTTCTTCCTTTTTTTCGAATCGGGGTTTTCTCAGCTCTATACCGCCCGCATCTTTTTCGTCTGGTTGAGCGTATTCAACCTTTTCGTGGTCTCTGTTTTCTGGAGCTTCATGGCCGATCTGTTTGTCGATGCAGAGGCGAAGCGGTTGTTTCCCGTCATCGCTGCAGGCGGTACGATCGGTGCCATTGTTGGCCCCCTGCTGACAACCCTCCTGGTCCAGCTCCTGGGCACATCGACAATGCTGTTGCTATCGGCTGGGCTGCTTGGATTGTCGGTTGTCTGTATCCACCGGTTACTCGCCTGGCAGCAGGATCGGGGTGCCGGAGCCCCGCAAGGATTGGCAGTCGAAAAACCGTTGGGAGGAGCCATCCTGGACGGCATCCGTCTCACCCTCTCCTCCCCCTATCTATTGGGCATATGCCTGTTGATGCTTCTTTACACCCTGCTTTCAACCTTCCTCTATTTTCAACAGGCGCAGATTGTTAAGGAAGCCTTTGCAGACTCCGAGACACGCACCGCAGTCTTTGCCGCCATAGACCTGGCGGTGAATCTGCTCACCCTGCTGTTACAGGCACTGGTTACATCACGCCTGGTGAAAGGCGTCGGCCTGGCTGTTACCTTGGCACTGGTTCCTCTGTTGCTCGTGTTCGGATTCATGCTGCTGGGGCTCTACGCCACCCTGCCGGTATTGATCGCAGTACAGGTGATAAGACGCGCAGGCAACTACGCCATCATGCGCCCAGCCCGCGAAATGCTCTATGTGGTCCTCAGCAGGGAAGAGAAATACAAGGCAAAGAATTTCATCGATACCCTGGTCTATCGTGGTGGAGATGCCGTCAGTTCCTGGATCTACGCCGGTTTCAAGGCTCTCGGCCTCAGCCTGTCAGCGATCGCATTCATCGGTGTGCCAATCGCCCTGGCCTGGGCCTGGATTGCATTTCATCTTGGTAGACGGCAGGCTATATTGGCAAGACGGGCCTGTTCTCAACCTGGAGGAGATGGTTATGAAAATAGCGGATAAGCGGATTGGACGCAGGAGACTGCTGAAACTGATCGCCGGTTTCGCCGGCAGTTGCTGGCTCTCCCCGAGCCTGCTTCAGGCCGTCGAAAAAACACCGATCAGAAAGAACATTCCCAGCAGCAATGAAGCTCTGCCGGCCATCGGCATGGGCACCTCCAGGACCTTCGACTCGGCGGGCAATAAGCAACAGATCGCCAATCTGGAAAAGGTATTGGCGCAGTTTTTTAACATGGGTGGCTCACTCATAGATTCATCACCGATGTACGGCTCCGCTGAACAGGTGATAGGCAGCCTGCTCAAACGTGTTACAGCGGAAACCCTGTTTGCCGCCACCAAGGTCTGGACCGACGGCAAGGCCCATGGGGTAACCCAGATGGAGCTGTCGAGAAAGCTATGGGGAATCGAACGCTTTGACCTGATGCAAATCCATAATCTACGGGACTGGAAGGCCCACCTGGAGACGCTGAAGGCGATGAAGGCGGAAGGCAAGATCCGTTATATCGGTATCACGACCTCGCATGGACGTGACCATGAAGAGCTATACGAGGTACTCTCCAAGCATCCGTTCGATTTTGTTCAGCTCAGTTACAATATCGCTAACCGCAAGGTGGAAGAGAGGTTGCTGCCTTTGGCGATGGACCGCGGGATCGCGGTGATCGTCAACCGCCCCTTCGCCCGTGGCGGACTCTTCAGGGCGGTCAAGGAGAAGCCCATGCCCAACTGGGTGGACGATTTCGACTGCAACAGCTGGGCGCAGTTTTTCCTCAAATATACCGTTTCCCACCCGGCGGTCACCTGTGCCATACCTGCGACATCGAAGGTTCACCATATGCTCGATAACATGAGTGCAGGTTTTGGAAGATTGCCTGATCCTGCGATGCGCAAGGCGATGGAAGATGCATACGGGCGTTTATCTGCCACCTAGTATTCCCAGCGCAGGACCATGAATCTGGGGTATGTCGATTGCCAACGGATCAACTGTGGCGATATTCGAAGAAAGCCTGGGCTCAGTCAGCCAAGGTCACCCGGTTTCTACCCAATGTTTTTGAGCGATAGAGCGCCTCGTCGCAGCGATTGAGGAAGTCCTCGGAAGCCTCGCCGTAGCGATAGGCGGCAACCCCGATAGATGCGGAAATACCACCGACGACAGTGCCGGTGGTCGGGCGTTTGAGAACGATCTTCTCGATAATGGTGCGAATGTACTCGGCCAGGTTCCGCGCATTGCTGGTACCTATATCCGGCAGCAGTATCGCAAATTCGTCGCCGCCAAAACGGGCGCAGGCATCCTTGCCCTTGGTATGCCGGGTCAACAGCTCAGCCACCGCGCGCAGTACCTTGTCACCCAGGATATGGCCATGGTTGTCATTGACCTCCTTGAAAAAGTCGATATCCATGAGCAACAGGCAGAAATTGGCGATATGCTGCCGTTCAACCTCTGAGATGATCTTTGACAGCGCCTGGTCAAATCCGCGTCGATTCAATACCCCGGTCAGGGGATCGAGCATCGCCTCCTGCCTGGCATAACTCAGCTCCTCCTTGAGTTTTTCGACCTCTTCCGTCGAGCTGATCAGCTCTGTTTCAAACTGGGAGGTCTCGGCAATCAAGGTCCGGGTATCCGAAATGATCGAGGAGACCGCCTTCATTACGGATTCAATCTTGTTGCTTTCCGCCAGAGTATTGATATGGGCCCGAATATTTTCATTGGCAATCGAGGTCTTGCCGGTGAGGTCGATCATGGTGCCCAGGGTATGGGCAACTATGTCCATCAACTCCTCTCTCAGGTCCCTGAGCATGGCTTCGTTACATAAACAGACATAATGCCTGAACAGTGCCTCGGCTCGTTCATCCTGCCAACCCCCCTCGGTCTGCAGCATCTCATCCAGGCGCCTGTTAAGCGCAGGATCCTCACCGCTGACATAGTGGTAGGCAAGACTGAAATTGACCGGATTGACGATCAGCTGGTGTTTTGCCAGAAAGGCGACCGTCAGGCGAAAGAATTCACCTGCCTGTTCCTCTGATTTAGGGTAATTCCCCATTGATGTATTGTCGGCCGTTTTTTTCATGTCAACTTCGAATCACTCTAGTGTATGTCATTTTTCCCTTTCTTTTCCTTGTACAACACCCCAAATCCAGAAGTTTCAGTTTCAGTTCGGCCAATATCTGGACCATGCGCAGAAGATCGGCAGCCGAATGGAAATATTTACCGAAATCTGGCCCTATCTTACACCTGGAAATCGCCCGGTTGCCTCAAGAATGTCCGTGTCAAGGAGTACACATCCCATTTTTAGTGATCAGGCTGCGAATCTACGGGCGCAAAACCTCTGCGAAGCGTGTTTTCCGTGACGTTTCTGGCCTGCAGGAACTGCAACAGATAGTCGGGACCACCCGCCTTGAATCCCATGCCACTCAACTTGAAGCCACCGAACGGTTGTCGATAGACCAAGGCACGGGTGATTTTACGATTGATATAGAGATTGCCCACCGCAAACTCCCGCTTGGCCCGCTCCAGGTGAGACGGCAAACGGGAATAGAGTCCACCGGTCAGGGCATAGGCCGTGCTGTTGGCGATTCGCAATGCATCCGCGAAATCCTTCGCCCGCAAAACTGCCAGCACGGGTCCGAATATTTCCTCTTGCGCCAAGGCTGACTCCTCATCCACGTCGGTGAATATGACCGGGGCGATGTAGTGTCCCCTCTCCCCCTGCCACTCCCCGTCATAACGGGATTCCGCAATAATTCCCGCCTCCTCGACACGTCGCAGAATTCTCCGTTTTGCCTGTGCGCTGATTACCGGGCCGATGCGGTTTCCCGGCACCACAGGGTCCCCGATTTTCAGGCTGCGGGTTGCCTCCACCAGGCGTTGCACAAATCGGTCGTGGATCGAATCGACACATATCACCCGGGAGCATGCGCTGCATTTCTGACCCTGATAGCCGAAGCTCGATTCGATGACTCCGACAACGGCGTCATCAAGATCGGCGTCATCGTCGATGATGATCGCATTCTTCCCCCCCATCTCCGCGATCAGGCGCTTGATATGGCGCTGCCCTGCATCGGGTTGAGAGATCAGGCGGTGGAGATGCAGGCCCACCTGCTTCGAGCCGGTGAAGGCGACAAAATGGGTGCGGGGATCGCGCACCAGGGCTTCACCGATCTCGGCCCCGCTACCGGGGAGCAGGGTCACCACGCCATCGGGAAGGCCGATCTGTTGCAACAGATTCGCAAAATGCCAGGCGACCACAGGGGTCTGCGATGCCGGTTTGAGAATCACGCAGTTGCCGCAGACAATCGCGGCCGAAACCATGCCCACCGGGATCGCCAGCGGGAAATTCCACGGCGGCAGCACCAGGCCGACGCCGAGGGGTTGGTAGCTTAGGCTGTTCTCCTCGCCAGGCAGGGATGGAGAATGTCCCGCTTCCAAGCGACGCGCACAGGCTGCGTAGTAACGCAGAAAATCGATCGCTTCCGCCACGTCCGCGTCCGCCTCCGCCCATCCCTTTCCGGCCTCTTTCACCTCCCAGGCCGCAAAACGGTCACGCTGCTCGCTCAATGCCCCGGCGACGCGCTCCAGATATTCCGCCCGTTCGCTGAAAGTTTTCGCGCGCCACGCCCTGCAGGCCGCCTGGGTTTGCCGGATCGCCATCTCTGCATCGTCGGCACCCCCACTGACGACGCTGCCGATAAGCTGGACCGGATCGGCGGGATTGGTGGAATCGATGATTTTGTCCTGCAGGGCGATATGCCCGGAGAGCAACAATGGGTAGGTTTTACCCAACTCATTCTCCACTGCCGTCAACGCCGAGACGAAGGCCTCACGCTCCGCCACTGCGGTGAAGCGGTGCAGGGGCTGATTGCTGAACGCCTCGGCTTCCACCCCCTCTTCCCCCCCGCTGGCACGTGGCGGCTGCAGTATCTCCGCGATATCGAGCTGTGGCATCATGGGCAGGATCGAGTGATCCGACGAGTTCTCGAGCAGGCGCCTCACCAGGTAGGCGATGCCTTGCAGCAATTCACCGAATGGCAGATAGAGACGCAGTTTCAAATTGCGTCCCGTGATCAACGGCGCCAATTCATCCGACATGCCGTGGAGCATCTGAAACTCATACGCTTCGCCACCCTTTCCCCCGGCTTCCGCCAGCGCCATGGCACAGGCGATACTGCGCAGGTTGTGGGTGGCCACCGCGGGTCGTACCAGGGGTGAGTCAAAGAGCCGTTGCAGGGAACGCTCATAGCAGGCGTCGGTATCGCCCTTGGTGGTCCAAACCGGCACCGGCCACCCCTGCTGGATTGCGACCACGGTCTCCATGTCCCAATAGGCGCCACGCACCAAGCGCACCATGATCGGCGTGCCCCGCTCCTCTACCCATGAGAGAAGATCGCTCAGATCGTCGTCCGCATCGGTCAGATAGGCCTGGACTGCAATCCCCAACCCATCCCAGTTGCGCAGGGTCACCTCCATGGCAAGCCGTTTAAAGAGCTGCAGGATGATCCCCTTGTAGTCATACTGCTCCATATCGAGTGTGAGGGTGAGTCCGGCCGCCATGGCGGCATGGCAGACAGGCAGCAGACGCTCCGACAGCCGCTGGATACTCCCCTCGCTGTCCAACGCGGATATCTGCGAATCAAGAGAAGAGACCTTCACCGAGAGATTCAAATCAATTTCGGGTGCTGATTCCTTCATCCCTGCCGCAACAGCGATCAGCGCGAGATAGGCCTGTTGATACTCCTCGGCCTCAACCTCACTCACCGTCGCTTCACCCAACATATCGAGGCTTGCGCTTATGCCTCTCTCATGTAGCTTGGCCACCGATCCCAGTATGCCGTCGATATCCTCCGCGGCGATAAAACGGTGAGCGACCCGTCGTACCGCGGTACGGATCACCGGGGCGATCAGAGTCGGCAGCGTAGTGGTCGCGGTGTGTCTGATTCCCCAGGCCAGCAGCGGCGGCAGACGATCGCCATCCAACGCGGAGAAGTACTCCACGAAATGGTTCACCAACTGTGCATCGTCGTTGAGCACCGGTACGGTATCGACAAAACGCAATCCCTGGAGGCGAAAGTTATCGTCGGTCAGCAGTTGCCGAAGCAGGCGATCGATCCATCCGCGAGGATTGTTCTCCGATCTCGCCTGCATCTCGTGCCAAAGCTGCTGACCGATTGTTTGGATCCGCTCTTCCAGCTCCCTGTTCACTCGAACCCCCTGTCGAAGCTGCCAGTTGAAGCCCTTTTTTAATTACAATAGAAGAAATAACCTGTTCGTTGAACCATTGACAGCAGTTACAGCATCGGCAATGCAATAGGTATGGGGTAAACAGGGTTTCGACAACTCAAAATGCCGGGCGATCAGCTGGGAGAGAGCCTGTATAGATGCAATCGAATCAGAGTATGGGCATAGAAGCGCGGGTCAGTCTGGAGAATCCCACTCCCCGCATGCCGCCGATCCTGGTGGCCAGCTGTTCGATCTCGTTAGGTTTTCCCCTAACGATGATTGTCTCCAGACAGTGGTGGTGATCGAGGTGTACATGGGTGGTACAGAGGACATTGATATAACTATGGTGCTGGGTGTGGTTGATCTTCTCGGTGAGACCCCGTTGATGATGATCGTAGCTGATCGTCAGGACACCGAAGACCTCTTCGAGCTCACCGGCCCAACGCTCTTCCACCAGCTTTTCCCTGATCATATCCCGTACGAGTTCCGAACGTGAAGCATAGCCCTGATCGATAAATCGCTTATCCAGCTCATTCAGCAAACCTTCGGGCAGGGATATGGTGACCCGTGCGAGTTCGTTGTTGTCAGACATGGCTTCCTCTACTCCCAGTCGTGGACATGGGGGTGTGAATGGCTGAATGATTCATGCCGATGGTGATGACGGTGCACCAGATTGGCCTGTTGCAGCAGATCCATGTCCGCCAGGGCCCGGGTCACCGCGCCGTCAAACCGGATCGATCCCTGCTCATCCATGATCAGGCAACGCTCACCCAACTCTGCGGCCATACTCAGATTATGCGTGGTGACAATCACCGCTGCCTCGGTGCTGAGCAGATGGTCGACCAGCCAGCCGCTGCTGCGCGGATCGAGATTGGCTATCGGCTCATCCAGCAACAGGCATCGGGGTTCGAGGGCAAGCAGTGCGGCCAATGCCACCTTCTTCTTCTCACCCCCTGACAGGCTGTAAGGGGCTTTCTCCAGCAATGCCTGAACACCCAATCGCTCCGCCCACTGCAGAATCAGCCTGTCGCTTTCACCGCTCTCCATCTGGCGCAGGCCATAGCCTATCTCATCGGCAACCGTGGGATTGAACAGCATCGCTTCAGGATGCTGAAAGAGCAACACAGTTTCACGCCGGAAACGGTTGGCCCAGGGGGTAGTGCGTAACAGCTGTTTGCTTACCAGATCCCCTCGATAGCGGTAACTTCCAGCCGTTGCGAAAAGCAGGCCGTTTAACAGTTTCAGCAGGGTTGTCTTGCCGCATCCGTTGGCACCCAACACCACCAGCTTCTCCCCTGGCGCCACCTTCAGGGTCAGATCCCTCAACACCTCAGGTCCGTCTGGCCAGCTGAAACCGACCTGGTCGAGTTCAATCATCGAACACCCCCCGCGAGCGCATCGCCTGACTGATCTCTGTCGCGGCGTGGTGTGAATGCTCCAGCAGGGCCTCGCTCTGTGCCAGCGCCAGGCGGCTGCGCGCCCGCCAGTTCGGCCGATTCACACAACGGCTTTCGAAGGCGGTCCGATAGTCGCTGATCAGACGCTTCATGAGTCGGATCTGACCGGCCGCCAGGGTGGTCAGGAACGAGAGAGTCGATGAGAACCTCAAGGCATTGGCGATATTGATCCTGGCACTCAACCAGAAACCGAGCATCACCAGCAACAGCACCCGACTATTGATCAACAACAGATAGTCGGCTCGAAAATCGTCCCGCATCAGGGCGATAGCCAGATAACCGACAGAGACAGCGGTATTGAACAGAAGCATCGATACCACGGCTTTGCGCAACAGCCGCCAACCTAGCGAGCCGGAGAGCAGAAACACCGCCAGCACCCCAAGCAGCAGGTAGACGGGTTGGTGGATCAGGGTCACCACAACCACGCTAAACAGATAGAGCAGCAACAAGTAACGATCATGCATCCAGCCACCCCCTCGTCCTGGCATAGCGCCACACCGCCAGGGTGAGCAGCGTCTCCATAACGCCTATGACCAGGTGGGGCAGCAGGATAGCCGGGACGACCACCTCGGGGCCAAAGGGAAAAAAGAGCGGTGTACCGTCATCCCGGTGAGCGATTGCCGGTTGCAGACCCAGCACCAGGGCGATCAACAGTGCGGGTATGACCACGGTCAGAAACGCAGCAATTGCCAGATATGGCAGCGGATTACGATGATGTTGCCAACGCATGCCAAGGGTCATTACCGAGGCACCGACAAGCCCTACCGCAAGGGCGTTAACCGGTAACGCGGTAATGCCCCCCGCTCCAAACAGAAGTGCCTGCAGCAACAGCACCAGACTGTAGGCGAGGAAAGCGAGCCTGACGCCAAACAGCATCCCCAATATGCCGATTCCCACCAGGTGTCCCGAACTGCCCCCGGGTAACGGCAGCATTACCATTCCTATCGCATACGCCAAGGCGGAAATCACCGCCAGACGGGGTATGGTCTCTTCATCCAAACGCTGCCGAAGATCCCGCCCGGCCCAGGCCCAGAATCCCCCTGCCACCAGGTAGGCGGGCAGATAGACTTGGGGCGCGATAAAACCGTCGGGTATATGCATGCTCAGCAGCCGAGGGAATACCGATTAATCATGGTTTGTTGCGTCCGACAAACAATATCGCAATGCCGAATCCGCTAAGCAGAATACCGACACCCAGAACCAACTTGGAGATATCGGCCAGGCCTTGGCCGGCCTGGCCTTGAGGTACCGGCTCACTCTCCAACTCGAAATGCCTGTCTAAGCCGTGCCCGTCCTCAGTGAAGACCCGTAACCGCCACTGCCGGGCAGTTCCGGGTAGGAAAACCACCCTGCCTCCGGTATCGGTGCGCCCCGACTGATAGGGCCGATCCGCACCCACCATGGTGAGTTCATAGTCCACACCCGCCAGGGGTGTCTCATCCTCATGGTGGATCGAGATGACTTGCGCCTCCTGGCGGACGATATCCATTCCAACTCCATGGGAAAACGCAGCTGCTGGATAGGCGAATATCAGAAACAGGACGAGAAGGCGAACGCTATTCTGCATGTCAGTATGAAGAATTTAAAAAATTTCATACTGATTATGGCACAATACCCCTAAGAATTCAGGTGCTGGGCTGTGCCCCTCATATCTCCCCGTTCAGATAGGCCTTTCTCTCGGTCTCGGGAAACTTCCCTATCGCGTAGCGAAGCATAGTGCGGGGCATGCACTGATAGTGCTTTTTGAGGAATGTCCGCTCGATCCTTGGTGCTCGATTACCCACCTCCCGCAGCATCCAGCCGACAGCCTTGTGAATCAAATCATGGTCATCATCGAGGAGGTGCCTTGAGAGATTAAGGGTATCGTCGTAGTCATGGTTGTTGATGAAATGCAGCGTTGACATGATCGCGATGCGGCGCTCCCAGAGGCACTCCGATGCAGCCAATCCATACAACTCCCGCCTATCCCTGTCTTCAAGATGGGCACCCACGATATGGTAGGCGCTGCAATCGACCAGGTCCCAGTTGTTGATACAGCCCGTGTTCTCCAGGTAGTTTCGATAGACCGCTTGCCGCTGCTCTTCATCGCCACGCTGATACTTCAACACCATGATCAACAAAGCACACAGGCGCTCTTCATGATAGACAGATTGCAAAAGCCGCAGCAGTTGCGTCATGGAGATGTCTCGATGGCGCTTAGCCTCGCGTCTGAGCACCGGTACCCTGACACCCAAAAACCGATCCCCCTCCCCATATTCACCCTTGCCGGTCTTGAAGAAACGTTGCGAGTGCGCAGCGATTGCGGGGTCCGCTAAGCCGCGTAAGGTTTCAGCCAGCTGTTTGGCATTCATGCGCTCACCATGGATGGATTCCCTGTCGGTCGGGAGCTGAACCAGCGGATCGCCTAGTCAGACGACCGCAACAACAGGATAACAAGCGTCCATGAAAACATTTGTGAATCGGATATCGAGTAGAGTTTACCTGCATGCAGTTTATGGTAGGCTGCCTGGCGATCGCAAGCTGGAGGAAGCCAAATGGATCTACTGAAAAAGAATGTCGGTAAAATCGACCGCATCGTTCGCATCGTCCTTGGCATACTGTTGCTAGGCAATATCTTCTACGGTATACAAAGCCCGGTAGGCTGGATCGGTGCGGCGCTCCTCCTAAGCGGAATATTTGCCACCTGCCCGCTCTACTCGGCACTCAGTCTCGACACCCGATCCAGTGGGGAAAAGATCGGATTGAAATAGCGGTCCGATACCACTGCCTGTGATACCGCATCAGCGGGCCAGCAGGCGGTCAAGTTGATTGGCAAACGCCTGCCTGTCAGCCTGACCCAGGGCTGCGGGACCTCCGGTCTGTATTCCGCTGCCACGTAACGTATCCATAAAATCACGCATATTGAGGCGTTCACGTATATTCTCCTCGGTATAGAGATCGCCACGCGGGCTCAAGGCCAGCCCCCCTAACGGGATCACCTCTGCGGCCAATGGGATATCGGCGGTTATCACCAGCTCCCCCGGCTGCAGCTGCTGCACGATATAGTTGTCTGCAATGTCGAAGCCGGCGGCCACCTGGACGGTGCGTATATAACGTGAACCCGGCACTTGTAGCGCCTGATTGGCAACCAGTATCAGCTCCAACCCGGCCCTCTCCGCGGCCCGGTAGAGTATCTCCTTGATCGGCCTCGGACAGGCGTCGGCATCTACCCAGATCTTTTCGACTCTCATTTTTATCACGCTTAGCCAGACTATCTGAATTAGGCTATTGTAATCACTTGGCGAAACATTATACTGCTGCGCCCGACTTTGCCCATTGCACCTCCCTTCCGCCCTCACCAGGAACCCCCCGATGCCCGTCACCGATTCCACCCAATCCAGTTTCCTCGATTTGAACCTGCCCAAGTACCTACTGAAGGCGCTCGACGAGGTTGGCTACGAGACTCCCTCGCCAATCCAGTCCCAGACCATACCCCATCTGCTTCAGGGAAGGGATCTGCTCGGACATGCGCCCACCGGCACCGGGAAGACCGCCGCCTTCGCCCTGCCTCTGCTTTCCAGGCTCGACATAAAACAGCACCACCCCCAGGTCCTGGTGCTGACCCCGACCCGGGAGCTGGCGATCCAGGTTGCCGAGGCCTTTCAACGCTATGCGGCCCATATCAAGGGATTTCATGTTCTGCCCGTCTATGGGGGACAGGACTATTCAGGTCAGATCCGGCAGCTGAAACGTGGCGTGCATGTGGTTGTCGGCACCCCTGGACGTGTGATGGATCATATGCGCAAGGGTACACTCAAGCTCGATTCGATACAGGCACTGGTTCTGGATGAGGCGGATGAGATGCTGCGCATGGGGTTTATCGACGATGTGGAGTGGATTCTGGAGCAGATGCCAGACGAGCATCAGACGGCGCTCTTTTCTGCCACCATGCCAAAAGAGATCCAGCGGATTGCCCGACGCCATCTCGACAAACCCCGGGAGATCGCGATAAAGACGCGAACGGCAACGGCGGATACCATTCGTCAGCGCTATTGGCTGGTCAACGGTCTGCATAAACTGGACGCATTGACCCGTATCCTAGAGGTGGAACCCTTCGATGCCATCCTCATTTTTGTACGCACCAAGACAGCCACCGCTGAACTGGCGGAACGCCTGGAGGCCAGGGGTTATGCGGCCGCCGCCTTGAATGGCGACATGGCGCAGAAGCAGCGGGAACAGATGGTGAATCGCCTGAAACGCGGTTCACTCGACATCCTGGTCGCTACCGATGTCGCCGCCCGCGGCCTGGATGTGGAGCGGATCAGCCATGTTATCAATTTCGACATACCCTATGACACCGAGGCCTATATCCATCGCATCGGCCGCACCGGGCGCGCCGGACGCACAGGGGACGCCATTCTGTTTGCCGCCCCCCGGGAACGCCGCATGCTGAATGCTATCGAGAAGGCGACCAGACAGAAAATCGAGCCCCTCGAACTGCCGACCCATGAGATGGTGAATAACAAACGGATCGCCGATTTCAAGCAACGTATCAGCGATACCATCGCGCAGGGAGAACTGGGGTTCATGCAGGGCCTCCTTGAGCAGTACCAGCAAGAGCACGATATACCTGCACTGGAGATAGCCGCAGCACTGGGCAAGCTATCCATGGGAGATCGTCCCCTGTTGCTGACACCGCAGCGGGAGAAGCCCGTAACCCGAGAGAAGAAGGCCAAAAAACAGCAGCAACAGCGGGAACGACCTCAACGTCGCTCCCACTCACACCCCGCGCAAGGCCTGGAACGCTATCGCATCGAGGTGGGCCATCAACACAAGGTCAAACCCGGTAATATCGTTGGTGCCATCGCCAACGAAGCCGGCCTCGATGCCCAACACATCGGACATATCGATATACAAGACGAGTTTACCCTGGTAGATCTGCCGGTGGGCATGCCGCACGATATCTACCAAGACCTGAAAAAGGCGTGGATATGCGGACAACGGATGAAAATCAAAAGAGTGCAACAACCGGAGAAGGCTAAAAAGGCGCCTCGCAAAGGCAAAAAGGCAAAGTAAGTCTGACTCAGCATGGATATTCTGCTATAGTGCGCGCACTGGGTGCTTGGTCGGTTTGCACCCGATACGGTCATAGCACCGTCGGAATAGTTTGAGCCGTTCACTCCTCCCTCATCAGGGACAGTGCCTCCCGCTTGATAATATCCTTTTTTTAAAGCCTGAACCGGCTCCTGCCTCAGCCTTGCTGCTGCAGCGAGGGCGTAACTGGTCATGGAGCCACCCAATGTCATTCGATAATCTCGGCCTTACGGCCGAACTCCTGCGCGCCGTACGCGAACAGGGTTATACCGATCCCACCCCCATACAACGCAAGGCGATACCCGCCATCCTGGCCGGCAAGGACATCATGGCCGCGGCGCAGACCGGAACTGGCAAGACCGCCGGTTTCACTCTGCCGCTACTGCAACAACTGCTGGACAAGCCAGTGACCGGTGGAGATCGTCCGATACGTGCCCTGGTTCTTACCCCAACCCGCGAATTGGCCGCACAGGTTGGGGAAAGCATTGAGCAGTACGGTCGCCATACCAGGCTACGGGCGGCGGTGATTTTCGGCGGCGTCAAGATCAATCCCCAAATCGAAAAACTACGCCGCGGCGTTGACATCCTGGTGGCAACACCCGGCAGGCTGCTTGACCACGTGAACCAGAAGACCCTTGATCTCTCACGCATAGAGATTCTGGTGCTCGATGAAGCCGACCGCATGCTGGACATGGGCTTCATCCACGATATTCGTAAAATCCTGGCGCTGCTGCCACGCAACACCGCTCGCCAGAATCTCCTCTTCTCCGCGACCTTCTCCCGGGATATCAAGCAGCTTGCCAACCGGCTGCTTGACCACCCCGAACTCATCGAAGTAGCGCGCAGAAATACCACGGCGGAGCGAGTGAAACAGACTGTACATCCGGTGGACAAGCGGCGTAAGCGTGAGATGCTGAGCCACATGATCGGTGCAGGTAACTGGCGCCAGGTGCTGGTCTTCACCCGCACCAAGCACGGTGCAAACCGCCTCGCCCAACAGTTGCAACGTGATGGCCTGACTGCTTCGGCAATACATGGCAACAAGAGCCAGGGAGCGCGCACCCGCGCGCTTGCCGGCTTCAAAAGCGGTGAGATTCGCGTTTTGGTTGCCACCGACATCGCCGCCCGCGGCCTGGATATCGACCAGCTCCCCCATGTGGTGAACTACGAATTACCGAATATCCCAGAGGATTATGTTCACCGTATCGGACGCACCGGTAGGGCCGGAAACGAAGGCGAAGCCATATCGCTTGTCTGCGTTGATGAACACAAACTGCTAAGGGACATCGAACGACTGACAAAGGCAGAGATTCCCCAAGTGGTCTTAAAAGGCTACGAACCGGATCCCAGCATTCAAGCCGAACCCATTCAGCAGAGAAAAAACAGCAGTCGGCAAGCGCACGTTGACAGCAACAGGGGCGGCACAAAAAACCGCGTCAAAACAAAAACAAAGCGCGCCGAAAACAGCCCGGCAAGGCCCCAAACCGGCAGTAACAGCAAGCAACAGGCTGCGGCGAAGAATCCACACAAACATAAACAGCGTCATCACGCTGATGGCAAACCCCGCTCGCCACAGCGACGTTCGAGGAAAAACCGGAACAAGGAGGTCGCAGCCCTGCTTGGCGGTTGACTAGCGGTTGCTTTTCACCAGCCGGAGAAGTAAGGTGGATACAGTCTGCGGTCTATGCCCTGCCTATAGCATCTTATATTCGCTGTCTCCTTGCCGATGTCACCGAATCGAACAGCATAGCTAACTGCTAAGAACCGTGGATAGGGTTCAGCCAATGAGGCGGACATAAGCAAAATCACATTGAGGTATTTGACTAATGCCAGAAAGACAGACAGGAACCGTAAAATGGTTCGACAGTGGTAAGGGATACGGGTTTATCGAGCGTGAAAACGGCAAGGATCTTTTCGTCCATTTTCGCGCCATTGCCGGTGAAGGGCATCGCTCTCTCGAGGACGGCCAGAAGGTGGAATTCACCGAGGTAGAGGGCAAGAAAGGTCCCCAGGCTGAAAACGTAGTTCCCCTGTAGGCCTGACAGCCCCATCGCTTGCTCTTCGGCCCTGCCTTCCTTGCCAAGCAACGGGCAATGATATCCGTACAGGGATGCACGGATTGACCTTTCCACACCCTACCTAGGAACAGCTTCATGATCACCCTTTCGGTTCGCGGTCTTCCCCGGTCGACCACGGAAGAGAGCTTGACTGCACTCTTCGCGGAGTATGGCGTAGTACGCTCCATCAATCTCGCCAAGGATCTTTTCAGTGGCGATTGCAGAGGTTTCGCCACCATCGACATGGAGGGTCATGAAGCTCGGGCCGCGATTGCCGCACTCGATGGTAGCGAGCTCAGTGGCAGTACAATTCGCGTAGGCCCGGATAGACCGCGCAAAGGGAAGAGCAGAAAACGCCGCTGAACCGTCTCTTCCCAATAGATCATGTGCGGCGATCGGGACTGAAAGCGATTGCTGTCACGGCTAGAAAAAACCGTCGGTCAAGGTCTTCATGAAATTGACGAGGTCGGCTCGGTCCTGATCGGACAGCCCCAAACCAACAAATGTACCGGCATTTAGTTCAGCTGCGATATTCGCCGCATTGACTTCCGGTGTAATGAAGAGATTCGCCACTTGGATATCGTAATGAAGCACAGTCTCCTCCAACGTGGCATAGACTCCGTTATGCATATAGGGTGCAGTCAACTCCACGTTGCGCAAGGTAGGCACCTTGAACTTGCCCCGCTCCCCATCCCTGTCCGATTCGGCAATTGCACTGCTTGAACCGAGCCCAGCGTCGACAAATGAATTATCCGCCAGATAGGCAGGATTATTCAGGTTTGCCGGGGTACCGATATTGTAGTAGCGAAAGTTGGTAAAGAGAGAGGTTTCCGAACTATCCCCGACGGTATGGCAGTTTGCGCATTTCGATACCTCGGCATCCATGAACAGATCGAAACCTCGCTGCTCCGAGGCGGTCATGGTGTAGTTACCCATCAGGTAGGCATCGAACTTTGAACTGAACCGATTGACCTCCGACGAGGCTTCGAAAGCCGCTATCGCGGTGGCGATATTATGGTATGCCGTGGTTGTATCGTTAAATGCATCGCTGCCGAAGAGGGTGATGAAATCTGCTGAGTAGTCTGCATTCTGAACCTTTGCCACGACTTCCGCGGCGGACGCATTGTTCATTTCAAGCGGATTGAGAAAGGGACCCTTGGCCTGTTCAATCAAATCAACAGCGCGCCCATCGAGGAACTGCCCACCCTGGTATTTGGAATCAGTCTCCGGTGTCTGATCATCGTCCGCGACCACGCCAAAGGAGGGAGCGAAGGAGGTGTAGGCCGCCGTCGGCGCATTGCGATCGCCAAAGGCCCCTCCCAGGGAACCCTCCGAAACCGGCGCGGTAACGCTGACACGGGGATCGGCAAACCCGTTGTCTGGATCGTGACAGCTGGCGCATGACTGGTTACTGCCGCTGGAGAGATTGGTATCGAAGAAGAGCTTCCTTCCCAGTTCAGCCATGCTCAGGCCCGAGTTGTTTGTATTCGTGTTGCTGCTGTCGCCACCTCCACCTCCGCCACCGCCACAGGAGACAGTCACGCTTGCGATCACAACAGCTATTCCAATACTACGCATCCCCATGATTCTTCCACTCCAATGTCTATGCTGAAATCAAACAACTCAGCAAAGCATTATTCATAGATAGGCCAATGGAATTTGATTTCGATCAAGATTTTTTGGATTCGAGTTGAAACGGCCGACAAGAGTGGGGAGTCTGTCACATCTAACTCGCGCTTCAGGAATTAAACGCTCAGCGATTTCAACGCGACAACCCATGCACCTGCAGGCCCTTGCTGACTGAATGGATACCACAGCCGGAAACGACGACTCGCTTACTGCAGAAACTCCACTCGTAGATTGACCCGCCGATTCTCCGCGCGTCCGTCGGGATTCGCATTATCGGCTACGGGATGGGCATCGGCATAGCTTACCGAACGCAGATGTTTTGGCGGAAATCCCTGTTGCAACAGAAAACGCGTGACGGCATTGGCACGGGCCGCGGCCAATTCCCAGTTCGACTGAAACTTGCCGCCCAGAATCGGCCTGTCATCGGTATGCCCCTCCACGGCTATATCTGCTTCGCCTATCTCCTGCAGCGTCTGTGCAAGCCGACTCAGCACGGGAGAGGCCTCGGGCAACAGCTCCGCCTTACCTGAATCGAACAGTATGACATCGGCGATCTCAAGTGAAATGCCCTGATCCCTCTGTACAACCCTCACCTCACCCTGAAAGCGATTCTCGATCGCCGCAGCCAATCGTGCTTCCGCATTTTCACTCTCGTCAGGCAGCTCTTGCTCTTCAGTCACCGGCTGCGGTGGCACCACTTCGATGATCTCGTTGCTGCTGGGAACAGCTTCGTGACTCGCCGCCATCCTGCTCTCTTCTTCAGCTGTCTGCAGATGCTGCACCGCCATCTGCCCCAGCAATACCACCAGCATGGCAAGGATGACACTCAACACATCCACATAGGTCAATAGCCATCCGCCATCATTCTCTTCGAGCTCCCATGCATACCAGCTGGCCGTGTCGAGCACCCCGGCCTTCGCCGGTTTTTCGCTCATCCTGTTATTTGCGTTGCTTGACGACATCCTAGCTCACACCCTCAGGCAGCCCGCTGGTCGGGGTTCGTGATCAATTGCAGCTCGTAAGCGGCCTGACGCATGTCCTGTCTGGCATTGACCTCCTCCATCATCTCCCGGATCAGTTCCGAGTGTTGCCGATCGCATAACATCATGATGGCCTGCAGATGTGCCACCCGGCGCGTGATCAACTGCCTGCCGCGCTGTTCCAGCTTGCTGGCCAGCGGTTTCAACACCAGGTTGGCGATGACCAATCCGTACACGGTAGTCAGCATCGCGAAACCCATGGCGGCACCAATTGACGCAAGGTTTCCCGATCCCAGTCCAAACAGCATCTGCACCAGACCAAGCAGGGTTCCCAGCATGCCGAATGCCGGGGCATAACCGCTCATTGCCCTCAACATCTCCACTGGGCGGCGCAGATGATCCCGATCCTCCGCAATCTGACGTTGCAGAGTGAGGATCACCTGGTCACGGGGAAAGCCATCCAGCACCAGCTGGGTGCCCCTGCGCAGCAGCGGCTCCGATATCCGCTGGGTTACCGCTTCTGCCGGCCGAATTTCGCCGCGGCGGAAGTAATTTGCCGCCTGCAAAAAGTGTCTGAAACCCTCCTCATCCTCTTCCAGGCCTGCCATGGAACGACGAAAATCGGCGATCAGCTCCCCGAGCATCAGAACGGCATTGAGGGAGTGGCTCATGATGGCGGTAAGCAGGGTACCGCCGACAACCAGGAAAAGACCGGAAAAGATGGCTATCAGTCCTGATCCAGGGGCCAACAGCTGAATGCTTACGGAAACCAGTACGGAGAGTGAAAGCACTCCAATCCACAGATGTATAGCCAATGCCCTTCTCCTGTTAAATAAGCCCTGCAATATTTACAGCAATTAGCAGGCCAACTGTGGAGAAGCGGATTTTTTGCCCGGTGCCACGTGTCGACCGAGAGGATCTTGTGAGCCATATCACAATCTACCCATTTTCAGAGGAGTGGCAGAAAGTTGCGCTCGTTAACCGCAGTTCCTGTTGACGGCCGTCAACAGGGCGGGACGAATAATGGTATAGACTGCGCAGCCTCTATCCAAATGCCCCAGTTTATGTGTTACATTCACTCCGCGTAAAAAAAGGGTGGTCACTGGACGTAACGCTGCAACTACGTATTTTATCTGGCCCAACAGATATTATTTTGAATGTTATACATGCATTGAATAGCGGAACAGGTCTCTTTCGTCTAATGATTCGTCGGGTACAGGGGGCAAACCCGCTGCTATACCCTTTGACGCTTCTTTTTGGACTTGCCGTCTATCAACCCCTGCAAGCAGACACCCTCATCCCGTTCGAAGATTTACTGCAGCGAAGTTACCTCGATGACTATCACAGCAATGTAGTCTACGGCTATCGCATCCTTACCGAAACCGAACGCTATGGCGCCCGTTATTCCGGCAATCGCTTACGCTGTACAAACTGCCATCTCAATGCCGGACGCAAACCCGACGC
The DNA here is from genome assembly GCA_040793985.1 of Candidatus Thiodiazotropha sp. Lineage (GTDB taxonomy): Bacteria > Pseudomonadota > Gammaproteobacteria > Chromatiales > Chromatiaceae > Thiodiazotropha. The sequence goes on along the minus strand of JBFNJI010000074.1, from coordinate 8,344 downwards.
AATACCCCTGAACGTTGCCGGCATGTACCCGAAGTGGCGTAGCAAGAACGGTCGCCGGAATGGTATCGGCCTGCGTATCCGTGAATGCTTCGTCTACAGCCTAGATGGTATCATGCCGCCCGAGGATTCGCCGGAAGTGCTGGCATTGGCTGCCTATATCACCTATATCTCTCACGGCGAAGTGATTGGCAAGACACCGGGTGGACGTGGTGTACCGACCCTTCCCGACACCGGCTACGATCCCAATCCGGCGAATGGCAAGGCGATCTATGAAACAAAATGCGCCAGCTGTCATGGCATCATTGGCGATGGCATACCGGGTATACCGCCACTCTGGGGCATGGAGTCCTACAACAAGGGCGCAGGCATGGCCAACACCAATAAGGCCGCAGGATTTATTTGGGCGAACATGCCGCTGGGACAGGAGCGTTCTCTCAGCCATCAGGATGCCCTCGATGTCTCAGCCTATATCAATATGCAGATTCGCCCGGGTGACCCCCGTAGAAGCAAACTCATGAAACTCTTCGAATCCATCTCCGGATTGGTGGATTGACAGGCAATTCTACCCACTAACATTACGAAGCCATGGAGAAAGCCCATCGAATCCGACAATGAGATGATATGAAACATCTGCGACTGCTGTCGGAGATCATTCCATGGAGGCCCTCTTTAGCAGGAAAGCTGAACCTAACGACAGAGGCATTCGCCGCTGTCATCGCAGCCCTGTTGGTCATTCCCCAGGGTATCACCTTCGCCTATCTGGCCGGCCTGCCGCCGGAATATGGCATCTATACAGCGATTTTCGTCACCCTCTTCGCCAGCCTCTTTGGCTCGAGTTCAATGCTCGGCGGTCCCAATACCGCTGTTGCAATCCTGATCGGCATCACGGTGGCACCTTTTGCCGGCCGCGGCAGCCCGCTCTACATCGACTATGTCATTCTCCTCAGTCTGATGGTCGGTTTGATTCAGCTGCTTATCTGGTTGGCCAGGGGGGGAAAGTACTTTCAATACCTGAGCCCCGCTGCAATAACCGGCATCACCAGCGGTGTCGGTATTATTCTCGTGCTCTCATCGCTCGATGGCATTATGGGCCTCTCCCCGTCGAACACTCTCTTCTTCTTCGAAAAGCTCTACATAATGACCGACGATTGGCGGGAGTTGATCAACCCCTACAGCTTTACCATCGGAGCCATAACAGTCATTGTTGGAGTCGTTGCCAAAATCAGGTTTCCGCGCTTCGCCATCCTGATAGCCATGGCGGCCGGCTATTTAACCGGCTTGATTGTTTTGGGGATTTACACCCAGGTAGATACGGAAGTTGAACTGCTTGGACATATCCCCTTCCAGGCACTGCCGATAAGCCATCCCAAGCTGGACCTCGAATACCTGCTGGTAGGCCTCGCCATGTTGCCCAACGCCATAACCATCGCCCTCATCGGGCTCGCCCAATCGATGGTGATTGTCAAGAGTCTGCGCAGCGATACCGACCAGCCAATCGATGTCAATAAGGAGGTGTTCGCGCAGGGCATCGCCAATTTACTCGCCGCCTACTTTTCAAGCTTCGCCGGATCCGGCAGTTTCAATCGCACGGCATTGAACCTTGAGCTGGGAGCAAGCACGCCCCTTGCCGGGATTCTCTCGGCATTTACCGTCTTCATCCTGATCGCCATCTTCGGCCCACTGCTTAGCTATATACCGATGCCGGTAATCGCGGGAACATTGATGCTGGTGGGAATCGGCATGATCAAGCCAACACAGATCGCCCGCTTATTCTCCTGGACGGGAGAACTGCTGGTCTTTGTCGTTACCCTGTTCAGCATCATTTTTCTCGGTCTGCAAACAGGATTGATCATCGCCTTCTTACTCTCCGTGATCCTGTTTGTGCTCTCGGCATCGAAACTTGAAATCAACATTTCCCGGGTGAAGGATTCGGTTGAAGTCCGGGTTGAAGGCCATCTCTTCTATGCCTCGATCGATCAATTGAGCAGCCTGTTGAAACGCCATCGCTACGACAGCGTACTTCTCGATTTGAGCGTGGTCTCCTATATGGATCTCTCGGCAACCGAAGCGATTGCCAGGGATCTGCGAAAACGGGACAGCAATGAGACGAGTTTCGTCATCGTACTCAAGTCAAAAAAGCTGCTTGACCACTTCGAACAGCGATTGGAAGGCATGCCGGTGCAGTTTATCCACAATGTCACCGATCGGTGAGCGGTTCCAGCCAGACATAACCCAGCTGTGCCATCTGCCCTTCGATCCATTCGGCACGTTCACTGATGTAGGCTGTTGGCGGCTCGGCACTGTATCGCCAGGGATTGGGCAAAACCGCAGCCAGCCTTGCCATCTGGTTGATTGTCAGGCGATCCAACGAAAGGCGGTACCAGTACTCACTGGCGGCCGCGACACCGTAGACACCTGGACCAAACTCCGCAATATTCAGATAGACTTCGAGAATTCTGTGTTTGTCCCATAGCAGCTCAAGCAACAGTGCCAGCCCTCCCTCCAGCAATTTGCGGCTCCAAGTCCGCTGTGGCCAAAGAAACAGATTCTTCGCAGTCTGCTGTGTCAGGGTACTGGCGCCACGCAACGCCCTCCCCTCTTCTGCATCGCTGATCACCTGCCGTATGGCGGCGAAGTCTATACCCATGTGATGGGGGAAGTTCTGGTCTTCCGATGCCACTACTGCAAGTTGCATGGTGGTTGGTATGGCCTCGAGTTCCCGCCATTCATGTCTTGATACCAAAGGATAATCGTCAGAAGGGTTGAGCTCCCGCTGCAGCTTCCAGGACCAGGTGGGCGGATCGACAAATCGTAAAATCAATATCGAACCCAAGATTAGAAGCAGGAGTGCAGTAAAGAGTAGAAAAAATCCCTTCAGCAGCCCTTTGTAGAGATTCTGACTGCGGTACCTGTTGCGCTTTTCAGCCACCATGAATGCAACGACTGCTGTAGTGACCCTGCCGCCTAAAGCAGATGCTTTCCGTCAAACAGATCGTATTCAAGTACGAAGGGATCTATACCCTCGACACATCCAAGATTGACCCGATAGTGTCCAACAAACCTTGCGGTTTCATGAAACGTATAGATACCGCACCGGTTACAAAAGTAGTGCTTGGCGGTCTTGGCGCCAAACTGATAACAACCCAGGGCTCCCTCTTCCGCCGTTATGGTGAACTGTTCAGGTGAGATAGCCTGGGTTGTCATCATCGCCCCTTTTCGTGAACAGATGGAGCAGTTGCAGCGCAAGCCCTTTTCTATTTTGTCGCCCTCGAAAGAGAAACGTACAGCACCGCAATGACAGCTGCCCTTATAGTGTTGGCTCATGGTCTCCTCCGGTTAATGGGTTTCTACATTATGTCTCAGCAGAGTGTAGCGGATCTATCCCGCGACTTGACCGAATGCTGTCGCCTATCTCCCTGTATCACCGCGTCATGGCCCCCCTGCTCAGCAGACTGGCATCAGTCGATCCTCGATGAATCGGCGGAAAGAGAGGATGCCAACCGGTGGCTTTCACCCGATTGGCCAAGGATCGAGACGGAATCGGCCGCGATGACCGCTACATTCAGAGCGGACTGATGGTGCCGTTCTTTGGCACTCTTTTTATCCAGGGCTGTAGGGATTTCAATGCCTCGGGTAGTTGCCGGAGCGCTTTGACAGCCTCGGCCTGGCGCATATAGGTACCGTAGAGGAGCGTATACCAGTCGCTCCCATTGCGCTCGGTTTGGTTATAGGCCAGCTCACCAGCCAATCCATGTCTCTCGACGAATGCGTCGATAGCCTCTCTCTTGGAAACGCCGATCAGCTGGATGGTATAGCCACCGCGTTTTCTCATCGCCTGCCAGGCCTCAGCAGATTTCAGCGGTGGTTCGGAGGTCATCGACTGTGACGGCGCCTCCATCTGATGGTACTCATCCTTCAGTCCCTGCAGGGTGGATGCCATCTCGTTGATTTTTTCCGCGATCTGATCGTCACTGTCAAGCCGGGTAGCGCTCCGCTCTTCAAGTTGTGCGATGCGTGAATCAAACTCACTCCTTAGCGTGTCCAGCATCATGTCCATGCGTTTGAAACGCTGTGTCACACCCTCGTCTCCGCTTGACGGCAGGATGGTCGTCGGCTTCCCGGTCGGTTCAGGGTCCTGGCCTGGATCCAGGCTTGTGGTTGTATTTATCGAGGCGGCCAGCTGCTCCTCAAGTTCCACCAGTTGCTGTTCAACTCGCTGCTGATTCTTTATCAGCTCCTCCAATGCCAAGGTGTCGTAGGCAGAACCGTCCGTCTGCCGAACATACTCATCGCGGGAGACAAAATTCTCGCTGATACGCATAAGCTCCAGGGAGATGTCTCGTTCCACGTCTCCAATCCTGTTGGTGAGATGGTTGTAGCCCAGCAAGGCAGAGAAGAGCAGCAGCAACACCACCGCACCGATTGCGATAGTATGGTAGTTTGCAGTGGACCTGACCGAATCCACCTGCCCATTCAAGACGGCAAAGTGCCGGCCCATCTCCTCGGATTCTTGCTGACGCTTGCCGTACTCCGAGGTCATCGCCTCGAGAAATGTCTTCTGCTCCGCGGTCTGTTCCAACAACGCATGGTGCTCTGTCTTCACCTCCGCGATCGCCTCGGAGAGGGAGTGAGTGCTCTGTATCTGGTGTGTCAAGCGCTCCCGGTTGTCGGACTCGCTCTCGATCAATTTACGCTGTTGCGTATCGATGTTACGGAACTGCTCCTGCAGAGAGGACTCGAGATCATCCAATCGCTGCGACAATCCCTCATTCAAACCGCTCTGCTCAGACAACATCGCCTGCGTGGATTTGACTCGCTCCAGCAGGGAATCGATGCCCAATTCACTCTGTTCACGGATTTCCGTCTGTTCCTGTTCCAGGGCTGACAGCTGTTGTGAAAACCGTGTCTCCCGCTCTTCCCCTTGTTGCAGGCTTTGTTGCAGCTTTTCAATGCGACTGCCGAATTCATCACTGCGAGCCTTCAGGCCGTCGGTCTCCTCCCGCAAAGTCGCTGTGGTCAGTTTCAGGTCTACGCCATACTTGCCCTGTTCCGCCATTCCCTCAGTCAAACTTGCCAGCTGACGCAACTGATCCTTCGCCGCATCACCCTGTGACTTGAGCAGCGCTTCAGTGGCGCTCAAACGGCTGTATAGTTCATCGACTTTATGACTCAGCTCATCACGGGTACTGGATAGGGCCTGCTGCATCTCTTCCCGGCTTCCGGCCTGATGATCGAGATCCGTGGCTAGCGAATCGAGACGCTCGCTGGCCTCATGCTCATCCATGTCGAGGGAGTCCAATTTAGAATCCAGGCCACGGATCTCCTGCTTCAGGAGCTCGATTGTGTTTTCGAAGTTATCCTTCTGCTCCTCCAGCAACATCGAGATGGAGGCCATGGGATCTGGCCGTTGCGCCTGCTCATCCAGATAGTGCGTGAGTTTGAGATCAGCGGCTTTGAGCCGCTCATCCAAGCTCCGGCTCTGGTTATCCAATTCGCCCTTTAGGTGACTGACCAGGTCATCCAAATCGCTATTCTTGGCAGCCTGTTCACTCAACACGCCATCGAGGGCATCGAGCCGAGTCGCAAGTTCGCGACTCTTCTCATCCAGCAGCAGGTAGTCCTCGGCCGCTGACCCCTTCTTGGCCTGCAGGGACCCGAGTTCCTCCTCGACCCGGCCGAGCTTCTGCTCCAATCCAGCCAGTTGGGACTCATCGGCATCCGATACGGGTATGAGATCCTTGGCCAGGTTTTCCAACTTCGACAGGCGCAGCTCCAAGACCTCGTTGAAGCGGGTCTTGTCCTGTTGCTGATGCTCCAGCCTGGCGCCGGTTTCACCGATACGCTTGGAAAGCTCGACAAGACGGCGCTCCAACTCCTTCTGCTGACCGCTTTTCTCCGAGAGCTGTTGTCCCAGATGCTCAATTTGCTGGTGCAGCGGTTTGGCGGACTCCTGCAGCAGCTGTGAAACCTCCTGCCGGGGCATTTCCTGATCACCCGTGTCCGCTTCGGCTTCCATCCTGCGGCTGAGATCGGCAATATCTTTCTGCAGGCTGCGGATTTGCGACTCATGCCTGGAGTCGCTCACCAGGAGCTCACTGCCACTCTCCTCCAGTCGCCGTATGTGATTCAACATATCGGCCAGGTCACGCCGCAGATCGTCGGCCTTGTTGTCGATATGATCGACAGCCCTGCCACCGCTCTCAAAAACCCGTTCCAATCCCTGCTGCTGCTCTTGCAGCAGTACCAGCTGCTGGCCTAAATGGGAGAGTTGTTGCTGGGTCTGCCGTTCCGCCTCGCTCGACTCACTGCCGGTATCCGCCTCGGCCTCCTGCAGCTGTAGCGACTGCATCAGCAGCCGAAGCTCCTCCTCTTGCGATACCACCTCTTCAAGCCGGGCCCGCAGCTCCTCGAATCGCCGTTGCAGACCCCCGCTATCCTCGCTCAACTGATTCAGCTGAATGCCTTGATTGAGCCTGTCATGGGAGACTCGGTTGAGCCGATTGTTCAGATCGGAAAACTGTTCGACCAGCTTGCCGATTCTGAGCGCGAGCTCTTTTTTCTGGAGCTTCTTCTTTTTTTTCACCGGATTTGCTGAGGAATATTCTTAAACAAAGTAGCTATCTCAATAAAAAATCAGGAATTATCATAATACTTTTTAGCATAGATTAGACCTGGTTGATACCACTGATGCCGATTTCACCTAAAATGCCGCTGATAGCACTGTCCATGAAGATTCAAATCGTCGGCAAGCAGACGCTAAGGCAGCAATTTTTAAGGTTAAGCTCTCTTCTCAAGAATTACTATCGGCAAACCCCCGATGCACTTAAACCCGCAGAGGCAGGCAAAAAAAAGCTTAGCAATAATTGCTAAGCTTTTGATTAATAGTATGGTTCGCACTAGACCATACTATCGGCCAATGATGCTGAGACCGAACATATCAAATACACCACGACGAAGCAGAGGCCCGGACAGCTACCGTCATCAGCATGGTGTGGTGACGGTTCGGCTGCCCAGTCCCTAACCTGGTTGACTACCTGTCCTCTATGGCAATCCCTTTGTCGTATTCCGAGATGTGCAGGATCTCGGCGACCTGATTGTGATAAGCGCTATCCGAAGGCCAGTAGAAAATATCGCCGGTCTCCTTGTCTTCGATCCATCTGGCAGCACCTTCGCTCGACAGGGTAATCAGTTCTCTGATCTTAGTGTTAGAGGGGTTACGGGTGATTATCATGATCTTTTCCTCCGGCTGAGCGGTTCCTCAAGGCTATTATCCCAACCGGGGATAGGTGTAAATAGTGAATATTGCCCAGCTCATTTGGGAATTAATGCACTATTATGCGAACAGAAGTAGTTCTGGGATAGAACACGGATCGCCCGTTGTTTGGGGTTGTTTCGTCGCGATCAGGGAGCAGGCATCTAGCGGGTGATCACTCGCTGGGCGTAACCTGGATAGCAACGCCCGGTAGCAAAAGTTCACATATTTGCAGGTTAAAACTAAAGGTTCGAACTATATAATATGAATCTGATTCTTCACCAAACAACGCGGTACGGCTTGATCAACATGGATCGAAAAGACCTTCTCATTGTATCCGATGAAGAACGATGCAGGTTTTTCTGTGAGAAAATAGCGGAACATATTCCACCGTCGTCCCAACGTGACGTCAGGATGATTCATGTCTACAAACGTTTTCTGAAGCTGAATGATTGTAGCTGCAGCAGTCGCTTAAAGGATGTTCTGGATACAGACCAAACCGATTTCCAGTCATAGCGTCAAAACACCCTACGACCCGGCTCAACTATCAAACGCTACCCAGTCTTTATAAAACGCTAATCAGGAACACCGGCGATGGGCCTATTCCTGCATGCTGTAACCCCTTTCGGTAAGTCTGGTTGGAGGTATGTGTGTATCAGACGACGAAATCGACAGAATCCATCCGTAATCCTGAATAACAGGAACCAAGGCGTTACGGGTAATCACGAAACAGATGGCACTCTGCATATTTGCCATGACATGGAGATCAGAAAGACATGCAGGTATTAGTCTCAGGCGACTGACTTCAACGCCGATTTCAATCGCGATGGATTGATCAATGGCCATGAATACGTAAATACCGACAAGTAGCTCGGCGCCCCTTGAAGTGCATCCATGAGAAGGTCTGTCTGTTGGTACTGGAGTATAGGGTTTGGCGTGTAACTGTTCCATGGTTGCCAAACCGGTTGCGAGGCTAAGGGATTCGCTCCGGTTTTCCATGCAAATAAAAAAGGCTTAGCGAATATTTGCTAAGCCTTTGGTTATATGGTGGGTCGTATAGGAATCGAACCTATGACCACCTGATTAAAAGTC
>JBFNJI010000084.1:0-40034 GCA_040793985.1 Candidatus Thiodiazotropha sp. | reverse complement strand
TTCCAAGGCATCTGGGTACTCCCCAAATGCTTAAATGTGTAAACCATGTCTCCGGAATAATCTGTAAGCTATGTGTCGATAAGCTCATCCAGGGTAATCTCTAGCTTTCCTGGATGTTGTTCCAACTTCTTGAATGTTTCAGCAATCTTGGGGTGATGGACAGCCCTTGCCGAAGCATGACAGGGTCCACGGTTCTCTGTATCGTTGTTTAAGTTAAATCATAGCCAATCTAACTGATTGCAGCTCGCCGATGGTCTGATACCAGCAAGGCGATTAATCCAACGTGGCGGCAATCATGGCGCTGGTAATTCATTCAGTTGGTACTCGCCAACTTGTACAATCTTTAATGCTGCGGCCTATGCCGACTAATCCTGATTCCCATCTGCTTTTTCTTCTTCACCGTGTTGTCGTCTGAACGAAACCGTGCTGGCGCTCATTCGGTCGATCAATATTTTTTCACAGAATTTGAAGAGCAGGTAAAAAATCATCGCCAGCATACCGGTCAATACCAATTCAAAAGTCTGCTTTAGGGCACCCTCGCGTAAAGCCGTGAGCCCAAAACTGACAATGAAGTTCCAGTTGGCCGCGAATAGCCGAAATATGTTGACGGTCATGACACCGAATACAAGTCCCGACGAGATAAGGACTATAAAGGTGACCAAGGGTCGCTTGTAGAAGCGTTCATATAAACTCATTGAAGTGCCCCCGATTTGATTGGTCGATATACCGCCACCAGGTTGCGTTTCCTCTATTCTGTGTACGAGATGCAGTCTGTTGAAATAGACCCGTGTGGCGATGCTGACTCCCCTTCTCGCTAATGACTATATAGCAGATGATTGACTGCGGATAGCCGTTCCTGACCCAGAAACGGAAGCCGAGGGAAAACTATTGTTACTCTGCCGTGATACTTGCGTGATATTTGTTTACAAGAATTGAGTGACACCGATGGCAAAGCCATGGTGATTATGTGTTTTTGAATAACAGTTATCCGATAAACCGAAGGAGATACCAATGATTACGCGTAGAAAATTAGCTTCGTTGGCCTTGGCCTCTACCGCGGCCACACTGTTTTCAGTGGCCCCGGTGGCAACGGTGCAGGCAGGTAGTGATGCAAATGTGCACTGTTACGGCGTCAACAAGTGTAAGGGACACAATGATTGTAAAACCGCAAATAACGCCTGTAAGGGCCATGCATCCTGTAAAGGTCAGGGTTTTGTGAACATGTCCAAGCATGCCTGCGAAGAGATAGGCGGCTCCGTTAATAAACCGAAGGGCTAACACAAACAGTGGTGGGCTGGTTCACTATCCTGGGATAGTGATACCAGTTCTTCGTTTGTGTATGCACGGATTTCTGAATGGGGATGTGTTGTGACTGAAGCGAATGGTAATCTCAAGCCTTTTCTCGGCTATGGTCTGGGTTTGCGCAGACAGCATTATGAGGATGTGCTAACCACCAAGCCCGAAGTGGATTGGTTCGAAATCATATCTGAGAATTATATGGTAGACGGCGGAAAACCGTTATATTACCTGGACCGGATACGTGAGCTTTACCCGATGGTCATGCACGGTGTATCTATGTCGATTGGCAGTATCGATCCATTGAATTACGATTATTTGGCAAAGTTGAAATTGCTTATGGCACGGGTGGAACCGGAATGGTTTTCCGACCACCTGTGCTGGACGGGCATTGATAAGTTGAATACTCACGACCTGTTGCCGTTGCCTTATACAGAAGAGGCGATCGATCATGTCGTTGAGCGTGTTTCCAGGGTGCAGGACTATCTGGGTCGGCAGATGTTGCTGGAGAACGTATCGAGTTATATAACATATGGTGAGTCTCAACTCACTGAATGGGATTTTTTACGTGAGGTCGTCGAACGGGCCGATTGTTTGCTGTTGCTGGATATCAATAACATCTATGTCAGTGCGTTCAATCATAATTTCGATCCCCTTGCTTACCTGGATGGAGTGCCTGGCGAGCGAATTTATCAGATCCATCTGGCCGGTCACACCCGAGAGGAGAACCTGATTATAGATACACATGACCATCCCATTGCAGATCCGGTGTATCGGCTCTATGCAGATGCGGTAAAGCGTTTTGGGCGTGTAAGTAGCATGATTGAGCGCGATGACCACATTCCTCCTCTTGCAGAGTTGCTGCAGGAATTACAAAGGGTTCGGGATATCGGTGAGTCAGGCGATCTGGGTCGGGTAGCATGAGCGCGGCAATGAACAACCTTAAACAGTTGCAGAACAATTTTCAGAATTACTTGCTTAACCCAGGAGTTGAATGTCAGACAACGTGGGTAAGTGGGGGTGGGCGTGCATCACCCGAATACCAGCTATCCGTGTATGCGAATGCCTATGTCTCTCGCCTGAAAGAGGTGTTGATGAACGATTATCCTGCCGTCAGTGTGTCTATAAGCGATGATCTTATCGATCGGCTCTTGGCAGGTTATATTAGACAGTATCCATCATGCTACTTCAGTCTGCGTGACTATGGTCAGCGGTTTCCTGTCTATCTCAATGGTCTGGTTGAAACCGATCATTGTTGTCGTGATTTGGCTTGGCTACCGGAACTCGCAAGGTTTGAATGGGCCTTGGGACAGGCGTTCGATGCCGCTGAATCAGAGCTAGTCAGCGAGGAGGATTTGGCTTCCATATCCGCAGCAAGCTGGCCAAGGTTGAGGTTCGCTTTCTGTTCTTGCGTACAGCGCATTGATCTTGAATGGAATGTACCTGCCATGTGGAAATCACTCACCGCGGATCCACCGCAAGAGATTGAAGCTTTGCCCGGCGCATCAAAAACTGCTTGGTTGATCTGGCGTCAGGATATGGTCACACGGTTTCGCTCCCTGGAACAGGATGAGCAGTTATTACTCGACACATTGCGCAACGGTGTTACTTTTAACGATGGATGTGAAATCCTGGCAACCAGGATGGAGGTTGAAAGGGTTCCGATGCGTGCTGCCGGTTTGCTTAAAGGCTGGATTCAACAAGGCTTGGTTTCTTCGGCGTTACTTGCAGACTGATAGCCGATAATTTCAGTTGCTCGAATGGCCACGATCGATGATTGGTCGTGCTCTCTTCTCTTTTCCCTGTTTGTATTAGCTATGGCTGCTCAGGCCGATGTGGGCGATTTCGGGGGATAGAGAACATCCAGTGGCACCGACTTGCCGTTTTCCATCACTGTCCGTGCATGAAACCGTTTCAGTTCCCGTGGTTCTCTTACTCCGCATGAGTGTGCCAGCAAACCCACCTCATAGTTCATGTTTTTTACATAGTTTGCCACACGTTGAGCCTTGTCGCTCGATACGAGCCCACGTTGCAGTTTGAGATCATGGGTAGTGATACCGGTAGGGCAGGTGTTTTTGTTGCACTGTAGCGCCTGGATGCAACCAAGGGCGAACATGAAGCCTCTGGCGGAAGCGACAAAATCGGCGCCAACCGCCAATGCCCATGCAACCCCTGCAGGGGTGATCAGCTTCCCCGAGCAGACCACCTTGACTCTCTGTCGGAGTCCATGCTCACACAGCATGTCAATCATCATCGGCAGGCTCTCATTGAGTGGGAGTCCCACATAATCCATCAAGGCCATGGGAGCGGCACCTGTTCCACCATCTGCACCGTCAACAGTGATGAAGTCAGGTGCGCACTCGATGCCTCTTCTGTTTATTGTTTCGAAAAGCGTTTCCAACCAACCATAGGCACCTACCACGGTCTTGAAACCAACCGGCTTTCCGGTGACGCTGCGGATGCGTTGTAACATATCGAGCAGGTCATCAGCGCAATTGATCTCAGGATGTCGATTGGGGCTGATTGCATCCTGGCCTACATCGATACCTCGAATTCCGGCAATCTCAGCCGTGACTTTTGCACCTGGAAGAATCCCGCCCTTCCCCGGTTTCGCCCCCTGACTGAGTTTTATCTCGAACATGCGTACGCTGTCATGGGCAGCTACCTTTTTCAGCATTTCATCAGAGAGGTTTCCATCCCGATCCCTGACGCCGAATTTCGCCGTTCCAATCTGGAATACAAGGTCTGCGCCCCCTTCGAGATGATAGGGTGACAAGCCGCCTTCACCTGTGTTCATCCAGCAACCTGCCTGTTTTGCGCCGCTTGACAGGGCGCGTACCGCGGGTACGGACAGGGCACCGAAACTCATGCCGGATATATTGATGAGGGAGTCGGTGGTATAGGGGTATTTGCAGTCTGGGCCGATAACGACAGGTGTGGCGGGTACCGCGTCCTCGCCCAGGGTTGGGTAGGGGCAGTTGACGAAGAGTATGGTGCCGATAGGTCGCAGGTCCCTGGTTGAGCCAAACGCGATGGTGTTGTTTTCGTTTTTGGCCGCGCGATACGCCCAGGAGCGTTCCGCTCGATTGAACGGCATCTCTTCCCTGTCCATGGCGAAGAAGTACTGACGAAAAAACTCGCCTATATGTTCGAAGAAGTAGCGAAACCGACCAATAACCGGGTAGTTTCGTCGAATAGTCTGCTTGGTTTGGGTGATATCGATTAGATAGAGCACGATCACTGTGAGTACAGCCAGTCCGATTATGAAAACAAACATCACCGACAGTATCTCAAGTACGGTGAATACCCAGTTTTCAGTGACTGCAGTCATCATTGTCTGACTCCATGCTTGGATTTTTTTGATTGGCCTTTGGTCGTTGGTAGCGGCTGCACGAATTTGATGCGCTGTTTCAGCGATATCAACTGGCGATAGGACAGGGCTCTGTGATCTCTCCCAAACGTCTTGTTAGCGCCATATTCTCCCGATAGTCGACAGGAACAACCACTAGACTAGGTCCCGGCTGTTGGAACGCTGTTTCCATAACATCTGCAAACTGACTGCTCTGTTCTACATGCTGGCCATGCCAGCCGAACGCGTCGGCCAGTTGCATCCAGTCTGGATTGTTGAATGACAATTCCGTATGCCGGCCAAATTCGTTCTCCTGTTTCCAGGCAATCAGACCGTAGGCATTATCCTCCCAGATCAACATGACCAGATTGCTGTTGAGCCGTTTTGCGGTCTCCATCTCCTGAACATTCATTAGAAATCCGGCATCACCGGAAATTCCGAGGACTCGCCGTTGCGGTGCCACCAGGGTTGCAGCGATAGCGCCTGGCAGGGCAAATCCCATGGAACAGAAGCCGTTGGGTATCAGGCAGGTGTTGGGTTGATGGCAGTGAAAATGGCGTGCGATCCACATCTTGTGTGCACCAACATCGGACAGCAGAATGTCATCTGCCCCCATCACCTGCCTGATATCCCACAACATCTTTTGCGGGCGTATTTTCCCTACTGTATTGTCTTCGGCGTGTTCAGCCAATTCACGCTGCATCAGGCGCCTGGTTTCCGCCTGCTGGGATAGGTCATATTTCGGTATGCCATTATTCTGTAGACGTTGGTTCAGCATCCACAAGGTATGGGCGAGATCCCCGACCAGCTCGAGTTGAGGGTGGTAGTACTCATCTATCTCTGCCGGGAGGAAGTCTGCATGGATGATGGATTTTCCCTTGTTGGGATTCCAGAGTCTAGGATGGTATTCGACCATATCGAAACCCAGGGTTATTACCAGATCAGCTTCATCAATGGCCAGGGTAGGATAATCCTTGCTGCCGAGGCCAATGGTGTAGAGGCAGTAGTCTGCATCCATGTCCACTGCGCCCTTGGCCATGAAAGTGCTCAATACTCCTATGCCTGTCTTCTCGCAAAAGTGCCGAAGTTGCTTGGCAGCGCGACGCCGAATGGCCCCATTGCCGGCAATGATGACAGGCCTCTTGGCATTGCTTATCAGTTCGAAGGCCTGGTCGGTAATCTTATCGTCGACAACCGAGCGGCGAAATCGACGCGGTTCCAGGGGTTGGGCGGTGACTTTGTGCTTGGCGACATCCTCAGGCAGCTCGATATGCACAGCCCCGGGCTTTTCGGTGCGCGCGATGCGCACCGCTTTACGCACCACTTCGGGAATGGTCACTGCATTGTATACGCTGGTAGCCCACTTGGTGACTGGATTGAACATCTCCACCACATCCATGATCTGGTGAGACTCTTTATGCAGGCGAGCGGTGGATCCCTGTCCCGTCAATACCAACATGGGTGCCCGGTCCATATTGGCATCCGCAACACCGGTAATCAGATTGGTGGCACCCGGTCCGAGTGTTCCCAGACAAACTGCCGGGTTGCCACTCAGGCGGCCATATATTTCCGCCATGAATGCGGCGCCTTGTTCGTGGCGTGTGAGAATGAATTTTATTTTTTTCGACTCCTCCAGTGACATCATGAAATCGGCATTCTCTTCACCCGGAACACCAAATATATATTCAATGCCTTCATTCTCAAGACACTTCACCATTAGCTCAGAAGCTTTCATAACGGGATCTCCGCGGCAGTCAGTATTGGTTATTTTTCGTGTGCATCTGTTTCAGGTTATAAAGCGTATAGGTACAACAGTAGTTGATACAGGGTTTTGAGTGGTAATTTTTATAATAAGGTTATAACGATATGCTAAAGAAAGTATCACGAAGGCGGTGCAAACCCTCGATACTTATATCACTCATGGTCTGTAAATTCAGTATAACTCTTTGATTTAAAGGTGCGACTGCTAAAAAGGAGGTAGTTATAAACAATGTTGTATTAAATATATAACCACAGTTTGCTTGTTAATGAATGCTTTTATTTGCATTACAATATTGACCATGGTGAACGCATACAGATGTTTGCGTTCATCCATAAACCAAACTTTATACAATCCTAATGATATGAGGAGAGAGAAATGAAAAAAACGACCACAAGTGCAATCGTAGCCGGCGCCATAACTTCTGCATTGGCTCTTTCGCCAATGAGCGTGGCCAATGCCGCTGATACCGAGAAGTGCTACGGTGTTGCCAAAGCAGGAAAGAATGATTGTGCCGCAGGACCGGGTACCAGTTGTGCAGGTACCTCGACTGTCGATGCGCAAGGAAACGCATGGATGCTGGTGCTGAAAGGCACCTGCGAAAAGATTGTAGGCGGAAGCCTCGCTGCAAAGTAAATGTTAAGCTATTACCGATGACTGTTGAATCAGTTAAGTCGGCCTCAACCCCGGTGCCCGTAAGGGCCGGGGCTGGGTTGAAGCCGAAACATTATCAGGAGATCATCGAACAGCAGCCGGATATCGGTTGGTTCGAGATCCACCCGGAAAACTATATGGGACGTGGGGGGCCGCCATTACACTATCTTGAGCGTATTCGTGCCGACTATCCCCTGTCCATGCATAGTGTCGGCACATCACTGGGTAGTCATCTTCCCCTGGATGAGACGCATCTGAAAAGCCTGAAGGCGTTGGTGGATAGATTTCAGCCGGGCCTGGTTTCAGAACACCTATCCTGGAGCCATGGTTACGAATGGTATACCCATGACCTGATACCCCTGGTCTATACCGAATCCTCGTTGCGACTGATCGTTGAGCATATAGATCAGGTTCAATCATTTCTTGGCAGAAGGATCCTCATCGAGAATCCATCCACCTACTTGCAATTCAAGCAAAACGAGATTCCTGAGCAGGAGTTCTATGTCGAGGCCGCTAAAAGAAGCGGAGCCGGACTGCTTCTGGATATAAACAATGTATATGTTTCATGTGGCAACCATGGCTGGTCTATTGATGAGTATATGTCAGCTGTTCCAGCCGAAATGGTGGAAGAGATACACCTCGCCGGACATTCGATTCAGGACCTGGAGGGTTCTTCGCTTCGGGTGGATGATCACGGCTCGCCGGTCTGCAATGAAGTGTGGCAACTGTATGAGCACTATATCAAGGACAACGGTGGAGTACCGACACTGATCGAATGGGACAGTAACATCCCCGAGTTTCCTGAACTCTTTCGCGATGTCAGCTTTGCCGAAGAGTTATTAAATACCGTCAGCAAGCACTGCCATGAAGCAACTATCTGAACTACAGCAGATGTTTTGCGACAATCTCCGATCATCTGCGACTCCGGAGCAGGCGTTGCTCGATGAAATTGTGGATGATGGTCTCCAGGTGCAGAGGTTCAATGTCTATCGGAATAATTTCATTGTTTTAAACGGTGATGCCCTTGGCGATATGTATCCGGTTATTAAACAGCTGATAGGGGATGAAGCCTTTCGTATGCTGGCTACAGCCTATGTGCGCAAATACCCGCCGTTGGATCGTGCGTTGCTTTTGTACGGTGAACAATTCCCTGAGTTTATCGAAACGGTGCCAGAACTCTCAGTGCTGCCTTATCTGGCGGATGTGGCAAGGCTGGAGTATGCATGGACCGCTGCCTATCATGCCGATGATGCTCTACCGTTGGAACAGCAAACGGTTGCAAACTGCTCCCCGAATGAACTGGAAAACCTGCGGCTGAAACCGCATCCTTCGATGCACTGCATCGACTCCCGGTTTCCAATCTATCGAATCTGGGCAAACAATCAGTACCAGATGGACGAGACTGTCTCGCTCAATGAGGGAGCAGCGCATATCGTCGTGATCCGCCCCAAGGTTGAGGTGGAAGTCAGGCAGGTAACCGCCGCCACCCTGATATTCCTGCAGAGATTGGCTTCCGCAGACACCATAGCCGAGGCCTATGCGGCTGCGGCGGAGGTGGAACCGGAATTCGATCTCAACCTGTTTTTTTCCCGCTACCTGTTCGACGGCACATTCATTGCCCAGTGAAAATCGGAATCTGATTTGTCCATAACCGCGTAATAACAATACGATCAATAAAAGATAATACTTAGGACGGTTGATTACTATGAACGCACTCAACGATACAATGCAACGGCTCTTCGACTTTATAGGCAGGGCTATTCCGGAGTGGGGTCTCGCACTCCTGGCCAGAGGGGCCATTGCTTATACATTCTGGTCATCCGGTCGCAGCAAGGTATCCGGTTTTCTGGATATTTCAGATTCCACCTTCCTGCTGTTCGAGCACGAATATGGCGTACCGCTGATTCCTTCCGACATCGCGGCCCATATGGCGACTTATGCGGAGCATATATTCCCCATCTTGCTGGTGCTCGGGCTCTTCACCCGCTTCGCTGCGCTGTCATTGCTGATCATGACGGCTGTGATCCAGCTGTTCGTCTACCCTGAGGCATGGAACGTACATATGTGGTGGGCTCTGGCCATGCTCTATCTCCTTCGTCACGGGGGTGGAACCGTCTCCATCGACCGTCTGTTGTGGAAGTGAATCGTCGGCTTTCTCGAACAGTGACAATACCCGATGACCCTTCGTTTGAGATAGCGACTACAAAGCTGTTGCACGGCGAAGCGGTTCGGGTCTGTGTTGAATATCCTCAATAGTGCGAATTGGAATGGATTCCCTTCGCCATCTCCAGTTAATCAGCTCTTCAACGCCTCCTCTCCGGCCGTTATGAGCCTGGGAAAGCTGTTCCGCGTCTATTCCTGGAATTTAATTCGCATGCGGTTGGGCGATTCCCAACTGTAGATTGAACAGTGCAACCACCTGAAATTGAGTGGCTGCAGGATGCTGCATGGCGGGCCTTGCTCACCCGGGTCGCTGCGAGGCCTGTAAACAGCGAAGCCGGTGTCTGGGGGTAAGCCTCAGGTAAATCGAGTATACTGGCAATATGTGAAGCATTGGGACTTCGGGCAAGATGCGTCTGGATAAAAAGGCTAAAAGGTCATGGAAGCAAATCATGCAGTTATCCAAGTCAATCACTCAACGCCAGCGACACCCATGAGGCACCTCCGGTCATTGCTGGTGACCGCGCTGCTGATGCTGGTGTTGCCTCCAGTCAGTGCAACTGAGTGGATCTACACGGTGGTCGATGGGGACAACCTCTGGAATTTCAGCGAGAAATATCTCGACAGCGTTATGCGCTTCGAGAAGCTGAGGAAGCTCAACAACATCAAGAATCCGAAGCGACTACAACCCGGCAGCTGGTTGCGCGTGCCAATGAAATGGATACGCAGTAACGCCGTGCCGGCACGCATTGTTGGGATTCAAGGGCAGGTACAGCTAACCCGGGCGGACGGCACTCAGCTTTCGTCACTCGTCACCGGTACCCGGGTTCATCTTGGCGATAGCTTGAAGACCGGGCCCAAAAGCAGCGTGGCGGTTCTGTTCGCGGACAATACCGCATTGACTCTACACAGCCATGGCGAAATGCGATTCGATCATCTGAGCGCTCACGGTGAGACTGGAATGGTCGATTCCAGGCTTCGTCTGCTGAAAGGGCGGCTGCAGACGCGGGTACGGCCGTCGGCAGGTCCCGGTTCGCGCTTTGAGATCTATACACCGTCAGCGATCAGCGCAGTGCGTGGTACCGAGTATCGAGCGGCGGTAACCCGGGATGGCGACGCCTCCAATATAGAGGTATTGGAGGGAAAGGTGGAGGTTAGTGCAGCGCAACAACAACGCCTTGTAGAGGCCGGATTCGGTACCCGGATCGTGAAGGGCGAGGCACCGGCTGCGCCGGTCAAGCTACTGCCTCCCCCTGAGTTTAGCCATTTCCCGGAAGTTGTTCGCCAGATCGATTGGCAGATGGACTGGGAGGATCTTGAAGGTGCGGTCAACTATCGCATCGAGATCAGCGGCGACCAGGCGTTTACTGTTCTGACATGGGATCAGATTACAGCACAATCCCATCTCACGTTTCCGGAATTGGCGGACAGTAAATACTGGATCAGGGTTCGTGGCATCGACCGCAACGGCCTGGAGGGCAAGGGTCGGATCGCGGCGGTCATTCTCGATGCCCGGCCACAGGCACCTCTCTCACTCAACCCGCCGGATGGGGCAGTACTGCGGGGCAGCGATACCGAGCTGCAGTGGACACTCTCCGATGATGCTGATAGCTACCTGCTGGAGATAGCAACCGATGAGCAGTTTACCCAGATTGCGCATCGCATCACGGGATTGCAGACGGGTCGTTATCGCGTGCAAAACATGCGTATGCCCGGCATCTATTACTGGCGCGTCACCACTATTTTCGAGAATGAAGAAGGACCACCCGGTGTGGTTCGTTCATGGCAATTCAGGCCCGCTCTGGAAGCCGTCGATTCAACCATCACAACAACGGACGATGAAGTGACAGCTTCATGGGAGCCTGGCGATTCCGCGCATCGTTATCAGGTACAGATCGCCCTGGATCCCGATTTCAAGGAGCTGGAGACGGATAGGATAAGCGAGCAATCCGAGATTAGGTTTCATCAGATGCAGGGGCAGGTTCGTTACTTGAGGGTGCGGGCCATCGCGAAGGACGGTTACCAAGGACCATGGGGGAGTATACAACGTATCGAGCCACCTTTTGATCAGAGTGTCTGGACCGTGCCGGTGCTTTTTATATTGGGGCTGCTTGTCATATAACAGGATGTTCCTTCGACTCATAAATAAGCTCTACAGGAGGGGTATTTTTCTGATCTTCGCCCTGCTGGGGCTCGCCTTTTTCCTGCTCGGCAATGCAGCCGTGCAACGGGTCGATCTTCTCCTATACGACTATTTTCTAAATCTCCAGAAAAACCGGGTCAGTGATGAAATCGTCGTCATTGCTATCGATGATGCCAGCTTGGGCAAACTTGGACAGTGGCCCTGGTCGCGCCGCCTGCACGGGAAGTTGCTCAATCGTCTCACCGAGATGGGGGCCCGGGCTGTCGCATTCGATATCCTCTTTGCCGAGCCCGAAACGATCGATACCGAGGCAGACAGACGCTTCGCTCAAGCCATAGAGCACAATGGTCGTACGGTTTTGGTGGTCGCACCGAGCAACCCCGGCCCCACGACGCCGATTACCGAAGTGCTGCCCCTGGCCATACTGGCAGAGTCGGCGGCAGGCGTGGGGCATGTGGATTTTGAAATAGACAGGGATGGCCTATGCCGCAGTTTCTATCTGTATGCCGGGATCAACGATGCCCGTTGGCCGGCTCTATCGCTCGCCCTTTTGCAGGTGGCGGCTGTAACGCCATTGGTGGATCTCGAAGGTCTGTCCAGCGATCAGCATGTGGATCGTCTCGGTTGGTTGCGCAAAGGGCGGTTTCTGATTCCATTCGATCCCGGCTACGAAGCGGTCAATATCCTGCCTGCCCATGTTGTGCTGAGTGATGACGAGGTGGCGGCCTCGGTCAAGGACAAGTATGTGCTGGTCGGTTCCACGGCTACCGGTCTGGGCGATTTTCTATCCACCCCCGTCTCTCTTGTTCACCAGCGCATGCCGGGAGTTGAATTGAATGCCCATGTTCTGAGTGGCTTGTTGCAGGGCACGTTAATCAGGGAGGTAAACCCGACAAACTATCTGTTGTGGACCTTGCTGCTGACAGCCGCCGCTGCCCTGCTTATGTTCAATGTCAGCTTTCCATCGACGATATTGATCTTTCTCGGGGCTGTAATGGGGATTCCGGCCATCGCGGGAGTGGTGATGTTTGTCGAGCAGCTATGGTTCCCGCCCACCGCGACGATCGCCTCCCTGGCCGTTGGCTTTCCGCTTTGGGGGATCTTTTCGCATCTGAATACGCGGCGCATCAACCGCTCACTCAGTGATCGCATGCGTCATCAGGCGTTACACAACGCTGCTACCGATCTGCCGAACCAGTATGCCTTGGAAGAGCGATTGCAATACCTGGGCGGTGGTACGGATGGCCAGGACAACAAGATCGCTGCACTCATGATTATCCATATCCAATGGTCCGGCTCTGCGGGTGGAATCGTCGGTAGCTCTGCCGCAGATAAACGGCAACAAGCCATTGCCCATAGATTGCGCAGCAGGATTCGCAGTGATGACTTGGTTGCGCAACTCAACAGCGACGATTTCGGGGTTCTTGTAGACTCCTTAAATGATACCGAGAGCGCCCAGCAAATTGCCAGAAACCTGCTCATGGCACTACAGGAGCCGCTTGAATTCGAAGGGGCTCAGCTCTTCATGACACCGCGTATAGGGCTCAGCCTATGGCCGAATGACAGTAGCGACGGTAGTGCCTTGCTTCGTGATGCCAATATTGCGATGTTCAGTGCGCGAATCAGGCAATTGCATTCAATATGCAGCTATTCGATGCAGGTTGCGAAGGAGGTCGAGCAACGTTCGCGGCTTGAGCAGGCCTTGATATCTGCAATCAAACGTGACGAATTCGAGGTCTATTACCAACCGCAGGTAGTGCTCGGAAGCGATCGAATCATTGGCGTTGAGGCCCTGCTGCGTTGGCACAATCCGGAACTCGGACTGGTCTTCCCCAGTACCTTCATTCCATTGGCCGAGCATACCGGTCTGATCAGGGAGATCGGCATTTGGGTACTGCAGACAGCATGTCACCAGGTTCAGCAGTGGAACGAACAGGGTCGTGGTCCGCTGCGTTTGGCGGTCAATCTCTCGCCGTTGGAGTTTGTCGATCAGAATCTGTTTTCCGAGGTGTGTACGACCCTTGAAAAGAGCCGTCTTGATCCGGCCAAGCTTGAATTGGAGATCACGGAGAGTGCATTGATGCATAATCTGGATGATGTCAAGGCAGTCATGCGGGCGCTGAAGGAGCTGGGAGTCAGGCTGGCAATTGACGACTTTGGAACGGGTTACTCGTCGTTGAGCTATCTACAGCACTTCCCACTGGACAGGATAAAGATCGATCAATCCTTTACCCGGGAGATTCACACAAATGAGAATGTCAGGGAGATCACGCTGACAATCATCAATATGGCAAAGCGTTTGAATCTTGAGGTCATTGCAGAGGGTGTGGAGAGCGAGTTGCAGGTGGCGTTGCTCGGTCAGTGCGGCTGCGATGAGTTACAGGGCTACTATTTCAGTCACCCATTACCCGCTGCCGAGCTCGACTCGCTGCTGCAGAACCCGGACGCCTCCGTCATGGATCTATTGTCAAAACAGTCGCTGGGTGGCACTCGCTAGCGTCACTGTCCCGGTTGTGTGCTTGCTTAAACGGGCCTGAGACACTCCGACCGGTTCTATGCTTGAATCAGAAAACCAGACGTTTACCGACCCCGTTTTCATCCTCGTGATCGATACAGAAGCGGCAGCTGCGCAAGTCGGCTTCAAGCCTGGCAAAGGCTTTACCGTTGCTCCAGGTTAGGTGGAGAAGATGGGGCTCGGTCGAATCTATCTGCAGTTTTCCGCTGAACGCAGTTGAACAGTTTCGCAGGCGAATGAGCTCTAACTGGTCCTTGACGATAGTTCGCTGCAGGCCCTCATCAACAGCCTCAAGGGATAGATTGGTGCGGTTGATCTCCTTATGGCCCGCGGGACCCCCCTTGTCGGCAGCAGGGTAGTCGTTCTTGCCGGCAAACAGATCGAGGTACCAGACCTGGGGTATGCCGGGCATGAAGAGCTGTATCGCGCGGGCAAGACGGAGTTTGTCTTCATCCTCCCCAAGAGCGCTGAAGAAGGTGGCGTTGACTTGATAGTATGCGATCTTCTTGCCATCGGGTCCGTAGAGGTTCTTGACTCGGCCGCCACGTTTGATGATGCGATCGATGAGCGCCTCGATCCTGTCATCATCCAGCAATCCCTCTCTCTTGACGCCGTCGACCACCGATCCTCTGAGGTCGAGGAGGGGGATACCATCGTGGCATCCAAGCATATTGATAGTCTGGAGCTCTTTGTCTTGAATCTCCCCGATCCACTTCAACAGATGTCTGTTGCTACCCTCTTCCAGGGCGTCAATCACCAGCCCGGGGAAAAAGAAGTCATAGATTGGATAACCTTTTCCGGCAACCTCTTCGTGCAGTCCGGCGCCATATTCAGCGTGGATTTCGGGAAATATGGTCAATCCACAGCGCTTTGCGATCTGCTTCAGCCGCTCCAGGTATTTCCAGGTGCCCGGGCGGTTGAAGAAGTTGCTCTCGCCCGGTTCCTTATGCAGATAGGCAAAGGCATCCAGCCTGATGATCTTGGCTCCATACGCTTTCAGCTTATTCAATGTCTCCTCGTAGAACTGCCAGACCAGTTCTGATTTGGCATTGAGGTCCATCTGGCCGAGATAGTGGCGCTTGTCTTCAAGCACCGAGAGGATTTCACTCTCGTAGTGGGCATAACCGTCAAGGTCCATCTGCCCAATCTCCCGCTCCTCCTCGAGGTTCTGGTTGACGATAGCGGCAATGCTTGCTGTGTGCTCTTGGTTCAATCCCTGGATGCCGGCGAAATCGGCCGCGTTGACAGAGCTATAGCTGACCTGTTGATAGAAGGTGTTCCAATAGGGGCGCTGGGATCCGTCAGGGAATCCAACCTTCAGAATCGGCAGTCCCGGCTTGCGCATGAACAGCTTGTCGAGGTGCTCCCGGTTGGGTATTACATAGCCATCATCACCCATCCGGCCATGGGTATCCCAGAAGGCATTCCAGTCGATGAAGAAATGGCGATATTCCGATGTATCGCCGTGCTTCAACAGATCCTTGAACTGTGGCGAGGCCACTGACAGATGGTTGAGGATGAGGTCGAACTTGAAGCTGATATTGAGCTGGTTCAGGGCCTCTAGATCCTGCTCCGAGACAAGTTCGTCGTTGAGGTCGTAATCGATGATGGAGAAGCCGCGGTCGAGGTCGCTGTTGAAAAAAGTGGGCAGAATATAGAACTGTGAAAAGGTGTCACTGAGCTCGGCTCTCTGTAACAGCTTGATGGTATCGGAGAGTTTGTTGCCGATACTGTCAGGATAGGCGTTGAGCATAACCCCCTGGGGGAGTGGCTGTTGTTTGTCTCTCAGTTCGTCACTCATCGTGCACCTTACTTAACTCATTGTTTTGTTGTTGTTTCTGGAGTGAAACGAACGGTTGCTTATTATATCGATTCAACACCTGTTTACAACGGTTGTCTTGAATAGACAACTACACTTGTTGTCGGCAGCATGGAAGCGAGTTTGAGTGCGGTTTTGCTGTTGTGTGAACAGCCGCCGGCGATGGAATCCTACGATTTTCGTTGGTTTTGCCCAACCCTGGGGCCAACCCTTTTACTGACTCACGCAAGCCCTATCCGTTGCCGCCTGCCTCTCCAGGTGGCCGGGCATGACGGTGCTCATTGCATGGAGAAAAATACAATCTGCTCCTGAGACCCTGCGGTCACGAACATGTCACCCCGCTTGACGCGTGGAACATCAACCAGAATGGAGTTGAACTTAGGGTGTCTGGTACCCATGAGTTTTAGGGTATAGGGCAGATTACGGACTTTTCTTTCCCGGTTCGGGATGGCAAAAAGGTATACATACGATTCCCCAACCCGGGCACGAAATCTGTTTCAGCGCAATGTACAGATCAAGCGTCACGGTTGGAAAGTTCACACCTTGGCCTGCATAGCCATAGCCGCTCGGTTTACCGGTGAATATTTCGGCCCTGCGTGTCAGGGGGAGTGACAACAGGGCAGCAAATCCCATACCTCCAACTATAAGCCTGAACGGCGCATGCTTGAAGTTGGAAAATATTGTGAAATCATGCATTTGATGCCTTCTGCGAAACCCGGGCCCAGGGCTCCACAAAGAACCGGGGAGCGCAATTGGACGGGGGGTGGGCGACCGTGGTCGAATGCGTTGAGGCCCTTCACGAGGGCCGCGAGGTATGGATTGAATGTGGTTGACCGCCGTTGGGCTTGCGGGTAGAATTCCCGCTCTTTACCTCGCCCTGACGTCTGGCGGGGCTATTTCGCTATTATTCGGGGATTCAAGCAATGTATGCGGTAATTCAAACCGGCGGCAAACAGTATCGCGTAGCTGAAGGCGATACCATCAAGGTCGAGATGCTGACTGCGGATGAGGGTTCATCCGTGGAGTTGGACAAAGTGTTGATGATCACCAGTGGTGATGATGTCAAGGTCGGTACCCCCTATGTGGACGGTGGTAAGGTAACTGCTACTGTGAAGTCCCATGGTCGGGGCAAGAAGGTCAAGATCATTAAGTTTCGTCGCCGCAAGCACCATATGAAGCGTCAGGGGCATCGGCAGTGGTACACCGAGCTGCAAGTGACCGGCATCAGCGGCTGAGGAGAGAGATAGATGGCACATAAAAAAGCAGGCGGCAGTACACGTAACGGTCGCGATTCAGAATCCAAACGATTGGGCGTCAAGGTCTATGGCGGTGAGTCGGTAAAGGCGGGTAACATCATCGTGCGCCAACGGGGCACCCAATTCCACAATGGTCCCAATGTGGGTGTTGGCAAGGACCACACCCTGTTTGCTAAGGCCGACGGCAAGGTTCAGTTCGAGGTGAAGGGACCACGCAATCGCAGATATGTGAGTATCGTTAGCGACTAGGCTGCACGCTTATGGAACCAGCAAAGCCTCGTCAATAGACGGGGCTTTTTAGTTTATGCAGTTCGTTGAGAGACGCCGAGATACGGTATAACAGGCCCTAAGTGACTGCCGGGATGGGGCTGGCAGGGCCGGGAAATTCAGTTTCGAGAAGATGAAATTCGTCGATGAAGCCAGGATCAAGGTGGTTGCCGGTGACGGAGGCAACGGCTGTGCCAGTTTTCGTCGCGAGAAATATATACCCAAGGGCGGTCCCGATGGCGGGGATGGCGGCAATGGTGGCAGTGTCTACCTGATAGCCGATAGCGGTTTGAACACCCTGGTGGATTTCCGTACCCAGCGCATGCACAAAGCAGAACGAGGACAGAATGGCATGGGGCGGGAGCGTAGCGGTCGTAAAGGACACGACCTCTTCGTTCGGGTGCCGGTGGGGACGCGGGTGATGGAGAACGAGACTGGAGAGCTGGTGGGCGAGCTGTTGGACCATCAACAGCAATTGCTGGTGGCCAAAGGGGGTGAGCGCGGAATTGGAAATGTGCATTTCAAAAGCAGCACCAATCGCACCCCCAGACAGTTTACCCAGGGTACCCCTGGGGAGCGTCGTGAACTGCTTCTGGAGCTGATCCTGTTGGCGGATGTAGGCCTGCTGGGGATGCCGAATGCGGGTAAATCGAGCCTGATCAGCCATATTTCCAGTGCCAGGCCGAAGATTGCGGATTATCCCTTCACCACCCTCTATCCCAATCTGGGGGTGGTGAGTCTGGGGCGCGATCACAGCTTTGTGGTTGCCGATATCCCGGGTGTCATCGAGGGGGCTGCGGAAGGGGCCGGCCTGGGATTGCAATTCCTTAAACACCTATCACGCACACGCTTGCTGCTGCACCTGGTGGATATAGCTCCGTTGGACAGGGGTGCAGACACGGCTGCCGAGGTAGGAAAAATAGAGCGGGAGCTGTCGCGCTACTCGTCGGAACTCGCAGCGAAAGAGCGCTGGCTGGTGCTGAACAAAATGGATCTGCTTACGCAGGAAGAGTTCAATGCGAGGCGCAGTGATTTGCTGGAGAAACTGCGGTGGGAGGGTGCTGTGTATGGTATCTCCGCGGTTACGGGAGAGGGTCTGAAGGGCCTGACCGGCGATCTCATGGTGCGTCTGGAAGCGATTTGGCAGGCTGAAAGGGGAACTGGCGAGGAGCGGGAGGAGGAACCCTGGGATCCCCTGCAAGGCTGAGAAATAAGTGTGGATCGTGTAACTTGAGCGATATGTATCAGGGCGTGTAATAGATGATTACCAGGGAAAAGATAGCGACATCCAGGCGCTGGGTCATTAAGATCGGCAGCGCACTGCTTACTGCGGAAGGCAGGGGACTCTCCCATGAAGTGCTCTCCATCTGGGTGGAACAGTTGGCGGCTTTACGCCATGCCGGGCACGAGATAGTGCTGGTCTCTTCCGGTGCCGTTGCGGAAGGCATGAGTCGCATGGGTTGGAAAAAGCGCCCGCACAACCTGAATGAGTTACAGGCAGCGGCGGCGATCGGGCAGATGGGGCTGGTACATGCCTGGGAGGCCTGCTTTCAAAACTATTCGCTGCATACGGCACAGATCCTGCTGACCCGCGACGACCTCGATGACCGTTCCCGCTACCTGAATGCCCGCAGTACCCTGCGTACCCTGCTTGAACTGGGGGTGGTGCCGGTGGTGAATGAAAACGATACCGTCACCACCGACGAGCTCCGTTTCGGCGACAACGATACCCTTGCCGCCCTGGTAGCGAACCTGATCGAGGCCGATCTGCTGGTTCTGCTGACCGATCAGGATGGTCTGTTCGACGCCGATCCACGATTCGAGCCCACTGCCACCCTGATCCGGGAGACCCGCGTCGACAATCCCCAACTCGATAGCGTGGCCGGTGGCAGCGTCGGTGGATTGGGTCTTGGCGGTATGGTGACCAAGGTGCGTGCCGCCAGGCTTGCGGCACGCTCCGGAACCGGTACCGTGATCGCATCCGGCCTCCGCGACAGGGTTGTGGAGGAGATCAGTCGGGGTGAGACCGTGGGTACCCTGCTGGTTCCGGTTCAGGAGCCCCAGACGGCAAGAAAAAACTGGCTCGCCGGCCAACTCCAAGCCCGTGGTCGCCTCACCCTTGATGATGGCGCGGTGCGTGTACTGCGCGAGCAGGGGAGCAGCCTATTGGCCGTGGGCGTATACGGCGTGGAGGGGGATTTCGCCCGTGGAGAGGTGGTGGTCTGCATCGATCGTCATGGCAGTGAAATCGCCCGGGGACTGGTCAACTACAACACCCAGGAAACCCAGCGCATTATGGGGAAACCGAGCAGCCAGATCGAGGAGCTCCTGGGATATGTCGATGAGGAGGAGCTGATCCATCGGGACAATCTCGTATTGTTGTAAACAGAGCCACTAGGCCAATACGGGTTCCCGGTTTCCAGCTTTATCGCTATGCACTGCCTTGCACGAAGCGAACCCAATAACTCAAGACGCAAGACTTCTCGCCGGACTCCACGGCCCTCATGACCTCAATCCCAAACCAGGACACGACGGGTATCGGGAGTTAACAGCCGATTCACTGCACGCAGTTGCAGGCAGGGTCGATCTCTATACGCGTACCCCCGCTGGCGGCAAACACGGCGATCTGATTGTGTATTTCAGCGGTGACCGCAGGGTTGATGGTCGGCAGAACCGTGGATGCATGGTTGCCTTCGGTGAGGCGCACGATGCCTGTCAGGGTCTCACCGGGCGCCGCCAGCCGGGTAGCGGAGATGGGTTCCGCGTCGAGCAAGAGGGATAACCTCTCCGTTGCGCCGTTGGGGATTACGATGTCGCCCAGGAGTTCGATGACATGCAGTGGGTGCAAGGCGGTGGTCGTCTGGGCGAAGTTGAGGTCGTCGACAGGGTCGAGGATGGTCTGCCAGTCACGCAGCCACTGATCGAAGTCGGTGGTACCGAACGCCACGCCCTGGCTGGCCAGTCGATCCAGCAGGGGTCTGCCGAAGGTAAGCGATTCAGGGTCAGTGAGCAGCTCGCTCCAGCTGCCGCCGGGGCTGATTAGGGTGGCCGTGGTGACGCTGTTGTTTATGCCCAGGAGCAGGGGGCCTTGGATGGCGCCCCAGGAGAGACCCGCATAATGGATCCGTGATGCATCCAGATCGGGGAGCCGGTCACCGTCCAGGTCCATCGCCGGGATGGTCGTGACCAGATGGATGAGGTCGGCGGAACTTTGGCGAAGGGTGTCGCGGCCGTTCAGCGGATTGTCAATCAATTGTCCGGGTAACTGGATGCCGTTGTCGATGAGACCGTCAGCGCCGGCGATCCCGGTAACATTATTGAATTGATCAAGATAAAAATGGCGTTCATTGGCGCCGAATATGTTCAACGGTGATGGATTGCCGGGACCCTGATAGAACGGATTGGCCGGATCGGTAATACCATGCAGCGGCTGATCGATGGATAGCATGGCGAAGCCCTCGGCCGCCATCCTGTCGGCAAGCAGCGTCGCCCGGGTGCGATTGCCGCCCAATCCATCCACGAAGATGACCACCGGCCAGCCATCAACCGGTTGGGTATGACCGCTGTCCCGGTTGGGCAGTGTGGCCAACAGCGGAATAGTCAGGATT
Organism: Candidatus Thiodiazotropha sp.; assembly: GCA_040793985.1. Lineage (GTDB taxonomy): Bacteria > Pseudomonadota > Gammaproteobacteria > Chromatiales > Chromatiaceae > Thiodiazotropha. The sequence goes on along the minus strand of JBFNJI010000084.1, from coordinate 19,208 downwards.
TCGGTCGGGACGGGATCCGGATCCATACGGTTTGGATAGCTGCCCTGCGCTGTCAGCCAGACGCTTTGGTAAGGGTCGAGCCGGGACTGGTAGTAGGCCGTTTCCATCATGCCGGTGTAGATATCGGCTATTCCTGAGAGTGTTTCATCGTAATCTCTGGTGGTGAGACCGGAGTGGAGCAGATGGCTCGTGAGTGGTTGGGCGGTGCGCGCAACCGCTTCGACGACATCGCTGATGGACTGGGTTGAAACGCTCCATGCCGCGACGATCGATTCAGGAGCCAGGTTCAAGCGTTCTTTGCCCTTGTCGAGCACCGCCGCAATCGAGTCAGACAAGACGCTATCCAGGTAAGGGTCGCCTGTGCTGCGTTGCATCGACCAGGCATCGATGAGCTGATCGAACTGGCCATCCGCGGTTACTGTCATGCCGTCGGTCGACCTGATCCCCGACAGGAGATAGAACATGTAGGTGGTGTTTTGCTTCAGTGGCTGTAAGGGAACGATATTCACCAGGCTTGTATCTGGGTGGTCGCCGCTACCGACCTCTATGTCGTAGGCCACCCCGGGGATCAGCAGGGTATCGCTCGATCCGTCGAACACCAGGATGTTGGCGGAGGGAGAAGGGGCCAAGGGATCTGCGGCTACCAGGGATTCGGCATCGATAACCCCGCTGAACGGGATCCGAATCGAGGCCGTGGTGGAAAAGCCGTCCAGGGTGTTGAGTAAGGTTAAATTGCGTTCAATTGGAGAGGGGAGTTCTCCGTCGCTGACGGGGAGATCAAGGGCGCCACCTGCAGTGCCGTCATTTCGCAGCCATATGTCATTGGGGTAGGGTGCCAGATTTCTGTCTCCCGATGCGGCAGAGAGCTCGAATCTGGCTACTGGGGCTGGTCGCTCGGTTGCGTTCTTCTCTTCCCCGTCCTGGCAACCGGATAGCAGACAAGCGGCGAGAATCAGCAGATACCTGCATTGCATGAAACACCTCGGTGTATGATGAACACGTTCCTTATTCACGAGCACAAGCCATGGATTCACCTTTCACACTCAAGCGACCGTGGGACCGGTGTATCTGGTTGTTGTCAGCAACTCGATGGATACAATGACTCTGAATTGGCTTGTATATTCCAAAAGCGTTTAATTTTAACTGTGTCCCTGATCACACTCTTTAGGTTTTACCACCTCTTTAAAAATGCTCAAAATGCAGGGAACCGGTTTTCAGTTGAGATGGACGGAGCGTCTTTTAAAAAAAGGAACCTAGGATAAATTTCAAGGAGTGGGACAGATGGATTCTGGAACTCTCAAAGACAGGGGCGTTGGCTATATGCAAGGGATGAACCTATGTATTGGTCTTTGGGTGCTGGTGGGCACCGCACTACCGATCAACCTTTTCGCGGCCGACTGGTTACCCCAGGAGTTGGCGGTTTTTGATCTGGTCAATCATCAGCGGATCATCAACGACCTGCATTCGCTACAGTTGGATGACCGCCTGCATGAGTCGGCGCTGGGACACTCCCGGTTACGACTGGAGGATTGGGGGCGAGAACATCGCCGCTGGGTATGGACGCACCTTTCCACCCCCCGTCCAGATGGATCCCCTGGACGCGGCCCGGCATGTCATGTATGGAACAGACGACCTTCTTGAGATCAACGATTTTTTCAGCAATCCCGTGACCGGCTGGGAGGAAGTGGGGGTCGGTGTCACGGGCGAAGAGTGGAACGCCTGGTTTCTCCATCAACAGGAACAGCGCCAGGGTGGAGGCTGGATGGGAAGCCAAGGTCATCGTGAAAACATCCTCAAATTCCTGTTCGACGATATGGGTGTCGGCTATGTCTGGGATCAGGATGGTGGTGACGGTGTGCTGCTTGATAGCGGGGAGTTGACCGATTTTCCTCTGCATACCTACTGGACCCAGGACTTCGCCTCTGGTGACAGTCTGGCACCCGTACCCTTGCCCGGTGCATTCTGGTTACTGGGTTCAGGCCTGCTGAGCCTGATCGTGTTGGGTCGAGGAAGGGAGGGGGTGAAGAGGTCGATTCGGGGCCGGGCCGCGGGACCTGCCTAAAGAAAAAAACCGGCCATTGGCCGGTTTTTTTATTGGATTTGATCAGTCGCTCACAGGGCCCTGATCTGAACATTCAGGCGGCTCTTATGGCGGGCGGCCTTGTTCTTGTGGATCAAGCCTTTGCTGACTGCGCCGTCAATCGCCGGTACGGCCTCTTTATAGGCCTCGATCGCGCCCTCCTTCGATCCAGCGGCGATCTGCTTGAGTACGCGCTTGACATAGGTGCGCATTTCGCTGCGCTGGGCCTGATTGCGGCTACGCCGCCTGTCGGCTTGTCGTGCGCGCTTGCGTGCTTGGGCTGAGTTGGCCAAGGTTCTCTCCTGGGGTGAAACTAGCTTTTTAAAGGGGGCGAATTCTCCCTAATTATCCACACCGTGTCAACATCTTTGATCCGCTTGGCTTCTGCTGGTATGGTCGCCACTGCGGGCGCAATCCGCCTTTTGCGACGGAGACCCCCGATTTGCACCATCAGCGGGCGATTCGTTCCATATAGAATCTGACAGAGAAGGACGCTACCCTGGCCTCGTTTTTTCGTGCCTTTACCGCAGTTGGCAGTCACACACTGCTGTCACGTATCCTCGGGTTCGTGCGCGACCTGGTGTTTGCCCACTGGTTTGGCGCCAACGCCGCCACCGACGCCTTCTTTGTCGCCTTCAAAATCCCCAATTTCCTGCGCAGACTCTTTGCCGAAGGTTCGTTTTCGGTGGCGTTCGTGCCCATCCTGACCGAATACCGGAGCAAACGGAACAAGGTGGAGCTGCAGACCTTCACCGATCGCATGGCCGGATCCCTGGGACTGGTGGTAATGCTGGTCTCCATCGTCGGGGTGATAGCGGCACCGATCCTGGTGATGATCTTTGCCCCGGGATTCTGGAATGAAAACGAAGGCAAGTATGAGCTGACCGTGGAGATGCTCACCCTTACCTTCCCCTATCTCTTTTTCATCACCATGACCGCCTTCGCCGGCAGCATACTCAATACCTACAACCGTTTTTGGGTGCCCGCTTTCACCCCGGTGTTGCTGAACCTCTCCCTCATCGGCTGTGCCATCTGGCTCTCGCCGCAGATGGAGAAACCGATCGTGGCGCTGGCCTGGGGGGTATTGATTGCGGGCATGGTCCAGTTTCTCTTTCAGCTGCCGTTTCTGTGGCGGGTGAAGCTCCTTCCAAGGCCCAGGGTGGGATTCCGTGACCCGGGCGTGGTGCGGGTGATGCGACTGATGGTCCCTGCACTGTTCGGTGTATCGGTCAGTCAGATCAATCTGCTGCTCGATACCCTGATTGCCTCCTTCCTGGTGAGCGGCAGCATCTCCTGGCTCTACTACTCCGATCGCCTGATGGAATTTCCGGTGGGTGTGCTGGGGGTGGCGTTGGGCACGGTGATTCTTCCCAATCTTTCGCGACGACATGCGGAAAACTCACCCCAAGCCTTCTCCCGGACCCTCGATTGGGCATTGCGCCTGAATCTCCTGTTTGGTGTTCCCGCCGCATTGGGGCTGTTTCTGCTGGCCGGTCCCATGCTGGCCACGCTCTTCTATTCGGACGCCTTCGATCACCATGATGTTGAGATGGCGACCAGGAGCCTGATGGCTTATGCCCCCGGACTGATGGCGATCATGCTGATCAAGGTGCTCGCTCCCGGTTTCTACGGCCGCCAGGACACCAAGACCCCGGTGAAGATCGGTATCATCGCCATGTCGGTGAACATGGTATTGAACATCATTCTCGTTTTTCCCCTTGCCCATGCCGGATTGGCATTGGCAACCACGCTCTCTTCCGCGCTAAATGCCTACCTGCTCTACCATGCCTTGATAAAGGGTGGAATCTACACGCCGGCGGCAGGTTGGGGTGGATTGCTGGCACGCACGCTGCCGGCATCCCTGGCCATGGGCGCCTTTATCTGGTGGGCAGCGGGTGACATCGCCGAGTGGCTTGCGGGATCCGTTATCTCGAGGGCCTGGTGGCTGGCCGGGGTGATTGCAGGCGCGATCCTGATCTATTTCCTGACACTCTTTATCCTGGGTACCTGCCCCCGCCATTTCCGCAGCGCCAATCGATAGCGTCCAGCTCTATCCTTCATCCCGCAATATGCCCCCTATGGCTTGCTAGGGGTTGAATCCGGACGGATCGCCGCATCGTATAGATCAATATCGAGATGCCATAAGCATTGCATACCCTTGATGCTGGAGATGAGCATGGCAGTCCAGGTCGCAGCCAAGCTTTCATTGGCCACAACACTGTTGTTGGTGGTGTTGTCTGCCTTCGCTATCCAGACGGCGAATGGGAAGCCTGCTCCGCCGCTGGTGTCTAATGAAGGCATCTCACTGTTTGACGGCGAAGCCCTGAGCAGACCTTGGCAAGGGCTTCAGGGGCTGCAGACTTACGAGCCTGCGGTTATCGCCAGTCGCGGATTCCACGCAATCGATGAACTTCAGGGTGAGCTGCTGTGGCAGCTTCCCTCGAAACGGCATGGTTTCAAGGCAGTCGTAGACGTTGATCTCGCCTGTCTGGCGACTCCTGCTGTCCCTGGCGGCAGATTCGGGCTATCACCAGGGTTTGATCCTGGCCACTTTGGAGGAGGGGGAGATCTGGTATTCAACCACGACCGCTATGACAAATAGATAAAAATCAGAGACCCGTTCGCAGATGACTGGGTGCGTGTTGCCTGCCTGGTCAGCTATCGCCGGCAGGCCCTGGCTGACCCGGCAGGCGTTTTTTTTTCCCGCTTGCCGATTGTTCTGACGCGGCAACTGCGGAGATCTGTACCATGATACCCGTTGATTCGGGGGATGCCCTATTTGTCTCCAGGCCCTATAATTGACCGCTCGAGTTAGAGCGGTCTATCAATGAAACTGGTTCGTGGATTACATAATCTAAAGCCCGATCAACAAGGCTGTGTGGCAACCATCGGTAACTTCGATGGTGTGCACCTGGGCCATCAATCGGTCTTTCGCCATCTCATGGAGAAGGGTCGGGAGTTGCGTCTGCCGACCACGGTGGTTACCTTCGAACCCCAGCCCCGGGAGTTTTTTAAACCCGACTCCGCACCTGCCCGGCTTACCCGGTTGCGGGAAAAGTTGCAGGCGATCGGGGAGACCGGGGTGCAGCGCGTGGTGGTGCTGGAGTTCAACAAGCGCCTGGCAGCCATGCCCGCGGAGACCTTTGTCGGGGAGTTGCTGGTGGAAGGCCTGGGGGCCCGTTTTCTCTCCGTGGGCGACGATTTCCGATTTGGCAGGGGTCGCGAGGGCGACTTCGATCTGCTGCGGCGCATGGGGGGGGAGTTCGGTTTCGAAGTTGAGAACATGAATACCTATAAGGTTGACGCGGACCGCGTCAGCAGTACCCGAATCAGGGAGCTTCTCACCCTTGGCGACTTGACTGCGGCTGCCCAGTGCCTGGGGCGTCCCTACAGGATATGCGGTCGGGTGATTCACGGTCATAAGCGGGGCCGGACTATCGGCTTTCCCACCCTGAACGTCAATATGCATCGCATGGTCAGCCCGCTGCATGGCGTCTATGCCGTTAAAGTGGACGGCCTGCAGCGTCCGGGGCTGCCAGGTGTCGCTAATATCGGCAACCGGCCCATGGTCGAAGGGGATCATCGTTACCTATTGGAAGTGCATCTTTTCAATTTTCACAGGGAAGTCTATGGCGAGCATGTCTCCGTGGAGTTTGTACGGAAGTTGAGGGACGAACAGTGCTTTGACTCCTTTGAAATACTCAGACAACAGATCGTGCGGGATGCAGAGCAGGCAAGGGAGCTGTTGGGTGTGAGCGACACTCCCTGAGTCGTGCAATCTGACCTCTTTGCCGTTTCCAGGCAGAAAATAGCGGAATTACATTGGGAACCTTTGCGCCCGGCGCGATTTTAAGTTTCAATACTCTATTTTTTCGCACCCATAACAGGCAGCCGTCAGTGAGCGACTACAAGCATACCCTCAATCTCCCACAAACCGATTTCCCGATGCGTGGCAATCTTGCTCAGCGTGAGCCTGAGATGCTGAAAAAGTGGCAGCAGGCAGATCTTTATAAAAAGATACGTGAAATCAGTGCGGGCAGACCCGGCTTTATCCTTCACGACGGTCCGCCCTATGCCAATGGCGAGATCCATATCGGCCATGCAGTAAACAAGATCCTCAAGGATGTGATCGTCAAGAGCCGCACCCTGGATGGTTATGATGCCCCGTATGTCCCGGGTTGGGACTGTCATGGCCTGCCGATTGAGCTGCAGGTTGAGAAGAAGATCGGAAAACCGGGCAAAAAGGTATCCACTGCAGAGTTCCGCAAGGCGTGTCGCACATATGCCGCCAAGCAGGTGGAGGGACAGCGGCAGGACTTCAAGCGCCTGGGTGTGTTGGGCGAATGGGACAACCCCTATCTGACGATGGATCACCGCTTCGAGGCGAACATCATTCGTTCCCTCGGCAGAATCGTCGGTAACAACCATGTGCAGAAGGGCTACAAGCCGGTGCATTGGTGCACCGACTGCGGTTCCGCCCTTGCCGAGGCGGAGGTGGAGTACCAGGACAAGGACTCCTTCGCCATCGATGTCCGTTTCTACGTTATCGATGAATCCGACCTTGAGGGGCGCTGTCACCATACCCCGGAGGGGGGCGGCGAGGGCCCGATCTCGCTGGTGATCTGGACCACCACACCCTGGACGCTGCCTGCCAACCAGGCGGTGGCGTTGAATCCATCCCTGGAATATTCAGTGGTGGAGTTCACGGGTCGGCATGGCAAAGAGCGGATGGTGGTCGCCGAGGCTATGCTCAAGGATGTCATGGATCGCTACGGCATCGAACACTACCATGTGGTGGGCTACGCAAAGGGCGAGGTGTTTGAGGGCTTGAAGCTGCAGCACCCCTTCTACGATCGTCAGGTGCCGGTGATCCTTGGCGAGCATGTCACCCTGGAGGCGGGTACCGGCGCGGTGCATACCGCACCCGGTCACGGTCTCGAGGACTACATGGTGGGTGTCCGTTACGACCTTCCGGTGGACAACCCGGTGGGTAGCAACGGCTGTTTCGTGGAGGGGACGGAGCTGTTCGCCGGCCAGCACGTGCTGGCGGCCAACGAGAAGGTAATCGATGTGTTGAAGCAGCGCGGTGCCCTGGTACACGAAGAGCGGCTGCGTCACAGCTATCCCCACTGTTGGCGCCACAAGACCCCGATCATCTTCCGTGCCACCCCGCAGTGGTTCATCAGCATGGACCAAAACGGCCTGCGTGATATCGCCTTGAGCGAAATCGAGAAGGTGACCTGGATGCCTGACTGGGGCGAGGCCCGCATCAAGGGAATGGTTGAGAACCGTCCCGACTGGTGTATCTCCAGGCAGCGCACCTGGGGGGTGCCGATCACCCTGTTCATTCACAAGCAGAGCGGTGAGCTCCATCCGCAAACCCCGGAGCTGATCGAGCAAGTGGCGAAGATGGTTGAACAGGAGGGCTTCGAGGCCTGGTTCAATCTCGAACCGGAGAGCCTGCTGGGTGACCAGGCCGAGGCCTATGAAAAGGTCACCGATACCCTGGATGTCTGGTTCGATTCCGGGGTGTCGCACCATTGCGTGCTCGATACCCGGGAGGGCTTGCGCTTTCCCGCCGATCTCTATCTCGAGGGATCCGATCAGCATCGCGGATGGTTTCAGTCTTCGCTCATGAGTTCGGTGGCGATGAACGGCTCTGCCCCCTACCGGGAAGTACTGACCCACGGCTTCACCGTGGATGCCGAGGGGCGCAAGATGTCGAAGTCCCTGGGCAATGTGGTGGCACCGCAGAAGGTGCTCAAGACATTGGGTGCCGACATCATCCGTCTCTGGGTGGCGGCAACCGACTATCGCAACGAGATGAGCGTCTCCGACGAGATCCTCAAACGTACCGCCGATGCCTACCGGCGGATCCGCAACACCGCGCGCTTTCTGCTCTCCAACCTGAACGGCTTCGATCCTGCGCAGAACAGGGTCGATCCCGGGCAGATGATCGAACTCGATCGCTGGGTGGTGGACCGCACCCTGCAGCTGCAGCAGGAGATCATCGACGCCTATGCCAGCTATCAGTTCCACCTCATCTATCAGAAGATTCACAACTTCTGTGTCAACGAACTGGGCGGCTTCTATCTCGATATCATCAAGGATCGACAATACACCACCCAGGCAGACAGCCTGCCGCGCCGTTCCTGCCAGACCGCCATGTACCACATCATCGAGGCGATGGTGCGCTGGCTGGCGCCCATACTCAGTTTCACCGCGGACGAGATCTGGCAGTCGATGCCGGGAGAGCGCAGTGAGAGCGTGTTCCTTGAACAGTGGTATGGCGACCTTTTCCCCCTCGATGCCGAGGATCAATTCGATCGCGACTACTGGCGACGGGTGGTCGCAGTGAGAGAGAGCGTCAGCAAGGCGATGGAGTCGTTCCGCGCCGAGGGCAACTCCTCACTGGATGCCGACGTCGATATCTACTGTTCCGATGAACTGAAGGCGGACCTGGAGAGGCTGGAGGATGAGCTGCGCTTCGTGCTTATCACCTCCCATGCCCGGGTATACGGCCTAGAGCAGAAACCGCCGGAGGCGATAGCCGATGATGAGCTGAAACTTGCGGTAAGCATCAGCGCTTCTCGTCATGCAAAATGCACGCGTTGCTGGCACCATCGTGAAGATGTCGGGTCCAACGGGGAACACCCGGAGCTCTGCGGCCGCTGTGTCGAGAATGTGGTCGGCGGCGGCGAGACGCGCCGCTTTGCCTGAGCCGGCCCAGGAGGAGTGACAGGATGACACGCTGGTTATGGTTGTCGCTGCTGGTGATCGTGCTGGATCAGCTGACCAAGCAGCTGGCCGAGTCGGCCCTGACCCTCTACGAATCGGTCAGGGTGCTGCCCTTTTTCGATCTGACCCTGCTCTATAACAAAGGGGCTGCGTTCAGTTTTCTCAGCGACCAGGGCGGCTGGCAGCGCTGGTTCTTCATCGTCTTGGCGATCGTCGTCTGTACGGTGCTCGTGGGGTGGCTGTGGCGCCTGAAGCGGGAGGAACAGTGGGTCGCCGTGGCCCTGTCCCTGATCATCGGTGGCGCTATCGGTAACGTCATCGATCGCATCCTCTTCGGTCAGGTCATCGACTTTCTCCATTTTCACTATCAGCAGCACTACTTTCCCGCCTTCAACATCGCCGACTCGGCCATCACCCTCGGGGTGATGATCATGTTATACGATGCGTTTGTCCTGGCTAAAAGGCGCGAGTGAGCCGACTTATTGCTTGGAATGCTCACAAGCGTCTGGTGGTTGTTTTTCGGAGTTGCGTGTAATGGGCTATGGTTCGATAAAGAGTTTCAGGCCTGACAGACTGAGTCAGTTTGCTCTAAGTGAAATGCGTCAAGAAGAGTTCTATGCATAGGTCTGTAATGTGACCAAAGTAGACATATCGGCTTCCACCAACTGCTACTCATAACCAGTAATACTTACCCACTAAGCAGTATCAATATAGTGGTTGAAGTCATCGCTTTCTGTCATCTTGCCAGGGCAGATCAAGTTTTATCGGCCCAGAACGGCAAACGCTCTGCTTCATCTGCGGAAACCGGTTTACTGAAGAGATAACCCTGAGCCTCGATACAACCGGCGTCCACAAGGAAGCGGGCTTGCTCCTCGTTTTCAACCCCTTCGGCTATAACCTTCAGCCTAAGGCTTTTACTTAACGCGATTACTGCCTCGGTGATGGCCATGTTATCTGGGTCCTGTGGAACGTCGCGCACGAAGGATTGATCGATTTTGAGTTTCTGAATAGGTAATTGCTTCAGGTAACTCAATGAGGAGTATCCGGTTCCGAAGTCGTCGATTGCCAACGATACTCCAAGCTGGCGCAGCTGCCTAAGCAGGTTAATTGCGGGATTTGCTTGCCGCATTATAAAGCTTTCGGTGACTTCTAGCTCAAGGTGCTTGGGTGATACCCCGGTTTCGGCGAGTACGCTCTTGACCTCCTCCAGAAGCTTGCCTCTCTGGATTTGCGGACCGGCAACGTTAACGGCGATATGCCGAAAGTCGAGGCCTCGTTTCAGCCATCTGCTGGCCTGTTGGCAAGCAGTCCGCAGCACCCAGTTACCTATGGAATGGATCTGTCCGGTTTCTTCGGCCAGGGGAATGAACTTGGCCGGGGACACCATGCCCAATTGTGGGTGCTGCCAGCGAACCAGAGCCTCGAAGCCGATCAGGCGATGTGACTGTATATCAAGCTGGGGTTGGTAGACTAGGCGAAGCTCATTGTTCCTGATGGCCTGGTGCAGACTGTTCTCCAGCAGCACCCGTTCAAATGCATTGCTGGTCATCTCTCTGGAATAGAACTGGAATGTGTTCCGGCCTTCTTCCTTTGCCCGGTACATGGCTGCGTCTGCGTTGCGCAGTAAGGTGGCGGCATCATCGCCGTCACGTGGATAGATGCAGACACCCAGGCTGGTGGTGATGCGTATTTCATGGTCTTCCAAAATGAATGGAGAGTCAAAAGCCGCCAGGACTTTCTGTGCAGCGGTAACCGCATCCTCCTGCCGGGAAATATCCTCCATCAGCATCACGAATTCATCGCCACCAACCCTCGCGATGGTATCATCTTGACGGCAAGTTTCCCTAAGCCGCTTGGTTACTACCTGCAGCAACTGGTCACCCATCAGGTGCCCCATGCTGTCATTGATCTGCTTGAAGCGATCCAGATCGAGGAACAGCACAGCCAGCCTCGTACTATGGCGGTTTGCTCGCAGTAGCGCATGCTCAAGGCGTTCATTCAGCAGTAATCGGTTTGGCAGATCGGTAAGTGCATCATGGTGTGCTAGGTAGTCGAGCTTTTCCTGCGACTGCTTGATCTGGCTGATATCAGAGAATACCGCTACGTAGTGACTCACCTCAGCATTAGCATCGAGCACTTTGCTGATGTTCAGCCATTCCGGTACCAAGGCACCGCTCTTGTTCCGATTCCATATTTCCCCCTTCCACTGGCCGGCCTCATCCAGTGCCTGCCACATCTCGTGATAGAACTCGGGGCTGTGTCGACCCGATTGCCATATGCGCGGATTCCGCCCGATGACTTCGTCGCGGGGATAGCCTAGTATTTCGCAAAATGCCGGATTGACCTCCATGATGTTGCCATCAATATCGCAGATGATCACACCTTCTGAGGTGTTCTGGATAACGCTGGCAGCGAGGCGCAAACGTTCCTCCGCTCTCTTGCGGTCGCTGATGTCCTGTACGATGCCCACAAGTTTCTCGCAGCCATCATCGCCATATTGTTTTTCAGCCTGACAAAACACCCAGCGCTCATCCCCGTCAGGCCGTCGTATCCGGTATTCGACCTTATGTTCTTTCCCCTCTGCCATGGCGGCATTGAGTGAGGCCTCGACACCCGGCCAGTCACTAGGATTGACGATCGTCGCCAGAAGTTCCGGCCCGGCTCGCTGTGGTTTGCTGATACCAAAGATCGCAAGAATTTCATCAGACCAGTGTGCTACCTTGGTGTTGATATCCAGTTCCCAGTGACCCAAGTGAGCAATACGTTCCGCTTCAAGTAGACGCTGCTCACTTGCTACCAATTGGGTTTGGGCCATTCTTTGCTCTGTGATGTCCTGTCCTGAACTTATGATGCCGGAGATATATCCTGATGTGTCCTCGAGCTGGCCGTTGTGCCAAGCAATCAGGCGCTGACTCCCATCGCGACACAGAACCTGATTTTCGAAATACTCGGTCTGATTGTGATAGCCATTAATTAATTGCCGGAATATGGCAACAATCTCTTCTTTTCCTGCTGATTGCGGTAAACAGGTGTCAAACCAATTTTTTCCAAGCAGGTCATCTTCCTTATAGCCAAGCACTTTGCAACCGGCAGGGTTGATCAGTTGGATATGACCTTGTGAATCCAGAATCAACAGTATGGTCTGGATGGTGTCCAGGTACTTGCGGTGGATATCTCGCTCCTGTCGAAGTGCGATCTCTGCCTGTTTTTGCTGGGTGATGTCAGATATTGCGCCAGGGAAGCCAATCGGTCGCCCCTGTTCGTCGTGTTCGACTCGACCACGCGCCAACACCCAGCGCTCTCCCTTGGTACCCAGTACCCGATATTCGATCGCAAAGGGTGTAGAGTTCCTCCGCGCCTGTTCAATCTCCTGAGATACCCGGTCCTTGTCATCGACATGTATGTGTTCGATATATCCGGAAAGGGGAATCCCCGATTCGGTCAGTTCGGGAGTAAGGCCGAAATAATTAGCCAGGTGTTCGTCGCCGAATACCACCCCTTTCTCGAAATCCCAGTACCAGGTACCTGTTTGACCTGCCTCGAGAGCGACCTGTAGCCGGGTTTCCTGAGTTGACAATTCATCCCTCGCCGCTTCGGCCTGTTTGCGAGCTACCATGAGGTCATTTGCCATTTCACGATGTCGTGACAGCTCCTGCATCAAGAGCAGGGTGTTGTGCGATAAGATGCCGTAGATACTGAGGATGATATCGATCATCTGCCGGGTGAATCCGGCCATTTGTTCCTGCGCCCTGGCCTTTGCCGCTTTGTGGTCCAAGCCGGCTTCGATGGCACGCACTGTGTAGGCCATATGGCGGTCAGATTCAAGAATGTGCGAGGCTAGCCAGCGCACCAAGAATCCAAGCGCGTGCTCGACCACTTCGTGCAGTGGTTTATTGTCCTTTTCCTCCATCAGGCGGTGTAGGCTATCAACGAATCGCTGGTGATCCTCCCTGTGTTGAATTTCGCTTGTGTCGTCTGCCAGAAATTTGTGCCAGATGGTTTCTTCTGTTTCGAAGTGGTAGACGGTGTAGTCGATCAGTTCTTCGAAAATTTCGTCAATCACGGCCTTGTCGGCACCGTAGGAAAATTGGCTGGCCAACCGGTTGATCAGCGAAACCAGGGTACGGTGCTGTTCATCGACCCTGGGTAGTTCGGTGTTGAAATTCTCATCCCAAGGAAAGATGTCAATCTGTTGTGGTGTCGATGTATCTGTCATATATCAGTAGTGCTTGATAGATTTTGGTCGCACTGAATGTGCCTTGGGGATTTTCGCCACCACTAGACTGGGTAAGTAGACCATGGTTTATATGTTATCACTACAACTATAGCGACCAGTCTGAATAAGACTAAAACGCAACCAAGCCCGGTCGTGGATTTGAGCGGGAAAGCCAGGAGTTCTACGCGCCGGTTATAGTTTGGGTAAGGTATAAAAAACTGGACAATCCGGGAATGGCTGCATGTGGCCGAAACCGGCTATTGTGGCCAAAACCGATTCGTCACCTTTGTATATCCATGGCGTACATAATGTGATATCTAGCTGTGAATGAATCAAGGATTTCGTCCTCAATTGCAATAGACCGATACCCGCATATCGTCCTCCGGATCGACAATACGCCAGTCGTCGAGGGGCTTGACGCAATAGGTGAAGCCGTTTTCCGTGACCACCCGGGTGGTGCCGTCCGCTTGTGTGTATACGCCGGGTGTTTCGTGGGGTTTGTTCAGAGCGCGCCTGAGAATCGCCGAGAGCGGATCTGGTTCCTCCTTCCGTTCCCCCTCTCCCTCCTCCTTCGTCTGTTTCGTCAGCTCTTGAATGACGGCTGCCGCGCTACGCCTGATTTGAGCAGAGGTTACGACTCGCTTTCTGATTCCTTCGGCAGTCGTTTGAGTCGGGGTCTCACTCTCTGAGGGCATGGGTGATTGTGGTCTCTTTTGCGGTGTTTGTGTTGTCGCGGGTACCATTGCTGGCGGTTGCGGGCCGGGCTCTGGTGGAGCTGCTCCTGGTGTCGCTATGGTTATGCTCAATGGTCTTGGCAATGGCGAAAGGGCAAGCGCATCCCGTTGTTGTTGCAGCCAGTTGCCCAATTGCAACAGCAGCAGATGGAAGCCGATCGATAGGAGTAAGGCGATGCTGAGTTGACGGGGCCAGGCTCCGGAGCCTGGAGAGATTTCAGCCACCTCCATGATGTGGATACCTCAGCTCATTATCCCATTCAACGCATAGTCACCAACTCTTCCGCCGCTGTCGGATGGATGGCGATGGTATCATCCAGGTCCTGCTTGGTGGCGCCCATCCTGATGGCGACGGCGAATCCCTGCAGCATCTCATCCGCACCGATCCCGATGACGTGACAACCGACAACCTTCTCCCGCGCACCGACAGTTACCAGTTTCATCGCCATTTTGCTCTGCTGGCGGGTAAAGGCGTGGTACATCGGGGTAAACCTCGACTGGTAGATCTTCACCGCATCGCCATGGATCTCCCTTGCCTCCGACTCGGTCAGACCCACTGTGGCTATGGGCGGGTGGGAGAAAATCACGGTGGGAATCAGCGCATAGTCGAGTCTACGCTCAGTCATACCTGCATAAATACGGTCTGCGAGACGCCTCGCGGCGGCTATCGCAACCGGAGTCAGTTGCGCGCGGCCGGTGACATCTCCCACCGCGTGGATATTGGGTATGTTGGTGTTCTGAAAGGCATCCGTTTGGATATAGCCCTCGCTGTCTGTGGTGATGCGGGCATTCTCCAGGTCCAGACTGGCACTGGCGGGGGCACGTCCGATTGCCCACAGCAGTTGCTCGAATCGTCCCAGACTCTGTCCGGTATCGGCGCAGACAAGGTCGAGATCCCCGTCCTTGCCTTTGATGACCTCGGAGATCCGGGAGGAGGTGACGATATTGATGCCGGCATTGATCATCTCCTCCATCAGGCACTCCCGCAGCATGGCATCGAAGGGCCGCAGCAACTGCTCGCCGCGCAACAACATGGTGACATCGCATCCCAAGGCATTGAGCAGGCCGGCAATTTCAACCGCGATATAGCCGCTGCCCACGATTGCCATTCGTTGCGGCAATTGTTCCAAGGCAAAAAAGCCATCCGATGTGATGCCATGTTCGGCACCGGGAATTGACGGTATCACCGGGTATGATCCGGTTGCGATGACGATATGTTCAGCGCTGAATCGCTCCCCTTCAACTTCCAGGGTATGGGCATCGACAAATCGGGCAAGACCGGTTATCTCGTCGATCTCTGAGTCCTTTAGGTAGGTGTGATACCAGCTGTTGATCCCAGCCACATAGGCGTCACGCTGCTGTTTTAATCTCTCCCAGGAGAAGTGCTTGAGTTCGATGTCGAAGCCGTAATCCTGCGCATCGTGCAGGGTGTGTGCGATGTCGGCGCCATACCACATGACCTTCTTGGGTACGCAACCGAGGTTGACGCAGGTCCCGCCGAGTTTGCCAGTCTCGACAACGGCGCACTTCGCCCCATACCTGGCAGCTCGTTCGGCTACCGAGAGTCCACCACTGCCTGCGCCGATGGCGATCAAGTCATAGTGTTTGGTCATTTTTCTACCCTAAACGCATGCAGTCAGATGTGACCGCAGAGCCCCTTTACCCGTGGAAAAAAACAGAATCGGACATCAGGGACTAGGACAGGCAAAAGGAACCGAAGTGCCCTGTTGTTACAATTCGGTTGGATTCACTGACCACTTCAGGGATTGCCCGACCTGGCTGCGCTCAGTCAGAGACTGCCTTTTCTGGTTGCTATTCAAATGCGCAATTAAACTTCAACACAGCGGCGGAAGCTGATTTTCGGCCATTCGCCAATTAGCCGTGCAGCAGTTTTTTGAGGAAGAATCCGGTGTGCGAGTTGCGCACCTTGGTTAGCTGCAGAGGTGTTCCCTGAGCGATGATGTCACCTCCTTTGTCGCCACCCTCTGGACCCAGGTCGATGATCCAATCGGCGGTCTTGATGACATCCAGGTTATGCTCGATGACCACCACGGTATTGCCATGGTTGCGCAGACGGTGCAGTACTTCCAAAAGGTGGTTGATATCATGGAAGTGAAGCCCGGTTGTCGGTTCATCAAGAATATAGAGGGTCTTGCCGGTATCGCGTTTGGAAAGCTCTCGTGAAAGCTTGACACGTTGTGCCTCACCCCCGGACAGTGTGGTCGCGTTCTGCCCCAGGGAGATATAGGAGAGACCAACATCCATCAGGGTCTGCAACTTGCGTTTGATGGAGGGTACCGCATCGAAAAAGGCCAGTGCCTCTTCCACGGTCATTGCAAGTACCTGGTCGATGGTCTTGCCTTTATAGTGGATCTCCAGGGTTTCACGGTTATAGCGCTTACCCTTGCAGACATCGCACTGCACATAGATGTCGGGGAGGAAGTGCATCTCCACCTTGATCACACCGTCACCGCTGCAGGCCTCGCAGCGTCCGCCCTTGACGTTGAAACTGAAACGCCCCGGTGTATAGCCCCTGGAACGCGCCTCATGGGTACCGGAGAACAGCTCCCTGATGGGGGTAAAGAGCCCGGTATAGGTGGCGGGATTGGAGCGCGGGGTACGGCCGATGGGGCTCTGGTCGATATCGACCACCTTATCGAAATAGTCGAGGCCGCGTATCTCCGTATAGGGCGCAGGCGAGGCATTCGCCTTGTTGAGGACGGTGGCGCAGATCGGGTAGAGGGTGTCGTTGATGAGGGTCGATTTGCCGGAACCCGATACCCCGGTGATACAGCAGAAACTGCCGACCGGTATCACCAGGTCAACCGCCTTGAGGTTGTTGCCGCTGGCTCCCCTGAGTTCCAGGTTGCGGGTCGGGTCGATCTCGGTGGTACGTGCCGGGGTGTCGATGGAGCGTTTGCCGCTGAGGTATTCGCCGGTCAGCGAGCCGTTGCTTTTGGCGATCTTCTGTGCCGTTCCCTGGGCGATGATGCGACCGCCGTGAATCCCCGCTCCGGGTCCAATATCGACTACATGATCGGCGCTGCGGATCGCCTCTTCGTCGTGCTCGACGACGATTACCGTATTTCCGAGGTCACGGAGATAGGTCAGGGTGTCGAGCAGGCGTTGATTGTCCCGTTGGTGGAGGCCGATGGAGGGTTCATCAAGGACATACATCACCCCAACCAGTCCAGCCCCGATCTGGCTCGCCAGGCGGATACGCTGAGCCTCACCCCCGGAGAGGGTTTCGGCGCTGCGGTTCAGGGTCAGGTAGTCGAGCCCGACGTTGACCAGAAAGTGGAGCCGCTGGTCGATCTCCTTGAGGATCTTCTGCGCTATCTTTTCCCGCTTGCCTCTCAGCTTGAGTGCACCAAGTGAGCTTTTTACCTGACCGATGGGCATACATGTGATATCGGGGAGGGTGTGCTTGCCGATGAAGACGTGCCGTGCCGCCTGGGTCAGCCGGGTACCGCCGCAATCGGGACAGGAATGGCTTGAGATATAACGGGAGAGCTCCTCGCGTACCGCATTGGATTCAGTCTCACGGTAGCGTCGTTCCATATTGGGTATGATCCCCTCGAAGGGGTGGCGTTTTTTCACCGAGCGCCCCCGCTCGTTGTAGTAGCTGAACTCAATCGCTTCACGCCCACTGCCCTGGAGGATGATTTTTCTTACCTTTTTCGGCAGCGATTCCCAGGGTGTCTCCGGATCGAAGTCGTAGTGGCGCCCCAGGGAGGTGATCATCTGAAAATAGTAGGCATTGCGCCGGTCCCAGCTGCGTACCGCGCCCCCCGCCAGGGAGAGCTCAGGATGGGCGACAACCTTCTCTGGATCGAAAAACTGCTCCACCCCGAGTCCGTCACAAGTGGGGCAGGCGCCCACCGGATTGTTGAAGGAGAAGAGTCTGGGTTCGAGTTCGGTCAGGCTGTAACCGCAGTGGGGGCAGGCAAAGCGAGAGGAGAAGAGCAGCTCCTCGCGGTCGCCATCCATCCAGGCCACCCGCACCAGGCCATCCGCCAGATTGAGTGCGGTTTCGAAAGATTCCGCGAGTCGGGTGGCGAGATCCTCACGCACCTTGAAGCGGTCGACGACCACTTCTATGTTATGTTTTTTGTGCAGCTCCAGGGTAGGTGCGTCGTCGAGCTCGAACACCTCGTCGTCGATGCGTGCGCGGATATAGCCCTGGGCGTGCAGTTCTTGCAACAACTTATGGTGTTCACCCTTGCGCTCCTGTACCACCGGCGCCAGCAGCATCAGCCTCTCCCCCTGCGGTAGAGCCAATACCTGATCGACCATCTGGCTGATGCTTTGTGCCTCCAGTGTGGTGTCGTGGTCGGGGCAGCGCGGCGTGCCTACTCGGGCAAACAGCAGGCGCAGGTAGTCATAGATTTCGGTAATGGTGCCAACGGTGGAACGGGGGTTGTGGGATGTGCTTTTCTGTTCGATGGAGATCGCCGGTGAAAGCCCCTCGATGTGGTCCACATCCGGTTTTTCCATCAATGACAGAAACTGTCGCGCATAGGCGGAGAGCGATTCCACATAGCGTCGCTGGCCTTCGGCGTAGATGGTGTCGAAGGCGAGTGAGGATTTGCCCGAGCCGGAGAGACCGGTGAAAACAATGAGCTTGTCCCGCGGCAGCTCAAGATCGACGTTTTGCAGGTTGTGGGTGCGTGCGCCGCGTATATAAATTGTATCCATATGCTTGCTGAACCAGTACTGCGATGAAATGAGCAAACCTGATAGTATACGCGTTCTTCCCGATTACTGATAAAGCGATTGACCAGCCGCTAGATGTGCCATTCCATTCAGGCGGCTAGGATGACCAGCCGGGATGAGGATGCTGGTCGTTACCAGCGTCAGCGGCCCGGGCAGACGCTTCTGTATCGGGTCATCGACGAGTATTGCCCGGCGTTCGCAGCGGCTCAAGCGTGTTTTCAGCATCTAGATCGAGCCCAGCAGTGCCTGCGGCGGCGCCATGAAAGTGATTGCCTCTATTGAAGATCCGCTGGTGACCGGAGCGGATTCCATCCTAAGGTCCCTAAACGCTGTATCCCTGCACCACCACGCTTATTTCTGCCTTGCTGGACGCAAAAACAGCCCCAGCAGGGCGTATTGGATTCGTGTTAACAGGTCCTAGATGATGGGAATGGAAACTATCAGGGAGGCAAAGAGGGGGAGTTACGGTACACTGGGCATCATTCGAGCCGGATTTTGGGGGTATACGGGGTTGTCAGACGATTCAACCATCGGCAGCTACTATACGCCGCCACATATTTCCCTCTGTCCTTTGCAAACAACTACCCTGTTGCGACCGCTATTCTTGGCCTCATATAGGTTTTTGTCGCCGATCTTCATCCACTGCTTCCAGTCGCTAACTGAACTTAGGCCAGCCACGCCAATACTGACCGTTACAGTACGACCGGGTATTAAAGAAAGATTT
>JBFNJI010000047.1:0-42076 GCA_040793985.1 Candidatus Thiodiazotropha sp. | reverse complement strand
TTGCTCAATCTTGCTGCCAATGCAGACCCTATTGCCATACCACCCATAAAAATGGCAAGCACCAGAACCTGGGCATATGAGGAATGACCAAGGAATAGTTTCAGATAGTGCGACCATATAGATTCATAAATGAGTCCAGAAAATCCTGAGAGTGCAAAGATTGCAACAAACACAGATAGCATCATTGCTCGCTTATTCATGAAATCTCCTTCTAGTGACTAACTTTATGAATTTCTGGTAGTCGCAGTTGCATCCGATAGTTTCCGTTCTCAGTGGCATGACTATCGAAAGAGGTACAGCCTGAACTATTTCCCATCATTATTCGATTAAACCACCCTTTCTAACCAAGGAGGCAGAATTCCGATCATTCATCTCGAGGAATTATGATTCCAATCCTTGAATGCCAAATCTCCAGGCGCATCATAAAGATAGATTTTGTAATGTTCCAGAATAATATCGACATTCAGGAGAAAATCTTTACTCTCAAACTCACTAGCTAGCATTGATGGATGCATTGTCCGATCGCCACCTGGAAGTAATATCGCTGTTAACTGTAAGACTTGACCCGGATTGCAGACAGCAGGGGCACATGGCACAGATTCCCACGGAGTCCCGTGGGAATCGGAGGGTGTGGCTTAAACAAGCCTCATGGGTAAGTTTGCATCTAATTACAGGCCTTTCAATCAAGCAGCATTGACTACTTTCCGTTTGCCGAAGGTCAGGCCCCCGTCTTTGCTATCGACTTGGATGGTATCCCCGGGACCGAAGCGGCCCGCGAGGATCTCCTGGGCCAGCGGGTTTTCCAATTGCTGACGGATCGCCCGCTTCAGCGGCCGGGCGCCGTAGACCGGATCGAAACCCGCCTCGCCGAGCCGGTCGAGGGCGGCGTCACTGATCACCAGTCCCATCTCGTTTTCCGTGAGGCGCTTGTGCAGGTAGGCGATCTGGATCTTGGCAATGGCGCGTATCTGCTCACTGGCGAGGGGATGAAAGACCACGATCTCATCGAGCCGGTTGATGAATTCGGGACGGAAGTTCTGCCGCACCGTATCCATCACCGCCGCCTTCATCTCCTGGTAGTGCTCCTCTCCGGTCATCTCCTGGATCGCCTGAGAACCCAGGTTGGAGGTCATCACGATGACCGTGTTACGGAAATCGACGGTGCGTCCCTGGCCGTCGGTGAGACGACCGTCATCGAGCACCTGGAGCAACACATTGAAGACATCGGGATGGGCCTTCTCCACCTCGTCGAGGAGGATCACCGAGTAGGGGCGACGACGTACCGCCTCGGTCAAATAGCCCCCCTCCTCGTAACCGACATAACCGGGAGGCGCGCCGATCAACCGGGCCACGGAGTGTTTCTCCATGAACTCCGACATATCGATGCGCACCATCGCCTCCTGTGTGTCGAAGAGGAACTCGGCCAGGGCCTTGCACAGCTCGGTCTTGCCCACGCCGGTGGGGCCCAAAAAGAGAAACGAGCCGTTGGGCTGGTTGGGATCCGAGAGTCCCGCCCGGGAACGACGTATGGCATCGCTCACCGCACGTACCCCCTCCTCCTGGCCGATCACCCGTTTACCCAGCTCCTCTTCCATGCGCAGCAGCTTATCGCGCTCACCCTCGAGCATCTTGGCAACGGGGATACCGGTCCACTTCGAAACCACGTCGGCGATCTCCTCTTCCGAGACCTTGTTGCGCAGCAGTTTCATCTCCTGCATCTCCGCCTGGGCCGCCATGTCGAGTTGGCGCTCCAGCTCCGGGATGCGGCCATATTGCAATTCGGACATGCGCGCAAGGTCACCGGCACGACGCGCCGTCTCCAGTTCCAGCCGCGCCTCTTCCAGGGACTCCTTGATATGGGTGGTACCCTGCAGTGCTGCCTTTTCCGATTTCCATATCTCTTCCAGGTCCGAGAACTCCCGCTCCAGGCGATCGATCTGGGCCTCGAGCTCCGCAAGGCGCTTCTTCGAGGCATCGTCCGACTCCTTGTTGAGGGCCTCACGCTCAATCTTGAGTTGGATCAGGCGTCGTTCGAGGCGATCCATCTCCTCGGGCTTGGAGTCGATCTCCATGCGGATCTGGGAGGCGGCCTCATCAACCAGGTCGATGGCCTTGTCCGGTAACTGACGGTCGCTGATATAGCGGTGGGAGAGGGTTGCGGCGGCAACGATCGCGGGATCGGTGACATCCACACCGTGATGCAGCTCATAGCGCTCCTTGAGGCCACGCAGGATGGCGATGGTATCCTCCACACTGGGTTCATTCACCATCACCTTCTGGAAACGGCGCTCCAGGGCGGCATCCTTCTCCAGGTATTGTCGATACTCATCCAGGGTGGTGGCACCGACACAGTGTAGCTCGCCACGGGCCAGGGCGGGCTTGAGCATATTACCCGCATCCATGGAGCCCTCAGCCTTGCCCGCACCGACCATGGTATGCAGCTCATCGATGAAGAGAATGATCTGTCCCTCCTGTTTCGCCAGATCATTGAGCACCGCCTTCAGGCGCTCCTCGAACTCGCCTCTGAACTTGGCTCCGGCAATCAGGGCACCCATGTCTAGAGAGAGCAGGCGCTTGCTCTTCAGCCCCTCGGGCACCTCGCCGTTTATGATGCGTTGCGCCAGACCCTCCACGATGGCGGTCTTACCCACCCCGGGTTCACCGATCAAAACCGGGTTGTTTTTGGTACGGCGCTGCAGGACCTGAATGGTGCGGCGAATTTCGTCATCACGCCCGATTACCGGGTCGAGTTTTCCCTGCTCCGCCCGTTCCGTCAGATCGATGGTGTACTTCTCCAAGGCCTGACGCTGATCCTCCGCATTGGGATCATCCACTCGCTGTCCACCACGCAGTTGTTCGATACTCTGTTCGAGGGCCGCCTTGGAGCCCCCGGCGTTGCGCAATGCCTCACCCAGCTCACCCTTGTCTTCCACCGCGGCAAGGACAAAGAGTTCGCTGGAGATATACTGGTCATTACGCTGTTGCGCCAGCTTATCGGTCTGATTCAGCAGACGTCCCAGCTCATTTGAGATATGCAGATCACCCGCGGCACCCTCGACGCTGGAGAGCCGCTCCATGGCGGTGCTCAGGCTCGAACGCAGCTGGTTGACATTGACATCGGACTGGGCGAGCAGGTGACGGATCGTGCCACCATCCTGATCCAACAGGGCGACCATCAGATGCACCGGTTCGATGAACTGATGATCGCGCCCGACAGCCAGGCTCTGGGCATCGGCCAGGGCCATCTGAAATTTGCTGGTCAAACGGTCCATTCGCATGGGAAATACTCCAAAAAACTTGAT
Source organism: Candidatus Thiodiazotropha sp. (assembly GCA_040793985.1). GTDB lineage: Bacteria > Pseudomonadota > Gammaproteobacteria > Chromatiales > Chromatiaceae > Thiodiazotropha. Next base: position 38,774 of record JBFNJI010000047.1, on the reverse strand, counting down.
TACTACCCCTCAGATGGGGGAAAACCCCGCTATTTCAAGCTAAATAGGGAGTATAAAAAGAAGATAGTCCGCAAATGAACGCGAATGAACGTAAATAAAGAAATATTATGCCCCCGTTCCCATGCTTCCGCGTGGAAACGCAGACAGTAACAAATCAACAGGACTGGTCATTGGTTCCCACGGAGGACCCTGGGAACCAGAAGAAGTCTTTAAATAACGTAGGGTGCGGTTTACCGCACCGAATTTCCCTAGATGCGGATACAAATCGAGCTGGAGAATACGGTGCGGCAAGCCGCACCCTTCGTCTAAACTTTTAAATCAGGAAGCTACCCGAACTCAAATCTATAACAAATATTTCGCGTAAATTTGCGTTCATTCGCGTTCATTTGCGAACTTTTAATCCTCTTGATTTGAAGCCATCGCCTCGACCTTCGACATCACCATCGCTTCCAGGTCCTCCTTGAAATCGATGATACGCTGCCGCAGCTCGGGCTGGGCGGTGCTGAGGATCTGCGCCGCAAGGATACCCGCATTGCGTGCCCCGTTGATGGCGACGGTGGCAACCGGTACCCCCGGAGGCATCTGTACAATGGAGAGCAGCGAATCCTCACCGCTGAGGGCTGAACTCTTTACCGGCACCCCGATCACCGGCAGTGGTGAGAGAGCGGCCACCATACCGGGCAGATGGGCGGCGCCTCCGGCGCCGGCAATGATCACCTGCAGACCCCGATCGGCCGCCTGCCTGGCATAATCGTAGAGCCTTGTCGGCGTACGGTGAGCCGAGACGATCGTCATCTCATAGTGAACCCGAAGCTCCTGCAGCACTTTTGCTGCCTCCTGCATGACGGGAAGGTCGGAATCGCTTCCCATGATAATGCCCACAACCACTTCGCTCATGGGTGCTGTTCTCCAGTAATTTTAATCAGATCGCGGACACGCTCCGCCTTGTTTCTTGCCAATTCAAGGTCCGCATCGAGAACCGTGACATGCCCCATCTTGCGGTAGGGAGTTACCTCCGCCTTGCCGTAGAGATGGAGACAGACTCCCTCGATCGAGAGTGCCGCCGCCATACCCTGGATGACGGGCCTGCCACGGGCGCCGGGATCGCCCAGCAGATTGATCATCGCCGCGGGTGAGAGCAGATCGGTGGCGCCCAGCGGGAGTCCCAGGATGGCACGCAGGTGCTGTTCAAACTGATCGGTGATACAGGCCTCGATGGTATGGTGACCCGAATTGTGGGTGCGTGGGGCAATTTCATTGACCATAATCTGGCCATCCCGGGTAAGAAACATCTCCACGCCAAATACGCCCACACCCTGGAGCGCTTCGATGGTGCGGATTGCCAGGGCCTCCGCTTCAGAAGCAATCGCTCTACTCACCGCAGCGGGGCATAGCAGCAGATCGAGTACATTCTCCCCCTGGCGGAAGCACATCTCCACCGTGGGATAGGCGACACACTCACCCTCACGGTTACGGGCAACCATCACCGCCAGTTCCTTTTCCGCATCCACGAAGCGCTCCACCAGTGACGGCACAGGCAGATGATTGGCGAAATCCTGCGCAGCCTGCATCACCGACACGCCTCGCCCGTCATAGCCGCCCCGGCGGGCCTTTTGTACCAATGGAAATCCAAAGGACTCAAAAGCCTGCAGCTGCGGATTCCGCATCTCCGCAAACGCGGCCGTGGGTAGACCCGCCCTCTCCAGGAACTGTTTCTGTAACAGCTTGTCCTGCAGGACCGAGAGCAGTTCTGGAGCAGGATTGATGGTGTGCCCCTCGCGCTCCAGTTGGATCAGGGTCTCGGTATCGATATTCTCCAATTCAAAGGTAACAACATCGCAGGACTCAGCCAGTTCTCGCAGTTTTGCCGGGTCGTGATAACCGCCGATGATCTGATGCCCGGCAACTTGTCCCGCAGGGGAGCCGGGATAGGGATCGAGAACCACGCAGGTACAGCCCAGGCGCTTCGCCGCCTTGACCATCATACGCCCCAACTGGCCACCACCAATGAGGCCGATTCGAGCTACCGGAAATGGGAAACTATCCTTCATCGCTATCTACTGAAAGGGTTGACTATTCACCGAGGGGGGAGAGTATACCCGGCAAAGCGCAGGAATTCCTCAATCGGTGCGACAAGGGTGGCGTGACATTGCCGGATAATTCCTCAAGTTGACGAAATACCCCGGTTGATCTGCCCCGTGATATCGGCGAAGCCGAGCAACCCCTGCTCGTCGAGCACATCCACCTGACTGCCGTCGACATGAATCAATCCTTGCGTGGAGAAGTTATGCAGAATCCGCGAGAAGGTCTCGGGAGTCACCGACAGCCTGGAAGCGATCACCCCCTTAGGCGCCTGAAGATTGAAACTCTTGTCGCCGTTGGGTCTCGCCTCCCAGCGTTGCCAGAGGAAACTGGCAACACGACAGCTGGCGCTCTGCAGGGTCAGCTCATCGATTTCACGAATCAGACTCTTGAGACGATGACTCATATCCCCCATCAGTCGAAAGCAGGTATCGATGGAACCGCGGAGTATTTCAAGAAACGGCGCGCTCTCGAAGCTCAATAGGTGGGAATCGCCTATTGCCACAGCGTTCACCGGATATTCTGGGCTTTCACCAAACATCAGCGCCTCGGCGAATGTCTTGCCCGGGGTGATGATCTCGATGACCTTCTCCTGGCCCTGCATAGACAGCCGGGTCAGTTTAATCTGCCCCTGTATCAAGAGATAGAAATGGGTGGCGGGATCACCCGATTGGAAAAAGAGCTGACCGTCTCTGATCCTAATCTCATGGGCCATCTTCTTTACCCTTTCGAATTGGTCATCATCCAGATGAGCGAACAGATAGCACTGCCTCAGATCAATATCCACAACCCATCTCCAAATTATCGCCCCTTTTTGTTACAGGATCTTCTGTATCTACCCGTATCGGGTAGTTCACGGTTCTGCCTTTAAACAAGGAATGAACCGTTGTCGTTTAACTGTTATTTTTCCAGATTCGATAGTAAAAAACACCCTTGGTTCTATCACTTAATAGCCAACGTCCGTTATCAAATTTAAAGCGTGGTTCCTCTGAAACCTGACAGATAAAACCACTGTGCATCGCACGGAGAGTTTCATCGCCGGTGACGCCGTGAAACCATGCCACCATCTCCCCACAATCGTCATAGACATAGTCATTAGCCCTGCGAAGCCTTAACTCAGTCATCCTTGGTTCAAGCTTCAACCAGACATCGAGCCCATGAACCATGGTACCCCCCTCTGCAAGGATTTCCACCGCCTGCAGCGGGTTATCAAAACCATCCTTGAAAATCAGGGCCGGATTGGCGACGGTAGGGTCGCCTCCGCTGCAGCCCAGGAGAAAAAACAGGGGCCAGAACCTGAACGTGAAGGCCCGGCCAGGGTCTTTTGTTCTCACCGCTGAACTGCCTGAAAGTACTATGGCTCTTCCCCTGCTCAATCAGATTGAGAAAGATCCCTGACTGCGCCGCGGGCTGCGGAAGTTGTAAACGCGGCATAGGCCTTTAATGCCTGTGACACGTTTCGTTCTCTGCCGATCGGCCGCCACGCCTGCGCTCCTTTTGCGTTCATCGCCTCGCGTCTCCTATCCAGCGTCTCTGCATCGACAGCGATCGCTATGCTTCTCCCCGGTATATCTATTTCGATGGTGTCGCCCTCTTCAACCAGGCCGATATTGCCGCCTTCGGCCGCCTCGGGGGAGCAGTGCCCGATCGACAGTCCCGAGGTGCCGCCGGAGAAACGGCCATCGGTAATCAGGGCGCAGGCCTTGCCCATCCCCTTCGATTTCAGATAACTTGTCGGATAGAGCATCTCCTGCATTCCAGGCCCGCCTTTAGGCCCTTCATAGCGAATGATGACGACATCTCCCGGGGCTATTTTATCGTCTAGTATTGCCGCAACAGCACTCTCCTGGCTCTCGAAAATCCGTGCCGGCCCGGAAAACTGCAGAATCGATTCATCGACACCGGCGGTTTTGACGATACAGCCCTGCTCTGCCAGATTGCCGTAGAGCACGGCCAGTCCCCCGTCCAGGGAATAGGCGTGTTCCAGGTCGCGGATGCAGCCCTGCTCCCGATCCAGATCCAATTCCGGCCAACGCGAGGCTTGGCTGAAGGCCACCTGGGTGGGAACGCCACCCGGTGCCGCCAGATAGCGGTTGCGGGCCGCCTCTTCGCTGCTGCGCAGGATATCCCAGCGCTCCATTGCATCACCGATGCTTGGCGCATGAACGGTGGGGGTGTCCCGGTGAATCAAACCGCCCCGATCCAGCTCCCCGAGTATCCCGATGACGCCGCCGGCACGGTGCACATCCTCCATGTGGTACTGCTGGGTGGCAGGGGCGACCTTGCACAGGTTGGGTACCTTGCGACTCAAGCGGTCGATGTCTGCCATGGTGAAATCGACCTCCGCTTCATGCGCGGCGGCGAGCAGATGCAATACGGTATTGGTGGAGCCACCCATTGCGATATCGAGGCTCATGGCGTTTTCAAACGCCTCGAAGGTAGCCACTCCGCGCGGCAAGGCGCTGGCGTCATCCTGCTCATACCAACGCTTGGCCAACCCAACGATACGACGGCCAGCCTCCAGGAACAGCTCCTTGCGGTCGGCATGGGTGGCCAACAGCGACCCGTTGCCGGGCAGCGACAGGCCCAACGCCTCGGTAAGGCAGTTCATGGAGTTTGCGGTGAACATCCCCGAACATGAACCGCAGGTAGGGCAGGCAGAGCGCTCGATCCGCGCCACATCCTCGTCACTCTCATCGGGATTGGCGGCCACTACCATGGCATCGATGAGGTCCAGGTGCTGCTCTTTGCCGTGCAACCGGACCTTTCCGGCCTCCATGGGTCCACCGGAGACAAACAGGGTCGGGATATTCAGTCTCAGCGCGGCCATCAGCATCCCGGGGGTGATCTTGTCGCAGTTGGAGATACAGACCAGGGCATCGGCACAATGGGCATTGACCATGTACTCGATGGAGTCGGCAATGATATCCCGAGACGGCAAGGAGTAGAGCATGCCCCCGTGGCCCATGGCGATGCCGTCATCCACGGCGATGGTATTGAACTCCTTGGCCACACCCCCCGCTCCCTCGACCTCCCGGGCAACCAGCTGGCCAAGGTCCTGAAGATGGACATGACCCGGTACGAACTGGGTAAATGAGTTGGCAATCGCAACGATCGGTTTTTCGAAATCGTCGTCTTTCATGCCGGTGGCCCGCCACAGGGCCCTGGCACCGGCCATATTGCGTCCGTGGGTGGTGGTACGGGAACGGTATTGGGGCATCAGTCACTCCGAAAATCAGTGGTATGCGCCATTATGCACGCAATACCATGGGCTAAACAAACACCCGCGACCAGGGATATTCAGCCCCCCTCATCGTCCGAAGTTCCATGGGAAGCATTCACCTCGCATGGCAGGTTGAGGGTGAATATGGCACCACCATTTGCGCTGTTTTTCGCCGAAACGCTGCCGTGATGTTTCTCCGCGACCACTTTCACGAAACTCAGCCCCAAACCGACACCCTTCTTCCTGGTAAGTTGATTCGAATCCGCCTGCATAAAGGGCATAAAGATACCATCCGACTGATGTTCCGGTATCCCCTGACCTTGGTCCTCTATCTCGCAAATCAGTCGTTTGTCCCGGATCGATAGGGTCATGGTGACCTGACTCTGGGGTGAGGAGAATTTAATCGCATTATCGAGCAGGTTGACCAAGGCCCTCTCCAGCAACGCCAGGTCACCCTGCAACCAAATCTCATCCTCCTTGAACTGTCGCAACAGTTTAATCTGTTTCGCTTTCGCCTGAATATAGACCTCATCCATGGCATTATGCGCGACCTCCACGAAGTCGGTGTCGGTAAAGGTTGCCGTTTCGACGGCCTCGGCCCGCGCCAGACGGAGGAAGCTATCCGCGAGCTTGAGTGAGCGACGTGCCAACGGCTCGATCTGTTCGGCCATCGCCCTGGCATCCCCATTCAGCAGCTGCCGGGACTGGGTCAAAGAGAGCAGAGAGGTAATCGGCGAGCGGATATCGTGAGAGAGAAAATTAAGCATCTTCGCCCGTGTGCGCTCAGAGCGTTTGAGGGTTCCTATGTAGGAGAGGTTGACTATCATGCCGGGAAATTCGGCATCCACGTCCTCCAGGGGCTTGAGCTGGACAAACAGCTCCGTATCTGCGGGTCTCAGGGCCTCGAAGCGCACTGCCTCCTTTTCCACCAGCACCTTCTTGAACAGCTCCTGCCACAGCGCTCCACCCTGTATCTCCAGTATACTCAGCAGATGATAGGCATCCTCACCCAGCAGCTCCCTGTCCGACTTATGCCCCAGATAGAACGAGGCCCGGGGATTCGCCATCACCACCTGCCCCACCCCGTTAATGACCATCAACCCATCATCCATCTGTCCGACTGCATTGTTGATCAGGTTGCGAAAACGCTGCAGTCGGGCATTGGCCTCCTGCATCTGCTGCATACGTAACTCCACCCTCTCCAAGACGCCGTCCTGTTCGCTTTCAACCTCTTGGGAGAACTGCAAGGCGAACTCATCGACAAGCTTCAGCGAACGTCCCTCCGGCACTTCGTTTCTCGGCCAGACCAAACCCAGCTGCCAGTTTCCCTCCGGTCGTTGGATTTCCGTCCACAGCTCGGCACCTGAGCGCCGCCAGGTCCCCACACTCAACAACTCCAGGGGTGTCCCCAGTTCAGCCCCGCTTTGCATCAGCCGCTTGCCTGCAGCGGCATCGTAGAGAACCCAGCCCTCGAGCGGTGTCAATCGCGCAAGAAACTCCATCGCGGAACCCATGTCGCTGGGCGGCTGCTCCACCGGCAGCAGGCGCTGTTCACGCTGCATACGCTCCAGCTGCTGATTCAGGTAGCGCACGGCTTGATCGAGTCGCCGCCAGCTCCACAGTGGATAGCTCAACATCAATCCGACCAGGGCGGCGGATGGGGGAAACCAGAAATTGGCCCGATGCAGTAGTGCCAGGGTAGAGAGAAAAAACCCAAATACCAGGACCAGTGACACAAGGGGTGCGATACGGGTGGGAAAATAGGGGTAGAGGATAAAGGGCAGCACCACGATGAGGGCACTGCCCAGCAGATGGTGGAGATAGGAAACAGAGGTAATAGATTCACCCTGCATCAGACTCTGTAGGATATTGGCATTGATCTCGACCCCGGGCATAGGTACGCCATAGCCAGATACGGGAGTAGGCAGGGCATCGCCAATCCCGGTCGCCGTGACCCCGACAAGAACGACCTTGTCTCGAAATAGATTTGGAAGAAAGTCGCCCTCGAGCACCTGGTTGTAGCTATACCGATGGTAGTGGCCTGCCGGTCCATAGAAGGGAATCAGCCGATGGGTATGGCGATTGATTGTGTGGACATTCGGCGTTTGCGGGCTGGTGGGAGCGGTACGCATCCCCTCCATCCCCGGCTCCAGCCAATTAAACAGGGCGAGCATCAGATGGGGCCAGTAGGCCTGACCCAGACCCTCATAGAGAAACACACCACGCGCAATCCCATCGGCGTCCAGGTCCATGTGTACATGCCCTAAACCGGCCGCAACATTGGAGAGCGCGGGCAGCGGCATCGACTCCACCAACATCCCACCCTGTCGATGCTCTTCGAGGATCACCGGCATGAACACCCGCTCGCTGGCGGCTATCGACTGGATCAGTTGGTTATCGGAATCGGGATTGTTCCTGTCTGGCTCGGCGAACAGTATATCGAGAACTACCGCCCTGGCCCCGGCCTGGGTAAGCCGGTCCACCAGTTTCGCATGTACCTGGCGTGACCAAGGCCAGCGCCCCAGGGCTTCCAGGCTTTTCTCATCCACGGCGACGATAATGATATCCTCGGCCGGGGGCCTGGAGACGAATCCCATCTGCAGATCATAAAGCAGCAGATCCCAGCGCCATAGCCAGTTGCTGGCAGCCAGCAGGCCGGTAAAAAGCAGCAGGATCAACGCACTGCGGGTACGCTCGGAGAGCCTTTTAGAGCGAGCCACGATGCTTGTGGGGTCTACGCTTTCCCTCATCTCTTACCTGTCACCGACACCCTTCTCCCAATCTCATCGCCATGCGGGTATTTCGATATGGTAGATATTGGACCGGGATCGATCGTCGTTAACCGCAGAGAGTGCCTCTACAGCGACAAAATAGCGCCCCGGGGCTAGGGGTCGCAAAACAAATCCGTGATCCTCTGCCAACCCTGTCAAGAGAACATCCCTCATTTCGACATCCCTTGCAAGCATCACGCTATAGGCCCAAGCCCCATCCACAGGGGTCCATTGAATATGAATACCGTACTGGCTGAATTGCGGCTGCAATAGCGTCGGCGCCTCGATTGCAGCGGCCCTCTCCGGTTCAGAAGCTGGTGCTGCCGGCTGCAGGGAGAAATCGTGATAGGCGTTGAATCCTTCAAGCCCCAACTCGTCAATGCCTCTTATGGTGATTCGGTAGTCGCCTGCAGGCATCATCGGCAGCTGCAGGCGATTCACCGCCGCTGTGCCGCCTGTCAGCACCCTCTGCTGGCTGTCCGACAGCTGATAGCGATAAGCGGCAGCGCCGGAGAGCCCTGGCCATTCCAGAGTCATATCATCCGGTGTCGTGTGTAAAATCACAGCGTTCAGATCGGGTTTTTGCAGCAGTTTACGGGGCGGGGCGGGAGGACCGCCCTTTTCTATCAGGGTACCCTCCCCCTGCTCGACCGCAACCGTCTCCCCGCCGGCGGTGATGTTCACAGCACCTTGCGTCACTTCACTGCGGGTCAGTTCATCCTCTGCGCCTGAAGCGACACGAAAATCGGTGCCTCTTACCACCGTGACCGCAGCCGGGGTGTGTATTTCGTATCTGTACTCCGGTTTACGTACCGGCTTGATACGGTTCTCCACCCGCCCCCGTTGCAGGCGAATGCGTGTATCCAACATGCCCATACCATGAAAGGAAGAGAGTGCATCGAAAACCACTTCACTCTCTTCATCTATCAACAGCGTGGAATCGTCGGCGAACTTCAATGAGACCAATGAATCTGCAGCGGTTATGATTTTATCGCCGGCATTGAGCATGGCGTCCTTCAGCAGGACGGTGGGTTCACTCTTACCTCTCCGCAGCAATGAGGCGCTACCTACGACATAGTTGACCTTTACCCCGGCAAGCACCTCCTTCAGCCAGTCGATTGGCACACGTATCTCCGTGCCGATTTTTATCTCCCTGTCGTTGGTGATGCCGTTGTAGATTTGCAGCTGTTCCGGGGTGAATTCCGACTTAAGGAAGCGCTCCGCGACGATTGTCAGATTCTCTCCCTCGTGAATCCGGTATGCCCAATCCTCTGACCACACCTGAGCCGAAAGGGTGGCCAAGAGAAAAAGCAGAAGGCTTGTTGCAAAGTTGATCATCTTGCCAGTTACATACCCTGCAGAACCATAGGTCTCAACCCGGAGCTGAAAAGTCAAAAATAAGACTGTCACCTTGGCCTAGCAGCTGGTTATTTAACTATGTTCAGGATGATTATACTGGTGATCCCGGCCAAATTGCAGGTACTTAACAGTGGTTATGCCTGTCATAATCCCGATCAGGCTGACTACTCCTGATCCTCCAACTGCTCAAGGCGATAACCCTGATGGTAGACCGCCTTCAATCGCCACCCGTTCTCCGGTGTCAAGCCGAGCTTGCGGCGCAGGCGGCTGATATGCGTATCCACGGTTCGCGTCATCAGTCCAGGACCGAAGCCCCAGATACTCTCCAACAGGTGGTCTCGAGAGAGCAGACGACCGATATTGCTAAATAGCATCCAGGCCAATTGAAACTCCTTTTCCGTCATATCGACAGGCTCGCCGTCTATGGTAAGTGTTTTATTCTCCTTGTTGAGTACAAATCCATTCACCTCGACATGGTCGCGTCGACCACTATGACGCCTGACCAAGGCCTTGATGCGTGCCAACATGATTTCACGATTGACCGGCTTCGCCAGATAATCATCGGCACCTTTTTCCAGTGCCTCTATGATATCCGCCTCGCCATCCCTATGGGTGATAAAAAAGACGGGAAGATCCCACTCCCTGTCGCCACGCAACCATGAAAGCACCTCAACCCCGCTCTTTTCAGGCAGTTCCCAATCCATGATCAGCAGATCATAGGTTTCGTGTCGCAACTCGCGCATGAAGGAATCGGCATTGTCAAACGCCCTGCAGACATAGCCTTCTGCCTCAAGCCATTCCTTCATTACCGCCGACTGCACCTTATCGTCTTCCAAATAGGCTATACGCATAGATGACTCCACAAGCTTAAGCACCTAACAGTTTCTCTCTCGATACAGGATACAGCTACCCCCGACCTCGCTGAAACCAGTTGTTCCATTCTTTTGTTTATAACTGATCACTGCTGGGCCTGTGAGTCAATGAAGTCGTTCTCACTAAAAACAGGGTATTCATGGCAACAGCATGACAAATGTCACGCTGTTACCATCCCGATTCGCCTGTATATGTACTACTGGTTCAGTTTCAATTCCACTCGGCGATTCTGCGCACGACCCTCTTGTGTCCCGTTGTCGGCGATTGGAGACGACTCACCCATTCCCCTGGACGTGAGCAACCCCTGACCTACACCCTGCGCACCCAGATAGTCTGCCACAGCTTTGGCGCGACGCTCTGAGAGCGTCTGATTATAGTCCGCGGCTCCGGTGGAGTCGGTATGGCCTATAACTTCAATCGCCTTGATATCGGAGCGGGCCTTCAGTGAATCAGCTACTCTCTTCAATACCGCTGTGTATTCACTACTGATCCTGTCACTGTTGAGCTCAAACTGGACATTCTGTAAAACTATCTGCACCGCACAACCATCGGCTGTTACCTTGGCCCCGGATGGTGTGTTTGGACATTCGTCGCTGCTGTCGACAACGCCGTCACCGTCGCTATCCAATTCGCAACCGTCGGCACCGACCTTTGATCCGGCCGGGGTGTTCGGGCATTTGTCGCTACTGTCAATCACCCCATCACCGTCGCTGTCGAGGGCACACCCTTTTTCATCAACCTTGATCCCCGCAGCCGTGCCTGGACACTGATCCTTACTGTCCAAGACACCGTCGTTATCCGCATCGCCTTCAGCCTGTACCGTTTCCACTACCGGTTCACCGAAACAGGACGCATCGAGCGGGGCTCTGTTACGATAGGAGGTGGTCCAGCATTCACCATAGCCGGTACGCCATACCGCGTCGGTACTGTCGTAGGCCAATCCCTTTTCAGCCGTGGCATGGCTGCTTATCAACATTGATGTTAACGCCAAGGCCATTGTAGTTCTGAAAACGTGCATGATCGCACCTCCTATTTAGCTGCAAACCAAATCAGCGGCTACTAGAATCAGGCAGCCGCATCCTGAATCATATGTATATCCCGTTGCGGATAGGGTATGGAGATACCCTGAGCATCGAATGTTGTCTTGATCGCTTCGAGCAGGGCTGCGCGGGTAGTCCAGTAATCTGCCGACTTAACCCAGGGTCGAACAGCGAAGTCGACGCTGCTCTCCCCAAGCTCGAGCAACATTATCGTGGGTGCAGGATCTTTCAGTACCGTATTGTCGGCAGCGAGAACTTGCTTGATCAGATCCCGCGCCTGCTTGATATCATCGTCGTAGCCGATACCTATCACCAGATCGATACGTCTGGTCTCCCTGGCCGAATAGTTAATGATTGTGCCGCTGTAGATCTGCCCATTGGGCATGGTTATTTCGCGATTGTCGCCGGTCTTGAGGACTGTGTGGAAGATCCTGATCTCTTCAATCACCCCTGATTCACCCCCCGCTTCCACAAAATCCCCCAATTTGAATGGGCGGAAGATGATGAGCATCACCCCGGCGGCAAAACTGGCCAGGGAGTCCTTCAGCGCCAGACCCACCGCCAGGCCGGCAGCACCCAATATGGCCAATGCGGAAGTGGTATTGACACCGAGCTGTTCGAGAGCGGCGAGGACAACTACCGCCAACAGGGCTGCATAGGCGATATTACCGAGGAAGCTGATCAACATCTGATCGACCTGCCCGCGCTCCATCAGCCGCTTCAGGGTACGAGTCAGCGCCTTGGCCAGCCATCGACCGATAATGAACACCAAGAGCGCCATAATGATCTTGGTTCCCCAAGGAATAACGTAGGTATTGAGAAGGGTATCTAGCGTGAAGTCCATGAGATCTCTCCTGTCATTGTTTTGTCTTACTGTCTATAACCACTGAAGGCTCCAGCTTTTACTAACCGACCCGGCAATGGCCAGGACAAGTATCGCGCCCGTTGTGGTTGTGATCAATGACGCAACGATCCCGTTTGAATCGATCAACGCCCCCAGTACCCCGAGTGGCAGATTGCCCAGCAATCCGAAGCCAAGGCTTTTCATCATCAACCCGGCAAGCCAACCTGTGGCATAGGCTATGCACAAAAAAACCGGGCCGTTCACCTCTTTCCCCAACCACTCATCCCAATGCGTGCAGCTTAGGGCAATCCCTGCAGGGGAATAAACCCGCCACCTGTGAAGAATTGTTAAATCGGTGGTCACCCTTTATCAACCCGGCCGATCATCCATAACCAAATCAGGGTAAAATCGTATCGATATAGACTAAGGTTATGTGTAGCGACCTGGAAACAGCAATGTCGGTAATATTGGAATTCAGCATCTTTCCCCTGGACAGGGGTGCGAGTGTCAGCGCTGAGGTGAGTCAGGTGGTCGATATGATCAGGCATAGCGGGGTGACGTACCGGCTGACAGCTATGGGAACCCTGATAGAAACCTCAAACATCGCTGAGGCCCTGGCAATTGTCGAGCAGGCAACGGGGGTGTTGCATGACAATGGTTGCCGGCGTGTCTATGCTGCGGTAAAGATCGACAGCCGCCCTGGCCGGGAGCATGGACTACAGGAAAAATTACGTTCAATTCAACAAAGGATAGGCGAAGTAAATCTTGATCCGTCGGAGCAGTCTGAACAGGAGTCTTGAAAGGGGTCGTTTCTTAAACAATGAGAACAGAATAATGAATAATGAGTCCGCTACGGATGAGTTGTTGCAAGAGATACAAAGGCACTGGTCGTCATGCTATCACGGCATACTCTCAACTCATTCGGTAAAGTTCCCGGGATACCCGTTTGGATCGCTGTTACCGTTCTGCCGGGACACAAAGGGAAACCTGTTGTTGTTGATATCTCATCTCGCGCAGCACACCCGTAACCTCGAGACCAATCCAAACTGCTCCCTGACACTGACGGAACAGGGAAGTGGCGATGTACAGCAACTGGCCCGTCTCACCTGCCTGACCCAAGCCGAGGCGGTCAATTCAACGGCCTCCGCGGAACGCTACTTTCGTTTCTACCCGGAGACCCGGCGCTATCATAAAGAACTCAACTTCCGCTTTTACCGATTGCAGGTGAAGCACTTCTACTTTATCGGTGGTTTTGGTTCGGCACGCTGGATCGATCCCAGCCGCATCACGCAGCCAATACCTTTTTCCACAGCGGATGAGGCGGAGATACTCTTCCAGTTGAATGGACATGAGCGCGAGTTATTGAATCACCTGCTCAACGTCTTGGAAGAGCCAGGCAAGGGCCCTGCAGAGGCGGTGGGGGCCGATCCCTACGGAGTGGATATCCGAATCGGCAACGACCTGAGACGCTTCCAGTTCAATAACTGTTTTGAAGAAAAAAATGCTTTTCTACAACGTCTCGTAGAGATATCCACTGAATTGACACCTGACATCACCTAGGCGGAGACAGCATAACCCGAGTTTTCCCGGGGTAGAAATGGATTGCCAATTCACATTAAACTCCCTGCTCATAATAACCAACCTTTTTACTCGGTAATAGGAGCAGGCAAGATGAGTGATGCAATACCAGAACGCGACGGCGACGGATATCTGACCGATATGAATGCATGGACCCCGGAAATCGCAAGAGCCATGGCACAGGCCGATGAATATGAGCTCAGTGATGAGAAGTGGGAGCAGATCCTGAAGGCAAGGGAGTACTACGATGAGTTTAACGTGGTGCCGCCAATTCGCAAATTCTCCAAGTATCTAGGCGCCGACCAGAAGGCAATGTTCAAACTCTGGCTGACCGGGCCGATGAAGCCGATTACAAAATATGGCGGTCTGCCAAAACCCACAGGCTGCGTCTAGCACAGACGATACTGTATCCGCTATTCACCGCCACTGTTCACGAATGCCTAGAACGAGGCGTACGCTTATAGTGCGGTGATCGGCGTCAATTCACCGTCCACCCGTCTTACCAGCACACCGCAACTGAGTGTTTAGGATCGGATTCCGGGGAATCACGGGAACCCAATTCACCAACTACGAACCACACCCGTTTTTGAGAACGAATCAATTAAAGAAACCGGCAAGACTGCCACCAAACCGGGTAGAGAACCTATATCTTTTAGGAAGTTAGCTAATCTATGGGTATCAATTCAGTAACCGGAACGGCACTTCAGGGAATTCAAAAGGGATTCCAGGGAATGCGACGCGTGGCATCGGAGATCGCCAGTGCCCAGCAAACCAATCAAAAAAACCCCACGGATCTCTCTCGTGCCATGGTAGAACTGCAGCAGCACGCGAACCAAACCAAGGCCCAGGTAAAAACCCTGAAAACCGCCAACGAGATGATCGGTACGCTGATCGATGAGCGGGTCTAACAACAGCGGCGGCTCACGCCTCGAACAGCATTGAAAGGTCGACCGCCCGGAGATCCTTGGTTAACGCACCGACAGAAATATCATCCACACCCGTCTCTGCTATTCCACGGATTGTATCGAGATTGATCCCACCTGAGGCTTCGAGCCTCGCGCGTCCTGCATTTATCTTCACCGCATTGCGCAGCATCTGCAGGTCAAAATTGTCCAACAGCACTCTGGCTGCCCCCGCCGTCAGCGCCTCTTCCAGCTCATCCAGCGACTCTACCTCGATCTCGATTTCCACGCCGACAGGGGCAATCCGTTTTGCCCGCTGCAATGCAGCTGCTATCGACCCGGCAATCTTGATGTGGTTCTCCTTGAGCAGTATGGCGTCATAGAGGCCAACTCGGTGATTCCTGCCGCCACCGCAGACTACCGCATATTTCTGCTGTAACCTAAGTCCGGGAATGGTCTTGCGAGTATCCAGCACGGTAACCCCGGTTCCCTCCACCGCCTGTACGTATTGGCGGGTGAGGGTGGCGGTCGCCGATAGGGTCTGCAGATAGTTGAGCGCTGTACGTTCACCGCTCAACAGAGAGCGATTATTGCCTCGCAACTTGCAAAGAAGGGTATCAGCAGCGACCCGGTCGCCATCCCCGACCGACCATTCGATATCAATTCCCGGATCTAATTGGCGAAACACCTCTTCCACCCAGGCAGTACCGCAGATCACGGCGGTTTCGCGGCAGACTATTTGCGCCTCGGCTGTAGCCCGTTCATCCAGCAAACCCGCAGTCAGATCACCGCTGCCAAGATCCTCAGACAAGGCGAGCGTGACATGCTCGCTGATCGGGCCAGTGTCGGGAGGGTTTCTCATCAAGCGATGGATAGCAGCTCGACATCGAACACCAGTGTGGCATTCGGTGGAATGACACCACCTGCGCCTTGAGCACCGTATCCAAGCTGTGGAGGGATCGTCAATCTACGTTTCCCACCGACTTTCATACCGGCAACACCCTCATCCCAGCCCGCTATCACCATGCCCTTACCCAGGGTGAAATCAAACGGCTGGTTACGATCCAGTGAGGAGTCGAATTTCTCACCTTCGAGCAACCACCCTGTGTAGTGAACCGAAACCCGATCACCGGGTGCCGCAACATCACCACTGCCCACACTCATGTCTTCAAACTTCAATCCGGAATCAGTGATCTTTTCACCCATGATCCTAACTAACCTCTTTTCGTCGGCAAATTGAGTTGACCCCTGAACGAGTCAATAAATAGATGACACAATCGCCTAAGTATGGCTTAACGCCATCCGTTTGTAATCTAAAAAAATAAATATTCAGGGGGGGTTATGAATTATGCTGACGCTGTTGTCGAAGTCGTCTTTTTCAAAGCGCTGAGCATTGCATCAAGAGCACGATCCATAATCGGTTTGGCCGACAATGCAACCCTTTTCGCCGTGCCTTCGCGCAGGCGCCGGGCCAGACCCTGGGTTGTGAGTTCCATGGCTTTCATGCCCTTGCGGTTAACGAAGATATAGGTGTCGGTTACTTTGCTCTTCCATGACAGCTTGACTCGAACCTTGCTGTTTCCATCCATGACCTCTAGCCATTCACCTGTTTCGAGCTCAACCGCCTGCTGGGTGAACTCGTCGCTCTCGCTTATCGCCTCATCCGCCATTTCACTCATTTGATTGCCGGCATCAGCGCTAAGCTGGCTATCGGGAAAGTGGATCTCTTGGTGGCTGACAGGCATAGTACCCGCGGTGTGCATCTGGCTGGAGTCACCGCCGCGCAATACAACGATATGGCAGTTTTGCAGCTCTTTAAACAGCTTGGCCATCTTATGCTGATCGAAGGAGATGCTGTTCAGCCGTTCGCGGACATTTCTCAACAGCTCCGGGATTCCCCGCAGTAACTGCTGCCTCTCCGCATACTCCGATTTCGGCTGTACACTCCAGAGCAACCGATCGACGATTTCCAGGGCATCACTCCATGCCTTGCTTTCCGCTCCCTCACGCAGGTAGATGAGGAGCAGTACATCCTTCCAACCATCCTCAAGTATCGACATGACGGCTTCAGGAATGATCTGTTGATTGTGCAGTCGTCTGTTGAGTTCTCCGGAAACGATCTGCTTCGCTGATTTGAGCTGTTCTTTGCCTTTGGTGATCTGATTGGTACGCTGTTCAGCTATCTGGGCGCCACGCTGCTCCTTCTGCCACCAGGTAGAGAAACTCTCCTCCAACTCTTCGAACAGCCCGGGATCGTCGTGAAACTCATTCAATACTCGTTTTACGATCTGCTCGATCTTGTTATAGAGGCTGTCGTTGGCGCGATCGCCGGTATCGTTCCAGCCGACCGCCGCTTGAGCCAGGCTGTTGAGCAGACGCCTTGCGGGATGGACCTTCCGACTGAAAAAGCTCTTGTCGATAATCGCAACCTTCAGCATCGGTATCTGCAGGCGGCTGATCAGAGCCTTCATGGCATCGGGCAGGCTGTAGTCGTCAAGTATGAACTCGAAGATCATGGAAATGACATCGATGGTGTCGTTATCCGCGTCTCCAAGGGAACGGATCACCTGACCGTCTCGGGCAATCTGCAGATCGCTGACTAAGCGAGCCCGCATCTCTTCCGGCGTCAACGGCCGGTTGACACGGCGCCCCTGTGGCAGCATCACCACATTCGATTGCTGGATGGCCGATAGGGCACCGAGGAGTTCACCGGTGTCGACAACCGGTACATTACCCGCTGGAGGGGCAAGCATCGAACTGGTGCTCAACATACTACTGCCGACACCAGCGCTCGAGCGCCTGAGATTGAGCAACTGCTGTAGTGTGGAGAACAACTCGGCCTGAATAACCTCTTCCGCACTAACCGTTCCAGCGTTAACCGACCCAGCGTTCAGATTTGAAGAGCTGGAACTCATGTAGGAAGAGTCGCTGGCCAGGTAGCTTTCACCCCCTCCTTCACCACGAAGCGAAGGAGCAACCGGATTGCGTCGTACCTTTGGGGTCAGTTTGGGGATAACCCCGGCACGACCCAACAGCAGGTTGATTTCATCATAGAGGCCGCCAATGTAGTGCAACACATGGCGATCGAAGAGCTTATAGACGACCAACTTGACTGGCAGCTCAACGGGCACATCTACCATTGCTGTCTGGAATGCATTACAGATCACACCAGGAGCCAGAGGCGTATGCTGGGCGATGGATTCATCGACGTTGCCGCCACCCAATACATAGGCGAAGCGTTGGCTCAGGGCGTAGATTTCCCGGGTGAAGCGGGTGTCCGACTTGCTGACCATGTTAGTGATAGCTAACGAATCCTCCAGGTCTTCATCATCGACCAGGGACATCTCCGACTCGAGACTCAGATCATCGAGCGTCGGCTGTCTGATCGTTACCTCTCCGGTCTCCCAGAAACGGTCATAGGCACGCAGTACCTCCTGGGAAAACCGCCGCTCGATGCCCGCCCGCTGCTTGCGAAGCTCGCGCATCGAATCGAAATAGATATTTTGCAGGGAATTGCTTTCCGACTTGTTGGCCATCTCATAGAGGGCGTCGTCGAGGTTCTCGAACAGGCCACTCATCAGCTTCGGTAGCGTTTTGACAACGAGATTGCGACACTCAGACGCAATCCTTCGTCCGTTTACGTCAAGAGCGATGTTTTTTCGACGAGGCACAGCTGAGCCGAATGTAATAATGTTGTCTTGCCTTTGCATCTATTGCCACTTGAATGTGTTCCAACGATGTTCAAAGAGATGCCTACCGGTCCCTGATACCCGCATCTAGCATAAGGCTATGATACAACAGGGGTAATGTCTGAGATTAACCTCACATTCAGTATCAGTTAGTCGATAGATTAACAGCTTTACTTTCCAGTGCTTAATTGGAAAGCTAGCATTAAACGCCTGTGTAATCAATGAGTTCTACAAAACAGAAGCAACATAATCCGAGCGCCGACCTGGGCAGGATCGCTATCATGCCGCAAATATTAAGGAAATTAATTCCGCTTCGGCGTACGGCTCCATTGATTAACTAACAGATTACCAAACCACTACACCCGGTCGGGTGACTCTGGTTAGCCTCATATCAGGATATAGCGTTCGGTATACCGGATATTTGAGTCGTAGCCTGGAAAATGATTCTGCGGTATTGTCTGTAGACCAAGGATTCAACGCTGATAGGCCTCCAGAAGAAGGCCCAATAATTCCAAAAACCACTCAAAACCATTTTGATGAGCCTCTTAAAACACTTCATATCCTCGCTTGTCGACAGCGCAAGGGATCTGTTGCCAATCGTCCTGGTTATTGCCTTTTTTCAGCTGGTGGTGCTGCAGCAGCCCATCCCCCACCTTGGCGCCATTCTCACGGGCTCACTGCTTGTTCTGCTGGGCTTGACCCTCTTCATAGAAGGATTGAATCTTGGGCTCTTTCCCATTGGTGAAGGCATGGCCTGGGATTTTGCCAAGAAGGGGAGCCTGTTGTGGCTGCTGCTGTTCGCTTTCGCCCTCGGATTCGGTACCACTGTGGCGGAACCGGCACTGATCAAAATCGCCGAGGAGGCGGCAAACGTGGCCGCTGTTGGAGGCATGATCTTGGATACGCCGCAGGCGCGTGGGGAGTATGCCCAGGGACTGCGCTATACCGTTGCGATATCGGTCGGGTTTGCGATCCTTATCGGTGTGTTGCGCATCGTCAAAGGCTGGCCTGTACAATACCTTATCATTGGCGGTTATCTTGGTGTTGTATTAATGACTGCTATAGCGCCGAAAGAAATCATTGGAATTGCATATGATTCCGGGGGGGTCACCACATCCACGGTAACCGTTCCCCTGGTAACCGCGCTCGGTGTCGGCCTCGCCTCGAGTATCAAGGGACGAAACCCGATGACGGATGGCTTCGGCCTGATCGCCTTCGCCTCGCTGACCCCGATGATCTTCGTCATGGGATATGGACTCCTGCTGTGAATGAGGCCCTGGGGCATTTCCTCGCGATTACCATCGGTACCATACTCGACGTAATGCCGATCGCCGGCATTCTGTTCGGCTTCCAGGTTCTGGTATTGCGCCGGCCGATAAAGAACCCCAAAGAAGTCTTTTTCGGCTTCTTTCTGGTGTTGGTGGGATTGGTTCTGTTTCTGGAAGGCCTGGATCTTGCCCTCTTCCCCCTGGGAGAGCTGATGGCGAACCAACTCACATCGCCCGAACTGCTCGATCTCCCGAGCGACGGCAGGAGCGTGGAGTGGCATCACTATTTTTGGGTCTATCTGTTCGCTGCCAGCATCGGCTTTTCAACCACCATCGCGGAGCCCTCCCTGATTGCAGTCGCGATCAAGGCAAATCAGGTCTCGGCGGGGGCCATCAGTCAGTGGGGGCTACGTATTGCAGTCGCCATCGGCGTTGCCATCGGTATCTCCCTGGGCTGTTACCGGATCATTTCCGGCACCCCCCTGCACTGGTACATCATGGCGGGCTACGTAGTGGTCATCATACAGACGGTCTATGCACCCAGATCGATAATCGCCCTGGCTTACGACTCCGGGGGGGTGACGACGTCAACAGTCACTGTACCATTGGTGGCCGCACTCGGACTCGGACTCTCGAGCAACATTCCGGGGCGCAATCCGCTGATGGACGGTTTTGGCCTCATCGCTTTCGCCAGCCTGTTCCCAATTATGTCAGTCATGGCCTACGCTCAACTGAGCGAGTGGCGTAACGCACGCAAAAATAGATGATACAACGAGGTAATTCCCATGCACTTCAAACTCATCATCGCCCTGGTAGAGGACACTGTGACAGACAAGGTTCTCGAGGCTGCCCGGGCAGCAGGGGCCACCGGCTCCACCGTCATCAATCACGCTCGCGGTGAAGGCGTAGAACAGTCGAAGACTTTTCTCGGGCTGACACTTGATACCCAGCGTGATGTACTGCTACTACTGGTCGAGGAGCATCTCAGTCGCAGCATCCTGGAAAAGATCTCCGAAGCCGGTAAATTTGATGAACAATCAGGCAATGGCATCGCTTTTCAGCTAGATATCGAGGATGCGGTCGGTGTCAGTCACCAGATTCAGACACTCTCACATGTAATCGAGGAGGAGTTATGAGCGAGCGGCAACCAATACGGGTCCGGGACGTCATGAAGACCGATTTTGAAATAGTCGACGGCATGGACACCGTGCAGATGGCACTGGAGAGCCTGGTCCGTGGAGAGAGCAAATCTTTGATTGTGAAAAAGCGCCATGATGATGACGAGTATGGATTGGTCTCCCTCTCAGACATAGCACGCCAGGTCCTGGCCAAGGACCGTGCCCCGGAGCGGGTCAATATCTATGAAATCATGACAAAACCCGCGTTGACTGTCTCCTCGCATATGGATATTCGCTACTGCGCCAGGCTATTCGGCCGTTTTGAACTCACCCGGGCACCGGTTGTCGATGATCGCGAAATCGTCGGCATCGTCAGCTTCACCGACATGGTGCTGAAGGGATTGATGACTAAATCGGTATCAGCTTGAGCCGTTCCAGAGAGATAGTTCTGCGTTGCGCCGAGTTCCGTCCATCGGACAACATGGATGACAGGCCCGCGGAAAGCGAGATAGACCTGCTGGTCATCCACAGCATCAGTCTCCCGCCCGGCGAGTTTGGGGGGGAGTGGATAGACGACCTGTTCCACAACAGACTCGATGCAGCGGCCCACCCCTACTTTAAGGAGATCAATTCAATCAAAGTCTCCTGCCACCTCCTCATCCGGCGTGAGGGCGAGATCATACAGTATGTACCACTTAACCGCCGTGCCTGGCATGCGGGCGAATCCAACTTCTGCGGTCGAAGCGGTTGCAACGATTTCTCTATCGGTATTGAAGTCGAGGGCTGTGACGATCAGCCTTTCACCGATCACCAATACAGCGCTCTTGGCAGAGTCACCAACGAGATCATGGGGCTCTTCCCCAAAATAACCCTCGACCGTATTACCAGCCATGCTGCCATCGCACCTGATCGCAAGACCGACCCGGGACCTATGTTCGACTGGGAGCGCTATAAAAGCCTTTTGCATGCCGTGGAATGACAATGTCATGCCAATCATGGGCTAAACCCCGGGATTCTTGTTGAAACTACAGATCGATTATCCGACACTTACGCGATGACCCTGACGATCATTGTAATCTGCCTTATTGCAGAGCGTTACCTGCTCGAGCGTAGAGAACTGCGAGACAACCACTGGTTTCATGCCTATAGCCAGTGGCTAGAGCGCCATGAACTGCCGCAAGCCATGCGTCGAGGAATTGTCGGGATCCTGCTGCTGATTCTACCCCCCCTGTTTGCCGTCACCCTTTTGCAGTATATCTTTGAAGAGGCCCTGTTCGGGTTGATCTGGTTCGTCTTCTCCATCATGGTTCTGCTCTACTGCCTTGGCCCTAACGATCTTGACTCTCAGGTCAACCAATACGTAGATGCCGTGGACAACGAAGACGAGAACGACATCCGCGACACTGCCGCTGCCATTATCAGGGATGAGCCGCCCACCAGCGAACCGGCACGTTCCCAGGCTGTCGCCGAAGGGGTGTTGCTGCAGGCGAATCAGAACCTGTTCTCGGTACTTTTCTGGTTCCTGTTGCTCGGTCCCTTAGGATCACTGGCTTATCGCATCGCCACCTGGCTTCCCGCACTTGGGTATTCCGACCGGGATACCGACTACTACCTCAATAGCAAACAGCTGGTCACGATCCTGGATTGGATTCCGGCAAGAATCACCGCGTTCTGCTATGCCATAGCAGGCAGTTTCGAGGATGCGCTCTATGGCTGGCGAAACTACCATGGGACGCGCTACAGCGAATTCGCAGACAGCAACAGCGGCATCCTGATCTGTACCGGCGGCGGCGCAATGCGCCTCCCGACGCTTATCAATGAAGCACACGAAGGGGTACAGTCCTATAGCTTTCTTGCAAAATCGGCGATGGCACTGGTCTGGAGATCCCTGGTTGTCTTTCTGGTTTTCATCACCCTCCTGACCTTGAGCGGGCTGCTCTGAGTGGCAGCGGCCGAGACAACCGTGGATCTCCTGCGACATGGAGAACCGATAGGTGGCAGACGCTATCGGGGACAGATCGATGACCCCTTGAGCACACTCGGATGGGAACAGATGTGGCATGCCGCCTCGGGTAGTCGCCCCTGGCAAGGCATCATCTCTTCTCCATTGCGGCGCTGCAGTGAGTTCGCCGCCGCATTGGCGCATGAACTCAGGGTTGAGCTGGAGCTGGATGAGCGCCTTAAAGAGGTCGGATTTGGCGATTGGGAAGGCCAAACAGGCGACCAACTTCGTGGCCATGATCCCTCTATCCTCTCCCGATTCTACTGGGATCCACTGCAATACCGGCCCCAGGGGGCCGAAGATCTCGACAGCTTTCGGCTACGTGTACTCCAGGCCTACACAAACGCCTGCGAGCGCTATCGGGGTCGGCATCTTCTTATCGTGGCGCACGCCGGTGTCATACGTGCGATTATCAGTCATATTCTTCAGGCGCCGGTCGGTTCCATGTACAAGCTCTCCATAGGCACAGCCAGCCTCACCCGGATTCGAATTGGGCAAGAGCGCCCACCCACCCTGACCTTCATGGGGCGAACCAGGCTACAGGAATGAATCGATTGTGACCGAAATCACATTCTATTTAAGTTGTCCTTAAGATTACTAAGTTATAAGTCACATTAAAATGCGCATAAGTGGCCTAAGGTTGGTGTTGTTAGTTAGACCACAGAGAAAAACTAATGGCGAGGAGAAATCGTATGTCCGGACTGCTTCTGATAGCTTCACTGGCGATCATCGCAATTTCCGTACTGGCAACAAAAGCTATAGATCTACCAGATCGATAGACCCAAACTATCGGTCAACATGCTTTCTAGATCAATGTGACCTATTGCAGGAGCGATAGGGTCACAACACAAGCTCACTCTGCTGGCGTACATACTCGTACATCACAATGGACGCCGCTACCGATACGTTAAGACTCTCCACCTGCCCAAACTGCGGGATGGCAATCGATCCGATATCTGGATAGTCATCCTTATCAAAGCTATGCCCCCACTCCTCGTGCCCCAGGATGAAAGCTGTCTTCTCGGCTAGGGTAGAGTCTGTCAGTAAGCACTCACCTCTTCCCTCTAGCCTGACAATCTCATATCCCCGTTCAGTAAGATCCCGATAACTCTCTTCAAAACGATCGAAAAAACGGGCCGGGACCTTTTTGAAGGCACCTTTTCCGGGTGCGGGATCGAAGGGACCGATATTCACCAGCTGTATCTCATGGGCGCCGAAAGCCTCGGCACTGCGAAATATCTTTGCCACATTGAAACCAGCCTTCATATGGTCCAGAACCAGAATAAACTGATGCACACCTGGCTTTGCCAACTGGTTTCTTTGGCGTTGTTTGGTGTACCTCAACATAGCCTGATCACGTTCCACCCTGCGCTGTTGCTTGGTTTTTCTCACTCTAATCATGTTTGATCCGCTCTCCAGGGGTGATCAATGACCATGACAATTCTCCAGGCAATTCTCTTTTCGTTGCTAGATCATGCATGCTGTAATAGGTTTTTTTGCTGGTTGATGAAGATGCAGGCATCAAATGTTATGCGGGTTCTGGTATGGAGCGTCTGGCTCAGGGTTGCCCACTGGTTTCTCGGTTTCACCACAATCGGTCTGCTGGCCAGCGGCTGGCTCATGACCAATACACCCTTGATAGCCCAGAGCGCCACTGAAATTCACTTTATGTTAAGCGCCCTCTTCCTGCCTGCACTCCTACTTAGGCTGTATCTGCTATTTTTCGGTCGTGCCAGTGAGCTTCTCAACGCCTGCGAGCCGACTCTGCACCGTCTGTCTCAGGCGCTATTGGTGCTTAAATTCTACCTCACTTTCGGTAAAGCGCCTCTACCCAAATGGTATAGCCACAATCCGCTATGGGGACCCGTCTATCTGGCACTCTTTTTCTTTCTCTTCCTGAGCAGCTTCAGCGGTCTGATGCTGCTCAAGGATACCCCCGTGCTGGGCACCCTGAGCCTGTACGATCTGCACCACCTCTGCTATCAGGTGATAGCCGGCTTCACCCTGCTCCATGTTCTGTCGGTGTTCAGCCACGACCTGGGTGGAACGGGTTCGGACATCTCCGGCATGATCAATGGACATCGTATCTTCGAGGTCGATAAATCTCAGAAAATCGAGCAAACCGGATCCCAGGGCATTGCCCTGGATGATCTCTTAAAGAGCTTAAAACGCTAGCTGAAGAGCGGGCAATTTGGCTTAAGCTGGTCAAATCGATCCGATCGCTGTGTCGGCATAAAAAAACCCACATCTTTCGATGTGGGTTTTCACTATTCAAGACCCTGTGTTTGCTTCGGGCTTTTACTCTTCGCTCTCGGCCCCTTCTGTCTCGGCCTCTTCCACCTCTTCAGGCAGCGGGCGATCAACAAGCTCAACATAGGCCATAGGCGCCTGATCACCAGGGCGATAGCCGCATTTCATGATACGCAGGTAGCCTCCGGGTCTCTCCTGGTAACGTGGGCCCAACTCGGCGAAGAGTTTACCTACGGCCGCCTTGTCACGCAGACGGGCGAACGCCAGACGACGTTTTGCCACGCTATCGGTCTTGGAGAGTGTGATAAGCGGCTCAGCAACCCGCCGCAGCTCTTTGGCCTTTGGCAGGGTGGTCTTAATCATCTCGTGATTGATCAGCGACACGGTCATGTTTCTGAACATGGCATTGCGGTGACTGCTGTTACGATTCAGCTGGCGTCCTGATTTGCGATGGCGCATGGTTCGATTTCCACAAATTCAAATGTTAAATAGGGTATGCAACCACCTCAGTGGGTCAGTTGCTCCTCAATGTTTTCCGGCGGCCAATGCTCAAGGCGCATACCGAGAGAGAGACCACGGCGGGCAAGAACGTCCTTTATCTCCGTCAGTGACTTTTTGCCCAGATTCGGTGTCTTCAGCAACTCCACCTCGGTGCGCTGGATCAGATCACCGATGAGGAAGATATTCTCTGCCTTCAGACAGTTTGCCGAGCGCACGGTCAATTCCAGATCGTCTACCGGACGCAGCAGGATGGGATCGATCGCAGGCTCTTCGGGTTCAGAGACCGACTCCGCCGCCTCTGCTTCCAGATCGACAAAGACCGAGAGCTGGTCGCGCAGGATGCTGGCTGAGCGTCGAATTGCCTCCTCAGGATCGATGGTGCCATTGGTCTCCAGTTCGATGACCAGGCGATCAAGGCCCGTATTCTGTTCCACACGGGCCGCCTCGACACTGTATGCCACTTCCCGTATTGGACTGAACAGGGCGTCGACCTGCAGCATCCCTATCGGTCGCTCATCTCCAGCACTGCCGAGGCGGGCAGCTGCCGGCTGGTAGCCACGGCCACGGCGCACGTTCAGGGTCATGTTGATTTCACCGGACTTGGTCAGGGTTGCGATAACCAGGTCGGGATTTGCGATCTCTACATCATGATCCAGGGTGATGTCGCTGGCCAGTACCTGACCAGGTCCCTTCTTCTGCAGCTTGAGGGTCGCATCGTCGCGGGTGTGCATGACGATCGCAACCTGCTTCAGGTTGAGCAGCACATCGAGCACATCCTCCTGAACACCCTCAATCGTGGTGTATTCATGCAGTACATCGGAGATCTCGACCTCGGTGATCGCACTGCCGGGCATGGATGAGAGAAGGATACGTCTCAACGCATTTCCCAGGGTATGGCCAAATCCCCGCTCCAGCGGCTCAAGGGTCACTTTCGCACGTGTTGCCGTGATGGGTTGAACGTTTACTATCCGGGGCTTGAGAAATTCCGTAACGCTATCGGTCATGTATATTCCCTCGTCAAGGCTTACTTGGAGTAGAGCTCGACGACCAGTTGCTCGTTAATCTCGGCAGACAAATCAGAACGGTCGGGGACGCGCTTCAGCTTGCCTTTCATTGCCTTTGGATCAACTTCAACCCAATCGACAAAACCGAACTGACCTTGCAGTTCAAGCGCACCCTGAATCCTTAGCTGCTTCTTCGCCTTTTCCCTTATCGAGATTTCATCCTCGGCGGTTACTTTGAACGAGGGCACATTGACAATCTTTCCATTGACCTCTATCGCCTTGTGACTCACAAGTTGGCGCGCTTCGGCACGGGTAGATCCGAAACCCATCCGATAGACGATATTGTCGAGCCTTGTCTCAAGCAGCTGCAACAGGTTTTCACCGGTCGCACCTTTGCTCTGGGCCGCGGTTTTGTAGTAGTTACGGAACTGTTTTTCCATAACTCCATAGATACGACGAACTTTCTGCTTCTCACGCAGCTGCAGGCCGTAATCCGATACCCGCCGGCGACGATCGCCCATCTGTCCGGGTACCTTTTCCATATTGCACTTGGAATCGAGTGAGCGTACGCGACTCTTCAGGAAAAGGTCTGTGCCCTCCCTGCGGCTGAGCTTACATTTTGGTCCGATGTACCTTGCCATGATTCAGTAACTCCAGTATTTAGACGCGGCGCTTCTTGGGAGGACGGCAGCCATTGTGCGGTATCGGGGTAACATCAGAGATGCTGGTGATCTTGAATCCCGCGTTGTTCAGGGATCGAACGGCGGATTCACGACCGGGTCCCGGACCCTTGACATTCACATCGAGATTCTTGACACCGTACTCCTTGACCATCTGGCCCACACGGTCTGCAGCAACCTGTGCAGCAAAAGGCGTACTCTTCCTAGAACCACGGAATCCCGATCCACCGGCGGTCGCCCAGGCCAGAGCATTTCCCTGGCGGTCACTTATGGTGATGATTGTGTTATTGAAAGAGGCATGGATATGAGCGACCCCATCGGTCACACTCTTCTTGACCTTTTTCTTACCACGGACACTAGGTTTTGCCATCTTCTGTACCTACAGATTCGTATTTGATTGATTAACGCTTGATCGGACGACGCGGTCCCTTGCGGGTTCTCGCGTTGGTGCGTGTGCGCTGCCCACGCAACGGCAGACCGCGGCGGTGGCGAATACCACGATTGCAGCCCAGATCCATCAGACGTTTGATATTCATGGAGGCTTCGCGGCGCAGGTCGCCTTCAACCGTATAACGGGAGACGATGGAGCGAATGCTATCGACCTGCTCTTCACTCAGCTCCTGTATCTTGGTGCTCGGCTCGATGCCCGCCTCTTTACAGATATCGCCGGCACGAGAGCGCCCGATACCGTATATCGATGTCAGCGCTATGACCGCATGTTTTCGGTCTGGAATGTTGACCCCAGCAATTCGAGCCATCTCTTAAATCTCCTGAACAAACCCCGGCACTTCGCCGAAGGTAAACGCGCAATATTACTCTACACAACCGCCTCTAGCAAGCGGATGCAACACTAAATCTTGATCAGATTAACCTTGGCGCTGCTTGTGGCGCCCCTCTTTACAGATCACTCTGACTACGCCGTTGCGGCGCACAATCTTGCAATTTCTGCAGATCTTTTTAACCGATGCACGCACTTTCATCTCTCAGACTCCAAATAGTGAATTCTCTGCCTTACGCAGCTAGCGCAACAATCCTGCTCCGCTGCCTTTCAGGTTGGCCTTCTTCATCAGGCCCTCATATTGATGCGACATCAGGTGCGCCTGAATCTGCGCCATGAAATCCATCACCACAACCACAATGATCAACAGCGATGTCCCACCAAAATAGAAGGGGACGTTCCATCCGACGATCAGGAATTCCGGCAGCAGGCAAACCAGGGTGATGTAGATCGCCCCCCAAAAGGTAAGCTTGCTCATCACACCATCGATGTATTTTGCTGTCTGCTCACCCGGGCGTATGCCAGGGATAAACGCACCGGACCGTTTCAGATTGTCAGCGGTCTCCCGTGAGTTGAACACCAGCGCTGTATAGAAAAAACAGAAAAAGATAATCGCCGCCGCATAGGCCATCACATAGACCGGCTCGCCGGGTGAGAGCTTGGCGAATATGTCCTGTATCCAGCGGGTACCCTCTGTATTGCCGAACCACTGCCCAAGCGTAGCCGGAAAGAGGATGATACTCGATGCAAAGATCGGCGGAATAACACCCGACATGTTCAGTTTAAGCGGTAGATGGGTACTCTGTGCCGCGAGCATTCTCCTGCCCTGCTGACGCTTGGCATAATTGATTGTGATCCGACGTTGTCCGCGTTCCACGAAGACGACGAAGGCAGTCACCGCGATTGCCAAGACGAAGAGAAACAGAATCGTCAGCGCATTAAGTTCCCCGGTACGGGCGAGCTCAAGGGTACCGCCGATTGCTGATGGCAGGCCCGCGACAATACCGGCGAATATGATCAACGATATGCCGTTGCCGATGCCGCGCTCGGTTATCTGCTCACCCAGCCACATCAGGAACATGGTGCCGGTCACCAGTGACACCGCGGCGGTGACCACAAAACCAACACCCTGATGGATGACGATGGTCTCACCACCCACGACCTGACTCTGCAACGCAATCGAAATACCCACCGCCTGGAAGGTCGCCAACACGACAGTACCGTAGCGGGTATATTGCGTTATCTTTCTGCGCCCAGATTCACCCTCCTTCTTCAGCTGTTCCAGAGAGGGAATAACGGCAGACATCAGCTGCATGATGATCGAGGCAGAGATGTAGGGCATGATGCCGAGGGCAAACAGACTTGCGCGTTCGAGGGCACCGCCGGAAAACATGTTGAACATGTCCAGGATCGATCCCTGGGCCTGTTCGAAGAGTGCCGCAAGCGCTACCGGATTGACCCCGGGTACCGGAATGAAGGTCCCGATTCGGAACACCAACAGCGCGCCGGCAACAAACAGCAGCCGTTGACGCAGCTCCGTCAACCGGCCAATGCCGCCTAGTGCACCCATCATTGGTGATCCCTGAGTGGCCATGATTACTCGACCTTGCCACCGGCCGCTTCGATCGCAGCCTTAGCACCTTTGGTTACGCCGACACCCTTCACGGTCAAGGCACGATCGATTGTCCCGGATGCGAATATTTTCGCCCGCTTGGTGGTGCCTGAAACGATGTTGGCCTTTTTCAGGGCCTCGAGGTCGACCGTCTCGCCTTCGATCTTGGCAAGTTCGCCAAGGCGTACCTCTGCCGTGGTCATGGAGACACGGGAGGTGAAACCGACCTTCGGCAAGCGCCTTTGCAGGGGCATCTGCCCGCCTTCGAACCCGACCTTGTGATAACCGCCGGAACGGGACTTCTGGCCCTTGTGACCGCGTCCACAGGTCTTTCCAAGACCGCTACCGATACCGCGTCCAACGCGTTTGCGGTCACTCTTGCTGCCTGTACCAGGTTGTAGTGTATTCAAGCGCATTATTAAGCCTCCACAACCTTAACCATGTAATTGACCTTGTTCACCATGCCTCGCGTCGCAGGGGTATCCTCAACGTCAACGACCTGGTGCATACGCCGCAGACCCAAACCGGTAACGCATGCCTTATGGCTGGCCAGCCTGCCATTCGTGCTGCGTACCAGGGTCACCTGCATCATTTTCTTCTTAGCCATGATCTACCCCAGGATATCCTCGACGCTCTTACCGCGCTTGAGGGCAACGGACTCGGCGTCAGTCATCTCTTTCAAACCATTGATCGTGGCCCGTACCACGTTCATGGGATTGTTTGTCCCGATACACTTCGCGAGTACGTTTTGTACCCCAAGCACTTCAAACACTGCACGCATCGCACCGCCGGCGATGATGCCGGTACCGTCGGATGCAGGCTGCATGTGAACCTTGGCAGCACCGTGCCTGCCGGTCACCGGGTACTGCAGGGTCGAGCCACTGAGGCGAACCGTGACCATATTCTTACGTGCGGTCTCCATTGCCTTTTGGATAGCCACGGGTACCTCGCGGGCCTTACCGGTACCGAAACCGACCCGTCCCTTGCCATCGCCGACAACGGTAAGTGCGGAGAAGCCGAACTGACGGCCACCCTTTACCACTTTCGCCACCCGGTTAACATTGACCAGCTTTTCCAGAAGCTCGTCACCCTCAGGCTTTGCATTGAAATTCGCCATAATCCTGAATCCTTAAAATTGCAGACCGGCTTCGCGCGCCGCATCAGCTAGCGCCTTTACCCGCCCATGGTATCTAAATCCGGAGCGATCGAAGGCCACACTCTCTACACCGGCAGACTTTGCCCGTTCAGCGATAAACTTTCCGACAACCTTGGCTGCATCGACGTTACCGCTGGCGCCACTGATTTCACCGCGAATGGACTTTTCGAGTGTCGAGGCACTCGCCAGGACACTGCCGCCATCCGGACTGATCACCTGGGCATAAATATGTCGAGGCGTACGATGAATAGAGAGACGATAGGCACCAAGCTCGCGAATCTTTGCCCGAGTACGACGCCCACGACGTATGCGTGATATTTTCTTTTCCATCGTTCTACCTATTTCTTCTTGGCTTCTTTACGTGCGACATATTCGTCGACGTAGCGCACACCTTTACCCTTGTAGGGCTCGGGAGGACGGTAGGCGCGGATCTCCGCAGCCACCTGGCCGACACGTTGCTTGTCGCTTCCGCTGACTACGATCTCGGTGGCCGAAGGTGTCGCAATACTGATACCTTCAGGAACCGGGTAGTCGATCGGATGTGAGAAACCTAGATTGAGGTTGAGTGATTTGCCGCCCGCTTGCGCGCGATAACCTACGCCAACCAACTGTAATTTCTTCTCAAAACCCTGAGTGACCCCGGTCACCATATTGCTGACCAGCGCACGCATGGTTCCAGCCATGGCCCAGGATGACTTGTCCTCGCTCAGAGGCGTCACCTTGAGGCTGTTATCCTCTTCGGCGATCTTCACGGAAGGGTGTATATCCATCGCCATCTCACCCTTGGGACCCTTGACGCTCAACGACAGGTCACTCTTCTTGACCGTGACCCCGGAGGGCAGTGAAATCGGGCTCTTAGCTACACGTGACATCTCAACACCCCCCTTAAGCGACATAGGCGATGACTTCACCGCCCTGCCCCATCTCTCGGGCGGCACGGTCGGTCATCACACCTTTGGAAGTGGAGATGATCGCCACGCCCAGTCCACCGCGTACCTTGGGTAGTTCATTCTTGCCCTTGTAGACACGCAGACCGGGGCGGCTGATACGCTTGATCAAATCGATGACAGGACGCCCCTGGTAGTAGCGAAGCTCTATAACCAGAGTCGGTTTCGGGGTTTCGCTGTTGATTGAGACTTCCTGAAGGAAACCTTCCTGTTTCAGAAGGTTGGCGATTGAGTGCTTCAGTTTGGAGGAGGGCAGCTCGACCGTGGTCTTCTTCGCTGCCTGGCCATTGCGGATACGTGTAAGCATATCCGCGATGGGATCTGACATACTCATGATGAGCTCCTGTGGTCAGTCCGCCTTTGTGGCGCGATACCGTGAATATAAAACAGACGGACCAGTATCTGACCCGCGTAAAGGCGCAGAATTATACGCCTACCAACTTGCTTTAACAAGCCCCGGAACATCGCCGCGCATCGCGGCTTCGCGCAATTTGTTGCGGCAGAGACCGAACTTGCGATATACGCCGTGCGGCCGACCTGTCACCCGGCAGCGATTCTGCTTCCGCGAAGGGCTTGCATCCCGGGGCAGCTTCTGCAGTTTCAGGGTGGCCTCTTCGATCTGCTCGAATGTGCTGCTGGGGTTTTTGATCACCGCCTTCAGAGCACTACGCTTGGCAGCATATTGGGAGGCGATACGGGCACGCTTGTTTTCGCGTGCGATCATGCTCTTTTTTGCCATGTTTGAACTCAGTTCTTAAAAGGGAATTTAAAGGCTTCCAACAATGCGCGACCCTCTTCATCGGTCTGGGCAGTGGTGGTAATGGTTATATCCAAGCCACGTATCGCGTCGATCTTATCGTAATCGATCTCTGGAAACATGATTTGCTCTTTGACGCCCATGGAGTAGTTGCCACGACCATCAAATGATTTGCCGTTGAGTCCGCGAAAATCGCGAATACGGGGTATCGCAATATTGATCAGGCGATCGAGAAACTCGTACATCTGCTCACGACGCAGAGTCACCTTGCAGCCGATCGGCCATCCTTCACGAACCTTGAAACCGGCGATTGACTTGCGGGCATGGGTAATGATTGCTTTTTGACCGGCAATCTTTTCCATGTCTGCAACTGCATTCTCCAGGACCTTCTTATCACCAATTGCCTCACCCACGCCCATGTTGAGGGTGATCTTGGTGATCCGTGGGACCTGCATGATGCTGCTGAACTGGAACTTGTCCATTAAATCCTGGACAACGTTCTCCTTATAATGTTGCTGTAATCTTGCCATGTCTGATCACGCCTCAGATGTCGACGACTTCTTGATTCGACTTGAATACCCGAACCTTTTTGCCATCTTCAAGAATCTTAAATCCAACCCGATCTCCCTTATCGGTCTGCGGGTTGTAGAGAGCCACGTTGGAGATGTGCAGAGGCATCTCCTTGTCCAAGATACCGCCAGGTTCACCCCTATTCGGATTGGGTTTGGTGTGTTTTTTCGCCATGTTGACGTTTTCCACTACCAACCGGTCATCCTCGAGGATCCTGACTACGGTACCACGCTTGCCTTTATCCTTGCCGCTGATGACGACGACTTCGTCACCCTTTTTTATCTTGTTTGCCATCGCTGCCGCCTCACAAAACTTCTGGTGCGAGCGAAATGATCTTCATGAATCGCTCACTCCGTAATTCACGGGTTACCGGGCCGAAGATTCGTGTGCCGATCGGTTGCAATGCGTTGTTCAAGAGTACCGCAGCATTGGTATCGAAACGGATCACCGAGCCGTCAGGACGCCGTACGCCCTTCTTGGTTCTGACTACTACGGCGTTGTAAACATCACCTTTTTTTACTTTGCCTCGGGGTATCGCATCTTTGACACTGACTTTCACAATGTCTCCGATTCCTGCATAGCGGCGATGAGAACCACCCAGCACCTTTATGCACTGAACCCGCTTTGCGCCACTGTTATCAGCAACACTGAGGTTGGTCTGCATCTGAATCATGGTATTGCCCTAATTCCAAATAGTTTCGATTGGATACACGCCGAGAACAGGTCTCAGTTGGCACGCTCCAGCACTTTCACCAGGCGCCAGGTCTTGGTTTTCGACAGCGGACGGCACTGTTCCACCATCACTGTATCGCCTTTCTGACACTCATTCGTTTCGTCATGAGCATGTACCTTTGTCGAACGGCGCATGAATTTTCCGTAGACCGGATGTTTTACACGACGCTCGACGGATACGGTTATCGATTTATCCATCGCACTGCTCACGACCTGTCCGACCAGTGTCCGGTTATTAGCCTGCTGTTCACTCATGATGCATTACCCGACTTCTGTTCATTCAAAAGAGTCTTGACCCGTGCAATATCCTTGCGCACTTCCTTCATCTGCGAAGGCTTTGCCAACTGACCGGTGCCCCGCTGCATACGCAGATTGAACTGCTCCTTCAGAAGCTCGTCGAGGGTGGTAGTCAACTCTTGCTGAGACTTTTCTCTTAACTCTGATGCTTTCATTACATTACCGTCCGCTTCACAAATGTGGTCGAAACAGGCAACTTGGCGGAAGCAAGCGCAAACGCCTCGCGCGCCAACTCTTCGGAGATTCCTTCAATCTCGTAAAGCATCCGGCCAGGCTGAATCTGGGCAACCCAGTACTCAACATTACCCTTACCTTTACCCTGGCGAACCTCCAAAGGCTTCTTGGTGATCGGTTTATCCGGGAAGATTCGGATCCAGATCTTTCCGCCACGCTTTACATGACGGGTGATGGCACGCCGGGCGGACTCGATCTGCCTAGCGGTGATACGACCACGTCCGGTCGACTTCAGACCATATTCACCAAAGGAGACATCGCTGCCCTTGAAGGCCAATCCGCGATTGCGTCCTTTGTGCTGTTTGCGAAATTTTGTCCGTTTTGGTTGCAGCATGGCTTAGGACCTCTTACCCGTTGAGGCTGGCTTGGTTTCGACTTCAACCACCTCATTGTCACCGTATACTTCGCCCTTGAAGACCCATACCTTGACGCCGATTATGCCGTAGGTTGTATTTGCTTCCGCGAAACCGTAGTCGATATCAGCGCGTAGTGTATGCAGCGGCACCCGGCCTTCCCGATACCACTCGGAGCGGGCAATTTCAGCACCATTCAGGCGCCCGCTGATATTGACCTTGATCCCCTCGGCACCAAGACGCATTGCATTCTGCACCGCACGTTTCATTGCCCGCCGGAACATTACGCGCCTCTCCAACTGCTGGGCGATGCTCTCGCCGACCAGTTGGGCGTCGAGTTCCGGTTTGCGAATCTCTTCAATGCTCATGTGCACCGGAATTCCCATCATCCCGGAAACCTCGGCCCTCAAGGCATCGATGTCTTCACCCTTCTTGCCGATTACAAGCCCCGGCCGTGCCGTGTGAACGGTAATGTGCGCATTATTCGCCGGGCGATCGATCTGGATTCGGCTAACGGATGCCTGAGACAACTTCTTTTTCAGGAAGTCCCTGACTTCGAGATCATTGTTCAGCAGGTCCGCGTATTGCTTGGAATCCGCATACCACTTGGAGGTCCAGTCTTTTACGATGCCAAGACGAATTCCGGTTGGATGTACTTTTTGACCCATTTCGGCCTCTCTTGCCTGTTACTTTTCCGCCACAGTCACGTTGATGTGACTGGTGCGCTTGAGAATCCTGGTTGCACGCCCTTTGGCACGTGCGCGAATACGTTTCATGGTCGGCCCGTCGTCGACAGTGACAGCAGAGACCTTCAACTCATCGATATCGGCACCATCGTTGTGCTCAGCATTGGCAATCGCCGACTCAAGCACCTTTTTCACCAGACCGGCACCCTTCTTCTTGCTGAATGAGAGAATGTTCAGCGCCTGCTCTACGGGAAGGCCGCGAATCTGATCAGCAATCAGACGCCCCTTCTGCGCTGAAATCCGGGCGTGACGCAATTTTGCTGTAGTCTGCATCATCACTTCCTCTACTTGGACTTCTTATCCGCGGCATGACCGCGATAGGTACGGGTCAGAGCAAACTCACCCAACTTATGTCCAACCATGTTCTCGGAGATCAATACCGGCACATGCTGTTTACCGTTGTGCACGGCGATGGTCAATCCAACCATCTCCGGCGCGACGACCGATCTGCGAGACCATGTC
Source organism: Candidatus Thiodiazotropha sp. (assembly GCA_040793985.1). Taxonomy (GTDB): domain Bacteria; phylum Pseudomonadota; class Gammaproteobacteria; order Chromatiales; family Chromatiaceae; genus Thiodiazotropha. Next base: position 2,946 of record JBFNJI010000047.1, on the reverse strand, counting down.
TTGATAGGACGTTTGTTGTTCTGGGCTACTGCCTCTTCCACCTTCTTCATCAAATGGTGGTCGATGAATGGGCCTTTTCTGATTGAACGTGGCACGACTCTAACCCCTAATCAATTATTTACGGTTTCTACGGCGCACAATCATCTTGTTTGTGCGTTTGTTTGTACGTGTCTTGTACCCTTTGGTCGGTACACCCCAGGGCGATACCGGATGGCGCCCGCCCGAGGTACGACCCTCACCACCGCCGTGGGGATGATCAACCGGGTTCATGGCAACACCACGCACGGTAGGGCGTACACCCTTCCAGCGCTTTGCCCCTGCTTTACCGAGGGAGCGCAGGGTATGCTCAGAGTTGGAGACCTCGCCAATGACTGCACGGCAGTCCGCGGGCACCTTGCGCATCTCACCGGAGCGCAGACGCAGGGTGGCGTACTCGCCTTCCCGTGCCACCAACTGCACCGAGGCACCTGCAGAGCGTGCGATCTGGGCGCCTTTTCCCGGCTTCATCTCAACACAATGCACGACCGAACCGAGCGGCATGTTGCGCAACGGCAGACAGTTGCCCACTTTTATCGCAACACCAGATCCCGCCTCGATTCTATCGCCAATGTGCAGATTGTTCGGCGCGATGATGTAGGCGCGCTCGCCATCCGCATATCGGATAAGTGCGATGAATGCGGTGCGGTTGGGATCATATTCAATGCGCTCGACGGTTGCAGGTATACCCTCTTTCTTACGCTTGAAATCAACGATGCGATAACGCTGCTTATGCCCACCGCCACGATGACGCGTGGTAATGCGGCCGTTGTTGTTGCGACCGCCACTCTTGCTCTTCTTCGCCAGCAACGGACCATAGGGTGCACCCTTATGGAGCTCATCATTGACAACCTTGACCACGAATCTGCGGCCAGCGGATGTCGGTTTTGCTTTAACGACTGCCATTATCCAAATCCTGTCTTAATTGTTCACGCGCCGGCCGCGAAATCGATATCGTTGCCGGGCTTGAGACGAACATACGCCTTTTTCCAGTCTGCACGCTTGCCCATTACCTGGCCGAAGCGCTTCTGCTTGCCTTTGCAGTTCACCACCTGTACCCGCTCAACTTCGACTTCGAACAGTTTTTCAACCGCCTTGGCGATCTCGCGCTTAGTGGCGTCAGTGGCCACACGGAAGGTGTACTGCTGGTTGCTGTCTGCAACCACGCTGCTCTTTTCCGAGACCACGGGACTCAGAAGAACCTTCATGAGACGCTCGTTATTCATGCCAGTCGCTCCTCGAGTTTCTTCACCGCAGCTTCGGTTACCAACACCTTTTCGTAGGCCACAAGGCTCACCGGATCGATCTCATCGGTATCCCGTACATCGACACCATAGAGATTGCGTGATGCCAGGTAGAGATTCTCGTCCGGATTCTGGGTTACAACCAACACATCGCTGAGCTCCATAGCCTTCAGTTTTTCAACCAACTCCTTGGTCTTGGGCTGAGAAACGCTGAACTCATCGACTACCACCAGTCTCTCCTGCCGATGCAATTCGGAAAGGATCGAACGGATCGCACCGCGATACATTTTGCGATTGATCTTTTGCTCATAACTGCGGGGGTTCGCAGCAAAATTGACACCGCCACCACGCCAGATAGGGCTTCGGCTGGTGCCTGCTCGTGCCCGGCCAGTACCCTTTTGACGAAAAGGCTTGGCACCACCACCGGCGACGGCAGAACGGTTTTTCTGCGCCTTGGTCCCCGCTCGCGCGGCAGACATATAGGCGGATACCACCTGATGCACCAGTGACTGCTTAAATTCCACACCAAAGATCTCATCGGAGACCTTGAGGGATTGCGCACCTACAGCTGTTTGTACATTGAGTTCCATGAGACTCACCCTTTATTCTTCATCTTCACAGCAGGCGTGACGACCAGATCACCGCCTCTGGAGCCGGGCACCGAACCTTTAACCAGCAACAAATTCCGCTCCGCGTCGACACGCACGACTTCCAGATTCTGTTGGCAGCGCTGCGCGGCACCCATCTGCCCTGCCATCTTTTTACCCTTGAACACGCGACCCGGGGTCTGACACTGGCCGATGGAACCCGGCGCACGATGGGACAATGAGTTGCCGTGGGTTGCATCCTGGGTACGGAAGTTGTGGCGCTTGACGCCGCCCTGATAGCCCTTACCCTGGGAACGTCCACGCACATCGACTATCTGCCCGGCCTCGAAACGATCAGCCTTGATTTCGCTGCCTACCTCGATACCTTCCAAATCGGATTCATCAGCTCGGAACTCCCATACCGCGCGTCCAGCCTCAACCCCCGCTTTTGCGAAGTGGCCTGAAGCAGGCTTGCTTACATGGGAACTCTTGCTGCTTCCAGTAGTGACCTGAACGGCCAGGTAACCATCTGTCTCGTTACTCTTCAGCTGGGTGACCCGATTGGGCTCAACCTCGATCACCGTCACAGGGATGGATTCGCCCTGTTCGGTAAATACCCGGGTCATTCCCGCTTTGCGTCCAACTACTCCAATCGCCATCGTAGTTAACCTCAGTTCAGTTTTATCTGCACGTCGACGCCGGCAGCCAAATCGAGCTTCATCAAGGCATCCACGGTCTTGTCGGTCGGCTCGACGATATCGAGCAGACGCTTGTGGGTGCGGATCTCATATTGATCCCGCGCATCCTTGTTGACATGCGGCGAAATCAAGATGGTGTATCGCTCATTCTTTGTCGGCAGTGGAATAGGGCCACGCACATGGGCGCCGGTGCGCTTCGCGGTTTCCACTATTTCACGGGCAGATTGATCAATCAGTCGATGATCAAATGCTTTCAGACGAATTCGTATTCTCTGGTTAGCCATTATCACTTACTCGATAATCTTGGATACCACACCGGCACCCACGGTCCGGCCGCCTTCACGGATCGCAAAGCGCAGTCCCTCTTCCATCGCGATCGGC
>JBFNJI010000043.1:0-44267 GCA_040793985.1 Candidatus Thiodiazotropha sp. | reverse complement strand
GCGAACTGGGAAGGCCGGTCCTTGCGCGGATCGGTACCCCAGGTCTCGTAGTCGTGCCAATAGTAGCTGAAGGCCATATTACAAGTCCGCAGATGAGCGTGGTTTAAAAATACATTCTTCTCGTTTTCCGATCCCACACTTCTGCATGGTATCGATATCAAGACAGACAGATATGTACAAACGATTCGATGATTTTGGCAGAGTCATCACAACATAGACAGTAGGCTGAGAACATTTGCGTTCATCAGCGTTTATTTGCAGGCACTTGCTCAATGCAAATCCATCAACACCCGGATGTGGGCCTCGACACTGCGTGCCAGAGCGTGGGGCTCGTAACCACCTTCAAGGACCGAAACGACCCTGCCTTCGGCGTGGCTCTCCGCCACGGCCTTGATCTGCTCCGTAACCCAGCGATAGTCCACCTCCGTCAGGCTTACCCCCGACATGTCATCTTCGATATGGGCATCGAACCCTGCTGAGACAAAGAGCATCTGCGGTTTGAAGTGATTCAGTGCCGGTAGCCAGTGATCCTTGACCGCCTGGCGGAATTCAGTGCTTTTTGCGGTTGCCTGCAGGGGGGCGCAGATAATATGGTCAGGGCTCTCTTCGATGGCGGTATAGGGATAGAAGGGGTGTTGAAAAGTGGAACAGACGATCACCCGCCTGTCGTGGCGAAAGATATCTTCGCTACCATTGCCGTGATGAACATCGAAATCGAGGATGGCAACACGCTCGAGACCGTAGACCTCCATCGCATGCGCGGCGCCTATGGAGGCATTGCCGTATACACAAAAACCCATGGTACGCATTCGTTCCGCATGATGGCCTGGCGGTCTTACACTGCAAAAGGCGTTCGAAAGCCCCTCCTGCATAATCAGGTCGACGGCCTTGATGACCGCGCCGGCGGCCCTTTTCGCAGCCTGCAGGCTCTGTGGACTGACAACGGTATCCGGATCCAGGTGAGCATGCCCGCTTTGCGGCATCAACTTCTCGACCTGATTGAGGTAGGCCTCGTCATGACAACGCAACAACTGCTCTCTTGTTACCTCCGGCGCATCGTAGTGACGTAGGAAATCATACAGCTGCGCAGCCATCAATCTGTCATCGATCACCTGCAGACGCGCAGCGTTTTCAGGATGCCCGACCCCGGTGTCGTGCAGCAGGCAAGCGGGATGAGTTATATAAGCGGTCTTCACACTCCGACCCCCTCTTTAAAAAGCTTCTATTTATCAAAGTAATACAAACTATAAATCATTTAAAATGCGTAACTTAGTTAAAGAAATTGTCACTACAAAAAGTTAAAATTCAAGCCTGTTTGCCGCTAACGAAGAGTGAACTCGAGATCACTTCTTCAGCGCCGTTGTAAGAAGTCCAGACTGTGCCTTAATTGAGTATCCAGGGACATCATACTCCATAATCATCTTACCAAGTTCACTAGGCTGTAGATCATGCAATCACACTACTTAACACCTCTCTTCTCCCCCAAGAGCATCGCCATGTTCGGCGCCAGCGACAGGAAAAATTCGGTGGGAGAAGTGGTATTCAGAAATCTCAAATCTGCGGGATTCAAGGGTGAGATATATCCCATCAATCTCAAGCACGACAAGGTTCAGGGTGTGAAGGCCTACAAGTCGATCGAAGCGGTGGGCAAGAGCGTTGACTTGGCGGTCGTCGCCACCCCGGCACAAACGATACCGGCGATTGTGCAGGCCTGCGGTGAACATGGTGTCAAGGCGATGATAGTTCTATCCGCCGGTTTCCGTGAAACCGGTGTAGCGGGACGCCGCCTGGAAGACAAGACCGTGGAGCTTGCGAAGGAGTACGGCATACGCTTCATCGGCCCCAATTGCCTCGGGTTGATTCGGCCCGACAGGGGTATCAACATCACCTTCGGCAACAACAATGCGGTTGCGGGCAATCTGGCGCTGGTCTCCCAGTCCGGCGCAATCTGCACCGCCATTCTCGATTGGGCCGAGGTCAATGACATAGGTTTCTCGACTGTGATTTCCACCGGTATAGCCGCCGATCTCGATTTCGGCGACTACCTCGACTACCTGGTATCCGATCCCATGACCGACAGCATCCTGCTCTACGTGGAGGGGATAAAGAACGCACGTCGCTTTATGAGCGGATTAAGGGCAGCATCGCGAATCAAACCCGTGATCGTACTCAAGGTTGGACGTCATGCGGCGGGAGCGGAGGCCTCGATGTCGCACACCGGTGCCCTGGTCGGCAGTGACGAAACCTTTGCCGCCGCGCTATCCCGATCGGGCGTATTGCGGGTGGAGACAATCTCCCAGCTATTTTCCGCAGCCAAGGCGCTCTCTTCCCGCTATCGGGTCTATGGCGACAGACTGGCGATCATAACCAACGGTGGCGGCCCTGGAGTAATGGCCGCCGATCGCGCCTCCGACCTGAATATCGAGCTCGCGGAATTCAACGATGAGACCGTAAAAAAGCTGAACCAGGACCTGCCGGATGTCTGGTCCCACGGCAATCCCGTCGACATCATCGGTGACGCACCGCCGGAGCGCTATCGCGCTGCAGTCGATAGCTGCCTCAACGATCCCGGTGTGGATGGAACCATCGTCATCCTCACCCCCCAGGCGATGACCGAACCGGAAGAGGTGGCGAAGGCGCTAATCGGTCTTGCGGATCACCACAAAAAACCGATCCTTACAAGCTGGATGGGCGGAACCCAGGTGGAGAGTGCACGCAAACTCTTCAACAACGCCAAACTACCCACTTTCCGCACCCTGGAAAATGCCGTCGATGCCTTCTCCTATCTCTCTTCCTATCAGAAAAATCAACGCCTGTTGCTACAGACACCGGCAAAGAGTTCGCGGCGACATATCGAACCCGACACGGAAGGCGCCAGGCTGATTATCGAGAGTGCGCTGTCGGAGCAGCGCAAGGTGTTGAGCGAACCCGAATCTTTCGCCCTGCTCGGCGCATTCCGTATCCATGCGGTACGTAACGGAATCGCGCGTTCTGCCAACGAGGCGTTGATCCTGGCTGAATCGATCGGCTTCCCGGTCGCGATGAAGATCTACTCACCCGATATCTCCCATAAATCCGATGCCGGCGGCATACGTCTCAATATCAGCAATGCCCAGGTCGTGCGCAGTACCTACCGGGACCTGATCGAGCAGGTCAAGGAGACCCGCCCCGAGGCCAAAATCGAGGGCGTCACCGTTGAGCAGATGTACCAGAGCCCGAATGGCCGCGAGCTGCTCATCGGCATAGTCAGGGATCCGGTCTTCGGCCCGGTGATCAGCTTCGGCAGCGGCGGCACCGCAGTTGAGGTGATGGGTGATTCTGCGATTGCCCTGCCACCGCTAAACCGCCGCCTTGCCAGCGACCTGATCGACCGTACCAAGGCGGCAAAGCTGTTGGGCCAGTTCCGCCACATGCCCCCCGCCAACCGCGAGGCCCTGATCGATGTACTGCTGCGGGTCTCGACCATGGCTTGCGAACTCCCGTGGATTCAGGAGATGGACATCAATCCATTGATTGTCGACGATACGGCTGCGGTGGCTGTGGATGCGCGTATCCGGGTCGATTTCCCACGCCCATCCACCGATCCCTATAACCACCTGGCCATACACCCTTATCCGGTCAACCTGATCAACCGTGCCCAGCTGCCCAACGGCACCAACATCGTGATCAGGCCGATTCGTCCGGAGGATGCCGACCTGGAACAGAACTTCACCCGCCAGCTCTCCGACGAGGCCAAGTACTTCCGCTTCATGAGCTCGATCCAGGAGTTGACCCCGGAGATGCTGACCCGCTTCACCCAGATCGACTACCACAACGAGATGGCACTGATCGCAGTCACCGAGGAGGGCGATCACGAGATCGAACTGGGCGTGGCCCGCTATGTGACCAACCCCGACAAGAAGAGCTGTGAATTTGCCCTGGTGGTATCCGACCAATGGCAACGCCAGGGTATAGGTCACAAGCTCATGCATCAGCTGATGGAGGTTGCCCGCGACCGCGGCCTGGACAAGATGGAGGGCGAGGTGTTGAGCAACAACTTCAAGATGCTCGATCTGATGAAGTCGCTCTACTTCAGCATCACCACTTCGCCTGACGACAGCAGCATAAAACAGGTGGTGATCGACCTGTAGGGTGCGGCTTGCCGCACCGATAGCGGGCAACTTTACAGGGTAAAACGTTATGCGCTCAAGCGCAGGAATGCACTCTGCAGCTCAAGCGCATTTGATGGTGCGGCAAGTCGCACCCTACATCAATAAAAAAGCCGCTCTGTCCCACAACAGAGCGGCTCTCTCAACAACCGGTGAACAGGTTGAAGCTTTAGATCTTCTCTTTGATCCGCGCGGCTTTGCCCGTGCGGCCGCGCAGATAGTAGAGCTTCGCCCGGCGCACATCGCCACGCCGAGTCACCTTGATGGAGGCAACGGTGGGACTATAGGTCTGAAACACACGCTCAACACCCTCACCGTGAGAAATCTTGCGCACGGTGAATGCGGAATTGAGCCCGCGGTTACGCTTCGCGATGACGATACCTTCGAAGGCCTGAAGACGCTCGCGCTGCCCCTCCTTAACCCTAACCTGAACCACAACGGTATCACCGGGGCCAAAATCGGGGACTTCGCGACCCATCTGTTCGGCTTCGAGATCTGCGATGATATTACTCATGGTCTATTGCTCCTGTGTCTGCTCCGCGTCTCCCGACGCAGCAATGATTTCTGCTAATAACTTCTCTTCATCCGCTGACATCCTGCGGTCCCGCAACAGATCGGGACGTCTCTCCAGGGTGCGCTTCAGCGCCTGCTGCAATCGCCAGCAACGTATGGCATCGTGGTTGCCGCCCTGCAGTACAGGCGGTACCGACATGCCATCGATCTCCACCGGACGGGTATAGTGCGGACAGTCCAGCAACCCATCCATGAATGAATCCTGTTGTGCGGAATCGGCATCCCCCAGGGTACCCGGAATCAGCCGTATCACCGCATCCAAAACCACCATCGCGGCCAACTCGCCGCCGCTCAATACGTAATCGCCGATTGACCACTCCTCGTCAACATAACGCTCAATGATGCGCTCATCGACGCCTTCATAGCGACCCGCTATCAACAGCAAGGGCTGTCGCGCCTCGGCAACCGCTTTTGCCCGTCGCTGATCGAACCTCTCGCCTTGCGGGCTCAGGTAGATAACCCGTGCCTCCGGCGAGGCTTTCAGCGCCGACTCGATCGCCTGCTGCAGCGGTTGGTACTTCATCACCATGCCCGGTCCGCCGCCATAGGGGCGATCATCCACGGTACGATGTACATCCTTTGTATAGTCCCGCGGATTCCAGAGTTCAATCTCTGCCAGGCGACGTGCGATCGCCCTTGCCACCACGCCCTCCTTGGTCAGGGCGTTAAACATGGCCGGCATCAGCGTTACCAGGTCGAAGCGCATCAGAACTCCGGATCCCAGTCGACGAGAATCCGCTCCCGTTCCAGGTCGACCTCCCGTATGGCCAAGCCCCGGGTATAGGGTATCAGCCGTTCGCGCTCACCACGCACAACCAACACATCGTTGGCTCCGGTCTCGAAGAGGTGTGAGACCACCCCGAGTTCAACACCCTCGAGGTTCACCACCCGCAGTCCCTGCAGGTCGGTCCAATAGTATTCGCCGGACTGCAGCGCCGGCAGCTGCTCTCGCTGAACAGCAATCTCGCAGTTCACCAGTGGTGCGGCAAGGTCCCGGTCGTCGATCCCCTGCAGCTGTGCGACGACCCCTCTTCCTTGACGATGGCCGGTGACCACCCGATAACGCCGCCAATCCCCGGCCTGCCTGAGATACCATTCCTTGTAGCGGGTGATTCCCTCTTTCGGCGAGGTATGGGAGTAGACCTTGAGCCATCCCCTGACACCAAACAGGCCAGAAACCCGGCCCATTATTATCAACTCATCCTGTGGCATCGTTTCCGTCCCTCCGCGAGGCTCTCACCCGGGACGGGATGCAGTTTTCAGGCTGCCTGTTTGGCCGCCTGCTTGAGCAGCGTCGCCACCCGCTCGCTCGGCTTCGCACCCTTTGAGATCCAGTGCTCTACACGTGCCTGGTCGATACGCAGCCCCTCTTCGCCGCCAACCGCGATGGGATTGAAGAATCCGAGTCTTTCGATATACCGACCATCGCGCGCATTGCGACTGTCGGTCACCACAATGTGGTAAAAGGGTCGCTTTTTCGCGCCCGTTCTTGATAGGCGTATGGTTACCATGATGTATCCTTAGAAATTCGCTAACACACCGGAACCTGCCGGCGGGAAACGGCGTATTATAACCAACTTTGAGACGAAGTGAAGAAGAATCTAATTTTGAATTGGGAATTTTTTATGCTGAATCAACGGAGTGTGCTTCGCGCAGTGCCTATTTGTCGGGAACAGGGGCGCAGCGTACACCTCATTTCTAAATTTATAAATAAATAATCACAACCAATTCATAGCCTTACATTAGAACGGAAAGCCACCGCCGCCGCCCGGCATTCCCCCGCCCGGAAACCGTCCCGCCATACTCCGCATCATTTTCTTCATGCCTCCGCCCTTCATCTTTTTCATCATCTTCTGCATCTGCATGAACTGCTTGAGAAGTTTGTTCACATCCTGCACCTGGGTGCCTGAACCGGCGGCGATGCGCCGTTTGCGGGACCCTTTGATGACCGCGGGAAAGGCGCGTTCATGGGGAGTCATTGAGTTGATAATCGCGATCAGCCTGCCTACCTCCTTGTCGTTGACCTGACTCTTCACATGGTCAGGGATCTCTCCCATACCCGGCAACTTGTCCAACAGGCCGCTCATGCCGCCCATGTTGGCCATCTGCAGCATCTGTTCCCTGAAATCGTCCAGATCGAATCCCTTCCCTTTTTGTAGCTTTTTCGCCAACTTGGCCGCTTTATCCTGATCGACCTTGCGACTCACCTCCTCCACCAGGGTAAGGACATCACCCATCCCCAGGATGCGCGAGGCGATACGATCGGGATGGAAGGGTTCAAGGGCATCGGTCTTCTCGCCGACACCGATAAACTTGATCGGTTTGCCGGTGATCTGACGTATCGACAACGCCGCCCCACCCCGGGCATCACCGTCCGCCTTGGTCAGTATCACCCCGGTTAACGGCAGGGCGTCGTTGAAGGCCTTGGCGGTGTTCGCTGCATCCTGTCCGGTCATACTGTCGACCACGAACAGGGTCTCCACTGGACCGAGGGCCTGGTGGAGTTGCTTGATCTCCCCCATCATCTCCTCATCCACATGGAGTCTGCCGGCGGTATCTACGATCAGTACCTCGGCAAATCCCTTGGCCGCCTCCTTGAGCGCCCTGTCGGCTATGGTCAGCGGCCTTTCATCACCGGAGCTGGGGATGAAGTCTACCCCCACATCCCGGGCCAGGGTCTGCAACTGGTCGATAGCCGCCGGCCGGTAGACGTCGCAGCTGACCACCGACACCTTCTTTTTTCCGTTCTGCAGCAGCCAACGCCCCAGCTTGGCGACGCTGGTGGTCTTACCCGAACCCTGCAGTCCGGCCATCAGGATCACCGCAGGCGGCTGTGCAGCCAGATCCAAGGCCTCGTTGGCCTCACCCATCACAGCGATCAATTCGTCGTTGACGATCTTGATCAGGGTTTGGCCGGGGGTAAGGCTCTTCATCACCTCTTCGCCCATCGCCTTCTTTTTCACCTGGTCGATGAACTCACGCACCACCGGCAGGGCAACGTCCGCCTCCAACAACGCCATCCGCACCTCGCGCATGGTCTCCTTGACGTTTTCTTCCGAGAGTCGGCCCTGGCCGCGTAGATTGGTTAGGACCTTGCCCAGTCGTTGAGTCAGATTGTCAAACATGGCTTTCCTGGTGGGTGTTGTCTGCAGCGAAGAGAGGGGATATCCGTGAGTGGAGGCCGGATCAATGTTTCACCGTTAACCTTCGAGTGGGGAATAGTATAACAGTCACTTGGAAATCCTCGCCATTACTTTCACAGCGACCTGAAAATATGCGAATATCGCGACTGATTAGCATCTACCAAGGATTCAGAGGATTGTGATCGTCACTCTCGCCATCGCCGCCTACCTTGCCGCCGGCTCGACCCTTGCTTTTCGGCTGTTCAGCAACCAGGACGGGGCGAAGCTTCCCCGCGCCCTGGGACTGGCCCTAGGTTTTCTTGGCGTGGCGCTGCACGCCCTCCCACTCTATCAAAACCTGATCTCGTCCTCCGGCATCAACATGGGTGTCTTCAATGCCCTGTCGCTGATCGCCTGGACCATCACCCTTCTGCTGTTGGTCTCCAGCATCAGCAAGCCGGTGGAAAACCTGGGTATAGTAATCATGCCGATCGCCGCGATCGCCCTCTACCTGGAGAACCGCTATCAGACAGTCCACTTCATCACCGACGAGGTATCCAGCGGCTTGACCCTGCACATCCTGGTCTCAATGCTTGCCTACAGCCTATTTACCCTGGCCAGTGTGCAGGCTGTGCTGCTAGCCATTCAGGACCACCACCTGCGCCAGCGCCATCCGGGGGGATTCATCCGCGCCCTGCCACCGCTGCAGACCATGGAGAGCCTGCTCTTCGAGATGATTGCCGTGGGCTTCGTCCTCTTGAGCCTGGCCCTGCTCTCGGGATTCGCCTTTCTGGAGAATATGTTCGAACAACGGCTTGCCCACAAGACCGTGCTTTCGATTATTGCCTGGTTCGTTTTCGGCACCCTGCTCTGGGGGCGTTATCGCTTTGGATGGCGGGGACAGATGGCCCTGACCTGGACCCTCAGCGGCTTTGTGGTATTGATGCTGGCCTATTTCGGCAGCAAGATTGTCATCGAACTGATTCTTGGCTGATGCCGATGACAAGATCTGGCCAGGGGTGAATTCAGTCCTGCGCCTGTTTCCTATAGGCCTGGATCGCCGCTTTTCCAATTTTCAGTCGTCTGCCGTCCTCCATGACCGTGTCCCTGGCCTCTTCGCAGATTGTCACAGTCCGATCGTTGAGCGCCAGGATCTGCGCCAGCTGCTCCTCGAATGCCTCGTCCCTGACTAATTCGGAATCGTTGAAGATCGACTCCAGGAGCTGCATCCGACTACGGTCCAGCTGTTGCAGTTCAGACCACTGCTTCTCCCCGGCCAGGCGCAAGATGTCGTGGCTCAACTCCAACGCTTGGTTAAGCTTCTGCTCGAGCTGAGACACGAGGGGCTCCTGGAGGGATTGAGTGCCGTTAGGGAGATCAGGGATTTTTCACCACATCCTTGATGCTGCTGGCGTTCTGAATGGCATCCGGCATGGCGTCCCAAGCGGTTTTGATCTCCTTGAGAAGCGATGCCACTTCATCAAGGGCTTCGATATCCTGGTGTATATTGGCCTCGAAAAGACGACGGATCATGTAGTCGTAGAGCATGTCGAGATTATTGGCGATCTCACCACCCTGTTCAAAATCGAGGGCGCCGCGGAGTGCGTCGATAACGGATATGATCCAGTTGATCTCATTATGCCTCGCCTCATGCTCCTTCCTCTGTATTGATCCTTTGGCATTGGAGATGCCGTCCAGGGCGCCCGTCATCAGCATCTGCACCAGACGGAAGGGGGTGGCGTACATGGCTTCAGATGAAGCTGCTTGACGATAACTGTTTATTGCTGAGTTACTTACCATTATTAGACCTTCAAGCCATCAGTGTTAAGCCATTGTTGCCCAGTATCAGCTGCTCTGGATAGAGGAGAGCTGGCTGGTGAGGAAGCTGCTCGTACTTTGCAGTATAGCAACGGTCTGATCCAATGCTGTAAATTGCGCGACCAGCATCTTCTCATAGGAAACCAAATGGAGTTCCTGCCTCTCGATCTGATTCTGCAGAGTATCCATTTGACTATTCAAACTCTCATCCTTGGCATCGATAACCCCGCCGGTGTCGAGTAACAGATCGGCATAGTTATGGAAACGGTTCGCAAATCCCGTTGTTGCATCGGTCAAAATCTGCGAAACCCGATCGAAATCGTTAATCAGCGCGTCCGCAAGTTCACTGCTATCAAGGGAGATTACACCTTCTCTATCCCGGGTGATGCCGATCTCGAAAAGGTAAGCGGGAGCCGCATCCACGGTAGCCGTCTGGTTGAGGATATCGACGAAGCCCTGACGCATCCTGCGCAGGCTGCTGTCACGCCCCAGGGAGCTCACCTCCATGGCATCAAACTCATCCATGACTGTGTTGTAGGCATCGACGAGTTCCTGGATCCTCTCCTCTATGGCGGTGTTGTCGCGGGTGATACCGATCGAGGCACTACCCGCCGCCACGAGTTCCAAAGTCACCCCTGAAATGGCCCCGGTCACCGAATTCGTTGCGCTATTGACGGTAAAACCATCGATATAGAGCAAGGCGTCCTGGGCCGTCTCCACCTGCTCCGCCAGGCCATCGCCACCAACACCGATATAGAAAAGCCTGGAGAGACCGGTTTCATTGCTATGACTGCCGTCACTGTCGGTAAAACTGACTGAGATGGCGTTCGCCGCGCCGGTATCCCGGCTGGTCAGGATCAGTCGGCTGCCGCCGCTCTCATTGAGTATTGTGGCAGAGACACCCGGATTGTCTGTGGCACTGTTGATGGCATCGCGCAGACCCGCCAGGGTGTTGTTGCTGCCATCGACGGTCAGATTCATGGTCGACCCGTCGACGGTGATCGACAGGGTTCCCGTGCCGACAGCGGTGTCGCTGTCTGTGTAGGCCGAGGAGGCCAATTTATCACCGCTCGCCAGATGGTCGACAACGATGTCGTAACTCGACACCGCTGCGTTTTCGTCGGTACTCACGGTCAACACGGAGTCATCTGACGAAGTGGTTGAGAAAACGGCAAGGCCGGTCGCAGTGGTCAACCGCTCCACGGTGGATTTGAAGGTATCGATAGCACTCTTGATCAAGCCGTAATCGCTGATCTGCTGTTCGATCTTCGCTTCCCGCGCACGCAGTGTGTTGAGGGGCTGACTCTCAATCGCTACCAACTGATTGATAATCGAGTTCCAATCGGCCCCAGCGCCTATGCCAGAGAAACCAATAGCCATGACTCGCTATGCCTCGCCGCTGTTCTCAGTATGCTTACAATTATACTCGGTCATCCAATAATACCCCCGGAAGGATCTGCTCGTTCATCTCTTCGATTTGAGAAATAATATGCAAGATCTGTTCCGGTGGAACCTGCCTGACCAATTCGCCAGTTTCGGAATCGATCACCCGTAAAACCTGGGTGCCCGTATTCTCATCGATACTGAACTCGAGGTCCCGGCGAACCATTTGTGCCAGATTTTCGACGTTTAGCGCCAACGCTTTATTGTCGACGACCGCAGGCGGCTGTACCGCCTTCGCTTCCCGCTCTTTGGCCGCTTCTGCCGCCGGGGCCGTTACGCGCGTGGTGTGGCTTGACTCGGTTTTGGAGACATCGCGTTTATAGGCATACTCAGTTGCCAAATTGTTTATTACGTTTGGCATGATAATACCCTATCCAATTCATCCCATTAATTCATGGGGGGCTTAGTCGCCCCCCAGGACCGGTATTAACTGAGAAGTCCCAGTGCCAACTGTGGCAGTGAGTTGGCCTGCGCCAGGGCGGCAACACCTGCCTGCTGTACGACCTGCGCGCTTGTCAGTCTGGCTGTTTCACGGGCGAAGTCCGCGTCCATGACCCGGCCGGCGGCTGCATATTGCGCCTCTTCGATGGCAGCTGCCACACGGGTGGCTGAATCCAAGCGGCTCTGCAGACTACCTACGTTCGCCAATTCAGCGGCAACGGCATTTAGGTCTGTATCCACCGATGCGATATCGGTAATGGCTGCGGAAGCAGAGATAGTGTTGGCAGTTATGGCGATGGTCTGACCGGCGTTGGCGCCGACCTGTATCGCACCACCGCCACCGAATACTGCGGTGCCGTTGAAGGTGGCGCGAGCCATGGCAGCGGTGATCTCGGTGGCCAGGGCGGTGAACTCAGTCGTCATGTAGCCCTGTTGGGCTGCCGTGTAGAGTCCACTGCTGTATTGCACGGCGAGTTCACGCTGACGCTGCATCATGTCACTGACAGTCTGCAGGGTTGCGTCTGCGACGTTCAGATAGGAGATGCCGTCTGCGATGTTACGCTGCGCAACGGTCATGCCACGAGCCTGACCGGTCTGCAACTGGGCGATAGCCAGGCCGGCTGCGTCGTCTTTCGCCATGTTGATGCGCAGACCTGAAGACAGGCGCTGTACGGCGGTTTCGAGGCTGGATTGGGTGCGGGTTAGGTTTTTCTGTGCCGCAAGAGAGTAGACATTAGTGTTAACTGTGACAGGCATGATTAATTCCTCTGTCTAACCGGCGACGGCATCTATGGTAAGCGCTCAATCGCCGGTTGTTTGCATTTAGCGGATATACCAACAAATTTGGTATTTACCGCCTCCGGTATTTGTAGCGGCGCCATATGCCGGAACTTTAACCCAATTCACATCTCAGACGGTCGGAAGCTTTGTACAGAGTGCCGACGTTACTTATTGTTTAGGCTACGATTTTCTCGCCTCAACCAAATCGTTGCGGAGGGAATCCAGATCCTATGCCTTAGCTTCCCGAGGATTTCCGCACCAGCGCCATCGCCCTGCCGTCAGCCAAGATGGTGACTGCAGTGTGCCCGGCCAAGGGTTATGGGAATCCGTGAAAAGACGGTGCTGAGGCCAGAAGGCACAAACCAACGCCCCAGGCCGTATGGGCATCAGAGATAGTTGAAGAGGGAGAGGCCCTGTACCATGTTGAAGGTCTGCTGTGCCGCCTGCAACGCAATCATGTCCTGTTCGAAGCGACTGATCGCTTCCACTATATCCAGGTCTTCGGTCTCGGAGAGCGCCGACTTCATGGTCAGGATGAAGTCCTCATTGACGTTGCGCTGCTCATCGATGGTATTGAGGCGGGCGCCGCCCCGTGCCCTCACCGAAACGATATGTTCCTGGGCCAGCTGCAGATCATCCATAAAGGCGCTGTTGGGGGCATCGGCCTCCATCCCCGCGATGATGCCATGCACGGTTTCGAAGATATTGCGCCGCCCCCCTGCGGCGGTATCTACGTTCATGAATACATCGAAGCCGTTTTCCCGGTCCTGCACCTGACGGGTCGCGGATATGCGCAGGCTCCTGGAACCCATATCGCCGCCATAGGCGAATACACCGTCCGCGGGATTGCTGAATGGAATGGCATCGGCATCATAGCCGGCGAAGATATACTCGCCGTCGCTGTCCCGGGTATTGGCCAGGGCCATCAGCTCATCGTTGATCTGGCGCAGCTCCTGGGCGATGGCCTGACGTGCCGCCGCCGAGTAGGTATCGCTCTGACCCTGAATGGCCAACTCCATGACCCGCGGCATCAGGTCATCCACACCCTTCAGCGCAGCCTCCTGCAGTTCCAGCCGGGCCTGCGCCCTGACACCATTGTCCTGGTACTGCTCAACCTGTGTGATCGAGGTCCTGAGGTCGAGCAGATAGGCTGCCCCTGGCGGGTCATCCTTGGGTGTGAGGATGCGTTTACCGGTGGAGATCTGCAACTGCGCCCTGCTCACGTCAGACTGGCGCTCAAGCATGCTACTGATTCCCCGGTCGAACAACATGGAGGTGGAAATTCTATTCATGCCATTATCTCCTGACCGCGCCCAACAGGGTGTCGAAAAGGGTGCTGGCCACCGAGATAACCTGGGCCGACGCCTGATAGGCCTGCTGGAACTGAATAAGCTTGGCCGCCTCTTCGTCCAGGTTGACACCCGATGTCTCCGCCATCGCCTCCTTAGCGCGCTCCAGGAGACTCTCCTGGGCCCCCAGGTTCAGCTCCGAGTGGCGTGTCTTCGACCCTACATCCGATACCATCTGGATATAGGTCGCATCGAAGGTCGACGTTCCACCCAGCAGTAGATTCTGGTTCTGCAGATTCTCCAGGGAGAGGGCGTTACGGTTGTCACTGCTACCGTTGCTATTGTTGCTGATGGTGAAACTGTCGCCATCCGCCGGGGTACCGGAGATTGTGAAACTGATGCCGCCATAGGCGGGAAACTGTGCACTCGGGACCTGGGTTCCGGCGATCGCGGTGGGATCGAGGTTGTCGTAGACGATGAAGTCGTCAAACGGATCGACACCGGGCACCGATC
The DNA here is from genome assembly GCA_040793985.1 of Candidatus Thiodiazotropha sp. Lineage (GTDB taxonomy): Bacteria > Pseudomonadota > Gammaproteobacteria > Chromatiales > Chromatiaceae > Thiodiazotropha. The sequence goes on along the minus strand of JBFNJI010000043.1, from coordinate 30,140 downwards.
CCGGATAGTAGACCTCGAAGCCGCTGGTCGGGCCGCCCTGGTCGTCATAGACCAGCTGGATATCACCAAGCGCAAGGGGTAACCCAGTCATTGAACTGTTCGCCGGTTGGGTGACCCGGGCGTCGCCGCCGTTCAGGGGATTGCCGTTAGCGTCGACAGCGGGTTGTACTTGCAGGGGTCCGGCGGCAGCCAGCCTCCTCACGTCATTGATCAGGAGTCCGATATCCAGGGAGGCGCTGCGCGTGGGCTGAATCAGGAAACTGTCCCCGGTTGTGGCACCGACGGCATTGATATTGATATCGAGGCCGTCGACGATGTTGGACCCTGCAGCCAGGGTCTGGGTCGCACCTGAAACCAGGTCCTGGAGGATGAAATCGGCCCCGTCGTAGGTCAACTCGTAGCTGTTACCGGTCAGGTCAGCCACATTAGCGTAATCGACGGTGATCGAGCTGCCGTTGCCGGGCTGTGACAACACCCCCACCGAACTGCTACTGAAGAGCGCGGTACCGACCAGGCCGTCCAGATCGAGACCTAGCTGATGCTGGCTGTTGAGCTGTTGCGCCATCCCAAGGGCGACCAAGCCTACCCTGTCCTGGGTGGGATCGAGGATTTCGCTGCGAAAGTTGAGCATGCCGCCAATGGTGCCGCCACTGATCTGGTCGGTGATGATCTGGGTGCCGAAGGAGTAGTTGAAGGTGATCTCCAGATGGCTGGGGTCGAGACTGGAAGGCTGTGTACCGAGCGTGGCGGCCGTGGTATCCATCACCAGAGGCTGACCCTTGCCGACGAAGACGTTATAGGCACCATCGGTCTGTTGCAGGACCTGTATATCCACCAGTTCGGAGAGTTCATTGACCAACTGGTCGCGCTTGTCCAGGAGATCATTCGGGGTACTGCCGTAGGCGAGCTTGATATCCGCATTGATGTCGGCAATGTTCTGCGCAAGGCGATTGATTTCACCCACATTGAAGCCGATCTGGCCATTCATTCGGGTACGGGTGTCGGCGAACTGCCGGTCAAAATAGTGGAAACGGTCGACCATCGATTCCGCCTCGGTCAATACCATCTGACGGGCAGGTATCGAGGTGGGATCGTCAGCCAGCCCCTGCAGGGCGTCGAAGAAGTTCTGGATGGTCGGCTGGATACCCGCATCCGGGTCCGCCACCAGATTGTCGAGTCGCTGGGCCCCTTCATAGTAGGCCCGCAATTCGGAGGTGATAGTCATGCTGGTGCGCATCTGCCCGGCGATAAAGCTGTCGTATTGGCGCTGGATCTCCGAACTCTCGACCCCGCTACCCAGATAGCCGGCAGGGCTGAGAAAGGGTTCCCTGGTGTTGAAGTCGATCCGCTGACGGCTGTAGCCTTCAGTGTTGACATTCGAGATGTTGTGGCCAGTGGTGTCGAGCGCGTGCCGATTGGCAATCAGCCCCGAGACACCGATGGATAGTATGCTCACTTAAATCGCCTCTGTTTCACTCTGTATCGACTGTTCGACCCCAGCCTTAAATTGGCTCAGCGCGGTCTGCATCTCCGGCCCCTGCATTACGCGTACTATTTTTTGCGCATAATTGGGATCGGTAGCGTACCCGGCATCCTGCAACGCCTTGAAGTACTCCCCGGCATCCCGGGTATTCTGCAGGGCGTTCATGTAGCGTGGATTCTCTCTGAGAAAGGCCACGTAGTCCCTGAAACTCTCTTCGTAAGAAGCATAAGTGCGGAAATACTCGCGCCGGCGAACCGCCACATCCTGTTCATATTCCAGGGTCTCCCGCCTCACCCGATCGCCGTCCCAGCGCTGGTCTGCCTTGATACCAAACAGGTTGTGACTGCTGCCGCCATCCGTCCTCTCCATGACATGCCCCCCCCAACCTGTCTCCAGGGCTGCCTGGGCAAGCAGTGCCTCTGTGGGGAGTCCCAATGCCTTCGCCGCTTCGTCGGCAGCCGGCCAGAGGGCCTCGACAAAGGATTGCGGTGAATCGATCTTGTGTGACGGCCGATCCCCAATCACCCCTTTATCGCGCTCCTCGCTGCTCGCCGACTGGGGTCTTGCGAGTCGAGAGGGAGCTAGCCAGTAGCTCTCGAGACTGGTGTTCGGCGCCGCTTTTTCGGCCGCATCAACGCCCAGCTGACCGCGCAGCATCTGCAGCATACCCAGACCCTGCCTTTCCGAGAGATGGACCGAAAGCTGCTGGTCGTACATATCCCGGGCAAAGCGGCTCTGGCTGCTTTCGAAAAGACCATCGCCAAAGCTGGCCTGGCGCATCTGTTTCACCATCATCTGCACGAACAGGGATTCAAACTGACGCGCCACCTGTTCCACCGCCGCACCCTGATCCTCCCTCGCCTGCCGCTTCAGGTCCGCGAGCCCGGAAAAATCATGGTAGAGGGCGGGGGTCGTGGTATTCATCAGATCACCATCAGCTCCGCCCTGAGGGCGCCGGCCTCTTTCAACGCCTCGAGGATAGCCACCAGATCGCTGGGTGCGGCACCCACCTGGTTGACCGCACGCACCACATCATCCAGGGATGCCCCAGGATTGAAGAGGAACATGTGATCCTTGCCCTCTTCGGTGATCGTTACCTGACTCTGGGGAACCACGGCGGTCTCACCGGCCCTGGCAAAGGGTCCGGGTTGGGAGACCGCGGTCTCCTCGCTGATGCTGACAACCAGATTGCCGTGAGAGACGGCCGCCGGATAGACCCGCACCTGACTGTTGATCACCACCGTGCCGGTGCGGGAGTTGATGATCACCTTTGCCGATGTGGTGCCGGGCTTGACCTCCAACTCCTCGAGCATCGAGATGAAGGTGACCTTCTGTCCCGGATCGATGGGCGCATTGACCCGTATCGAAGTGGCATCAACGGCCTTCGCCGTACCTGGCCCAATGGCAAGATTGATCGAATCGGCCACGCGCATCGCGGTGGTGAAGTCACCGTCGTGGAGATTGAGGGTCAGTAGCGGGGCCTGGTTGAAGTTGTTGGGCACTTCTCGCTCCACCGTGGCGCCATTGGGGATCCGCCCCGCACTGGGGATATTCACCGTCAGCTTCGAGCCATCGGAACCCTCCGCGCTGAGTCCGCCCACCACCAGGTTGCCCTGGGCCAGTGCATAGTTGTTACCGTCAGCCCCTTTCAGCGGCGTCATCAACAGGGTACCGCCGCGCAGGCTTTTGGCATTGCCCAGGGAGGAGACAGTGACATCGATCTTCTGTCCCAGCTTGCTGAAGGGAGGCAGATCACCGTGGACGATAACAGCGGCGACGTTCTTCGGCTTGATATTGGTACCGGCAGGTATCTGCACACCCAGCTGGGAGAGCATGTTCTTCAAGCTGTTGATGGTATAGGGTGAATCGGTGTCCTTATCGCCGGTGCCGTCGAGACCCACCACCAGGCCGTATCCGATCAGTTGATTGCTGCGCACACCCTGGATCGCGGCCAGATCCTTGATCCGTTCGGCCAACAGGGTCTGGCTCGAGAGCATGAGGATAGCTAAGGTGAGCAGGAGTCTGTGTACGTTGACGTTCATTGCTTGAGACCTCAGAAGGGGGAGAGCACGCTGTTGAAGAAGCGGGCGAGCCAGCCCATGGAGTTGGCATCAGCCAGCGCGCCTTCGCCCACGTAGGTAATGGTTGGATCGGCGATGCGGGTGGAGTCCACGGTGTTTTCCGGGGTGATGTCCCTGGGGCGCACGATGCCGGAGAGACGCACATACTCGGTACCCTGGTTGATGCCGATGCGCTTTTCGCCGCGCACGTAGAGATTATTGTTGGGCAGTACCTCGATTACCGAAACCGTGATACTGCCGCTCAGGGCATTGCTCTGGGTGGCGCTGCCGTCGCCGCTGAAATCGTGACTCGAATCGAGACTGAAACCGAGACCCACATCCTGCCTGTTGGGGATAGGCACGAAGTTGGGCACATCGAACTGCATCGACTGGCCGAACAGGGTTGGATTGGTGATGCTGGCGCTGGTGCTCTTCGCGGTCGTGGTGGTTGCCGATTTGTTCGCCTGGGTACTCTCCACCAGGTTCACCGTGAGCAGATCGCCGACACGCCGGGCGCGAATATCCTCGAACCAGGCCTGTTCGTAACCTGATTGATAGATCGAACCGTTGCCCTTGGGCGCAGGCAGCGGCATCACCGGACGTATCGGGGCGTAGGCGGCATCCCGGGTCGGGGTTGTTTTATAGCATCCCGCCAGCAATGGCAGCATGATGATCGTTAGCAGTGAGAAGGTGCGCAATCTATCCATCAGCCCCGCTCCTGTCAGAGTTGCTGATTAACGTAGGAGAGCATCTCGTCGGTAGTCGAGATGGCCTTGGAATTCATCTCGTAGGCACGCTGGGTCTCGATCATGTTGACCAACTCTTCAACCACGTTGACGTTGGAACTCTCCAGTGCGGCCTGGATTAAGGTGCCGGTACTGTCGGTCCCGGGGATAGCGGTGTTGACACCGCCACTGGCATTGGTCTCGCGGTAGAGATTGTCGCCGATAGGCGCCAATCCTTGTGGATTGACGAAATAGGCAAGTTCGATCTGGCCGATCTGGGTTGGCGTGCTGTTGCCAGAGACCAGCGCTGAGACCACGCCGTCGGAGCCAATGGTCAGGCTGATGGCATTGGTCGGCACGGTCATTGCCGGCTGCAGTTCATAACCGTTGGGGGTCACGATATTGCCGTCGGCGGTGAGGCTGAAGGTACCGTCACGGGTGTAGACGATATTGCCGTCCGGGTGCAGGACCTGAAAATAGCCCTTGCCCTGGACCGCCACGTCCAACGAATTACCTGTCTGCACGATATTGCCTTGGCTATGCTCTTTTTGGGTCGCCACGACCCGCACCCCGGTACCGACCATCAAACCCGAGGGCAGCTCGGTGTTTTCCGAGGACTGGGCACCGACCTGGCGTATGTTCTGATAGATCAGGTCGTTGAACACGGCACGATCACGCTTGTATCCCGTGGTGTTGACATTGGAGAGATTGTTGGAGATCACCGCCATGTTGGTCTGTTGTGCGTCCAATCCGGTTTTTGCGATCCAGAGTGCCGGGTACATAGTCTCTTCCTCGAACTTAATTAAACTGCTTGGTTATTCGTTGCCGGGCAACGTCTCTAACTTGGTAATTTGCAATTTGCCTGCCAACATCAGCTCATACTCATGAGCCGTGCCGAGGCGTTGTCCAGATCCTCGGCGGTCTTCATCATCTTCACCTGCATTTCGAATTTACGGGCGAGTTCGATCATGGTGACCAGGCTATCCGCCACATTGACATTGCTGCTTTCGATGGCGCCGGAGACCAGCTCGGTGGCGGCATCGGCATCAGCCTCGCCGCCATCCTGCAGACGCAACAGGCCGTCCTCGCCTTTGATCAGCTGATCCGCTGGGGGATTGACCATCTTGATACGGTCGATTATCGCCAACGCCTCGGGGGTGGCGCCTTCGGGGAGAATGGTGATGGTGCCATCCGGGGCGATCTCGAGACGTTCATAGGGCGGCAAGGCGATCGGCCCGCCATTGCCGATCAGCGGCAAACCCTGGCCGTTGGTCACCAGGCCATTGGCATCGACCTTGAGGTCGCCGCGCCGGCTATAGACCTCGGAACCGTCAACCGCCTGTACCGCGAAATAACCCGCGCCCTTGATCGCAAGATCGAGAGGATTGCCGGTTGATTGAATACTGCCCTTATCGAAATTGATATTGGGGCGCTCATCCAATGCATAGACACGGGTGGGAAAACCCTGGCCGAACACCGGCATACTGCGGAATTGATTGAGATCCTCCATGAAGCCCGGGGTGTTCACATTGGCCAGGTTGTTGGAGTTGCTGGCCTGGGCGATCAAGGTCTCTTTTGCCCCGCTCATGGCGATGTATAGCATGCGATCCATGGGTTGCTCCTCTCTTTTCAATCACTGTGCACTAATGCTTTACATAACCACTGCAAGAACCAAACCAATTCACAATCCCCCCAAAAAAAACCGCCACTCCTGCCCCCCGTACACTGAGGGCCGAAGCGGCGGATACCCAGCTTCTTAACGGATATTTATGACTGTCTGGGTGATGGCATCCGCGGTGGTGATTACCTGAGCATTTGCCTGAAAGTTACGCTGAGCCGTGATCAGATTGACCAACTGTTCGGCGAGGTCGACATTGGAGTTCTCGAGGGCGCCGGACTGAATCAATCCAAAGCTGCTGGTACCGGCCTCACCCAACTGCACATCACCGGAGGCGAAGGATTCCGCCCAGCTGGTATCGCCAATCTGGCGCAATCCCTGATTGTTGCTGAAACGGGCCATTGCGACCTTGCCCAGCGGCTCCGACTGGCCATTGGTGAAACGGGCGAAGACCACTCCGGTGCCATCCACTTCCACACCACTCAGACGACCCGAAGTAAACCCGTTCTGACTCAACTCGTTGACGGAAAAGCCGGAACCGTATTGCGTGGTGGAGCCATAGTTGAATGTCAGGGTGGTGATATCCGCCGCGCCACCGCCCGGATTGAAGGTATCGATGGCGACATTGCCCAGGGCATCCACATCACCCACGGTGGTATCGAGCACGCCTGCCGGCGTGAACTGCACATCGGCGAAGGCGTTACCGCCCACGGTGACGTTGGTTCCGTCCACGAAGGTAAACACGTTCCACTCGTTATCCGCCACTTTGCTGTAGAACATGGTCGCGGTATGGGCCGTTCCCAGGGAGTCATAGATCGTGGTCGCGGTGGAGTGGTTGTAACTCAGCGGATCCGGAGGAAAGGTGAAGGTGGGCAATGTGGGATCGAGGGTAACCAGGGGTGGCGTCTCTGCCGCGCTCAGATTGAGGGTTGCGTCTACATTCGTTGTGGGCTGAGGCGTCCCGGAGACCACCGGCAGGTTCAGATCGGTGGTATCACCGGTATTGAACAGGGTTCCGGTTGTACCGATGCGCGGAAAGACCTGCAACCTGGATCCCGTATGATCGACCACATTGCCGTCCCGGTCCACGCTGAACGCGCCGGCGCGGGTATAGGTCACATCACCAGCGGCATCCTCCATGACGAAGAAGCCCTCGCCGTTGATCGCCAGATCGAGGTTGTTGGAGGTGAATTCAGTACTGCCCTGGGCGAACTGCTGTGCGACCCGGGTTACACGCACGCCCCTTCCCGGAACAGAACTGCTGACATCGCTGATCGAATTGGCATAGATGTCGGCAAACTCGGCCCGCGACTCTTTGAAGCCGACGGTACTCGCGTTGGCAACATTGTGCCCGGTCACTTCAAGATCGGTGGATGCTGCATCCAATCCACTCAGAGCAATACGAAATGCCATCTCTTTTCTCCTGTCTCTTCGCTATTGGCTGGCAATGCGCGGGGCATTGAAGCCGGTGTTCTATTGAATCTGGGCCACCTGGTTCATGGTGATCTGTCCGAGGCCGCTGAGGTTGAGTTGAATACCACCCGCGCCTCCCAGGTTGACGCTCTCCACCTCTGCGGCGACCAGAACCGTGGGCGCCATCTCGGCATCATCCACATTTGCAATCGCGCTGACCTGATAGCGTCCGTCACCAACGAAGACGCCGCTATCGTCATAGCCGTCCCAGCTGAAGGCGACATCTCCGGCCTCATGGGTGCCGAGTTCCAGCTCGCGCACCAGTTCCCCGCTCTGGCTGGTGATCATCACCCGCAAATTGCTTGCCGAGGTTGGCAGCACCACGCTGCCCTGTAGCGGCCGATCCATTGCCAGGGCGCCGATATTGCTCTCAACCAGTACCTCGCGGCCAACCAGGTTCGCTGCCTGCAGGGCCTGGTCGGAGGTCAGTGAGGTGCGTAGGTCATTAAAGGAGTTATTCAGGTCATCGATCCCGGATACTGTTGCGAACTGGGAGACCTGGGTCGCCATCTCGGAGTTTTCCATGGGTTTGAAGGGGTCCTGGTGGGTCAGTTCGGTGACCAACAGGTGCATGAACTCCTCCAACCCCAGCTTGCCTCGCTCCTCCTGGGTATTGAGGCTGTTATTGGTAAGGCCGATATCTTCGTAAAGTTCGTAACCGCTTGAAATGGCTGTCATGACTATCTCCTTACTGGCCCATACGCAGCGTGGCGAGCAAAAGTTGTTTGGCTGAATTGGCCACCTCGACATTGCCCTGATATGAACGTGAGGCAGAGAGCATATTCGCCATCTCCTCCACCATATTCACGTTGGGACGAAAGATATAACCATCCTCATTGGCGAGGGGGTGCTCCGGTGCATACTCCTGGATCAACGGGGCCTGGCTTTCCACCACACCCGCCATGCGCACGCCCGTCGATGCCGCATCGGGATTGGTCTGATCAAGCATCGTCTGGAATACCGGCTGCCTGGCGCGATAGGTCTGTTCGATGCTGCTGCTCACCGCATCGGCATTCGCCATGTTGCTGGAGACCAGGTTGAGACGCATACTCTGTGCGCTCATGCCCGTTGCGGCGGTATCAAAGATCTTGAATAGAGACATCTTTATTCACCCTTCAGCGCTTTGCGTATGCCACTGATCTTGCTGTTTATAAAACTGAGACTTGCCTGGTATTCAACCGCGTTGGTACTGAATTCCACATGCTCCCGCTCGGTATCCACGGTATTGCCGTCCAGGGAGGGCTGACTGGGGTTGCGATAGAGCAGTTGCGACGGCGGCACCGGACCCGATTCAGGTTGAATATGCCGACTGTCGGTGGTCATCAGCCGCGAGGAACTCTTCATCTCACTGTTCAGCATCGTTTTGAAATCGAAGTCCCTGGCCTTGTAGCCAGGTGTATCGGCATTGGCGAGATTTGCGGCGAGCACTTCGGCCCGCTCTGATCTCAGCACCAGCGCCCTTTCGTGTATTCCAAACAGATCGTCGAAGTTCATCGATAGCTCCATAGGCTTCTCTTGCAAATGCATTAATGCAGGGAGCATGCCAACCCAGTCACAGAGGCTGATTGATGGTGGATAGTCCCGCTGTTGCAACGGCTGGGGGTGCATGACCACCCATTACATGGGGAGCCCGGTCGAGGTACTGGAGAGTGGATTACGGCAATCCGCTGCCGCAACACGGCAAGCTTTGCCGTTTACGATTTCAGGCGATAGGAGATCCCGCCATGCCCAACCTTCATCTCGAAACGGTTGGTCAGTTGATTGATCGACTCTGTCGAGCCCAGAAAAAGGTAGCCCCCAGGATTGAGTGCATTGGCCATGCGCTCGACGATGTCTCTCTTCAGTTCATTGGAGAAGTAGATCAACACATTGCGGCAGAAGATCACGTCGAACTTTCCCATGCCGTGATAACTGCTGGTCAGATTCAAGGAGTTGAAACTGACCCGACGCTTGATCTCCGGCTTCACCTCGAGGCATTGGTCCTTTGGCAGAAAGAACTTTTTTTTCTGCTCCTGGGTGAGCCCTCTCTCCACGGCAAGGCCACAGTAGAGACCTTTGCGCGCCTCTTCCAGCATCTTGCTGGAGATATCGGTAGCGACAATCTGCAAGGGCCTGGCCGTGGACTTAAGCTGTTGATACTCCTCGGCAATCATACTGATATTGTAGGGCTCCTGCCCGCTTGAGCAGGCGGCCGACCAGATACGTATCGGCCTGCCGCGCTGTTGATTCAGGTCGGGCAGGATCGTCTCTTCGAGCAGGATATAGTGGCCGACATCCCGAAACCAGAAGGTCTCGTTGGTGGTCATGGCGTCGATGACCTTTACCTTGAGGCGCGAGTTGGCGGTGGATTGAAGCAGTTTCAACAAGGCACCCAGCGACTCTACCTGGGCTTCCTGCATTATCTTGTTCAGCCTGCTTGAGACCAGGTACTCCTTACCGTTACCGAGCAGGATCCCACAAGCTTGCTGCAGAAAGGTCTTGAACGACTCATACTCCGCCGGTGTAATCGTGGCTGACCGATGGTACATACTTGATTGTTCTAGCTTGTTATGAATTTCAGATTTTACTCTTTTGCCAGCCGCAACAGGCGTTCAGTAACCCGACTGACCAGCTCATCCGGCATGAACTTAGCGAGAAAATGGTTGGCGCCCACCTTTTTCACCATGCTTTCGTTGAAAACACCGCTCAAGGATGAGTGCAGGATGACATAAAGGTCCGACAATTTCGGATTTTCCCTTATCGCAGTCACCAGGGAGTAGCCATCCATCTTCGGCATCTCGATATCGGAAATCACCATTGCCAACCACTCACTCGGCTTGCCCTCTTCCGACCACTTAAGCAGCATTTCCAACGCCTCGCTGCCATCCTTCGCGAGAATCGTCTCCACGCCCACCTCGTGTAACACCTTCTTGATCTGGTTGCGGGCGACCATCGAATCGTCAACCACCATGATTTTCAGCTTGCTCAAGTCGGCCCCGGTCTCCTGCACCGGTTGCTTCAGCTCTTCATCGACACCCAGCACCTCGCTGAGCACCTTCTCGACATCGATAATCTCGACCAACTGGCCCTCGATTTCGGTGACCGCGGTCATGTAACTGCCGTGTCCCAACGCATTCGGCGGGGGCAGTATATCCTCCCAATGGGTATTGACGATACGTTCCACGTTGCCTACCAGGAAGGCAAGCTGGCGACGGTTGTACTCGGTTATGATGATGAAGTAATCCGTCGCCTTCTCCATCCGCGGACCACCGATGGCATTGCTCAGATCCATTACCGGAATATTGACGCCCCTGAGGGAGGCCACACCGCGTATCACCGGGTGGGAACCGGGCAATTCTGTCAGATGGGGGCACTGAACGACCTCTTTGACCTTGAAGACGTTGATGCCAAAAATCTGTCGTCCCTGCAAGCGAAAAAGCAGCAATTCAAGTCGATTCTGCCCAGCCAGTTTGGTTCGCAGATCGACACTGTCGAGGACGCTAGCCATGGTTTTTACACCCCATATGGATTGAGAAGCCCTATTACATAGAGTATGGCGGCTTCAACTGAGTGACCTTTAGCCAGCTAACTCATTCATTCACGGAGAAATCGAAGATTACACCGGAGACTGAAAAAAGCGCAGGCGAATAACCGGCGAGGTGAGTAAAAAGGCGAAATAAGCCGCTGATTCGCAACACCTGTCAGCGCCCTGAGCATTATGCTTTCCGGACTTATCGAAGTCTGACGGTTTTCCGGCATGACGATTGCATGTTATTGGGCAGTTCTTGAGAAAGTTTTAACGCCATGCATCCACACAATACGATAGCCAAGTCACTGCTTGCCCTACTTCTGTTCACCACGGTCGTGAGCGGATACGCCGGCAGTGAGAAGAGCCACTCCCACGACGCCATCGTCGAGGTTGTCAAGACCTATCTTCTGCAGTCGGTTGCCAAGGGAAACAGCCAGGCAAGCGTTGCCGTCACCCCGCTTGACCATCGTCTCAAATTGAAACAGTGCGATGCCCCGCTGCAGGCATTCAGTCCCCCCGGAGGCAGCAAGATGGGACGTACCTCAGTGGGTGTGCGTTGCGAGAGTCCAGCGCCTTGGTCCATCTATGTCTCCGCCAGGATCGCGCTTGAAATACCCGTGGTGACGGCGACCCGTGACCTTGCACGAGGCCAGGCGATCTCCAGGGCAGACATCATCCTGGAGACCACGGATACCACACGACTGCTCAGAGGTTACTATGAATCGATTGACCAGGTCGTGGGCCGGACATTGAAACGCGGGTTACAGCGGGGCAAGGCCGTCACACCCTCCCTGCTCGTGGTGCAGAAAACCGTCCAGCGTGGTGAGCAGGTGACTATTCTGGCAGCCACGGGAGCGATCGAGGTTCGTATGCAGGGCAAGGCGATGAAAAACGGCAATCCCGGTGATCTGATACCGGTGGTTAATGTCAAATCGAAAAAAGAGCTGCAGGCCCGGGTGGTATCTGAGGGTCTGGTAAGAGTAGACTGATTACTGAACATGGATGAAAACCAGATGCAATATCGAGGGCGTCAAGCTCGCCGGCTGGGGAGCTGCAGGCTAAAGTAAGCGTCTCCTGAGTCGATATTCAAAGTAGATAAAGAGCAATAGAGGATTAGCCATGGCCGTTGAAATCAACAGTCTCTCCAGCAGCAACCTGAAAGGCACGGGAGACAGCGGTCAGGTTACCCGTTCGGGACTGCCCGGGGGTAAACGCTCCGCCACATCAACCCCATCCACCCGCAAAGACCGTTTTGACATGACCGGCTCCGCCGGCAAGCTGTTGGAGTTGGAGGCGCGCATCGCGCAGATGCCCATCGTCGACGGGCAAAAGGTCGAAGCGGTGCAGAAAGCGCTGGCAACCGGTAGCTTCACCATCGACCCCCAGACCGCAGCGGAAAAGATGCTGGCGATGGAACTTGCGCTACCCTGACCTCCATGAACCGATCCACCGAGGCCATATCGGCCTTTCATGCAATCCTCAATAACGAGATAACGCAGGCCCAGCAGCTGCAGGATCTGCTGCGCAAGGAGTACTCCCTGCTGCAACAGGGCTCAGCTAAGGCCCTCGAGGATCTGCTGGAAGAGAAAAGGGCGCTGCTTCAGCGGGTCGAGGCCGCTGTCGTCACCCATAACCGTTTCCTGGAGCAGCAGGGACTCAGCATCGACAGGCAAGGTACCGAGCGCTTCATTCACGGATGCATTGAGAGTGAACCGCTACATCAGGCCTGGGAGCATTTCACCGGCCTGCTCGAGGCTTGCCATAGGCAGAATGAGATCAATGGCGGCGCGGTGCAACTCAATCAACGCCATGTCTCACAGACGCTGGAGATCCTCAAGGGACTCGGCCAAGGCGACAAAACCTACGGTCGCGGCGGCGAATCGAAACCGAACTCCACCTCAAAGTCATTGGGTAAGGCTTAGGCGGCATCCGCTACCACTGACATAACCCCGGCGATTCCAGCTGCAACCGCGCAAGATCCTGCGGCCTATCCAGATCCCAGAGTTCAGGCAGCTCGCGCCATTGCCAACCCAGTTCCGTAAGAGCCATTCTGGTTGAGGCCGCTACATCCCCACTACCCCAGTTGTGCCCCGCGAAAAGACGTCGGTGGTAACGATTGAGACCGAGCAGTACATAGCCACCATCCTCGGCTGGACCCAACACCGCGTCATCTCCATCCCGCAACCAGTCTATGACCTGATGCAGATGCTGCGCGGCCAATACAGGGCAGTCCACCCCCACAAGCACCACATGGCGATGGCGTGCCAACGCCGACGCTGCTGCATTGCCCATGCGCTCACCAAGATCCTGCCCCTGCTGTCGATGTATCGATAGATCGTATTGGCGGGTCAGTTGCGACCAAATCGGATGTTCCCTGTCCGGGGTGATCCAGAGCTCCACTCCATAGGGGGTCTGTTTACAAATCCAATCGACCAGGCGGAACAGAAGCCCGGTATAGAGCCTGGTAGCCGCCTCTTCGCCAATAGCCGGTATCAGGCGTGTCTTCACAGACCCTTCGATCGGCGCCCTGGCGAAGATCAGGATTGCTGACTGGCGCATGCTGAGCTCAATCCGTGCCCGGGGCATAGAGTCTGGCGAGATGACGCGGACTTATCCCGAGCCAATAGGCGAGGCGCAACATCCACATCAGCAGGATGGTGCGGAGTATGCCGTGAGACTCCCAGCGCCGGCTCGAGGTCAGAAGCGGACCAGGCAGATTGAATGGAGGTACGATCCGCTTCAGACGCCGGCTGATCTCTACATCCTCCATCAGCGGCTGCTCGGGAAATCCACCTACCCGGGTAAACAGGTGGCGATCCACAAAGATACCCTGATCCCCGGTTGCGATACCGCTGAGGCGGGATCGCCAATTCATCATGCGTTCGATGATTCGGAACAGCGGGTGACTGCCGCTCAGCCTGACATCGAAACGACCCCAGAATATCCCCGGCCCTGCAGCCTCGACAATGGCTTCCACCAAGGCATCACTGATCCGGCTATCGGCATGGAGAAACCAATAGATCTCGCCGGAGGCCTTCATGGCACCGCTGTTCATCTGTCTGGCACGCCCGGGCGGGCTCTGCAGGAGCCTATCCACAAGAGACTCAATGCCCCGGGGCAGTTCCCACTGACTGCCACCATCCACAACAATCAACTCATGCCCGTCACGACGCAACGGCTGCAGATCCTGCAGGCAACGCTCTAGCATTGGCCCCTCATTCAGGGTGGGTAAGATGATACTGATCCTGTGTGGGTCCCGATCATTTTTTGCCGATGCCATGGAACACCTCTGGACCATGGCTACTCATTCAAAGCACCGCCGCAGCTGCTACCCTGACCGGCAGTACAACCGTAACAGTGCTCGGCAACCTGGATCTGCAGGCCCTGCAGGTCTGTGTCGAAGAGATCACACAGGCGAGGCCGTACCCGGTTATCCGTTTTCAGATGGATCTTCAGCATCTGGTTGAAATCGCAGTCGTAGAGATAACCGCGCCAGTCGACACTCAACAGCGTGCGGCACATGACGCTTTCGAGATTGCAGGGCTGATAGGCCTCCCGCAGCAGTTGCAGGTAGTCGTCGAATTCACCTTTCGACTGCAGGTAGCTGCCGAAGCGCTGAATCGGCATATTGGTGATGGTCAACAGCTGATTGAATCGTATGCCATAGCGTTCGAGCAGCTGCTTGCGATACTGCTCTTCGAGGGGACCCTGGGGCGGTGGCAGACTGGGGCCGAGCGGGTTATAGACAAGGTTGAGGTTCAGTCCGGTCCCAGGTATGCCATAACCCAGTCGGTTCAGCTTGCGCAGGGCCTCTATGCTTTGCGCGTAACTCCCCTTGCCCCGCTGTTGGTCGACATTCTCCTCCAGATAACAGGGCAGTGAAGCGACGATCTCAACCGCCTGTCCGGCAAGGAAATCGGCTAGATCAGCCTGCCCCTCTTCCAGCAGGATGACCAGATTGCTACGATCGATGACATCTACCCCCAAGGCCTTGGCCTGTTTCACCAGGTAGCGGAAATTGGCATTCAACTCCGGTGCGCCGCCGGTAAGATCGAGCCGCTTCAGCCGGTGTCGCTGGAGAAAGGTCAACACATCCTCAGCTGTCGCCCTGTCCATCTCCTCTTTCCTCTTCGGGCCGGCGTTGACATGACAGTGGACGCAGGAGAGATTACAGCGGAATCCGAGATTGACCTGCAGGGTCTCCAGCCTTTCCCGGCTAATGGAGGGAAATGTACTCGGTTGTAGGAGGTGGGCCGTTTCGATCATGTTTTTTCCTGTCTTTTTTCCGATCTCAACAACATCATACGTGAACAACGACACGGCGGATGCGTTGTGTGATGGCGGGCACAATACAGATCACTTGAAGGTTATACTGGACATTGTCTATCTTATTGTTATTACTTGTATTTTACTCTCACAAGCAAGATTTGGCCAAAACCACTTTTGAACCATTCCAGCGCTAGGAACTCATAGTTTACAAATGGCTTAATTAGTTTTTGCTTATTTGCTAATGGATAATGATGTCCCAAGGAGTTGAGATATGCTACCCATATTATTAGGTCTGGTAATTGCCATGTTGTTCGGCTTGATGTCGTTTTTCGTCTATGGCCTTGACGGCTTGATTGACTATTCCTGGATCGATACCGTGTTCTGGGTACTGATTGCTACCGGGGCTCTGATAACCCTGATCAACGAGGTCGGCCAATGCCTGGCCTGCAGGGTCAATAGGCTGATCCCGCTACAGCAGGTTGAAAGATACTGCAACGACCTGGCCTGCGCAAAGTAGAACCCGCCTGGACCGGATACACTCAAGGGTGAAGTCGCCGCGACGCCGCGCTCAAACGCTCCTGTTTGCCGATCCAGACTTGAATCAGTACACTTCGCTTAATCCCCGGTAATCGCTGCCGCCGCCAACCCATGGTGCATGGCCCGCGTATTTTTTACCGGTTTTCCAACAAACAGTGGAAATGAACCAGCCCCTGCCCTCGTAGCTCAGCAGGATAGAGCAATCGCCTCCTAAGCGATAGGTCACAGGTTCGACTCCTGTCGAGGGCGCCACTCTGATCGAGTTGAACGGATTGATGCTGTATCGAACAAAGTCATGCGATCGTCCTGCGTTTAAACAGCTGCTTCCGCTGCTGCTGATACTCATTATTAGCGACAACACCGTGCATGCCGCTGTCCTGGAGGGACATATCATGGAGGTGCACAGCGGCGATCGCGTTACCCTCAGACTCGCGGATGGCGCCTCTAGAGAGATCAAGCTGTCGGGTATTCGCATACCCGCCGCGAATAAACGGATGCATCGGATCGCAACACGCCACCTCAGGATGCTGCTTGCCGGACGTTTCGTCAGGGTTGAGTACACTACCCTTTCACCCAGCGGTGTTATACTCGGAACAGTCCTCCATGGTGGAGCGGACATCGCTCTGCGTATGCTCAACGATGGCCTTGCAGTGACCGAACGCGATCCTGAGCAATCCTCGAGGCAGAGACGCTATAGAGAGGCCGAGGCCACCGCCCGCTCCCGCGGACTCGGTTTTTGGCAAAAATTGAGATGATGATTGAGGTGGTCTTATGGCAAAAAAAAGCGGTAAAGAAAAAGAGCAGAAAAAACTAAGGAAGGCGGAGAAGAAAAACGCAAAAAAGGAGAAGAAAGCGGGAAAACAGAGCACCAAGCCAACTGCGGAAGAGCGGTTTGAAATGATCGCCACAGCGGCCTATTACATTGCGGAAAAGCATGGATTCGATCCAGAGAGGTCGACTCAGGATTGGCATCAGGCAGAACTGCAGATCGATGCCAAGCTGAAATCGCACAACAACCGCTAAGGACCTGCGGCCCTACAATCAATCTTTCTTATTCTTTTTTTTCTTTGCCTTGGCACGCGACTCACTTTTACGCAGACGCTTGAGATTTTCTTCAAGCGCCGCTTCCAACGCCTTATAGACCTTGAGCTGCGCTGCCTGATAACTGGTTTCCGGCTCACCAACCAGTTCCAGGCGGGCACCGAAATAGGCCAGATCCGCCTCCAATGAGATCGGATTCAGATTAACCCTTAATTTGTTACTCTCTTCTACGGACAATTGCCTTCTCTTTTCACCTGACCGCCTTGTGCGATATCCAAATCGACAATGGGTTCAACTTGGAGCTTAGCCTTGACCCCTCTTTGGCAGAGATACACCAAAAACTGTTTCCATCTGTGCAATACAGTGCGATCCCTGTCCAGCCTATTCATATCGTTCCATTGGTGTAGCAACGAAAGCCGTACGTGATACCTGACACCACACTATTCTAGCAGAGCTATAAAATGAAACGAGATAGGGCCTTAAGCTTCTATTGAAAGAGTCAATATTCTTTATAAATTCAACTGAGAATTTTCTCAAACATCTTCTGTCGATTTGCCTGATTGTGCTAACATTTACTGATAGCTGCCTAAAAATAAATTATCCACCAACATTTATACCAATGCACGATTAAAAAATGAGCAATTACCTGGATTTACTCAGATCCACATCCGCTTACTCGGGCGGAAACGCCACCTTCGTTGAAGAGCTGTACGAAGGTTACCTCAAAGACCCAGAAAGCATACCGGAAGATTGGCGCAGAGAGTTTGACCGACTGCCGGAACAAGCCCAGATCGATATTGCTCATGAACCGATACGGCAACGTTTCCTCCATCTGGCCACCGAGAAACGCTCGGCCACAGTTACGCCACATGAAAATCTCTCACCGGGCGCCGCGGAACAGCAGGCCTCCGTGCTGCGCTTTATCAACGGCTATCGTATGCGCGGCCATCAGAATGCCGATCTCGATCCACTCAAGTTGCGCGATCCCGTCTATGTCCCCGATCTAGACCTGGCTTATCATAAGCTGGATCGAATCGATCAGAATACAATCTTCAATACCGGTTCCCTGTTCGCCCCGGAACGCATGCCACTGCGGGATATCATTGAACTGATCAGGAAAAGCTACTGCGGCAGCGTGGGCACGGAATATGGCCATATCACAAGTACCAAGCAGAAACGCTGGATTCAAGAACGCATCGAGCAGCGTCACCTTTTTCAACAGTTCAGCAACAAGGAGAAAATCTGGCTGCTGACCCTGCTGACCGCCGCCGAAGGAATCGAAAAGTATCTGCATAACCGTTATGTAGGGCAGAAGCGCTTCTCCCTGGAGGGCGGCGAAACCCTGATCCCGTTGATCGATGACCTGATTCAACACTGCGGCAACAACGGCATCAGCGAAGTCGTCATCGGCATGGCCCATCGCGGACGTATCAACGTATTGACCAACATCCTGGGTAAGCCTCCACAGGACATTTTTGACGAGTTCGAGGGACGGGTGACTGTCGATCCCGTACGTCTCGCGGGTGATGTCAAGTACCACATGGGATTCTCCACCGATATCGATAGCCCTGGCGGTCAGGTACATGTCGCCCTGGGTTTCAATCCCTCGCACCTGGAGATCATCAATCCCGTTATCGAGGGTTCGGTAAGGGCACGTCAACGCCGCCGTGGCGATCATGACGGCTCCAGGGTGCTACCGATATTGATCCATGGCGACTCGGCATTTGCCGGTCAGGGCGTGGTGATGGAAACCTTGAACCTGTCGCAAACCCGCGGCTATACCACCGGCGGCACGGTGCATATCATCATCAACAACCAGATTGGTTTCACCACCAGCAATCCGCTGGACACACGTTCAACCCTATACTGCACCGATGTCGCCAAAATGGTCCAGGCACCGATCTTCCACGTCAATGGCGACGACCCGGAAGCGGTTGTCTACGTCACCCGCCTGGCTCTCGAATTTCGCATGCGCTTTCGCAAGGATGTGGTGATCGATGTCATCTGTTATCGCCGCCTCGGACACAATGAGGCCGATGAGCCTTCGGTAACCCAACCCCAGATGTACAGCAAGATAAGAAACCATCCCACCGTCCGTACCCTCTATGCGGATCATCTGGTGCAGAAATCGGTGATCTCGCCGCAGCAGGCAAGAGAGCTGGTGGACAATTACCGTCAATCCCTCGAGCAGGGAATTGTCGTTGCACGGCCGGTCAACTGTGCCCTGCACCACCCCTTTGCAGTGCGTTGGAATGCCTTCAAGGGTATCCAGTGGGAACACCCTGTCGATACCACCCTCAGCGGCGATCGTTTCGATCTGCTGGCGAAACAGCTGCTGCATGTTCCGGGGGGCTTCGAACTCCATCCACGGGTGGAGAAGATCTGGACTGAAAGACGCCGCATGGCTTCCGGGGATCAGTTCATCGATTGGGGATTCGCCGAAAACATGGCTTACGCATCGCTGCTGACCCAAGGCACTCCGGTCAGGCTCTCCGGCCAGGATTCCGGACGCGGCACCTTTTTCCATCGTCACGCCGTGCTCCACAATCAAGTCGACGGCGAATCCCTGATACCCCTGCAGCACCTAGCCCGCGACCAGGCCGACTTCCTGGTCATCGACTCCCTGTTATCCGAAGAGGCGGTGCTCGGTTTTGAGTATGGCTATGCCACTGCGGAACCCGACTGTCTGACAATCTGGGAGGCCCAGTTCGGAGACTTCGCCAACGGCGCCCAGGTCGTCATCGATCAGTTCATCACCTCAGGCGGGGAGAAGTGGGGCCTGCTCTGCGGCTTGGTGATGTTGCTGCCCCATGGCTATGAAGGCCAGGGTGCAGAGCACTCATCGGCGCGCCCGGAACGTTTTCTGCGTCTCTGCGCCAATCATAACATCCAGGTCTGCGTACCCAGCTCAGCATCACAGATATTCCACCTCTTGAGAAGACAGATGATCAGGCCCTACCGCCATCCGCTTGTGGTCATGACGCCGAAGAGCCTGCTGCGGCACCGCTTGGCGACATCACCCAAACAGGAGTTGCTGGAAGGGGGATTTAAGAATGTCATTGATGAGATAGACGACTTGGATCCGAAACAGGTCAAGCGTGTCGTCATGTGTTCCGGCAAGGTCTATTACGAACTGTTGGAAACCCGCCGTTCCCGCGGCCTGGAGGATGTGGCGATCATACGTTTGGAGCAGCTATATCCCTTCCCGCAAAAAGATTACGACACGGTCATCAAACGTTACAAGAATGCGAAGATGGTCATCTGGTGTCAGGAAGAGCCGCAAAACCAAGGCGCATGGGACCAGGTCAAACATCGCTTCTATCCACTATCCACCAAGGAGAAACCGCTGTACTACGTAGGACGGCCGTCGGCAGCGGCACCGGCAGTCGGATATCGCTCGGTACATGTCAAACAGCAAGAGACCCTGATCGATGAAGCCCTCTCCGGACGAATCAATCCTCGCATGAACTACAGGAACCAGACACATCAATGAGCATAGAACTACGCGTTCCCCAACTTCCCGAATCGGTTTCAGATGCCACTATTCTGAGTTGGCACAAACAACCGGGTGAGCATGTCGATCAGGATGAGACACTGGTCGATCTTGAAACCGACAAGGTGGTGCTGGAAGTGCCTGCCCCCGAGTCTGGCAAATTGACGGCGATCCATTTCAAGGAGGGTGAGACCGTTCAGGCCGATGATCTGTTGGGTGTTCTGGAGGCTGGGGCAGCCACTGAAGCCGCGCAAGAACAAGCACCAGCCTCGACCGCAACAGAGCATGAACCACCGGCACTATCCCCCGCAGTTCGACGCCTGGTAAAAGAGAGCGGTATCGACCCGCAAACGATCAAAGGCAGTGGAAAGAACGGCCGAATAGTCAAATCCGATGTCGAAGCGGCCATCGCCGCGCGGGATAGCCATGCCGCAAGTGAAAAACGCACTGAGGCTGTAGCTTCAACCACCCCAGCCCCCCCCACAACAGGTAGCCGTGTCGAAGAGCGGGTACCGATGACGCGTCTGCGCAAGCGGGTCGCCGAGCGTCTGGTCGAAGCGCAACAGACCGCGGCCATGCTGACCACCTTCAACGAGGTCAACCTTCAGGCGGTATCCGACCTCCGGGTCAAATACCGCGACCATTTTGAAAAACGACACGGAATACGCTTGGGCTTCATGTCCTTTTTCGTCAAGGCGTCGGTGGAGGCGTTAAAACAGTATCCGATCATCAACGCCACGGTGGACGGCGATGACATTCTCTACCATGGCTATTTCGATATTGGCATCGCCGTATCATCGCCCCGAGGCCTCGTGGTGCCGATCATGCGCGATGCGGATCAGCTCAGCTTTGCCGCCATCGAGCAGCGAATCAAGGATTTCGGCACCAAGGCAAAAGAGGGTTCCTTGAGTTACGATGATCTCACCGGTGGCACATTCTCCATCACCAACGGCGGCGTGTTCGGTTCCATGCTTTCCACACCGATCCTGAATCCACCGCAAAGCGCGATCCTCGGCATGCACTCGATCCAGCAGCGCCCGGTTGCTGAAAAGGGGGAGATCGTTATCCGCCCCGTGATGTACCTGGCGCTCACCTATGACCACCGCATTATCGATGGCAGGGACGCGGTACAGTTCCTGGTAACGATCAAGCAATTGCTGGAGGATCCCAGCCGCCTGTTGCTGGAAATCTAAACATCGGTTGATGATAATCTGGAGTAGCAGCCAGATGAGTGTGAACCGAAACAGCCAGATACCAAGGCCCGACCGGCCATCAAATGCCGCTCCTGCATAGCGGGTATACCCGCTAATGCCGACGGTGACGGTTTCAACCGTAAGACACGCGATTGACAGGATTGACCATGACCCGCATCCACCAGGAAGATCTCATCCAAAGCATCGCCGATGCGTTGCAGTTCATCTCCTACTACCATCCTGTAGATTTTCTCCAAGCCATGGGGGAGGCCTGGGCCAAGGAAGAGAGTCCCGCCGCCAGGGATGCAATGGCCCAGATCCTGGTCAACTCGCGCATGTGCGCAGAGGGTAAACGACCTGTCTGCCAGGATACCGGCATGGTAGTGGTGTTTTTGAAGATCGGTATGCAGGTCGAATGGGAGGGTGAGTTGTCGCTCAAAGAGATGGTCAATGAAGGGGTACGCCATGGCTACGCCCATGCCGACAATGTACTGCGTTTCTCCATGGTCAACGACCCCCTCGGCAGCCGTAAGAACAGCGGTGACAACACCCCCGCCATCATCCACATGGAACTGGTCAAGGGAGACAAGGTCGAGGTCAAGATCGCCGCCAAGGGTGGTGGATCGGAGAACAAATCCCGCTTCAAGGTACTCAATCCCTCGGGATCCCTGGTCGATTGGGTGCTGCAGGAGGTGCCTAAAATGGGCGCCGGGTGGTGCCCTCCCGGGATGCTGGGCATAGGTGTAGGCGGCTCGGCTGAGAAGGCGATGCTGCTCGCCAAGGAGTCCTTGATGGAACCCATCGACATCCATGAGCTGCAGGCCCGTGGCCCGGCCAATCGAAAAGAGGAACTGCGGTTGGAGCTCTATGAAAAGGTCAATGCTTTGGGGATAGGCGCCCAGGGGCTCGGTGGATTGACCACGGTGCTGGATGTAAAGATCAACGACTTCCCCACCCACGCCGCCTCACTGCCGGTGGCGATGATCCCCAACTGCGCCGCCACCCGCCATCTGGAGTTCACTCTGGATGGCAGCGGCCCCGCCGTACTGACACCGCCGACTGCCGATGATTGGCCGGACGTGACCTGGGAGGCCTCGCCGCAGGCTCGCAGGGTCAACCTGGACGAGATCACCAAGGAGGAGATCGCAAGCTGGCAACCGGGAGAGCTTATCCTCCTCAATGGTAAGCTGTTAACGGGTCGGGATGCCGCGCACAAGCGTATCGCCGACCTCTTCGCCAAAGGTCAGCCACTGCCGGAGGGCATCGATTTCCATGGCCGCTTCATCTACTACGTGGGCCCGGTTGATCCGGTGGGTGACGAGGTGGTAGGACCGGCAGGCCCGACCACGGCCACGCGGATGGATAAATTCACCGAGGTCATGCTGGAGCAGGCCGGTCTTTTCGGCATGGTGGGCAAGGCGGAGCGTGGCCCGGCCGCCCTGGAAGCGATCAAACGCCATCAGGCGGTCTATCTGATGGCGGTTGGCGGCGCTGCCTACCTGGTGTCGAAAGCGATTCGCGGTTCGCGCCTGTTGGCATTCGAGGATCTCGGCATGGAGGCGATTCGTGAATTTGATGTGGTCGATTTCCCGGTCACGGTCGCCGTCGACAGCCGTGGCAATTCTGTTCATCAGATGGGACCCGCCAAGTGGCGGGAGAAGATCGGAAAAATAGCTGTCGTATCGGAGTAGTTCGTCATGACCTCATACAAAGCCTTTCGTATACATCGGGACAAGGCCCAGCACTCGGCGGGAATCGAAGAGCTTGAGCTGCAGGCACCGGATCAAGGTGAAATCCAGATCCGCGTTCAATACTCGAGTATCAACTACAAGGATGCCCTGGCAGGGACCGGCAAGGCGCAGATACTCAGACGCTATCCCCTCACCGGCGGTATCGATGCCTGTGGCGAGGTAACCGAGAGCAATCACAAGCAGTTCAAGCCGGGCGATAGCGTGATCGTCACCGGCCATGAACTCTCGAGCACGGCGGATGGCGGTTACGCTGAATATTTGCGGGTACCCGGCGAATGGGCCGTACCCCTGCCCGATGGTCTCTCCGCCTCTCAGGCGATGGCGCTGGGCACCGCAGGTTTCACCGCCGCACTGGCCCTGCATCGAATGGAGATGAACGGCCAGCGTCCCGACATGGGGCCGATGCTGGTAACCGGCGCCAGCGGTGGCGTGGGCTGTTTCGCGGTCAACATATTCGACGGTGAGGGCTTTGAGGTCCATGCGGTCACCGGCAAGTCCGATCAACAAGCCTATCTTGAACATCTCGGTGCCCAGGAGGTATTGGGACGGGAACAGGTATCCACCTACCACCATGCCCTCGAGCGGGGACTCTGGGGCGGTGCTGTGGACAATGTAGGCGGCGACATGCTCTCGAGCATTACCCGCAAGATAAGGCCCTGGGGCAGTATCGCCACTATCGGCCTGGCCGGCGGCCACGAGCTGAACACGACGGTGATGCCATTCATCCTGCGCGGGGTCAGCCTGCTTGGCGTCGACTCCGCCGGCTGTCCCCGGGAGATCAGAGAGGAGATATGGCAACGTCTTGCCACCGATCTCAAACCCAGGCACCTGGATGATATCCTGACCCAAACGGTATCGATGGAACAACTGCCGGAGGTCTTCGATCAGATGCTTGCCGGGAAGACCCTGGGACGGACATTGGTGACCTTGTAAGCCGGCTTCGGCAAGCCACCCGATTACCCGCTTTATTCAGCCACTGGATGTGTTTCTTTTCAGTTTCTGAAGCGAAATCCCTTCGGAACCACGACCACACCTTTAGGTGAAACGGTAAACCTGGCGGCGTCACGCTCTTTGTCGAAACCAATCCTTTCCCCGGGGGGGATTACCACATCCTTGTCGACGATGCAGTTCTCCAGTTGCGTGCCATCGCCCACCCTGACCCCATCGAAGAGGATCGCATCGTGAATCACCGCTTCGTCTCCGATCAGGGTCTTCGGAAACAGAATCGAATGCTGCACGCTGCCACCAACGATGAGGGTGCCGTTGGCGACGATGGAGTTGATAAAGATCCCCTCGTTGCCTGAGATACCAGGCACGGTTCTCGCCGGTGGATTCTGTCCATGGTGGGTACGAATCGGCCACTCCGGCTGATAGAGGTCCAGGGAAGGTACCGGCGCGAGCAATTCCATGTTTGCCTCATAGTAGCTGTCTATGGTGGCCACATCACGCCAGTAACGATCCTGGGTAACCCTTCCCGCCTCGCCACCGAACTGGTAACCATAGACAGCGTTGTTGCGAACCAATCTGGGTAAAATGTCCCGGGTAAACTCGTGACTGGAGTCGCTGAGATCGTGGTCCTCTTCGAGTGCCGATATCAGTGCATCGATGGAGAAGAGGTAGATGCCCATGGAAACCATGGCGGATGCGGTTGCGGTATCGTCACCGTCCGCCTGCTGCTGTCCCGACCGCGTGCCATAGGATACGACACGGCCGTCCGGGTCCATCTCGAGGACACCGGAGAGACCGATCTCCGAATAGGGCAGTTGCATACACGCGACCGTGACGCCGGCACCCTGCTGCGCATGAAAGGCGATCAACGGTGCATAATCCATGCGATAGATATAGTCACCGGGAAGGATGAGCACACTCTCCGCACCGCTTCGATTGAGCATGTAGAGATTCTGATAGACGGCATCCGCGGTTCCGTCATACCAACCGCCTCCCCGGCGCATCTGCGGCGGTACGGCGGTGATATATTCACCCAGCTCCGGATTGAATAGCGACCAGCCATCGCGCAGATGTTTTTGCAGGGAGTGGGATTTGTACTGAGTCAACACCAGGACCCTGCGCAGCCCTGAGTGGAGACAGTTAACCAGTGAAAAATCGATGATCCTGTACTGACCGCCAAAGGGGACCGCTGCCTTGGTCCGCTCAAGGGTGAGGGGTTGCAAGCGTGAACCCTGACCACCCGCGAGGATGACCGTCAATGTCTTGTCTAGCATCTTTTTGCACTCCGGTTCGACTAAGGCCTGATGACACCCTTTCACCAGCCCGGAAACGGTCCCATACAACACAACCCAATGCAATATCCGGTCCCAGGGCCGTTTGAGCGGGAGAATCCCGCTAAAGAGAGACTGTGACTCTGATTGCGCACCTTTTTAATTCCGCCAGGGCGGATTCCCGCACCCTGATGGCGCAAGCCTGAGATCGTCACCAATCGATTTTCAGCCGATCACAAATCGGCCACCCCCCTCAAACAACCCCTGTTTTGTTTTAATTTTTATCAGCAAATTCAATGAACTGTAATTTTAGTCAGAGTAACTTCCGCTTATAGAAACGACAAATAGCAGAAAAGTGGCGCCCATTTTGCAGAAGAGACCGAAAAACGGCAGACAAACAATGGGTGGAATTATGATCACAAAAGGGATAACGGGATTGGGACGGGCAAGGGGGATGATGCTGCACCCCGTTTCCCTAAAACCCAAAACACCGACAGTCTACAATCACGACATCATGTCCTGTACCGCGGAGGGGGTGAAGGGCAACCATCTCTATTCCGGCAGAATACTCGGTGCAACCGAACCCGAGGATATGCTCCAACTGCACCCTTTGCTGAAGAGCGAATGGGGTGAAATCCTAGAGCACTATTCACGCATCGGATTGCGGCACAGCCAGAATGTCATCTGGGATGTGGATCTGGAATACATGCCAAACCAGGATGACATCAGACCTTCGCACTTTTTCTATGGCGACATGGAGCTGAAACGAGGCGGCGATATTGCCTGGGCCGGCAGCGTCGAATTCATAAACTCCAAGAACAACTTCATGTCCCTCGCGAATGAGTTGGGCGTACCTGTGCCAAGGACCCTCTGTTTCAACAGTGTCCGGGATATAGACGATGGGGATATCAACCACTTTCCCTATCCCTGCTATCTCAAGGCCGCGGTATCGGTGTCCGGAGTCGGCGTCAATCGATGCAGAGACAGGACGGAACTGCTCCAGGCGATGACCTGTTTCGATACGGATGTTCCGGTGCAGCTCCAGCAGGAGGTTAAGACCGATATCTTTCTCAATCTGCAATATCAGATCGTTGACGGCAGGTACAAGCGCCTGTTGGCCACAGAGCAGATACTCGAAGGAACGGCGCATCAAGGCAACTTCCATCCGACTCCATACCAACCTTGGGAGGTCGTGGAACCGATGGCCGCGTGGATGGCGGAAAAGGGATTCAAGGATATCCTCGCCTTCGACGTCGCCGTATTGCTGGGGGAGAAGAGCCCCGAATACCTCGCCATCGAGTGCAACCCACGCTTCAACGGCGCATCCTATCCCACACTGATTGCCTTGAAATGCGCTATCAAGGAGTGGGAATCAGCTAATTTCTCAACCCGCCACCGCTCCCTGAAGAGCCTGGACCTCAGTGGCATAGAGTTCGATCCGGCGAGGGGGAATGGGGTAATCATTGTCAACTGGGGACCGATCCTGGTCGGCAAGATCATGCTCATGATAGCGGGTGACAGCGCAACCCGGCAGCGAATCAAACTAGAGTTGCAGCAACGCCTCTGGTAGTTTTAGTGTCTGATTGCGTAAACCGACGGTGCCGTTCCCGGCACTGTCTGCCATCTACCATTGGAAAGCAATAACTGAGAACAATGCAAGAGACCTTCTCGCTGATGGTGCATGGCGGCGCCGGTGCCCTGGATAACGTCAAGGATAACAAAACGGCCCTACGCTACCTGGAGAGTATCCGTAGCGTTCTCGAATATGGCCGGGAAGTTCTCGGTATGGGCGGCAGTGCCCTGGAAGCCGTGGAGAGCTGTGCCTCTCAACTTGAGGACGACCCCGTCTTCAATGCCGGATGCGGTTCCGTGCTCAATGAAAGCGGCAAGGTTGAGATGGATGCGGCGATCATGGATGGCCGCGATCTCTCCGCAGGCGCAATCGCCGCGGTCAGTAATATCGCCAACCCGGTACAACTGGCCCGCCTGGTGATGGCTGAAAGTGAACATGTGATGCTGATCAGCGAAGGGGCGATGAAGTTTGCCAGTCACTGCGGCATGAAGCTGACGCCGGACCACTACTTCTTCACCCCCGACCGTATCCAGCAGCTGGAACAGGCGCGTCTGCAACACCGGATCATGCTCGACCACGATGACAGTGACGAGGCCTCGGAAGATCAGAAATATGGGACCATAGGCGCCGTCGCCCGTGACTTGGAGGGTAATTTGGCAGCGGCCACATCCACCGGTGGCATCGTCAACAAACGCATCGGACGGGTCGGTGATTCTCCGATCATCGGTGCAGGGGTGTTTGCCGACAACCAGACCTGCGCCGTCTCCACCACGGGATTTGGCGAAGACTTTATGCGCACGGTACTGGCCAAGACGGTCTCCGATGCCATGGAGTTTCTCAACTGTGACGCCAAGGGGGCGGTGGAGTACGGCATCCAATACCTAACGCGCAAGGTCAAAGGCAGGGGGGGAATGATCGTCATCGATCAGCACGGCAACTGCGCCGCCGATTTCACCACCAAGAAGATGATCCACGGCTGGATCGAGAAGTCGGGATACAGCGAGGCGAGATTTTAAGTCCGCAAATGAAGGCGAATAAACGCAGATGTTGTTTGCTTCGTGTTATGAACAGAACACAAGGCGGAGTCTTTCCGAATGCCACATCCTATCACTCGTTTCAAACGGGCGGAACGGAGGTGGAATGAAAATCATATTGTTCCGCTCCGGCACTGCAGACCAGCTTCAAAGAGAGCTTCTGAGGAGAGGCGCGCTTGGTCAGTGTTGACGATATTTGGAATCGAGCCAGCACTGGGGAAGCGACTCACCGGAAGGAAAGAGCATTTGATCCTTGGCGAATTTCTCCGCATCCTGCATCTCTTCTCCCGCATGAAATCGTCCGATTATCTCTGCATGATTAGGATTGAAAAGATCTCCCAGACTAAGCACCTCAACCAGCTTTTCACTGCTCTTCTGCATCAGGAACATCGATGGCCTCCTTATAGGCGGGGGCGATGGGAAACAGCCCTTTATAATTTAATTATGGATTAGCAAGGGGGATTTTCAACGCTACTGGGAGTATGGTGTATACCGACAACTCATGAACATGCCGGAGCGATGCCGGTGTCTTACAAACAAATTCCGACCCAGCCTCAAAGCTCGCGGGTGGCGAGAAATTCGATCTCCGGCCATCGCTCGATGGCGAGATCCAGGTTGACCCGGGTAGGCGCCAGATAGACCAACTGATCATCCCCATCCAGTGCCAGGTTTTCATGCGCCTTCTCCTTGAAGCGCTCCAGCATCTTCTGGTCGGCACACTGAATCCAGCGCGTGGTTGCGACATTCACGGTCTCCACGATCGCCTCGACCTTATATTCATGCTTGAGCCGCTCCACCGCCACATCGAACTGCAGCACTCCCACCGCACCCAGTATCAGATCATTGTTTTTCAGCGGTCTGAAGACCTGGGTGGCACCCTCTTCGCAGAGCTGCAAGACCCCCTTTAAGAGTGCCTTCTGCTTTAGCGGGTCCTTCAATACCACACGCCGAAACAGCTCCGGGGCAAAATAGGGGATACCCTCATATTTCAGATCCTCACCCTCGGTGAAGGTGTCGCCTATCTGGATCGTGCCGTGGTTGTGCAGACCGATAATATCCCCCGGCCATGCCTCCTCCACGTGGCGACGCTCATCGGCCTGGAAGGTGATGGCGTTGCTGATCTGTATGCTCTTGCCGATGCGCACATGACGCATCTTCATGCCCTTGCGATAACTCCCGGAACAGACCCGCAAGAAGGCGACGCGATCGCGATGCTGCGGATCCATGTTCGCCTGTATCTTGAAAATGAAGCCGCTGAACTTGGCTTCAGCGGGCTCTACCATGCGCTGCTGGGTGGACCGCGATAGGGGACCCGGCGCATATTCGACGAAGGCGTCGAGTAACTCCCTGACGCCGAAATTATTGATCGCAGAACCAAAAAAGACCGGTGTCAGCTCACCCCGGGCATAGGCCTCGAGATCAAGTTCATGACTGGCGCCGCGCACCAGTTCGATCTCCTCCCGCAGCTCCTCCGCCTGGCCGCCGATCAGCTCTTCCAGTTTGGGATTGTCCAGGCCCTCAATGACCTCCCCCACCTGGATCTTGCCGCCGTGGGTGGCACTGAAGAGATGGGTGGTGTCGCTGCGCAGATCATAGACCCCCTTGAGACGCTTGCCCATGCCGATGGGCCAGGAGACCGGGGCACACTTGATCTTCAGCACATCCTCGATCTCATCCAATATCTCCAACGGGTCGCGCCCCTCGCGGTCGAGCTTGTTGACGAAGGTGAGAATCGGGGTATCGCGCAGGCGACATACGTCCATCAGCTTGATGGTCCGCTCCTCGACGCCCTTTGCCACGTCGATGACCATCAGTGCGGAGTCCACCGCGGTCAGGGTGCGGTAGGTATCCTCCGAAAAATCCTCGTGACCTGGGGTATCGAGGAGGTTGACGATCTCGTCACGGTAGGGAAACTGCATCACCGAGGAGGTGACGGAGATACCGCGCTCCTTCTCCATCTCCATCCAGTCGGAGGTTGCATGCCGTGCCGCCTTTCGCCCCTTGACGGTGCCCGCCATCTGGATTGCGCCACCATAGAGGAGCAGTTTCTCCGTCAAGGTGGTCTTACCCGCATCCGGGTGGGAGATGATGGCGAAGGTGCGTCGCCGGCTGAGTTGTTCAAGCAGTTCGGACATTGAGGCCTTGCGTCAAGGTTAAAAAGCC
>JBFNJI010000035.1:0-45892 GCA_040793985.1 Candidatus Thiodiazotropha sp. | reverse complement strand
GGTGATTGATCATGAAGTCAGAATGGCAAGACGGCATGAGACGAATCTGACATTAGCCATCATCGATGTCGATCACTTCAAGAAATATAACGACAAATACGGACATCCTGCAGGCGACGAGGCTCTCGCCGCGATCAGTCAAACGATATTGTCAAAAATGAGACGCCCCAGCGACTATGCCTTTAGATTAGGCGGAGAAGAATTTGCGTTAGTCTTTACTGAATTGGGCAGAGCGGAGTCTAATGATTTTCTCGATAATATCAGGCATAGCATTGAATCATTAAATATCCCGCATGCAACGAATACAGCTTCTGAGTATATATCTATCTCAATCGGCGCGGTAACAGCTAACGGCCGATCCATATTAGATGCAGAACAGTTCTATTCTGAAGCAGATAAAGCACTGTATATGGCAAAGAACAACCGAAACTGTACAGTCATCACTGAACTATAGTTATTCCTAGATTTATCCGCATCAGGTAACCTGAGTGTGCTGGATACTGATTGGATTTGCCTATTCTATCTACTCTACCCGACTTTAGTACTCGCACCTGCGATTCACGCCTTTTACTGACTCCTTGGATTGCAAACAGATGCTTGAGAAACCCTAACTCATATACGTTACTCATGGACGTCCAAATATTACTGTGGATAAAGATATGAATTGTTCCCCTATCTTCGAGTAATTATGTAAATCCGGCGTCCATTGGTAATGCGGGGCTTTTATGGTCCACTCATATAAGTGGCCCACTGAGCTACTGCACCTTGTATAAAACACGCTACGCAAAATCCACAGTCCAATACCAGTGCGGATTGTATACATTTCACGTACAAGCACCCTTAAACATGTGTATCTGGCAAACAAAGTAAAAAGTCAGGAGTTGGCGACGGTTATTGTAATGGTGGTCTATTAGTGCCCTTCTTCGAAATGATTCATGCCAAATTCTGGCCAGGTACGTGTTCTTTCATCACAGCAACACCGCTATCCAGAAGAATACAACAAATCTGCAGATCAGCTTCAAACTGTAGCTCATAGCGCTTCAATTTTTTTATGCTAACAGCTTTATTAACGAGCCCTCTTGTCTTGTTATACGGTTTTGAAAATATTGAAACTTGAGTATTTAGTGAGCAATGAATTAATGAACTTCACCCAGTTTGTATTTAATACTCCCAGCTACACCATTCGCAAAATCTTCAATATTTTCATATTCCATTTTTTCTGCGAATGTTACTAGATTTGCAATATACACATTCATTTCTGCAATTTCTTCATGGCTGCGTCCGCAGCCTTCACAGCTTGTTCCTTCTTCTGTACATTTTCCAATGCAGGGACTGAATTTCATCTTTAACTCCTAAATTAGTTGGTTAAGTTTTATGTAGGTAGCTAGTTTCCTAACGAAAACACCAGCCGACTTAAAAAGCGAAGCTTTTTTGGATCGACTGCATGTTATTGTCATGAGTTACTCTTTCAAGATTTTCTGAACAGCTATTTCTCTGCTCCAAGTTTAGAAGGCGTTTTTTTACACTTATGCCTCCACCATAACCAACTAGTTGACCATCACTACCAATGACACGATGGCAAGGAACTACTAAACCGATACAGTTTGCTCCATTTGCACTAGCAACTGCTCGGATAGCCTTTTCATTACAGATTTCTTTTGCTAGCTGTAAGTATGTAGGGGTAGCCCCATAAGGGATTTTCATTAGAGATTTCCAAACACTTTTTTGGAAATCAGTTCCTGTCATTAACAGTGGAAGATTAAATTCTTTTCTGTCACCGACAAGGTACTCTTCAAGCTGACTTTTTGCTTGCTCTATAGTTTCGTTATTCTTTTCTACAAATTCAGCGTCTAACCGGTTTTTTATTCTATTATCAAGCGTTTTTCTCATCTTTCTATATCGAAAATCAAGAAGACATAGTTGCTCATCAAAAGAACCAAGTATCAGTTCACCTATTTTGGTCTTATAAAATTGAATATCTATCTGATTCACATTCTATATCTATATTTGTTTATAACAGCATTGTTAACGAGATCCCTTGTCCCATTATACATTGATCACAAGACCCCTATATAACACCTAAATTGATAGAACATCAATCTCGTCAATGGCAAACGTCATCCCGGCGAGATGGGCAAGCAAGAAATCGAAGGCTACCTCAATCACCTGGCTTCCCGTCGTTGTGTCTCTGCCAGTACCCAATCTGGCCCCCTCAATGCGATTTTTCTGTATCGTACTGTTTTACAGTAAGAAATACCTGAGCTTGATAAACTGAGATGAATCAAGAGCATCACTCCCCATATACCTTGCTTTTATGCCCTACTCTCTGTTGAGGGTCACTTCAAATTCATGGGCATAAGGATTTAAGCCGTACACCTACTCGTTTGCCTATTTGAAATGCACGGTTCTCAAAACCTGATTGGGAAACATTAAGTGCTATTTGTCTCCACTGATTTCTCAAGTTGGTCAATTAACTTATTCCTTAACAAATAAAGCTCAGTTAATGTGGCTTCTGCTCCCGATTGCTCGCCGGTTTTATGCCTTTCCAGGATTTGATTGGCTAGTTGGTGAATGGCTTGGTGCAATGAAACAAGCTCTGTATATGTTGTGCCGTTGAAGTATTCGTCCGCTTCGCTATCAAGCCACTTACCAAATCGGCATTGACTGTCATCCATGATTGGAATTGTCTTGTCATATCCCTGGACATAGCGTTCGACTTGGTTGATCCAGGCACGATGCTCGGTAGCCGCATAGAGTATGGGGATACGCTCGTATGGATAGGGATGCTGTATTTTCCAGATTGGCTCCGGTAGCCAGGATGCTATCCAGTCGGTAATTTCTCTTGCGGGCATTGGATGTGCGATGCAATACCCTTGAGCAAGTTCACAGCCGAGTTGGATCAGGATCGTACCCTGCTGAATGTCCTCGACTCCCTCGGCTATTACTTGACGACGAAAGGCTTTTGCCAAACCAAGTGTGCCCTCGATAATTGCCAGGTCATCGTGATCTACCAGCATATCGCGTACAAAGCTCTGATCTATTTTAAGGGTATCCGCGGGCAGGTGTTTAAGATAGGTGAGTGATGAATAGCCTGTACCGAAATCATCGAGCGCGAAACTTATGCCGAACTCTTTGCATGCGGTGATAACTTCCGAAACCTTCGTTAGGTCATGCAATGCGGTGCTTTCCAGAATCTCCAATTCTATACGCCTGATATCCAGGTCTTTATGTTGTGTGACGGCCGCCGCGATATTTTCAGCGAAATCGGGTTCGAGTAATTGACGTGCGAAGACATTGATATTGACCGAGATGTCGATACCGGATCCGTGCCATGTGTCCATGTCCGCTAACGCTTGATGGAGAACCCATTTGCCTATTGTCACAGCGAGGGGGTGATTCTCTATCGCGGGTAAAAACATGCCCGGCGTGAGTAAGCGACCTTCCGAATCACGCCATCTAAGCAATGCCTCGACGCTATTCACTTGGCCGGTCCGCATGTTTATTATCGGCTGATATACCAGAAGAAACTCATTGTTTTGCAATGCTTGCTGCAGGTTCTCTATGTTTTTATGGAAGCCTCGCAGATTGCGGTCATGTTCTGAATCGAATACGTGGAAGCGGTTCTTTCCGGCCAGTTTGGCATGGTACATGGCTTGGTCAGCCTGGCGTATGAGTTGATCACCATCTACCGCGGTCGGCTGCGGATAAAAGCTGACGCCAATGCTGCACGAGGTGTTTAGTTCGAATGACTTATACTGGACTGGCTGGTTCGCGGCATTCAAGATGCGCTGGAGCATCGGCAGGCATTCTTCGATATTTGACAGATCTGTGATTACGATAACGAACTCGTCACCACCGATACGAGATACCGTATCGGATTCACGCGTTGCCGCCTTTAGCTTCTGCGCTGTAACGACAAGTACGTAATCGCCGACCTCATGACCATGGGTGTCATTGATATCCTTGAAACCGTCCAGATCGAGGTAGATGACCGCAAGTTGCTGATTACGCCGGTTCGCCTGGGACATGTGCAGATTCAAACGATCAGCCAGAAGGGTTCTATTGGGCAGGCCAGTCAGAGTATCATGGTTGGCAATATATTCCACCTGGTCTTGTTGATCTTTTTGCTCCGTAATATCGGTAAATGCCGCAATAAGGAGAGATCCCGCCCAAGAGCCATGTAAGAGGGTGTATTTTTGGGACCCGTCTTTGCAGTTGATATACACCTCCATCTGACCGATGGCCTTGCGTTCAGGTAGAGAGAGTTCGACCTTTTTATTCCATTCGCTAACAACGGCATTGCGATAGTTTTCGTCCGGGTATGCCTTAAGAAACCAGTCCTCGACAGTTGAGATGTCATTGAGCGTATAACCGAACATCGATATAAACTGCGGATTGATGTACTCGATGACACCTGACTCGTTAGCCCAGGCGATGGCTACGGATGTAGAGTTTACGACTGCTTCGAGCGTCGCCGTGGTTTTAATGAGGTCGGCTTGTTTTGCTTCAACGTTTTCGACCATGGTATTGAAGGCTTGACTGACTGTTTTGAATTCGCCAGGCAATACGGGGATTGAACGGCCAGGTTCGTTTGTCCATGCCTCATCTATTGATTTTTGTAGTTTTCGGATAGGAGTAATAACGTTCTTGTTAACCATCCACAAAACAGCCAGTGCCAGCAAGGCAAGCAAAACAATGGACCAAAACAGCTGCCGCTTAAATAGTTGCGCCACACGTTCGTCTACTTCATTGGCCGGCATTTTTATACTCAAAATACCGCGTAAGTCTCCTACCTCATAGTTGTAGGCAGAGTCATATTTCGCCTGAATGGTCTCCGGAGCTGCGGCTTTGTCGCCGTGGCACTTCAGACAGTAGGCTTCCACCCATATCGGACGCGAATAGTGAAAAAAAGGCTTGTCGTTTGCATCCGTGAACCTGACAAGCCGGATCTTTTTGTCGGGGTGGGCACGAAAATCCAATATGGCCTCCAGTTCGACGGCATCCGCCAACTGCGAAGGATTTCTGGGAAGATCGGAAACATTGTTGAAACTGAAACCGGAAGTCTCCCAATTAGCGAAGTCCTTGGAAATCTTGTTTAAGGCATGGGCGGGCAGAAAACCAATTGTCTTGTCAGTCAGTGGCAGGCCACTGTCCAGGAACTGATGGTGATAGACACGCCTCATCGCCATCAAGGTGCCGCGAATCTTTTCGGCGGTATTCAACATGTCGAGTTCGACATGCCGCTTGGTCTGGTTATACATCATGATTTGAAACACGACCAGCCCGCACCCAAGCAGTAGTCCTGAGGTAAGGATTAACTTGTTTCGAAGCGACATGTGCAGATAGTTGGATCAAAGCCGAGAAATCTTCAATAACCTCAATAATAATGTATTTTTTATGAATTTACTGAATTAATAGGCCGCGGTTGTAGTATTGAAAACCAAAAAGTCAGGCGGTAAGCCGTTTAGGAAAAGCCAGCATCAGTACGGGTGTATGCCTGGCGTTCAGAAAAGACCGGTGACAGCCTGTTAGGCTGGGTCGATGGCGCCTTCTGCCTGGCAATGGGCAAATACGGCAACCAAATGGTGTTGATACCCGGATAGGCAGGACCTCTATCAGTGGCATCAGAAAGGGTAAAATCCTTCAGTCCACTCATTTGGCTGTTGCCGGCGCATCTTAGCCAAATCGTTGCCTGATTATCCTCGTTGACTGGCAGGCCGACTGGAAATCGCCTGCTCATTCATTGCCAGGGATCCGGCTTCTCCACTATGCAGCAACGCTTACGGGGCCGGGGTTTACATAGAGGTCATTTCGCCACGGGCTCCCTTACATCAATGGCAATAGTAAACCGGGTGGTTTTTTCTTCGCAAACCATACCGTATCCGCATGACACAGTATTGATTTTCTTTGTGGTGGAGAGATGTTCAAGGTCTATATGCACCGGAGTGATGTGATTGTTCTTTACTGGAATCCTTGTTTTTTCGTTTACGTTTCCGATTCTGATTTCATACTCCTGTACACCTGTTAGCGAATCGAACTCCAGCAGTGTTTTACTGAACGTGGACCCCTTTGCCTCGCCGATCAATTCATTCCTGCCTTTGTAGCCGACTTGATAGACACGCACGGTTGCATCCATCCCCAGTGGATTGACCTCGACGCGTACCCAGCCTGTATCGTAACCATCGGGTACACGGGTGTTTTTTTCCAGGTTCACACAAGCTGTCGCAACAAACAGCACTGCCAAGGATAGTGTCAGACTTCTCATTCTTGGGCCCCTATTTCCAGCAGTTCTTTCCTGATCCCGCAAGCTTTCTTTTTCTTTATACAGTAACCAAGCACAGTCAGACCGGTCTTCGAATTACGTACATTTAAATCGGCACCATTGTCCGCTAGCAGAAAAACCAATTCACGATACCTTTTTCCACTTTTACTATCAGGACCGATATAACTGGTTTTTGTTATATCTTGTAGTGCCGTATCTCCATCCTCGTTCTTCTGGTCTATATCCACACCTCTCTCTGCTAATTGGTTGAGATAGCCTATCAAAACATCGCTTTTTATCTTTCCCGCGGCAAATCCTTCGGCCAGGTTATGCATAATGCGATCGCCGTTAATATCTTCTGCGGCATTTGGGTTTGCACCCTTATCCAGCATGTTTATGACTATATCCAGGTAGCCTTGATATGCCGCACTGAGTAAAGCCTTGTCATCCATTTTTGCACCACGGTCAATGAATAGTTTCATTGCCGATTTACTCTTGTATGCACGGCTGAGAGGTGACTTTTTAAAGTGATCCCTCGTCGGTGCATTTATGTCCGCACCCTTCGACAACAGCCATTCGATCATAAGGATATTCCCTGCCAATGCCGCAGTGTGTAACGGCCGCCATCCCCTGGAATTCAGTATGTCGATGGTTTGATTTTTTGCAAATACGTGCTCGGCAAGCTGGGCCGATCGATTCTGCAGCCTGTTGTCGGCGAGCCAATGATATATTGTATTTTCCTCCCAAAGTTTGAAGTCAGTAGTTGCTCCATTCTTCACAAGCCACTCGATGATTGTGAATCTTGCCATTTCATCCAATGTGTCGTTGAAAGTCATTTTTTTCTTCTTATTACTACTGGCATTCATCGCTTCGCTTACCATCCTTGCGAGGGGGGATTTGCCGTCGGTATCATCATTGATATCGGCGCCCTGGGCAACCAGCCACTCTATCATGTCCATATTCATATTAGTCACAGCATGACCGAGCGCGGTCTTTCCATGTCTGTTGCCTGTTACCAGTGCACCATGCTTATGCAACAATTTCATCATATCCAGATCGCCACTCTCCGCTGCCACGATGAGTGGATATGCCAAGCTCTTACCTGACGCGGCCAATTCGGAAAGAGCACCCGCATCAAGCAATTTCTCCACCCTTGCAATCTGTTCCGATTTTTCTTTTTCACTAAAGGCCTTCTTGCCAGGTTCCCGGTGAACGGCTTTCTCCAGCGGCGTAAAACTCTTGTGATTTGCAAGACGAAGGTCCGCGCCTTTCGCCAGCAATAGATCGATGATCTCTACGGTGCCGAACTTGGCGGCCACGTGGATCGGGGTGTCGCCATCTGAATCCTTACCGTTCACGTCAAGCAGGAGCAAATTTTGCCGCACAGCTTCAATATCCCGGTTGTAGACCGCCGCATGCAGCGGCGTGGGGGCGATTGCTTTTGGTTCTACCCTCTTCGTCATACCGGATTTTTGACTGCCGCAGCCTGAAAGCAGTAGCGACAGGGTCAATAGCAGAGAAAAAACAAGTGATACTTCTTTACAGCAGGTGGTGTTGTTCAACATTTCAACTCCTTGGATGTTTGATGCTCTCTTCCAACTGGGCAGACATTGAATGAAGTTGTACGGCTAAAAGTGGAATTGCAAAATCCAGCCATAGACCATAGCGGAAAACAAGAAAACTGATCGGGAGCAGAGCGAGAATCACTACGGTACCGGAAACCAGAAGTCCCCAGAATGAGGGAAATTTAGCGAACAAGTAGCTCATCATCACTATCAGCAGCGCCTCGACGATCAACTTGATCCACAGCGAAGGCGCTTCCACCTCCCCGCTCCCAAGCAACGAGTTGATCGAATTGATCACGACCAATGCGCCAGGCATTTCACCCAGTGGAGTGAGGTAGTGGTCCCGGCTGTCGTCAAAGGAGCCGCCAATAACCACCACCCGCCCCTTGAGAAGACCGCTGTCGAGTTCCTCACTCTTGTTATCAGTGATCTTGACCGCCGGCAATCGCACCAGCAGCGGTACATTCCGGCCATCGACAAACGCCCCTTTCCCAACCGACAGAATGGTATTTGGCTGCCAGGGAATAGTGTAGAGAATCCGGCTCGATAGCCGGTCCTGCCGCAGGCTGACATGCAGACGCCCCAGTTCAAAGCTATCATGTTTATCGATAGGGGGCGTTGCCAGGGTTCGATTTCCGTCTTCGCAGGATTCAGGAAGGAACGGGGCGATGGCCTTACCCAATCTCTCGGATCCATGCACCTCATCTATGGTGATGGCAGAGGCCAGCAGTTGTATCGCCGGGATTACGTTACCTCTGGCGCCATTGCAGCTCGGTTCGAATAGACGCCACCGGCGAATCACACGATCAGACTCCAGTTCGAACAGCGTTGAGGCCCAGTGCAGTTTCGGGGAGGCGCTTACAATCCCGTCAAGAAATGATTGACGCTCCTCGATCAATTGATCATGACTGCCCGGATCCGGTCTTCGGAACGTACGTGCAAGAATGATCGGGGGTAGTGCGGAATTCACTGGGCCCTTCTCCCGGTAGCGCAATAGAATCTCCAGCAGCGCCTGGTCGTTTTCCGTTCTTCTGCTCAGGTCCACATCCAGCAACACAAGCGCGGGCCTTCCCTCTATGGCATAGTCGAGCAGCCGGGCGAGTTTGTCTCTCGGCGTTACCAAGGGCTCGCCCCAGGCACGGTAACTGTACTCATCGATGTCGATAAACAGAAACGGTACCCGCATGGCGTCATCGGGGCCGGTATTGCGGTACATGGATATCATCCAGTCCATGGCCAAATCCTCGGCGCGGGAAATCAGCGGGGTCGCATGTAAGTAGTGCAGCAACAAGGCCAGCACAATGCCAATGACAAGATTGACCATCACATGTCGCTGAAAATGTCCCAGCTTCGTCCAACCCCGTAGTTTTTTGGAAATCAGTGCCATCGTCTCGATTATCGTCTCAGGTCACAAGGCAGACGTCCCCTCCCCAACCACGATGAACGGGGCCCAGAATATGGGATGTGAGAAATGGACCCTCTGCGGATCGTTCATCAGCGCCAATTGGGCGCGCCGCAATGCCTCGGACCGACCTAGTTCTTTTGCCGCGAGTTCATTGAACATGCCAGTCGTCATACTGACGGCCGCCGCGGAATCCACAGCCCAGTGAGAGACCAGCAAGGCCCGCGCTCCCGCATAGAAAAAGGCACGGGCAAGCCCGGACAAACCCTCGCTGCCAGGGGTGCCATCCGCCGCCGCTGTATTGCAAGCCGAAAGGATGACCCAGTCCGCGTCGAGATTAAGTTTCGCCACCTCGCTCGCCGTAAGCAATCCGTCGTCCTCCGCACTCCCGACCTCGGGTGGTGTCAACACCAGCGCCGGCTCGGCGACGCCGGGGAACTCGCCCGCAAGCAAACCGTGAGTGGCGAAGGCTATGTGCCTGTAGAGCGAAAGGTCGGTGTTGCGCACACGCCTCTCCGTAGCCTTTTCACCCGTGAGCAAGTCCTCCGGTCCTCCTCCGAGCAATCTGCGGATGGTGTCGAGTTCGGATCGGGTATCCGCGAGTCTCGGCAACTTGCGCACAAGATCGGCATCCGCAATTGGGCCGCCCGTGAACAGCTGCCTGGCATCCACTCCCCGTGTTGCGCCCTCCCCTTTATCAAGGAGCGGATCGCCGATGCCGGCAAAGGGCCTGCTGCCGGCGGATGAACGACCGGCAAACTGACGCAGTTGCTTGAGTGAATTGACCGAAGGAAGAACCGTGACGGCATATTTTTTCACCAGCCAGGGCACATCGCGGTAATCTTCGAAATCGGCAAGACTCCTTTTTATGGGTTTTATTGTCGGCAGAACGCCCAAAGGCAGACTCTGCAGTGCACCGTCGGCAATGACAATCAGATGTGTTATATCCGTAAGCGCGCTCGCAACCGGTCCGATTATCGCTTGATAGAGCTTATGCGCCTTCTTCAAATCGAATGCTCGTATATCCGAGATATCCTCCATATGACTTGCATCGAGACTGCGCCGTAGCGAGCGGACGATCTTGTTCAAGCCTTCCCTGCCGATCTCCAGGCGCTCTATTTCCACCAGATCGGATTTGATCAGCCATAGGAACGAATGCCGCTCACCCACAAAGTAGAGCAACATGGCCTCATCTTCCGCAAGCAGCGCCTGCACATCAATCGCGGCGAGGGGAGCGGGATTGTTGAGTGCCGCGTATTTCGGGTAGGTCGACAGCAGGCGGTTCTCCCCTTGCCTGATGCTGACCACAAGTGCTGCCTGCTCATTTCGCAGCATCTCTTCCTTTGCGATATCACGCTCTGCAGGCGGCAGGCTTAGTTCATCGATCAACAATGAATCGATATCCCGCAATCTCAAGTAGGCATCCTGATTGCCACGAATCAGTTTCGCCAACTTCCCCTCTCCGCTTGAAAGTCGCACAGCCATTTGGGAAAGGGCATCTTGAGTGCTGGATTCCATGGCTGTCTGAGCGATCAAAAAGCCTTCGCTAATCAAATCGTGTCGATCTTCAGGTTGCGCGACGCCCTGCTCATACAGCAGATCAAGGTGAGTGGTAAATACCGTTTTGGCTGTTTTCCACTTCGCCCAGGAATGCTGTGTGAAACGTTCGGACTGTCTGCCCTTACGCTCCGCGTATATCCTGGAGGCCTCGCGAATATGGCTCAATGCCCCCTCACGATCATTGTTATCCTGCTGCCGCAGGGCCAGGCTGTAGAGGTTCTGCGCGACCAATGGATGTGAACGCCCGAGTGTTTTCCTGTTCTCCTCAACTGCAATCCGGTACATTTTTGCAGCATCCTGTGACCTCCCCAGCGCATCGTATACCACGCCGAGGTTGTTAATGGTGTTTGCCCGGTATGCGGGTATGGAATTGCCGTAACCGTTACTATCGTCTATTGCGGCTTCGAGCAGTTTCGCAGCTTCTGCATGTTTGCCAGATTTGAACTTCGTGCTTGCCAGGTTCGCCGCCGCTATCTCAATTCTCTCCTCCTGCCGAGGGTTGGTTGCTTTCAGAATCGACAGGACCTCTGCGAACAGCTCTTCGGCATTTGCGTTCTGTCCCAAACGCTCATGGAGCAGCGCAAGATTATTCAAACTCTCGGCCGTCTTGGGATGGTTGTTGCCGAAGAGCATTCTCCTGTTCTCCAGCGAGCGATTGAACAGCCTTTCTGCTTGCTTGTGATTGTTTCGTGCCAGCTGAAGACCGCCGTAGTTATTCAACAGATCGGCTACGATAGCGCTGCTGGGTCCCCTGGCGCTCTCGAATATCGCAATGGCTCGCTGATAAAGGGGCTCCGCCTCGTCCAAACGTCCCAAGGTTCGGTAGAGTTCCGCGATATTGTTGAGAATTACTCCCGTATCGTAGTGATTCGGGCCAAAGGCCGCTTCTGTCAAGCTCAAGGCCTCGCGATATGGCGCTTCACACTCGGCATAACGTCCCGCCATATAGTTCACAACCCCATACCGGTGCAGTGTCTTGGCATACCATATGCTGGTGGTGGCTCGCTGTTTTTCGAGCAGCGTCAGGCCAAGTCTCAGGGAGTAGATGGCGGACCCATGTTCTCCCGCACGGTATAACCTGTCCGCCAGTCTGGCGCTGGCATCGGCGATTTTCGATGCGCTACCGGTTTCAGCTTTTTTCAGGTGAGATAAGGCACGCTCGACAGACTTGCGGTCTTCCGTCGATAGCCTACTCGGATTGTGAGTTGTCTCTATTGCGGCAGCGGGCATTGATAGTGCGAGAACCCAGGCCACGAATATCAAAGTATTAACATTGTTAACGAGTAACCCCCCCCATTCAACAGAGCCGGATCACGCTATGCGGGTGTCTTTCCGGTATTCATTCACGAAGTCACTCAGCCATCCACCCAGGCAAGCCGGTTGCAGTATCCTTTTCTTCCTTATGTGACGCCTTTTCAAACATGCCAACCGCCCCAGCATCCTTCAGCAGTTTGATAACTTCTCCAGAATTCGCATTGCGATGCATTCCCATCTTGATCATTGAATATATCGACTTTACGGAATTGCTGTTCAGATTGGGGTTATGCGCCAAGGCCGATTTCAACACACCGACATTCCCTTTCAGGGAAGCCAGTGCAACCAGCGGTGGGACTTTTTTGGCTTCATAATTGATATCCGCGCCTCTTTCCACGAGCAGATCAACCAGCCTTGCACCGTTATTAGGGGCATGTATAACCATCAACAGGGGTGTGGCGCCTTTACTGTCTTTCTGATTCACATCCAATCCGTGATCCAGTAACAGGTTGACCATATCGACACTACCAGCTTTAACCGCACTGTGGAGATTATCGCCATTGGGACCACCGGGTTCAGCTCCGCTGGAAAGAAGCAGTCTGACCACACCATAATGGCCCCTGGAAATGGCCAACCCCAGGGCGCTGGCAGTGCCTGCGAGCTTCTCATTGGGGTCCGCCCCCGCATCCAGCAGCGCCCGTACAATATCGATATTTCCACCACCGGATGCCAGGAAGAGCGGGCTGACCTTCCCATTTCCTTCGACCCTTGCACCTCGCTTCAGCAGCAGTAGGGTTTCCGCATATTTATTGTTCGCAATGCTTCCCCATATGGGCCGGGTTCCCAATTCATCCTCGGCATCCACATCCGCGTTTTTATCAAGCAGAAGCTTGACGATTTCTGTGTGTCCCTTCCTCGCTGCGATATATAACAGAGACTTGCGATCCTCTCCGACGGTTTGGTTCACATCGGCCCCATCGGCTATCAGGGACCTGGCTGCTTCAGTGTCACCCGATAACACAGCCGCAGAGAGTGATTCGGCGGCAGCCGTGTTGGCAAGCGACAACAGCAGTATCAATAGAATGTAGGGAAGTGATGAGAGGTTTGAATGGTGGCTGGTGTTCATTATTACATTATCCTGATACAGCTATCCGGAGGTGGTTGTCTTCTTTTTTACGGCTGCAAATGACACGATAATTCTATTCTCCGGGCGACTCCGGTATATATCCCCTGGCCAGGGCATCCCTGACGAGACGGGCTGGATAAGAGTGCTGCGCAAGCTGTGCGGCACGCTGATAACTTTCGTACAGCCACTCTCCATCTCCATAGGCCGCGAGCCAAGTCAATGTGAGGAGCTGGTCCAATTCGGAGCCGTCTGCTTGGATATCCGGGAATTCAGGCAGTTTCTGCCCGGGAAGTGTCTTGAAATAGCCCTTCCCACGCTGTTTGTTCAGATCGTCTATTTCTACGCGGTAATCTCCTGGAGCCAGCTTGATCGATGGTGTATGAATCTCCCTCGCAGATAACTCCGGCAGATCGATGATCGGCATCTGCCCATCACTGGAAAAGATCTTCAGGCGAAAAGGCGGTTCTCCGCCCTTAATGGAAAAAAACAGCGGTCGCTCATGAGCCAGGAGTGCCGCTGCATCGTCCTCATGATCCGCCAGGCCGAAGACAAACCTTGGCCTTGGTTTTTCGCCTCTGATCACAAGCGAGGCAATCTTTTTCTGGCGCGTGTCATGCTGATCGGTCAGCCAGCCACCGACCCATTGCATGAGATTGGATATTACCGTCGGCGCTTTCACCTGCAGGTCCACGGTATAAGGCATCGACTCCTTGGTGAGTGACCTGATCGATTCGTCAGCCATGCGAAGACGCACCTCACCATCATCCGAGTTGATATCTATCAGATCACCGGATCGCACCGGGAACAAAAGCGCTATCTTAAAGGGCTTTCCATCCCTGTGGACCACATAATTCGTTGATGGGCCGGAGAAATATTCAACCCAACCGACTTCATTGGGTAGCTTATCCGAGGCAGATACAAACAGTGGCGGAAAAATGAGGGCAAGTGAGAAAAAAAGTGATAGGAATCGCTGTCGAGGGCGTGAGGT
Source organism: Candidatus Thiodiazotropha sp. (assembly GCA_040793985.1). Classification (GTDB taxonomy): domain Bacteria; phylum Pseudomonadota; class Gammaproteobacteria; order Chromatiales; family Chromatiaceae; genus Thiodiazotropha. Next base: position 31,735 of record JBFNJI010000035.1, on the reverse strand, counting down.
AATCTTGTTATCGAGATCAAATACTATTTGATTATTCCATGTAACCATTCCCCGGCCCCATTTTTATTTTCAATACATTCTGGCCTGATTGCCCTTGGCAGTCAATTCCCGGCCAATCGGCTGTATTTCACCACTTTGCGAGAAGCCAACTCAACTCGCCTGGTTTCCCAAGAGCCTTTAATAAATGTGTTCATGAGCCGATACACTAGGGTGAGATTCGCAACACTATGCGAGAGATCATAACTTCGGGGTTTTCAAATGAATTTCTTAAGTCGCTTCAGTATCAAATCTCTCTTCTTGGGCTTGATTGTTCTTTGTCTGCTTGTTTTGTTGAGCTTATCACTGGGTATTTATCGGTCGACCTCTCCCGTCAGTGGCGAATGGAACCTGTATCTAGATGAGGTCGCCAAACGGCAAGCTGTATTGATGGAGATCAAGGGTACCTTCGGATACGGCGGCGTGATCCATAATTTTAAAAATTATGTGCTCAGGGGACAGGACAAATACCAAGGCCGTTTACAGAAGGGGTTCAGCCAGCTCTATGATTTAATAAGGGAGTATGAAAAGTTTCCGAGCCTGACGGCAGAAGAGCGGAACGCCTTGCTGGCGATTCGCGGTGTGGTCGATTCCTACGCAGGCCACCTTAAGCGCGTCAGTGAATTATTGGCGGCAGGCGAATCGCCCGTTACTATCGATGGTGCTGTCAAGGTGGATGATTCACCGGCATTAAAGGCCTTCGATGTTCTAGACGAAACATACCGCACGCTCACTCAAGCAACGAGTCAATCGATTTCCGCTCGCATCGAGCATTCATTGGCCTGGAGTCTTTGGGCACCGGCGATAACCCTTGTTATTCTCGTGGCGGGTATCTATGTGATCAGAAAATTTATTCTCGAATCGATTACACGCACTAACACGGCATTACAGGAAATTGTGCAGAACAATGATCTAACCATTCGCTTAGCGGCGGAAGGCAGGCATGAAATGGCAACGATTTCTCTCAATATCAACGAGCTGCTCAAGCATTTTGGTGAGTTGATTGGCCGTGTCATTCAGGCGTCCGCTCAAGTCAGTTACCAAAGCGCTACACAGGCCTCTCTGATGGAGACCATGGTCTCAGGAGTCAACACACAACATCAAGAGATCGATCAGGTCGCCACCGCGATGCATGAAATGTCTACGACCATTCAGGAGGTTTCGAAAAACGCCAGTCATGCCGCAAGTGCGGCACAAACGGCTGACGAAGTTTCCCAATCAGGCAGTCAGGTCATGTCCGCCACCATCGATACGATGGATAGACTGCATGAACGCGTTGAGGAAACGGCAAAGGTGATTGGTCAATTGGATGATGCGAGCAAAGAAATCAGTCAGGTGCTGGGTGTTATCACCGGTATTTCCGAGCAGACCAATCTATTGGCTCTGAATGCCGCCATTGAAGCCGCACGCGCCGGAGAGCAAGGCCGGGGATTCGCTGTTGTAGCTGATGAAGTCAGAGCGTTAGCGGCGCGGACCAAGGACTCGGCAGATGAGATTCGTACCATGATCGACCGGTTGCAAAATCAAGTCCGCCATGCAGTGACAGAAATGAATGAAAGTCAGAAAAACGCCCAGGCAAGTGCAAATCAGGCAGATGATGCGGGTAAAGCCTTTGGGCAGATTGCGCAGGAAGTGAATCATATTAATGAGATGATTGTACAAATAGCGACGGCTACTGAAGAGCAAAGTCATGTGGCTGAAGAGATGAACCAAAATATAACCACGATCAGCACCGAAGCATCACATACCTCACAGTCCGGCAATAAAACGCTGGCAGCGACCGGTGAGATTGGGATGATGATTGAATCCCTCAGGGCTCAAGCTTCCCAGTTTCAACTCGACAATCCTGTTATCGAAATCTCGCAAGCCAAAGCCGCTCACTTGGCATGGCGGGGTCGTTTGCGCTCTTTTCTGGATGGCGCAGGCAACCTGGAAATAGACCAGGCTGTCGACCACCATACCTGTGCATTTGGTCAATGGTATGATCAAAAAGGGTTGGCGGCTTTTGGTCATCTAAAAGAGATGGAAGCCATCGAAAGGCCACATGCCGCATTGCATGCTGTGATACGAAGAATAATCGAATATAAGAAAGCGGGAGATAAAGAGGCTGCCGAGGCCGAATTTCTCAAGGTGGAATCGCTCTCGCATGAAGTAATACAACTGCTCGATACCATCGAGAAAAAAATCGCTTGATATCACAGTGTTGCTAATAGCGGGGTCGAAACAGACCCCACTGATCATGAGTAACGCCAGTTGACAATAAGAGAGCGCTATTTCGGCGAAATGTGCACGTTTGTCTGCCAACAACACCCGGATTCACCCTGAAACCGAAGTGAATCGTCAGCACTATCCGATCATGTCGGTCCGCAAGGAACCGGGGTGATGCGGAGGGTGATTCCTGTCACTCTGGACCGGGTGGATTACCAGCTCGCAAGAAACACCGGCTCACCGGTGAAGGCCTGTCGCCGGGTTAAAAAATAGGCACTAGCTTGTGTCCCTGAGTCTGCCAGCCGATAAGCGAGATAAAGCCGTCCCCCACTACCTGCATTTCCGGAAGTACGGTTGCGTTATCCACCTCAAAGACACGGTTGGCAATGGCACAGACCTCCATACGCACACCCTTTGCCTTCAATTGTTTGGCGGTGTCGGCAATGGAAGCGAGTTCGTCGGCGTATTCCAGTGCCAGGAGGTCGTCAGGTTCCGTGGAGAGATAGCGCACAGTCTCGCCAATGAAGACCAGTACCATGTTGGGAGTCACGCCCTGCTTCACCAGGCCCTCGTGTGTGCCGCGGATAATGTCGAGATAAAAGGCGGTCTTTCTGGGATTGGTGAAGTCGACGAGAAAAACACTGCGGGTCTCTTTCACACCATTCAGAGCCGCCGCGTCATCTATCCTATCCTCCGCGACAGCCGAGCCCATGATGAACAACAGGAGACCCAGCAGCAAACCGACCCAAGCTATCTTTGTTACCGATTCATAAATCATCGTCATCGCCTGTAAAAAGTTTGAATTGATTTCGCCAACGGGATCATTGGCATCAGAATCGTGCATCAAGCAACGCCTTCGACCAGGATGACAGAGCGCACTGTCACACAATCTCGCCCGCCATCCGGCAGACGATTTCCCGTTGGGATTTATCTCGGCATTCTCTTTGCGGGCCAGGAGCCACCTTCGACAACTGCCGGGAAAGCGGTCTGCGGATTGAAAAGCCGGGGCAAAGAATAGAATGAATGTTCATTCCTGTCAAGCGGCGTTTGGTGTTACAGCCGTTTTTAGCTGGGCCTCTTATTCGATAGCCATTCCCTGCCAGGTTTCACCGGCCACGTAAATAGCAGGCCGGTTATCCTCCAAATGACTAAATGTTATCTGGCCATTGCCGCTATTAGTGGTAGTAAAAGAAATAAAATATACACAACTTATTAATAATCAATGACTTTCCGGTATCGCCATATCGGAGTCAACAAAACGACCTCGTGGTAAAGAGTGATCCATTGAAAACGTTAGAGACAAGAGCGCCTCAGATCATGCACTTCACGACACTGCTGATCGAGCCCCCCGGTACAGACTCGCAACTGATCAACCTCATACTCGCACCGGAGAAGTTTCACGTTAAGACCGCGGAATGCGGCACCGATGCCTGGAACCTTATAATTGAAAGCGATCCACCCGATCTGGTGATCATCGACACGGACATTCCTCTTAAAGGGAATGTCCGTATCGGAGCTGCTCAACTCATGGATCTCATGTCGCAACTGCCTCAATGGCATAAAACGCCCAAGCTGATGCTCACCTCGGACGCCAGTTCCACTGTTTTCCAACAGGCCAGCAAAAAGGGCGTCTGTGCAGCGATTTTGAAACCCTACGATCCGCGTCGCTTCATTCACGAGATCCATTGCTGCATAAGGAAACAGCTGGATGCCCATATTAAGGAAGTGAACCGACAACATATCGAGCTTGGCACCGAGATCAGGAACGTCGCGAAAATCTACAATCAGGACGCGATCAAAGCGAAATTGAAAGAAATTCTTAATGGTGTCGAGCGGCATTTTGCATTTGAAGAAGCGTACATGCTGCACCACTATTACGCCGACTTGGAGGAGCATCGAACCGGGCACGAACAAATTTACTCACAGGCAAAGAAGTTGATCGACGATATCTGTCAGGGTGGTCAGGTCATCACCGGCGACAAACTGGATCAGATAATCGCCACCATCTTCGATGGTGTGGATGACGATAAAAAATATATCGGTTTTCTCTATGAATTACTCGAATCCCTGACCAGTGAGATCACGACTGGAAGCAAAATGTGCTGTACCCAGCGCTGACTCCACGGGCACTGCCCTGCGCAAGACACGAAATCCGCCATGACCCTCCCCGTCCCGTTGCCATACGGCTGGTTATGGGTTATGCGGTAAATCGAACGACTGTTCATTCTTGTCAATTTATTTACTAAGCTGTTTATAATTGCCGGCAGTAAGACCCCAGCGCCAGGATCGCTCTCATGCCTAATTTGAAAACCGTCACGCCTGAGAATACCTCTGTCAGGAAGCGTATTTTGGACACGGCCCTCGATCTCTTCGTCGAACGCGGCTTTCATAATGTCTCGATACACGACATACAGAAACAGGCCAACGTCAGCATCGGATCGATCTATAACCATTTCGGCGGCAAGGAGGGTGTGGCCAAGGCTCTCTACTACCACCTGATCGAGGAGATGGAGGAGTTGGTGGGGGATGTGGTTGCCGAGGGGCTGGACTATCGCGAGAGTTGCAACCGCATCATCTACATGCTGTTTGAATACACCGAGACCAAGCGAAATATCATCGCCTTCGTGCTGCATGCGAAGCATCATGAATTTCTGCCCGAAGAACCCCCGATCTGCAGCTCAACCCCTTTCAAAACCATGCGCGACATTGTGCAGAGGGGTATGGATTCGGGAGAGATACGCGAGGGTGATCCGTGGGTTATCGCCTCCACCGTTTTCGGTGGCGCCATCCGTTTGATCCATCTGCGTCTGGATGGAGTTCTCAAGGAACCGCTACCCAGCTTATATCAGCAGTTGATCGATAGCATGTGGGATGGCGTGATGCCCGGGTCGATGCGTAGGGTCGTGGGTTAAGCTGTCCATTCCGGGCCGGGGCACCAGGCCTTTGCCTGTCAAATCCTTCCGCCTCGGCCAATTGGCTACATATCATAGGGGATTTTCAACGCGGCTGATTCTACACTTAACAGGTCGGATCCGGGGAGGTGCCTCTCTTGATCAACATCAAACGCTTCCAACCCAGCTGTGGTGAAATCGCTTCCATTTAAACCGGCTTTTCCCGATCCCAATCTTATGCCAAAGCCTATCCTCATCATTTTCCTTTGCCTTATTCCGAGCCTCTCTCCAGCTTTCGATTTTGAAAACGGTGAAGAGATCAACGAGGTATGCGCCGGTTGCCATGGCGAATACGGCCAGGGCGGCAAGGAGGGGGAATATCCCCGCCTCGCGGGGATGCCGAGTGCCTTTCTGGCGAAACAGCTCCACCTCTTCCGCGACCGTACCCGTCCCAACCTGGCGATGGTGGAGTACGTGGATGAGCGGCAGATGCCGGATCAGGACATCGAGGACATTTCAAAGTTTCTCGAGCAGATCGTGCTGAAGACCAAACTGCCGCCGGCGGATGAGAACTCGCCGGATTTCAATGCCTATGAACGCCTCTTGGAATCCAAACGCCTGATGCAGATTCCCCGCGCACCGGGCGATGTGGAGAATGGCAGAAAGATCTACCGCAAGGAGTGTGGTTCCTGTCATGGACGCGAAGGCATGGGAGACAGGGAAAAGGCGGTACCGATGATTGCCGGGCAATATACCAACTATCTGTGGCGGCAGGTGAAAAAATACCGGGAAAAGATCCGGATTCACGATGAAGAGGCACCGGACGATGAGCTGCTGCAGGAGTTCAGTGACGAGGAGATGACCGATATATTCGCCTATCTCTCCATTCTCGACGACTGAACAGGATCAATTGTCGGCTAAGGGCGTGCACCGAGCAGTGTTGCACCCTGCTTCGCGGTAATGAAACGATAGGGTACTGAGATCTTCCCTGCCCCGCTGTCGATAAATACCTGGGCCTCCCATTCCATGGCATCCCAGACACAGACCGGCAGCATCCCCTCACCGCTGAACTCGGTGGCGGTGGCGCTGTCGCGTCGCAGGGTGAAGCGGTTGAAGCCCATGTGCATGTCCATGCCGCTGAAATCAACCTCGATCTTGTCCGCCTGCAGGCCTTCTATCCTGACCCGCAATTTGAGCGGTTTCATCGTCGGCAGTTCCCTTGGCTCGATCGCGAAACTGACCTTTCCACCCGCTTCCAACCGGGTGACACAGGGCCCCGCCCGCAGATCGCAGTTCGGATCGGCAGGAAGTTTCACCACGACTTGGGGAAACAGGATCGGCCAGCCCCTGATCAGCGCGACACTGGCTGGCAGCACCAACAGCATACCCAGTATGAGCCACAATGTTCCATTGGTTTTGGTTGCATTCCGCATGGCTGTTCCTACGGCAGATCACTTCGCTTGAACAGGGTGAATCCCAATCCTGCGCAGGCCGTGCCCAGTGCGATCGGATAGAGAATCGCGTAGGTTATGTAACCGACCTGACCGAAATTATCCAGGATCACGTAGGCGGTAGGCCCCAGAAGCACCAGTTGGGGATCGAACAGCATCATGGTGGCGGTGCGAAACACCTGCATCGGGTTGCTCAGGGCAATCGCCACGGCCGTATCCGGTGGCAGATGCTCCTGGATCAACACCCCCAACAGGATCAGGTCGAGAAACAGCAACAGGGTCAGCCAGACCACAAAGGCGGCGCCTTGGGCCACATCGGTGCTACGGGTCAGGGTGGAGATCAACATGCCGATCCCCAGGAAGCACCAGGCCAGGGCCATCAGCAGGGCAGTGTAGTAGAGCAGCAGATGCCAAGGCACCTCGACCCCTTTGACTGTCCCCCAGGCCGTGGCACCGAGCATGGCGAGGAAGACCGGCAGAAAGACCACGAAGAAGCGGCCGAAGACACGTCCCCAGAACCAGGCACTGAGGGTGATCGGCAGCGAAAGCAGGTACTCGAAGACACCCGCCTCCCGGTCGCCGGCCACCGATCTTACGGTGGTGATCAGCACAAAGATGGGCAACATCGCCATGGAGAGCTGTATGTAGGTGATCAACAGCCTGGATAGACCGGTAAAGCCCATGATGCGCGACTCGGCCAGTCCGAAGGCGAAGAGGATCACCACCAAACCGCCGAAGACCATGGCATAGACCATGAACCAGCGCGCCCGTAGGGACTCAATAATATCGGTGTAGGCTGCGAGCCAGATATATTTCACGGTTACTCGTCTCCAAAGCGATAGATGTGGCGTGTCACGGGCATCGCTTACTCCCCGTCCCTATCGGCGACTCCCGCATTGTCACGCGCCCTGCTCCTCTCCTGGTCCTTGAGGCGCTGCAATAGGTGGGCCGTATGTATCTTGTTTTGACGCTCCACGGTGAAGATGTGCTGCTTCGCCTGGGCGAAACTGAGGCCACCCGCCGCGGGTTCGAGTTGCGCACCCAGGCCGTACTCCATGGGTGTGTGGTGCCCTGTGACATAGGTTGCCCGGGTGGCGTCGATCCAGCTCCCGGTACGGTGATCGGTAACCCAGATTTCGGTTTTCGGGTCCTGCTCCCAGGGCTTGTCGGCGAGCCACAGTGTGGCGCAACCGATGTCATCGAAGCGGGCGACAACCGGTCGCTGCTTGTCGGGCGGGAAGTAGCGGATCTGTGCCGAGTGATTGCGATCGCTCAACACCATGCGGCAACGCTCGCAGGCATCCCTGTCCCATTTGACCTCCACGGGGCCGCTACCGCTATCGCCTGAACAGCCGATCAACAGAAAAAGGCCCGTGAAGGTTAATGCGAAGAGGGTTTGTCTAAACCACATTGATACTGCCCCGTGGATTCAGCATCATCTCTTCGCCTTCGCCTTCGCCTTCGTTTTCGGCAATCTCTATTTTCGAGAGCAGCGCGGCGTAGCGGGAGAGCAGGCTGAGAAACCGCAGGCGGTCTGGTCCGGCGATTGTGCCTTGCCAAACCAGCCCTGCCTCGACGTCCCGGAATCCCCATTCAGTGACGGCCTTGGCAAATGCCGCCTCGGGCTGCAGCAGGCGGATAGTGCAGAAGAGTTGAGAGGAGAGTTCCACCAGATCGGCCACCCGGTCATCGAGGACGATCTCTCCCTGGTCCATCTCGATGACCCTGTTCACCAGGGTCGCCACCTCGTCGAGACGATGGCTGGATATCAACATGGCCGCCCGCTCCTTCTTTTCCGCCAGGAGTTTGAAGAAGATGTGCCGCGCCTCCGGGTCGAGGTTTGCGGCGGGCTCATCCATCACCAGCAATTCACTCTCCCGTCCGAGGGCAATGGCGATCAGCAGTTTCTGTTTCTGACCGCCGGAGAGCTTGACGAAGGCATGATTTTTAAAATGCCCGGCGTCGAAACCGAGTTGTTCCGCCACGCCGATCATGCGAGCCGGATCGCTGTCGCACAAGGTGGCGGCAAAACGGATCAATTGCCCAACCGGCATGTGCAGGGGCGGCGGCAGCTGCGGAACGAACCCCACCTTGGCCAACACCTCCCGGCGGTTCTGCCGCGGATCCATCCCATCCACCAACACCCGGCCCTCGCAGACGTATTCACCGAGCAGGCAGCGGATCAGGGTGGTTTTGCCCGCCCCGTTGGAACCGACCAGGGCCACCCTATGGCCCCGTTCGATGCTCAGATCTATGCCTTTGAGTACCCGGTGCCGGCGGAACTGCTTGACGATGTTTTCGAATTTGATCATAAATTTAACCGCTGACTCTCAGCACTATTTGAGCATCTTGCTCAGGCCCTTGACTTCGAAGGTCAGTGAGCTGGTGGGACAGACATCCACGCACATGCCGCAACGGGTGCAATCGGAGGTCACGTCCTGGTTGACGTCGTTCGCACCGCCACGGATCGTCAGGTCCAAAACATGGGGCACCATACAGATCTTGCGGCAATCGCCCTCATGATGACAGGCCTCCGCGTTATATTTGACCCTGACTGGAGAGAGTATACCCACCACGCCGTAGGTTACACCGATAGGGCAGACATAACGACACCAGGCCCGGCGGGAGTAGAAGACCTCGAACAGCAGCAACGCGCCCACCCAGAGTAGTGCGATACCCGGTCCGTAGATCAAGGCCCGACTGAGAATCCCGGTGGGAGAGATGGTTTCAAACACCGTGTAGCCGGTGACCAGCGCCAGCAGGGCGAAAATAACATAGAAGACGCTGCGTACCTTGCGACTGAAGGTATGGTTCTTGATGATGTTCTTGTTGACGAGCCAGAGATGGAGATATTCCGCCCACTCCGACAACAGATGATAGGGACAGACCCAGGCACAGAAGGTGCGTCCGCCCAGCAGCAACCACATGATGAAGACCGTGACCACGCCGATCACCAGATTGAGCACGACGTGCTTGTAGGCGAGGACGATCTGCAGCGCGGCGTTGAGGTCTGCGAAGTGAAAACCGATAACCCGGGCGCCGGTGAGCGATCCCTCCACCAACTGCACGTCGAAGTAGAAGGAGGCGACAAACAACAGATTCACAAAGATCAGGGTAGCCCAGCGGCGCTTCTTCCACTTGGAGAAGAACGGTCCCTTGTGCTCATCCCGCAACGCCTCCAGGTCGGCCTTCGTCAGGGCGCCCCGCTTACCTTCATAGATCTTCCTCACCTCGGGGCTCTGTTCATCCTTGCTGGGCCGGGGACGCTTGTAACCGAAAACCTGTAACAGGGAGTCTTTGATATAGTCCATATCAGCCTTCCATTACCGTATCGGCATTTTCGTCCAGGTCGATCACGATCGCGGCACTCTCCACCGGACAGATCATTTCGCACACCCCGCAACCGACACAGCCCTCCTGGACCGTCGGGCGCATGCGTTTGATGCCGTCGCCCTGATCCACCGGCTCCAGGGTAATGGCATGCTTTGGCGGACATTCGTTGCCCACCTGCTGCGCCACCCTGGCGAGCTGCTGCTGAGACTTGTCAGACTCGGCCGCCTCGCATTCGGTGATGCGGATTTCAATCGGACATTGACGCACGCAGAGATCGCAGATCTCAAGATCGTAGGGGTGATCCGCCACGGGTATGGGATTCCAGCGATCGACCTCCTCATAACGCAGCAGTCCCTGGTAGTCCGCTCCCCTCGCCTGCCCTTTGAAACCTTTCCCCTGCATGGCGAGACAGGCCTTCGGCCGGGCCAGTCTGGCGAAACCCATGCGTGTGTCCGCGGGATAGTCCAGGTCATGGGTCAGGGCACCCGTGGGACAGGCCAGGACGCACTGCAGCCCGTCGCATGAAAAATCACAGGCCTGTGCCCGCGCATCGATGTAGGGCAATCCGATACCGAATCCGTCCGGCAGATCAGCCAGTTTGATCGCCTCCACGGGACAGACCTGCACACACTGGCCGCATTTGATACACGAAGCAAAAAACTCCTGCTCGTCATCCGGGGTCTTCAGTGCGCCCGGAGGACGCAGCCGCATCGCCTTGCCCTGCATGACAGGTATATATCCCAGTAACGAAACGCCGACCACGCCGGCGGTCAATACCGTGGCACGCAAAAATTCGCGGCGGCTCTGCTCCCTGCGCTTGGGCGTCAATGTCCGCTTTGCTCGCTTTTTCCGCGTTTTGTTTTCACTCATCTCGCTGCTGACCTCTCAACGTCCAAGCGATTCACGCAATGCCTTGTAGGCGTCATAGGCCTGCTCGGTCTCTTCCGCCGGCGATTCGGATGCTTCAGCCGGGTCGGTATCGACCGCCGCTTCGGTTTCGAAACTGCCGCTCGACCGGGTTGCGGCCGCAGTACTCATCCGGGGTTGCTCGTCCCGCACCAGCATGTTGGGTTGGGTGAAGGGTGCAAGGCGTTCGAGAAAATCCATCACTTCTAACACCGGAGATCCTTTGAAGAATCGCGCGGATGGTACATCCATCCAGATCCGGTCGGCATAACTGAACAGCTCGTACGGCTTATCGCCCACCTGGTCGAGATCGATATCGAAACCCTCGTAATCATCCCAGTAGTTCGCCTGCCACAGATTGCGATTGGCTGTCTTGCCGCCGCCTGACACCGCCACCTGGGTTATATTGCCTTTGAAACTGTTGCCAATCAGGTGGTTGCCTGTCCAATCGTTGAGAAACAGCACACCGACGCCACTGTAGGCAATCAAGTTGTTTTCGATGCGGTTGATCGTGTCCGGCTGAAAGGGCGACACATCGAGATAGAGACCGGTGGCGCAGTAGAGTACCTGGTTGCCGGTGACCACCACGTCGGAGGTCTCCTTGAAACCTATGCCCATGCCGGTGGCGCCGGTGGCATGGGCGACGTAGTTGTTCTTCAGGTGGATGCCATCGCTATACATGACAAATATACCGACAGAGTTGTCCTCGTAGTGATTGTCCACAACCTCGTTGTACTGTGCGTACATGAAGTGGAGGGAGTATCGTCCGCCACGAGCGTCGTTACGCGCTATAAGATTGTCCCGGGAGTACCAGACCACGGTATCCCTCGAGTTGCGGATAATGTTGTCCGTGACCTTGTTGTCGAAACTGTACCACAACCGAATGGCATCACCGCGCACACCCAGCTCCAGGGGTTTGGATGAGATGCGATTGCCGCGTACGATATTGTGCTTTGACTGCTGCAGGTCGATACCGAAAAGGGAGTCATCGATAACATTGTCTTTGATGACATTGAAATTCCCCCTCACCTGCACACCGGCATCGATGGTATTGTGCGACTCGCCGGAGTTGGTCAAATGGAGATTTTTCAGGGTGGCGCCGTCGGTCTCAAGGGTGATTACCGAGCCTTTGCCGCCGGCATCGATGGTCACAGCACCCTGCCCGTCTATGGTGATCGGTTTGCTTATCGTAACCGGCCCCGCATAAGTCCCCGGCGGCGGTACAAGTATACCGTCGGCCTCTGTCTGATCGACCAGGGCCTGGAAGGGTGGATAGGGTGCCGACTCGGCGAGCACCTGAGAGCCCGGCAGTAAAAACAGCACCATAAGATAAGTCTGGGCGTTGAGTTTTGTATTTTGAATTAAAGAGAGTGCATGCGCGCACGGCCTATCGAATAGCCATGAACGCAGTGAACACATTAATTCAAAATTCATTATTTCAGTTGTTTGAATCTAAGCAATGCCGCAAACGCAAGAACCAGTGAGGTCAACACCATCAAACCGAAACCGGTATAGGGATAGGAGTGTGTGGTGAACTGGGCCACTTTACCGTCACCGAACACGGTGGGCATGAAGGGTTTGACGGTAAAGGCGCCCATGTCGTTCAAGGTGTGACCGTACCACCACAACCAGGCGGAGTAATCGATGAGGAACAGCAAGGGCAGACCGATGGGCACCAGAACCAGCAACCAGTAGAGAATACCCCCGTTTTTGCGCGAACCGAACACCACCAGCGCCATGGCGCCCAGAATGCCGACGAAGACCACGTGAATCGCCAGTTCCAGATTCTTCACCATGGGGACAATCTCTTCCTGGTTATTGAAGTAACGCCCCAGGCTCTTAGCGTAGTGCCAGGACATTACCTGGAAGGCGCTGCCGTCCCAGGGCTCGAGACTGTCCGATTTCACCTGGTCGATGTCATAGGTGAGCTTGAGCTGCTCGATCAGGTGGGTCTTATCCACGCCTCCCTCCTTGAGCAGCGCCTTTCTTTTGGACTCCAGCTGGGAGGGAAGCACGACCTCGACACCGGACTCCTCAAGGGAGTCTTTGAGTACCCCGGTTATACCGCCAATCACGATTTCCGGCTCACTCGACTCACCGGTTGCCTCCTGGTCAAGCGATGTGACCAAGGCGTTGACATAGCCCGTATTCTGAAGATTAAACCCGTTCTTGCCATAGACCGTCATCCCCATCCAGGCGGCGATGCCGACGAACCCTGCCGTGAGCACGATCATACGCTGTTTCGGTGCGGTGAACATGAAGCCGATCAGCATGACACCGAGAAAGGCCATCAGAAACTGACCAAAGCCTCGCTCAATGGGGCCGCCTGCCGCAATGGGATACATCCCGACATAGTGGTTGATGGTATCCATCTCATGCACACAGTCCAAGGCCTCTTCTTCGGTGATCTCTGCCTTCTCCTGCTTCTTGCAGCCGTTGAACACGCCGTTCATGTGAAAGTGGATGCGCACACCGTCTGGGAAGGACTCTTCCGGATAGTTGGGCGCGGTCAACGAGACCCACCAGACCGGGGTGTAAAAGATGACTACGAGCAGTCCCAATCCGATCAGGGTGAGTACTGCGACTTGAAGGGTTTGTTTGGACTGCATAGCGGCTCTCTATGAATGGCACTGAAATTCCGGCAGGTGGAAGGTTTCAGAACAGAATCGACTGGGCTGGTATAGGCACGAAGTCCACTGAGCGGGACTTCGTGCCCGGCGCTTACTGCTTTAAGGTTCTACTGACAGGCTGACGCTATACGCGATAACCGACACAACCGCCAGCAGACCCCTCTCCTTCGACAGGATCAATCGTAGTCCGGATTCTGCCAATCCTTGGAGGGAGCGAGCAGCTCCTTGGGCACCTGCAGTCTGGAGGTATAGTTGATCACCATCTCCATATCCTTGTCGGAGAAATTTTTGATCTGCTCAACCATTTCCGGGTTGGCATTGCGCCGCTTGCCGTCGCGGATCCATTCAAACTGACGCAGCATATAGGCGTAGTGCTGACCGTGGATCTTGGGGTAGAACTTTTCGTTATCCCCTTCACCGTTTTCGCCATGGCACTTCACGCAGTTTTCATCGTACAACTTTTTACCCTGAGCAAATTCGGGAAAGAGTTGGTTCCAGGGACCTTTTCCGTTGTCGGGATTCATCGGCAGCTTGGCGATATAGTCGGTCACATCGGCCACAAGCTGTGCCGGCTTGATCTCACCCTTGTGATAACCGGATGCGGCCATGATCTGCTCGTCCAGCGCGAAGGGATACATGGTAGGGTTGTCCCGGTTCTGAGCACGGATGTCCGCCAACTGCTTGATCAGCACGTTACGATGCTGTCCCGCCACCTGCGGAAAGGTACCGTCATCAAGCCCCCAGCCTTCCAACAGGTGGCAGGCGGAACAGACTTCGTATACCGCGATACCGCGTTCGCGATCCGGGGTCAGCAGCATCGCCTCATCCTTCTCACCGCCGGCCTCGTTCCAGCCAGCCAGGGAACTGCCGCACACAAGGGCGCTCAGGGCGGCGGTCAGGGTTTTGAACATCGGTTTTACATTCATCATTCAATTCTCCAGCCCCATGATCATTCGTTTGGGACAGTTGGGTTTCGTCACTGCTTCAACACTCTTGCTAACTACACCGTTGAAGCCGAAGTCATCATCTGAGTGATAGAGCAGTTTTTCATAAGCCCTATCGCTCTACTTTGATGTACGTCAACTGTGATTTTTGCTTTATAAAACAGTGACGAAGTCAGCTTTATTAATGTAGATTCAAAGGGTACTCAGCCAGTCGGCGATTGCCCGCATCTCTTCATCGGTCACCAATCCCATCACACCTTTCATGGCCGCGGCCTGACCATTGCTTCGGGTACCGGACTTGATGTCTTTCATCTGGTTATAGGCGTAGTCGGCATTTTGCCCGGCAAGCTTCGGATAGACCGGCATGATCGGCGTGTTGGCGTCCTTGCCGTGGCAGGACCAGCAGGTCTTCGTCATGTAGAGCTCTGCCCCGTCCAATGCATATGCCTGTGTGGTGATGCCCGTTGCAAACAGCAGCATGGCCGACGATAACGTAATGTTCACTATTCTCTTCATATCGAATTCCTCGATTCACAATTAGCCATCATTGAAAGATGGTCAAACTCTATTGCATTTGGCGGATTGATGATTTGAGCTATGTTAAATCCCGAAAGTTTAAAAAAAACCTTGGATTTGTCACGTGAATTAAACGCTCAAATGTAGAAAGGGGCCTGAATAAGGCCCCTTTCTCATCTCAACGGTCTGTGCCTTTCAGGCTATTTGACCTTTTTCGCACCATGTTCTTCCAAGAATGTCTTGGCACGGAGGCCGAGATCGGCTGTCTTCACCTGGTACTGCCACCACTGACCGGCCCAGAGGGTTGCGTTCTGGTAGTCTCCCTTGGCGGCAAAGGACTCCGACTTCTTCTTCGCCTCTTCCGCGAAGCCCAGCTGGTCAGTCGCGTCTTCAACCAGGGCTACGACTTCAGGAAAGTCCTTGTAGTTGTGGCTGGTGATGAAGCTGACCACCGAGTCGATAACCGCCTGGGTATCGATGTTGGTCTTGACCTGCTTCTTGTAGTCGGCCTCGGTGTACTTGGTGCCTTCCACCATGGTCGAGGTCTTGGCTACGTAACCCTTGGGTTTGACCAGCAGATATCCCTGCATCTCCAGATGGAGTGCCGAGCAGAACTCGGTGCAGTAGTAGGGATAGACGCCCGCTTTGTCAGCCTTGAAGGTGGCCGACACGGTCTTGCCGGGTTCGATGGATAGGTTCACGTTTTCGTTGTAGAGCGCGAAACCGTGGGTTTCGTCTTCCGCACGCTCCAGGTTGGTGAGATGGATCGAGACCGTGTCACCCTCTTCCACCTCGATGATCTCGGGTGTGATATGGGAGCGGATAACCGTACCGTAGACATGTACCACGCCGTTCTCATCCTTCACGACCTTTTCACGTCCTGCGCGGGTCTTGTAGGGAGATTTTTTGTCGCTACGGCTGTCCCAACCCGATTTGTAACGAACGATCGGTTTCAGCTTGTCGGCCTTGATCGCCACCACATAGTGGGGTTCGCCCAGAGGCAGCGGCATATCGTAGAGCAGTTGCATCTTGTCGCCGCTGATATCGATCAGCTGGTGGTTCTGCGGATGCAGCGGGCCGACCGGGTTGAAGCGGTCGATGGCCAGCTTGTTGAGGGAGACCAGGTACTTGCCATCAGGAGAGACCGAGTCGCCTTCCATCGAGACCAGATGGCCGATGTTGTAGTGAACATGCAGTTGATCCAGCACCTTGCCTTCGCAGTAGTCCCACTTGGTGACCATGGAGTCCACGTAGATGGAGGTGTAGACCACGCACTTCTTCGCATCATACTGGGTATGCAACGGTCCCAAGCCAACCTGAACCTGGGTGTGCAGCGCATCCTTCATCGCGATGATCGGGATACCGTAGGGATCTTTGCCTTCGAACTTCTTGTTCTTGATGGCGTTCTGGATCTTCTCCCAGCTATAGACCCAGGCATGGCTGTCGAGCTTGCCGGAGACGATGATGTGGGTACCGTCCGGGCTCACGTCAACACCGTGCGGGCTCTTGGGCTCGGGGATCAGATAGAGCAGTCCCTCTTTCACCGCCTGATCCATGGGGATCATATAGGCGCCCTTGGACTTCTTGACCTTACCGGCGGCGACCAGCTCGGCCGCCTTCTTCCAGTTGGTCACATGCAGGAAGTCGGTATCTTTCTGCGAGCAGCCCGCCTCGAAGGGGGGACGTCCGCGCTCGATACCGCCCACATAACGTTCGGAGCAGAAGGAGTTGGTGAAGCCCCAGCCCATGGAGGGACCCTTACCGGCGTCGGAGAGATCCTGGCTGTAGGGCGGCAGTTCGAATGTAAACGACTTTTCAGGATCGAGACGGCCGATCTTGTCATCGAATTTCCAATAGGTGACCGCACCGCGATATTTCTCGTTGAACTCCTCGAGGGGTACGAAATCGTCGCTGAAAGGCGCCGCATATTGAGAGGCTTCCATGACATATTCGGTATTCGGGGTAACGAAGGCGCCGCCATGTTCCGATTTCATGAAGGGATTGACCACGATCTGCTTGGTTTCGAAGTCGTGCAGATCGATCACCGCCATCCGCGGGTTGGCCTTGTCGTTGATAAAGAGATAACGGCCGTTGTACTCACCATTGGTTTCAGAAAAGGCCGGATGATGGGTGTCGCCGTAGGTGATGTCTTTGCCGTTGATTCGGCCTTGGGCCAGCACGGCCTTCGACTCATCGTCGAAACCGTAGCCCTGCCAGGGTTCCGGGGTGAACACGGCGATGTATTTGAGGATCCTCATGGAGGGGATACCGTAGACAATCACCTGTCCGCTCTGGCCACCCGAGCTGAAGGCGAGATACTCGTCGCGGCCACCTGTCGGTGTATAGGTCTTTGCCGCAGCCAACAGATCCTTCTGCGTCAATCCGCGTTCCTTCATGACCTCCTCAAGTGACGACTGAGCCCATGCGTTGGCACCGGCGCCCAAGCCGATACCCAATCCTAGGGCCAGTGCGGATATGCGTTTCAAACTTGTGTTCATCATTCCCCGTCCCCGTTGTTAAAGGTAGTTGTTTGATAGAGCGATGTTACCAAAGGAAATATTGATAAATGTGTGATTTGACTCATTGATATAGGTCAAATGCCACATATTTTAGTCGATTTTTTTGATTTGTGAGGGAGAATGGGATAATGGCTACCCAGTTCTGGGTAGCTCGATTTTGAGAAACAAATGGCAAGAGAAGACCGGGATTTATCGCTGTCATTGGTCGCTGAGTTTAAGTAACTCTTCGGCGACATCCCCGGGCTCGATGCCGTGCGCCAGCTTGGTAAGAAATCTGCCCTCGGGATCGAGAATGTAGAGACTGGCCGTGTGGTCCATCAGATACATGGAGGGATCGGAACCCTCTTCCACGACCTTCTCATAACGCGCCTTGAAATCCCCCGCCATACGCTTGATCATTCTGGGAGATCCGGTGACGCCGATCAGACGCTCGTCATAGTAGCGTACATAGTTGGACATCACGGCCACCGTATCCCGTTCCGGGTCGATGGTGATGAAGTAGGGTTGAAACCGGTCCGCTTTTTCGCCAAGAATATCCAAGGCCTGGAATAAAACCTGCAGGGATGTCGGACAGATATCGGGGCAGAAGGTATAGCCAAAATAGAGAATCTGATATTTCCCCCTCATGCTCTCCTTCGATACCAATCTGCCTAAATGATCCGTCAGCAGAAACTGGCCGTCGCCTATACCCTCCGCCCGCTTGCCTTCCGACATATCCATTTGCGGTTCAGTGACAGCTATCCGCGCATCGGCATCCAGACATTTTTTAATCGTCTCGGTATTGTGCGCCATTATATCGAAATAGAGATCGGGTCCTGGCTGCATGGCAAAGCCCAGGCTGTTCAGTTCGCCATGCCTGGTGCTGCTTTTGATAATCAACAGTGAACTGTGTTTCGCGGGAAATCCCTTTTCGGACAACAGACAACTCACTTCGCCATCCGCTATTTTTTCCCGCACCTTGAGAAGCGCGACCGTATCCGCCTCCGCGACCGGTGACGCGGCGACATGGTCGATGATCTTCAGGGCATAGGCCTGTTCGAAATACTGCAGGGTGTCGAAGTATTGAACGCCAAGGCCGGCCTTCATGCCGCGGTAGCCATATTCATATTCCCTGTCTATTCGTGACAGGCGAGCAATCATTTCGCGTCTGTTTCGCTCATAGACATGGTTACGCAGTGGATCGGCGTCCTGCAGAAGACGTACGATATCATCGATAATGATGAGCAGATTGCGATTATCCAGCCAGAAGAAAGGGTCCCGCTGATCCGGGTCGCTCCTTGCGGAAAGGACCTTCATGCCTTGATGGGACAGCAGCTCGATCACTTTCACCCTGGCAGGCAGGCCCTTGATTGCCTCGGCAAGGCCAGGCTCGAGCTCGGCGCCCACCCAAAAGAGAATATCGGCGCTTCGCATCGAGGCCCGCTGATCCTCGCTGGGTGTGAATGCGTGGGGAAGCTGATCGTCAATCAGGAGTTCGGGAGGCTCCGTACCCTGCATCAATCCAGCGATAATCGAGTGCATCGGTTTAATGCTGACCATGACGCGCAGGGAGTCGGCACCCTGGGCCGGCAAAACGGCAAACAACCCTAGGATCAAGAGAAGCAGTGCAACGGATTGACCTGACCTATGACTGTTCATTTTGCGCGATAGAGGGATTGCAGTCTCTCCAGGGCCTCATTGATCTGCAAGGTCAATGTCCGGGGAGAGGGGCAACTGCCGTTCTTCTCGATAAATGCCATGAAGGAGCGATTGGTTTCATAGTCGAACAACTCACCCAGCTGGCGCCGCTTAGGCAGGGTGGCCACCAGTGCCTGCTTGATCCGCCGTGTCTCCCCGAGGGCTTTACAGTGCAGTGCGACACCGTTGAGCTTGCCTAGCGCGGTTATGGCCGCCAGCTGCTCGCTGTTCTGCGCGACCGCCATGCCGCCATTCATGGCCACAAGGGCGATGCCGGCCGCAAACAACTTAGGATATCTGTTTGATTTGAATATCATATAACCAGGATCAATCTATGGGCTTGCCCGCTGCTCTCGAACCAGCACCAAGCCTTTGTCAATTAAAGCCTATCTTACACTACAGATGATTGATGAAAATCAAGCCGAGCTCAGGCTGATCATTCGCGAACCAGATCCCCCGGGGGGTCGATGACGTCGCTGAAGTCGGTTGCCTGCATACGGGCATTGACAAACCGGGCGGCTGACAACCTGGCCCCCCTGAATCGGGTCTCTGTCAATGTTGTCCCATTCAGCAGGGCCCCTGAAAGATCGGTTCGGGTAAAATCAGCATACTCCAATGCGGCACCGGTCAGTACCACCTGGCGAAAACTGGAACCGCTCACGTCGCTCTCTATCAGAACGGCCCGCATCATGAACGCCTGGTCGAAATTACAGTTGGTGAGGCGACTCTCCTCCATCGAGATATCCTTGAGGTTCGCATGCGAGAAGTTGGCCCCGTCTGCCGTCACACCGTTAAGGCTGGCACCAAAAAGATAGGCCTTGGTGAAGTTTGCGTTGTCTATCCTGCTGTCATCCAGATTGGTGTGAAAAAGGTCGGCATCGGTAAAATCCGCGGAAGCTGCCCTGCAGCCAGACAGCATGGCCCATTTGAAATCGGCATCGATCATGGTCGCGCCTTCCAGGTTGCAATCCAACAGCTTGGCATTCTGGAAATTGACACCACTTAGCAGACTCCCTTCGAAATTGACTGCCGAGAGGTCTCTGCCATTGAAATCGCAGTGACGATAGTCGCCATAGGGTTGCGGCCGCATACAGTCGCCTTTCAGCAGTGGTTTATTGGTATCCTCCGCGCAAGCCAAGCCGGAAAAGAGTGTGATGACCGTCAACAGTTGTCTACGCATGCCGCCACCCTCTTTCTTTCAGAATGATTTGCCGTCACGTTTCCAGGATCGCCCGCTGCTGTCTGTTATATCTCAATAACGCCGCCAGCAGATTCCTGAAAAAATAGAGTGAGGAGAGGCTGATTGCAATACCTGACGGTCTCGCGAGCGTGCCCGGCGTCAGGGTGGCCGCGGCTGTCAGGGAGATCGCCAGTAAATGCAGCAGGTAGTGCCGTTTTGCATCCGTGTCATGGATAAAGTGTTTCATCGATGGCAGCCCGGATGAGAGTTTGCCCTGTTTAACCATCATGCTCTGCAGGTGAAACCAGCATAAAAAGGGTATGACCTTGTAGATAATTCCGATCGGGATCGTCATGCAGATACCGCCAAGCAGGAGCACCCCTACGAGAAGTTCATTGTCCCCGACTATCCAGACGATCGTCGCAATCCCCAAACAGGCGAGACCGGTCCAGAGGAATACCAGGGTCATATCGATAATCTTGCGTCGCCTTTCCTGTATCAGCTGATACAGTGCGACACTCAACAGCAGGAAAAGTGCGATAATGATTGCCAGGCTGAAAGTAAATATCTGATTATCAAAATAAAGAGAGAGGGAATACAGTACCAGCAGCAGAAAAACGAAAACAAACAAGCTATTCCCGAATAGATTCGACGGTGATTTGGTTACGTAGAAAACCGGTATCAATTGGAAAATTGTCGCAAACAACACGATACCGACCCACCCCAAAAGCCCCCATGAGAGATGCACATTGGTGAGCAGCTGCATATCGGCGATCACTACATTGCCGGACAACCCCATTACCAGATAGATACCCATCACCACCGTGGGAACGATCGCCATCCAACCCAGACCGAGGGGGATGGCATTGACATGCCGGCTATTGGAAATTATCAGTGAAAGCGCCATGGCGATTAAAAAAAGCGCTATTGCGAACAACGCCAGCGTCGCCCCTGCAACGAGCACAGATTGATTGGAATAGATAAAACCAAACCCCATCAGCGGAGCCCCTGTCACGAGAGAGAGATGAATCACCCTGCTGAAGGTTATAACCGCGGGGATGGGGGAGCCGGCCAAGACGGGCAGTAGCTGAATCATCGCGCCCGTCATTACCTGAGCGAGAAATCCGATAGTCATCAAATGAGTGATGCCCAGAGCCAGGGGGCTCCAGCGGGAGAGGAAGGTCGCTTCGGCAGCGATCGTCATGACAACCCCCACAATGAGGGCGAACACCGAAGCCGTGAGAAAAAACTTGAATGGTATGAGAATCGGCGGGGCCTGTTCGAGCGAGAGCCCGGTGATCTTCACAACCCGATTCCCTGCCTGTCGGGTGGCGGTCTTTCCGCATGCCAGATCTGGATCAAACACTCACTGTTCTGCCACCTGGTATCCCAGGCAAATCCCATTTCCCGTAATAGGCTATAGAGTGGATAGGGCTCACGACTGTGACGTACCAAAAGCCAGTCATCCATTGACAAAATCTCCAGGGCTTCCAGTATGCGTTCCAGAGGAACAGGGGGTTCCAGCTCCCTGACGTCAAGCTGCTGCTCCACTAGGCAGACTCCGACTGCATCCTGTCAATTGTATCGCCGACAGCTGGAACCGCATTGTCCGCCATGGGATAGAGAATGCCCTCCTCCTTCATGTTGTGCTGCTGCATGGTAACAAGTAAGGTATCGGCGAAGCCGGCGGAGTTCGATCTTGAGATATCGTCAATAGAGAGAGCCAACTGCGACATTAGGTGCCGCATCTGCGTATGCTCCATCAGCATGATGTTGACGGGCCCCCTTGCATCGTCGGTTGCCTTCAAGAGGGCGGGAAACAGCAGTTCCTCTTCTATTTTGAAATGGTGCTCCATTGCAGCGTTAAACTCTCGGCAGAGCCGTTCTGCCTCCGGCCATTTATGCTGCATTATGGCTTGCTCCATATCCACGAAGAGTTCATCACAGCGACGGTGATCTTGCGTCATCGAGTCGTTGATCATTTTCATAGTGCTATTACCTCGCTACCGTGACTATTCTCTGCCTGAAACAGCCACCCTCCTTGACCTTCATCAATAAGGAAAAATAAGTATATTAGGGTCTTTTAAAGCTATCCCTGGCGGGATGTGTTCGCTGTTTGACTATGGCTTTGACGTGAAACCAGAAAGCGCGGGCAGGTAGGTTGAATGCAGAAAAACCGGTGCTGGTTACAGGTACTCACTCCCTTGTCAGACGCGCATAGAGCAGTGGCAGTTTGCGGGGTAACTCCTGTGGCTTGTGAATCACCACATAGCCGCCGCTGCCGAACAGATAGGGCAGATAGTCATTGCCCTTCTCATCGATGGTGACGCAAAAGGGCTGGATGCCGGAATTGCGCGCTTCCCTCACCGCCTGGCGGGTGTCTTCCACGCCATAGCGCCCTTCATATTTGTCCAGGTCGTTGGGTTTTCCATCACTCAACAATAACAACAGCCGTCGCTGGGCCGGTTGCTGGTTGAGCGTATGCTGCGCGTAGCGGATCGCCGCGCCCATGCGGGTGTAGTACCCGGGCTTGATCCCATGAATCCTGCCGCGGGAGCGCGCTGAGTAGGATTCATCGAATCGCTTGATCTGGTGGATGCGTACCGGGTCCCGTTTCCTCGACGAAAAGCCATACAAGCCAAAACGGTCACCCGTTGCCGAGAGGGATTCGGCAAACAGATAGAGGCTGTCGCGAATCACATCGATTACGCGGTGGTGATTATCGATCCAGCTGTCGGTGGAGAGTGAGAGATCGGCCAGCAGCAGACAGCTCAGATCTCTGGCACCCGTTCGCAGATCCCTATAGAGGTTGTCGGCAGTGGCCAGATGGCCGCTCTTGCGTTCCGCGGAAAAACGCATGTAGGCCTCCAGGTCGATTTCACTGCCGTCCGCCTGGCCATGCCGCCAAACGCGTGCCGGCATCAATTGCTGGAATTGAGCACGTAGCTGCTTGGCGGTTTTTCTCAGATGCGCGGGCAGCTCCATCGCCGGGGCGTCACCCGCCTGCAGCGTCATGATGCGGCAATGGTCCTCCTGCATGAGCTGACGCTTCCAATCCCACTCCGGCAGTAACATGCCCTCCTGCACGATCTCATCGTCACACGCCTCTGATGGCAAGTCGAGATCGAACTTCAATTTGGATGCGACGGATTTGCCGTCGCGGGTCACGCTGAACTGTTCCATCTGTTCCGCCGCTTCCTTTGCCTGGTCCAGATCCTCGTTCTCCTCGGCCCCGCGGTCGACCTTGGCGAACTCTCCCCAGCTGAGTATGTTCTCCATACGGATGGTAATCAGCCCACCGTTGCCATCGCCCATCTCCGTACGTTCCCCGCGACGGTTACGCTCGTCGTTCACCACCTTTGATTCGCCTCCGGACTCATTGTCCTGGTCACGGGAATCATTCCCGTATACCAGCCCCGGAGGCGACGGATGGAGCCAAAGCGGTACCGGCCAGGGCGCATGGCTCGCCACCGGCAATCTGGCTATAGACCCAGGCTCGATCAAGGCGTGCCGGATGGCGCGTTCCTGCTGCGCTTCATCCTCTTTCAGCGTTTCCGGGTTGGGTCGTTGTGCCAGGTGCGCCTCCTGCAGGCGTCGATAGCGGTCCCGCATCCCCGGATACCTCGCCAGTGCAAGCCGGCTCAAGTCCTGATTCTTCACCAACCAGGGTTGACGTTCGCCCCGGTCACATGCGGCGAGCGCGGCAAGCCAGAAATAGAGATCGCGGTTCAGCGATTCCTGGGGAAACAGATCGATGACTTCGGGCAGGCGCAATGCATGCTCATCACGCCAGGCCAGTTCAATCTTGGTGGCGCTGCCGGCGATGCGCTGCAGCACGCCGCGCCTGGCATGGTGATCGGTTGCGCCCGCCGTCTCAACCCGCAGTCCGCCATCGCCGCCGAAGGCGCGAAACAGTATGCCCAGGGTGTGATTCAGATCGCTCAGTCGCACCGCGGCTTCGGGGTAACGGTCCTGCGCAAGGCGGGTGATCAACCGATGCCAGAGTTCACCGATCTTCTCTTCCATTTACAGCGCCCGGAGTATGCGAAAAATCATCAGGACATCCCCCGGCACGCGTCGGGCAATGCCTTGCCGATAAGGGGGTAGCGATAGCATTTACCCGCCATCGCCTTGGCGAGGCCCAGCATGCCGATGAGGATCAGGCTGGAGTGACAGACCGTGAAGTAGATGATGACCACCATCCAGGTATAGGCGCCATCGTAGCCTCCGAGCAACAGAATCACCAGATTCACGATCACCAGCAGCACGCCTGCCCAGAGCGAGGCCGAGAAGGTCTGGTCGAGATGGGCACGGGCAAGCGGCGGTGAGGCGTCGGCCTGTTTGTAGTAGATCACCACGAGAATGAGAAACGCTATCCCCGGAATCAGCAGCAGATTCGCAAGATAGAGCGATTCCGCGGTTATCGCCGTGGCCGAACCCGGCGGATCCCCTTGCGGGTAGCTGTCATCGCCCGATTGTGGCATAAACGACCTCCATCAGGGCTGCCGTCGTCTCCAGGTCGTCGGTGAGCGGTTCCACCAGGGCGGAGCGGCAGGCTTCGACCGGTTCGTAGCCGCCCAGAATCAAGGTGGCCGCATACACCAGCAGACGGGTCGAGGCGGCCTCCTCCAGATCGTGGTCCTTGAGTGCCCGCATGGCATTGGCCAGACGTACCAGCTGACGGGCCATATCGCCATCGATACCTGTCTCCCCGATCAGAATCTCCTGCTCCAGCTCCGCTGCGGGAAACTCGAACCGGAGTGCGACAAAGCGCTGCCGGGTACTCGGTTTCATGCCCTTGAGCAGATTTTGATAGCCGGGATTGTATGACACGACCAACATGAACTCCGGAGGCGCCTTGAGAATCTCGCCGGTGCGCTCGAGGGGCAGAATGCGCCTGTCGTCGGTCAGCGGATGGAGCACCACGGTGGTGTCCTTCCTCGCCTCCACCACCTCATCCAGATAACAGATGGCGCCCTCCCGCACGGCGCGGGTCAGCGGGCCGTCCGACCAGTAGGTACCGCCTTCGCCGATCAGATGCCGCCCGACCAGGTCGGCGGCGCTGAGGTCGTCATGACAGGCAACCGTGTAGACGGGACGATTGAGCCTGGCCGCCATGTGGTTGATGAAACGGGTCTTGCCACATCCGGTCGGGCCCTTGATCAACAAGGGAAGCTGGTGCTTATAAGCATACTCGAAGAGTTCGATCTCCCGTGCCTGAGGCTTATAGAAAGGCAGCGACTCATCGTCTTCCCGGGTGGCTACGATTGCAGGTTTTTCCATCGTCATCTCCTCATCCGACCAGGGCAAAGGCGACACCGATCAAACCACCGGGAAGAAACAGCCAGAGACTGACCGGCCAGCGCCAGAATCCCCGAACCCGTTTCAGACCCATGAAGTAGTCACCCACCATCTGCCCTTTGATCAGGGCAAAAGCCAAAACTGTCAGCGAAACACCCAGCCCCCCCAACGAGAATTGGCCGATCAGATAGGTTGTCAAGGTCAATCCCATCATAATCAGCCAGACCCAGGTACAGGCACGAATGCCAAAAGCGGTTCGTTTCGTCATTATCGATCATCTCATGATATAGACCAGGGGGAACAGTATCAGCCAGACCAGATCCACCATATGCCAATAGGAGGCGCCGGTTTCGACTCCCGTATGCTCCCTGTCGCTGTAGCCGCCCCGCCTGGCCTTCACCGCGACAGCCGCAAGAATCACCATACCCATGATGACATGCATGAAATGAAAAAAGGTCAGCGACAGATAGAACATATAGAATTTGTTCGTACTCAGCCTGATACCCGCCTCAATATGGTGCACGTACTCATGCCCTTTCACGACCAGGAAGAGCACGCCCATGGCCAGCGCCGACAACAGCCAGTGAACGCAACCGCGGCTGTCATCTTCGCGGATCGCGGCCACCGCCCTGACCACGAAGTAGCTGCTGGTGATCAGGGCAAAGGTGTTGATCAGTGCCGCATCGCTATCAAGGGTGCTTTGGTACTGATTGAACATTTCCACATTTTGCATGCGGGTAAAGGCGTAGGCGGCAAAAAACGCTGCAAATGCGGCCAATTCCGCCAGTATGAAGACCCATATCGCCAAATCACCGGGGGGAAAGCGGTTGGACTCGATCGTTGCCTCGGCCTGCACAGGGCTCACTGCTCCTATAGGGAAAGTCACGCACACAATGCTAAAACAGGCCGGGTTCTTCACCTTGATGAATATCAAGCTTAATACCCTGTTAAATATGATGGATTTGACCAGAGTGCGGACACGGCCATTTGATCCTGGTCAAAGCACTGATATGTAGTGGACAGACAATGGCATCTCACAATATCGATAGGCCTGCGCGGATTCCTTATCCGACCTCAACCATTCCATGCCTGATACCATAAGCTCATCAGCGGCGGCCGTTTTACCTGTCAAGAATCATATACCCGGCAACATGGCGATCTGGGTCGGGATTCTCTCGGAGATGACGGAGTTCGCCCTGATGTTCATCGTCTATTTCATCGCCAAGGTCCATAACCCCGAGTTTTTCGCAGACGGACCGCTGCGCCTGAATACCACCGCCGGCGTATTGAATACCCTGGTCCTGCTCTCCAGCAGCTACTTCGTCATCAAAGCGATAAAATCGATCCGGATCGGTCAGGTGGTCCAGTGCCAACGCTGGCTCTGGTTGGCGGTTGCAATGGGTATGCTCTACCTGATCATCAAATTCTATGAGTATCACTGGAACAGCGAACGGGGACTGGCAACCGACACGGATATCTTCTTTACTGTCTACTACTACACCACCTTTAACCATCTGCTGCATGTCGGCTGGGGCAGCGGTGCCATTTTATGGGCTATTATGGGAATCAGGATGGGCGGTATCACCCAGCTTAACCACAGCGGCCTGGAGGCGGTTGCCGTCTATTGGCATATGATCGATCTGGCGTGGATCGTCATATTCCCCTTGCTCTATGTGTTACGCTGACTGGAGGCGACTGGTGTTCGACACTAAATCCGTAGATTTCATTTGGCTGGTCTTGATGGGTTTGACCCTGCTCAGCGCCGCCATCGCCGAATCGCCCGACCAGGGCCTGTTCCTGATCCTGGTGATCACCCTCACCGTGGCCTACAAAGGCCGTATGATCGTCGACCACTTCATGGAACTCAAAGACGCCAATCGATTATTGCGCAACAGCATGCGCATCTATTTCTACGTCATCCCCGCCATGATTGTGCTGGTCTATCTCTATCCGGATCTGATTGCTCGCCTGACCACGCTATGACCCATGCGCGGGGTCAAGGAAGCCGCAAATAGACACGGTTCAGCGCAAGCAAGCCATGCGCCATGCAAGAACAACCCGCAGGCTATTTGATCTTCACTACGTGGGCAATCCCGCCACCATGATCCAATGACTCCAGCGCCATAGTTGCTCCATCATTTGCAAGGATCTTCAATCGTCCCGGCAAGCGCCCTTTCATGTGGATGATATCCCCCTCGCAGCTATAGTCTCCCGACTTATCGATCGGCGGACGGGATTTGACGAAGCGGACCGTGCCGTCGGCCCTGAATTCCCAGGATTGACTGTCGTCCTCAATCCTGTTTCCGGCAAACTCGACATGCGATTGCTGCCATTTACCGACAATATCCTGAGCACATTCGGCAACTGCATTGCCGGAGGCAGTGATTGCGATACCGAGCATGGTAAAAAAGAACTTGGGTCCAGGTATCTTTTGCATCGTTAGCCTCCATGATCCAGGTTGGTAGTGAAACTAAAAAAAAACCCCAATCAGCGACACCCGATCATTCAACGGGGATTGACAATTGGCCAATGCCTTTCAACTCCAATGGAGTGTTTTTATTTGCTGCCAGGATAGTCATACACCAGGCGATAATTCCAAGATCCGCCTTCCATTATCAGCCAAATATCCGCCTTTTCCTTCTCAGGAAGCAAATACGACTTATAGTCCTTTATCTCTCGCTCTGATTTGTCGATAGCATCTTTCAGACTATAACCTCTTTCGTGATAAGCAACCTGAATTCTCGGATTTTGCTCATTTCTCAAATTATTACCACAGATGAATATTTTTTGATCGCAATAGTGCTCAAATATCCTGTGAAATGAGATCAGGCCATCGATTATCAGATATTTGCTCGCTTTGACCTCTACTTTAGACCGTTTGTGGCGTCCTGTTTTGTGGTTATATTCCCTGATGAATATCGACTTGTTTGCAAACAGGAGCTCTCTCAGATCCTCTTCTGCCCTACCGAAATCCCAATTGGCGTCATCATATCCGTTCGGGGTATTGCTCGTCATGAGAATGCGCCGGTCTTTCATGTAGCCATCGAGAGTCAGCACTTGGGCCGTACCTTCTCCCTCCCTCTGGTTCATGTACTCTGCGAGCCCTTTACTGAAGGTCGTCTTTCCTATGGCCACAGGTCCTGTAACGCATATCACATGCTCGACCACACCATTTTGAGGCAGGCTTTTGTTGCGACGAAGTGTCATGACATCGTCATATACCTCTTCAATCGCCGGTATATTGTCAGAGGGTGATTTTACCGGCGGGCAGAAATCGAGCAGGTATCTGATGCGTTCACTATTATCGTAAATCGGATTGTTTTTCTTTTTCATCCATTTCAGATTTAACAGGTTATTATTAATATACTTGTCTAATTTCCTATTCCCCGCCTCACTGTTTTCATAAAGAAATACTCTGTATTCCTTGATATCGAAGGGTATATTCGTTTCTTGTTTATCACATATGACAAGGACATTCGTGCCAAACGAATGAGCCATTCCCAGCTCATAGAACACATTCGCATTGTTCCCGGTGATGTTGGCGATTATTATGTCCGAGGTCTCTATTCCGGTAATTATTTCTTTAGTGATCTTGTAGCTTGCATCCTCAATTTCATCCACTCTGAAGCAATCATACTTTCCTGATTTTTCCACGGCGGGCTTTACCACGTCGAAATAGTGCTGATTGATTTGATCACCCTTGAAAGGCATAAGCACCATGCATCTCTTTTTATTCATGCCTCACCCCTAAAAAATAGATCAGCTGCACTAACGAGCCCCCCGCCTCGTCATGCATCTATTGCAAACTCACTATATAACACCCAAATAGACATACACTCAATAAGTTGGCGCTGTGGTGCCTCATCGCACCCGGACCCCATGTGGCGGCACAGGTACTCGTGACACTGAATGATCAATCGGAATCATTCTCACCGAGAATAGTGACGGATTTGGTTCCGCGATTTGAGAATTATTGCAATCAGCTCATTCGCCCTCCTCTCGGCTCATGGCTGACAGCCTACTATTTTGTGGATTCATTCAACAAGCTATCGATCAGTAGCTCGCCTATTCTTGGATCAAATCCGCCAAATTTCTGAAATCGCACGATACCGCCGGGATCGATAATGGCCATTTCGGGTGTGCCGCGTGTGCGGTATAGACGCATCGTCTCCGGAATCACCTCACCGGGAAGATGAAGATCAATGCCCACTGGATGTGTAATGCCCTTTTTCTTGACATAGTCGCGCAAGCGTCCGGGATTCTGGTAGTCGTGCCCTTCGAAGACGGTGTGGATGCTCAGAAAAACGATATCGCCAGCCGCTACCCGATGCGCATACATTTTTTCCCACTTGGCCATCAGCGGAAGTGAAAAGCTATTGCATCCCGGACACCAGAGCTGGAAAAAGTCCACCACGACAAC
Organism: Candidatus Thiodiazotropha sp.; assembly: GCA_040793985.1. GTDB lineage: Bacteria > Pseudomonadota > Gammaproteobacteria > Chromatiales > Chromatiaceae > Thiodiazotropha. The sequence goes on along the minus strand of JBFNJI010000035.1, from coordinate 1,723 downwards.
CTTGCCGCGCAGTGCCTCCAGTGTGGTGCCATCACCATTAAGCCACTCGGATATGCGCCATTCCGGTGCTGCCCTCCCCTCTACCGCGCACACCTGTCCCGTCAGCAGGAAAAAAAGAATAAAGATCCGGTTGATGCGGATTCGGAGCATGATCATCACCTCGGTTCTCAACTTCGGTGAGTTATTCCATGGGCACCCGGAGCAACGCTTTCCTGTTACCGGGCTGTTCGTAGGAGACGAGTCAATCTAGGAAAGTGGACTGTTGGAAAGCGGAATCGTTCCCGGCAAGCGCGACTGCTGACCAGCGGATTAAACAACCATGCCAACCAGACTCCACTCAGATGGCCACCCTGTTCCGGCCTGCCTCTTTCGCCCGGTAGAGCTTTTCGCCACAAGCCTTCATCCAGGTATCCATTGCCATGCCTTCCTCGAGGCCGCTAACCCCCGCACAGATGGTTACTCTACGATCAGGAAGCAGCTCCGCCTCTTCCACTTCCTTGCGAAGGGCTTCGGCGACTTTGCCCCCCCTGCTGCTCGCCGGTACCGTGGAGGAGCACAAGAAACTCCTCTCCGCCGACCCTGAAAGCCATGTCGCTACTGCGGATACGCCTCTTCAAAAGCTCTCCCAGCAGCCTCAAAACCATGTCCCCGTTGTCATGCCCCAGGGTGTCATTGATCGATTTGAAGTGGTCTATATCGAAGGTGATCAATGTCATCGGCATCCCGGAACGCTGGTTTTGGGAGATCGCCTGGCGTAAAAAATCGATTCCAGTTTGGAACGGTTGAAAAGCCCCGTCAAATTATCTGTCACCGCTTGCGCTTTCAGAAGACCGTGCAAGATGTTGACCTCCCGCATGGAGATCAAGGCAAACAGACTTACACCGATCGTCACGGCGGAGAACCGGATCACCGAGGACTGATCAAGAACGAACCAGGCCTATGGAATGGTGATGAGGACCGTCAGCGCATTGAAGAACCAGGCTCTTTTCTCTGGCAACACAAAGTAATAGGCGGGGATAAGTAAAAAAGCCAGTAACTCCAGGGGCTTGCAAGTTTGAATAACGTATAGGTGATGGTGAATGCACCCGTGGGACTCACCAGGTAGGTATTCACCGGGAGGCTGTACCTGCCGTGGGAACCATACCAGACATTGGCCAGACAGGCGACGGCTACCGAAGAGGTCGCCAACCCCATTGTGAAACGATCCTGAATGAAGTTGTTGATGGTAAACGGAATCAAAATGAGGATCACGACCAGGGAGCAGCCAAGGGTCGTTTTGATCAGGAAGTCTGGAATTTCATCGGCAACGCTCGGCGATCTATTGGTTTTTGTTGTCTGCACTATCCGTCCCCAAATCGCAAGCCCGCTCTAAATGTACCAAAACTAAAAGGCCAAATTGGCAATCCCCTGTTTCTAACGAGATACCAGGGCACGATAACATGGCGGTGAATATCAGCAAGGTTTCATGAATGAGCTGTATGCAGTAGCCGCCGAATTAGGCGCAACCGGGTCGAGCTTGGTGACAGCATGTCGATCAAGGCGAAATGGAGCTGTCTTGATGGACGATAGCTCTTTGTATGGGAAGAAATCCGAATGAGGCGATAAGAGAGTGACAACATCCTCGGCGCATAAAAAAAACCGGACGGTTTGAAGTCATCTCACCGTCCGGTCGAGGGGGGTTTTACTACTAGGTCGGTCGTATTCAGTTAACCGGCTGCGGCCT
>JBFNJI010000037.1:0-52658 GCA_040793985.1 Candidatus Thiodiazotropha sp. | reverse complement strand
TCTCCTATGTGGCTGTTGAAATGTCGCAATTCCAACTTAACCACATGAACCACCGCCTTCTCAAATGTGCGAAAGATAATTTACGTTATCCAGATCAGTGAAAAGCTTCTCTCACATGGTTAAAAAACTCGGGGAGTCGATCGGGGTGAAACTCTCCCCTCACCTGTTTCGACATCAACATGCATCACAACTACTCCGGACGGGGGTGCCCATTAAGACGGTACAGGTGAGGCTCAGCCATGCCAGTGCTCAGACAACACTTGATGTGTACGGGCACCTGATACCGGATGATGACCCAGCGCTTGCAGTTGTGGAAAGTTGGATGGATGGGATGATATCAAGTTAGAAAGATGAATAATGGCTAATTAAACCATATATATTTACTACTAAATACACTTCACACTTCAATCAAATACCTCAAGTGCTTATTACTTACAGTCATTTGCATTTTCTGATTGTACTTTATTGCTTTCATGCATTAAAAAGTATGAAATTATAAAAATAAATAGTGCTCCTAATGTGTTCAGAGAAAATGATTCAACAAAATAAGCCATTTCTAAAAACAGCTGAATAAATGACACGAAAAGAAAAGAGAAAACAGCAGATTTAAGAATCCTTAAAAATCCCATTCTCGCATCACCTGAATATATGAATAGCTTCCACAAAGATTTAAACAATACACTACATACAGCTAGTGCAACTAGTACATAAAAAAATCCTCCTTGAATTTTCTTTAATATGATGGGCCACTCACTCTGAGGAAACTGGAAATAATCTAAAAATAAAGCATTTACTATCTCGTTTTGTGGTGGGAGTTTGAGCGGAAAAAATTCTTTTTGTATTGATAAGGTGCAATTCCATAAACTGATAATTTCTCCCAAAGAGTATTGTAATCATATTTAGTTAGTAATATTTCATATGACATATTGTCTATTTCAGTACAGATAAAGCCATATATAGGCATTAAAAACCAACCTAGAATCGCAAAAAACACCATAGCGGTCAAAACCGATGCAAAAGTATTATCCATAGAATGCTTCGAGAAGAGATATTCATCAAATCTCAATACATTTTTGCGTGTTGATCTGATTCTATAAAACGAAATGTACATATGCGCATGCACATAAAAAACAACAAGCAATGTAACATAGATAAGAATATCTAACGCATTTGCAATATCAAGTTGATTTTTTTTAAAAGCAATGAATAACGCAATTGATACAATCAATCCAAAAGCGACATAAACAATAGGCCATTCATTCTTGGTTAATCTTCCAATACTCCGCTCATATTTAAAATATTGTCTACTGCCTGATTTATATTTTTTATCCAATATTGCAAAAGCACCATCAAAAACAAGAAAAATAAATAGAGATAATAAATGGCATAAATATGCCCAAACAATTAGAGCACTAATTTTAAGAAAAACCGATAACCAATATATTATGGCGGTAGATGTGCTTAGCAAGTAGTAAGTTAATGAAGTATCTAAATCGTACAGATAGCGAAATTCTCCCTGAAGTTCAAATGCAACATTAAGTGTTAGTACGAAACCAACAATCAGGAAAGATAACATTACCAGCGCAGCAAATAGTATCCATCCTCTATTGTTTACCAACATCTCATATGTTCTTGCGATTTCAACTATCCGCAATTTTGTAGAACCTATATTATGTAAGTTGGTTCTCTCTTGTTTTTGACAAGTCATGTATAAGTAGCAATTAATTAGTGAAGTGCTAAATCGCACATGTTGAGTATAAAGTTAGAGAGACTTGCCAGCCTATTTTTACAGTGAATTATCATGATCTCTCACCCTGATAAGCGTGGCTTCTAATTTGCCAGTAGCTTATTCGTTCTCGAAACATATCTATGCATATTTCATAACAGCACAAACTTAGAAATTGAACTAAAACTTGACCATTTCTTGACCATTTCACCCATGCAGCAATCTGCTTATTAATCTATGCACTTGATATTATTGAAATAACTACCCGCCGATCCCTCCTCGGACCGTCGAACTCGCAGAAGAAGATATTCTGCCAGTGCGAGAGGCCCAGCTTGCCATCGATAATCGGAATAGTCTCGGATGGCCCAACCAACCCCGCCTTGAGATGGCTGTCCCCATTGCCATCCTGGGCATCATGGAGCCAGACGCCCTGGGGTATCAGAGTGCGCAACAGATTGACCACGTCGGTCTGCACGCTCTCGTCCCAGTTCTCCTGGATCATGATCGCTGCTGTTGCCCCCTGGGCGTAGACATTGACCAGACCTTGCTCGATACCGCTCTGGTTTAACAGGCGCTCGACCTGGGGGGTGATATCGACAAGAATCTCTCGTGCGTCGGTTTCTATTTGGATCGTCTCACGCATATCCGTGACCCGCTGGTGTGTCGTTCATCGGCTGCCATACATTGAACTGTAAATCGGATTTGCATCCTGCCGACTGCGATCTTGGGGAGGTACATATGCAAATTTTTCAACGATGTAAATACGCTTCAAGACACTTCCCTTTTGCAACTTGCAACCTCAATGGCAACACGCCAAATTGACATGTTGCTCTTTTTGCTTAGATAACAAACGGTTATATCCTTAGGCTCAAAAAAAGCATGACAGAATGTCAGGTTCATGCAATCAACAGCGTCTGATCCGAACACTTAGTTAGACAGTTTTTCCTAAAGCAAACAACAGGATAGCGATCTTACCCAGATAGTGGCACAGGGATTGCTGTTTGCAATTAGTTGGGCTTGCAGGAGCCAACTTAGATCGGCAGCAGAAAAAAAGCAATCGCAGAATTCCGCAGTGTTGGCATGCCAACACTTCACCAGCGCCGATCAAGGGCTGCGCGGTATGAACAACTGCATAGACGATTCAGATACAGGCCAAGGGGGATTGAGATGGATAAAAAATGGTTCATACCCATACCTAAGTGGCTGTTCAGTCGCCATACCCATCCACGGCATTGCCGTCAAAGTGACAGTAACGAACCGGATTCCAATCGCCGCCGTTTTTTCACCCGTGCCGCCGTCAGCGCAGCAAGTGTGGCCGGCACTGCCGGCCTTGCAAAAGCGGTTGTAGACTCCATTCCTCAACCCGACTTGAGTCAGCACTACAGCAAAGATGCGGTCAGCGGTGAAGAGGAACTCCTATCCCGTGAGTATGTGCTCATGACTGAACGAGAAAAACAGGTCATGGTGCAGACACTCATCGATAACTACGACGAAAAGTCCTGATCATCGGGCAATCGTTCCACTCCATTCGATAGCCACTTGATCAGAGGATAGCCATGCCCAATCAGGAAAAGAGCAAACAAAAAGATAGCAAACTCACCACCCGCCGGGACTTTCTGCGTGGCGCGGGCAACTACACGGTGGCATCGCTCTCCGGTGCGGCGATGCTGTTATCCGATCCCAAGCCGGCAAAGGCAAATGTCACGTGGGCGGAGCACTTTCAAAAAAACTACCGACTGATGACCGAAGAGGAGAAACGGGAGGCCATCGAACGCCTCGAAACCCGCTATTCAGAAGAGTATGGCAAAAAAGTTACAGTGGACGACACTGCCTCGATAGAGGGCGTTCTATTCGGTTATGCATTGAACATTCAGAAGTGCATCGGTTGCCGACGCTGCGTTAAGGCCTGTATGGCAGAGAACAACCAGTCCCGCGGCAGTGAGCAACAGATCGAATGGATTCGGGTTTTGCGCATGGAAAAGGGGAACTTTTCCGTAGAGGACAGGGATCAGCATGGTTACCCGGAATCGTTTGGCGTTCAGGTCGGCGGCAATGCTTATAAACCAGCCGGGGTGGTGCTTGAAGGCCAACACTACTACGAGCCTGAACAGGTACCGGAAAAGGATGCCTTCTACTTTCCCATGCAATGCATGCAGTGCGAGAAACCCCCATGTGTGAAGGTCTGTCCGGTGCGCACCACCTATCGTGACCCTGACGGCATCGTTGTCATCGACTACAACTGGTGCATTGGGTGTCGCATGTGCATCGGCGCTTGTCCATACTGGGCACGACGATTCAACTGGGGTGAACCCAATCTTCCAAAGGAGGAGATGAATCCCGTCACCCACTATCTTGGCAACCGCCCACGCATGAAAGGGGTTGTGGAGAAATGCACCTTCTGCGTGCAACGCACCCGCAAGGGTCGATGGACCGCATGTGTCGAGGTGTGTCCTGTCGGCGCGCGGAAATTCGGTAATCTATTGGACCCGAGCAGCGAAATCCGCAAAGTTCTTGCCAAAAAGAAGGTGTTTCGCCTGCGGGCAGATCTCAACACCTATCCAAAGTTTTTCTATTTCATGGATTAATGGGGGATCTCATGGCGCGCTTTTTTCGATTCGTGGTCGATTTCCTGCAGGCTGGATTCAGCGGTGGTGTTTTGTACTGGTGCTGGATGTTGTTCCTCGCCTTTTTCATCATGCTCTGGGGCTATGGCGAATATGTACAGATCGCCAACGGCATGATTGTGACCAATCTCAACGACCAGGTCAGCTGGGGCTTTTACCTCGCCAACTTCGTGTTCATGGTCGGTGTGGCCGCGGCTGCGGTCACCGTAGTATTTCCCGCCTACGTCTATAAGCACAAAGAGCTGCACCGAATCGTGGTGCTTGGAGAAATGATCGCCATTGCCGCCGTGGTGATGTGCCTGCTGTTCGTGGTTGCGCATATGGGTAGGCCGGACCGGCTATGGCATATTTTACCTGTAATCGGCATCTTTAACTGGCCTCATGCCATGCTGACATGGGATGTTATTGTCCTCACCGGTTATCTTCTGCTCAACATCGTTGGCGGCTTCTATTATCTGTATAAAAAATATGCCGGTGCCGAAGTCAACAAGGCGTTCTATCTGCCAATCGTCTATATCGCCATTGTCTGGGCATTGAGTATCCACACGGTTACAGCATTTCTGATCAACACCATGCCTGCGCGACCGATGTGGTTCCACTCGGTCATGCCGATCAAGTTCATCACCACAGCTTTCGCTGCGGGACCATCATTGATCATCATCGTGTTTCTACTGGTGCGTCGATTCACCCCAATGAAAATCGCTGATGAGGCCTTCCATCTGCTTTCTCAAATTGTTGTATGGTGCCTTGGTATCGCCCTGTTTCTGACCATGTCTGAAATCGTCACCGAACTCTATCCCGCCACCGAGCACTCGCTGGGTCTGCAGTATCTGATGTTCGGTCATAATGGCCTCAACAGCCTGGTGCCCTTCTTTTGGGGCGCACTCTCCCTGATGGTGGTGTCATTCGTGCTGCTGCTGATACCCAAGCTCAGAAAGAACCTGACGTTGTTACCGTTTATTTGTGCCGCTGCGTTTATCGGGATTTGGGTCGAAAAAGGTATGGGCCTGATGTTACCTGGCGTGATCCCGACCCCGATTGGCGAGTTCGCCGAGTATACACCGAGCCATATCGAACTCATGGTTGTAGGCGGTGTTTGGGCTATCGGCTTTTTCATCCTCACCTTCATGCTTAAAGGTGCGGTAGCCGTCCTCTTGGGAGAGGTCCGCTTCCAGCCACGGGGTGGAACACAACCTATCCAAGCCGAACATGGCAAAGCAACAATCTGATCTCACGACTCATCGAATGTGCAGACAACATCGATTTGGAGAACAATGATGACCAGCTATCGAAGACATCTGTCAACTATGGGTCTATGCCTGTTGGCGATCATATCGATCAAACCTGCGATCGGTGCAGAGTTTCAGCAAAACAGCGAGTGCTTTGAAAGCCGGGACGGTATGTCTCAGGTCAAGGAACATGAAACAGCAACAGGTGAAGTGAATGTTAAATGCTCACCCAGTACCGGAGGCGTGCTGTGGTGGGGAGACCCTTTCGAAGGCACCATCCCCTTGGGTGATATGGAAATCGAAGCAGACTACTGGCACGAAGAGGCCGTGGTCAAACCCCGTGAACCGCAGATTGACAGAAACAAAATGCTGACAATATGCAGCATGGCCTGTCACAACGGAGTATATGTTCCGATACCATACAACAAAGATGCCCGCCCGCTTAAGATGCACCTGGACATAATCCCGGATGCGATGAACCTTAAACATGGCAAAGGTGGAGTTTGGTGCCTGGATTGTCACCATTTGGTAGACCGCACCAAGCTGATCGACAACTTCGGGTATTCGGTCAGCTTCAACCAACCACAGAAGCTCTGCGGCAAATGCCACGGCCAGGTCTATCGTTCCTGGCGCGATGGTATCCACGGAAAACGCATCGGAATGTGGGACAAGGGCGGTAAAAAACGTTGGTGGGTCTGTACTGAATGCCACAACCCACACGATGTTGAACAGGGCGACAGAAACTCCGGATTTGCCCAGCTGGTCCCGGAACCCGCACCCAACCTGCCCAAGGGAATGACTAATGCGGACCATGAAAGGATGCATCATGGTCCAGGCAAAAGTGAATCACTGCATTAAGGTTGGCTGTAATAAAGCGATAACCATGTACTGACTCTGGCCAGGATACGGGATAGCCATCCATGGTCCGCAATTCAGGATGAAAACCAAGCCAATCAATGGGGAAAGAGGCGTGACGACAAGTTTCCAGAACAGAGAAGAGACCAGGCGACAGGCATTCGAATCGATCTGGGAGAGCCAGATCGATGCGGTGTTTACCGATGTCGCCGCGGTATACGATAGAGCCAACGACTTCGCCAGTCTCGGAACCCTGAAAGGTCTAAGGCGTAAGTTCATTGCGACGATCGATGTATCCCCCGGCCAACGGGTCCTCGATGTCTGCGCCGGAACCAACGTCATCGGTATCGACTTGCTGAAAAAGCAGCCTGACCTTGATATTCACGCAGTCGATCGCAGCGATGCAATGCAGAAAGTCGGTATTGACCGCGCCTCACAACAAGGCTTCGATATCAAGGGGCATATCTGTGATGTGCACAAATTGCCGTTTCCAGACAACCATTTCGATATAGTCACCCTGCAATACGCGACACGCCACTTGCGCGTGATTGATGTTTTCTCAGAGATCAATCGGGTACTCAAACCGGGTGGACACTTCTACCATTTCGACATGCTCAGACCGGCCAGCAAAATCATCGAAGAGGCATATTGCCTTTACTTGAAGGGGTGTCTGAAAACAATCTCCTGGGCCATCAATTGCGGTCCGGAAGCAAGAACCTGCTGTGACTATTTCATCGATGCCATACGTCTCTTCTACTCCACGGATGAGCTCTCTTGCCTACTCGCTGAAGTTGGTTTTTCAGATATCGACGGCAAATCCCTGCTGGGCGGCACGGTCGCGATGCACAAGGCATGCAAGGTTTAGAAAGATCGACGACAAATGCGTGGCAACATTATGAGAAATGAAATTATGACGATTGATAACAGATTTTTCTCTCTGATTTGCATACTTGCAATCACCCTGTCACCGGTTTCGGTACAGGCATTGGATGCGCCCGCGCTTTACCACGAACGCACCTGTATTGCCTGTCATGGCAGCAACGGCAGAGAACCGGCAATGGATGACTACCCGAAACTGGCCGGGCAGTCTGAGGAGTACCTGTTAACACAAATGAAGGATATTAAAAGCGGTTCTCGGTCAAATGCTCACTCGATCGCCATGAAAAACGTAATGCACCTGATCAGTGACGAGGAGATGTCAACTCTGGCGAAATGGCTGGCACAGCTGCCCGAGTGACCTCGGTTGGCGTATTTGACAGGTAGCGGGGGCAGGATCAGTAATCCCAGGCAGCATCAACCAGGGAGGTGATATGTTCGTAATAGGCGTCACGGTCCATGCCAAGCACGGTGGCACCGAAAATTTCCGCGTCATTCGCGGTGGCGAGATCACCGTAATTGACCAATACCAATTGATAGAGGATTAATGCGGGCAGATCGTGATGGCGGTGTTCAAAATAACTGTGCAGCGAAATTGTGTAGCCATCCTCAGGGTTGTCGGAAACAGGTTGCGTGTTGGCGAACATGCCCGGCTCGATACCTGTGGTCGCAAACCTGACCTGCACAGGATAGCGGACCGATTTACGATCGTCGAGCATGTTGAGCACGACTTGGTAATCGATATCGGTACCATAACGGTGTCGAATCTCTTTCGCCTTTTCAAGGGCATGTTGCGATACCGCACCGTGAATAACCTTTCCCGCTCTTTTTTTAACCTTGGGTGTTTGATCCGCCATGACAGTTTGATACTCGCTTCATCAACCAGAGATAGACTATGCCTGACTACAAACTGAAGTTTAGCGAAGATTCCATAGAGGAATCCAGACAAAGTACTATCAACGAAATTCTGCAATTCATCGGCATCATGGACGGGCGGCCACTCGCGGTTGTAACACTTAGCGATAACCAGAGTGAACTATGGGATACAGAGGGAGATATCGATTACCAGGATCAGTTTGGACGACAAATTGTCAGCCAGGTTTCTGATGGTGTCACTGAAACCCTGCTCATCCGCAATCATCAGGGTTTTCCACTGGCGTTGGCGGCATTGCACGACACGGATGGCTGGCAGGGAATTGGTATAGACAAGCGCTTGCGATTTGAGGTCGCAAGGATGTTTCAGAATGATGAAACTGAATTCATGTAAACAGACAACTTCACACAGTATTCAAGTTCGGGAGCTATCATGATGAATATTTCAACTTGCAGGGTATGGTCACTTTTTGCTCTCATTGCGGGATTTCTAATCCCCGCTGCACATGCCCAGGATAGCGATGCCGAAACTGCCAGCCTCTATCTCGCTAAGGCCTGCGCGGGATGCCATGGCGTGGATGGCCGTTCACCTACAACGCCATACTATCCGAAGATTGCAGGACAAAACACAACCTATCTCTACAATCAGCTACGAGACTTGAAAAACGGCAGCCGCAATAACAGCCAATCGGGCGTCATGAAAGGTATTATGACTGCCGTCAGTGATGACGAAATGCGCGCTATCGCTGCATGGCTTGCAAAGCAGTAACTACACCTTTGCGACTATTGTATTAACCATTTAAAAGATAACGAATTGCATTGCGGTTGGTCCAGGAGGTGGCCAGTCGCAGGGCCTGTGCATATGCGACCCAACGATATTCCGCATGCTCTTCCGCGTGCAGCTTGGGCTGTCGTCGGTATTGCAACCTTACCGCGAACCAGTGTTCGGTGTTGGCATACACATTGGTACCATAGCGCGAACGCCAGGCGGGGAGGATGGGAAAGGTCTCCCGACAGTTGAGATCGACCAGGGCCCCTCCTGCAATAATCCCTGTCTCTTCATAGAGCTCCCGACGCGCAGCCTGGGCGGCGGACTCCCCCCACTCCAGGCTGCCGGTCACGGATTGCCAGAAGCCACTGGGACGGGTGCGACGCAGCATCAATATCTCACCCGCTGCGGTATAGACTACGACCAGGACCGACTCGGGTCTCTTATTTGCTTTCTTCACTGACCGGTTTACGCACCCGAATGGAGAGCTCCCGCAACTGGTCGGCTCCCACTTCCGAGGGCGCGGATGTAAGCGGACAGCCCGCAGTCTGGGTCTTCGGGAAGGCCATCACCTCGCGGATCGAGGCGGAACCGGTCAACAGCATTACCAGGCGGTCGAGACCGAACGCCAAGCCACCATGGGGAGGGCAACCGAATTTCAGTGCGGACAAAAGGAAACCAAACTTCTCTTCGGCCTCCTCTTCGCCAATCTCCAACAGCCTGAAGATCTCCTGTTGCACCTCCTGTTGGTGTATACGGATCGAGCCGCCTCCGAGCTCAACACCATTCATGACCATATCGTAGGCACGTGATTTACAGGCTCCGGGATCGCTCTGAAGCAGTTCCAACTGGTCCATTTTCGGCGAGGTAAAGGGGTGGTGCAGTGGCGTCCAGCGTTCATGTTGTTCGTCCCACTCGAACATCGGAAAATCGACCACCCAGAGCGGCTGCCACTCTCCCTGCATCAGCTCCAGATCCTGTCCCAGCTTGACCCGCAATGCGCCCAGGGCCTCATTGACCACGTGACTCTTGTCGGCACCGAAGAAGATCAGATCGCCGTCTTGGGCCGCGGTGCGTTGCATAATCGCGTCGACCACCTCGTCCGGGAGAAATTTGAGGATCGGCGACTGCAGACCTTCGACACCCTTGGCGATCTCGTTGACCTTGATGTAGGCCAGCCCCTTGGCGCCATAGATGGCAACAAACTTGGTATATTCGTCGATCTGTTTGCGGCTGAGTGAACTGCCGCCAGGCACCTTCAACGCCGCCACACGACCCTTGGGATCCTTCGCGGGCGCGGAAAAGACTTTGAATTCGACCCCGCTCATCAGGTCGCGTAGATCCACCAACTCAAGAGGGACGCGCAGGTCCGGACGATCCGAGCCAAAGCGCTCCATCGCCTCGTCGTAACTCATGCGTGGGAAGGGATTGGGCAGATCCACATCCAGTATCTCTTTATAGAGCTGTCGGATCATCTCCTCGTTGAGTTCGATGATCTCGTCCTCGTCGAGAAAGGAGGTCTCGATATCGAGTTGGGTGAACTCGGGTTGTCTGTCGGCACGCAGATCCTCGTCGCGGAAACAGCGCACGATCTGGTAGTAGCGATCCATGCCGGACATCATCAAAAGCTGCTTGAAAAGCTGCGGAGACTGGGGAAGCGCGAAGAACGATCCCGGGTGGGTACGACTCGGTACCAGATAGTCCCGTGCCCCTTCCGGGGTTGCCTTGGTGAGCATAGGTGTTTCGATATCGAGAAAGCCATTGTCGTCGAGGAACCGGCGCAAAACCTGGGTCACCCGTGTCCGGGTACGGATCTTCTCCAGCATCTCCGGACGGCGCAGGTCGACATAACGGTAACGCAGGCGGATCTCCTCGGAGACGTTCTCATGCTCATCGAGTTGAAACGGCGGTGTTTCGGCGCGATTCAGCACCTCCAGCTCCAACCCCAGGATCTCAATCTCGCCGGTGGGCAGATCGGGGTTCACAGTACCCTCCGGCCTGGCCCGGACGCGACCCTTGATACGCAGTACATATTCATTGCGCACCTGCTCCGCGACACTGAAAACATCAGGCAGATCAGGATCGTAGACCACCTGTACCAGGCCTTCCCGATCCCGCAGATCAATGAATATGACCCCGCCGTGATCGCGTCTACGGTGCACCCAACCGCTTAGTTCTACTTCCTGGTCGATGTGCGAGCTGTTGATCTGTCCACAATAGTGACTGCGCATGGAATTTTCCTGTGAGAATCCGCTGGTATTAGCCGGGCTACGGGCTAAAAAGCGGGAATGTTACGGCTTGGCCTCTGCCTCTGCAAGCCCATCGGCCGGATTGATCGTCCCCATGGAGAGCAGCATCTTCAATCCGTCATCGACGCTCATCTCCAATTCACGAACATCTTCCTTCGGCACCAGGACGAAATACCCGCCGGTGGGATTGGGTGTGGTCGGTACATAGACATTCACCACCTCCCGTCCGGTGGCCTGTTGCACCGCGCCGCTCTCTTCACTGGTCAAGAAGGCCAGCGTCCAGAGCCCGCGCCGGGGAAACTCCACCAGCACCACCTTGCGAAAGGATCGGCCTTTGTCGGCAAACATGGTCTCGACCATCTGCTTGACCGCAGAGTAGACAGATCTGACCAGCGGTATCCGTGCCAGCAGCCGCTCCCACATGCTTACTAGCTTGCGACCGAAGAGATTGGCGGCAACCAGCCCGGTGAGGAGGAGAATCAACAGGGAGAGCAGGACACCCAATCCGGGTATGTGGAAACCGAACAGATTATCCGGACGGTAGGCCTCGGGCAGCAACAACAGGCTGTTATCCATCCAGCCGACCAGCAGATTGATAACGAGATAGGTGGCCCCCAGGGGTAACCAGACCAAAAGGCCGGCCACGAGGTAGCGGCGGAGAAAACTCATGTCAGTTGTGCACGCCGGGGGTTAGTGACAGCCGCAAGAGCCGCCACTGCAGCTTGAGGCCTTACTCTCGGTCTTCGCCGAATCGCCCGCGCCGCTGTCGTGGATGTTTTTCTTGCCACCCTTCTTGAAATCGGTTTCGTACCAACCACTACCCTTGAGGCGGAATGCGGCGGCGGAGATGACCTTCTTCAGGTAGTCACCCTTGCACTCCGGACATTCTGTGAGGGCAGGATCGCCCATCTTCTGGATGGCTTCCAACTCATGATTACAGGCCTCACAGCGATACTCATAGATTGGCATGATAGGTTCCTCAATATATTCGGTTAGACCGGCTGCGATCTCTTGCGCGCCTCTGAATCGGGCAATCCTACCATATTGGGGGTGGGAAACGACATTTCAAGACCTGAACCTGGCCTGATTCTACAGAATCTGCGGGGCTTCGACCGGTTTGCCAAAGGTGCGGGATCAATCGCTCTCCCGCTCAAGCCTCTCTCTGCGCTGACGCAGCATCTCTCCCTGACGTCGGGTGATATGACGGATCAGGGCATCCTGATCGCTATTGCGAATGAGGCCGAAATTGATCCTGGTATGGTAGGGATAGGCTGTATCACCGCCGGTTGTCCTTTCGATCCCGACCACCTCACCATAGGCGATAATCCCGGTATATGAGGGCAACAGCAGCAGCTTGATCTCAACCAGCGCTCCCAGCGTAAGCTCCTCCGTGATATCCATGGCAAGTCCACCGGCACTGAGGTTGACCCTGCGCGACGGACGATTCAGCAGCTCGTTTTCATCCGCCAGGAAACTCTGACCCAACAGATTGATCTTCTCATCCAGCGCCTTGAGGTAGTCGGCAATATCCGGATCGCGCTGCTCAATGCGGTGCAGGGGTGCAGAGAGGTGCTGACTGATAGTCTGCAACCTGGTCATTACGGTGAATCTGTCTGTTCCCTGCAGCTGCTCATCGATGCTCTCCGGCAGCTCGTTTTGGGCTATAACCCGATAGCTGACCTGAATCGAATCATCGATGCGGAAAAACTCTCTGCGTTCGTCCCGGGAGATTTCATTTTCGTCATTGCTCATCACTCAGCACTCCTCTCCGCCTCCGACTGATGTTCACTGGCATTGATCACCTGGCCGCTATCCTCGTCCTCACCACGTTGAATCACCAGCTCAACACGCCTGTTTTGTGCCCTATTCTCACTGCTATCGTTGGCAACCAGCGGCTGCGAGTCCGCGTATCCCTGGATCAGAAAACGATTTTCGTCAATCGCGGCATTACTCAGCATCGCATGTACAACAGTCACTGCCCTGGCTGAAGAGAGTTCCCAGTTGGAGCGGAAGCGGCGTGTTGAAATCGGCACATTGTCAGTATGGCCGGCCACGATAATCCTACCAGGTGTGGAGGCAATTACATCGGTTATCTTCGAGATGACCTCAAAGAAATCGGGATTCAGATTAGCTCGTCCTGATGGGAATGAGCCCTTTTCCTGGATACGGATTATGATTTTCGTATCCTCGGTCTCCACGTCCAGCAATCCCTCCGAGATTTCGCTATCGAGCATCTCCTGAAGCTCCTGCGCCTGTTCCTCGACCTCTTTTTCGAGCTGTGCCTGCATTGCCGCCTTTGCCGCATCAATATCGAGATTTGGATCGATCTGATCCATGCTCTGCTGTTGTTGATCCTCAGTCTGCAGAAACTCCTTCTCGACCTCCGCTGTCGACTGGCGAATCTCATCGATAGGTGTTGGCTCGGGCCTGCCCGGGCTGAACTCCTGCATAACTACGCTGGTACCCTTAACCACATCCATCACCGGGATTTCACGCTGCACACCGAAGGCGTCCTTCATCGATTCCGCCATTTTCTTGAAACGCGCAGCATCTATCTCCGCGAAGGAGAGCAGGAGCACGAAAAAGCACATCAGCAACGACATCAGGTCGGCGAAGGTGGCCAACCAGGGCGGGAGACCGTCGGGACACTTCGGGCATTCGTCTGCCATCTGTTCAAGCTTCCTGAACCGGACGCTTTCCGGTTGGGAGGTAGGTGCTCAGCAGCTGTTCCAGGACCCTTGGATTCATCCCTTCCTGGATGCCAGAGATGGTTTCAATGATCAGGGATTTATTGGTCTTCTCCATGGCGCTGGCCCTGGCCAGTTTATCGGATATGGGTTGCGCGAAGGCATTCGCGATGACAGCACCATAGAGTGTGGTCAGCAGGGCCACTGCCATGGCGGGACCGATACTGGCTGGATCTGACATATTGGCCAGCATCTGCACCAGGCCTACCAGGGTACCGATCATTCCCATTGCGGGGGCCATGGTGGCCATGTTTTTAAACATCGTCTGACCCACTTCATGGCGCTGAATCGTCAGGTCGATATCCTTTGTCAGCAGCTTATTGACCAGCACCGGGTCATGGCCGTCCACGCACAAACCTATACCCTGCTTGAGGAAAGTATTGCCAATCTCCTGCCCTTCCAGCGCCAGCAAACCGTTTTTGCGCGCGATGTCTGCCAATTCTACCGCTTCATCGATCAGCTTTTTCGGATCATCGGTTTTATAGAAGAAGGCCTTCATGCCAATACTGAAAGAACCGAGAAAGTCACCCAGGGAAACCTGCATCAGGGTCACCATGAAGGTTCCACCTACCACTATCAACAGAGAGGGGATATTGACGAACAGCATGACATCGCCACCCGAAGCAATCGCTCCGATAATGATGCCGAAACCACCCAACAGACCAACCAGAGTAGCAATATCCACAGATTATTTCTCCGAATCCCCTTAGTATTTTTAAACCGTTACTAAACCGATCTGGTTCAATCCTTACTGGACGATCACGAGACCTGAGCAAGGACTCCAATCTGTTTGTTTTAGCGGTAGGGAAAGGCCAAACTTTAATTCCCTAAGGGGTTGGCTCCAAATATCATTGGTTCGTCCCCAAATGGTGAAATCCGGCCTATAAAACGACGTACCTGAGCCAAATTTTCACCGCCATGTTATCTTGGCGAACACTATGACAGAGAGAAAAAACATACTGATTACCGGCTGTTCCAGTGGCATCGGCCACTGTGTCGCGGCCGGCCTCAAGGATCGCGGTTACCGCGTCATCGCCAGCGCCCGCAAGGAGGAGGATGTTGGCTCGCTAAAACGGCAGGGTTTTGAATCACTGACCCTGGATCTGGATCGCAGCAGTTCCATAGACCGGGCCATGGAACGGTTGGAATATCTTACCGACGGCCGTCTCTACGCCCTCTTCAACAACGGGGCCTATGGCCAGCCGGGGGCAGTTGAAGATCTCAGCCGCGATGTACTGCGACAGCAGTTTGAAACCAATCTTTTCGGTTGGCACGAACTGACATGCCGGGTGATACCGATGATGCGTAGACATGGCGAGGGACGTATCATTCAAAACAGCTCTGTTCTGGGTTTCATCACTCTCCCCTATCGGGGTGCCTATGTCGCCAGCAAGTATGCCCTGGAGGGGTTGAGCGACACTATGCGCCTGGAACTGGCCGGCAGCGGTATTCACGTTTCGTTGATCGAGCCGGGGCCCATCGAGAGCCGGTTCCGTGAAAATGCCCATGTGATGTTCAACAAACACATCGACAGTGATCGCTCCGAGCACCGTGAATACTACAAAGCAATGGTCAATAGACTGAAAAAACAAGGCCATGCTGCTCCCTTTACCCTGCCGCCCGAAGCCGTGCTGAAAAAGGTCATACATGCCCTGGAGAGCAACAATCCCAAACCACGCTACCATGTCACCTTCCCCACTCACCTCTTCGCGGCTCTGCGCCGCCTGCTCAGCAGTCGCGCCTTGGACCGGACCCTGCTCAGGATCAGTGGCGGCGGCAGTCGCTGATGGTTCAATCTACGACTCCAGGTTGAAGCGGTTAGGGATGCTGTAACATTATCCCCGGGTCTTTTCCATGCTTTTAGTCCCCTGCCATGCCAAATGAGATCCCAATCCCCATTGAGATCAATCTACATAAAAAATCGCGTTTGTTGGCACTGCGGTTTTCCGACGGTATGCGCTTTGAGCTCCCTTGTGAGTACCTGCGTGTCTTCTCCACGGCGGCAGAGGTTAAAGCGGGCGACTCTCCAGTTACTGGCAAGGAGTCGATCAATATCACGAAAATCGAACCCCAAGGGCAGTACGCTCTCCGACTCGTTTTCGATGACGGACACGATACGGGAATCTTCTCCTGGGAGACCCTCTACAGATTGGGTAAAGAGCAGGAAAAAAACTGGGCAGACTATCTCGACAAACTGGAAGCCATTGGCTACGGACGGCAGGAGAGTGTTGGGGAGGAGCGCAGGATCAGGCTCTACTACTTCTCCTGGTTGGTGAGCAAAACCGGCATAGAGAGTGAAGAGCTGGTATTGCCGTCTTCCGTGACAACCGTCTCGGGGCTCCTGAATCTGCTTAGGCAACGCCGTCTTCAGCTCTTCCCGGTCTTCGATGAATCACTCTTGAGGCCTACCGTCAACAAGCAGTTTGCGGAGTTTTTCACCCGCCTGGAGGATGGTGACGAGGTGGCCTTGGTACCCAATCGTCCAACACCTCCTGCAACCCCTGATCTATGGTACTGAATGCTGTCGGCGGACTTGAGACCGTGACCTCAATTGAGATCGAAGTTCAGTACCTGCGGTTTCCCGTTCCGTATGATCTCGACCTGTATACTCCGAACATCCTTCAATTTTTCGATAAGCTTCATCGCCTCCCTATCGTTGGAGAGGGCAATGCCGTTTACCGAAGTGACCAGGTCGGAGGGGCGCACACCCAGCTGGTTATAGAGTTCGCGGTTCTTCTGCGGCAAGATGCGATAACCTTTCATGCCGTCCCTGGATTTAACCGGCACGAAACGCACATACTCAAAAACCTTAAGTGGTTCATTTCTCAACAATTCACTGTACTTGCTAAGATTTTTACTTGGCCTATGATCCGCAACGCTGGGACCTGTACTCAGTCGGGTCTCACCCCCGGTCGATGCCGTTTTTCTTCTCGCCGGGGCTGCCGATCTATTGGAGAGCTTGGGAAAACGCAATACTTCCGATTGCCCGTTTCTCAACAGCACAACGCGATCATTGAAAACCGCCTCCAGGGTAACCCCCGACATCACGGCGCTGCCGACTTTATAATATTTTTGTACATTCCCCGAGGTGCCGATAATGGCCTCCCCCTTATCGGTGTCATCGGCAACGAATACGCCATGCAGGGTCAGATTGAGTCGGGTTTCCGGCGCCTTGGTGTCGATCTTCTTTGCCGGTGTACTGGCTCCCGCCACCCCGAAAAGATGGAGTTTGGCGACATCATCAAGGCGATTCGATACACTTCTGTTGCGCACAGCGGGTGTGGCTTTAGCCCCCTGTGACTGTACCTGCTGTTTAATCTCTGGCGCCGGAATCAGGCTCCAGGTGAATTCCGCCGCACGCCAGCCTATCAACAGCACCAGCAACAGTGCCACAGCAACCGGGAGTTGCTTGGTCAGCAGCGTCTCCAGCCACTTTGGCGTACTCTTTTCCGACATCCAGTCATTGAGATAGGCTTGAGCCTGTGTCGCGATATTCATCTCACTCCCCACTAGTCCGGGCACTACTCCGGATATCGCATCAGCTTGGGATTCAACTTGAATCTTTTCTTAATCTTAGCAGCCATTTTTTCCGCCAATCTGTGATCTACCTCGGGTCCGACCCGGACACGGTAGTGCTTTTTACCGTTCAGTCTAGCCGCTTCCATCTGCGCCGGAAGATCCGCCTTACGCAGATCTTCGACCAGTTTTTTCGCATTCTTCTCATTGGTAAGGCTGGCAACCTGGATTATCCATGCAGAGGGTGAGGATCTGACAGGTGAATCCTGGGGCTGTTTCTCGGATTTGGCCGCAGCAGGCACACTTTCCTTGACGGTAACCGCCTTCTTCGGTGCGGGTGGTGCCTTGATTTCAGGTTTGACAGCAGGAGGGGCCTGCCGCTGCTCGACGACCCTGTCCTGTTGACCCTGCGTTTCCGGCAGGGGCCTTTTTACAGGGGGTTTGGTCGGTATTTTATAGTCAGAGACAGTGTGCCTTTCAACCGGCTCATCAACCAACATCGGTACGAATATCACCACCAATGCGACGAGTACCGCGCCACCCAGCAGTCGCTGTTTTAATCTCTCCTCCAGTGCCATCTCCACTATTCCAACTCAGGATTTTTTGACAAGTAGAACTAAATGCCAGGGTTCACTCCTTGTCTGTTGATCCAAGTATATCAGTTCAGCTCCCGATCACCCTCATGTCAAATCCAAATAGTGCATAGCCTCTCCCACTATTCGGAAAGATCCGAAGATGAGAATAAGATCTTCTGCCCCGGCCTGTTTACGACAGGCTTCATAGGCCTCATCAAATCCATGGTAGCAGTTGAGAGGCTGTTCCACCTCTGACTGCCTCAGGATCGTGGCAAGCTGTTCCGCCTTGCGACCTCTCCAGCCATCGAGGTCGATCAGGTGCCAACTCACCAGGTATGGACCGATCAGGTCCACGGCGTCGGCGGCATCCTTATCCTCCAACATCCCGAACAGCGCATGAATCCTTCCCCGCCAATGCAACTGCTCCAAGCCACGACCGAGGGTCTCCAGGGATTGCCTGTTATGGGCCACATCCAGGAGCAATGCGGGCTTCTTGTCCACGAACTGCAATCGACCCGGCAGTCTGACCTGTTGCAAGCCCTTGGCGATACTATCCTCAGACAGGGGAAAGCTGATTTTCAGCAATTCACAGACCATCACCACGGCACTGGCATTCTGCAGCTGCTTGCCACCCGTCAAACCCGGAATTGGGAGCTTTAGCACTTCACCATTCGTACCGAGCCACTGCCAACCCTGCTCTGAAAAGCGCTGACAGTCGAACTCCCGCTGGTAGAGATAGATATCGGCATGCAGATGCTCAGCCTGTGAAAGGACCGATCCGGGCATCGCCGAATCACCCAGGACAACAGGCCTGTGGCTGCGAATGATACCCGCTTTCTCTCTGCCGATTGTCTCAATATCATCACCGAGCCAGTCGGTATGATCGAGATCGACTGTAGTGATAAGGGCAATATCCGCATCGATGATATTAACCGCATCTAGACGCCCACCCAGCCCGACTTCAAGGATCACCAGGTCCGGTTTCTCTTCAGAAAAACAGATCAATGCAGCGAGGGTGGCAAATTCAAAATAGCTCAGACTTATCTGCCCCCTGGCCTGATCGATCATCTCGAAAGCACGGCATAGCCGGGTATCGGAGACTGGCTCACCATTGAGACGAACGCGTTCGTTGTAACGGACAAGATGCGGTGAGGTAAAACAACCCACCGTGACACCGGCCTCGCAATAGATCGATTCCAGCATCGCCACCGAGGAGCCTTTACCGTTGGTGCCGGCAACCGTCACTACCTTGCTCTGTAGCCCCTCGGGATGCAGTCTCTGCCACACGGACTTAACCCGCTGCAGTCCCAGGTCAATCTCCCTCGGATGATAGCTAGCCTGCCAATCGAGCCATTGATCCAAGCTCTCAAAGCGCACCGGCGAGACCTCGACAGCCGCTAACGCTCCCCCCCCGGGCAGCGGAAAGATATAAAGATATATTATTAAAAATCAAAAGTTTGTTCTGCTTAGCCAAGGCAGGGCCGAAGCTGTTTGAGTGGTTACTTGTCGCAGCTTCGACGGACAGCAGTCAGGCTTTAGGTCTGTTCGTCATGATCGTGAGCAGATCGGCAATCCGGTCTCGCATATCGCGTCGGTCAATGATCATGTCGATGGCGCCATGATCGAGCAAAAACTCGCTGCGCTGAAAGCCTTCGGGCAGTTTTTCGCGCACGGTCTGTTCTATCACCCTGGGTCCCGCAAAGCCGATCAGGGCATTGGGTTCTGCCACATTGATGTCACCCAGCATCGCCAGGCTGGCGGAGACCCCCCCCATGGTGGGATCGGTCATCACCGAGATAAAGGGGAGACCTCGCTTCTGCAGCCGTTCCAGGGCGGCACTTGTCTTTGCCATCTGCATCAAGGAGAAGAGTGACTCCTGCATCCGCGCACCGCCACTGGCAGAAAAACATACCAAGGGGGTATGTCTCTCCAAGGCCATGTTGACGGCCCGAACAAAGCGTTCACCTACCACCGAACCCATCGAGCCCCCCATGAAGCTGAACTCAAAGGCGGCAGCAACCAAGTCTATACCCTTCAGCTGGCCACGAATCACGACCAGCGCCTCTTTCTCTCCCGAACCCTTCTGCGCCTGGCTGAGACGCTCCTTGTATTTTTTGCTGTCTTTGAATTTCAGCGGATCGACCGATTCCAGACTCGCCCCTATCTCCTCCTGGGGTTCTGGATCGAGAAATGTCTCAAGACGGCGCCTGGCACCGATGCGGTTGTGGTGGTTGCATTTGGGGCAGACATCCAGGTTCCTCTCCATCTCCGCTCGATAGAGTATGGCGCTGCATCCCGGACATTTGGCCCAGAGACCCTCTGGAACCGCACGCTTGTGTCCGGCATCCGTACGAATCCGGCTCGGCATCAGTTTTTCAAACCAACTCATAGCAACTAATCGACCTTTGTTATTTCGTTTTCTGCAGCGAAGTTCCGCATTTCCATTTCAGCAGGCAACCACTATCAATCTGCCTTATCCATTGCCAACCTCATGGATGAGAGAACCTCTCTCAAGGCCGCGCCAATCTTTTCCGGGGTGTCGGCAAGGGCCTCAACCCGGGAAACAAGCGCGCTGCCGACGACTACAGCATCGGCACATCTGGAGACCGCGGCGGCAGTCTCCGCATCCTTGATACCGAAACCGACCCCTACCGGGAGATCGGTGGCGGCGCGGATCTCATCCAGCTTCGCATCCAGGGAGCGCAGATCGAGGTGGCTGGCACCAGTCACCCCTTTTATGGAGACATAGTAGACGAAGCCCCCCGCCAAGTCACAGATTCGCTGAATGCGCTCAGATGTGCTGGTTGGCGCAACCAGGTAGATCTGGTCGATCCCCCTGGCCTGCAATTGTCGCTGCAGCTCTCCACCCTCTTCGGGTGGTATATCGACCACCAGTATACCATCCACGCCTGCCTCTGCAGCCTTGCTGGCGAACTGCTCGTACCCCATCACTTCAATGGGATTGAGATAGCCCATCAATATCACCGGGGTATTGGCATCCATCTGCCTGAACTGGGCCACCATCTCCAATACATCGCGCAGGCTGACCTGATACTCAAGGGCGCGCTCACTGGCCCTCTGTATCACCGGTCCGTCAGCCATAGGATCGGAAAAGGGAACACCCAGTTCGATCAGATCGGCACCGGCAGAGACCAGGTCATGCATCAAATCAACAGTGATTTCAGGGATCGGATCGCCGGCGGTTATGAATGGGATCAGCGCCTTTCTCCCCTCCATCCTGAGCTGGGTGAACTTGTTGGCAATCTGACTCATAGCTGGATCCCCTCTCGTGCGGCGACAGTGTGCATATCCTTGTCACCCCGCCCCGAGAGGTTGACCAAAATGATCTGTTCCGAACTCATGGTAGCGGCGAGTTTCGCCGCATAGGCAAGGGCGTGACTCGATTCGAGGGCGGGAATAATGCCCTCAATGCGGGTCAGGTCGTGGAATGCGGCCAGGGCCTGGTCATCGGTGACTGCGACATAGTTCGCCCTTCCGTTCTCTTTTAGCCACGCATGTTCCGGTCCGACACCGGGATAGTCGAGCCCGGCGGAGATGGAATGTGTCTCGATTATCTGGCCATCCTTATCCTCCATCAGATAGGTACGGTTGCCATGCAACACGCCCGGCTTGCCGGCACAGAGCGGCGCCGCATGTTTTCCGCTTTCCAGACCCTCACCTGCTGCCTCGACGCCATAGATGGCAATATCGGGATCATCCAGATAGGGATAGAAAAGGCCAATGGCATTTGATCCGCCGCCGACACAGGCGACCAGCGCATCTGGTTGTCGCCCTGCCTGGCGTTCCATCTGGACCCGGGCCTCTCTGCCGATAACCGCCTGAAAGTCGCGCACCATTGCCGGATAGGGGTGGGGACCGGCAACCGTACCGATAATATAGAATGTGTTGTCCACGTTGGTAACCCAATCGCGCATCGCCTCGTTGAGGGCGTCCTTGAGGGTTTTCGAGCCCGATTCAACGGCTCTCACCTCGGCCCCGAGCAGGCGCATGCGGTAGACATTTGCCTCCTGCCGAGCGATATCCACAGCCCCCATGTAGACGACGCACTCCAGACCAAGCCGCGCAGCGACGGTGGCAGTGGCAACACCGTGCTGACCGGCACCGGTCTCCGCGATTATCCGGGACTTACCCATATATCTGGCCAGCAGCGCCTGTCCCACGGTGTTGTTGACCTTATGCGCGCCGGTATGATTGAGGTCTTCACGCTTGAGGTAGATCTGCGCACCTCCCAGACGCTCACTCCAACGCTTCGCATGGTAGATGGGAGAGGGCCGCCCTACATAGTGCGCGAGATCCTGGTCCAACTCCTCGAGAAAAGCCTGGTCCTTGATGAACTGTTCGTAGGCTTGACGCAGCTCCTGCAGCGGCGCCATCAGGGTTTCAGAGACGAAGAGCCCGCCATACGCGCCAAAATGTCCCCGACTATCGGGCAGTGACCCGATGATTTTCTCAGTTGTCTCCACGCTTTACTCCCGCAATAAATGCCTCAATTTTCGCTGCGTCCTTTATACCCTTCGCACGCTCCACGCCACCACTCACATCCACCGCATAGGGATGTACCTGATCTATCGCCTGGGCCACATTTTGCGGATTGAGCCCACCCGCCAGGATTATCCTCGATGCCAGGGACCGGGGGATTCTACTCCAATCGAAACGCTGCCCTGTACCGCCGGGCAGGCCTGCCTGATAGCTGTCCAGCAGGAGGCCGGAAGCATCCGTGTAGCTCTTTTCGATCGCTGCCGGGTCTATCCCCTCTCGCATACGGATCGCCTTGATCCAAGGCCTGGAGTAGCCTGCACAGGCTTCAGCGCTCTCGTCACCGTGAAACTGCAGCAGGTCGATCGGTACTTCCCGTACACATCGTTCGATCACCTCCCGTTGCGCGTTGACAAACAGACCGACTACCGTGACGAACGGCGGCAAGCCCCGCACAATCTCCTTGGCCTGCTCGAGGGAAACGGCTCTTGGACTTGGCGGATAGAAGACCAGCCCGATGGCGTCGGCACCGAGGCGAACGGCATCAGCGGCGTCTTCAGCCCTGGTGATGCCACATATTTTGATACGCGTTCTCATAAGCTGCTGAAAGATACATTATGCCACACCCCGAGGCCAGTATTGTCCAGCGGTGAACCGGTCATGCGTCGCCCTGACTCAGTAGCCCAAATCTGGAGGATCGGGAATAGCGAACTCAGGCGGATAATCAACCTTGGTCAAATAGAGCCCCTGTGGCGGTGCGGTGACACCACCCAGGGTGCGGTCGCGAAGCTCCAGCACCTCCTGGGTCCATGACTCCTTCTGTTCACCCTTGCCAATGGCGATCAGAACACCGGCTATGTTGCGGACCATATGGTGAAGAAAGGCATTGGCATGGATCTCGATTGAGATCAGTTCACCCACTCTTTCGACATCCAGACTGTAAATAGTTCGGTTCGGGTGTTTGGCTTGACAGCCTATCGCCCTGTAGGAAGAGAAGTCGTGTGTGCCGAGCAACGCCTGTGCAGCACGGGACATACGTGAGTCGTCGAGGTGATGGTGGATCCAGACAGCCCGGTTGCGCCATTGCGCAGAACGAAAGCGGCGATTGAGAATCAGGTATCTATAACGCCTAGCCACCGCTGAGAAACGTGCATGAAAGCTGTCGGGGACCTGCCGCGCCCAGCCGATGCTGATATCAGCCGGTAGATTGACATTGCCGCCCAACACCCACGAGCGTTCCGACCTTTCTGCTTCGGTATCGAAATGAACCACCTGGCCGGTGGCATGAACACCGCTGTCAGTGCGACCCGCGCAGTGTACCGTCACCGCATGATCGGCTACCCTGGAGAGCGCCTGCTGCAGCAATTCCTGTACACTTCTGACATCTCCCTGGTACTGCCAACCGTGAAATGCACTGCCGTCGTATTCCACACCCAGAGCTATCTTCATCTAATACCCTGATACAAAATAATTAACCGCAAATGAACGCCAATCACCGCGAATCGTCGCAAATGGCAAGACAATGTATTCTGTCACCACGCAAACTAACAACTGTAACCTTTATAAGCTCCTCTTTGGGATCTCAAAGCTAATCGCGCTTGAGTTGCACATCATTTATAGACACTATCCTGATTTTTAAACATTTCGCGATCATTGGTGGTGATTGGCGTTCATTTGCGGTTTGATCTTTTTTCATCAATATCCCAAATGATCTGAGCTAAGGGCAATAAAAAAGGGTGCACTGGTTCGTGCACCCCTTATGAGATTGGAGAAATCCTGTCTCAGGAACCGAGGCTGTTCAGCAACTCCTGGGCCTCTTTCTGCTGTGTGTCGCTGCCTTCGCTGGAGACCTCCTCGAGGATGCTCTTGGCACCTTCGACATCACCCATGTCGATATAGGCCCGGGCCAGATCCAACTTGGTAGTGATCTCGTCGGTGGAGTCGAGATCCAGGTTTTCACTATGGCTCTGCAACAGACTCAAATCGTCAGCTTCCGGCTCTTCGCTGTCGAGATCCGAGGAGAGTCCCTCCAGCTCCCTCTCGATACTCTCCAGGTCAAGATTGTCCAGGGTTTCCGAATCCTCGAGCTCTATTGCATCGGCGGTCCCGGACGCGGTGACATCGCTTGAAACTTCCGACTCCTGATCGATATCCGTTAAATCAAGGTGCGACACCTCTTCGACTCCGGAATCCATATCGAGATCGCTGAGGTCGATATCCAGGGCATCTTCCTCTTTAGCCGCACCCTCTTCGGACTCCATCTTGTTGAGAAATTCCGAATCCATGGAAAGATTAGCCTCAAGACTTTCAGAGTCCATCTCGTCGATACTTTCGAGACCACTGAGATCCATGGAGTCGATCTCGACATCCGCGGAGTCCTGAGTCTCTGCCGCTGGCTGATCTTCAGCAACCGGTTCTGAACCGAGATCCAAACCGAGGTCGTCAAGCGTATCATCCCCTGAAACCACACTACCCGCAGCTACACCGGCCGCTCCTGCAAACAGCGCGAGCGAGGGATCAAGCTCACTACCCATGGCTGCAATTTTCGCCCAGGTCTCTGGCTCACTCTCCTCCAAGCCTGCCTGATGCAGTTCCTGGGCAAGTGCATTGAACTCCTGTGCCTTTTTCGAAGAGAAATAGATTTCAGCAAGCTTATGTTTCAGCTCTTCACGCTCCGGGGTCTTCTCGATTGCCTGCTTGATCAACTCTTCGGCCTGCTGATAACGGCCGTAGGCGATATAGACATCGGCCTCGGAAAGAGGATCGACTTCACCGGTCTCATCCTGCAGCGCATCGATATCGCTGGGAGAGAAATCACTCATGAAGGATGTTTCATCGGTTGGCGAGGTGAGTGAACTCGAATCGTCCTTGCTCGTGGTTACCACACCGCTGTCCGGCGATACCAGGATACTCTCGGCGAACTCCGCCTCGGCCTCTTTACGACGTCGCATGATCATCCACAACAGACCGATCAACAGGACCGCGACACCACCGACAATGCTCAGCAGTGTACTGTTCTCCTTAACCCCATCGAAGTAACTCACCTTTTTCGGTGGTATCGGGGCAACCGAAGGTTTGACCGGTGGCGCTTCAACCTTTGCGGCCGGTGCCGGTGCCGGCTCCGGTTCGGCAACCATCGGCGCTTCGGTAACCGCAGGCTCCTGCTGCTGGGCCGCATCGATCTGTGCCTCGATATCGACCTCTTCGATGACTGTACCTGGAGGAATCGGCACCACAGGCTCCTCAGCCACCGCAGGCGGTGTTGCCTCCATCTCAGGCGCTGCCATTTCAGGTTCAGGCTCAGCTTCAAGTTCCACTTCAGCTTCCGCTTCAACCGGTGCTGGAGCGAGCTCCTCGGCCTTCATCTCCTCCATCTTGTCCGCAGCGATCTCCTGCGCGGTTTGGATCTCGGCCAGCTGATCGCTCTTCAGGGTCAATAACCGCTGGATATCCTGGATCTGCTTTTCCAGCTCCTGTACCCGGTTCCTCAGTGATTCATTCTCTTGCAGGGCGCCTTCGTTTGACTCACGAACAAGCATGATCTCTTCTTGCAGGCGCCTGACTTCACTGTCGGATTCCGCCATACCCTCGCGCTCGGCGGCCTCACCCTCGCCAGGTTTGGCCGATATCAGACGCAGCCGATCTTCCTCTTGAGTCTCTGTACTGACCGGTTTCTTGGCTGTCGAGGGTGCTGCGGCCTCACCGCGCCCTGTTTTCCATGACCTTGTCTGGGCCAGAAACTCATCCCGCGCCTCCTGCTTGGTAAGCGAGGTTACAGCCGCATCTTCAGGAAGCCTCAATATCTTGCCGACCTTGAGGTTGTTGACATTGTTGTTGATGAAGGCGGATGGATTGTGGCGTTGCAGTGCCATCATCACTTGCTCAACTGACTCGTCGGCGCGTTGCATCCCCTTGGCTATGGTCCAGAGGTTGTCATTCGGCTCTACCGGACCATACTCCCTGCCACCTGTTTCGCTGCTCATCGAAGAGGTCACCGCTGCGGGGCGAGACCTGCCCAACTGAGCGGGAGAGGGCGTGGGAGCAATCGAAGTAGCTGGCGCGGTAACCGCCTGTGGCGCCCGTTTTAGGGTTACAGGCGGATCGAGCAACACCGTGTATTCACGCACCAGTCTGCCCTTCGGCCAATTCACCTCAATCAGGAAGTTGAGAAAGGGTTCCCGAATTGCATCCTTGCTTGAAATGGAGATCACCGGTTTACCGGCAGGCGTCAACATCGGGGCGAACTGCAAGCCGGTTAGAAGAAAGGGCCTCTCCATGCCCGCCTTCTCAAAGGCCTCGCGCGAGGCGAGGGAAACACGAACATCCTGCAGTTCTTCCTGGGAGACAGAAAGCAGATCGATATCGGCTTTGAAGGCTTGGTTGAGTGCAGACTGGGGATGTATTTCACCCAGACCGAGGGCCAAAGCACCGACGGGTGATAGGGCTGTTGCCACAGCCACTGCCAGAGACAGCTTACGAATCATGCTTCCTCCTTGCCAGAGAAGATTACCCACCGGTCAAACTCAGTCCGAATACAGTGTTCAAAAGGGGCCGCTGAACAGTCCCGATAGGTATAGAATAAACTTAATAATTAGTCGCTAACTATAGCTGATAAATAATCTTTTTACCAAAACTTCGAAGATCTTCACACTATTTTCTGCGTTAGTTTACCGCCGTTAGCCTGCAACTACCCAAAGTGAGAAATAGGTCGAGTTTTTCATCCTGAAAAAAACAGCCCTTAATATCAATTACCGATCCCATCAACATCAACCAACTCCTATGATCTACCGACCTGAAATAGAAAACCCCGTCGTCAGCCGATCGCCTTCACGACGGGGTTGGGCTCTGGTTGGTGCAACCATCCCGGCTCAGGCTCATGCCTCAAGCAGAATCCTCAGCATACGCCGCAAGGGTTCAGCCGCTCCCCATAGCAGTTGATCGCCAACGGTAAATGCATTCAGATACTCGTTACCCAGGTTCATCTTTCTCAACCGTCCAACCGGGACGGACAAGGTTCCTGTTACCTGGGCAGGATTCAACTCCCGTATCGTGATATCCCGATCATTCGGGATCACCTTCACCCATTCATTGGCACTTGCCAATATCGACTCCACTTCGTCTATCGGCACATCACTGCGTAACTTTACGGTAAGTGCCTGACTGTGGCAGCGCATCGAACCGATACGCACACAGGTGCCATCGATGGGGACAGGCTTGTCGCTGCGTCCGAGGATCTTGTTGGTCTCGACATATCCCTTCCACTCCTCCTTGCTCTGTCCATTCTCCAATGCCACGTCGATCCAGGGAATCAGACTGCCGGCCAGAGCGGCACCGAAGTTTTCGGTCGGGAAAGAGTCGCTGCGTAGCGCGTGAGCCACTTCCCTGTCGATATCGAGAATAGCAGACGCGGGATCGGCCAGCTTGTCACTCACGGAGGCCTCGAGGGCCCCCATCTGACTCAGCAACTCGCGCATGTTGCGCGCACCCGCACCGGAAGCGGCCTGGTAGGTCATGGATGTCGTCCACTCCACAAGGTCCTGTTGAAACAATCCGCCAAGCGCCATCAACATCAAACTCACGGTACAGTTACCGCCGATGAAGTCACGTTTACCGTTAGCCAGGCCATCACGTATCACGCCCTCGTTGACCGGATCGAGCACGATCATAGTGTGATCCTTCATACGCAGACTGGATGCCGCATCGATCCAATACCCCTGCCAACCGGCGCTGCGTAACTTGTCGTAAACCTGATTGGTATAGCTTCCACCCTGACAAGTCAGGATCGCATCCATCTCCATCAAGGCATCAATATCGGTGGCGTCTCTCAAGGGTGCACGATCCCGACCAATATCCGGGCCTAATTGACCGACCTGGGATGTTGTGAAGAATACCGGCTCTTCGATCCCTGCGAAGTCGTTCTCCTCCAACATGCGCCCCATCAAAACGGAACCTACCATGCCTCGCCAACCAACAATTCCTACTCGTTTCATCTCTCTATAACCAATTTGAAAAAAGGACATCTCTGCATAAATTCCTGAAATCCACCAATATCAGACAGAATAGTCAGGATTCAGCATCTATATAACATCAACTCAATGCCGACACCACGGCATCACCCATCGCTTCACAATTCACTTCAGTCATACCATCCGACATGATATCGGGCGTGCGCAAACCATCGTCCAGCACCTTATCGACGGCCCGTTCAATCCGATCGGCCATTGCCGGCTCATCGAGGCTGTATCTCAACATCATCGCCACGGAGAGAACAGTCGCCAGCGGATTTGCCGTACCCTTACCCGCTATATCAGGCGCCGAACCGTGAATCGGTTCGTACATGCCTTTCCCCCCCTCATCCAGCGACGCGGAGGGCAGCATACCGATTGAACCGGTCAGCATGGCAGCACAATCGGATAGAATATCGCCAAACATATTGGTCGTCACCATTACATCAAACTGTTTGGGCCATTTCACGAGCTGCATGGCGGCGTTATCCACATACATGTGTGTCAATTCAACATCCGGGTTGTCCGCCCCGATCGCGGTCACCACTTCACGCCAGAGTTCGGTACTCTCGAGGACATTGGCCTTGTCGACCGAACAGAGCCTGCTTCCCCGTTTTTTCGCAATATCAAAGGCGACCTTCGCGATCCGCTCGATCTCCGACTCGGAATAGACCAGGGTATTGAAACCCTGGCGCTCGCCCGTATCCAGTTGACGAATGCCACGGGGCTGACCGAAGTAGATGCCTCCGGTGAGTTCACGCACAATCATGATGTCGAGTCCGGCCACGAGATCCGCTTTGAGGCTCGATGCGCCTGCCAGTTGCGGATAGAGAATCGCAGGGCGCAGATTGGCAAACAGATTCAATTCGGAGCGCAGCCCCAGCAGCCCCTTCTCGGGGCGAATTGAGATATCCAAGGGCTCCCACTTGGGGCCGCCAACTGCACCGAGCAGGATCGCATCCGCCTGTTGAGCCAGATCCAGGGTCGCATCCGGCAAGGGGCCTCCCGTGGCATCGATCGCGGCGCCACCCACCAGCGCTTCATCGAGTTCGATGGACAAGCCGAAATTGTCTCGCAGCGCGGCCAGCACTTTGACCGCCTCTGTGACAATCTCGGGACCTATGCCGTCACCCGGCAGTATCAGTATGGTTTTGCTCATTCTCTATTTCACCCACTAGGCTAATAATTGGCGGGGTATGCCCGGATTATATTCTTAGATATCTGTAGATTACATTTACCATTTAATGCCGAATTTCGGTATTGCCCTTGTGTCAGGATCCACTACCAAAGAGCCAGGGTGCCTCGACCCGTCGGCGTTCCTCATAGGCCTTGATCTCATCAATGTGCTGCAACGTGAGACCTATGTCGTCCAATCCATTCAACAGACAGTGCTTACGAAAGGCATCCACTTCGAAATTGAGCTGCCGATCACCGGCACTCAGCAATTGCTGTGACAGATCCACTCGCATTTCCAAGGCCTTCTCCGCACTTGCCATTGAGAATAAATCATCAATAATTTTTCCTTCTAAAACAATTGGCAATATTCCATTCTTAAAGCAATTATTAAAGAATATATCGGCAAAACCCGGCGCCAGAATCACCTTGAATCCATAGTCAGCAAGGGCCCATGGCGCATGTTCCCGGGACGAACCACAACCAAAATTCTCACGTGTGAGGAGAATCTGCGCACCCCGATAACGGGGATCATTGAGCACAAAATCGGGATTGACGACCCGTTTGCCATTATCCATGCCCGGTTCGCCATGATCGAGATAGCGCCACTCGTCGAAAAGATTGGGGCCAAAGCCGGAGCGCTTGATCGACTTCAGAAACTGCTTAGGAATTATGGCGTCTGTGTCCACGTTGGATCGATCCAGGGGACATACGATGCCGGTAAAGGTATTGAATTTATCCACTGTTGCTACCTCTTTCTGCAGTGACTCTCATCATCCATTGTCGAGATCGGCAAGATTCACGAAACGGCCCGAGACCGCGGCTGCAGCGGCCATTGCCGGACTCACCAGATGGGTCCGGCCACCCTGCCCCTGCCTGCCTTCAAAATTGCGATTCGAGGTGGATGCGCAGCGTTCACCAGGCTCCAGGCGGTCCGCATTCATGGCCAGACACATGGAACACCCGGGTTCCCGCCATTCGAATCCGGCATCAACGAAAATAGTGTCGAGCCCCTCCGCCTCGGCCTGAGCCTTGACCAGACCCGAACCCGGCACCACCAGTGCCTGCTTGATGTTGCTCGCCACCTTGCGCCCCTTGGCCACAACGGCCGCTGCACGCAGATCCTCGATCCTCGAGTTGGTGCAGGAACCGATGAAGACCCTGTCGAGTGGGATCTCGGTGATCGGCGTACCCGCCTGCAGGCCCATGTAGTCAAGCGCTCGCTGCATCCCTTCAGCCTTGGTAGTGTCAGCCTCGTCTCCAGGATTGGGGACAGCCTGATCAACGGCCACCACCATCTCCGGGGATGTCCCCCAGGTAACCTGGGGCCTGATGGCCGCCGCATCGAGGGTCACCACGCGATCGAACACCGCTCCCTCGTCGCTGTGCAGATTTCGCCAGGAGGCCACCGCCTGCTCCCACAACTCGCCCCCGGGAGCATAGGGGCGCCCTTTGACGTAGTCGATGGTCTTGTCATCAACAGCGACAAAGCCTGCCCGCGCACCCGCCTCTATGGCCATATTGCAGAGTGTGAGACGCCCTTCGATGGAGAGGGCCTCTATCGCCGATCCGGCGAATTCGATCGCATAACCGGTACCACCGGCGGTACCGATCTCACCGATGATTGCCAATACTATGTCCTTGGCTGTCGTACCACTGCCCGGTTCTCCCTCGACCCGAATCTGCATCGACTTCGACTTCTTCTGGATCAGGCATTGGGTAGCGAGCACATGCTCGACTTCGGAGGTCCCGATGCCGAAGGCCAACGCACCCAACGCGCCATGGGTTGAGGTATGGGAATCCCCGCACACCACTGTCATCCCCGGCAGGGTTGCACCCTGTTCAGGGCCAATCACATGTACTATGCCTTGGCGCGGATCGAGCATCTGGAATTCGGTAATGTCGAAATCACGGCAGTTGGCATCCAGGGTCTCGACCTGAGTCCTGGAGACGGGATCCTGGATCGCCTCCACACCGCCCGCGCGAGGGGTCGTCGGCACATTGTGATCCGGCGTTGCCAGATTGGCATCGACTCGCCAGGGCTTGCGGCCGGCCAGGCGCAGGCCTTCGAAAGCCTGGGGCGAAGTGACTTCGTGCACCAGATGCCTGTCGATATAGATCAGCGAGGTACCGTCTTCCTCTGTACGTACCAGATGGGACTCCCACAATTTGTCATATAGCGTCTTGGCACTCATCTACAGCCTCGTTAGGGATCGATTGACTGCTGAAAAACATAGGGGAGTATGATACATAATACAAATTCATAATTTTCATTTTTTCCATTCTTTATAGGAATAGATATGGAATTAAACACCCTTCGCGCCTTTGTCCAGGTTGCCCGCGATGGCTCATTTTCCCTCGCGGCTGAGCAGCTTTATCTGACACAACCCGCAATCAGCAAGCGCATTGCAGTGCTGGAGCGTGAACTCGACACCCGGCTATTCGATCGCATGGGCAGACAGGTCTTTCTCACCGAGGCGGGTCAGCATCTGCTACCGAGGGCGGAGCATATCATTCATCAGATGACCGATATCCGCCGCGAACTGGCCAACCTTAGCGGTCGGGTCGCCGGCCGCCTGGCAATGGCCACCAGCCACCATATCGGTCTCCATCGTCTGCCCGCGGTATTGCGCAGCTATAGCGACACCAATCCCCAGGTGGAGTTGGATATCCGCTTTATGGAGTCGGAAAAGGCCTGCCAGGCGGTGGAACAGGGCGAATTGGAGCTGGCCGTGGTCACCCTGCCCTTGAATCCGGTGGATGCCCTGCAAAGCAAGACCATCTGGCAGGATCCGCTACTGGTAGTGGTAGCTCGGGAACACCTTCTGGCACAGCTGGAAACGGTGAGCCTCCCAGAACTGGTGAACTATCCTGCGGTTCTACCCACCCTGGGCACCTACACCCGAACCCTGATCGAGCAGCGGATCAACCGGCATCATCTGCAGGTCAACTGTACCCTCTCCACCGACTACCTGGAGACCCTGAAGATGATGACAAGCATCGGTATGGGTTGGAGTTTACTGCCGGATATTCTGCTTGATGATCAACTGGTCCCGCTGCAGGTACCCGAACTCAGGCTGAGCCGCTCGCTGGGTATTGTCAGCCATCGCAAGCGCACCCTCTCCAATGCGGCACGGGTGATGAGTGAGCTTTTGCTCTTCTACGCCAATCGATGACAAGGCAGCCTCCTCCCACTACAGAGGTTACTGAAGTCTTCGCATGGATCGGCATGACAGTCGATACAACAGCTGCGGCCATTGACGACCGGGATTCGGCAGCGCTCAGCGGGTCCGCAGGCAGACACCATCGGGAAAGAAGAAATTGATCTCAACCCTGGCTGTATCCGGCCCGTCCGACCCGTGCACCGCATTCTCATCGACAGTCTCGGCAAAATCGGCACGTATGGTACCGGGTGCTGCCTCCTGCGGATTGGTGGCACCCATGACCTCACGATTCGAGGCGATGGCGTTTTCACCTTCCAGCACCTGGATCATCACCGGCCCGGATGTCATGAAATCGATCAGATCATTGTAGAAGGGACGTTGCTTGTGTACGGCGTAGAAATCGCCTGCCTGCTCGCGGCTCAGATGGAGCATGCGCGAGGCCACTATGCGCAAACCCGCCTCCTCGAAACGGTTGTAGATCTTGCCGATAAGGTTTTTTGCAACGGCATCCGGTTTGATGATGGAGAGGGTCTGTTCGATGGCCATGCTGGATCTCCCGTGTCGCTCTTAGGCTATGGATTGGTGAATAGGCAACCTGTGTTGCAGCGCAACAAACGCGCAAGTTACTGTCCAACACGGTATCTGTCAAGGAATGGCCAGGAATTGGATGGCAGGTACGTCAGAAAACGAGATGTAGGCTCTCAAAACTCACGCCTCAACACTCTTCAGCCACCCAGCGCCATGCGATGACGACCGCCAACAACGCATAGGCCGCAGCGACCCAGAAGGTTGCTGCGGCACCGATACCGCTCCAAAGATAGCCACTGAGGAGACTGCCGAAGGCCCCTCCCGCACCGAAGCTGACACTGCTGTAGAGGGCCTGTCCCCTGCCCTGATGGCGACCGACGAAATAGTGGTGGACCAGATGGATGGCGGCGGCATGAAAGGTGCCGAAGGTGGCGGCATGCATCACCTGGGCCAGCAGCACGAGGGTTAGGTTTTCCGGTGCGGAGCCCACGAGAATCCAGCGCACCACGGCGATACCCAGGCTGACGATCAAAACCCTGCGCGCACCCCATCGATGCAACAGCTTGTGCATCAATAGAAATAGAACCACCTCAGCGATCACTCCCAGGGCCCAGAGCTGACCGATTACACTGCTTGAATAGCCCGCTTCCTCCATAAATATGGAGTAGAAGGCGTAGTAGGCGCTGTGGCTTGCCTGCATCAGGAAACAGACGAGCAAAAAGGCGATAACATCACCGCGTTTCAACACCTGCATGATCGATCCCTGATCATGCTCAGGGATCACCGCCTCCTTCTCCGCTACCAGCAGGCTGTTGAGAAAGATGCCGAAGAACAGCACGAGGACAAAATAGGGGATCACTTTGACCCCCCATCGGTCGAGCATGAACCCCAGGGCGGTAACGGTGAGAATAAAACCGATCGATCCCCAGAGGCGGATCAGGCTGTAACGCTGAATCCGCTCTCTTAGGTAACTCATGGTGACCGCCTCGAATTGAGGCAGCGAGGCATTCCAGAAAAAACTGAAGAGCACCATCACCAGGGCAAAGGACCAGAATCCGTCGGCGACGAAGACGCCAAAAAAGCAGCAAAGTGAGAGCAGCGAGGCGAGGCGTACGATGGGCATGCGGTGGCCGGTGTGATCACCGATCCATCCCCAGATATTGGGGGCGATCAGCTTGGTGATCATAATCACCGCCATCAGCTCACCGATCTCAACCGGTCTGAAATCCCGCGCCTGCAGGTAGATCCCCCAGAAGGGGATGAGGGCACCGAGGGATGCAAAGTAGAATAAGTAGAAACCTGAGAGACGCCAATAGGGCATCCGGGTCATTTCAGCGGACTTAGTCTGATCCAAGATCGGCAAGACCGGAGTCGACATCCATATTCTGGCCCCGATGGCGCAGTAGATGATCCAACACCACGATCGCCATCATCGCCTCCGCGATCGGCGTGGCGCGAATACCGACACAGGGATCGTGGCGCCCCTTGGTCACCACCTCCACCGAGTCGCCTTGCCGATTCACCGTCCTTCCCGGCAGGCGCAGGCTCGATGTGGGCTTCAAGGCTATCGATGCCAACAGGTCCTGGCCACTGGAAATACCGCCCAAAACCCCGCCGGCATGATTGCTGAGAAAACCCTCGGGGGTCATCTCGTCACGATGTTCCGTGCCCTTCTGCTCGACACAGCGGAAGCCGTCACCCAGTTCGACTCCCTTAACCGCGTTGATGCTCATCAGGGCATGGGCGAGATCGGCATCCAGGCGATCGAAGATCGGCTCACCCAGCCCTGCGGGCATGCCGCTGGCGACCACATTGATACGCGCGCCGACAGAGTTCCCCTCCTTGCGTAGCTCGTCCATGTAGGCCTCCATCTCCTTCACCTTGTCCGCATCGGGTGAGAAGAAGGGATTCTGCTCCACCTGCTCCCAATCCAGTTTTTCCACCTGGATCGGTCCGAGCTGAGCCAGGTAGCCGCGGATCCAAATGCCGTAACGTTCACGCAGGTACTTCTTTGCGATCCCCCCGGCGGCGACGCGCATTGCGGTCTCGCGGGCGGAGGAGCGCCCGCCGCCGCGGTAGTCCCGAATGCCGTATTTCTGGTTATAGGTGTAGTCGGCATGTCCCGGACGGAAGCGATCCATGATCTCAGAGTAGTCCTTGGAGCGTTGATCGGTATTGCGAATGATCATGCCGATGGGCGTGCCGGTGGTCTTGCCTTCAAAGACACCCGAAAGAATCTCCACCTCATCCGCTTCACGGCGCTGGGTGGTGTGGCGGGAAGTACCCGGCTTGCGGCGATCCAGGTCGTGTTGAAGATCGCTGGCGGAGAGCTCCAGTCCAGGAGGACAGCCATCGACGATGCAGCCGATGGCCGGACCGTGGGACTCGCCGAAGGAGGTAACGGTAAAAAGCTTGCCGATGGTATTGCCGGACATGATAGGCCCTAGCGCTCCAGCCAGCCGTTGACCCGCTGCAGGTCCGACTCGCTGAGGGTACCGGCAGCGGACTTCAGCGTGAGTCCGTTGATGATGTAGCTGTAACGGGAGTTGAGGTAGTCTCGCTGGGAGGAGAAGAGGTTTCGCTGCACATTGAGCACATCGACGATGGTCCGTGTACCCACCTCATAACCCGCCTGGGTCGACTCCAGGGCGCTTTGCGCCGAAACGGTCGCCGCCTTCAGCGCCTCGACCTGACTGATGGTGGAGAGGACTCCGCGATAGGCGTCCCTCACCTGGCGGTTCACCGCGCGACGGGTCTGATCCAGGCCCTGCTGGGCTGCGCGAAAGTTTGCCTGTGCCTGACGGGTCTGCGCCGTGACCGCCCCGCCGGTGTAGATCGGCACCTCCAGGGAGAGCCCGATGGAAGCGGTGTCAGCCTCGGTGGCGGTATCGGCATCGCTGCGGTTCATGGTGTAGCCACCCACCAGATCCAGGGTCGGATAGTGTCCTGAGCGGCTGACTTCGATCTCCCGGCTTAGGCTCTCGAGGTTGGCCCGGGCGGCGATGATGCTGTAGTTCTGCTGTTGCGCAGTATCGGACCACTCCTGAAGAACATTGGGCACGGGCGGATTGAGGGCCAAACCCTCTCCAAGCTTGGCCAACTCGCTCTTCTGCTGGGGACCGATTATTTCATAGAGTGCCTCCCAGGCATTGTCGAGACTGTTCTCCGCGGCTATCTCGGAGGCCCTCGCCGCATCGAACGCCGCTTGAGCCTCGTGCACATCGGTGATGGCGATCAGACCCACGTCGAAACGCTGTTGTGCCTGCTCGAGTTGACGGCCCGTGGCCTCACGCTCGGCCTTGGCAACCCGCAGGTCGTCCTGGGCGGCCAGAATATTGAAGTAGGTGGTGGTACTGCGCACCATCAGATCGATCTCTGCGGCCGCAAACTCCGCCTCGGCCTCGGCGATGGTGCTGTCGGCCTGCTCCAGTTGCAGCAACCGGTCCCGGCGATAGATCGGCTGGGTCAGGTTTAAGGCAAGGGCCTTTTCATGATCGGTGCTCTCATCGTCGACACTGATGCCCTGCAGGGTCTTGAGGTCTTTACGCACCACATCGTAGGTAGCTCCCAAACCAACCGTTGGCATTAACTGGGACCGGGCCAGACTTTTCGATTCACGGACCGCACTCAACTGCTCCTTGGCGGCCTGCAGTTGGGGATCGTTTTGCAGCGCCAACTGATAGATCGATATCAGATCCTCAGCCTGAACCGAGAATGCTGGAATCAAAGTCAATAGAATCGGGATCAATTGCTTCATCGATTTCATTGTTATTCCGTCGCCTTAGCGGCAGTAAACTCCATATAAAAATTCAGGGAGACTTTACCATAGATCGCCTGCCCGGCTTGTAACAAATATCGGCCACTCCCCTACTCTGCCTGGGGCATTGGCGGCACCAGGAGCTGGGGATCGATGCGGGCGTTGCGCAGATTCATGCGCCAATCGAGATGGGCGCCGGTTACCCGGCCGGTGGCACCGATCTCTGCGACCGGCTCGCCCTGTTTCACCCGGTCTCCCACTTTGACCAGAATCTTGTGCAGATGGAGGAAGGAGGACGAAAGCTGATGTCCGTGATCGAGGATCAGGGTTCCCCCGGAAAAGAACATGTCGGGATGGGCAAGGGTAACTACACCATCGGCCGGCGCCACCACCTGGGTCCCCTCAGGCGCGGCGATGTCGACACCGTAATGGGGGCGCCTGGGCTCGCCGTTGAGGATACGCTGACTGCCGTAAACCCCTGATATAATCCCATGGGCCGGCCAGATGAAGCCCTCCATGAAGTCGCTGCGGTCATCGTCGCGCTTGCGCGCCTTCTTCACCAGTGCCGTCTCTCTCTTGATGCGTGCCCAATCCCGCTTGGGTGGCGTGACCTTGCTTGAGGATAGACCGTCGATCCTCTGGATCTGGTACTCCCGCTTGCGAATCGTAAACTGCCGCGTTTCGATCTGACGGCCACCCCTGCTCACCTCCAGGGTATGGCGCAGCTCATCGTCCCTGCCGAACCCGAGGAGAAAGATACCCTCGGCAGATACCCTGATCGGTCGTTGATTGAAGCTGACCCGATCACCCGGCTCGGTCTTGCCGATCAGCATTCCTCCCTGGATCATCTCGCCCTCCAGGGTAACTCCCGCGACTGTGCTGGGCAGCAGGCAGGAGAACAGCAGTAACAGGTGAATTACTCTCCAGGCATTGGAGGCTATGTATTTCATGGCAATCCCGCTCAGTAAACAGGCGACCTCGAAACGATCCGAGTCAGTTTCTCTCAAACAGAATCCGCTGCAATCACGATAAAACAAACGAATCTGAAGCAACCTAACACAGCAACATCCGCCCGCCAACCAGCCTGGCCTAAAGGATTGACAGAAAAGGGAACTGGTTGTAGAGTTCGCGATCTCTACGCCGGCCGCACCGGCACACCACATCCGCCGAGGTGGTGAAATTGGTAGACACGCTAGCTTCAGGTGCTAGTGGGGGCAACCCCGTGGAGGTTCAAGTCCTCTCCTCGGCACCATCATACGAAATCAAGGAGTTACGAGAAATCAAACTCCTTTTTCTTTTTTCAGCGGACATTTTAGATTACCTCGCCCTTACCTCGCATCCGCCCGATTATGGCATGCGTTGAAAGTTGCTGTGTGGGTCCCTGACAAGTAGACCAACGCTGTTATTCCCGTGTTCTCCCAACAAGCTTCAGCCCTCTCCTCCATCGTCATTTTTGGGATCGGACCCGAGCCTGGGAACGATACCCCAATCGCGAACTCGAATCCGAGTCACTAGGTTAATCGCGGACGTGGTTTCGTCAAAGGTCGATTCGGTTGGGGTGGATTGACCACCAACAGCAATGAAGGCCTACCATAGATCTTTCTCGTCAGGAGGATGTGTGACTCAAGGGACTCCCTGGCATGCCTCAGTGTCTACAGAGGGCATGCTTCTGATAAACAGGGGACGGGAAATCGGATCAAACTGCAAATATGCAGTTTGAAACGCCAACCAGAAAGCAGGCTGCAGACTTGATGGATGTCTCTGAGTGCCCAGTAAACAACGCAAAGAAGATTCACAAGAGGTCACGCCTGGATCTTGTTCAGGGTGGAAAGTGCCTGAGCGTGTGGCTATCCTTGAGACGATAAAAGATGGCGGAACGAACTCAGGGGACAGGACAATGCCAATCGTCTGGAGAGAGCAGCTCAGTGTACATAATGACATTATCGATCAAGACCATAAGTATCTAATCTGTCTTATAAACTCAGTTGAGCTCGTCCTAAAGCATGAGGATACGATTGAATATCTTCCCATGTTAGTCGATCAACTTATTGACTACACACGCATACATTTTGAAAGAGAAGAGAAGATACAGAAGAAAGCTCTGTTTCCATTGGTTAGTGAACACAAGCGTCAACACGCGGAAATTTTAGAAAAACTATCAGAGCTAAAAACACTCGCTAACGAGTACGTAGAACATTTAAAAAATGGGCAGTTCGATCAAGACGAGGACAATGTGGTAACTTGCAAGATAATGGAGTTGGCGAGACGATGGATAGTTGAGCATCTTGTACAGGAAGACAAACGGATGGAGTATTACTTACAAAAACTGCCTCGATCTTTTAGTTAATCAATCTGGGCAGATGCTGGCTTACTCAGCCGATGCGGGGTCTTTAAACCTCTCTTGGGCGTTTCTTGTCATAGAATGGGGTAGATATATACCCAGGTGCTTTCGCCTCAATTGCATTCATCTGTAGCGTCATCCCGATTGCTCTGTATAGAGGGTTGCAACTGCTTCACCCTTGAGCCTACTGGGAATGGATCTCTCTGCCGGGCGCCGGGAAATGCCGCTCAGATTGTAGTCATCGTCACCCCATGGGTGGCAATCAACTGAGCAGTTTTTCTGTGTCAGGGTGATTTGCATACCGCGAACCGATCAGCACCGCTGATACTGAGAATCTTCAAGTGTACCTAAACATGCAATT
The DNA here is from genome assembly GCA_040793985.1 of Candidatus Thiodiazotropha sp. Lineage (GTDB taxonomy): Bacteria > Pseudomonadota > Gammaproteobacteria > Chromatiales > Chromatiaceae > Thiodiazotropha. Next base: position 12,793 of record JBFNJI010000037.1, on the reverse strand, counting down.
CCATAGCTTTGGGATTCTTGTTGACCACACCCACCGCCCAATCCCCCGCCAATTGCTGAGAATTGAATCTGTATTTCTCCGATAAAATTTTTGTATGCTAGTAGATCACGTCAATTCAAGGCTTGAGGTCAAAGGCAGACTGACCTTTCTGTTCCTGTCAGTCAGCAAACTCAAGTGACTCGCGTATCATCTCAAGAGCGACAACGGCACATGCACCATCGATACTGTCCCGCTCCGATTTTCCCGGCGGTGCTCCCGACACACCGATGCCACCGACAATCTCCCCGCCCGCTTCGATCGGCAAGCCTCCTCCCACCAGCAGCGCTCCGGGATTGTTCGCCACCTGACCGGGAATGCGCCGCTCCTCGAGCATGCCCGCAAGCACCGAAGTCGACTGGCGAAAGCTGTTGGCTGTCCACGCCTTGCGCAGAGCGGTTTCCGGAGTATGAGGACCGGCGAAGCGGTCTCGCAGTTGAATTTGAACATTGCCACCACGATCGACAACCGCCACCGCAACGGAGTAGCCCCTCTGGCGACATGTTTCAATTGCCCCCCATGCGGCTTTTGAAGCCAACTCCAATGAGAGGGTTCTAAATCGATACAGAGCGCTCTCCTGCGCAGGCTCGGCATAGACCGTGGTTGCCAGTGTCATCGAGGCCAAACCAAGTAAACAACAAATCCTGACTTTCATTTAGGCTCCTTGATAGATGGTATTCGAATGCATGGTGACCCCGGGGTAGTGTCCGATGCGCAAACCACCCCCTCGGAGTCACCTTTCAGTTGCATGGAAACCTGCCTGGAAAACCATCTCCTCAGGACTTCTCCACAATATCTTTCTTGGTCGAGTCGAAAAACTGTAAGACTTCACCACGCTCCAGCGGCGGCACTTTGAACTTACTCAGGGTGGTTTCAAGGGCATCAATCAGGATCTCCCAATCCTTTTCATCGATTCGCATTCCCTCATGGGAGAGCTTCATCTCGCGCCCCGTGTAGTAGAGCGGTCCGCCGGCCTTGGCGACGATAAAATCGACAATCAACTGTTTTTCCCGTGCAATGCCGTCATCACCCCGGTGCGCCCAAAAACGCCCGAGTTTCTCATCTGCAGCAATCTGCACAACCACATCATCCACCACCGCACTGATCGCATTGTAACCACCCAGTCTTTCATAGAGGGAGGCCGGTGGTTGTTCATCTCCGGCGGCGGGATTCGATGATAATGTTGAGATCAGCACTATTGGTAACAGCCTGTTGATGACAAGCTTGTGAAAAGGGATATTCATGGGACTACTCCTAAAGGAAAATATAATTTATGCGGCAGCTTGTTCTAGCGACCGCAATTTCAGAGTAGGTTTTTGGCGATTGAATTAGAAATTGTATTTTAGAATCTGTTTCATTTGGTTTTTTTATTAATCGAACTCAAACAGTTTCAGCCTGTTGCACTGATGCCCTGCCGGTCTGCCCGGACACCAATGCCGGAACCGTGATCTGGATATAGCCAAGAAAAGTCTTTACATGCTCCGGTTGTGTGCTGTCGCCATTCCAGACCCAGTTATAACTGAAACAGGCAGGCTCATCCCTATCGATAAAAAGCGGATGGATATTCTTGTAGTCGGCTGAGATCTTGGCTTGCGGCAGAATACCGGCGCCGATACCGAGGGAGACCCACTCCTCGATCACCTTGTAGCTCAGGGCCTGGCCGGGATAGGCGTGTAACTCAACCCCCTGGGATTTCAACAATGCGCTCAGGGCGCCATTAAGACCACAGCCACCACCGGTGAGAATAATCGGGGTGGCAGGCAGATCGGCAACCTTGAATGAGAGGTGGCTCGATGCATGGCCGTCGTCGGCAGCCGGCAAATAGTGGAGGGTGTCCCGGTAGAATAGACAGCTATTTTCGCTCTCCTTCCCGGTAGTCGCAGGTACGATCTGCACATCGATCTGGCCCTTGCCCAGGCGCTCATCGAGTTCATCGATAAAACACTCCTTGAAGAAAATGGTGACATCCGGATTGGCCTGTCGAAAGGGCTCCAGAACATGATCCAGCAGGCGCATATCCACCAATGGCGAGAAGCCGAGGCGCAGGATTTTATGCACCGGGTTGAGATAGCCATCGGCCGCCTTGGTCAGTTCATCAAGACTCTGCAGCACCTCGACGATTCGCGGCAGCATATATTCACCGAAGGGAGTCAGGTCCACCCTGCGGGTGGTACGTTCGAACAACCTACCCCCCAGCTCATTCTCGAGTTGCGAGACGGCATTGGAGAGAGTGGGTTGAGTTGCAAAACATAGTTCAGCGGCGCGACTGAAGGAGTGGGTCTCGGCAACACGGGCGGCAAACTGGAGCTGTTTCAGATTCATGGCCTAATTCATTTGTTTTTCAAATTAATGTTATTCATAAATAGAATTTCTCAATCATTCAACCTGAGCATATGCTCTGCATCGAATCATTTCAACACGGAGAATTTCAATGAGTGCCCAACGCATGCTCTTCATTAGCGTCGCAGCCCTGCTCTTCACCGGTATCGGCTTGTCCGGCTGGAACCAAGTGCACTGGCTTCTCTACCTGCCAGCCGGGATGCTGGTCTTTGCCGGATTGACCGGCATCTGCCCCGGCCTGTTGCTCTACAGGAAACTTGGCCTGAAACAGGGATAGAAATCGGCATCGATTACTGCAGTCGTCCGGAGAGTAGGAATGAATACGGGAATCGTCGAGCTTCTGGCATTTGGCATGGTAGCGGTTATCGCCGGCTTCCTTCTGCTCATCAGCCTGGTACGTGAACTTGCGCCCGATCAGCGGCGAAAATGGCTGCTGGGGATAGGCCTGGGAACCGGCATTGTCGCCTTCAGCCTGAAGATTGGCCTTATCGTCCTCTTCTCCCTCTATCCCGGACCCATGCTGGCTCTGTTTCCTGAGCGTCAGCATGAATTCTCTTCCGTGTTGATGACCGATGACAGGTTGTACGACTCGCGGATAGCGAAAACCCCCTATACCTGGGAGGCACTTCCCTTCACCGCACCATCGCCTCTGGACAATCCGTCAACGCAGGAAAAGGTCAGGTTGGGTAGAACGCTCTTCTTCGATAAACGCCTATCGGCCGACGGCACCTTGTCATGTGCGTCCTGCCATGAGATTTCCGATACCAAAGGCGGAAGCGACGGACTGAGCGCTTCCATCGGTATCCACGGTCAACAAGGGACGAGGAACGCGCCGACCGTGCTCAATGCCGCCTTCCAGAAAGTGCTGTTTTGGGATGGACGCGCCGCCTCTCTCGAGGACCAGGCCAAGGGACCACTGATCAATCCCGTTGAGATGGGTATGCCCTCGCTGGATCGGGTTGTAGAGACGGTGTGCGGTATCCCGGACTATGGCGAGGCATTCGCAGCGGCCTTTCCCAACCAGCCATCGATCACAATCGATAACATTGCCAAGGCCATTGCTGCCTATGAACGAACCCTGATCACTCCAAACTCCCCCTATGACCGATTTGTCAGGGGCGATAGCAGCGCACTCTCTGCACAACAGATCCGCGGCATGGCGCTGTTTGAATCAACCGGCTGCATACTCTGTCACTCCGGTCCCAACTTCAGTGCTGCCAGCATCTTCAGTGAAGACATACCCTTCAGGCTGTTTCCCTCTGTCCCCGACACGGAATACGAAATGCGTCATCGCTTAAGCGACGATCCTGGAGCTGCCTCCAAGACCGTGGACTCCGCAGCCGGCGTCTGGCGCATTCCCTCGCTGCGCAATGTCAATCGAACCGGTCCCTATTTTCATAATGGATCGGTTGCCACGCTGGAGGAGGCGGTACGCATCATGGCGCATGTTCAGCTCAACAAAACCCTGAGCAACAACCGAATCGATGATAGTTCGATTCAATGGCTATCCGGGGATCAGCGTCTATTGGTTGCGCCCGAGCAGGCCCTGAGCGACAGCGAGGTCGGAGAGATTGTGGCTTTTCTCAAGGCGTTGGATGGTGAGCTGCCGCTTGACCATTGACTACCACTCGGTTTCTTCCGCTTTGTTGAGCGCATCGTCGGCACGGTTCAATGGATCCTCTACAGCATCACCATCCTGCATCGCTGTGAGCCCAACAGAGATGGCAATCACAGACTGCTCCGGCAGCTCCTCCCAGTTCGTACGCGCGATCCGGCTGCGGATGCGCTCTACCAAGGCTATTGCCTACTCAGGTTGGTGGCCACCATGACAAGAATGAACTCCCCTCCCCCATAACGTACCAACTTGTCGTATTCACGCGTCTCGTTCCTTATCCGGTTGACGATCGATTTCAGCATATCGTCACCGACCGCATGTCCGAAGCTGTCATTGATCGACTTGAAGCGGTCTACGTCAATCATCGCCAGGGAGCAATCAATCCCTTCATGAATTGAGAGGCTGATATGTTCTTCCGGGACAGCACTGAGCATCCAACCATCATAGACACCGGTCAAGGCATCATGGATTGCCTTCTCTTCGGAAGAATCGTACCGATCAGATAGCTGACGCCGACTGCACACACCCTCGCAATGCGAATGAGTCGTCGCTTTTTTACTGTGGAAAGTGATTAAGTCCATTGATCGCATCTACCCGGATATCATCAGGATCGAAGCTCAAGCAATTTTCGGCTTGCGTTAGACACTACGCGAAAAAGGGGATGTCATGGATATGCCGAAAACGTTGTCAGCTGGGATGGCTTTTTGTGCTTCCGTTAACTAGCGGTCGAATAGGCATTTTTGATATGGGATCGAGGATCACTTGGAATGTAAAAGAGTGTGTCCAAACGAAGCCAACATTCGCACTTCTTCCGCAGAGACTAATAATCAGATTTATTAATTTGATATCAACGGGTTAAATAGTCCTGACAGGCCTTGGCTACGGGTCCCCGCCGATACCTGAACAATGCATACGGAAGATTGTCAATGGAGTATGCAGCCGTATTCCCTTTAAACAAGCACTCTCTACGTTGACACAGTCAACCCGGCTGACGTAGGGTCAAACCATAGAGTTGAGCACCTTACGATGCCAGGCACCCTGGATGGACCGCCGCACTGTTGAATCATTCAGTTTATCGCCGAGACTTGACATGAATAGGTTACTGATCGCTATAGCCCTGTCTCTCTCCCTGCTCACCGGATGCGCGGTGAATCCAGTTACCGGAAAGAATGAACTGAGCCTCGTCTCCGAGGCACAGGAGATGGAGATTGGCAGAAAAAACTACGCCCCGCTGCGCCAATCCCAGGGAGGGGATTACGCTGTGGACAAGGAGCTGACCGCCTACGTCAGCGAAATCGGACAAAAACTGGCCGCGGTCAGCGATCGTAAACTGCCCTATGAATTCAAGGTTTTGAATAACTCGGTGCCCAATGCCTGGGCGCTCCCCGGCGGCAAGATCTCCATCAACCGAGGGCTGTTGACCGAGTTGCAGAGCGAAGCGGAACTTGCCGCTGTTTTGGGCCATGAAATCGTCCACGCCGCTGCGAAACATACCGCCAACAGCATGTCTCGCGGGATGTTGATCCAGGGCGCGGTGATGGCCACGGTCATCGGTACACAGGGCAAGGATTACGCCCAGATCGCGCAGCTGGGCGCCGGCCTCGGCGCCCAATTGGTCACCCGGAAATATGGCCGTGACGCGGAACGCGAATCCGACCTCTATGGCATGCAGTACATGTCCAAGGCGGGATATGATCCCCAGGGTGCGGTCGATCTGCAGCGTACCTTCGTGCGCCTGTCGGAAGGCAAGAACCAGGATTGGCTCAGCGGCCTGTTCGCCAGCCATCCCCCCTCCATGGAAAGGGTTGAAAACAACATCAAAACCGCCGCCAAACTGCCCAAAGGCGGTACCATTGGCAAACAGCGCTTCAAGACCAAAACAGCCCACATAAAGCGTACCAAACCGGCTTATGAGGCCTACGAGGAGGGCCGCGAGGCATTGCAAAAGGGCAATCTTAAAAAGGCCAAGAAATTGGCAAACAAGGCGCTGGGGTTGGAGCCGCGCGAGGGCCACTTCCACGCCCTGCTGGGTGATATCGAAGAGAAAAACAAGCACCCTGCCACTGCCAAGCGACACTACGACAAAGCGATCAAACTGAATGACGACTTTTTCTACTACTACCTGAAGCGAGGCCTGGTTAATGAGAGGCTGAAGAATATCGATGCCGCCAAACTCGACCTGGAGAGAAGCGTTCAGCTGTTGCCAACAGCCAACGCCTATAACTCCCTGGGCAATCTGGCACGAGCGAGAGGCGACCTTAAATCGGCCAAGTCCTACTTTCGCAGGGCAGCCTCGAAGGATACCAAACAGGGCAAAGCCGCCTACGGCGCCTTGATGGAACTCGACCTCTCCGAAAATCCGCAAAATTACGTGAAACTACGCACCGGACTGGATAACAAGGGCAGGGTCAAGGCGGAACTGTACAATCCAACCCCTAACGATGTGAAGCATATCGTCATCGCAATACAATACCGTGATGACGATGGAAAGATACGTAAACTCAAGCGTGTTTATAGACAGCTTCTGCCATCCGGTAAAAAGCGTCTGATAGACCTCAGGGTAGGCGACATTCCCAAACAGCAACTCTCAAAGGCCAAGTTCGGCATCATTGGCGCTAAGCTGGCCAAATAGGGCGAACAGGGGATAGCGTTACCCGCTTTAACTTTTTTCTTCTCCGATGAATCCAGGATCGGCTTTGCTTCGTATTCTAGCTTGAGGTCTTGCCCCAAGCAGGCTTACCAATACAGCTAATCGATGCATATTCCATCAGAGGAGATATCCATGAACAAGACAACGATGACCGCAATCGTGGCCGGCGCCATTACCACTGCATTGGCCATGGGCCCGGTAAATGCAGCACCATCCGCCGGCACCGAGAAGTGTTATGGCGTGGCCAAAGCAGGCAAGAACGACTGTAAGGCCGGCCCGGGCACCAGCTGCGCCGGCAGTTCCGTATCGGATGGCCAGGGTAACGCATGGATGTTGGTGCTCAAGGGCACCTGTGAAAAGATCGTGGGCGGTAGCTTGGCAGAAAAGTAGCAGATCGGGAAAGGGTTGTCGGACAACCCTACACCCTGCAACGGTACCACCTCGACTCGATCAGGGTTCGGGGTGCTACCGTTTTCCTGCCAACGCCTTTTCAGGATGGCCTACCGATAGACTAAAACATTGTTTTTCAAAGGGAATACCAATTGATTCCTGAGAACTATTTCCGACCATTATTGTCAGATATTTAGAATATTCTGATAAACTGGAGGTTATAATGAACGGATTGATTGCCAATTTTCCCTACGACGGCGTTGTGACCGTGAACCGGGTTATCCTCAAATCGGATTACAGTGTGGACGATCTGCAGGAGCGTGTCGCCGAGCTCTGCGAAAACGTCAAGACCTACCACTCAGAGACCGGCTTCATTGGCGGCTTCGTCGCCCTCAACAGCGGCGAGATCTCCAATGAGGGTTCGACCATCGGCCAGGCGCTGGAGAGCGACCTGAAGGATCGCGAGGCATTGATCGTGACCTTCTGGAAGAGCTTCTCTGACCATGAGCAATCTCATCGCAGTGACAGCTTCCAACCACGCTTCAACCGGGTACTGGAGCTGTGTGAAAACGGCAATGAGGAGATAGCCTACAACATGCTGTGGTCCGGCCGGGCCTACGGCCCTGACGAGGCCAAGGCCGCACAGCAAGCCAAGGCACGCTATGCGGCTTAACAGCAGCGCAATGAACAAGCCCTCATCAACAGATGGGGGCTTTGTCTTTTTGTATGCGCAATAATAGGGGACATGACTGGATCAATCGATTGTTATATCAAGCCGGCATGGAGTAGACCCGAATCGTGACCGACTATCTGCGCGCTCCGCTCCCCTCCAGAAACATGCCGGCGGGTATCCCCTATATCATTGGCAATGAAGCAGCCGAACGCTTCAGCTTTTACGGCATGCGCGCCATCTTGATAGTCTTCATGACCCAGTACCTGCTTGACGGCAGCGGTGTTGCGGACCCGATGAACGAGGAGGAGGCAAAGGGGTGGTTCCATCTCTTCGTCTCGGCGGTCTACTTCACACCACTTCTTGGCGCCTTGATCTCCGATGGCCTGCTGGGCAAATACCGTACCATCATCACACTCTCCCTGGTCTACTGTCTCGGTCACTTCGTGCTGGCACTCGACCATACCCGTCTCGGCTTGCTGCTGGGTCTTGGCCTGATCGCTCTGGGTTCCGGAGGGATCAAACCTTGTGTCTCCGCCCATCTGGGAGATCAGTTCGGCCAAACCAATGCCCAGCTTCTGCCCCGTGCCTTCGGATGGTTCTACTTCGCCATCAATCTCGGCGCTTTTTTTTCAATCCTCGCCACTCCCTGGCTACTGCGTGCGATAGGTCCATCCTGGGCCTTCGGTGTGCCCGGGATACTGATGGTTATCGCCACCCTTCTCTTCTGGGCCGGGCGACATCGATTTGTTCACATCCCCTCTGGGGGATGGGATTTTGTTCGCGAGACCCTAAGCCGTGACGGCCTGCTCACCCTGGCACGGCTGTTCGGTCTCTATCTCTTTGTCGCTGTCTTCTGGGCGCTGTATGACCAGAGCGGCTCGGCTTGGGTGCTTCAGGCCCAATCGATGGATCGAAATATTTTCGGCGTGGAGGTTCTGCCGGCACAGATACAGGCCGCCAATCCCCTGCTGGTGATGTTACTGGTACCCACCTATTCCTATCTCATCTATCCCGCGATTCAACGCCGTTGGCGATTTGGAGCACTGCGTAAGATCGGCTTCGGCATGCTGTTGGCGGCCCTTGCCTTCATTATCTCGGGCTGGGCGCAGCACCAGATAGACCTCGGTCATACCCCATCCGTCGCCTGGCAATTACTCGCCTACCTGGTGCTCACCAGCGGCGAGGTGATGGTCTCAATCACCTGCCTTGAATTCTCCTATACCCAGGCACCAAACAGAATGAAATCCTTCGTCATGGCCTTCTTCATGATGTCCATTGCCCTGGGCAATCTCTTTACCAGCATGGTCAACTTCGCCATCGAGGGGAGCGATCTGCTGCAGGGGGCCGACTACTATCTCTTTTTCTCCCTCATCATGTTGACGACGACTGGACTCTACGCATTTATCTCTCGCTATTTCCCTGAACAGAACAGGATGCAGGCAGAAATGACGACAGCTGTTGGTCGGAAATCGATTTAGTTTCATCGACTCAACGGATCAAGAAGAATGTAGCGCCTGTTGTTATCCAGGCGGAGCAAAAAAATATAAACTCACCTATACTCTGCTTGCCGGTTAGCGAATCAGCCAGGCTCGTTACCACCCATTGCAAGTAGAAAAACAACCACTCAAACATTGCTGCAAAACACACTACTTCTAAACGAACTTAACCGCCGTAAATGGAGAGTATGGAGGAGTTGGTCGTGCTAGAGTACAGGAACAGCCTGGAAGACATATGGAACTGAATTCGCTTACCGTGGAGTTTCAACGCTTCGGTGACCCGACCGGCGTGATACGCCTTTCAGATCGATACATTCGCACTGTCGGTACCACGGCACCGGCGCAAGAGATCGGTTTCGAGATCTCGCAGGAAAACCTCAACCAGGCCATGGCAGCGCTCGATTACAGCCACTTCGAATACGCTGACGATAACGCAGCGGTACGCAATACAGCAGAGATGGTTCTTAAAGATATCGAGCCCTATCTGCGCCGGTTTCTGCTCGATGATAAACCACCAAGCCCCAGGCGATCCCCAGGTTATCAGAGTCCATACAACCAGATCGATGTCGTAGCCCGCCCCCTTGAACTAGCCCAATTGCCCTTCGAGGCACTCGAGGCGTCCGATAATAATCTCATCGTCACACGCCGTATTCGTCAACCATGGCCCATGCCGGAGGTGGTTCGTGACAATGCACCAAAGGTGTTGTTTGCCTGGGCCGAGCCGAAACGTTCATCGCGTTCGCGCCGGCGAATGGAAGTACCCCATGATCGTCATTTATCGCTTCTGCGGGAGATACTTTGTATCTGGGGCGACAGCGCCATTGTTGAAGTGGCGAACGCCAGTCTTGAAGCGTTGATCAACACGGTCGATGACGCGCGCTTTACCCATGTCCACCTGCTCATGCACGGTATCGGACCCAAGCCTCGTGACCTGGCCGCCGGTGAGCGCATCGATTTGCAAAGCAGACCTCCGCCCACCACTTGCCTGGCTTTCGAGAAGGAAGACGGGAGTATTGATCGAGTCGCACCGGAGCAGCTTGCAGCCATATTTTCCAAAGCCGAGCATCGCCCCGAAACCTTTGCCATCGCAACCTGCCATAGCGCGGAAGTCGATCCCATCCGGTCCGGCAGCACCGTCGCCCATGCACTGCATACGGCGGGAGTGCCTATCGTGCTAGGTTCACAGCTTGCACTCACCAAGACCGGTTCAGACGAACTCATCGCCACTTTCCTTAATCAGGTGGTACGCGGTAACGATCCGCGTATGGCGTTACGCAAAACGCGTGACAAACTGAGAGCAACACGGGAAAAAACCTACTACGATCACATTGCACTTGTCGGATATATCCATATCGATGACGGGCTGTCCCAGCGACTCATCCAACGACGCTTCGAGGTTGCGCTAAAACGTCTAAAACAGAACTCGAATAACGCTGAGAATCATACCAAGCGCGCCATCGACGAGCTTGGTCGGGCCAAGACAATTACCCAACAGCAGGCCAATGAAATCAGGCAGGAGTTCGAAGCGGTACGCAGAGGACTTGAACAACACGAACACGATCCGGCGTTGACCAAGGCACAGCGCGAAGAACTGCATGGATTGCAGGCCAGCGCGCTAAAGCGTGAGGCAGAGGCCTCCTGGAATCTAGGCCGTGCACTGGCAGGCAGAGATGACACAGAGGATTGGCTTGCTCACAGCCGTGAGATGCTTCGCCAGGCCTCAGCCGCCTACCGCCGCGCCGCTGAGATCTCACGTGACCACCACTGGACCTGGGTGCAGTGGCTTGTGCTCGAAGCGGTCCGGCACGGCACCCTAACCGGTTCTGAGCCAGACTGGACTACCGCGATGGCTGCAGCCCGGGATATTGCAACTCGCAAGCTATCAAGCTGTAAAACCAAGGATGAGCGCCGGCAACTCGCTGAAAAGAGAAACTGGGCATGGGGTTCGATTCTAGAGCTCTATTTAATCGCTCCGCTGGTTGGTAGGGAGAGAGCGTTAAAACAAGCGAAACACGCGGCACGGACACTGGTAAAGGCTGCGCATCGACGCAATGACCCCTACCCCATCGTCTCTACGCTTGCGCAACTCTCTCGCTACAGGGATTGGTGGCACAACGACGAGGAATTGAAACTCCCAACAGATATCATGAGACAGGCTGACGAGCTTGCCGTGTATCTCGACGGTCTCAAACAGGAACAGTAAACAACACGGAGGAGCTATGCTTAGCATCGAGATGCTGCCGGCAAACGAAGGTGATGCGCTCTGGATCAAATACGGTTCTGACCCGCAGCGTCACATTCTCATCGATTGCGGTCGCAAAACCGCCTATCGTGAAATCGTCAAGCGCTTCGAAAGTGACCGGGATCTATCCCTAGAACTTTTCGTACTGACCCATGTCGACGCCGACCATATCAGTGGTGCAGTGCCACTGCTGCAGGACGACAGGTTCGGTGCGCAACGCGTGAAGGACATCTGGTTCAACGGCTGGCGACACCTCAATGGTTTGCACAGGGACTATGACAGGGATATCCCAGGAACTCTGAGTGCCAGACAGGGTGAATACTTCGGCGCCTTGTTGTGGGATCGAGACTATCCCTGGAACCAGTCTTTCGATGGTAATGCCGTGGTCATCGATGACGATGCGCCGTTACCGAAAATCGAACTGGCAGGAGGCATGACCCTTACCCTGCTGGGGCCCAGCCGAGAGAAGCTCGATGATATGCGCCAGCGCTGGGAAGATGACTTGCTGACTAACGATCCGGAAAAACACCTCGATCCCGGCGACTTTGAACGTGCCTTGGAGTTGCTCGGCCGCGACAGCCGCCACAGCCCCGATGTCCTGGGTCATGGTCACGATGGCCAGATCGTGGTTTCGCAACTGGTCAACCTACCCTTCGTCCCGGATCAGAGTGAACCCAACGGCAGCAGCATCGCCTTCCTGGCAGAATTCAACAACCATGCGGTACTTTTCGCGGGGGATGCCCATGCGCCCCAGTTGGAAGACGCGCTGCAACGACTCTTGACTGAACGCGGAGAGGATGTGTTGAAGCTGGACGCTTTGAAGATGTCACACCATGGTAGCGCCCGTAACAACTCATCCACCCTGCTAGAGATGATCGACTGTCAACGCTATCTGGTTTCCACAAACGGTTCCCGCCATCATCACCCCGATCCGGCGGCATTGGCACGGGTGCTTGACCTCTACGATGATGGCGTGGAGTTCTACTTCAACTACCGTAGTGACGAGACCGGTCTCTGGGATAACAGTCAACTGATCAATCAGCATCGCTACAAAACGATCTATCCCGACAAAAAAGGCTATCTGAAGCTTGAGCTTTGACTGCTACCGCCGGTCCTTGTCGAACCGGTTTTTTCAAGTCGGAGTTTCGAGACCGTCTGGACAACATATTAAAAAAGGGGGCCTGCTTACGCAGCCCCCCTTTTGAGCTTATCGACACATAGCTTACAGATTATTCCGTGGACATGGTTTACACATTTAAACATTTGGGGAGTACCCAGATGCCTTGGAAAGAGTGTAAACCGATGGATGAACGACTCCGCTTTATCGCACGTCTCCTTGAGGGAGAGAAAA
>JBFNJI010000038.1:0-73421 GCA_040793985.1 Candidatus Thiodiazotropha sp. | reverse complement strand
CCCCTTGGGGACGCCAATACAACAATCTGTTGTCGCGATCCTTTGGCTGTTCTGGTTTAAGTCAAAATAGGTCGGTAAAGCGGATCGAGTTTCCCGCTGCGGCACCTCGGGGCTTTTGAGGTGTACGTCCTACACTATCCATCACTGCTTGCGTTGTGCCTGCTAACGTAAAAACTGTACGATCAACCTTTTCAGCTGGCTGATTGTCTCCACCATCTTTTCCGTGGCGTGTACGCTTTGCATGGCGCCGTCTGCGGTGGCGCCGGCAACATCGTTAACATTTACGATGTTCTTGTTTATCTCTTCCGCTACAGCCGACTGCTCCTCAGATGCCGTGGCGATCTGATGATTCATATCATTGATGGTATTGATCGCACCGGCAATGGTTTCGAGCGCCTCACCGGCCCTGGCGGCCTGTTCCACACTTTTGCCCGCCGTGTCCCGGCTCTTCTCCATGACCTGAACGGCCTCACGACTGCCATCCTGCAACTGTTCGATCATCGCCTCGATCTCTTTGGCCGATTTTTGCGTGCGCCCGGCCAGGGTGCGCACCTCGTCTGCCACCACCGCGAAACCGCGTCCCTGTTCACCGGCACGAGCAGCCTCGATGGCAGCGTTGAGCGCCAACAGGTTGGTTTGTTCTGCGATATCTTTGATTACTCCAAGGGCATTGCCCATATTGGTCGTATATGTCGAGAGTTTGTCGATTACCGAGGCTGCTTTTTGAATCTCATCGGCCAGGTTATTGATGACCTCGATGGTGGTATCCACCACTTCTTTGCCATGGCTGGCTTCATTCAGTCCCAATCCTGTGGATTCCGCTGCGCGATTGGCGCTTTCAGCCACCTCGCGGATGGTTGCCGTCATTTCGGTCATGGCGGTGGCCACCTGTTCGATTTCACTTGTCTGGGTGATCACGCCCTGATTGGTTTTATCCGTGATACCCGAGGTGCTTTCGGCAACGTCATTGAGAATTCGGGTGGTATCCGAGAGTCGGCCAATGATGGCCCTAAGCTGGGAATGTTGCATCCTGAATGCCAGTTCGATGCGTCCGAAATCATCGTCCCGGCCGGTGTAGATCCGGCGCATCAAGTCATTATCGAACAACGATGTCGACTCTTTGACCAGTCTTCCAAAGGGCCTGGTCAGAAATAGGTTGACCCCTATGATCAGCACCAACGTGGCGAATAAACCGACGGCATTTATCGTTAAACCGCTATTCGACAGGCTGGTGATCGCAATCGGGAGAAGTGATAGCAGATTACCCAGGATCAGCCTTGTGTTCAGCCCAATCCTGCTGCCCAGGCTTGGTTTGACGGGTTTGCCTTCCAGGAGTTTTTTATAGAGCGGCTCTGCTCGCTGGACCCATGCCGGGTCGGGTTTGTATCGGACTGACTGGTATTCCACCGTTGCGCCGTCCTGCAGTATCGGTGTCACAAAGGCATCGACCCAATAGTAGTCTCCATTCTTACAGCGGTTTTTGACCATTCCCATCCAGGGGTTGCCGGCCTTTATTTCTGTCCAGAGGTTCTCGAATGCGGCAGGGGGCATATCCGGGTGGCGTACGATATTGTGGTTCTGGCCCAACAATTCTTTTTTGGTGAAGCCGCTGATTTCGACGAATGTGGGGTTGATATGGGTGATGGCGCCCTTGAGATTGGTCGTTGAAAGGATGTTTGCATCCTCGCCAAAGACAACTTCGTTGTTTGTAACCGGTTGATTATTCTTCATTGCAAGCTCTTTTTTATAATGATCAACATGCTATTTAAGTAGAAGCCTTATGCTGGTTTATGTCGGTATCACAAGGGTAATCTTTAGCCAACGACGCCTTGCAAAGCAATATCTTACGGTATTTGTACGGAGATAAGATATTCGGCCATGACCGGGGGTAGTGAACCGGTTGGGCAGCAAACCGTTCCTGCCTGTTTTTCAATGATTCATCGCACTGAAAAGGGAATCAAACCGAACCAATTTAAGCGGCATTGAGTTTTTTCAACAGATTACTGAGATCCGCTCGATGAGCCCGCATAAAGCCTCTGACCGGATAAGGAAAAGGGGCCTTTAGCGGTTTCGCCTCCTGGCCCATACAAAAATCCCGGCTGCCAATGCCATGCGGTGAGGGCATGGTGAATCTGCTTGCACGGGAGCGCCTGATAGTTTGCTATTCTGCAACAGCCATCCGCCCCACCTGTATTGACAGGCAGGGCGGGGCTCCGGGAGGGATTGTCTTCGGGTTATTGATTCGGTCGGTCTGTTAGGATTTTCCCAGCATGCTGTCGATGATGCTCTCGCATTCCAGCCAATCCTCGACATCATGACCCGACTCGAAGTTACGCTGTTCGGCACGATAGTAGGCCATGGTTGCAATCATCTCATACCGTTCTCTTGGGCTGATTGAGGCCTTTATGCTGCCCTTCTTCGCGGTTTTCTTAGCGGTTACTTTCTTGGCGGTTGTTTTTTTCTTTGTCGCCTTTTTCTTGCTCACCTTGGCTTTGGCCTTTTTCTTCGTTGTGGTGCTTTTTTCCTCTTTGCTAGCCACGTCATTGCTCCCCATTAGATAGTTGTAATAAATGTAGTTTAATAAGTCCTCGTGACAGTCTCGCTACAGCTGCTTTATATGCGATTCACGGCTGACTTGTCTAGTCATTGTTAGGTGATGACGCTGGGTTTTGTGCGTCCTGTCCGCTGTTCGATTTCAGCCAGTTTCAGGGCGACATCAACAAGACCGGTCATCGCTGCCTCGGTGGTCTGCATCTGTTTGGCGGGATCTGCCTCGTAGGCCTCCAGGTAGACCCGCAGGGTCGCTCCCTCGGTGCCGGTGCCGGATAGGCGAAAGACAATTCTTGAGCCGCCCGTGAAACCCACACGTATGCCCTGATGTACTGATAGGCTGCCATCCACCGGATCCGTGTAGGCAAAGTCGTCGGCATATTCAACTGGGTAAACGTCAAGGGTTTGGCCGGGCAACTGCGCAAGCCTCTCCCTTAAGGCTGTCATCAGTGCTTCGGCGTCTGTCTTGTCGATGGCTTCGTAGTCGTAGCGTGTATAGTAGTTTCTGCCGAACGCCTTCCAATGGTCGCTAACGATCTTCTCCACCGACTGCTGTTTTACCGCAAGCAGGTTGAGCCAGAAGAGTACCGCCCAGAGGCCGTCTTTTTCGCGGATATGATCGGAGCCGGTGCCGAAGCTCTCCTCGCCGCAGAGGGTGATTTTCCGGTCATCCAGGAGATTGCCGAAAAACTTCCAGCCGGTGGGTGTCTCGAAGCAGGGCAAACCCAGTTTGTCCGCCACCCGGTCCGCCGCCTGGCTGGTGGGCATCGAGCGTGCCACGCCGTTGATGCCGCCGCTATAACCCTTGATGAGATGAGCATTCGCCACCATTACCGCCAGGCTGTCACTGGGGGTGACGAAAAAATTGCGGCCCAGGATCATGTTGCGGTCACCATCCCCATCGGAGGCGGCGGCGAAGTTGACCGCATTGGTGCCTTGAGTGAACCCGACAAGCTGATGGGCATGTACCAGGTTGGGATCGGGATGACCGCCGCCGAAGTCGGGCTTGGGTACTCCATTGATCACGGTTCCGGGTTCAGCACCCAGTCTTGCCTCCAGAATTTCCGTTGCATAGGGTCCGGTTACCGCATGCATGGCATCGAATTTCATGCTGAACACGCCGGAGTCGAAGAGCATGCGGATGCGATCGAAATCAAACAGCTCCATCATCAGGTCGGCATAATCCTCGACCGAATCGATAACCTCGACGCGGCAATCGCCCAGGCCGGTTACACCCAGGGTGTCGAGGTCGACGGGGGGTGCTTGCAAAAGTCGGTACTCCCCGATCTCTTTGGTACGGCGGTAGATCGCTTCGGTGACCGCCTCCGGTGCCGGGCCTCCGTTGGGGGTATTGAATTTGATACCGAAATCTTCATCGGGGCCGCCGGGGTTGTGACTGGCAGAGAGGATGATGCCGCCATCGGTTTTGTATTTTCGGATAACGGCGGATGCGGCGGGGGTAGAGAGCAGGCCGCCACGGCCGACAAGGAGCCGTTTCACGCCATTGGCAGCGGCCATGCGCAATATGATCTGAATCGCTTCGCGATTGTAGTATCGACCGTCTCCACCAAGTACGAGGGTGCCGCCGTGAAGATCCGGTTGCGTATCGAAAATCGATTGAACAAAGTTCTCTAAATAGTGAGGTGTTTGAAATACTTTGACTTTTTTTCTCAGACCGGAAGTGCCGGGCCGTTGGTCATCGAAGGGTTGGGTGACGATTGTGACATTTTTCATATTCTACTCGTTACTACATGTGCCATTTTATCTATATGGTGCGATATTCAAACTCATATGGGAACCCTGCGCGGCAATATTGTGGCTGGTCGGGGCGGCAGCGGACACTCATCTGGTTTTATCGCTAAAAGCACTTATAATCAATAGTTTGTAGTAGCATGGCGAATCACTGACAGAGGCTGGATGGCATCCGCGGGAAAAAGTTACAAAGGGGTTGGGATCCGATCGATCCCGGGGGGATCCCAAATTCTCGACTTATGGATTTATCCTGCGTATCGTATCTCGATCCCCGCTCACCCCGGGTGCGGCCGTTATCGATATGAGAAATGGTTAAATCCTAATTTCGACTGATGAAGGACGAAAAAATGATTATTAAAAAGCTGAATCATTTGGACATGGATCAAAGCATTGGGGGCAAAGCCTCGGCACTGATGTATCTTCTGTGCGGGGTGGGTTTGACCTCCGTAGCAAGCACCGTTTCTGCCGCAGACTGGGTTATCTCCCCAAGCGTAGAGCTACAGTATATCTATACCGATAACGCACTGCTGATCGACGATGACCGATTGAGCGACAGGGTCACTGTACTCAGGCCTTCCCTGTCTGCCTACAAAGAGGGTGGAAGGGCCTCACTGGATTTCAACTATGCGCCCGAGTATCGCCACTACCGGGACGAAACGCACGACAATGAAGCCGTGCATTTTTTGCGTGCGGAAGGCAATGTGGAGATCGCCGAGAATCATCTTTTTCTTGACGGTTGGATGAATGCCGATAGGACGAATATCACCAGCACAGGAAGATCGAGTCATCAGGGTCTAACAGGTTCGGCGGACGACACGGATTACTATACCCTGGGTCTCAGTCCCTACTTCACTGCCAAATTGGGTGACTTCAGTGTCGTGGAGGCAAGACTGACCGGGGATAGGGTCAGCTATTCTGAGGATATCGAGAATGACAGTACCGGGAAAAAGGGGGAGATCGCATTTGCCAGCGGAAGCACCTTCACAACCCAGATCTGGGAAGTGCTGTTTCAACAGAGCATTGTGGATTATGAAAACCTGGAGGAAGACAACGAGATCAGAATATTTCGTGCTGAACTCATTCAAAAGTTGACCAATCAGTGGGCATTGGCGTTTTCAGCAGGGTATGAGGATTATGAATTGGCGGTCGCGGAAGACAGGGACGACTCAACCTGGAGTCTGGGGGCTATCTTCACACCCACACCCAGAACCCAGTTTGCATTGGGTGTTGGGGAGCGCTCGTTTGGGGATAACTTCTATTTCGATTTCAGTCACAGGTCAAGCAGGAGTGTATGGACGGCAACCTATGAACAGGATTTTATCAGTGCCCGGGATGAACTGAGTGCGCAATCGCTGTTTCAGCGTCTTGATGCATTCGGCAACCTGGTGAGAGATCCTGTCTTCGAATCAACCAGCTCAATCCATCGGAGCGGCGCCAGTCCCTCGATTAACGAGGAGTATTACGAGAGCAAGCGATTTGACACGGAATTTACTTATCAGACGGTTAGGTCTCTGCTGAGTCTGCGTGGCGGTTATCACGAACGTGATTACGACATTTCGGCCAGTGACACAGAAGATATCGAGCTGGCTCTGTTACTTAGCCGCAGGATTACCCAACTCACCACAGCCTATTTTCGACTCACCGGAACCGATCACGAGGAGGAAGCGCTGACCTATGATCAGTACTCCGCGACCCTGGGTGTGGCATATCAGTTTGGTCAGGAGAGCAGAGTGCATTTCAATATCGCCCATCTTGACCGCGATGCGGATACTGACGTTGACAGTTACAAGGAGAATTTCGCCAGTATCAGTGTCTCAACCCAGCTGTAGTGTTCCGTCCACTTGAAAATTACGTTTGCATCCCAATATTAAGCGACGATACAAACAATGAGTCGCGATAGACTCGTCGATCTTAATAATTCGGAGACCTAAGCTAAAGATGACTGTTGAAGCCCATAAGGAAACCCTTGAATTTCAAGCGGAAGTTAGTCAGGTGCTCAACCTGGTAATCCGCTCTCTCTACAGTAACAAAGAGATATTCCTGCGCGAACTGATATCCAACGCCTCGGACGCCGCGGAAAAACTGAGATTTGAATCCCTGACCGACGAGGCCCTGTTTGAGGATGATCCGGAACTGAAGGTGAGGGTGACCTTCGACAAGGAGGCGGGCACCGTCACCATCTCCGACAACGGCATAGGAATGAGCCGCCCGGAGATCTCTGAAACCATCGGCAGCATCGCCAGTTCAGGCACCCGCAAATTCTTTGAGTCCCTCTCCGGAGACCAGACCAAGGACAGCGAGCTGATCGGCCAGTTCGGAGTCGGCTTCTACTCAGCGTTCATCGTTGCTGACAAGGTGACCATAGTCACCCGTCGAGCCGGTTTGGGCGCGGAACACGGTGTCCGCTGGGAGTCGCAGGGAGAGGGCTCCTACACCATCGAAAACCTGGATAAGTCGAGCCGGGGAACGGATGTCATTCTCCACCTGAGAGAGGACGAAAAGGAGTTTCTCGAGAGCTATCGGCTGCGCAGCATTATCTCCAAGTTTTCCGACCATATCACCATCCCGGTGGAGATGGAGAAGGAGCACTACGGCGAAGACGAGGAGAAACCCGAGACGCCCGAGTTCGAGCGGGTCAACAAGGGAACGGCGCTGTGGATGAGAAATCGCAGCGAGATCTCCGAAGAGGAGTACCAGGAGTTCTATAAACACGTCTCCCACGACTTCGAGGACCCACTGCTTCATGTGCATAACAGGGTCGAGGGAAACAATGAATACACGGCGCTGCTCTATATACCGCAGCG
Organism: Candidatus Thiodiazotropha sp.; assembly: GCA_040793985.1. Lineage (GTDB taxonomy): Bacteria > Pseudomonadota > Gammaproteobacteria > Chromatiales > Chromatiaceae > Thiodiazotropha. Next base: position 66,315 of record JBFNJI010000038.1, on the reverse strand, counting down.
AGCCCCGTTCGATCTCTGGGACAGGGACCAGAAACATGGTGTAAAGCTCTTCGTGCGACGGGTATTCATCATGGACGAGGCGGATAAGCTGATGCCCCGCTATCTGCGTTTCGTCAAGGGTGTGGTCGACTCCGACGACCTGCCGCTGAACGTATCCCGGGAGATTCTGCAGCACAACCGCAAGATCGACACCATTCGCCAGGCCAATGTGAAGCGCATCCTGGGCGCCTTGGAGAAGCTGGCGGAAGGGGATAAGGAGAAGTTTCAGACCTTCTGGGATCAATTCGGCAAGGTGGTGAAAGAGGGTCCTGCGGAAGACTACCCCAACCGGGAACGCATTGCCGGCCTGTTACGCTTCGCCACCACCCATGCCGATACCGACGAGCAGAATGTCTCCCTGGCGGACTATGTATCGCGCATGCAGGAGGGTCAAGAGAAGATCTACTATATCACCGCGGACTCTCCTGCCGCCGCACGCTACAGCCCCCATCTTGAGGTATTGAAAAAGAAGGGTGTCGAAGTGCTGCTGCTTTCCGACCGGGTCGACGAGTGGCTGGTGACCAGTCTTACCGAGTTTGACGGCAAAACGCTGCAATCGGTGGCCAAGGGCGCCCTCGACTTGGGCGATCTGGAGGACAAGGAAGAGAAGGAGAGCACGGAGAAGCAGACCGAAGCCCACAAGGAGCTGTTGCAACGGATGCAGGATGTGCTGGGGGAATCGGTGAAAGAGATCCGGGTCAGTCAGCGCCTGACCGACTCTCCCGCCTGCCTGGTTGTGGAGGAGCACGATATGAGCGCCAATCTTGCCAGGGTGCTGAAATCGGTGGGACAGGATGCGCCGCAAACCAAACCGATCTTGGAGATCAACGCCACCCATCCCCTGGTTGAACGCCTGGAGGGTGAAGGCGACGGTGACAGATTCGGTGATCTGACCAAGGTGCTGTTCGATCAGGCCCATCTCGCCGAAGGCGGTCAGCTGGATGATCCGGCCGCCTTTGTCAGGCGACTCAATAGCTTGATGCTAAAACTCGCTGCCGGCTGATAGTCTCGTCATACCGAGTCTGCCGATTCAAACACGTGTGGGGACGGTGACCGGGGGGTTACCGTCTCCTCCATAAATGCCCTATATCCACCTATTGATAGCCTCGACTGGTTCAAGTCTGCTGAGCGTGGCAAACTTCGTCGATCCTCATAACAATCCAAAGGAGAGTCAAGATGCGCATCATACTGCTCGGCGGACCGGGAGCCGGTAAGGGTACTCAGGCAAACTACATCAAGGAGAGGTATCAGATTCCTCAAATCTCCACCGGCGATATGCTGCGTGCACACGTCAAGGCGGGAAGCGAGCTGGGTGTGGCAGCGAAAAAGATCATGGATGAGGGCGGTCTGGTTTCAGACGATATCATCATGGGGATGGTGAAGGAGAGAATCGCTGAGGATGATTGTAAAAACGGCTATCTGTTCGACGGTTTCCCCCGCACCATTCCGCAAGCGGATTCGCTGAAGGAGGCGGGTGTGCCGATCGACGCCGTGGTCGAGATCGACGTGCCCGATGAAGAGATCATCAAGCGTATGTCGGGTCGCCGGGTTCATCTGGCATCAGGCCGTACCTACCACATCATCTATAATCCCCCAAAGACCGAGGGTAAGGATGATGTCACCGGTGAGGATCTCATACAGCGCGACGACGATCAGGAAGAGACCGTAAAGGCCCGTCTGAAGGTCTACCACGATCAGACCGAACCATTGGTCAGCTTCTACACAGGTGAGTCGGAAGCCGGTGCCTGCAAATACTTGAAAATCAACGGTGTAGGCGGTGTCGATGAGATTCGCGATCAGATCTTCCAGGGTCTGGGCTAAGCGGGCATCTTGAGGGATTTATTCGCCTGGCTGGCGGAGAGACCGTAGCCAACTGCGGTCTCTCCGTTATCTGCGGCAATGCCGCCGCATCTGCTTTGCGATCGCATCCCCACCGCAGATACGAAGCAACCGTTCAGTATCGAGGGCCAAAAAGATTCCGGGAAGAATTAAATTGGCTATTCTGATACCATCATTCCAATTTATTCCTTTTCCCCAAGGGGCTGTGATGTGGCTGTTGTAGAACTGACAAAAGATAATTTCGAATCGATGATCACAGATAACGATTTTGTTATCGTCGATTTTTGGGCACCCTGGTGTGGCCCCTGCCGATCCTTTGCGCCAACCTATGAGAAGGTCTCTGAGGATCACGACAATATCGTATTCGGCAAGGTGAATACCGAGGAAGAGCAGGAACTGGCGATGCACTTTCAGGTGCGCTCGATTCCCACGTTGATGATCTTCCGTGACAATATCATCATCTTTTCCCAGCCGGGAGCCTTGCCTGAATCCGCTTTTCGCGAACTCCTGACCAAGGCGGGTGAGCTGGATATGGACGAGGTCCGGGCCCAGGTCGAAGCGGAGCAACAGAAGGGACAGAACGCCTGACGTCCGGATTCAGTTCGTGGCGGCAACAGTGGTTGCATGAGCCGTTATCGGCGGCCTATCTGAAGCGGGCTTAGTCTACGGGCGGTTGCTTCGCCGATTCACCCTGTTTGCAGCTTCCCGGTGGCTTGTCCGTGCAATACGCAGCGGATAGCGGGAATGGAGAGCCGATCGAGTCAAACCCTGGATGATGGAGTTGTCCGGGGTTTTTTGTTGGCTTGGCATTCTCTCGCTCCACTATAATAGAGCTTGCCTGAGAAGAGAGAGTTGAAGCCAGCCATGTACAGTGCCGGATATCCCTGGAGCATGAACAAGCTATTGGCCGTACGGCCAAGAATGGGCATGGTGCTGGGGCTTAGCGAGGAAAATTATGCCCTCTTGATGCGCCTGGCACCTGCGCTTGGAGATATGTCGGGCAAGTATCAATCAAACCTTGAACATGGGATGGATCTCCATCTCGAAGTTCTGGAGCAGACGCCGTACACCTCGCTCGTCCATCTGACCTACTTTTTCAGCCATGCCGTTGGCGACTATCCCGATCCGGATGCGACGCTCAGGGTCTATCATGACTCAAAGCAGATCGATGTCCTGGATCTGCGTCAATCGAGTCTGCCGCTGCATCGGTGGGGAGACAACCCGACCCTCGAACAGCGTTGGCGAATCAACCTCTTCCTCTCCAAATGGCTGCACTACAGTGTGGCTCAGGGACACAGATTTGCCAGGAAAAATAGTGTGTTGGCGGATAGTCTGCTGCAGCCGGAATATACTTGAGCAAAGTGCTGGGAAATCAAATTCTTATGACTTTGGGTACTCGCCGTGACAGGCGGTTTGGGGTAAATTAGGTAGTTTAAAAGCGATATCTGGTTGATTCCGGAGTGGGTCAAGGAATGCATGTCCGGCAACCCTAAATAAACAAGAGGGACCTGATGAGATACAAAGATGATCAAAGTTTTGCTGGTTGATGATCACGAACTGATCAGAACCGGCGTAAAAGGCATCTTGGACAAAGCCCACGATATCGATGTCTCCGGGGAAGCATCGAGTGGTGAAGAGGCGATCGAGCTGGTGCAGAAGACGTCTCCGGATGTGGTGCTAATGGATGTCAATATGCCCGGCATGGGCGGTATTGAGGCGACGCGCAGGTTGTTGCGCATCAAACCCGATCTCAAGGTTATTGCCCTGACCGTCCTCGATGACGACCCGTTTCCTTCGCGCCTGCACGAGGTGGGTGCAATGGGGTTCCTCACCAAGGGATGCCCCGCAGATGAGATGATTCGCGCTATCAGGGCGGTGGATGGCGGCCATCACTACATCGCCTCTGACGTTGCCAGAAAACATACCTTGACCGAGTGGCAGGGAAGTTCTGACAATCCCTTCAAGGTACTCTCATCGAGAGAAATTCAGGTCCTGTTGCAGATTCTGGAGGGACACAAGAACCTGGAAATCTCCGATATTCTCTCACTCAGTCCAAAGACAGTCAGCACCTACAGGCAGCGTATCTACGATAAACTCGACATCAAGAACGACGTGGAACTGACTCGCCTCGCCTATCGGCACGGTATCCTGAAAGACAGCGAAAACAATTCATGACCTTCAATGCCAAGTGCCGACGCTGCCCGCGTCTGGCTGATTTTCTTGATCAGGTGAAGGTCGATTATCCCGACTATCACGCCGCGCCGGTGGCACCGTTCGGCGATGCCGATGCGCGCTTCCTGGTGGTCGGTCTTGCCCCCGGTCTGCATGGGGCCAATGCCACGGGTCGTCCCTTTACCGGCGATCATGCAGGTATCCTGCTCTACCAGTCCCTGTACGATTTCGGTTTTTCGAATCAGCCCGAGGCCAGTTCGCGAAATGACGGTCTTGAGCTCCACGACTGCAGGATCACCAACGCGGTGAAATGCCTGCCGCCCCAGAACAAGCCGGTGGGCAGTGAAATCAATGAGTGCAACCGCTACCTGCGTAAGGAACTGGATCGAATGCCGGCGAACAGCCTGATCCTCAGCTTGGGATCGATCGCCCACCAGGCTGTGATCAAGGCCCTTGGGCTCAGGCAGAAGGCCTTTCCCTTTGCCCACGCCAGGGAGCACCGGCTGAGTGATAACCAGCTGATGATCGACTCCTATCACTGCAGTCGCTACAACACCCAGACCCGCCGGCTTACCCCGGCGATGTTCAAACAGGTCTTTCAACGCGCCAGGTCGATACTCGAGAATTGTTGACGTTTTGTCTCTGCGCCGTATTCCGTAACAGCGCTGCAGCCACTCTGCCACCCCGGGGTGACGGCTCACCCTGGTCTTCTGTCGTATCTGGGGCAAAGCTTGGTAATATCGCCAAGTCTCTAAAAGCAAAGATATGGCTGATCCATGCAGCAACGGCAAGCATTCGACCACGCAAGTTTTCTCAAGAACCTGACCACCAGGCCGGGGGTCTATCGCATGGTCGATGCCGAGGCTGGTGTGCTCTATGTGGGCAAGGCGAGGAATCTGAAAAAACGGGTCAGCAGCTATTTCACCCGTAGCCTCAATCAACGAATCCAGTTGATGGTGACGCAGATCGCGCAGATAGAGGTCATCGTCACCCATACGGAAGCCGAGGCCCTGCTGCTCGAGAACCACCTGATCAAGTCTCTCAAACCCAAGTACAACGTGCTGCTGCGGGATGATAAGAGCTATCCCTATATCTATCTCTCCAGTGATCATACCTACCCCGCGCTCTCTTTCAGGCGGGGGGCGCGGCGGGGCAAGGGGCGCTTTTTCGGGCCCTATCCGAGCGCCGCATCGACGCGGGAAACCCTGCAGGTGCTGCAAAAGCTGTTTCCGGTGCGCCAATGCGAGGAGAGCTTCTTCCGTAACCGTTCGCGGGCCTGTCTGCAATACCAGATCAAACGCTGTACTGGTCCCTGTGTCGGCCTGGTGTCGGCGCAGGCCTATGGGGAGGATGTTCACCATGCGGTGCTGTTTCTGGAGGGCAAGACCAGCCAGGTCGTCGATGAGCTGGTGGAGCGTATGGAGCGGGCCTCCGACGCACTCAACTTCGAGCAGGCGGCACTCTACCGGGACCAGATCAAGCACCTGAGGCGAATCCAGGAGAAGCAGTATGTCAGCGGCGAGGGGGGCGATCTGGACATAGTTGCCCTTGCCCGACAGGGTGGGAGTGTCTGCATCCAGGTCTTTTACATTCGCTCGGGGCGCAATCTCGGCAACAAGTCGTTCTATCCCTCGGCACCGGGGGATGCCTCCGAAGCGACGATCCTGCAGGCATTCGTCTCTCAATACTACCTGGAAAAACCGGTGCCCAACGAGATCATCCTCAGTCTGGCGCTGGAGGAGCAGACACTGCTGCAGGAGGTGTTGACTCAGCAGGCGAAGAAGCGGGTCCGCATCAGCAGCAGGGTGCGGGGAGAGCGTGCCCGCTGGTTGAAGATGGCCCAGGGAAACGCGGAACTGGCGCTGCAGGCGAGACTCAATGCCCAGGCCGGCATGGAGGAGCGGTTGCAGGCCCTGCAACAGGTACTGCAGCTGCAGGCAGTGCCGGAGCGCATGGAGTGCTTCGATATCAGTCACACCCGGGGGGAGTCGACAGTCGCCTCCTGCGTCGTATTCAATGAGCAGGGGCCGTTGAAGTCGGACTACCGGCGATTCAACATCGATGGCATAACCCCGGGGGATGACTATGCCGCCATGGCCCAGGCCCTGGACAGACGCTACCGAAGGATAAAGAAAGGCGAAGCGGCACTCCCCGATGTGCTATTTATCGACGGCGGCAAGGGCCAGATCAGTGCTGTACATGAGCGCCTGCAGGACTTGGGGGTATCGGGTTTGATCCTGGTGGGGGTGGCAAAAGGAGTCGACCGCAGGGCCGGAATGGAACAGCTCTTCTTGTTGGGGCGCAAGGCACCCATTATACTGCCAGCTGATTCAGCGGCATTGCATTTGATCCAACAGATCCGGGATGAAGCCCATCGCTTTGCGATCACAGCGCATCGACAGCGACGCTCGAAGACCCGAAACCGCTCTGTTCTGGAGCAGATACCCGGTATAGGTCCCAAGCGCAGACAGCGGCTGATGAAGCAGTTTGGCGGTCTGCAAGAGCTCTCAAGAGCAGGGATTGAGGATATATCCAGTGTCGAGGGTATCAGTACAGCCTTGGCGGAGCAGATATACCACGCATTTCATGATAAGGGTTAGTGGCCAATAATGTGGAATATTCCTAACGTTCTCACACTCTTGCGGATTGTCTTGATACCGGTGTTCGTGGTGCTCTTCTACCTGCCCGTGGAGTGGGCCCGGTTCAGCTGTGCGGTGGTATTCTCGGTTGCCGCGGTCACCGACTGGTTTGACGGCTATCTGGCCAGGCGCTGGGGACAGGTTTCACCCTTCGGCGCCTTTCTCGATCCGGTGGCGGACAAGCTGATGGTGGCTGTCTCACTGTTGCTGCTGGTGCAATCGGAGCCGACCCCGGCATTCGCCATACCCGCCGCGGTGATCATCGGCCGGGAGATCACCATATCCGCGCTGCGTGAGTGGATGGCCGAACTCGGTGCCAGGACCATGGTGGCGGTCTCCCTGATCGGCAAGTTCAAGACCGCGGTGCAGATGGTAGCTATCCTGCTGTTGATCTATGAGAAGCCGCTTTGGGGCATACCCATCTACACCGTCGGTTTCGTGCTGCTCTACATAGCGGCCATTCTCACCCTCTGGTCAATGGTGATCTATCTCCGTGCCGCCTGGCCCAGCCTGTTGGGTGAACGCCGCATGAGCGGATCGCTGGAACAGAAGTAGACAGGTGGCCCATACCCGACGCAACCGCTATTCCCGGATCCTTGAAATGCTAAGCTTAGCTATAGGGGATATTGAAGTTATTAGAGGAGGTTTAGGATGAAAAGTCTGTTTCTCACAATCAGTCTCATCTTCATGGTTGTGGCCGCCACGCAACTCTATGCGCAACCTCCCGGCTATTATCATCCCGGCATGTCGTCCTACGACCGGGCCGGTCAAGGCCCGACATCCTTCAATGTACAGCGACGCGTCAGCTTCAAGCAGGATCAGGATGACACGGGTTACCATCTGCGTATCCGCCTCCAGGGCTACTCACCCGAGTCGATCCAGGTTAGCGTGGACGGTCGTTCGCTGCTGGTCGAGAACCAGGAGGCCCATCGCGTGGAGAACCGCAACGAGCGCAGTTATAGCTTCTCCAGTTCCTCCTCTTCGATGCGCCGGCGCTTCAGACTGCCCTGGGATGCCGATGTGACAGCGCTGCAGAGAACGGAAAAAGAGGGCGAGATCGTGATCACACTGCCCTACAAAGCCCGTCCATAACAGCTCCAGCGGGAGCCACTCCAGCCCTGTTGCGGGCTTGACAGACGACGAACTGTAGCTACAATACGCCCTTCCCAGAACAAAGCGGGAATAGCTCAGTTGGTAGAGCACAACCTTGCCAAGGTTGGGGTCGCGAGTTCGAATCTCGTTTCCCGCTCCAAGTTGAAAAAGGCCTCGGCACCCCGGGGCCTTTTTTCTTTGAGCAATCCCTGAATACCCAGGGACATCAGCATTCGATTCATCTGCAATAGGTGATAGAATGGACCCTTTAGGCTGAGTGGCAGAGTGGTTATGCAGCGGCCTGCAAAGCCGTGGACCTCGGTTCGATTCCGGGCTCAGCCTCCATCTCCTTACCCTGTCGCCATCACACCTGCTTCCCGCCGCCCGGGTGGCGAAATTGGTAGACGCAAGAGACTTAAAATCTCTCGACCTTCGGGTCGTGCCGGTTCGATTCCGGCCCCGGGCACCATCTCGCCTCTGCGGTAAATAACGCTCGAAACATCTCGTTCTCTCAAACAGCAGGCGCATTAAATCGTCGGTTTACAAAATTTACTCCAGATGGGTGGCTACACAAGTAACAGCAATTTTTGGAAGGGTCTGTCTCCGGTTCCGCAGTTAAAAAGTGTCGGGCGCTACAATCAAAATTACCGCTCGGTTTTTTGACGATATCGATCGAGTCAAAGCCTTTGTCCAGGTGCAGAATCGATCTTGGCAATCAGGTCAGCGTGCACAGGCCACATTGCACACTAACAGATCCCAATCAGAAGGCTAATCATGTGTCTATTGGCAGGGCCTGGAATCCTGTCACCCACAGAACCGCTGACTGTTACGCGGGCCTTACTTAGGTCGGGTCGGTTTGCATAGCATCGGGTTCTCATACCTCTCTCCAGGTTACGGATAAAGAGGGATAGGCTGCCTGGTGACATGCGGACCGAATTAAGTCGGATCGCCAGGAAGGCAGCGGGAGGGGGTTGATTCAATCGGGACGCCATGTTGATGAATCGATTGAGGCCGTATATAAGGACGTTTCGGTAGATCCTACCTTGAGTTTTCTGCCTTGATACGCAGGGGTGGTGTGGTTATTCTCCCTATACCTTTTCACGAATCGACCAACAGTAATCAAAAGAGGCAGCTATGAACAGATTCAGTAGCAGTGCGGTAGTGTTGGTTTTGTTGACTCCCCTTGTTTCCTGGGGCGGTGAATGCAACAGTGGAGGTACGCCGCTCGGTAAATATCAGACTGTTACCAAGGGTATGCTGGACCTGACGCTCGCCGGTAAGATGAATCATGCGACCTCCAGTGATATCGGCGAGCAGGTGAAGATTGCCGAGGCTCATGCCGAAAAAGGTGAGCACCAGAAATCCTGCGACATCTACGATGCGCTGATTGCAAAGTACGGATTCAAGACGATGGAGGAATCCTACTACGAGAAGTATCCGGAAAAACGCCCGGGGAGAAGCACGCGTAACCAGGTAAAAAGCCAATCCACGGGAGCATCGACGACAGGTGCAGCGGCAGGTGAGGCAGCAACGGCCGAAGGGGCAACTGCTTCCGAGGCTGAATAAATCGATCGAAACCCACTTGGCGGCAGAGTGCCTCAAGCTCGAGCAAACGACATGGAGCTTACAGGGAACTGTCCATAACGCTATTTGTTCGCCTGCGCGCCTTGTAAGTTCAAGTGTGGCACTACAGCGTTAGAACCTGTCAGGGAAGCGCTAGCGTGTGAGGGTATTTTGTTTACTGAAGAGTGCCGAGAGCAGCATCCCAGTGACCGCCTTTTGGATAAACCGGCAGTAACAAAAAACTAGACAAATAATGCGAACCTGACCCCGTTAACCATCTCGCCTCTGCGGCAAGTAGCGGGCGAAGCATCTGATTCCCTCTCAAACAGCAGGCGTACTGAAGTCGTCGTTTTTTCTCTAAAATAAAAATTCTCCAGAAGGATTGGTGTGCAAGTATCAGCAACTCTTTGGAGGGTTAGCCTTAGGTTTCACGGTTAAAAGATAGCGGGCACGACAATCAAAATTACCACTCGGTATTTGGAGATATCAAAGGAAATAAAAAAAGGGCCGAAGCCCTCTGTGTAATGTGTATGAACCGGTTTTGTTATTATGTAACAGGGATAAGCTTGACTGCGCTTACGGAACTCTGTTTGGTCTGGGATGAACAATCAATCAGCACTTCCTGAGTGCCGGTTATATAAAGTATAACCAGATCAATACTGATGTGGTCACCACAGCCAGAATCGTCAGTCCAGTAGCGATGCACCAGACACAGATATTACCGAATCGGTTTAACAATGTAGTCATTTTCTGCTCCTGCCCTCATTTGGTGGGATCTTAAAATTCTTTATTTTGTTAGCTCAATCGCTGTCCTGTGTAGTGAGTAACACAAAACAGCGCTAAGCATAAGGTAATACAAAATTACCTAAAAAGTAAGAAAAACGAAATAAATCAGATAACAACTGTATTATGAATTACTTATTATTTAGAGTTGTCAAGTACCGCTATCATCACCTGTAGGTCGCGTGGCTTCTCAACCTCGCACGTTCACAGATATATGATTTAAAAAGGGTGTGGAACCTCTAGAAGCCGGGATCCTCGGCACCGTGAGGCCAGGCTCTATCCATGACATCTGTCGTTCGTCAGGGCGTACAGATCGTACGGATCGATTCTAGTGTCCTGGTCGGTTTTACCCGGATTGGGTGGTGGATTTTCCCAAGCAGGGCGGTCAATTCGATGTCGCGGCTGCATTCCTTGAGCGCTTAAAGTGGAGTTACCGCAACGACCTGAAATCTGTCCTCAGAATAGGCTTTGGGTCTTCATCAGATTTCCATTAAACACCTGAAGTTCTTCCGGTTTTAGTGTCAGAATTATTTACAGTCATTGACGTAAAAATAAAAACGCAATAAATATCTCATTGATAATAACCAAAAAATAAAACTGGCTTGCATATTGCTTTAACTCCTGAGTAAACCGGCACGTGGGGAAAAGCGATATGAGCAAGAAGGAAGACCGCAGAAAATTCTTAAAGGAACTTGGTGTTCTAACAGCATCGGCAGTTTTACCGGCGGCACTTCTGACAGAGCATGCTTCCGCCAATACTGAGTCGCCTTCTCTTGTTACAAAGAAGAAGGTGGCTGCGAAAAAGAAGGTTGCCAAGAAAAAGGTAGCGACGAAAAAGAAGGTAGCCAAGAAGAAAGTGGCTACGAAGAAGAAGGTGGCCAAGAAGAAGGTCGCGAAGAAGAAACGTGTAGTCTATTGCGATCAGGAGGATTGCGGACCGAATGGCTACTATCCACCTCGCGGCGGGGACAATCCGCCGGTCTCGATTCCTGAACCTGCGACCCTGGGCTTGATGACGATTGGGCTTGGCGCAATGGCGTTCGCGCGCAAGAGAAGGAATAAAAAAGGGGATAGCGAGAAGTGAACGCTGCGCCTTGTCAGGCGCTACTGCTGCCACAAAAGAAAACCCGCTCCGGCGGGTTTTTTATTGGCTATCCAGGCTCATTTCAGATGGGTTTGATATTGTCCGGGCTGTCGTTTTTGGGACTGTTTACCGCACGACTGACGGCATAGAGTTCGATGCCCTCAATCTCTTGTGGCAGCAACATGGGTTTCAGGATCGCCGGATCCCTGGTATCCCTATCGAGCCAGGCGTCATAATTGTCGGCCGCTAGGATTACCGGCATTCGGTCATGGATGGTGGCGATTTTACCCTTGGCCTCGGTTACGATAATGCTACAGGAGTCGATCATCTCTCCCTCGCTGCCTTCCCAGTGTTCATAGAGCCCGGCAAAGGCGAAGGGCTGGCCGCCATCAGCTCTGATGCAGTAGGGCTGCTTTCCCTCGCGGGTCGATTTCCACTCGAAAAAGCCGCTGGCAGGAATCAGGCATCTGCGATATTTGAATGCCGCATGGAATGAGGGTTTGGTGTCGACGGTCTCGGCGCGGGCGTTGATGGTGCGGTAACCGAATTTCTTGTGTTTGGCCCAGAAGGGGATCAGTCCCCAGTGCAACCAGACAAATTCCCGGCTATTTTCCCCCGATTTGATTGCCGCCACCTGCTGCGATGGCGCTATATTGTAGTGAGGGCTGAGTTGCGGTGCGAAGGGCAGGCCGAAGTATTCGAGCATATCCTCTGCAGTAACATCGAGGTAGAACCTGCCGCACATGGATCCAATGGTCTCGTAGGATAGTGATGAGTATCACGCCGTCAGCCTAATGCTCAGCGCGCCTGGTGTTTGAAGAAGAAAGTAGTATCAGGGTTGATTGCTGTCAATCAGAATACGTTCACGCGGAATAAATGAAAGATCGCTGGTTTTGTACAGAGCGCCACTATGAAAGCAGTCAGAGACAGGTCTATCCAGGTTGAATTCCACCATAGCATAGATGAGCTGAACCGGGATGAGTGGGATCGCTTGGTGACCGATAACAATCCCTTCCTGAAATACGCCTTTCATGCCGCGATGGAGCATCATGATTGCGTGGGTAGGAAATACGGCTGGGTACCCTGCCACTTGGCAGTTCGGCAAGAAAACCATCTTGTGGCATTGTCTCCACTCTATATAAAAACCAACTCCTATGGCGAATTTGTCTTTGATCATGCATGGGCTGACGCCTATCAGCGAAGCGGACTTCACTACTACCCGAAACTGGTCAGTGCTATACCCTACACTCCCGCCTATGGCGACCGTCTATTGGTCCATCCCGATGCGGATAGCCTGCAGCTGAGGAAGCTGATGATCTCCGCCACCAGGCAGTTGGCGAGTGAGTCGGATTTCTCTTCCATGCATTGGCTCTTTACCACTGCGGAAGAGGGGGCGGTGTTGAAGTCGATGGGGATGATGGAGCGGCTTGGAGTGCAGTTCCACTGGCACAACCGGGGGTACGGGGATTTCGATCAGTTTCTTTCCCGGTTGACGGCAAAGCGGAGAAAGAACATCAGGCAGGAGCGGCGTAAAGTTGCGGACGCCGGAATCCGTTTTCGTGTGCTCCCGGGTGACCAGGTCTCGGAAGAGGAGTGGCAACTGTTTGCGGACTTCTATGCCAAAACCTTTGAGGAGCGATACAGCCTGCCGACATTGAATGTCGGTTTTTTTCGTGAAATCGGCCGTACCATGGGCGAGCAGGTGATAGTGATATATGCCTATGACGGTTCTCTCTGCGTGGCAGGTGCGTTGCTCTATCGAAGCCGGTCGGTGCTCTACGGCCGTCACTGGGGATGCCTGCACCACTACGACAGTCTCCATTTCGAGACCTGTTACTATCAGGGAATCGAGTATGCCATCAAACAGAGGTTGCAGCGCTTCGAGCCCGGGGCCCAAGGCGAGCACAAGATATGGCGGGGTTTTCTACCCGCTCGGACCCGCTCCTATCACTGGATCAGCGACAACCGGTTCAGGGTGAGTATTCAGGATTTTCTCGATCGCGAGGCACCGGCGATCATTGATTACGAAAAAAGCCTGCTTACAAGCTCTCCCTACAGGCAGGACAGCTAAGGTTGTCACTACATAACTAGCTGATATGTATCAAATAATTAAAAACCACAAAAATTCTGAAATTTTTTCGGCATAAATAGTTGACTAATTTACTTAGTTACTCTAGTCTAATTACCAAGTGATTTACTGGGTAATAAGTTAATACCACTGGAGAAAACCAATGAGATTGTCAACAAAAGGTCGATATGCGGTTACCGCAATGCTGGATCTGGCTCTGAACGGCAAAAATGGTCCGGTTACACTGGCGGAGATATCTGAAAACCAGGGTATCTCGCTCTCCTATCTGGAACAGCTATTCGCCGCCCTGAGAAACAAAGATCTGGTACGCGGTGTCAGAGGACCTGGCGGTGGCTACTACCTCGGCAAGAGCGCCGATGAGATTTCGATAGCCAATATCATCTGTGCAGTCGATGAGTGGGTGGAGTTCACCCGCTGCGGCGGCAGACAGAACTGCAGCGGCGGAGCCCGCTGTCTCACCCATACCCTGTGGGATGATCTCAGCAGTGAGATATTCAACTTCCTGGCAAACATCTCACTGGGCGACCTGGTGAGAAGAAATCTGGGCAAGAAGGAGGATGAGGAGCGTCCTCTGAGTGTTGTAGGCGACTCCAATTCTCAGGCAGCCTGAGTAGACATTGGACTGATTCGTCTGGGGGTGGAGGCCGTTGAGGCCTACCACCCCGCCTTTTGTTGATATCCACCCCCTATAACTTACTGGTTGAATCGGCTACACTTCACCGTTTTTCAACCAGTTAGTCCCGTGCAAACACTCAAAACCATTGCAGACTTCATCCGTTGGGGGACGAGTCGCTTCACCGAGGCAAGACTCTTTTTCGGGCATGGCACCGATAATGCCCTGGATGAGGCCGCAGCACTGGTATTGGGTGCCCTGCATCTACCGCCCGACCTTCCTGCCGACTGGTTTGATTGCCGCTTGACCGCTGGCGAACGTGAACGGGTGGGCGATCTGATAGAACGCCGGATCGAGGAGCGTATTCCGCTACCCTACCTGTTGGGAGAGGCCTGGTTTGCCGGGATGCGGTTTCATGTCGATGAGCGGGTACTGATCCCCCGGTCACCCCTCGCCGAATTGATAGAGCGGGGTTACTCCCCCTGGCTGGAACCCGCTGCCCCACAGGTCCTCGATCTCTGCTGCGGCAGTGGCTGTATCGGGATCGCCACCGCTGCCTACCTCGCCGATTGCCGGGTCGATCTGGTCGATATTTCAGCGGATGTATTGGAGGTGGCGCAACGGAATGTCGCCGAGTATGGTCTACAGGAGCGGGTGACAATCCACCGCTCGGACCTGTTCGAGGCGCTGCCCCGCAAGCAATACGACCTGATTGTCTCCAATCCCCCCTATGTGGGCGAGGCCGAAATGGAGGCGTTGCCCGCGGAGTACCGGCATGAGCCCCGGATGGCGCTGCAGGCGGATGAAAACGGGCTGGAGATTGTCCAACGTATATTGCACCAGGCGGCACCCTATCTGGCGCCCCATGGGATTTTGATTGTCGAGGTGGGCAACAGCGCCCAGCTGGTGATGGAGCGCTATCCCCAGCTACCCTTTGTCTGGCTCGATTTCGAGCGTGGCGGCGAGGGGGTGTTTCTGCTGACCGCGACGGATCTGGCAGAATAGGGAGCGGTGTACGAATATAGAATCATGGGCGGATAGGAGGATCGGCGGGGATCCGCTCCGGAGAGAGAAATCAGAAGAGATGAGTATACAGCGCGCGCGCAGTGCGGAAGAGTACGTGGAGTGGGTCAAGCAGGCCGTATTCGAGGTGGATGACCTGCGGGACTGCTTCGACTTCCAGTTGGATGAGATGAGTCTATATCCCCCGTTCCTGGAACCCCTCGAAGCGGGTATCAAGTCTCTCTTCCAGTCGATGGAGGAGGGTGACTACCGCTTTGGACGCGAAGACCTCTCTTTCATGCCATTGGTAGATCGTCATGGCGACGATATCCCATTCGCTATCCTGCTGCGGCAGATCAACGAGACCCATCGCAAGGGTATAGATGTGGAGGAGGAGTAGTCTGCAAGTATCGACGTCTCCATGAAAAATTATCAAATATAGAGAAACTTTAAATTTATGGATCACTCAACACAATTCGATCTCGATCTGATCGCCAAGTATGATCAGAGCGGTCCGCGTTACACCTCCTATCCCACGGCGGTTCAGTTTCATGACGGCTTCAATGAAGAGGAGTACAAACGCGTAGCCAGGTCGAGCAACGAGGGTGGCAACCCGCTGTCGCTCTATTTTCATATTCCCTTCTGCGACACGGTCTGTTTCTATTGTGCGTGCAATAAGGTGGCCACCAAGGATCGCACCCTGGCTGCGGACTATCTTGCGCGTATCTACGAAGAGATGCGCATGCAGTCGGAGCTGTTTGATTCATCTCGTGTGGTAACCCAGCTCCATTGGGGTGGGGGTACGCCGACCTTCATCAGTCAAGACGAGATGCGTGAGCTGGTGGCGCAGACACGCAAATATTTCACCCTGCTCGACGACGACAGCGGTGAGTACTCGATCGAGATAGATCCCAGGGAGGCGAAGGGTGACACCATCAAGCTGCTGAGGGAGCTGGGATTCAATCGCATGAGCCTGGGGGTGCAGGACTTCGATCCCCGGGTACAGAAAGCGGTGAACCGGATTCAGAGCAAGGATGAGACCCTGGGCGTGCTGCAGAAAGCGCGGGACGAAGGCTTCCGTTCCATCAGTATCGATCTCATCTATGGACTCCCTTTTCAGGACGTGGAGAGCTTTTCAAGCACTCTGGATCAGATCCTCGAAGTCGATCCCGACCGCCTCTCGGTGTTCAACTATGCCCATCTGCCGGAGCGCTTCAAACCACAACGACGGATCAATGCCGAGGAGCTGCCGCCGGCCCAGGAGAAGCTCGATATCCTGCAGATGACCATCGACAAGCTGTCGGCTGCCGGTTATGTCTACGTGGGAATGGACCATTTCGCCAAACCCAACGATGAACTGGTGCTGGCACAGCAGGACGGCACCCTGTATCGGAATTTCCAGGGCTACTCAACCCACGCCGATTGCGACCTGATCGGATTGGGCGCCACCTCCATCGGCATGGTGGGTCCGAGTTATGCGCAAAACATGCGCAGTCTCGATGAGTATTACCAGCGCATCGACAGCGGCAGACTGGCGGTGTTCCGTGGCGTGGAACTCAGCCGGGACGATCTGCTGCGGCGCGATGTGATCACCCGCCTGATCTGCCATTTCGTCCTCCCCTTTGCGGATGTGGAGCAACACTGGGATCTGCTGTTCAAGGAGTACTTCGCCAGTGAGCTGGAGTCACTGCGGGAGATGGCCGCCGACGGTCTGCTGACCATCGATGACAAGGAGATAAGGGTCCTGCCCAGGGGACGGCTGCTGATCAGAAACATCTGCATGCAGTTCGATGCCTACCTCGGCAGCAAGCAATCACAGGGAAGCTTCTCCAAGGTTATCTAAGCAATTCCACCGCTTGCCTGGTGCCTGCGGACCTCCGTGGGCAGCCAGTCTTGCGCTACAACCGCCT
The DNA here is from genome assembly GCA_040793985.1 of Candidatus Thiodiazotropha sp. Taxonomy (GTDB): domain Bacteria; phylum Pseudomonadota; class Gammaproteobacteria; order Chromatiales; family Chromatiaceae; genus Thiodiazotropha. The sequence continues at coordinate 49,490 of JBFNJI010000038.1, read as the reverse complement.
TGGTCTGCAGTCCCCTGGAGGATAGGGAGAGGAGCTCGCACGCGGGTTTCTAAAGGATGAGGTATAAAGTTGATCGAGCATAAAAACCATCCAGTCTCATTCAATGAAGTGGTCAAGGCGCGCAAGATAGTCTATGCCCACCTGATACCAACACAACTTGTTCGCTACCAGGGCCTCTCTTCGTTATTGAATGCCGAGGTTTTCGTAAAACACGAAAATCATAATCCAACGGGAACATTCAAGGTGCGGGGCGGCATCAACCTCATGCATCATTTGAAGGTTTCAGGTGTCGAGGGTGTCATAACCTTTTCAACGGGGAACCACGGCCTATCAATAGCTCAATCAGCAGCATGGCTTGGTGTTAAGGCAACAGTCGTTGTTCCTGAAAATAACAATCCGGTAAAAAACCAGCGGATAAAATCAACGGGCGCGACCCTGATCGAGGCAGGCAAGACATTTGAGGAGGCTTCGAGCGTGGTCGCCGACCTGGCCGATAAGCAATCTCTCTATTATGCGCATCCGGCAAATGAGCCACACTTGATTAACGGTGTCGGTACCGAGTTTGTCGAGATCGTTGAACAGCTACCCGATCTGGATGCGGTTATCCTGCCGATTGGCGCAGGCAGTGAGGTGGCTGCAGCCGTCACTGTGATGAAAACGATCAATCCAGATGTTCAGGTATTCGCAGTGCAGGCAGAGTCCTCCAGTGCCGCATACCAATCATGGAAGGCGGGCAGGATTGTCTCATCTGCCAACACCACCTTTGCCGGGGGATTCGCTACGGGAATTGCATACGAGCTTCCTTTTACTATCTATCGGGACAATTTAGACCGCTTTGTGCTTCTGTCCGAAGAGGAGATATATCAAGGTATAGCTTTGGCGGGTTATTACACTCACAATCTCCTTGAGGGGGCAGGTGCTGCGACCGTTATGGCAGCGATAAAACTGAAACGGTTGTTAAAAGGAAAAAAGGTGGCGCTTCAATTCAGTGGGTGTAACGCATCACCTGATGAAATCAAGAAAGCCTTTGGCTCCCGTTCATTCTCGGACGGTTGGACCGGCGAATGAGATATAACCGTTATCATCTCCGAGGTCTCTATTGCCACGCAGAAGCCAGTGTTGACGGATTTTTGCCGATTTATATTGAGCGAGGATTGAACGTGATTGAGGATGAAATTACCGAAGTAGGGTCAGGCAAAGCGAATGGACCATTAAATTGATGGACGACATTCGCTGTCAATTTGGAATACCACCTGAATTAAAAGAAGAGGCCGTAGCTTTATATGATGAGGCATTCGGACAAAAAATATCCTTGGCAATAGCCGATGATGATCAAAGGAGGGCGCTGCTATCAAGGTGTTTCGTTTTGGAATATGCAATCTCGGCCTTGAATAAGGAAGGCCTGGTTGGCCTGGTAGGATTGAAGACGGGAAAAGGGTCCTTGACCGGGGGGGCCGGCTATAAAGATTTGATTGCTCTGCTTGGCTATGTGCAGGGAAGTATAGCGGCCCTGTTACTCGCTGTTTACGAGAGAGAACCGAAGGAGGGAGAACTGGTATTGGATGGCATATCCGTTCGGGCCGGCTATAGAGGAAGAGGCATCGGGGGAACGCTTCTCGATGAGGTGAAGGAATACGCCCGCCAAAAAGGTTATCGCAGCATTAGGCTGGATGTGATTGATGCCAATCCGAGGGCCAAGATTCTCTATGAACGCAATGGATTCAGGGTGGTAAAGAGAGAGAAGTTTCCCTATTTGAAAAATGTCCTGGGGTTTGGGGGTAGTGAAACCATGATATTCAATGTTGAACAACAGCCCTGACGCTATCCAACGGGCACAATCTCCATTAGCTGTTTTATGAGATGCAGTCGCGCCGCTACAGGAAAGCTGGATCAACCGTGAACAGCTTACGACTACTGGTTCGGGATCAAGGCCTTCTTCGCCTTGCGGTTACCCTGGGCCGCGGCCTGTTGAATCCAGTGCATTGCCTGTTGTTCGCTCTTCTCAACACCCAGGCCATAGTAGAAGAGGTAGCCTAGCGCATACTGTGCCTTGTCGTTACCGGCGGCGGCGAGGGGAAAGATCAATTGGAAAACCCGTTTGTAGGCCTTTTTGTTGTAGGCCAGGTGGGCCTCCTTGAGAACGGCCCTGGTCTCATCCAGGTGTGTGCTCTCTGGCGTGGTACTGCAACCATGCAAGGCAACGAGGCTCAATAGCAGGCCGGGAACCAGAATGGCGTGTTTCAATCGAGTTAGGTTTCGCATGGTGTCAGCCTACCAGTTGGTTGAGGTCGAATATCGGGAGCAGTATGGCGAGTACGATAATCAGTACAATACCACCCATCACCAGAATGAGTATCGGTTCGAACAGGCCCTGGATCGTAGTCACCAGGGTCTCGATTTCACGCTCCTGGATATCCGCCGATCGTTCCAACATACCTTCCAGGTTACCACTCGATTCACCGCTTGCCAGCAGGCTGAGGGTCATGGGAGGGAAGTAGCCGGTGTTCTCCAGGGCTCGGTAGAGGCTGGTGCCCTCGCGTACCCTCAGGGTGGCCTCCTCGACGGCATTGCGCATCGGCAGGTTGGTCAAAACCTGGGAGGCGATGCGCATCGAATCGAGGATCGGTACACTGCTGGCAGCCATAATGCTCAAGGTCCTGGAAAAGCGCGCGGCATTGGAGGTGCGCACCAGGCGGCCCACCAGCGGGATGCGCAGCAGGGTTCGATGCCACCAGCGTTTGGGTCCGGGCTTGCGTAGCAGGTAGCTGAGGAAGAGCCCGCACAGCAGCAATAAAAGAAAGATTGGCACGCCGTAGGCGCGAAAAACATCGCTGGTAGTCATCAGGGCCTGGGTGATCCAGGGCAGGTCGGCCTGCATGGTTTCGAATACCCGGGTGACCTGGGGCACGATATAGGTCAGCAGGCCGCCAACGATAAGCAGGGAGACTATAGTCAGCAGGGCCGGGTAGAAGAGGGCAAAAATGGTCTTTTGGCGCATCTGCTGGCGCTGCTCCGTATAGTCGGCAAGGCGCTCGAGCACCACATCGAGGTGGCCAGACTGCTCACCGGATGCGACAGTCTTGATATAGAGTTCGGGAAAGGTCTTGGGAAACTCGCTGAGGCCGTCCGCAAGGCTGCGACCCTCCAGCACCTTTGCCCGCACCGCCAGCAGGGTGCGTTCCACATGCCGCTTGTCGGTCTGTGAGGCCGTTGTCTTGAGGACATGCTCCAGGGGCAGGCCGGAGCGCAACAGGGTTGCCATCTGGCGGGTGATCAAGGCCAGCTCCATGGCATTGATGTGGCGTTGAAAGAGGCTGCCTTTGCGCTCCTGGGAGGCGCCGCTGGCGACATCGATGGAGAGTGGGGTGAGGCCTGACTCCCGCAGTTGCTGGCGCACCTGCCTGGGGCTGTCGCCCTCCAATACACCGCGTCGCTCTTTCCCGCTGGGATCGAGTGCTACATACTCAAAGGCGTCCAAGGCTGGTCAACCCTCCTGGGTAACACGAATGATCTCGTCAATCGTGGTGTCGCCGTTGAGTACTCGCTTCATGCCGTCCTGGCGGATACTGTCGCTCGTCGTTCTCGCATGCTCAAGCATCTCGATTTCACCGCTGCCTTTGTGGATCAGATTGCGCAGGGTCTCATCAATGGTGATGAGTTCGTAGATACCGGTCCGTCCCAGATAGCCGTGGCTGTGACACTTCTCGCAGCCGGAGGGTGTGTAGAGTGTCACCTCGTCACCGGTTGTGAGTTCCAGCATCTCTCGCTCCTCCTCGCTGGCGCTGTAGGGCGTCTTGCAATGGGGGCAGAGGGTGCGCACCAGGCGCTGGGCGAGAACGCCGATCAGGCTCGAGGAGAGGAGGAAGGGCTCCACCCCCATGTCGCGGAGACGGGTAATACTGCCGATGGCGGTATTGGTGTGCAGGCTCGACATCACGAGATGGCCGGTGAGACTTGCCTGAACCGCGATCTGAGCGGTTTCGAGGTCTCGAATCTCCCCCACCATGACCACATCCGGGTCTTGTCGCAAGATGGCCCGCAGGCCACGGGCGAAGGTGAGGTCGACCTTGTTGTTGACCTGGGTCTGACCAATGCCGTCGAGGTAGTACTCGATGGGGTCTTCCACGGTGACGATGTTGCGGCTCTGCGTGTTGAGCCGGCTCAGGGCCGCATACAGAGTGGTGGTCTTACCGGAGCCGGTAGGTCCGGTTACCAGAAAGATGCCGTGGGGACGTTTGATGATGCCGGGGTCGACCTGCAGCAGGAGTTCCCTGGACATACCGAGTTGTTCAAGGTCGAGTCGTCCCGCCTGTTTGTCGAGAAGACGCAATACCACACGCTCGCCATAGCTGGAAGGGAGGGTGGAGACACGTACGTCCACCGGACGGTTCCCCACCTTGAGGGAGATGCGGCCATCCTGCGGGATGCGCTTCTCGGCAATATCCAGCTGGGCCATGACCTTGATGCGCGAGACCAGAAAGGGGGCGACGTTGCGCGGTGGCGTGAGAACTTCGCGTAATACCCCGTCGACGCGGAAGCGCACGACCAGGCGGTTTTCGTAGGGTTCGATATGGATATCGGAGGCCTGCTCCTTTATCGCCTCGGTAAAAAGAGCGTTGATCAGCCTGATGATCGGGGCATCGTCGTCACTTTCCAGCAGGTCTTCCGGCTGATTCAATGCCCGCGCCGCATTGTCGAGGTCGATGTCGTCGCCCATGGTCTCCATGATCTGGGTCGACTGTTTCGAGCCCGACTCATAGACCTGAGAGAGCTCTTTTTCCAGCGTCTCCTCGTCCACCTGGGTATAGACCAGGGGTTGGCAGACCAGGCGTCGCACCTCGTTGAGAACTCCCAGGGATACCCCGGGCTTGTGCAGCAGGCAGAGCTGGTTCAGTTCCGCATCATGGATCATCACCACGCCATGGCGACGGGCGAAGGCGTAGGGGAGCTGATCCGCAGAGGTCGTGGTCTCCTCGATGAGCGAGGATTCCGTGGCGAGATCGTCGACCATCTGTGAAGAGGGTGAAGAGTTCTCCGACATGCGCCTATCCCCTGTGATCAGAGTTCGGGTTCCAGTTCATCATCATCGAATGGGGGGGCGAGGGTACCGAAGCGTGGTGGCAATACCGGCATCTCGTCATCGGACATGAGGCTGACGCCCTCCTGTTTCAATCGCATCTGTTGAGCACGAAAATAGTTGTATTTGTCGCTGGCGATCTGGGTGTTGATGGCATCATCACGGATCACCACGGGTCGCAGGAAGACCATCAGATTGCGTTTTATCTTGGTGGTCCTGTTGGCGCGAAACAGGGCGCCCAGCAAGGGGATATCGCCCAGAACCGGAACCTTCTCTTCGGTCTGCTGCAGGTCCTCCTCGAGCAAGCCGCCGAGGACAATGGTATTGCCGTCGTCCACTATGACCACGGTCTTGATGGTGCGCTTGTTGGTGACGATATCGCTGGTTCCGGAGCTGGCGGAGGCGTTGATACTGGAGATCTCCTGTTCGATCTCCAGCTGAATCGAGTTACCCTCGTTGATCTGTGGCTTGACCTTGAGCGTCAGTCCCACATCCTCGCGTTGTACGGTCTGGAAGGGGTTCACCGAGTTGCTGACGCCGCCGGTTGAGCTGTAGGAACCGGTGATGAAGGGTACATTCTGACCGATCACTATCTCCGCTTCCTGGTTGTCCAGGGTGGTGATGGTGGGTGTGGAGAGGATATTCGAGGTGGAGTCACTCTCCAGGGCCTGGATCACAGCGGCGAAATTGATCCGTTCACTGTTGAATCGTCCAAAGGCGAGGGAGGTGCCTGGGCCGAAGGGAATGCCGGTTTCCGCAACAACCGAGCCCGCAATATCGGAAATCGAGGGAGAGCCGAGGTTGATGACGCCAATGGGGCCTCTGTCATCCGGGCTGCCATCGACTATCCACTGCACACCCAACTGCTTCGCCTTGTCGTAGGAGACCTCCGCGATAATCGCCTCCACCAGGACCTGGGCGCGGCGGATATCGAGCTTGCGGATGATCGCCTGCAGGGCCCTGAACTGGTCCGGCGGAGCGGTAATGATCAGGGCATTGGAGGCCTCGTCGGCCTGGATATTGATCGGCAGCTGGGGTTTACCCTTGCCCTTGGCGCCACCGCCCGCCGCCTTGGACTCGTCGAGATTTTCGCTGACGCCAGTCAGCACCTGCACCAGATCGGTGGCATTGGCATACTTCAGGTAGATGACCTGAGCATTGCCTTCATTGTCGAAGGGGGTGTCGAGATGCTCGATAATCACCCGCGAACGCAATCTCGCGGTGGGATCGCCGCTGATCAACACGCTGTTGGTACGTTCATCGGCGACCAGTTTGGTGGCGTTCTTACTCCCGCCTTTGGCGGCTGCCGGTGTCTGCAGACTGTTGAGGATGCGCACCACCTCGGCAGCGGAGGCGTGCTGCAGGGTGATCACCTCGATGGAGCTGTCGCTTACCCTGTCGATCTGATCGATGATCTTCATCAGGCGGTCAACATTCTGCCGACGGTCGGAGATGATCAGGACATTTGTGTCGGGATAGGCGGCGAGATGCCCCTCCTGTGGGATCAACGGGCGCAGGATAGGTACCAGTTGAGCGGAGGTGACGTTTTTCACCTGAATGATACGGGTGACGATCTGATCCCCGGGCAGTTGTCCGATGGCACTGACGGTTGGGATTCCGCCCTGTTTGGCCTTCACGTCAGGCACCACCTTGATCACATCGCCGCTGGGTATGGTGGAGAAGCCGTGCACCTCGAGGATGGAGAGAAAGACCTGGTAGAACTCATCCCGGTCCATCGGGTGAGCGGAGATGACAGTCACTTTTCCCTTTACCCTCGGATCGATGACAAAGTTCTTGCCCGTGTGTTCCGATACCGTCTTTATCAGCGCCTCTATATCGGCATTGTTCAGATTCAGGGTGATCTGCTCTGCATGGCCATAGGGCATCCACGAGAGGTTAAGCAGGATGATGGTGCACAGCGTGACGAACAGGCGCTTGATCGAGCCGCCACCTGGGTGCTGTCTATCCATGATTAGTGTTGCCAAGATACTCATTGTTTGACCGGTTCCCTTGTAGCCTTACGCCCATTACCTGGCGTCCGCAGGCGGACGATTTGGGGGAGGGCTATTTGTTGACGGTGAAAATCTTTATTCATCATGGGTTTATGTTGAATATATAATGCATTATATATTAGCAGATGATATGGACTAGGCATACCGCCTCGTAATAACCTCGCTCGTTGCTCCCGATCACGGAAAACAGCTACAGACGGCCGCTGAATTTGATTCGATAGCTGCCGTCTGGCTGGCTTTTCGCGACCGCTTTCAGGACGCTGCTCAAACCCGGGTCTGACTCAGCGCCTGGTTTGATTGCGCCGTTCAGGTCATAGTTTCCTTCCGTTGTGAGATTCAGTTCACCGTCCACCGATGTCACGCCATTGAGGTCGTTGATCTTTACCTTGATAGTACCGTTATCATCCGTTGTCACATCGGCCTTGAGATTGCCCTCTTTAACGCTGAATGGGCTCAGCAGGGCCGGATTCAGCCATTTGATCTCGCCTTCAGCCGAGGCAATGCGTTCCGCCTCGATTTCAAGATGACTCAGAGCGAGCTCGACCTCACCCTGTATAGCTATCTGGCCAAGATCCGCCATCTCAGCGATCAGGGATGCGGGGAGTTGGCCCGTAACATCCGTAAGCCTGTAATCGCCGCCCAGGGTACGGGTGAAATGTGCGTCAAGCCTGTGATTCATGTGCCGCAACTCGAGGTCGAAACCGATTCCGCCAAGGAGCAGGGATGTGGGGGTGAAGCGCCATTTCAGTTTATCGAGGGGCGTCCCCCTGTAGTCGATGGCTTCAATCTTGCCTCGCCAGAGGCTTCCCTTCATGGTTGCGAAACTGAATGGCAGCCTGCCCTTGTCTGCCAGGGACCAGCCCAGCACATGTTGTGCCGGGGTCTCGACGAGCAGAAACATCAGGTATCCGCCGATGCCGATCAGTAGGTAGCTCCACCAGCGCATCAGCTGCCCCCCTCCCGCTGCAGCACCAGTCTGGCGTTCACCAGTCCCTGCTTCTCCTGTCTGTCGACGGTGAGCGAGTCGATCACTATGGCATGGCTCCGGGTCAGCTGCCCGAGCCATCTCATGATCCTGTCGAATGCTGCCTCTTCGATCCACAGCTGAACCGCATTGTCTCCCTGTGGCTTGATACGCTGGATTTGCTGTCGAAGCTGGATCTGTTTTGCCGTCCTGTCGACCAGTGTGAGCAGCGCCTCGTTGCTGCTGGCGCCCCTGCTGCTTTGTTCACTGCGCAGACTTGTCACCAAATCGAGATTGTCCTGCATCCAGCTCAGGGTGATCTTTTGGCTCTCGACCAGCAGTGCCTTCTTTTCCAGTGCCTGGCTGAATGGACGCCACATCAGCAGATAGACGAGCAGCAGTAGAACAGCCACCGCACCGACGATCATCGCCATGTGCTCCTGGGGGGTTTTTGACTGCCACCACTCCTTCATGGATTGACTCCGCTGATCCGTATGTGCGAGGTGACCTGATTGCCGGTGGCATTGGCCGAACGGATCTCAACCGCCAGCCGCTTCGCTTCTATGGTCTGCTTTAATGTCTCCAATGCCTGCAACTCCTTGATGACCAATTGCAGATCGAGTTTGCCATCGCGGAAGCTGATGCTTTCCAGGGTGGTGTTCGGACTGCCCTTGATCACCGATGCGGCGGGAACGAAGAGGCTGGCGAACTGCATGAAACTGCCCGACTGTCCGCCGCGTAAGGCCTTCAGTTTCTGCTCCATCTGAACCTTTGGATCGACGATACGTTTTACCTCGGGAAAGGCCTTCTGGAAGGTCGCCCTGATCTGCTTGCCGAGGGAGATGCTTTCCGCTTCATAGTGGCGGTACTCCTGGATGCTGAGCAGCAGGGAGATGGCAATGAATAGCGTGGCGAGCACGACAGCGGGAAGCCAGCGCTTCCATTGCAGGGTCATTTTGTCGACCCGCATGTATTCACCCTGGAGTAGGTTGATCTGCTGTTTTTCCACGAGATTGTCAGCGAGTATGCCGGTTAGCTCGGGGAGCGATTCGAGACGCCGGGTGCTGACTTCGTAGTCGTCGGCAAATTGCTGCAGATCCACTGAATCAGCGGCATCGGGCGCTTGGTAGAGAACTATCCTGCGCGGTGGGTGCTCACCGCTTTGTTGCAGTGCAAGCCTGAGTGTTGCCTCGCCGTTGATGGCATCGACACTGAATCCCCTCTCCCTGTCGCGGCGGACATTCAGGATTCGATCATCCTCATAGAGGCTCCAGGTATCTCTCTCGAAGGGCAGACAGAGCAGGTCGGCATAGATACCGATGGGTTCAATTCCCGTCGTTTCGAGGGTCTCTAGCAGATCATCGAGCTTCTGCTTGGCGATGACGATGACGGGTGTGATATTTTCGCCGTCGATGTTGCCCGCGGCAAAGTGGAGCCTGTCCACATCCTCGGTCAACTCATTCTCCAGGGAGAACGGAATTGCCTGGATCAGGCGTTGTCGGTTGCGGGTCGGGATGTGTACCTCGGTAATGAGCAGTTCGGTGGCAGGGATGATCACCAGGCTACGCCTACCCTTCGCCAACTTAGCCGCATCCGCCAGGGTTCCTTCCGCCGGTTGCGGATTGGCGCCGCCCTTGAGCAGCCAACTGACCCTGTCGCAGTCGCCGTCATGGCACTGGATGATCAGGCGTTCGGCCATCAGAAGGCCCCCAGGGTGCGCGAGATGACAATCACATCCTTCTCACCCTTATAGAGCAGGCTGACTAATCTTTGGCTACTGACTTCCATACGGACAACCGTCTCCATCTGAAAATATTGGCTCTCAACCGAGATTAATGGGGTTATTTCTTCAGATTTTACTTTATTTTCATCCAAAAGTGCTTTAAGTCTTTTAATAAATGAATCCGGCTTTTTGAACGGGTTCTCTTCCCGCTCGCTGATCAGCTGGTCCGCGTTCGCTTCGTTGAGATCTCCGGCCAGTGCCCGGATGATCTGCGCATCCGCGGTGTTGACGTTGATTGTAGTCCGCTCCGGCAACGCTGTTATGTAGGGGGCCAGCTTCTCATAGACCTCCCGATCAACGCCTTTGATAAGCCGCATTTCGGTTGCGCTTGCCATCGGGCCATTGGCAGTGCGATAGGGCGGGTCCAATCCGAGATATTCAATATCTTCGGCGCCGTCTGGATAGAGCGATTTGATATCCTCATCCAACCAGTCCGCGGTGGCTTGGGCGATAGATTCGGGTAGTTCCAGGTTTACCAGCAGGCGTTGGAAATAGGCCAGGCTGTCCGCAACTTTCTTTTTATCCTCTTCGCTGGCCTCTGCCTGCAGGTAGAGGTTGTTGAGATTGAATCGGGCCTGGAGATCGGTGGTCACCGCCTGTACCTGGCCACCCTCCACCGGTGTTGGCGGGAGTTCCTGCGCCCAGTCTTCGTCAAGACTGTCATATTTATTCTCACCCGTGTCGTCTTTCATGTCCCTGATCAGCATGCCCCGCGACCAGGCCTCGCTGCCAAGGGTAAAGAGAAAGCCCTGATCGGCGGCAAAGATGTTGCCGCTGCGGCGAATGGTCAGCTGCAGTTCATGGGTCATGGCGACAGCGGCAATCGACGCCATCGAGACAATGACGATGGCGGTGATCAGGGCAACACCCTTCTCATGCCGTGACGAGGGAGCTGAATTAACCGGCATTCACGATCATCCTGTCGTTACCGGGAGCGTTCGCGCGGCACGGAAAAGACGTCGAATCACGCCCCAGTCCTCAAGCTCCATCTTCAGTTCGATGGAGACGGGCAGAGTCCCCGGTTCCGCCTCCTTGTTACCGCTGGTCCTGGGTGGCCATTCGCGCCTCTGCTGTAGCTTCTCATCGTAAAAGACCAGTTCCAGAGAGGTGATGTGCGTGATCAGCTTTTGCCGATATGGCTCGCTCTCCCGGGGTCTGTCCAGGGTTGGCCATGTGAGCCGGTAGAGTGTGTTCTCCTCAAGGCTGTAGCCCACGCGCTGCAGGTTGCTGCGTGGCAGTTGCATTGGATTGGAAAATCCCCCGCGGGTGAGTTCCAGCAGGTTGCCCGACAAGCCGCCGCTCTTCAGCGCCGGCTGCTGATCACCGTATGCATCGCGCACCGGCCTGCTTACCAGCTGTTCTATATCTCTCTGCATGAGGTTGAGACCGAGTTGCAGCTTCGAGATACGTTGGCTGTAGAGGCTGGTCTGGTGTTCCGTGTCGAGGATAACCTTGAGACCCGCATAGACAAAAGTCGCGAGGATGGCGAAGATGGAAATCGCGATCAGCAGCTCCAGCAGGGTGAAACCGTGACACTGATGGTGACGATTCGGTATATCCATCTGTCACAAAGGTTGAGAGATAAAGCTCACAAGCCGGGTAATCGATTCTTCGTCACCCCTTTCACGAAATACCGCAATCTCCACCTGGCGCACTCGATCGTCCGGAGTCTTTGTCACCACGCGCTGCCAATGCCATTTGTGCAGCCCCATCTCTTCGTCCCCCTGCTGTTTTCCGGTCGGCAGCCATTTGCTGCTCACCTGAATCTCGGCAATCTGATTCAACGCCACCCAATGCGCAAGGGTCTTATCCCTTAAGTAGCCGACATTGACAGACTGGTTGGCGGCTACCGTGATGATTGACGCGAATGCGATCGCCAGGATGGCCAATGCAATCAGTATCTCCAGCAGGGTGAATCCCCGGTTTCTCCCGGCGCGAACCGGTGGGGTGTTGCTGCAGCGGGTGTCAATAGGGTGCGACATGATCTAACGCATGCTCCCCGACCTCGTTCCCGGTCAGCCTGTAGTAGCTGTCGATGCGATCGTAGTTCAACTTCAATTCGAAAGGCGTCATTTCGCCGCTGTTGAGCAAAATGATTTCCGGGACGTTTTTCTCTTCATCCTCTCCACCCTGTTGAGAGGAGGCTATGCTGAACTCCATGCCTTCCGGCAGCTGACGCGATCGGAAAAGATTGTCCTCCATCGGCTGCCAATTGCCATCATCCAGGTAGAGGAAAGCATAACTCTCCTCCGTAATATCGACGCCGATCAAGACAGACCGTAACAAAGCCTCCTCACTCGCCAGGGTGAGCAGGCTGGAGAGCCGTCGGGCCTCGGTCTTCAGCAGCTCATCCGGTGAGCTGCGTCCAAAGGTGATGGTGACATAATTGATCAGGATGCCGATGATTACGACAACCACCATTATTTCAATAAGTGTGAAGCCACGTTGGATTGCCTGCCGTGAATTTGAGCGGCGTATGTTCACTCCAGATTCCAGTTTCCGAGATCGTCGTCAACAGATTGCGGATCTAGCCCGGCGGAGTAGATGTCGATTACCCCGTGGGTGCCCGGATTGAGGAAGAGATAGGCGTTACCCCAGGGATCGACAGGCAGGCGATCCAGATAGCCGCCCTCTTTCCAGTTCCGCGGTTCAGGGGAGTCGGTGGGTTTGCTCACCAGGGCCTCGAGCCCCTGGTCGGTTGTGGGGTAGGTCATATTGTCAAGCCGATAGAGGTTGAGGGCGGCCTCCAGTGCGCGGATATCGCTCTTTGCCTTGGTGATGCGGGCCTGTTCAGGCCGGTCCATTATTTTCGGTACCACAATTGCCGCGAGGATACTGAGAATGACCACGACAACCATCACTTCTATCAGGGTGAAACCTTTGATTTTCATACGATTTATTGCCCTCTGTCCGGTCCTTGCATGTGCCGGGAGGCTGGGATTGACGCTTAGTGCTGCATATTTCATCATGGTTTCGAACCTGCTATGGATGGAATCTGTTTTGTGGTGGGCTATTATCGAGGGATTCTGCTACAGAATCTAGGTTCATTGTTAAATCCGATTTGAAGGGGTGAATCAGTTCACCATCCCATATATCATTTATCTAAATCATCGCCCATCGCTGTCGTTACACTATCTGATAGCCATTGAATAACAATAGATTCTTACAGCCATTCAGGAGTGCTGCCAGGGTGTGGTGTCGCGAGCATATAAGCTATTACGTACCTCCGGGCGGCAAAAAAGTTCATTTTGCCTGAAGGTGTAGGAGTCTCCAGAGAGGATCAGCTGCTTGAGTATCGGAATAATAGGATATGCCATCTCGGCCGCTCTCTTCCTGCTCTTCAGCGTAATGCTTCTGACCAGTTGGCGTGGGCGGATAGAGGGGATCTATCTGCTCGTCGCCTCATTCACCACGAGCTGCTGGGCACTGGCTGCTGTCATTTATCAGGTCCATGAATCAACACTTTCCACCACTGTCTATCAACTCCTTGAAATCGCAAGAAACATTGCATGGTTTGGCTTTCTGTTTCGATTGCTGAACAACCTGGACAAGGCGAGCGGGGATAAGCCGCGGAATCTGGTACGCATACCGTTCATCATTCTCCTGGGCTCGGTATTGTTGATAGCGATCGAGCCGCTGATTCAATTCAGCCCAATGCTGCGTGCCTGGAGCGGCAATGTCAGTTTGCCTTTGGTGGGATACCTCGGCTTTGCCATAACCGGCCTTACCCTGATCGAGCAACTCTACCGCAGTACAAGGCCAGAGATGCGCTGGGCCGTCAAATATCTCTACCTCGGCATGGGAATACTGTTCGTATATGACTTTTTCCTTTACGCCGAGGCGCTGTTGTTCCACCGGGTGGATGCCACGCTCTGGCAGGCAAGGGGGCTGACCAGTTCGCTTGCCGTGCCCTTCGTGGCAATCGCAGCGACGAGAAATCCAAGTTGGTCGGTACGTGTTTTCGTTTCCAAACAGGTGGTTTTCCACGCTACAACCATCATCGCCGCCGGTGCCTACTTGGTGGCGATGGCGGCGTTTGGCTATTACATTCGCTATTACGGGGGTAGCTGGGGAAAGGCGACCCAGGTTGTCTTTGTGTTTGCAGGAATCATTTTCCTGGCCACCCTGCTGTTCTCGGGAAATCTGAGATCAAAGTTAAAAGTCTTTGTTAATAAGCACTTTTTTAGTTACAAGTATGACTGGCGAGACGAGTGGCTGCGGGTGGTGCAAACCCTCTCCGACGGTCGAGGGGGCAAAGAGGTTCGGACCCGGGTGATTCAGGCGATCGCTGACTCGGTCGATGCAGGAGGGGGCTACTTGTGGATGTTGGGCCATGCCGGCAGTTATCAGTGTGTCAGTCAATGGAAGGCCCCTCCGATAGCTATCGTCTTCAATCCAGAGAATCCGTTGGTCAACTACTTTTTCAAGAGTGATTGGATAGTCGATATTATCGAATACAAAAAATTCCCGGAGCGCTACGACGGCTTGAAGCTGGACCCGGAACTTATCAGTGTGGATGGGTCCTGGTTGATCGTACCGATTAAGCACCATGAAGATCTGCTCGGTTTTGTCTTGCTCACTCGACCTAAGCTATCCAAGTCCATCAATTGGGAGGACAGGGATCTCATCAAGGCATCAGCGAAGCAGGCGGGGAGTTATTTGGCGTTGTTGCAAACCTCGGAGGCATTGAATCAGGCCAACCAGTTTGAGGCCTTCAACAGACTCTCGGCTTTTGTGGTGCATGACCTGAAAAATCTGATAGCCCAATTGGAATTGGTGGTAAAGAATGCCGAAAGGCATAGGGACAATCCAGCCTTCATGGACGACGCTGTCAACACCATTGGTAATGCAGTGAATAAAATGGGACGATTACTCACCCAGCTGCGACAAGGACGATTCGAGTCTACGAAATCAAAACAATTTTACGTGGAAGAGTCGGTTGCCCAGGCGGTCAATGAACTCTATGCCTACTTGCCCAAGCCTCAGCTGACGATCAAGGCCAACTATCTGAAGACGATTGCCGACAAGGACCGGTTTACCGCGATTATGGTGCATATGATTAAAAATGCTCAGGAGGCGTCGAGTGAAGATGGTAAAGTGGAAGTTACTGTGGATCGACAGGGTGACAATGCGTTGATCATCATAGAAGACAACGGGGTTGGCATGGACGAGGTGTTCATCAAGGAGAGGCTGTTTCGACCGTTTCAAACCACAAAAGGAAATGCAGGCATGGGAATAGGGGTCTATGAGACCAGGGAATATGTGAATTCCCTAAAAGGAGGTATGAGGGTGGAGAGTGCTAAGGACGTCGGGACAAGGTTTGAGATTACCATCCCACTCGAGGCGGTACAGCAGGCCACAGAAAATCAGATATCGGACACGACAGAGGCAGAGTTGTGAGTAAAGCGAATAGTCAGTTGAAATCACTGATAATTGTTGAGGATGACCCGGGCCTTCAGAGCCAGCTCAAATGGAGTTTCGACGGTTATGATGTACACATCGTAGGTGATAGAAAGAGTGCCATAAGCTGTCTTCGAAAGACATCCGCTGCTGTGGTTACCCTTGATCTCGGACTGCCCCCGGATCCGACCAATGTCAGCGAGGGGTTTGCCACACTGCAAGAGATATTGAGTTTGATTCCACAAACTAAAGTTATCGTGGTGACGGGAAACGACGACCGCGAGAATGCCCTCAAGTCAATAGATCTGGGCGCCTACGATTACTATCAAAAACCGATTGATCCCGATGTTTTGCGAATCATTATCGAACGTGCATTCCATGTCCACAGTCTGGAGGAGGAGAACCGCAGGCTATACAACATACAACGTAACTCGCCACTGGACGGTGTAATTGCGAATAGTCCTCAAATGCTGGAGATCTGCCGTATCATCGAGAAGATAAGCCCCACCGACATAACCGCCCTGTTGCTTGGCGAGAGCGGGACGGGAAAGGAGGTGCTCGCCCGCGCTATCCACGGCTTGAGTGACAGAAAGGACGAGAAATTCGTCGCCATAAACTGTGCGTCTATTCCGGAAAACCTCCTGGAAAGCGAGCTGTATGGTTATGAGAAAGGCGCATTTACCGGCGCCGCGAAAAGAACCATTGGAAAGATCGAAACGGCAACCGGGGGAACCCTGTTTCTTGATGAGATCGGTGACATGCCGATAGGGTTGCAAGCGAAGATGTTGCGCTTTCTGCAGGAGCGGGTTATCGAAAGAATCGGCGGCAGGGATGAAATACCGGTTGATGTCAGGGTTGTCTGTGCGACCAATCAGGATTTAGAAGAGAAAATTGCGCAGGGTGAATTTCGTGAGGATCTCTATTATCGCATCAGTGAAATCACAATCAACATTCCGCCCCTTCGGGAACGTGCGGGAGATGCTGTCCTGTTGGCATGGTCCTTCCTGAAGAAGTATGCCAAGCAAAACGCCTCGAAAGTCAATGGTTTTACCAAGGAGGCATTGAAGGCAATCGAAGGTTATGCCTGGCCTGGCAATGTTCGAGAGCTAGAAAACAGGATAAAACGTTCCGTCGTCATGGCTGATGATCAATTGATTACACCAAGCGAGCTGCAATTGACGGAGAGCAGCGAGGATGTCATGCCGGTCAATTTGAGGATGGTCCGGGAGCAGGCTGAGGCGACAGCGATCATCAGGGCAATGAGTTTCGTTGGTGGCAATGTCTCCAAGGCGGCAGATCTCCTGGGAGTGAGCCGACCCACCTTGTATGATCTGGTCAATAAATACGGTTTAAAATAGTGCAACACCGTGAAGTGATAATATCTGACACGACTGAATGTGGTGGTACCCCAGTTATGACGAATGCAGTTAGAAATCCAAGATCCGTTTACATCTTGGTATATGTATGTGCTATCCCGCTATTGCTGTTGATCGCTGCCTGCAGTGTTGGTCCGACTGAGCAGGAAGCGCTTGCGTCGGCCCAGGCGAGTTATGATAACGGCAACTACTCAAAAGCGATTATCGAACTCAAGCAGCTACTTCAGAATAATACGAATAATATCGATGCCAGAAAACTGTTGGCCAGATCTTATTTGAAAAGAAGCGATGGTGCTTCGGCGGAAAAGGAGATCGAATGGGTTGCAAAATCTTCACCGCCCTCTGTCGACACGCAAACCATGCTCATGACCTCATGGGAATTACAGGGCAAACACCAGGAGATTATCGAGAAGTACGAAGAGGGAGGTTTTGGCGAGGTTGAGCCGAAAACAGCGTTAGGTGTGGTTTCGCATTCATATCTATTCGAAAAGAAAGTCGATAAGGGTGTGGAACTTGCCAGGAAGCTACTGGAAACGGATCGCAACAGTGTCACTGCATTGCGTACCTTGGCCAACGCGGCCAGAATCAAGAACGACAATGCGGAAGCAGTGGAGTATTTGCAGCAGGCGTTGCAGGTTGACAAGAAAGACTACAAAACCTTGCGTGACCTGGCCGCCATGTACGCCAAGCTGGAAGATAATGACAAGGCCGTTGAATTCTACCAGGCCGCACTCAATGAGATAGGCCCGGACGATCCGCAGAAAGATGCATATCAGATAAAAGTCAGTCTTGTTCACCTCATGTTTCACATGGAGAAACTGGACGAGGGTGCGGTATATATTGCTGAACTTGAATCAAAATATAAGAAGAACCCCCTCGTTACCTATCTCTCCGGACTCCATTCCTATCTGAAACAGGATTACGATAACGCGATCACCAAATTGTCCGAGGTGCATGCGGCGATACCGAACCATCTGCCTACACTGCTGCTGCTTGGGGCACTGCAATTTTCTGAAGACAACCTTGAGCAGGCGAATATCCTGCTGACCAGATATGTCAACCAGGTGCCAACTCACCTCGTGGCAAGAAAGCTACTCGGGGAAATCAAACTGCGGCTGGATAAACCCAGGGAAGCCTTGGCATTATTGGAATCGGGTGACGCCGCTAGCAACGATGAGCAGATCATGACCATGATTGGTTTGGCGGCCAGTCAATCGGGTGAATATTCCAGGGGTATAGATTTTCTTAAGAAGGCCGCCAAGGCCAACCCCGGCGATACCCGTATCCGCGAGGAGCTGGCGCAACTCTACATCAATCACGGAGCGGTGGATGAGGCGATAACCGAGTTGGAGGATAAATGGGTTGGCCAGTCCAGCAAAAGAGATACGTTATTGATCCTTTCCTACATAAAAAAAGGGGATTTCGTTTCGGCACGCAAGCTTTCCGATCAACTCTTGGAAAGGGAGGGTGGGCGTACCGAGGATCTTCATCTACGCGCTCTTATTGAACTCAATTCGGGAAATCGTACCAGCGCACGACGTTATTTGACCGATGCCGTAAATGCAAATTCCGCATTCATTCCCGGTCAGCTTGCGCTTGCAAGAATGGATCTGGAAGACGGCCGTTTGATCGCAGCTGGCGATAGGCTGAATCTGGTCCTGGCGAGGGAACCGCAGAACGTCAATGCAATGATGCTGCTGGCACAGATAAGCGAACGCTCGGGCAAGCAGAAAGAGGCCCTGGGTTGGTTGGAGAAAGCGGTTGAGTCCGGGCACAATCCATGGCTCCCGAGGGTCATACTTGCGAGATACCATCTGCGCAGAAAGGAGCCTGAAAAGGCGGCAGTCTACCTCGACGACAAGAGCCTGCAAGAGAGCGGTAACCCTGCCATCAGGTCCATGTTGGCCATGCTCGAGCAACAGGGAGGTAACTACGACGAGGCCGAAGCGACGATCAGAAAGCTGTTGGAGGATAATCCGCAGAACGAGATGGCCTATCTACAACTTGCTGATCTTCAGGCTTCGCGGGGTGATGTAGACGCCGCACGTGAAACCCTGCAAAAGCTGGAAACCGAGAACCCGGCGAACCTAAAAGGCAAACTGTTGCGTTACAAGTTGGAAATGGGGGCGGGCAATCACCAACAGGCGGAGATGATCATTAACAGACTGTTGGATGACAACAAGACCCGATTTGTGGGGATCACACTGCAAGCCAACTACCATGAGGCAAGGGGGGAACGGGAGAAGGCTATCAAGGTGCTTGATGCCCATGCTACGCCGCAAGGACCTTTCGTGTTAGTGCAGCAGCTGTCCGATCTGTATATAAAAAACAACGATTATAACAGTGCAATTAATTTGCTGACGAAATGGAAACAAGTCCACAAAGAGCATCAACAGGCAGAGTTGGCGCTGGCAATCGTCTACCAGTCGGCGGGGGAAGCGGGGAAAGCAATCAAACTCTATGCTGATCTGTTACAGGCCAACCCGCGAAACATAGTGGCCCTCAACAATTCAGCACTGTTGAATTTCGAGCAGGCACCGCAAAAGGGGCTAGAGTTGGCAAAACAGGCCTACGATATATCCGGTAATAGCTCAGCCGCAGTGGTGGATACATATGCGTGGTTGCTCCATCGGTCGGGAGATTCGGCGACCGCTCTGCAACTTTTGAGACCGGTGGTGGAGGGCGCCTCGGATCCGTCCATTCTTTACCACTATGCCGTTATGCTGGCGGAAACGGGTAAGGTGAAAGATGCGGAAAAGGTGTTAGTGACTATCATTGATGAATATCGGGAGTTTCCCGAATCAGACGAGGCAAAGAAGCTTTTGAGTGAGATCTCTCAAATTAAGGGTTAGAATAGCTAGGATTAACATCATTGAATATCAGGAAAGCAATATGTTATCAAAAGGTTACAATAAATTAATACTCTTCCTCTGGGTTCTCGCGACGCTCATGGTGGTGGGCTGTGCAACCCCGCCGGAGATGCCTGCGTCGAGCCAGGTGCCGAGTACAGTGGTCGGACCGGACTCTCCGCTCTATGTGATTGGGCCCGGGGATACCCTCAATGTATTCGTCTGGGGTGACAGTGAGCTGTCGACCGAAGTGGTGGTACGCCCCGATGGTATGATCACGACGCCCCTGGTGGAGGATCTGCCAGCGAGTGGGAAAACCCCCACCGATTTGGCGAGAACCCTGGAAGGAAAACTCTCCAAATTCGTCAAGTCGCCCAAGGTAACGGTGAGCGTGACGAACTTCGTCGGTCGTTATACCGAACAGGTGCGTGTGGTCGGCCAGGCCTCTCAGCCACAATCCATTAACTACAGGGATGGAATGACACTGCTCGATGTCATCATCGCTGTGGGTGGATTGACAGAGTTCGCCGCCGGAAACAAAGCCACGGTTGTGAGGAAGGTCAATGGTAAAACTACCCAGTACCGTGTCCGCCTGGATGATTTGATTAGAGATGGAGATATTTCTGCTAATGTTAAGATGATGCCAGGAGATGTATTGATAATTCCGGAAACATGGTTTTAACACCTCCCAGCCATAGGAAAGCGGTTTAGATGAGCAGCATTGAGAAAGCCATTGAAAGGTTAGCCAAAACCAGGTCGGATAAAAACAGGACCAGGGAGATAAAGCCGGCTGAGGCGGAAGAGCGTGAAAAGCCGGCTGTACCGGTAGGCGCAACACAGGTACAGGCAGCCACTACACTGGCCGATAGCGTTGAACAGCGGGCGCCCGAACCGGCTGTCAGCGGTGAACCGGAGGCTACCGAACCGACTGTTGGCGGTGAACAGCTGACTCCCGAGCCGACTGTTGGCATTGAGCCGCAGGCTGCCGAGCCGACTCTACCGCTGGGCAAGGAGACACCTTCGCTAAGTGACGGCAAAGCGAAAAAGATTCAACTGAATTACGAATCCCTTTCGAGAGTCGGCTACATAGTACCCCATGCAGGCAACAAGCAGCTCTCAGAAGAGTATCGCATCATAAAGCGCCCCCTCATCATGAATGCGCTGGGGAAAGGTGCTGCACCAATAGAGCACGGTAATCTGATTTCCGTCTCCAGTTCACTGCCGTCGGAAGGAAAAACCTTCACCGCGTTAAATCTGGCATTGAGTATTTCCACGGAACTCGATTCCACAGTGTTACTTATAGATGGAGATGTTCTGCGCTACTCTCTGAGCAAACTGCTCGGTCTCGAAGACGAGAAGGGACTCATCGATCTGCTTGAAGACAAGAGCTGCACTGTGGGTGACGTGATACTGGAAACACAGATCCCGAGGCTGAAGATCATTGCCGCCGGAAAAAGATCGGAGAAATCGACGGAACTGCTCGCCAGCAAGGAGATGGAGGAGTTGCTGGATGAGGTGGCCGTCAGGTATCAGAACAGGATTATAATCTTTGATTCACCGCCGGTCCTCTCAACCAGCGAGTCGATCGTGCTCAACCAGCACATGGGGCAGATCTTGATTGTTGTTGAGGCGGGGCAGACACCTGTTGAGGCGATCAAGGATACGCTCTCCCGATTGGACCATGAGAAGGCGATCGGTCTGGTACTGAACAAGAGCAGGGAAGCCAGGGGTGACAACTACTACGGTACCTACTATTAGGTGCGATCCCGAAACCCGATCGACCCACTTGCCCTTTGATTCCTTTCCATGTCACGTTGCAGCCAAACCCTCCCTCCGAGAAGTTGTCTGAATAGCTCGTTGTGCTGATTTTTGATCCTCGACAACCGCGCATCAGGATGTGACGGATGAGGGTGATGATTTCTTGAGTTGCAGAGGCAATGGATAGTAAGGAGTCGGGTCATGGCCCCATCCGGCGACCTATAGCCCCAAAAACTGTGGAAAAAAATGTGAAAAAAATCCCAAAAAAAGAATACATTTAGCTATACTTATTACCTGTATTTGATTCCCCCAGCAAGCGTTCAAGCGCCGATTGTTATCTTGTAGAATACAGGATATGCAATTGATTTATAAATAAAAAATATTGTTTTCGGGCAGTAGGGCAAGCTGTTGTCGGGAACACCGGCAGCGGCACTTCGGTCACCGGGAACCAATCTTGTGAATCAAGGCGTTAGTCTGGATAATGGAGCGCGCTTAACAGAGTACGAATACGATCCAAATTTGGCTGAGTAAAAAAACAGATGAAAATAGGCCTGTTGAAGGAATCTGCACCGGGGGAAAAGCGTGTCGCGCTTTCTCCGGACATTGTTAAAAAACTGACCGCTAAGGGTTTTACGATCAAGGTCACCGCGGGGGCTGGCGAAAGCGCAGACTTCAGCGATGATCAGTATCGTGATGCAGGTGCGGATATCGTAGCCGCTGCCGACGTCATGGGTGCCGACATCCTGGTTCGTGTACGCAAGCCTTCCGCAAGCGAGGCAGCCGATCTTCCCAAGGGGACAATACTCATTGCCCATGCTGAATCCTGCGAGATTGATGAAACCCTGAAATCCCTTCTGGATAAGGATGTCGTCTATCTCGCGATGGAGAAGGTTCCCAGGATCTCCAGGGCTCAGGCGATGGATGCTCTCTCTTCACAAAGCAATATCGCGGGATATCGTGCGGTAATCGAAGCGGCACTCCACTATGGGCGTTTTTTACCCTTGATGATGACCTCGGCGGGTTCCGCCAAGCCGGCCCGGGTTGTTGTGCTGGGCGCCGGGGTCGCCGGTCTGCAGGCAATCGCCACCGCGAAACGTATCGGTGCCGAAGTGCTCGCCTATGATGTTCGTCCCGAAACCAAGGAACAGATCGAATCCCTTGGGGCAAAGGCGATAGAGCTCGATATCGGTGAGAGCGGTTCCGGCGAGGGAGGTTATGCGAAAGAGCTATCGGAAGAGGCCAAGGCAAAACAGCAGCAGGCCCTTGCCGATGAGTTGAGCAAGGCCCATATCATTATCACCACTGCGTTGATTCCCTGTCGTCCGGCACCGGTCCTGGTAACCGAAGAGGTGGTCGAGAATATGCGCGATGGATCGGTGGTGATCGACCTGGCGGCGGCAACGGGCGGGAACTGCCCCCTGACCGAGGCAGATAAGGTGGTTGTCAAGCATGGCGTGACGATTGTCGGCCATACCAACTATCCCTCCATGGTGGCTGCCGACGCCAGCACCTTCTATGGCGGAAATATCATGAATCTACTCAATATCATGGTGGATAAAGGTGATGACGGTCTGGTACTGAAGGATCTCGAAGAAGATGAGATTACCCAGGCTATGCGCCTAAGACCCGAGTCTTAATGCCCGCACAATGACACCATAACGACCAACTCAAGAGTGATCCTATGCCTGATACACTGGTAGCACTATATGTTTTCGTCCTCTCCTGTTTCATCGGTTACTACGTGATATGGGGGGTAACGCCATCGTTGCACACCCCGCTGGTTGCGCTGACCAACGCCATCTCAGGGATCATCATTGTCGGCGCCCTATTGGTCACCGGATTGGAGAATGTGGGTACCGCGGCAGAGATTTTCGGCTTTATCGCGGTATTGTTGGCTTCGATCAACGTCTTCGGCGGGTTCCTGGTAACCAACCGGATGTTGGCCATGTTCAAGAAAAAAGATAAGTGAGAACCTGAGCGATGGAGATTTCAGCAAACACCCAAGCGATTGCCTACCTGATATCCGCAATCCTGTTTATCCTGGCCCTTAAAGGCCTGACTCACCCTGCCTCGGCCCGTCGCGGTAATTATCTGGGCATGGCAGGCATGGCTATCGCCATCGTTGCCACCCTGTTGGGCAATGAAGTGCACTCCTACGGTTTTATCGTTGTCGGTGTCCTTGTCGGTGCGGTAATTGGTACGGTTCTCGCCTCAAGGGTACAGATGACCGCAATGCCTCAGCTGGTAGCGGCTTTGCACAGCTTCGTCGGTATGGCTGCGGTATTGGTCGCTATCGGCACCTTTCTCAATCATGATGCTGCCGGCAGTCTCGACCCGGTGATGATGGGTGAGCTGTCCGCGGGGATCATCATCGGCGCGATCACCTTTTCCGGTTCGGTGGTGGCCTTCGCCAAGCTCCAGGGACTGGTCAGCGGTGCGCCGGTAAAATTTAAGGGGCAGCATATGCTGAATGCGGCTATCGCCCTGGTTACCGTCGCCCTGGGCGTGCATTTCGCCTTGACGGAGAGCATGACGTCGCTGGTACTGATAACTCTGCTCGCTTTCATTTTGGGTTTCACCCTGATCATACCCATCGGCGGTGCGGACATGCCGGTTATCATCTCCATGCTCAATAGTTATTCGGGATGGGCCGCGGCGGCAACCGGCTTTACCCTTGGGAATCTGCTGCTGATCATCGTCGGTGCCTTAGTCGGTTTTTCCGGTGCCATACTCTCCTACATCATGTGCCGGGCGATGAATCGCTCGATCATCAATGTCGTCTTCGGTGGATTTGGCAGTGAGTCTGACAGCGCGCCCAGTGCCGCTGGCGTGGCCGCTGAAAAGGGTGTCAAATCGGCCTCGGTGGAAGATGCCATCTACTGGATGGAGGATGCCAACAAGGTCCTTATCGTCCCCGGATACGGTATGGCGGTGGCCCAGGCACAGCACGCCCTGAAGGAGCTGATGGAACTCCTTGAAGAGAATGAGGTGGGGGTCAAGTTTGCCATCCATCCGGTGGCGGGGCGGATGCCGGGACATATGAATGTGCTGTTGGCGGAGGCTGACATTCCCTACGATCATGTCATGGAGATGGATGAGGTCAATCCGGAGTTCCCCACCGCCGATGTCACCCTGGTGGTGGGCGCCAACGATGTTGTCAACCCGGCAGCCAAGTCAGACGCCTCAAGTCCGATCTACGGCATGCCGATCCTGGAAGCAGCCAAGTCGAGACAGGTCTATTTTCTCAAGCGCTCGATGAATCCCGGCTACTCAGGCGTAGACAATCTCCTTTTCTATCAGGACAACACCTCGCTGATATTCGGTGACGCAAAGGATACAATCGAGGGCATGGTTACCGCACTGAAGGGTGGCGGGCATTAGTCGAGGACCTTCGGCAATATCCTGAATCGAGTCTCAATGCGGTGCGCCTCGCCGCACCGCGGTTCTTCTGCTACTGGGTGGCTATCTCCACACTCTTGGCGCGCGCTGCTGTCGTCATGCTCCTGTCCGGGCATAGAGAAACCAAGCGCGATTCATATAATGGTAAGATAGCGCCGACGGTTTCCAGTCGGTGCCTTTGACTATCGGTTCACCCATTTATATCAACCTTAAACCTCCCATAGAGTTAACGTGAGCTCGACGCTTAGCGATTTTCCCGATCCGCAGGAGATCAAGCACTGCATGCTGCAGGATCGGTACCGCCTCTATCAGCGACTTCGCGGCCTGCGCAAGCGAGAGGCGAGGGGGGACGACTGTTCCCAGGGATTGTTGAAGCTGTGGCACTCCATCAGGGCCTCTCAACAGTGGTTGGATCAGCGCCGTGAACGGCTACCGCGGATCAGTTACCCCGAGGCCCTGCCTATCAGCCAGCGGGTGGACGAGATCAGGCAACTGATTCAGTCGCACCAGGTTGTGGTACTTTGCGGAGAGACCGGATCGGGCAAGTCGACACAGCTGCCCAAGATCTGCCTCGATGCCGGTCTCGGGATCTCGGGATATATCGGCCATACCCAGCCTCGACGGGTCGCGGCAAGGACTCTGGCGAGTCGCGTGGCGAGTGAACTGGATTCGGCAACTGGCCAGGCGGTTGGCTATAAGGTGCGTTTCAGCGACCGTGTCGGTCCCCATAGCTACATCAAGCTGATGACTGACGGAATACTGCTGGCGGAGATCCAGCAGGATCCCTATCTCAACCAGTACGATGCGCTTATCATAGACGAATCCCATGAGCGCAGTCTGAATATCGATTTCATCCTTGGCTACTTGAAAAGGCTGATTCTCAAACGCACGGACCTGAAGTTGATCATCACTTCGGCGACTATCGATCCACAGCGATTTTCCGACTATTTCAATAACGCGCCGATCATCGAGGTATCCGGGCGTACCTACCCGGTGGAACTGCGTTATCGACCGTCGGCAGAGGCCGGCGAGAGTGAAAGGGACGATCCCCTGCAACAGGCGATCGTGGATGCGGTGGATGAGTTGTCGCTGATCGACCGGGGCGATATCTTGATCTTTCTGAGTGGCGAGCGGGAGATTCGCGAGACCGCGGAGACACTGCGCAAGCACAGACTGCCGGCCACCGAAGTGCTGCCACTCTATGCGCGTCTGAGTATCGAGGAGCAGAACCGGGTGTTCAAGGCCCATTCCAGCCGGCGGATCGTGCTCGCCACCAACGTGGCCGAGACCTCCCTGACCGTACCGGGCATACGCTATGTCATCGATACGGGATTTGCGCGTATCAGTCGGTACAGCCATCGCAGCAAGGTTCAGCGTCTCCCCGTTGAGCGTATCTCCCAGGCCTCGGCCGATCAGCGCAAGGGTCGTTGCGGCCGTGTCGCGTCAGGGGTCTGTATCCGCCTCTACCCGGAAGAGGACTTCGCTGCCCGCCGCCCCTTTACCGAGCCGGAGATCCAGCGCACCAATCTCGCTTCCGTCATCCTGCAGATGAAGTTGCTTGGGTTGGGAGAGATCAGCGATTTCCCCTTTATCGATCCTCCCGATCATCGTCTCATCAAGGACGGTTACAGGATACTGGTAGAGATAGGTGCGGTCGCCGGTGAGCGCCGGGTCACACGACTGGGAAAACAGCTTGCCCGGCTCCCCGTGGATCCGCGTATCGGTCGGATGCTTCTCGCCGCAGCCCATACTCACTGTCTCAAGGAGGTGATGGTGATCGCCGCCGCACTCAGCGTGCAGGATCCCAGGGAGCGCCCGCTGGAGAAGCAGCAGCAGGCGGACGAAGCCCATGCCAAACACCGCCATGAAGAGTCCGATTTCATGGCCTACCTGGCACTCTGGGATGAGGTTGAGGAGCAGCGGAAACACCTTTCCAAGAATAAGTTTCACCGTTGGTGCAAGCGCAACTTTCTCTCCTGGAACCGGGTTCAGGAGTGGCACGACATTCATCGCCAGTTACGTGGTCAGCTGCATGAAATGGGATTTCGCGAGAGTAACACCGAGGCGGGTTATGAAGAGATACACCGTGCCCTGTTGAGTGGTTTGTTGAGTCATATCGGTTTGAAAAGCAAGAGCCATGACTACCTGGGAGCGAGGAATACGCGGTTCTTCATCTACCCCGGATCGGGACTTCACAAAAAGCAACCGAAATGGGTGATGGCGGCGGAGTTGGTGGAGACCAGCAGACTCTATGCGCGGACCGTCGCGGCGATACGACCGGAGTGGGTAGAACGTGCGGCGGGGCATCTGCTCAAGCGCAACTACTCAGAACCCCACTGGGAGAGAAAGCGTGGTCAGGTTGCCGGTTATGAAAAGGTCACCCTGTTCGGCATCACCCTGATTCCCCGCCGCAAGATCAACTTCTCGCCCATCGATGCGGTGGTGGCAAGGGAGATCTTCATCCGCTCCGCGCTGGTGGATGGTGATTTTCAGACCCGTGCACCCTTTTGGCGTCACAACCAGCAGCTGATAGAGGCGATTCACGACATGGAGGCGAAGTCTAGACGGCGTGACATCCTGGTGGATGAAGAGCGCATCTACGCCTTCTATGATCAACGGCTTCCCGAGGCTGTCTCGACCACGCCGGGGTTTGAAAAGTGGCTGCGACAGCAGACCGGAAAAGCGTCGAAGCTGTTGTACATGGATGAATCCGATTTGATGCGCGAGGAATCCCAGCGTACCTCCAGCGAACAGTTTCCCGACCACCTTGATATCAATGGCATGCGGTTGCCCCTGGAGTACAACTTTGAACCGGGCAGTGCCGAGGATGGGATCACCCTGGTTGTACCCCAGGATGTGCTCAATCAGATAACAGAGTCGCGTCTACAGTGGTCTGTGCCTGGCCTGTTGCGAGAGCGGGTGATCTCGCTGATCCGGGGATTGCCGAAAGCACTGAGGCGCAGCTTTGTCCCGGTACCCGATTTTGCCGATGCCTGCCTCGCGGAACTTACCGTCAGCGAGAGGCCCTTGATTCAGGTCCTGGGCGAGCGCCTGAAAGCGCTCAGCGGGGTCCATGTGCCGGAGGATGCCTGGTCGGAAGGTGAGATCGAAAACCATCTGCGCATGCGTCTGCGGGTGGTCGACGAGGATGGCAACACCCTGGAGCAGGGGCGTGATCTTGGCGCCCTGAAGCGACATCATGCCACTCAGCCCCAGGCTCGGCACCGCCACCTCAACTCCCCAGGTTTTGAACGCAGTGGACTCAAGACATGGGATTTCGAATCGCTGCCGGATCGCCTTTGCATAGCGCAGGGCGGGATCGATCTGCAGGGATATCCTGCCCTGGTCGATGAAGGGGAGAGCGTGGCGATCCGCCTGCTCGATGCCCAGAGCAATGCCCGGCAGGCCCATCAGGGAGGAGTGCGGCGACTGTTGATGTTAAAGATCCCCAAAGAGGTGCGTTATCTACGCAAGAATCTCAATCAGCTCGAAAGAATGCGCCTGCTCTATGCCAAGGTACCCGGTGGCGATGAGGGCCGGACAGCAACACGGCAGGACCTTGAAGAGGAACTGGTCTCTCTGATTATCGATCGTACCTTCCTCGACGGCCTCCCCGAGATACGTGATTCACACAGCTTCGAGGAGCGCCTCAACAGCAGGCGGGGTGGCTTGATGGCGCAGGCGAACAGCAGCTGCGAGCAGTTGCTGAAGATTCTGGAGTTGAGCCACAAGGTAAGAAAAGCGATCAGTTCGATCACCCAGGTCAATTGGATGAGTTCGGTGATGGATGTGCGGCAGCAGCTCGACCGTCTGGTCCATCGCGGTTTTATGCAAGAGGTGCCGGATGCGCGGTTGGATGACTATCCCAGGTACCTGAAAGGGATCTTGAAACGGCTTGAGAAGCTCCCACACGCCGCACGTCGTGACCAGCAGCGTATGGCTGAGATGGTTGAACTGCAGCAGAGATGGGAGCAGTGGCATCACCAGTGCAGGGAGAGCGGCCGCATCGATGATCGCATTGAGGAGATTCACTGGGGCCTGGAGGAGTTGCGGATCTCCCTGTTTGCCCAGGAGTTGGGGACTGCCTACCCGGTATCCGTGAAACGCCTGCTGAAACGTATCAGGGAGATGGGCCTGTAGCCTTGGCATTACCGGGTGAATCGACGGCGTTTTGTCATCATGCTGTAATCGGACGGTGTTAGAGTTTGTTGCGTAGGAATGATTTCAGGGAATGCCTAATACCGGTTAACTGATTAGAGGCGGACTCAAGCAGAAATCATTCCGCCCTTTCCAGTCTATTGCCTCAGTGATAGAGGCCCTCAAAGGTGGGTGATTACCCACCTTTTTTTATTTTCCCGCTGATCTGTCAAACCAATGACCATGTCAAGGTTCCGTGTGGCTTAACTGCTGATCCCCGAGTTGCAATTGCATCGTATCTGGGAAAATAGTGACAACAGCTGTGGCGGCACTCCGGAAGGGGACTGCTCTCTTGGTGTTGAACCGGTGCTATGTTATTGTTCCCGCATGATAATTGCTGAGCTGGAGGAGAGGATGAGCGGATGTTATTGTGGATCTGGCGTCACCTACGAGAAGTGCTGCGGACCGATCCATGAGGGTAGTGTAAAAGCCGGGAGTGCGGAAATGCTGATGCGCGCACGCTACAGCGCCTTCGTCACGAAGAAGGCCGAGTTTCTGCATCAATCCCTGCACCCGGAGCACCGCCACGACCACGACGTGGAGGCGACAAGGCGTTGGGCGGAGGCTGCACAATGGTTGGGTCTGGAAATCGTCGCAGTAGAGGGCGGGGGAGAGTCTGACGAAGAGGGTAGCGTGGAGTTCATCGCCACCTACAAGGATCAGGGGATGGTCAGGCCTCACCACGAGTTGGGCCGTTTTCGCAAACAGGATGGTGACTGGTATTTTGTCGACGGCGAGCTTGTTGCACCAAAGACGGAGAAACGCTCACAGCCGAAAATAGGCAGAAACGATCCCTGTCCCTGCGGTAGCGGAAAGAAATACAAGAAATGTTGCGGCGCTTGAGCAGGCGAACCTAAGGATTTCAAGTTTCACTGATTTTTGCCGACAATTTGCTTAATCGGGTCCACAAGGGCGGAAAGCGTGATATTCAGATCGTTGACAGGTAAATTTTCCCTTACTCAGCTAATCCTGCTGGGGGTCTGTTTCTGTCTGCCCCTTTCAGTAAACGCGGAGATCTACAAATACAAGGGTGCCGACGGCAGTGTCCATTTCACGGATAAGCCGATGAAGGGCAACTACCGTTTGCTCTGGCGCAGCGGGAAGAAAAAGCGTAAAAGCCACAGCAACTACAGTCTGGCTTTGCTGCGCAAGAACAAGGCCAGGCTAACCCCGCTCATCGAAAAGGTCGCCAAGCAGCTCCATCTGCACCCCGGTTTACTGCATGCCGTGGTGATGGTCGAATCGGCCTACGATACCAAGGCCATTTCCAAGAAAGGGGCCCGCGGATTGATGCAGCTGATGCCCCAGACCGCCGATCGGTACGGTGTCGATGACTCATATGATCCGCAACAGAACCTGCAGGGGGGCGCGCAATACCTCAAGGATCTGTTGCAAATGTTCGAGTTCGATATCAAGCTCGCTCTTGCGGCCTACAATGCGGGTGAGAATGCGGTAATTAAATACGGCAAGAAGATCCCCCCCTATCGAGAGACGCAAAACTACGTTAAAAAAGTGCTGAACGAATTCGAACGCAATCGTCTGGCGATGCTCAACTAGCCGGCGGCGATCCCTTCCTGTATTCACTATACTCAATCTCAGGTGCAGGCAACCTGAAAACGAATTTCCAAACCCAAGGCGCGACGAATGGTGAGTCTTAGCTACAAACTGTTGAGCTGGACCTGGTGTCTGCCGCAGACGTTGTGCGGTTTCTGCTGGTCGCATGCAGTGAAGGGCTTGCTCGACTGCCAAGCCGAGGAAATGGGGTCCTGGCGGGGCGTGCATGTTATACGCTACAACAGGCTGCGAGGGGGGGTGAGTTTGGGGCCCTATCTCTTCTATCAGGCAGTTTCCGGCAGCCATCATCTGCTGCGTCACGAGTATGGCCACTATCGACAGTCCCTGCTGCTTGGCCCGCTCTATCTTCCGCTGATTGGCTTCCCTTCCATCTGCTGGGCGGCGATGAAAAAAGCGGGACTGTTTCCGGCGCTGCCATACCATCTCTTCCCTACAGAGCGTTGGGCGGAGCGGCTGGCGCAACAGCCACCGCCGTGCCGGCTTGAATTGGAGAATTGAAAATCCCTGCTAGGGTTATATGGATAGCGGTCTGGGGAACCGCCGGTTTACCCAAACTTCCATAAAGAAGAATGTGCGGAAAAACGCACGGATTTTGATCGTTTAATACCGAGGTGGATGATGAAAAAAAGGTTGTTGCTGCTGTTCTTGATGTTCTCTGTTGCACTGGTTTTAAGTGGATGTCCGGGGGATGACGACGACAATGGCGATAGTGATACCACTACGGACAGCGGTGACACGGGAGATGGCAACGGTGACGGATCATCCGGCGATGGCGGCGGCGATACCATCTCCGGCAATCTGGTACTGCAGACAGCGGACAGTCCCGGCGTCACCCCGTGCCCGACACAGGATATTCTGACTGACGCGAGCGCCATCAGTGCATTGCGCACCGCATTGGAGTCGGGCACCCTGGTCTATCTCGATCTCCCCTTCAATGGCAGCGACAGTGATATCTATCGTAAGAAATGCGGCCTGGAGGGGTTTTGGAATCCGGCCGACAACGTGAATGAGATAAGCCTTTCGAACATCGGTCTCGACCCGGCAACGGCACCCAATATCACCAACCTGGTGCTGTTCGGCAATGCGGGGATCTGTGCGGATGGATTCAACAACAGCAGCTTCGGTGTAGGCGAGGGTTTTCCTGTCGCAGGTACCTATCGTAAGGAGATCAAGGCAGCTCACCAGGGTACAACCTACCATCTGCGTTTCAGGGCATTGGTCAGCGGAAGTTCCGCCGGAAACACCTTCACTGCCGAGGGTATCACACCCGCAACGGACCTGAGCACGCTGGTCTACAGCGTGGATGGTGTGGTGACATCCCACGACGAGGTGTTTTCAGCGATTGTCTCGGCGTTGAGCGCCAGTACGAGCTCAGCACCCGGGGCAAGGGTCGAAGTCAGAATGAACGCCGGCGGCGCGGTCATCTTCACGGCCGTAATCGAGGTGATTTGCGTCTCCACAAGCTGACAACTGCGGGCAGAAGTGTCAAATCGATAAGCAGCGCCAGCGCCATGCCAACCGCAAGCAGGAGCGCTATCTCCTGGTTGGCATGGAGCGATGAGAGGATCAGCGTGGCGACGCTGAAACAGAGCATGAGTGTGGTTGCTGTCAATGCGGCACCGCTTCTGAGGGCATTGTGGCGCAGGATTCGCCGCAGCGAACCATGGGAGTTTCTGTGCCACAGCAGGTGGACAGTATCGTCAACCGCGAGTCCAAAGAGAATTGCAGGTACGCCCAACAGGGCGAGGGACCAGTCGATCCCGGTCATGCCCATAAAACCGACCACCAGCCAAAGCGGCAGCAGGGTCACCAAGAGGGCGGGAATCACTAAGCCGGCTCTGCGGAACACAAACACAAGAATAAGCACTACCCCGCTGAGCGACCAGAGGAGACCGCTTACAGCGCCAGATACACCGAGCAATTCCACAGTGGGGTAGAGATAACCTGGGCCATCGTAGACCAGCTGGTGGTGTCCCAGCATGGTTTGATCGAAGTTATCGAGCCAGGTAATGATCTCCCGCTGTCTTTCGAGATTGTGGGGTTTAAAAAATATATCTATACGGGCCGGTCCGGCGTGCTCAACCGGCACTATACCCAGGTCTGCAATCTGCGCCATATCGCTACAGCCGTTATCGCAAACCGTCTTGATGATCGCTATGGGCAGGACAAGACGGGCCTCGGGTAGTTTGCTCACATAGTCGGTGGTGGCACTGAGCGCATGCAGTAGTCGCTGCTTGTCGTGGCCGCTCTGTTTCTCTGCAACCAGGTAGATACTGAGTGGGCGCAAGTCGCTACCGAGAAGATGCTGCAGTCTCTTCACCGGGTTACTCAACTTGTGGTCATGGGAAAAAATGTTTGGGTACGGGGTGTGTGTCGAGACTTGGGTGGCAAAGGGTGTGATTGCAACCACAAGCAACGTCCACAGGGTCAGTATGACAACAGGATGATGGATGGATTTTTGCACGATTCCATGACTTGCCGAGGCAAGGATATTGATTGTTTTGGCTGGCGTCCGGCGTGCGATGTCATGGCGCAGTAACAGCCAGCCGAGGAGAAAGGTAAAAGTGATGGCAAGCAGGGTACCGGTCGCCGCTGTCAATCCGAAACTGCGCAGCAGGGGCGAGTCGCTTTGCATCGACAATGCGGCAAACCCGATAAAGGTGGTGACCGTGGTTATCGAACAGGGTGCGGCCAACTCACGCATGGCTCGATGCAAAGGTGCGGCGATACCCCGCCTCCGATGATCACTAACGCGCTCAACCAGGTGTGCGGCATCCATGGATGAAACTGCCCAGACCAGGGGTACGACGGCTAGTAGCAATGCATTGAATCCGCCCTCGAGGCTATGGTTGAACAACAGGAGGGTGGTCGTGGTGGTCACTCCGGCGTTGACAAAAATGAAAGCGGCGGCAGTCATCGACCTTAAGGCGAATAGCGGGACCACAACGATTATCAATCCAAGCAGGGGGGCGATACGGTGCAGATCGTCAGCGGCGGCCTGCCAGGATGCTGTGCGTACCGTTTCCGGTGCAAAGAGCAGGCTGTGCTCAATCACGGCAGGTGCGAGGTTGCTGGAGATCTGGTGTGCTATTTCTTGGTGGAGCGGACGCAGTGGCTCACTCTGCTGCCTGGAGAGGCTGCGCCAGAGCAGGATTGTGTCGTTGTGAGTAAGCACGTGGTTGGCGCAATCCTGGAGATTGAGCTGGGGGGACGTCGGGGTATCGCCAGGAAGCGGAGAACTGATACAGAGAACCCGCAGGCCGGGGATTGAAACTTGGAGTTGCTGCAGCAGACGCCTTTTCGATTCCGACTCCAGCGAGTCGGGAAGATTGAGCAGGGCGAACTGGGTAGACCGGTTCAATGAATCACGTACCTGCTTCGGCTTATCCAGGGTCTCAGCTGGTAGCAGTTGTTCGACCGTGGGGATTGGCGAGGGCTTGAACCCTGCTGCCATGAGAGCCCAGACGATGATCACCAGGAGTGTTGCGAAGGCGAGGCGGTAATTCATTCGAATGCCGCTCCCGAATCGTTTTAGGGTATGGTTTTCAATGGGTCAAGGAGGACCCCAATATCGCGCTGGGAGCTACTGTGAATGCCAGTCAAGGATCAGTTCATCGATGATCAGCACATCATCGGCGTCTATGTCGATGATATGGAAGCCGCTCCAGTAACTTTCCGGTTGCGAGGCTTCGGTACACCATACCGCTTCTGCGGTGAAAGAGAGATTCTCTCTGTTTTTCTTCGGAACCGGAAGCAACAGATTGAGTTGGTAGACCGAACCGGTGACCATAGGCTCGTTGCTTAACAACATCAGACCTTCAGCGCTGATGTTAACCACACGTCCAATGTGACTGCCTGTAATTTGATCCGCAATGATAAGTACTTCGTTGGCTACTTTACGCGGGGACTGACGTTGTTCTTGCATGAATCCTAATCCTACGTCCTTAGCGGACCTCTTTGCCCTCGTTTTCCTCATCATCGATGAGTTCACTGGCTATGTCGTCTGTTGTTTTCAAGGAGCGCTGAAGCATACGTCTGATGGCATGCAACGTTCTCTCGACAAAAGGATCACTGCTGTCCTCAAGGATCGTCGATTCGCCTTTCAGTATCTCTTGCGCCAAAGTTCTTAACGGTTTGATGGCCGTCTGTACACCGGCCCGGTCGACAAACATGCAGGAGGCTGTCAATGGGCTGAGCCAAGACAGTTTGACCTTTTGCAACTCACCGCTCTGCGCATCGCGGATTTCAAACCAGGTACCGAACTTGATTTTGCGCAATTTTTCCATCATTGCCTCTTCGTCTTCAGGAATCTCCTCTTCCTCTGAAGGCTCTATGGCGGATTCCACGGCAACAGGTTTTGCCGGAGTCTCTTCCGCCGCAACCTTATCCGAAATCGGTACCACGGTTTCCGAACTTTTTACCGATTTCACAGCCTGTTCGGAGGCGATGGTGGTGGTTTCAGCACTACTGAGCAGACCAAACAGCACTTGGCTCTTCTCTTGATGGAATCCACCCAGGGAGGCGAGTCCATCCTCGATCGCTTTTCTCAAATCGGGCAGCGATTTCTCCAACTCTTCACGTTCGCTCTTATCCTTGGGTTCGAATGCCCAGGCGATCTCGTCGGCAATGCGCAGTGCCTCCTTCCAGTCTTCGCTCATTTCGCCGTCAGGATGACGCAAGAGTACGAAAACAAGTTTGTCCACCCAGGTTTTCTCCAGGAACTCCTTAACCGGTTGCGGCAGGTTTTCGCTGAAGGAGCGAGCCCGCATCTCCTGGGATGCGCGCTGTCTGGCAATATTTAGTTTTTCCCTGCCTTTGATGGAGTCCTGGGCGCGTTTTTCCAGAATGTCGGACTTGCGCCTGAACTCGTCCATGCGCTTCTTGAATGTCTCCAGCAGGGTGCCGAAGAGACTCACATTATCGGAGAACTCCTTCAGCACGCGGTCGATGACATTCTGCATATCGGGATAGATGCCCCGTTTCAGATTGCGTTCGTCGATCCAGTGACTGCCGGCCTCGACCAGGGAATCGAGGAGCTGCCGCGCTTCATGGCTGCTGTCGGTCAGCAACCTGCGGTCGATGATCGCAACTTTGAGGTAGGGCGTATGCAGATGGCTGATCAGGGCCTTGGCCACGGCGGGAAGAACCGGATCGTTGAGCATGTACTCGAAGAGCATGCCAACCAGGTCGATGGTATCCTCGTCAGCCGCCTCCAGGCGATCCGCACCAACCTCTGTGTAGAGTTTATGGCGCTCTTCTGCGAGGGTATGTTTTACCCGGATGAGGAACTGTTCGTCGATTTCGATATTGGATATCGCGGTGCCGGATGCATTGATATCCGGAATCAGGTCGGAGCGTTGTGTCGGTTGGATATTGCTGAGTGCCGTAACCAGGTTCTCCTGAGTCGCGGGGGGTACGCTTCCGGGTTGACGCCCAGCGGCCTTTGCGGAAGCTTCCTTGGCGGCACGTTTCTCGGGAGAGGTGCGTCGCCTGCTGGCCATCATATCGAGGATCGAACCGAACAGCTCTTCCCCAAGCTCTTCCTGGGTCTGCTCCTGCTGTTCCGCTTGCTCCTCGTTCCCGCTCTCTGCAACGCCCCTGTCGGGGGATTTCTGGATGGCCGGACGCAGGTGGGGCAGTACCCCGGCCTCTTTCAGGCTGTTGTTGAAATCTTCGTATATCGAGCCCAGCTGTTTGAGCACATATTTGTCAAACAGGGCGAGGATGATGACCTTTATTCTTGGTTCCAGCCCCAGGGCGTCGACAGCCTCGCTGAAGGCATGGGCGAGGTGGTGCGGACCTGATGGTATCTGCTTGTGTTTGACACTGCGGCCGCCGCTTACCACGCTCAGACGCTGGCCCAGTGCGTAGAGCTGGGCGCGATGATGTCCAACCGTTCTGCTGATCATGTTTTCAAGGGCCGTTGTGACATCCATCGATTCGTGGTCGACGAGTTCCAGTTCGGAGTCATCCTCACGATTGGAGAAGGTATCGATATCCGGCTGGTCCCGCCAAAATTTGTCGAAACCTTCGCTTAGCAATTCGCGAAATTCATGCTCCACCAGGCCATGCCTGTTGCGGATCATCGCCATTGCCTCGAAAAAGCGATTTTGAACTTCGTTGGTTTCTGCCTTTTGGGCAAAGCTGGTCAGTGCCTTGTCCGAGTTGTTGAACAGTTCAGTTAAGAGGGCGTTTATGTAGACAATTACCGTGTCCTTGCAGCGATTCAGCACTGGCTGAAACTGGCTCTGGTATTTGTTTCTTCTGTCCTGTATTGACACGTTTTACGAGTCCTTCAGTGAATCTGTGGCGTTTTTCCAAGATGGTGTGATAGCGCTAAAATGTTGTTTTTCTGAGTTTGTTGTAATCACAATAGCTAAAGAGTAGCACGAACAATGACTAAGATGAATAATCTAATGTCGTACCTATGGCTATAAGTAGCGGTAGCTTTTAACAATTCTTTACATGCCCGGGATCGGTCGGGATGGCACAGGGATTGCGCTCGCGCCGGCTCAATCGTCGCCAATCACCCTGTCTGTGGATTCGGTCGGCGACAGCAGTAGTTCGCCCTGACCCACACTGTTGGCGAAAACCATTCGGTAGGTGGTGCCGTCATCCAGGGCATGCGTGGCACGAAGCTGCTTCACCTTCTCCTTGGCGGGTCTGTACTTTTCCTCTTCAGCGATATATTCCAGGCTGTTGTCAGAAGACACTTTGAAGATGAAAAAAGGCATACCTGCCACTCCTTAATCGTTGGATGGAAATCAAGCTTTTGCTAGAAATGCCGCTAAAAATGGATATATACCCTATCGTAGACCGGAATCGGGTCTGCATGGCAACTGGTTTCAAGTATTAAGAGTATCCCATTAATATATATAAATCAGTATATTAAAACCTTGACAATAGGAATGTTGTTTGTTCCTCGCCGAGCTGAAACTTATGACGCCTCAACAACTTGTAATCGAGATTGAAAACCTGGTTTCACTGCCTGACGTCTGTGTAAAGGTAAATCGCCTGATCGACGCACCGAACTATTCCGCGGTAACCCTGGGGGAGATTATTTCCCAGGATACCGATCTGACGGCCCGCCTGCTGCGTCTAGTGAATAGTGCTTTTTTCAACTTCAAGGCCCCCGTGGAGACGATCTCCAGGGCGGTAACCGTGGTAGGCACGAATGAACTGCGTAACCTCGTGATGGCAACCACAGCGGCACGCATCTTTACCGGAATACCTGCCGACCTGGTGGATATGGCGGAGTACTGGCGGTACTCGATCACGACCGGGGTCATCGCGGGGGATCTGGCCAAGCGCTGTAATGTACTGCATAGCGAGCGGCTGTTTGTGATGGGGGTATTGCACGATATCGGTCGTCTTGCGATCTACCTGAAGATGCCCCAGGCGGCAAGGGACATTCTGCTGATTACCGGTGGTGATGATGCCCTGTTGGCGGACGCGGAGGACGATGTTCTCGGTTTCACCCATATGGATGTAGGTGAGGCGTTGTTGCGAAAATGGAAGTTGCCGGAGAGTATCATTACCGTCGTCGCCTACCACCACCGGCCAATGGCGACGAAGGACTTTCAACTCGAGACCTCCTTGCTGTATCTCGCATCCTCACTGGCCAATGCCGAGGTCGGCGATGCGGAGTGGGCGGAGGCCATTGAGCTGGTCGATCCCATGATCTGGAGGCAGACAGGTCTCGATCCCGATCAATTGGCGTCCATCCTGGAAGACACGCCCAATAAAATCATGGAGATCATGGACGTGGTGCTGGGGCCGAAAGTGAGACCGGCTCAAAGCCACCCCCATTGACAATCACCATCTGCCGGTGTTCAGGCGATGGATCCAAGCATGTGCATCCGTTTTTCTATCCGGACTCATTGATTGAGCCACAATCGGGTTAGAATAGCGCCTCATGTTGAGGCTCTATCAATCAAACCGACTCGAATCCCTGGCAGCACGCCTGGCCGCGTTGATCGCAGAGCCCCTGGACGAGGCCCTGCGGCAGGAGCAGGTAGTGGTTCAGCATCCAGGCATGGCGCGTTGGCTCTCACTGCGGCTCGCCGACCAACTGGGAATATGCGCCAATCTGACATTTCCCCTGCCCGCGGCCTTCATCTGGGAGCTGTTCCACACCCTGCTGCCGGAGGTGCCGGCTTGCGATCGCTATCAGCCGAAACGCCTGGCATGGCGTATCTATCTGCAGCTGCGGGGCCTTGAACAGGGAGATCTGCAGCCAGCGCTCAGGGACTATCTGCTTGGGGCCGATGAGGTCAAGCGCATGCAACTTGCACAACAGCTTGCCGCGATCTTCGATCGTTACTTGCTGTTTCGGCCTGACTGGATTGTTAAGTGGCAGCGGGGCGAAGCTGCGACCGCGGATGATGAGTGGCAGGCCGAATTGTGGCGTCAACTTGCCTCAGATGATGCATTCCATTGGGTAAGCCTGCAGCTACAGTTGAGCCGGGTTTCGGCGCAGGAGTTTCACGCAGCTCTACCCCCAAGACTGTTTATCTTCGGTGTTCCCACCCTCTCCCCTGGCTACCTCGAGGTGGTTCGAAAGATCTCATCCCTGACCGAGGTCCATCTGTTCCTGCTCAATCCCTGTGAAGCGCACTGGGCGGACATCGTCTCTCCCGCCGAGCTGGCCCATCTCGCGTTAGGTTGCAGAGAAGCGGAGCTCTATCTGGAGGTCGGTCATCCGCTGCTTGCCGCCATGGGGCGTCAGGGGCGGGATTTTTTTGCCGCCATCAACGAGATGGACCCGGGCAGCGAAGAGCTGTTTCAACAATCTTCGGGTGACCTGCTGCTACACAGCTTGCAGGATCAGATATTGACCCTGGAGCCCCCGCAATCGCTACCCGATGTGGACACTTCCATAACCCTCCACCGTTGTCACAGCGCAATGCGCGAGGTGGAGGTGCTCTACGATCAACTACTGGCCCTCCTGGATGAGGTGCCGGGCCTGACCGCATCCGACATCCTGGTGATGTGTCCCGATATCGATCGTTATGCGCCCTTGATAAAGGCACACTTCTCATCACCGGGAAGACGGCCGAAGATACCCTTCAGGATCAGCGGTACAGGCCTGTTGCAGGGCGCCCCGCTGGCAACTGCGCTGCTAGAAATCATGCAACAGGCAGAGACCAGGTACAGCGTCGGCAGTCTGCTCAAACTTTTGGAATACCCGGCCATCCGCTGCCGTTTTGGACTCGACGAAGTGGGGCTGGAGCAGTTAACCCGATGGCTTAAACTGGCGGCCGTCCGCTGGGGACGTAATGGAGAGAGCAAGCAACGCCTCGGCCTGCCGTGTGAACAGGGCAACACCTGGGAGGCTGGGCTGCGTCAGCTGATGCTGGGCTATGCAATGCCGGCGGATGGCGAACAGTTATGGCATCAGACCTATCCATTGGATGCGGTGGAGGGTTCTGACACGCAATGGCTCGGTGGCCTGCTCTCCTTCTGCGATGCGATTTTCAGCCTCGAGGAGAGGCTGTCCCGCGACCGGTCCCCACGGGAGTGGCTGACATGCCTGATCGCGCTTACCGAGCAGTTCTTCTTCTCAGACGAGGAGAGTGAGCAGCAGCTCGAATCGATAAGGGAGGCAATCCATGTCCTGGTTCAGGAGATGGAAGAGGCTGACGTTCGGCAACAGATGCCGTTCAAGGTTGTCAGGCATAGGCTGGAGGAGCTGCTGAACCTTTCCCAGGGTCGCGGCTTTCTCGGTGGCGGTGTCGATTTTTGCGACCTTGCGCCTATGCGCAGCCTGCCGTTTCGCGTCATTGCACTGATCGGCATGAACGACGGGGCCTTCCCTCGCCAGCAGCCGGAGCCTGGATTCGATCTTGTCTCCCGCGAATTTCGTCCCGGTGACCGTTCCAGAAGGACAGACGATCGTTACCTCTTCCTTGAAACCCTGATCTCCGCCCGGGATCGTCTTCTCATCAGCTATATCGGTCGGGGCCTGCGTGATAATGCGCCGATTCCGCCCTCGGTGGTTGTGGATGAACTGAGCGACACGCTGCGGTTGATGATCGGTGATTCGGGGTTGCAGCAGATCACCTTCGAGCATCCGCTGCACGCCTTCTCCCAGAGCTACTATCTCCCCGACAGTGTGCTCTTCAGCTATTCGGTGGAGATGAGAGAGGCCGCGCTCAGGATGGGCAGCGGCACGCGCAATGATCTCTCCCTGGTGGCTGATTCGCTGCCCGAGATCGCTGAGGAGGAGGAAATCGATCTGCAAAGATTTCTCCGCTTCTTCACCAATCCACTGCGCGGGCTTGCCGAGATCCGCCTCGATCTCGATCTCGAACAGGGAGATGAGCTGCCCGAGGAGCGTGAACAGTTCCTCCTTGATCGTTTCGAGCAGACTGACCTGGAGCACGATCTGGTCGAGCAGCTGCGATCGGGTGAGAGTGCCGAGATTTTTTTCCAACGCTTGCGGGCTCGCGGGCGTCTTCCCCAGGGCAGGGTCGGCGAGCAGATATTCAGGCAGATGCAGCAGCGAGCCAGTGCCATGGTAGCGCGTATTCAGGCACTCGATCTCGGCGAATCGCTACAGCCCTTGGAGGTCGATCTCGAGTTGCACGGTCAGCGTCTTGTCGGCCAAATGCAGGGGATAAACACGGGAGGATTGCTGGTCTACAGCACCTATCGTCTCTACCCCTACCTGTTACTCAAGCACTGGCTGCAGCACCTGCTTTTGAACCACATCAACCCCCCAGGCGTGGTGCCTCACACCCGACTGCTTGAGGGAGAGAGGAGGGGGGTATTCAAGCCCGTCGAGCGGGCCGGATCCCTCCTCGAGGGGCTGATTCAGCACTATCGTCGTGGTTTACGCTTCCCTCTGGCATTCTATCCGGCAACTGCCTGGAGCTATCAGGAGCGGTTGGGCAAGGGTGACCCGGAGAGGGCCGTCAATGCCGCGCAACAGCGCTGGTTCGGCAATCGCTATCAGGGGGGTGACCTGGACAGGCCCTACCATCGTCTTTTCTGGCCGCACCGGCCAGCCCTGGATGAGGCGTTTTTCAAAACCAGCAGTGAAATCCTGGAACCGCTTTTGGATCACCTGGAGTGGCAGGGATGAGTATGCAGATCGACGCGGTAGCCTTGAAGGGGTTCAACCTGGTGGAGGCGAGTGCCGGAACCGGTAAGACCCATACCTTGACCGGCCTCTATCTGCGGT
This sequence comes from Candidatus Thiodiazotropha sp., assembly GCA_040793985.1. Lineage (GTDB taxonomy): Bacteria > Pseudomonadota > Gammaproteobacteria > Chromatiales > Chromatiaceae > Thiodiazotropha. The sequence continues at coordinate 7,915 of JBFNJI010000038.1, read as the reverse complement.
TGCTCTTGGAGCAGGGGTATGCGCCGGATCAGATCCTGGTGGTGACCTATACCAAGGCGGCGACAGCTGAACTGAAGACGCGGATTCGACAGCGCCTGCTCGAGGCCAGGTCCCTTTTTGCCGGGGCCGGGAGCGATGATCCCCTGTTGCGCACGATTCATGACAAGATGGCGGATAGCGAGCAGGCGCGCCATAGCATCGATCTGGCCATCGCCAGTTTCGACAGGGCGGCGATCTTCACCATTCATGGCTTTTGCCAGCGGGTGCTGAGCGAACAGGCGTTCGAGACGGGTCAGGGATTTAACACCACCCTTGTTCCCGATCAGTCCGAGCGCCTGCTGCAGATTGCGGACGACTTCTGGCGGCGCGAAATCAACAATCTGCCCGATCGCTTTCTGCAGGCCCTTCGCCTCTGGATTGATAGCCCCGAGGCGTTGCTGCAGCGCATGCGACCTGCCCTGGGCAAGCCCTACCTGAAGCTCAGAGCCTTTGCTTGGCCGGCACAAATGGCGCAGCTGGAGCAGCAGGCGATTGAATGCCAGTCTGAAGTCAGGACGCTGTGGGAAAAGGAGCGTGACAACATCCTCGCCCTGCTCAGCAATAAACAGGTGATGCGGGGCAACCTCTACCGCCAGGCCTGGGTCGAGAGCTGGGCTGAGAAAATGGATCGCTGGCTGCAGGCAACCCCCTACGAGAGGCCCTTCGACAAGGCCGACCGGTTTACCACGGCATCCATCGAGGGTGCGGTAAAGGCCGGCAAGGAAGCCCCTCAACACCCCTTCTTTTCCCGCTTCTCCCGCTACCTGAATACTGTCGATGACTGCGCGAACCGTTTCGACAGGGCGGCGGTAGCGCTGCAAAAATCCTTTTATGACTATCTTCTCGAAGAGCTGCCGAAACGCCAGGTCGAGGCGGGAGAGTGGTCCTATGACGACCTCCTGCTGCAGCTCCACTCTGCCTTGCAGGGGGAGCGCAACGGCCACCTCGCCGGACTGTTGCGAAAACGTTATCCCGCGGCGCTGGTGGATGAGTTTCAGGATACCGATCCGGTCCAATACGGGATACTGAGCGAGATATACCGTGACAGCCAGCAGCCGGTGTTCCTTGTCGGAGATCCGAAGCAGGCGATCTACAGTTTTCGCGGCGCCGATCTCTACGCCTATCTCCGCGCCCGGGAGGAGACAGGCGCCATGCATCACAGTCTCGATATCAACTGGCGTTCGACGCCCGGGCTGGTGCGGGCCGTCAATGCCCTGTTCGGAGCGGCCCATCGGCCCTTCTTCGAGCCACGCATCGGCTTCGATCCGGTAGCCGCCGCAGAGCGGGAGATGGCTCCCTTCCATCTCGATGTTGAATCCGCCGCGCCGTTGCAGATTTGGCAACTTGCGCCCGACGATCAGGAGGGGGTGGAGAGTCTACGCCAGGGCGTTGCCGATGCCACTGCCGGCGAGATAGCCCATCTCCTGAGACTGGCCTCGAACAAGCAGGCGCTTATCGGAACGAGGCCGCTCTGCGGCAGCGATATCGCCGTCCTCGTACGCACCCATGAACAGGCATCCCGAATTGCCCATGCCTTGAGCGTGCGTGGTATTGCCTCGGTACACAGCAGTCAGCAGAGTGTCTTCTGGACCCGGGAGGCGGAACAGTTGCAGCGCCTGTTGCTGGCCCTGCTGGAGCCCCACCGGGGTTCACTGGTACGTGCGGCAATGGCGACGCCGATGCTGGGTTGGGATGGCGCTGCCATCGATGAACTGAACCGTGACGATGAGGCGCAAAACAGGCTTTTCAAGCGCTTTTTCGAATACCATCGCAGCTGGCGGAACAACGGCTTCATTGCCATGATCAGGGCGTTGGCGATGGAAACGGGTATAGAGAACCGGCTGCTCGAGTACAGGGACGGTGAGCGCAGGCTGACCAACTTCTATCACCTCCTGGAACTGCTGCATCAACACGATGCCGGGTTTCATCCCGGGATGGAGGGGTTGTTGAAATGGTTTGTTCGTCAGTGTCAATCCACATCCCAGGACGATGAGCGGCTGCTGCGTTTGGAGAGTGATGGCGAACTGGTCAAGATCGATACCCTGCACCACAGCAAGGGATTGGAATATGGCGTCGTCTTCTGCCCCTATCTGTGGGACGAGGGCGAAGCCAAGACCGATGACCGGCCATTTCTGTTCCACGATCCCGATGATGACTATGCGGCGGTGCTCGATCTCGGATCGGAACGGTTTTATGAACATCAGGAGTACTATCGCGAGGAGCGATTCGCCGAGAGTCTGCGTCTGCTCTATGTGGCCCTGACCCGCCCCCGCTACCGCTGCTATCTGCCCTGGGGGTGGATGAAACAGAGCAGGCAATCGGCCCTCGGTTGGCTGTTGCACCATAGCGGCGAAGCCGATTCCCCCCAGGACCTGGCGTCCTGGCGGGAACGGGTCAAGCACATGGATCACGGGCAGCAGGCTGAGCGGCTGCAGACGTTGGCGAGATCCGCAGATGGTGCTATCGCGATCAACCCTTTGCCAGCGCACAGGGAGGTGGCGCAACTTGCCTTGCCCCTGCCCCCCGAGCTGTTGCCGCCAAGACGATTCTCTGCCGTCATCTCCACGGTCAGAAGTGTCGCCAGTTTCTCTTCGCTGGTGGCGGGGCGAGACGAAGAGAGGCCGGACTACGATGCACCAACAGTCGGCCGCCAACCGATGCTGGATCAGCAGGAGGATTTCAGTGTCCAGGGTTTTCCTCGCGGCTCCCGATCCGGTAGCTGCCTGCATGGGATCCTCGAGGAACTCGATTTCACACGCAGCGATGATCGGGGGATCGAGGCCCTGGTGGAACGCAAGCTTCAAATGCATGCCATTGATAGCCGATGGAGTGCGTTGGTCGTGCAGTGGATGAGAGAGGTGGTTGAAACACCGATCAATGCCGCGGGATTGACCCTGAACAGGATCGCCAACGAACATCGGCTGAATGAGATGGAGTTCTATTTTCCGGCCCGTTCGCTACAGACAACGGCGATCCTGGGGCTTGCCGGGGAGCACCGTTTTGCCGGCACCGGGCTGCTGCTCGACGGCCTGGCAAATCTCCATGCGGGCGTTGTGGACGGCTACGTAAAGGGCTTCATCGATCTTGTCTTCGAGGTGGATGGCTGTTTCTATCTCGCCGACTACAAATCGAACTGGCTGGGCAACCGCTATGCCGACTACCATCCGCAGGCAATGCAGGCGGCGATGGTGGAGCACCACTATCCCCTGCAGTACCTGCTCTACACGCTGGCACTGCATCGTTATCTAAAATTGCGCCTGCCCGACTACGCCTATGAGCGCCATTTCGGCGGTGTCTACTACCTGTTTCTGCGGGGCATGCGGCCCCAGAGCGGCACTCGCCTGGGTGTGGTCGCGGAGCGACCCTCCGAGGCCTTCATCCAGGCCCTTGACAGCTTGATAGAGGTAGGCAGCAATGGCCGGTCCTGATCGTCTGCTGCGTCCGCTTCATCGGCTGGGCCTGATCAACGATCTCGATCTGCATTTTGCCGAGTATCTGTTGACGGAGGCGCAGGCGGCTTCTCCGTCTCTCGCCCTGGCGATCGCACTCACCACCCGGGCCACCAGTGAAGGTCATGTCTGCATTGCTCTAGACGCGCTTGCGGGGCAGGTGCTCTTCGATGAAGAGGATATCCGGGTCCGGGCCCCCGAGCTGCGGGATTGGTGCGACGCCCTGCAGGCGAGCGGGATTATCGGTGCTCCGGGCGACTGGCAACCCCTGATTCTGGATAAGCGGAACAGGCTCTACCTGCATCGCTACTGGGCATATGAGCAGCGTCTGGGGAGCGCGCTCCTGCAACGGGCGAATGGCAGGGACCTGCCGGTCGACCCCGAAGCGGCGAAGCATGCATTGACAAAGCTGTTCCCGGTGGATCGGAATACTAAGGTCGATTGGCAGAAGCTTGCCGTTGCCACGGCTCTCCTGAGGCCGTTCACAATAATCTCCGGGGGGCCGGGGACGGGTAAGACCACAACCGTGCTTCGCCTCCTGGCGTCATTGCGCCAGCAGGACGGGGGAGAGGCGCTGCGGATTGCCTTGGCGGCACCCACGGGCATGGCAGCCGCGCGCCTGCAACAGGCGATCCAGCAGGCCAAGTCATCCATTTCCCTCTCCACCGAACTGCTGGCGTCGATACCGGAGCAGGCATCGACCCTGCATCGCCTGCTCGGCATGAACCGTTCGGGTACAGGTTTTCGCCATCATCGTGACAACCCCCTGTTGCTCGACCTGGTGGTAGTGGATGAGGCGTCGATGGTTGATCTGGCCTTGATGGCCAAGCTCCTGGATGCCTTGCTGCCCACCGCCCGCCTGGTGTTGCTGGGAGATCGCGATCAGCTTGCATCGGTTGAGGCAGGCTCGGTGGTGGGGGATCTCTGTATAGGCTGTCATGGACCAGATGTCGGGTTTGCCCGTCATCTGAGTGAGATCACTCAGCAGGCGGTGGCTGCGGGTGAGGGTTCCAGCAGTCTGTTGAGGAATAGTGTCGTCGAACTGAAACATAGCTACCGTTTCGATCAGCAGAGTCCGCTTGGGCAGCTGGCCAAGGCTGTCAACCGGGGCGATTGCCACGAGGCGCGTCGGCTGCTCAGCAACGGCGGGGATCTGGACAGGCTGGATTCCGCTGAGCACCTGGCAAAACGGGTTGCAAGTCGCTTTGCCGGCTTGTTTCTAGCGGTCAGGGAAGGGGCCCCTGCGGCCACTCTGTTTACCCTGCTTTATGAATTTCGTCTGCTCTGTGTGCTTCGCGAGGGGCCTAGGGGTGTCCATGCAATGAACGCAGCCATCACCCGGGAATTGATGCGGCAGGGTGAGATCAATGAGCAGAGCGAGTGGTATCCCGGACGTCCGCTGATGGTGTCGCGCAATGACTATCAACTCAATCTCTATAACGGAGAGACCGGTATCGTGCTCCCCCATCCGCAACTCAAGGGTGAATTGGCTGTGGCCTTCCAAGGCGGAGGGGATGAGATTCGTTGGATCTCACCTTCGAGGCTGCCCTACTGTGAAACGGTCTATGCAGTGACGGTACACAAGAGTCAGGGTTCCGAGTTCCAGGAGGTTGTGCTGCAGCTCCCGGATCAGAGGAGCCCGATCCTCTGCCGTGAGTTGATCTATACCGCCATCACCCGATCGAGAAAACGCTTCACCCTGATCGGTGATGACGCCATCTTCGATGCCGCCATTTCTCACCCCATGCGACGCAGCAGCGGTCTTGCCGACCTCCTTGCAGACATCACGGGGTAAGGCTCAGGGGGAACAGTGGATGAGATGGAGCAGATATTTTGCTGAGCACATAAAAAATTACTGGGGTTGGATAACTCCTCGTTGTGGTAGTGTATTGCCTGTTTGAGTTAGATTTTTCATTAAGTATCTCAATATTTATAAATAATAACAGTCAGTTATAAGTGTTTTAAAATATTCCGCCTAAGGTGTGTGCCCGGGTGGATGTATAGCTGACTCATTTGTGAAGGCTTAGGGCAGGCTTGGTAGTTTGGCTGGGCCGGTCAATTAGATTAAGCGATCAACGAAGGAGACGAAACGTCATGATCAACCCAGTCGGTTCCTCAGAACTACAACCTTTGTTTGTCTACGATCCCGAAACCCACCACAAGCTGTCACATGAGGCTGAATCCCTGCCCTCGGTAGTGATCAGCTCTCAGGCCGCGGGCAACGCGGTAATGATGGGGGCGGGATATTTCAACCCATTGACCGGTTACATGTCAGTTGCCGATGCCATGGGTGCTGCGGAAAAGATGACCCTGACCGACGGCAGCTTTTTCCCGGTGCCCGTGCTCTGCCTGCTCAAGAGCACCGACGAGATCGGTGATGCCAAACGCATTGCGCTGAGGGATCCCAACGTCGAGGGAAATCCGGTGCTCGCCATCATGGATATAGATAACATCGAAGAGGTCAGCGACGAGCAGATGGCGAGAATGACCGACAAGGTCTATCGCACCGACGACAATGAGCATCCGGGTGTGGCTGCGTTCAACAGCCAGGGGCGGATCGCCATTTCCGGACCCATTCAGGTGTTGAACTTCTCCTATTTCCAAGCCGACTTTCCCGATACCTTCCGTACCGCGGTGGAGATACGCAACGAGATCAAGGAACGCGGCTGGAGCAAGATCGTCGCCTTCCAGACCCGCAACCCGATGCACCTGGCCCATGAAGAACTCTGCCACATGGCGATGGATCGACTCGGTTGTGACGGCCTGGTGATTCACATGCTGCTGGGTAAACTGAAACCCGGTGATATCCCTGCACCGGTACGCGATGCGGCGATCCGCAAGATGGTGGAACTCTACTTTCCACCCAACAGCGCCATGGTTACAGGCTACGGCTTCGATATGCTCTATGCCGGTCCCCGCGAGGGCGTGCTGCATGCCTATTTTCGCCAGAACATGGGCGCCACCCACTTCATCATCGGCCGTGATCACGCGGGTGTCGGCGACTACTACGGCGCCTTCGACGCCCAGACCATCTTCGACGAAGAGGTACCAGCCGGCGCACTGGAGATCCAGATCTTCAAGGCCGACCATACCGCCTGGTCGAAAAAGCTGGACAAGGTGGTGATGATGTCCGAGGCCCCCGACCACGAAAAAGAGGACTTCGTACTCCTCTCCGGCACCAAGGTACGCGAGATGCTGGGGCAGGGCATAGCACCGCCCAAGGAATTCTCCCGCCCCGAGGTGGCGCAGATTCTGATCGATTACTACCAGTCGATTAGGTAGCACTCCTGCTGTCGATATGCCCGTCTCTGCGACGGGCGTGATGGTTGATGATAGACCCCGGTACTTCTACCGGGGTTTATTTTTTCCACCCTAGCCCGAACATTTCATCCAGTCGCTTAGTAAAGTAACTAACTTATGGTATGTAATGGATAATTCCCGCCGGTATCTTGGTGCAGCAGAACTCTGATTCATCAGAGGCTACTCCATCGCCGTCAGCAGGGATCTTACCTATTTAGTCTAGGTGAATTGATTGGCGGTGTATAGGATGGCGATAGATACCTCTTTATAAAGATTTGTACTGTGAATACAGTACCTTAAAGAGGGATTTTGTTTGATTCTATATTGGTTAACCTATTGGTAATACCCGGCAGAAAATCATGTCGCTATTTCGAAACCTTGATTTAAGTCAATAAATCTCTAAAAAGAACCCACTAAACAATGCTTAGAAAAAATAAATTGGTTTAGGCTTTGTCTGAGCTTCATAAAATCACAAAATAAAAGGATTGATCGCTAATGACAGCTAGGAAGTCTCTCTCCATTCTTTCAATACTATACAGCCTCAGACATTAATGGCCTGGCGCGATGGATAGTGTATTTCGGAATAGACAATGGAACATAAAGGATTTTCCATATGAGTATTTCACTGCATAGAAAATTGCAATCAAGCAAAATCTACCTCAATGATGTGAGCAGGGTTGATATGGTCAGAAAGTGGACAATTAATTGCGTCCTCTTTGGACTTTGTATGTTCATAATCTCGCCAAGCCACGCTGTTAAGTGTATACAATCTGGTTTTACGGAAGCAGAGGGGGCAATTAAGTGTTATCCCTATCACATGATAGGCACATGGGATAGAGCATCTGTAACAGGTTCAATTTGGAGATCATTCGAACCGTCAAATGAGGTGTTTAACGCTATTTCTAATCCACCATATTGCGGGGAAATCTCTACTAGTGATACAGAGCCTGTAATCAGATGGTGGGGAATATCAAACTGGTCTACCGGACCAAGTCCAAGAGCACATAAAACCGATGATGTGGAACATTATGATATTGCTTACCCTCCAGATCCTTATAACATGCCGGATGGATGCTTAGTTGCAGGGACAGGGCATATAACAATCAAAGTTTATAGGGAGGCCGCTT
>JBFNJI010000051.1:0-92857 GCA_040793985.1 Candidatus Thiodiazotropha sp. | reverse complement strand
CCCTCGGTGGATTACCACCCACCGTTTACGCCAATCAGGACCGGAAAAACTCTAGTTTTGAACTGTCAACTTGACGGGGAAGCTTACGTCATATCCTGTAGAAATTTCTCGCACTCAAGCTCAATAATTGGCACAAATGATTTTTCCGTAAGTACGAAACCAGGTATTACCGAAATACTTTCAATATGAAGATATTCACATGCGCCCTCAATTAAATCCTTAATGGCATCTGAGAGTAATTCAACTGTCGACTCAGTCTTGAGTTTCGTACTCAAATAATATTTGCCCTCAGTAGGCTGGTCGATAATATCGAATCGATTTTTCTGCTGTATTCTCACTAGGGCCTTCTTGTCAGTATCTTCTCTTTTAGACTTTCCCATTTTCCTCTTCCGTGTTTCTTCGCCACTAACCTACGTTGTTGAATAAGTGGCAGATGAACAGAGAATAAGAAATGCGCACAACGCAGAACACGGATTTACCGTGATTGACTTTATTTTTTTATGATACAGCTAGTGTGCAAATTAAGATGCTTACGAGCCGGTTAGTTCGTGCGATTCGATGCGAGATGAATCAAATAGATGTTTTTTAATGCATGTCAGAATAGACTGCAGTGCGACTGTCTTTTTAAGGCAAGCTACCTTAACTCAGGTTAGCCGTTCGTTGATAAAGTGTCAATAGCCCATCAAAACTTCATTCAAACTTCCATTTTGAGTTAATACAATTTAAATGTGGGTTAGGATAACTGTTAATTAATTGGATACCGTGAAGTAAACCCAAATAGCATCAACTTACCAAAAGGAGATGCCCAAAACTCATGCCAATTCCTACCAAAACTTGTTGCATATTCTTTTGAGTCTGATTTATTTTGATCAGAAAAATTATTTTTTGGCGATGATGCACAACCAGACATCGTAGTCAGCACTAGTAAAATCATCATCACCCTAAACATACTCTTCATAATTAAATCCTTATCGTGCTGAAATAGAATCAAACTGAGGTTTTATAAAATAGTGTGGTTTCCCCTTATGAAATATAACCGGCACTGGTGAACCCTTTTCGTGCGGTGCGATATAGAGAAATACCCATCTGGGGAGTCTCGTACTTATTTCCTGATAGAAAGTCACGCGGTCTTTTTTTGTTAATTCCTCCTGACTCATCGGAAAATATCTCTTACCCTGAGGAATAAAGTTTGATTTTTCATTCCCTCCTTTTACCTTCCATACATAGGCATCATAGCCACCGAGGATAGCAGGTGCCTTACCAGTCTCCGGGTCATCAATGTAGAAGACTGGTTGAATACACCCATCTGGACACTTCGGTCCCGATATTTTGAGGCTTAAGCCCCTTAAACCACCATTTCTTATCCCCGGTTTGATCTTTTCTATAGAATGGTCAGGTAAAGCGTTCTGGACTGCATCGACATACAGTGACGTGAGAAGGCCAGTCGCTTCACTTTTATTACTCGCCTTTTCAAGGGGCATCCAGACAAAGAGTCGTGAATACGCTTCTGAGGCCAGACTACCCCGTGATGCTAGTAAAGCGGAGATTACCCATAGACTTGCCCCCATACCCGGAGAGACCGCTCCAGAGGTAAAAGCACCACTTGCCGTTCCTGCTGCCATACCCAAATCAAGTGATCGACTTGCAGCAGACCGTGTACCATCAAGTGTATCCTCTGGTAAGAATAATTCCTGATCCAGAACACCACTGAGATTTGCAGCTTGCGCTATATGTGACGCAAATGAAATAGTTGCTGATGAGGACCCTACAGAATTCTCATCTATGACTTGTTCTGCATCGACGGAACCATATAAGAGTGCAAGAACACTCAGAGTCACAACCCTGACCAATTTCCCTGTCGCCATAACCTTCTCCTTTGAAGCTCACCCTACCGTTACAGAACGATTAAAGATTCAATATCTTGGCGTATTTAACCTTTTTCTGTCTAAAAAATGTCTTTTGGCCTCCTACATCGTCATACAGTGCAGAAAATCCAATAGATAAGTCATTTCTCTTAGCCTCACTCCGACTAAGCCTCACCTGAATATCTCTTTCTGCCTTGTATGGGAGACGCAGTGTTTTTGTCGCTTTGCTGAGTGGTGGAATCACCATCTGATTACCACCGAAGCCTTGTGTATAGACTTCATTCTTGAGATGTACTGATATCGAACGTATCGTCAGATATCTATCAGTTTTATTCTCAATATCAAAACTGACATAGGGCCTGCCACCAGCAGCATTCAGACGATGGACGAATATTGCTAATTCATCTCCATCCAACGACTCAGAGATATCAAAGATCTTGAACAATTTTCTGTGAATTGTGACTTGTGGGGACAATTCCAACCCCTTTGAGTCAAAATCGAGCTTTGTATACTTTCTTGGTACGATACTGATTTCGTAAGGAATCCCAGGCTTTTCGCTAATACTTACAGCGTATTTTACTGACTCTTTAACCGGACAGCCTGCTTTCTTACCCTTGATATAGCGTTTTACATTAATCAGATCCTCACCTGCATACAATCCACTTTCATCGGTAACTTTAGGCACAACCTGTATCATGCTTAAGAACTTATCATCATCGTTCCTCGACATGTCACAGTTCTGAACTTCGCGAAGAAGACCTGTCACATCCAGGACACTAGCAATCTTTTCAGGATCAGGTTCAACCACAACCTTTTCGCCCCAGACCCGCTCTAACGTCCAACCAGCAGAAATAAGATTACTATTGCACCCGTTATAGGACCCTGCCTTGTGGGCATCAGACATGTGCCCGCCTTTCATACACACAAAAGTCGTACCCGCTCTACTGATATGTTTTGATGAATAGGCTGGCCAAATCCGCATTTCTTCCAGATCTATAGCGATGATCTCACTGTTGAACCCCCTTCTACTGAGCGGTTTTTTATCTATCTTGACGATCCGCCACTGGGATTCTCCTGTGCTTTCTACCAAGGCGTAGTATGTATCACGGGGCGTCGCCCTTATATTGCTGTCGTAATGTAGAGAAAATCCCTTGTATTCAGAGACTTGATTATTCTTTTTTTCAGGTGTTGTCGCAGTACATCCAGATACTATAAACATGAAACAGGTAGCGAATAGGCAACCCTTTACAATCGCCCCTGCTATCGTGACTCCCTTCTGGGTATAGAATTTAAATGGTAAGAAATGGCAAGCATTCACTTCTACGCTCCTTGTTACATTTTCCAGTCAATTAATTTGAAAAAATAATTTTTGCAGATCCTTCCGGCACGAATCCCGTCAGGTACTTCCGCATCACCACATCGATTTATCATTCCATTTCTAAGGCAAATGATTATTTCCGTCTGTTAGTACTACAGATATCATGAAATTTGTCTGTGTAAAGGCTGGTTAGCGCTCAAGAAACCAGTAAGAAATAATACAAAATGAACACTATAGATTGTAGCTCTATAGTGCGCATCAAGACAAGATCGGGGTATGGATTCATATGAGATGACCCCGTGAAGATCAATCCCGCGTTTGGCAAAGCCCTACGCCGGTTTCGTAATGCCCAGGGGCTGTCCCAGGAGGCATTTGGGCTAGTCTCCAGCCGGACCTATCTCAGCACACTGGAGCGCGGTCTCAAGAGCCCAACGCTAGATAAGATCGAGGCACTTGCCAGTGTTCTTAAAATCCACCCCCTTACCCTGCTGACACTGGCTTATCAGGAAAAGCATGGACACTCAGACCTGAAAGCGCTTTCAGAACGCGTCAGAAAAGAACTTGATGCTCTTTCTCGGCACGATTAAAGACATATCTTGCTAAGTAATAGGTTTGTGCGGCCTTTCATCCGCTGCTACATCCCTGTATCAAGGCCTAGCCTCTACTCTCTCATTCACAAACCAGCCCATCTGTACGCACTCAGGAGGTAGGTAATCAGTAATTTGGTTGTTGGAAAAAATTATTTTTTCGGGATAGGCACTATGATGTGACAGACAGCCGCGCTGAAATCAGAGTAATTCATATAGAAACAATGAGTTATCTGTTACTTGCGCTACCTCTGTAATGATGAAGAATTTTCTAGTCCGAATCGTTGGAGACTTCTATGATGAAGCTCTCATCCCTTTTTCCTGGCAAGCCATCCTTGCGGAAGCGCTTTCCCCATATGCTGAACATAATGTGTTCGTCAGATGGGAATAAATTCATACTCTCGACAGCCATTCTCACTGTGCTTTTACCGGAGTCCACAACGATGATATTACCAACATCAATACCTAAGACATCCTGACAAAGGCTGAGTTTCTCAGCCTCTAGTTCCTTCTCCCAGCGCTCAAGATCATGCTCAAGGCCTCGCCATGCCTGTCTCGCTTTAACAAATGGCCCCTCCCCGTTTCCCGAGAATATCAGTCGATCGAATATGGCCAGTTGTTCACTGGGTATATCCTTCTCCATATCATAGGTAGCCTCCACCAGAGAGTCATATATCGCATTGGCCTGTCGTAATGCGTTGAGACGATTTTCATAGGGTTTGATCCAGGATCGCCTGATTCTTCCTGGAAGCGGTCGATCCTCCTGTGGCAAGAGCTCAATTGACCCAAGATCAACCAGAGCAATCCGCTCAGACTCAAAATTGTTGCGTGTCCATTCATTCTCCATGTCTATCTTGACCCATATCTCTTTTGATGACACGCACAGGTAACTATCGGATTTATTATAGTTATTTGGTGAATAGATATGGCTTAGAGACCAAGCATGGTCTAATCCAGACATGTCGACGACGAGATAGGTCAATCGTTGATCTTTTGCAATGCGTGAAAGCTGTGAAATCCTCCGTAGAAAATCGTTAGTCGTCTTTATCGTCAGTGTAGGACCATATCTTTCCCTATCTTGCCTGTCTCTTTTTGGACGAAAAACTACAACCTGCTCTTTAACGTGAGGTAGCAGCTTATCGACTAAATTTCTCAGGCTTGTAAATGCAGCATGTTGACTGCCTGCCGAAGAACGATCACTAATCCATTTTTCATATCGGTTTTGGATTACAATCAGAATCTGACTGAGTAACTCGGCAGGAGCTGATTTAATTCCATCACCGATCACCTTACAGGCAGCTGTATCGATACCTGCATGGTTTAGCTCATTTAGCGCTTTTTCAAGAAATCCCAGCTGTAATTTTGTGAGGCGAACTTGGCTTGATGACTTTGTGGTCTGTCTGAGTTTCTTAGCCAGTTCCTCACGATAGGCAGGAAGAGCAGGTTGTTTTGGCTTTCTACCGGATGCGACACGGGCCCAATAGCCCCGTGGAGGTTTGGGTACCTGCAGTCTGCGACATAGTTTTCCCACTGCCACATCTTAATTCCCAATTCTTTCGCGACTTCAGTAGTAGGGCGTGACCAGATTAGTGAAAAATAATTTTCTACGTTTTTCTTCAGCATCTTCATGTTGCATACATCTAGTTGCGTTTTCCTAATAGATTGTAAGTTAGTCACTTATCTAACTTGAGATGAATAATCTTACTTGTTGTGATAGATAGTAGTGCCTCAAAAAAGCCATACACTGAAATCCTTGAAAAATATAACTACAATTTTCAGGACAGCCTATTTATTTCATCTTGAAGGGCCTGGAGCACCTCTACAATCTCATCGAACTCCAGCAGCTCTCCAAAGATCATGCTTTCCATTGCTCGGTAATCTGACCTGACCGAGGACAACACATGACCCTCTGGCACTATCAACAAGGTACCAGGCCTTGCCTGATCGTATCTGGCCCAACCTCGAGGGTAGAATCTCTGTTTAAAGGCCACTACGCTGGCCAACAATCCCAGGTCGGCCAAAGCCTGATCCTTGAAAGGTGACTGAGCCATCTTGGCCAGGTCGTAGTAGTGGCGCGAATAGCGAGGTGGCTGTGCATTTCCCTCGGGGCGATGGGCCTCATGGTGCAGGATAGTAGCTTTCTCCCAAAAAGTACGTTCCGCCTTGATGACTTTGACCGCACATTCAGTTTGCCCAAACACATTGGGAAAGGCCTCTGCTGCATAGCAGCTGATACTGCGATCTTCATAAGGCAGCCATGACGCCAGTGGGCCGATTTCCAGGCGCACTTCAGACCTGAGGTAATCATCTGGAAAGGCCGCAGGGTAGTTGATATCAATCACGAATGGATCATCATCTACACGACAGCCACACACGCCGTCGAGTGCAGATTCGACCATTCTCAACAGTTCCCCGCCAATGTACTTTTGTGCCTGCTCGTTGATCGCCGTATTTAGCTGAGACTGTTTCGTTTTAGAGCGTTCTGCCAAGGGATCATCCCCGCCCAAAACACGCCAGTCGAGGACCAGGTCAATATCCTCCGAGAAACGTTCAATCAGGTTATATACCTTTGATAGGCTAGTGCCACCCTTGAACATCAGCAGCCGCGCGAGTTCCGGCTCCCTGAAAAGACGACCCAATACCCAGGTAACCCAAAAGTCCTTTTCGACAACGGCTGGCGTGGTACCCTTCTGCGTCGCCGTCTCCGAAAACAGCTCACTACGCTGCTGCGCAGGAAGACGAGCGACCCTATCCATCAACCAGCCTCCTTGCAGATCCGTTTGATGGCTTCATAGATCCAGCCGGTGACCGAGCGGGTATCCTTTATGATACGGTCACACACTTTCGACTCAAGTTTCTGGCGGATACGCTCAATTACCTTCTGGTCCACATGTTCCCGACCCAGCGCTTTCAGGGCCTGCACCACCAGACCGCTCTCCCTATATTTGAAGCCTACATCCTTCAAGGCGGATTTCTTAAACACCAGGGAGTGACTACCTATTTCGTACTCACGACCTGGACCGTCGGAGAGATAAATCCAACGCCCCGGAACCTGGGTGGAGAGGCCGAGCAAGTTGAGAGCTGCATCGCTGGATGGCTGAATACGCCAGTTAAATTTGCGAGCCAGTGCATGAGCCACCTGGTCGAGATCCGGGCTCAGTTGACGATCCAGTAGCTCGCTATAGCGAGGATAGTCATAGACCCCGCGACAGACACGGCGAATCTTGCCAGCCTTTGTCAGGCTGGAGAGTGCCCGGTGGATATTGACCTCACCAAATTCGGCAACAAAGTCCGTCTTGGTAAATGCCCAACCCCTACCACGGCCATATATTCTTGAAATAACTTTATTTTCAATACTTTGCAGCATTTTTAAAGCTAATTATTTTCAGATAAATGGTATTATTTTCCTGAAACTTTAGCTTAGCAGATCCACAGCACCATGTGCAGTCTTATGATGCTACATCCTGAGCCCCCCCTGAGAACCCATATTCAGCCGTCACTTGAGGAAATGCAGGTGACCTACCTGTCGATTTAGAGCTTCACACATGCCAGAATGATTTATGGCTCTTACAATTAGGGGAGATACAATTTCGCAGCGCGTTTGGCCCGTGTCAGACCAACGTAAACGAGCCTCCTCATATTCTCATTCATCTCTTTATTCACCACGATTGCCACTGCATCAAACTCGAGCCCTTTGGCCCGATGCAACGTCATTGCGAATATCTGCGCATCCTTTCGGCTAAGTCGCTCCCGATGATTGACCGTTGCCATTTTGTAACCAGCTTCGCGGGTGTGCTTCGCCAGTTGGTCACGCAACCGGGTTGTATTCGCCATAACGCCTATTTTGATATCTTGATTCTCTTCTAGTGCCTGACGAATAAAGCCTTCTAATCCCTCGTGCACCTCTTCCATTGAAGCCCCTTGTATACTTCTCTTCTAGTGCCTGACGAATAAAGCCTTCTAATCCCTCGTGCACCTCTTCCATTGAAGCCCCTTGTATACGGTCCGGCTTGGGTCCGTGAAGCAGCGACTTATAGCGAACAATCTCATCACTGCCACCATCGAGATCATCAACTTCTACACCTTCAAGCAGCGAAACTGCTTCAAGCCGAATTTCCTCGGTCGTGCGGTAATTGAGATAGAGTTTTCTTGAACGACCCCGGATGTCGATACCACAACTACTCATGGTTGCTCGGTTCTTGACGTAGATGCGTTGATGCCCATCTCCAACGAAGAGCAGGTCATTCGCCCCCTGGGGCACCAGGGCCCGTATCAGCCTCAGGGCCTGCGGCCCGAAATCTTGTGTTTCATCGATTACTGCATGGGCGTAGGGCGGAGCGTCTTCCTTGGCTAAGAGAGTGCATGCATCACGATAGGCGTCGTCTGGTTCCTTAAGTCCCTTCGCACTTAATTGGAGCCGATAGTTCTCGAAAATCTCCCACAGCGCATCCCGCTTTTTGCGCGACAGCATTTTTCCGCGCCCCTTGCGCGGCGCTTCCCGATAGGAATCGCGGGTGGTCAAGCCCTGAGCTAGAACAACCTGTTCAAACTCCTCGCGGACATAGCTGCGATCCACTCGCCTTCAGGGGAGATGTAAAAACGAGTATTAGGATTTAGTGGGGATATTTCAGTAGCTACAGTTTCTGATGCTATCTTACTATTTTTACCAGCATCCAAATCATCGCTAAGAACTTTACCTTTGCTCCATGGAATGGAGTGCGCTATGTCTCAAGCAGCGATCACGGACCGATCGCCACTCAGCCCGCCTTATCAACGTCATCGGCCGGAACAGACGCTGCTCTATCAAATCATCGAGCGGTATTACCCGGAATTTAGGGATGTGATGACCGAGCAGGGCAAGCCCTTGCCCCTGCATGTGCAACAGGAATTTGCCGATTACCTCAAATGCGGCCGCCTTGAGCATGGCTTCCTGCGGGTGCAATGCAGCGAATGTCATCATGAACACCTGGTCGCGTTCAGTTGTAAGCGAAGAGGGTTCTGCCCCAGCTGTGGTGCTAGGCGTATGGCCGACAGCGCTGCACTGCTGGTCGATGAGGTTCTGCCTGAGCAGCCGATCCGCCAGTGGGTGCTGAGTTTTCCGTTTCAGCTCCGTTTCCTGTTCGCCAGCCGTCCGCAACTGATGGGCCGAGTACTGGGGATCGTCTACCGGGCCATCTCTGCACACCTGATCAAAAAAGCAGGATCTACACGTAAGACCGCACAGACCGGCGCGGTGACCCTGATTCAGCGATTCGGCAGTGCACTGAATCTCAATGTTCACTTTCACATGCTGTTCCTGGATGGGGTTTACACGGAAACCAAACACGGTCGAACACGGTTTCAGCGTACCAATGGGCCGGAACAGCAGGAACTGATAGAGCTGGTGCATACGATCAGCCACCGGGTTGCCGGATACTTGGAGCGAGAGGGAATCCTGGAACGTGATGCTGAAAACAGTTACCTGAACCTGGAGGAGGGTGAAGAAGAGCCGATGCAACAGGTATTGGGTTGCTCGGTGAGTTACCGTGTTGCCATCGGCCCTCAACAAGGGCGCAAGGTGTTCACGCTGCAGACCATCCCCGCCTGGGAAGAGGATGATCGCTTTGCCCATGTGGCGAAAGTGGCAGGGTTTAGCCTGCATGCTGGTGTCGCGGCAGAGGCCTGGGAAAGGCCAAAGCTCGAACGACTTTGTCGCTACATCACTAGACCAGCGGTATCGGAGAAACGCCTGTCACTGACGCCGTCAGGGAATATCCGCTATCAGCTCAAAACGCCCTACAGCGATGGCACCACGCACGTCATCTTCGAGCCGCTGGATTTCATCGCCAAGTTGGCGGCGCTAGTGCCTAAGCCCAGAGTAAACTTGACCCGGTTCCACGGGGTGTTTGCGCCCAACAGCAAATCCCGTGTCGATGTAACACCCGCCAAGCGGGGCAAAGGCAACCCAACGCAATCGCGAGAGGACAAGACACCCGAACAACGCCGCCAGGCCATGACTTGGGCACAGCGCCTGAAACGGGTATTCAACATTGACGTGTCGGTCTGCCCGCAGTGTGGAGGTGAGGCTAAGGTAATCGCCTGTATTGAGGAGCAGGCGGTCATTGACAAGATACTGGCTCACCTCATGAAGAAAGGCGCATTACCGCCACCACCCGAGTTTCTGCCGGCAACGCGGGCCTCACCAGATACCGGCTGGTTTACGTAGCGCTGGGTTTTTACACTTCTCTCCACGGCACAGCGCCTGAACTATGCCGGAAGGCCAGAAAGGCCGTTGTAGTGGGCGGATTCAACTGTAAATCCAGTAGATTGAACAGATTGAGGCCGGATAGAAGGGTTATTCAGGTATATCCAGGCCCTAGTTTTCTGCCTTGATATACATGGGTGATAGCGGTTATTCTTCTTATACCAACAAGGGAGAGTGCGGTTTGACTCGCAGCTCTCCCGGTTCATCCCCGCAGGTGCGGGGAACACGCACATCGCCAATCTGGGATTTCCATAGTCCACGGTTCATCCCCGCAGGTGCGGGGAACACCCAATCCTCAGAAACGTGTCGAAAAAGTGGTGCGGTTCATCCCCGCAGGTGCGGGGAACACTTACTACAGATTAGTATCTCCATTTTATTACCCGGTTCATCCCCGCAGGTGCGGGGAACACATTGCAGCGGCACATTCAGCACCAGGGTATGCACGGTTCATCCCCGCAGGTGCGGGGAACACCGAGAACCCCTGACGATTGCACACCAGAATCCCGGTTCATCCCCGCAGGTGCGGGGAACACATTTATTCTGTATTCACTATATGCCAGCAAACCGGTTCATCCCCGCAGGTGCGGGGAACACTTTTTTATGCAAGATCAAAATCAAGATCCTGACGGTTCATCCCCGCAGGTGCGGGGAACACTCGTGGCCTGACTGATTTCTACACCGCTCAGACGGTTCATCCCCGCAGGTGCGGGGAACACCGAATCCGCTGGCGTGGATGGTTATATTCACCCGGTTCATCCCCGCAGGTGCGGGGAACACACATGGGTACTGCACAACACCGGAAACGGTAACGGTTCATCCCCGCAGGTGCGGGGAACACCTGATCCCGGTGGCCGTTGATGGTGTCCGGGGCGGTTCATCCCCGCAGGTGCGGGGAACACGCCACCGCGCCAGCGATAACAACCCGGAATAGCGGTTCATCCCCGCAGGTGCGGGGAACACGGTTATCCATGCTTGAACTCTGACCTCTAGATCGGTTCATCCCCGCAGGTGCGGGGAACACACCCATTCCGTTATGGCAAAGGAACCGTTTGTCGGTTCATCCCCGCAGGTGCGGGGAACACGCGCTAATGATTTGACCGTTTCGAATACTGCGCGGTTCATCCCCGCAGGTTCGGGGAACACGAACGCTGGGCCATTCAGCAGGCCGTCAAGGGTGCGGTTCATCCCCGCAGGTGCGGGGAACACAGATGCGGCGAGGATGAACCACCACATCATTACGGTTCATCCCCGCAGGTGCGGGGAACACCACCAAGCAATACAACATACCCTGCATGCTCCCCGGTTCATCCCCGCAGGTGCGGGGAACACGCACCTGCTGAGGCCACGGCTGACCGTTCGACCGGTTCATCCCCGCAGGTGCGGGGAACACACCTACGACATCAAGGCGGTCCCGGTCAATGTCGGTTCATCCCCGCAGGTGCGGGGAACACACAACGCCAGCCAGCATCAAGGTAGTTACTGACGGTTCATCCCCGCAGGTGCGGGGAACACTGGTATGCGGTACTCAGCCCGCCTCGATCTACCGGTTCATCCCCGCAGGTGCGGGGAACACTCCGGAGTGGCGCCTTTCGGCCAAATAAGATGCGGTTCATCCCCGCAGGTGCGGGGAACACTTGATCCTTTTCGTGTTGAGGTTGTCGTATTGCGGTTCATCCCCGCAGGTGCGGGGAACACTCATGGCTTCCGCCTTGGTCGTGCTGCTGGTGCGGTTCATCCCCGCAGGTGCGGGGAACACTTTGTTTTGGTGTGCAGCGTCTATTAGCAACACGGTTCATCCCCGCAGGTGCGGGGAACACCTGCCATCACGCGAGCGACCAGCTCCACCTTACGGTTCATCCCCGCAGGTGCGGGGAACACCCGAAGTGGTGGAGCCAGGCTCAAAGGTGGCACGGTTCATCCCCGCAGGTGCGGGGAACACCCCTTTTCCCTGATCAGCATTACCCACTCGGCCGGTTCATCCCCGCAGGTGCGGGGAACACCTTTTCGGCGTAGTTGTGCCCTGCTCATATGCCGGTTCATCCCCGCAGGTGCGGGGAACACATCATCAATTGATAATCCAGCACGATCCAACGCGGTTCATCCCCGCAGGTGCGGGGAACACAGCCGTATCTCCTGACTCAAGCATGGGGAGCACGGTTCATCCCCGCAGGTGCGGGGAACACTTCTGATGCACTGCCCAGAATGCAACCATGGTCGGTTCATCCCCGCAGGTGCGGGGAACACTCTCCAGCACGCGGCAGAGATGAAATGACGCCTGGTTCATCCCCGCAGGTGCGGGGAACACAAGGCAGAAATGCGTTGTGAAGTTATCCAATACGGTTCATCCCCGCAGGTGCGGGGAACACACTGCATATCCATTTCTTTTCGCCCTCTCGATCGGTTCATCCCCGCAGGTGCGGGGAACACCTGATTTATGACGGCCTGACCCCTAATAAGGTCGGTTCATCCCCGCAGGTGCGGGGAACACCCGCATAGGTGCCGGTTGCGTCAGTCGTACAACGGTTCATCCCCGCAGGTGCGGGGAACACCTGGCACTCCTTGTGGAGCTTCTCGAATGCCTCGGTTCATCCCCGCAGGTGCGGGGAACACGCTACCTCATTCCAATCAAGTCCGGGTTTTCCCGGTTCATCCCCGCAGGTGCGGGGAACACCACCGTTGGCGATTTACGCGAACTACTCAAGCCGGTTCATCCCCGCAGGTGCGGGGAACACCAGACCACCCAAGACGCATAGCTCTAAAATAACGGTTCATCCCCGCAGGTGCGGGGAACACATTTTACAACCTCATTTAATATCTACATCAACCGGTTCATCCCCGCAGGTGCGGGGAACACCATTTGAGGCTATGCTTCACTATTTAAATTTTACGGTTCATCCCCGCAGGTGCGGGGAACACATGGGATATAGCAATCCCAGGTTGGCACGTACCGGTTCATCCCCGCAGGTGCGGGGAACACCCAGTCTCAACCTCACCAGTGTGCTCAACCGACGGTTCATCCCCGCAGGTGCGGGGAACACTCGCGGAAATGCGGCCAATCCATTCCTACGATCGGTTCATCCCCGCAGGTGCGGGGAACACCCCCGCAGAATATCCTTGGCAGACCAGGCTGGCGGTTCATCCCCGCAGGTGCGGGGAACACCTGAAGACAAAGCAGCTAAGTTTGCTAAGCGTCGGTTCATCCCCGCAGGTGCGGGGAACACGAAAATCAACCATGCATAGCCATGCCTTTCTGTCGGTTCATCCCCGCAGGTGCGGGGAACACTATTATTTCTCCGTTTTCAGGTATTATAAAATTCCGGTTCATCCCCGCAGGTGCGGGGAACACCAACTATGCATGATTCAAGACAGTTCAAATCATCGGTTCATCCCCGCAGGTGCGGGGAACACTCTCTGGGTCTATTTCAGAGTAAAGCATATGCCGGTTCATCCCCGCAGGTGCGGGGAACACGCCACCCGACCGACAGCCTTCATCATGGACACGGTTCATCCCCGCAGGTGCGGGGAACACTTAGTGAGTCCTGGCCAAAGCTCGATCTCCACCGGTTCATCCCCGCAGGTGCGGGGAACACCTAATAGTATTTTCATTCCTTTTCTCCCTTAACGGTTCATCCCCGCAGGTGCGGGGAACACAGGTGACCCCATTAAGGGGTTCAATCAATCACCGGTTCATCCCCGCAGGTGCGGGGAACACGATCTCTATCATGGCGTCATCCTGATCTTGATCGGTTCATCCCCGCAGGTGCGGGGAACACATATCAAACATGTATCTGATATGATTGCCAAACGGTTCATCCCCGCAGGTGCGGGGAACACAAAGGCGATGAAGTTATAAACAATTACACAGAACGGTTCATCCCCGCAGGTGCGGGGAACACGGCCTTGGCGGACGAATTGTTAGACAGTGACCCGGTTCATCCCCGCAGGTGCGGGGAACACACTTCATGTATCATTCTGATTTTATGGCAGAAATTGAACTAAAAAAAATCCACCAAAAAATAGCCTGATCTTCAGATAAAATTCCGTATTTTTAATGAGCACTGAAATTCTCCTCGTCGGAGATTTCCGGTAGAAAGGAGACGAGTTTCATACCATCCACCTCTTTGGGAATTCTTCTGTTGGTACCGAGCGTTTTAAAGTCGAAACCAGCATCGTTGTTAGTACGCCAAGCAATGACGGCGTTGCCATCGTCAATTCCAGCTTCCACTTGGCCCCAGATCATTTCTCTTACCTTAACTGAGTAGTTGCCAACATAAACGCCTGCCCGAATCTCCAATAGCCAAGCAGCTAGCCTGCCACGTAGTCTTGGCGGTGCATTTTCAACTACGATGACCAGCATCACCATGCCCCGGTTTATTCGGAATAGCTGGAGGGACCGATTCAGGTGCTGGTTTGGGTGGCTCCTCACCCGCTGCATCAAGTACTTTGTTGATCATGGGGATTAGTCGATCCAGCAGTTTGCTTTCACGAAAGACATCTCGACAGGCATGTCGTACTTCACGCTCTGGATTACGCGGACCTTTTGCTGCTATCTTGAAGGCAACGGGTACAACAGTATCAAATTTTGGTATATCAGCAATATCATAAACAAAGGAGAGTGGTTTACCAGTATGAATGAAACCAATCGCTGGCGCGTAGCCTGCCGCAAGTACTGCTGCTTCGGTTACACCGTATAGACAAGCTGTCGCAGCTGAGAGGCATCGATTGGGAATGTCCGCACTCTCCCACTCATTTTGATCATATTTTCGCCCCTTCCAGGATACACCATAACGTTTGGCCAACAGTTCATATGTTTTTTTAACTCGCGAACCTTCAATACCACGAAGTTGATCAACGCTACGACGACTAGGAGGCTCTTCTCCAAAACGGAGTTCGTACATTTTACGTACTATTTTCAGGCGCAGACTATCATCTAATGCCAGCTTAGCTTGATAAAGTAACTTGTCAGAACGAGCACCACCGGGTTGGCCTGCTGAATAAAGCCGCACACCACCCTCACCAACCCATACAAGCAGCGTACCGACTTTTGCCGCCAACGCTGCAGCACGATGGGAGAGACGAACACCCGGCTCTAGTAACAAACAGGCAGTACCACCTACAGGGACTTGAGTGCGCACTCCATCCTTATCGATCATCACAAAGGCGCCGTCACGAACATCGACTTGGCAACGCTCTACAAATAGGATGGAGTTGCGCTCTTTGATTGGGATAGGGCTTAGATCGGGAAGTATCACAGTCGCCGCACCATCAGCATTCCGCACCCCATCCCTTTGGAAGGACCAATACCATTGAATAGTGTTCGCTCAAAAGTACTTATGTTAGCCACGGTTAGCATGCCACCAAAATCGAGGGTACTGAAACGGATTGGCTTCTCCCCATCCCGCTTTACACTTCGGTGTTGCTCGTAACCATCCACGGTGACAAGATCATTTTTGAAGGTAAAACCATATTGCTCTGAGCGGCTAGCCAGCCACTCCAGACCAGCGTCCCGCATAAGCTTCGGCATTGGGTCACGTTGATGGAGAGAAAGCTTTCTGAATCCACTTTTTCGCTTCAAATCCATCACCACATCGTGCCGCCTTTGTTTGCCGGTATCATCCCTACGCTTCACCACAGGATTAACGCGCAGACTAAAGGCCAACGGCATCCCTTCCACAAGTTTCGGAGCGAAGGGTTTTGTTTCGATGCTCCACAACCTTTCACTGTCGTGAGGCTCACGTTTGGAGACGGTGTAAAAGCGAGGCCAATTACCTTGATCTTCACGTCTATAGAGAAAATCCCGCTCTTTCACGCCTTTAAAAAGTTGCCAAACAAACTGATGGTGACGGTAGTCATCCGCCGACATCGCTTTGAGTAGCTGAGCTACCTCTGAGCCGGAACGACGCAATTCGATTCGACTGAAAAACATCACGCCTCACTCCCTGTTTTTTCGTTTTTATTTCTACGTAGCTCACTGCGATAGAACTCGTTACGTTCACCAAACTGCCATCGTTTTCGGCTGGTTGGTTCATCACGCCGCCGGTTGACATGCAGAGCAGTCATTCCTTCTGTCACCCCCTCCTCCCAGACGAAAATACGTTCTGCTGCCAGCGGCAATGCAGAAAGAAATTCATCATCGGGAAATTCGACTCGCTCAAAGGCATCGCGCAAATTCCCGGCCTGTACAACGCGAGAGGTCAACGGAAGGGATAGCGGACATGATTTGCGCCCCAGATAGAGTGTAAATACGGGTCTTTCCAGCGCCTGACACAACTGCTCCAATGACTCACCTTTTACATCCGGTTTACGCCAGAGCGCCACGGTATAAAGCGCATCATTACGGTAATCCCGTTGTGAAAGGATGGTGTGAAGGGTGTCTGCATTCAACTCGTCCCGTCGTGTGCGATGGGTAACACCACGTCGTTCCGGTGGTACCTGAGTGGTGTGGTAGTCACGCAACAACTCGCCACAGTTCTCGACGCAAATCGCCATGCCGTAACTCTTGGCCAAGGCACGCTGACGTGCCTCTTCGTCGCGACAGATACCCAGTGCCGCCCCCAACAATCCCATAATGGAGGAACGACCCGGCCATGCAGCACTTGGTCTTACCTCGCCGACGGCTGTCTCGCCCCATGAGGCAAGCGGGCCGTAGAGGCGAAAAAGTAGGTAGTCATCCATTGCTCTACTCCGTAATGCTGTCGATGATCCCTTTCAGACTTCCTTCCCCCGACTCAATGTTCATCACGAACCGCTTGTCGGCACAATCACCGTAGGCTTGATCCATTTTTCCCATGGTCTGCTCCAGTGAAGTGATCGCGCGCCCAAGCATATCGATATCGGAGACAGGCTTGAGGAATGCGACAGAAAGTGATCGCGGTTGCTGATCACCCACTTCTGCCAGGATGTACGAGGCTCGTGCACGTGAGGCAAAACTGTTCTGCTTGCCGGTGGGCGCCACCGTTGCTGCCGCCTCGGTAAAGGCAGCCATTGTCTTGTTGGCAAGGGCTTGATCGCCTCCCAGGTTCTTTTTCAACAACTCGCGATCGATACAGACGTACTGATAAAATAAGCCCGCAGCAAACTCAGTCTCACCCATGTGCCCGGCACCTACATCTTCTTCGCCACTGTTGAGGTCATCCACGGCGGTAAAGAAGTCATCTTCCACCGTTACCTTGTGCACAGATATGGCGTGAGCCACCTGCGCTGCCGCCTCGGTATTGTAGGCCGGAGAGTTGGCAAGCATACGACCAAAGAGGGCGATATCGGCAGCCGTGTGCTGCTTGCGCAGTAATGACAGCTCGCCCACCTCCGGTCCTTTGCCTCGCTCGGCCAGCGTATCGATCAGCGCATCAATCGCCTGCTGCTCCTCAGGACTGAAGTGGGCCAGTTGCTCAATGTCCACGACATGCAGTGGATCATCATTTTTCTTGTCCTCTTTCTTCACCTTGCCGAACACACCGGCAACATCAATCGCCCACGCCTTGGCATCCTTCTCCTTTACCCCCCTCTCAACCAGAGTAGTGTATACCTGCCGCCCCATCTCCTTGGTACGTACTCCAACGTGTCCGGCCAGTGCCTGTTCGAACAGTTCGGATTTGCGCCAAGCACGCTTCAGGCTTTGCGACGAAACACGCAACCGCTGTGCCCCACCCATGGTGGCTGTCTTCGGGCGTCCCAAATCATCGCGATTGAGGTTGGCAGGTGGATAGGAAGTTAACAGGTGCAGTTGTACAAAACGACTCATCACTTACTCCTTGTATCGAAATTGAAAAAGTTATTCCACGACCCGGGGGAAGTAGGCAAGCGCCCAGCGCTTGCGTACCTTGTCGCCCCAGTAAAAAACTGATTCCGCCAGATCACTCAGGCTGGCGGTTTTGTCCAGCTGACGGATGACACGAATCATTGCCGGATAGAGATCCTCAAACGATTCCTGCATCAATCGCCGAAAGCGTAAAGCACTGAACAGCGGACGACTCCCCTTGCTGTCGGCCATACAGTCGGCAAGTGCCCGGCTCTCGCGCTTGGTGACGTGTGAAAGAAGTCCTGCAACCGCAGCAAGGCGGGTAATGGATGATTCCGATGTAAAAGTCTCGTCGTGTTCCATCAACGGTGTCATGCGCTTCAGCAGACGATGAAATGCCGGCTCCAACATCACCTCCTCGGCACTCTTGCAGCGACGCAATCGTGCACGACCACCGGTGTCCTGCTGTAACCCCTCCCACCAACTAACGAGGATTTTGCCCCCCGCATGCTCTCGTTTAAAACTGATCGCCATATCGCTACTCCTTCTCATTTTTCTGTCCTTTCTTTGGTTTCACCAAATCCAGAATCTTGTATAACTTGTTGCCCTGTAACTTCTTGCGAAGATTGTTATGCGCCCGTGCAATGCGGGCCAGATCTCCCTCGCTCATCGCCCCATTTTCAGCCCGCTCTTCAAACAGGGCTTCACCCTCCTTTCTTAAGGTCTGCAGCCACTTTTCACGTAAAGCTACACCATCCCTGTCATCAGTGATCTCCACATGACTCTCACGCAAAAGGCTGTAAAAAGCGGCTGTGGTACGATCATAAAATGCCTCGCGCAGAAAGGCTGTATCACCACGCGTATCGCCGGGACGGCGAAACCAGGCATCCTTCACCGCCCCCTGCACGTATCCAGCTACCTGAGTTCCCGCCTCAATAAGGTTGTCGACCTGTTTGATAAATCGCTCACGCTGATCACCAGGCGGCATGAGATAGAGCGGCACCGTGGTTTCATACCAGGCACGGGCTTTCATGTTGTCCATGTCGTAACCGAAGGCCCAGATCCGTAGTTGCGAATCGTTCAGTTTGTTTTCGTTGAAATGGCTCACCACCCGGGCAGGAATACGGGTATCACTACGCACCACCCAGGTGTTCCAGTGTCGGTAACTGAATCCCCCCGGCTGGGCATGGCTGGGCATCGGAGCACCGGATTTATCGTCAATGTAGTGGGGGCTTAATGGGTGTTCCCACGCACCGCTATAGTTGACACCGTAGTTCTTAGTCACGTAGTGGGTCACCAGAGGAACACCCTGCGCAGAACAGATATCACACTCGCCCTCGGTAAGATTCTCCAGTTCCAGACGGATGCGCCGCGGCATGCCCCAGTACATCTGCAATGGGTGAACATGCTCAGGCAGGGTATCGGCATCCCCTTTGGCACTGGTGCGAGTCGGCGCCAGCCAGGGAAAGATCGCTTCCGGGCTGGACAGCCCAACATTCCCGGTAAGTTGTGGCATCACCTCTTGTGGCAAGACATTGAGCCAGAGGTCACGCCACAGGGTCGCCTCCAACCCTTCCGCTTTAGGATCCAGCATCACTAATGTGCTCAACGGCCCTCCACCGCGCAGTGAGGTGCGATGCCCTGCACCACCACTGGGGGCATTGGTCTGTAGTGTGAAGAGCGCCGTTGCCGCACAGTCGGGGCAGAGGCCGTTGACACCTCCGCGTTTAATGAAATGGTCGGCGTTCTGTCTCAGGGTATTGGCGCCGGGGATATCGATAAGCAGAGCGGACACCGGTTTGGGAGGATCCGACAACAGCTCAATATCTTGCATAAAACGTGGGCCGTCACCTCCCAGCTCAAAATAATCGGCAACAGGGGTAAAGAGTTCACGTAATTGCTGCGGAGACGGAGGCTCGGCCAACCAGGCTGCCCAATCGATCCCTGTAGCGTTATCGGGCGCCGCAGTCGTCTGGAGTAGACCAATAAGAAACTGGGTCAAGGCACCGGAGAAATCGGCTCGCGCGGCATCCAGAGCAACGACCGGGTTGTCGTCGTGGTTATCGGTTAATGCCCAGGGAGCAATCTTCTCCCGTTGGCCATTTTTCCTTCTTACCGGGAGAAAATCACTATGAATCAGACTCAAGAGACTTTTCTGTGTCGCCATTGTTCTTATTCCTTGAAAATATTACTTCTAACGTAATCCACTGTTTTAACTGCAAAAACACTCGTATCCACATTTTATTGCCACTCTGTTCTCGAGACCGATTGTACAAATCATACTCTCAGAGCCTGAGAATAGCAAAAGCTAATCATCCTCTACCTTGATGTATTAACCATTTTCGGGTTAAATACTTCCGTTCCCCATCACAAGGGGATGAACCGGTAGATGATGAATAGCTCGTCATCGAATACAAATGTTCCCCGCACTCGCGGGGATGACCATGAGTGTGGGGAACTCAGAGTTCTCCACACTCATCTCCCACCAACAATCCCTCACTCTCGCTATACCGAACAGCAACACTGTCGTTTCGACCATTTATCGCCGCCCCCTGCAACGCATCATCCAGTACCAACAAGACGCCCCATTTTCCTTTGGCGGGTAGTTCATCCAACACCCGCTCCCATTCAGTTTCAGGAATATCGAATGGCCTGTCTGCCAACTTGATGCGTGAGGTCAGTACCGACACCGATGAGTTGTGCCAGGGATAGTCTACCTCCTGCCGTAGTGGCAGAATCTGTGCGCCATTCCAACAGCCCAGGTAGACCGTGGTACTGTCGCCCAACCTTGTGGGCGCCTTTTCCTCGGACCACCAGCGACCACCGCCGGTATCACCGTAATAACTGGAAATTTTCAGTGCATTGTAATCGCCCAAGCTGCCTTCGCTGCTACGTTCACCCTCTGAATTGAAATAGCTCTCCTCCAGGCCCGATGGTGGGTCAACGTCACCGTAAACACCTTCAATCAGCTTTCGGGCATCGTCAGGCATTGAGAATGCCTCGTCCTTCATCAATAAACGCAAGCCCAGCCAGAGTTGGGCGTGGTTGTCATAGACATAGGCTGCCTTGGGCAGGAACGAGGCAAACCACTCGCGCCCCGGCTCATCGACCGGTTCTGGGGCAAACAGATGCAAGGTAGGTGCACCACGTTGATCCACACCATCAATTAATTCCCCATTCGCATCCCGGCAATGACGATGAAGGCGACCAGCACGCTGGATTATGAGATCAACTGGCGCCAGATCACTAATCATTTCATCCAGATCAAGATCGAGAGATTGCTCTACAACGGGAGTCGCAATCAGTATTTGTCCTTTGCGTTCAGCCTCTCCCCCATTTTTGCCAAAACGCTCAACGCAACGCTCTTCGATAACAAGACGATCTTTTAATGCAAAGCGGGCGTGAAACAGATCGATATCCCAATCAGGGTGACGTGATCTTAACTCACGGTAGGCGACACGCGCATCATGGACGGTATTGCGGATCCAGCACAGGCACTTGCCCTGCTCCACAACGGAGGCCATGAGCGATTCTGCCTGTTCAAATTTATCAATTCGCTTAACAGCAACCTTGCGACAAACCTCAGGGCGCGATGCCAACACCATCTCCTGCTGTCCCTGTGCAGAAGCGTGGGTGAGTAGCGGATAATCTTTATCCCCAGTGCGTTGCAGTTCGGTGGGTTCTTGGCCTAGTCCATGGCAAAACGCCTCCAGCAGTTTATAGCGCTGGTGATGCAGCAAGGTGGCGGATAGTAGGATAACACTGCCACCAGCAGCCGCGTGAAAGCTAATCAGCGCACTGAGCAGACGGAATAGATACTCGTCATAGGCGTGCGCCTCATCGATGACTAGCACTTTTCCAAGCAGGCCAAACAGACGTAACGACTGATGGCGGGATGGCAGTATACCCAATACCACCTGATCGACTGTACCGACACCCACATCTGCCAATAGCGACTTTTTCGGACTATCGGCCAACCAGGCAGCACAATGGGCCTGAGCAGGTTCCGTGTCATCGCCATAACCTGCCATCACCTGCCTCGGATATTCGGCAATGGCATCCCGAAACCGGTCGTTCAAACGACGTGCCCCATGGGCAAGTACCAACGAAGGTTCCGTGTCATCCGCATATAGGCGGCGATAGACCTTGCCCATGCGCTCATACATGGCATTGGCCGTCGCCATTGTCGGTAACGCAAAATAGAGACCGCCATACCCGTTTTCCGCCAACAAGCGATGAGCAAGAATAATCGCCGCCTCGGTTTTGCCTGCGCCAGTGACATCCTCCAGTAAATAGATCCCCGGCCCGGCATCCAGTGGCAGATTTAAACACGCAGCCTGCAGCGGTGTTGGGATTTTAAATGACTCACCAAACAGTTGCTGCTCACTGCATAGAGGTGAAGCCCCAGATGGCAATATTTCTGATTTTTTGATGGCAACTTCGGCCTGTTTCTGAGCATATTCCCAGTATTTCTCCAGTGACATGGGCTCAGGGGTCATTGCAAAGTAATCCTGATTAGAACCCAGCCAGTCACACAACACCGACAGTCCCGCTAACCACCACGATGCTTTTTTGACTAGTTCAACTGGCGGCATCATTGACACAGAAGAGACACCAGAAAGAGCGTACCATTTATCTAAAAACTCGCTTGCGGCCTTCTGGTTAGCCACGGGAAAATAGTCATTCATGGGCGAACGAATAGCCGAATCGTTATGTGTCACCGGTCTTCCGTGGTGCCCTACCACCGTATGCATCCAAAAGTCTACTACCGTATTAACAGCCGACCTTCTTCCCTTTAGGTTTGTAATATCCAGATACCCTCGTTCAGCGCAGTAAGGATGCAAGTAGGATTTCCACAGCAACGCACCAAGTATGTCATGACGGACATAATTTAACTCAACGTCATCGCCCTGTAAGGCACGAAGTAATTTTGGTTGCAGTGCCTGAAAATGGCGGGAAAATTTGCCTATATCATGCAAGCCGAGAAAAAAAACAGAAAGTGTCAATAGCTGCTTTTCATCAATCGCCAGGATTTCTGCCATGCGATGAGAAATAATAGGGTTTCGTTGCAATATGACAGATCCCACTGCAGCCACATCCAAGCAGTGATAGGGTAACAAATGGTAATTTCCTTCATCTGAAGTCTTACCCCAGTAGTGAAAGTAAAGTGGAAGCTCCACTTTCATGTTGTGTTTCCTTCTCTATTTATTTGAACAACATCAGATTTATTACACATTTCTTACGTTGATCTGTTTTTGAAAATAATCTTATTCTGATCTTGTACGCGCGGATTCAGCTTGCTAGTGCAAAGGCATGAAGTGAGAACTAGATGTTTTTCCTGTCGCAGATGCAAAATCTGCAAATCAGTCCGGCTGATCATATGCGTATAACAGGGTAAAAATATTCCTTATTTCTGAAAGATGTATGTTTTGGGTACGAACCATTCTTTGTATCATAAGCGAGACACAAGCTCATTCTGTGAGCTCCAGCTACGTGTCTAAGCTGAAAAAGAAGTAGTCGACTGGTATTCAATGCAATTTCGCCCACTCAGTAAATGCGCCGTATCAAAGGTGATGCACACATCGTGAATATCGTGTACGGACACACGTAGTGTACTGGGCCTGCTGTGCCACACGGATATATCAATAGCTATGATATATGCCTATGCTGCTGGACTCGTTAATCAGAGAGCATAAAATCCCGACCGATTATTGCCGATCTCACCAGATTTCTATCCACAAGAGGCGATACTATGGGCACCGCAACTTCCCAATGGAGTCACCCTACCCTCTATTCATCCACCCATCGCTGGATTGTCAAAATCGATTATGTGTAGTATATACTACACATGACATTTGGAGAATACATCCGTGAACATCGCGAGGCCCTGAAGTCACAGGATCGGCGGTTTTCTGTCCGGCAAGTCGCTCAGCGAATCGGTGTGGAGCCCGCCTACCTCAGCAAAATAGAACGCGGGGATGTGGCTCCACCGTCCGAGGCGAAAATCCGGGCATTGGCCAAGGAGCTTGGCGAAGACCCGGATATGCTGCTGGCAATGGCCGGGAAGGTATCGTCGGATTTACAGGAGATCATTCGCAAGCGGCCGCAGCTGTTCGCTGACCTGATCCGTCAGCTCAAATCCGCACCGGATCATGCTCTGCTGCGTATTGCCAGGGATGTCCGTGATGGCGACTGGTGACACCTGGAAATTTGATTCAAGGGAGAAAAGACAATGATCGAACTACAGAACAACAAACTGACCTTCCGGTTTCCAGAGGTCCATAATAAAGCAGTGTGTAGCATCGATTTCCAGCGCACACTGCGAATCCCAGATGACAATCGTGAATACCCCCTCCCCCCGGGCCTGGGTCATTTCCCGGTGGAGCACGTTGACGACTTCGCCGACAAGTTGCCTGATGCCTGGCGGACTCATGGTGGAGTCTTTATACCCATGTACCAGTCTGAGGCACTGTGGATCAATTTCTCTGGTGACTACCCCTGCGCCGTTAAGATTGCCGCAGGCAAGATCAATGCGGTTTCTGGAAAACCCTGGAGCAATGAGCTTTCGTCTAATCCACAGGACTATGCGGTCATCCCGGAACAGCCCTGGCTGGATGGTTTTAACGTCTCAGAAGATTTCATCCGGCAATTTGTCGCGATGCCCCTGGGTGAAGGTTTCACTGCGGAAGAACAGATCACCGGGAAGGCAGAACATGGGGGGCTTCAGATCATTGTCTATCCGATGAAACATGACGTATACGCTGAACAGCTTCAACATGTGGATGAAGCTGATCTAGATTACCTCAACATGCCCGTGTTCCATTGTTCAGCCTGTGAGTCAGCTGCTCCGGATATGGGGCTCGCGCCTGGTGGCTTAATGAAACAGGAGATTTATGAGGATGAATACGGTATTGATGCATGGGATCTGGATAACGGCCTCAGATGCTTCGTCCACCTAGCCAACAGTAAGCAATATCAAACAATTACCGGCCATCATCCACCACACAAACCCGCGAATGCCAGGGATTACTCGAATGCAGGACTGCCTTGGTTTGACTACTATGACGACAACAAAGCCCTACCGGGCTCAGACACCTTAAGCAAACTAACCAGTGTTGCAGCTAAGATGATAGGTATAGGTAACTCCACCCTGCCAAACAACGATCCTGTTCAGCCCAAGGTCATTAAGATTATCAGTAAATCTAATTTGGTAAGAGATGGGGAATTCTGAGCTGATTGGCTAAGAGAAGGAACCCTCCATCATCATATATGTCAACTCAGCCTTAACTATAGATACTTTGGGGTGTCAGAGTCGACCCGCCTGAAACGTCAGGCGGGAAACACCATCAAAGCCCTCTACTGGTTTAAACCTAAATCCCCTACTATTGTTGAGACGGAGAACAGCATCCCATCCCCCGCCTCGGTAATAACATGCTAGGCCTCATCGATAAATTTCAATATCAACTGCTGGGACTCCGGCTCATATATCGAATCGTTCGCAGCACATCTTGTCAAAATGACAGAGCGATGAATTTGAAATCTCTGCCTTGCTTCAGTTGTCCAGCAGCCACCTACTAAAACCTCATCACCTTCTTTGTAATGTCTTTCTTGTTGGTTCACCCTATCCCAATGAAATGCATCAATGAGCCTGCCATTGAGAAGAAGTCGCAGAGCCCAATAACCTAGCTCACCACCTGTCATACGGTGTTCACACATAAACACCTCAGCAGTAAAGGAAAGTAATTTCAATCTAGAATCCTTCATCACAACAGGCTCTCCTCTGAGTTCAATCTCTCATACAGACAGAGCACAAGTGCATCACCAAGCTTTTCGAGTGGCGAACACATCTTACGAATGGCACTCTCCGAGTACTCTGACATCAACCAGCTCTCAATAGCCCGCTGGTTGGAGTACTCATTACCGACACCAAGAACAGTAATCAGCGTATTGCCCTCCGGTATGCGTTTTGTGACCATTAGTGCTGCCGCCAAATTACGGTACGTCCTTGGAACCTTTGCAACCCCATGCCCTTGCTTAGGAAACACGCTGACCACCCTACTCATGACAGACCTCCTTTCATACCAGCGGATTGCCTAGCCAGCATACGTTCGAATGCTGACCCATCCTGCCGAGTCAGGTTTGGAATAAACCTCGAATAGACCTTAAACAGCATCTCCGTAGTAGAGTGCCCCATCTGGCGAGCAATCCATTCCGGGTTCTCTCCGGATGCCAGCCATAGAGTGGCTGCAGTGTGGCGGCTCTGGTAGGGCCGTCGAGGTGTGAGCTCAAGATGACGAAGCAGCGGATACCAAACTCGCTTGGTGACATTGTTGTGGTCGAGCGGATGCCCGTCCCGAGTACAGAATACATACCTGGACATACTCCCAGTCTGCTTCTGTTGCTTTTGAAGGGCGTCAAAGACCACTTGTGACATCTGGATCTCTCGTTGAGATCCATCTGTCTTCGTATAGTCAGTATTTCCAGCAACGATGGTTTCGCGAACCAGAATCTGC
Source organism: Candidatus Thiodiazotropha sp. (assembly GCA_040793985.1). Taxonomy (GTDB): domain Bacteria; phylum Pseudomonadota; class Gammaproteobacteria; order Chromatiales; family Chromatiaceae; genus Thiodiazotropha. The sequence continues at coordinate 66,592 of JBFNJI010000051.1, read as the reverse complement.
CGCTGATCAAAGTCGACATATCGCCATTTCAGTCCATCTACCTCTCCGGTACGCATTCCAGTAAAAAACCGTACAGTGTAGTAATTCCGAAAATCAGGGCGAACTGAATCGAGAATACTTCTGACTTCTTCCAGGGTGAATGGCTCCACATCGCTTCTGGGCACTTTGAGTGGTTTGATGTTGCGATAGGGCGTGTTAAATTCGTATCGGTCAGCCGCTTCGTTAAGGATTTGACGCAACGGTGCCATAATGGCGTTGATGCGTTTTGGAGAGAGTGACTTACCTTTCCGTCCGGGTACTTTGGCGAGTGACGCACGGAAAGCCAATATCTCTGCCTTGGTGATTCGGCTGACCTCTTTCTGACCAAATACCGGTAGCAAATGCCCATTGATAATATCCATCTGGGTCTTTCTGTGACTTCGACGCCAGCCCACTTCGTTTTCTGATACCCATATATCAGAGAACGCCTTGAATGTCGGCAGATCACTGTCAAGCTCTGAGTCTCTATCTGCGCTTACACTTGCTGATTGGCATGTAAATTCGTAGCTACTACCTGAACTACCCGCTATTCGTTCTTTGTTCTTACTATTCGGAAAGTAATTCGAATAGTCGAAGATCCCATTTTCAATCTCTTTATCGATTTTTCGCAATACCCTCTCAAGTCTTTCTCGATTTGTCTTTGTATCATCAAGGTTGGTGTATTCACGACAACGATGGCCGTTGTAGCGAAAGTCAAAGAACAACTTTTTAGATTTCTTGACTGTTCTAATGCTACCCATGGCATACGCCTCCATTCGCCATTGGGATAGCAAAAGGTCCTGATTGTGAAACCTGCCCCATGTCCTGCTCGATCTGCTCCCAGAGGTAAAGAATTTTCCGCCCCCCAAATGGACGGATGTAGTGGACCCCTTCCAGAAGTACACTGTCTTTGAGGCGTTCTCGAATAGTGCGCGTGTCATACTTGATGCGCTCTGATAACTCTGCAGTTGTCAGGTAGGTAATGCTCTCTTTCATTTAGATTCTCCTTCTCGCTTGCATTGATGAAATTCGTTCAAGATGTCACCATGTCATCCTGAATAACATTTATACATCATAAATGTCTTTCTGCAAGCATTTTATTCATCCTGAATGTCTTTTATGTATTTTGGAGGTTCTTCATATGATCCGCTGTCACTTATCCAGGCTTATGGGTGAGCAAAAAATGAAAGTTATCGATGTAGCTAGAGAGGCAGATCTGCACAGGAACACCATTACCCTCCTCTACAAGGAGACAGCAACCCGAGTAGACATAGAAACAATGGATAAGCTATGTAAGCTTTTTAACTGCCAGGTCAGTGACCTGTTCGAATTCGTTGATGATTGAAGCGAGCAAGAGCGTTAAAAAATCAGAAAGGCACCTTCTGCCCAGTTGAGACCGAAGGTCAAATTGTTCAATTTTTAAGATAGGGAATTTTGTCTTGGGCTACAGATGGGCCAAATTTGGGCCACGGGTGGGCCACAGTATTTGTAAGGTAAACAAACAAAAAAGCCAGGGACTCGTAAGTACCTGGCTTTCATGTTTTTTAATTGGTAGCGGGGGCTGGATTTGAACCAACGACCTTCGGGTTATGAGCCCGACGAGCTACCAGACTGCTCCACCCCGCATCAAGGAGGGGGCATACTACCCGTGTTACAGCCAGATGGCAACCCTCGATTTGCCAAAACGAAATAAAAGAGTCCGCTGTCGATAAGCGGGAAGGCAAACCCCATCCATTAATTGAATATCATCTATCTTAGGCAAGCCGGGAATCGAAAAATTCCCAATCCAACATCTGCCCGAACCGCTGTCAGGCTAACTGCCTATAGCCTTCTGACAGAGTGAAAACAGCCCCGCTGGGAAGAGTCCGAGCACCAGCATGGCAAGGCCGTTCAGGGAGAGCACAACCTGTGTATCCACACCCACCGTCAAGGGTGATTCGTCCGTGGGTTGATCGAAATACATCAGTTTCACCACACGGATATAGTAGAAGGCGCCGATGATGGAGAAGAAGACGCCTACCAATGCCAACCAGGTCAGGTTGACTGAGACCACTGCATCGAGCACGAACAGCTTGGCGAAGAAACCGACCGTGGGAGGTACCCCGGCCATGGAGAACATCAGCAGCAGCATCATGCCGGCAAACCAGGGATTGCGTTGGTTAAGTCCCTTGAAGTCGTCCAGGTTCTCCGCTTCGAAACCCTTACGACTTAGCGCGATTATCACACCAAAACCGCCTGCGGACATCAGCGCATAGACCAGGGTGTAGAACATCGCTGCGGTATAACCCTCCTTGGTGCCCGCCAGGATACCGAGCATGATAAAGCCCACATGGGAGATGGTGGAGTAGGCCAGCATGCGTTTGATATTGGTCTGGGCTATGGCGATCAGGTTGCCTATGGCCATGGAGAGAACCGCGAGAATGATCAGCATCCCCTGCCAACCCTCCCAGCCGCCATGCAGGTCGGCCAGCCCATCCACCAGCAGGCGCATTGCCAAGGCGAACGCTGCGATCTTCGGTGCGCTGCTGAGAAACAGGGTAACCGCAGTGGGAGCCCCGTGATAGACATCGGGAACCCACATATGAAAGGGAACCGCACCAAGCTTGAAAGCGAGACCGATCACCAGAAAGACGATACCAAATATCATCACCAGCTGGTTGAGGTCGTCCTTGCTGGCCACTTGCGCCAATTCGTCGAAGCGCAGGGTGCCGGTGACCCCATAGATCATGGAGATGCCGTAGAGCAGCATGCCGGATGCGAGCGCGCCGAGGACAAAATATTTCATCGCAGCCTCTGCCCCCTGCGGTGAATCCCTGTTGAAGGCCACCAGGGCATAGAGGCAAAGGGCCAACAGCTCAAGCCCCAGGTAGATAGTCAGGAAGCTGTTGGCGGAGGTCATGATCATCATTCCCAGCACCGCGAACAGGCCCAGGGTATAGAACTCACCCTTGAACAGTCCCCGGTCCCGCAGATAGTCCTTGGCATAGAGGAAGGCAAGAAAGCTGACCACCAGGATACCCACCTTCAACAGATCGCTCATCGGATCGCGAATATAGCTGCCGTCGAAAATGATCTGAGCGCTCGGCTGGGAGACGGCCAGGGTGATAGCCGCGGTAAGGATCAAGCCAACCTGGGCAATGCCATAACTGACGATGCGCTGCGACTCACGGATGAAGAGATCGACCACCAACACCAGGCAAGCCAGGGTCAGCAGGGAGATTTCCGGCAGTACCGGGATCAGTTGTGTTGTATCGAATTGCATTTGAAAACTACCGAGTCGGGCTCCGTCAGTTAAAGTTTCGACACCGCAATATGTTGCAGCAGGTTGTTGACGGAGGCATCCATCACCTCAACCAGGGGCGCCGGCCAGAGGCCCAGCAGCAGCACCGCCGCCGCCAGGGTGCCCAGCACGATATACTCACGCTGATTCATATCCTGCAGTGCCGCCACGCCTTCATTGGTGACATCGCCGAATACCACCCGCTTCACCATCCACAGGGTGTAGGCGGCACCGATTATCAGGGTGGTGGCGGCGAGAAAGGCATACCAGAAATCGGCCCTGAAACTGGCGAGGATAACCATGAACTCACCGACAAAGCCGGAGGTGCCCGGTAGCCCCGCGTTGGCCATGGCGAAAAAGACCATGAAGGCGCCGAATACCGGCATGGTGTTGATCACCCCACCGTAGTCCTTGATATCGCGGCTATGCAAGCGGTCGTAGAGTACGCCGACGCAGAGGAAGAGGGCCGCCGAGATGAAGCCGTGGGAGACCATCTGTACCATTCCACCCTCCATGCCAAGGGCGGCGCCACTGCCGTCATTGTTCTGGCTGATGATGAAGACGATGAAAAAGCCCAGGGTGACGAAGCCCATGTGGGCTATCGACGAGTAGGCAATCAGCTTCTTCATATCCTGCTGGATCAGAGCCACAAACCCGATATAGACAACCGCGATCAGCGACATGCCGATAATCAGCCAATCCAGGCTATGGCTGGCATCGGGGGTGATCGGCAGGCTGAAGCGGAGAAAACCGTAACCGCCGATCTTCAACATGATCGCCGCCAGGATGACCGAGCCTCCCGTGGGGGCCTCGACGTGGGCATCGGGTAACCAGGTATGGACCGGCCACATCGGCACCTTCACCGCGAAGGCGAGGAGAAAGGCGATAAAGATCAGGATCTGTTCGGTCAAATCGAGTTTAAGGGTATGAAAACCGAGGATGTCGAAACTGCCGGACTGGAAGTACATGTAGATGAGTGCCACCAGCATGAAGACCGAGCCGAAGAAGGTATAGAGGAAGAACTTGATGGTGGCGTAGACCCTGTTTGGCCCGCCCCATACACCGATGATGAGAAACATCGGAATCAGCATCGCCTCCCAATAGACATAGAAGAGCATCGCGTCCAGGGCCGAGAAGACGCCTACCATTACCCCCTCCATAATGAGAAAGGCGGCCATGTACTGGGAAGGACGGTACTTGATTACCTCCCAGCCGGCGATCACCACCAGCGGGGTGATGAATGTGGTGAGGATGATCAACGGCATGGAGATACCGTCCACACCCATGTAGTACTCCACATCGAAGGAGGGAATCCAGGGCACCCGTTCAACGAACTGCATCGACGAGGTGGAACTGTCGAAGGCAAACCAGAGCGGAAGACTGACGATGAAGGTCAAGACTGCGATGATCAGGGCCGTCCACTTGGTTGCGTTGGATTCACGGTCGCCACTGGCGAGCACCATGAAACCACCGATGATCGGAATCCAGACCGTTAGACTTAAGATGGGCCAATCGGCAATCATGCTAGACACCCTTTATAAAAAGACGAACCAGGTCAACAGCAAGAGCAGACCCAGAATCATGGCAATGGCGTAGTGGTAGAGGTAGCCACTCTGCAGATGGCGCACCACCGAGGCAAACCAACCCACCGAATGGGCTGAACCGTTGATCGCCAGACCATCGATCAGCCCCCGGTCTCCCACCAACCAGAGAAACTTGCCCAGGCCGCGGCTACCAGCGGCAAAGACCGCCTGGTAGAGCTCGTCAAACCAGTATTTCTTGTCCAACAGGGTGTGCACAGGCGCTGCAATCGATTTGATCTTATCGGCCAATGCCGGATTCACCATGTAGATATAGAAGGCCAAACCCAGACCGGCCATGGCCAGATAGAACGCGGGGCTCGCATAGGTATGCGCCAGCATACCATTGCCGCTATGCACCATCGCCTCTACGGCGGCCAGGGTATCGTGCTCAGGCAAGACATAGAGCACACCCTTGAACCAGTCGCCAAAGAGCATCGGATCGATGGTGAAGTAACCGATAAACACCGAGGGAATGGCCAACAGAATCAGCGGCACCGTCACCACCTTGGGTGACTCGTGGAGATGTTCCTTGGCGTGCTCGTCCCGGGGACCCTCGCCATGAAATACCAGGAAGAACATGCGAAAGCTGTAGAGCGCGGTAACGAAGACACCGGCCAGCACCAGCCAGTAGGCATAGCCTGATCCGGCGATGCTTGAGTGGTGCACCGCCTCGATGATGGCATCCTTGGAGAAGAAACCGGAAAAGAACGGAAAACCGATCAGCGCCAGGGAACCCAGCAGCGAGGTCCAATAGGTGATCGGCATATATTTACGCACCCCACCCATGTTGCGGATGTCCTGATCGTGGTGCATGCCGATGATCACCGAGCCGGCGGCGAGGAACAGCAGCGCCTTGAAGAAGGCATGGGTCATCAGGTGGAAGATACCGGCGGCGTAGGCGGAGGCACCCAGTGCCACCATCATGTAGCCAAGCTGTGACAGGGTCGAGTAGGCCACCACCCGCTTGATGTCGTTCTGCACGATGCCGATGAGACCGGTGAAGAAGGCGGTGGTGGCGCCGATCACCAGCACGAAACTGAGCGCGGTCTCCGACAGCTCATACAGGGGCGACATCCGCGCCACCATGAAGATACCGGCGGTGACCATGGTGGCGGCGTGGATCAGGGCCGAGATCGGGGTCGGGCCTTCCATGGAGTCGGGCAGCCACACATGCAGCGGAACCTGGGCCGACTTGCCCATGGCGCCGATAAAGAGCAGGATGCCGATCACCGACATCAACGACCAGCTGCTGTCACCCCAGATCTGAATCTGGGTATCGCTCAAACCAGGCGCCTTGGCGAAGACCTCGGCGTAGTCGAGGCTATTGGTGTACATGGCGATGGCGGCAATGCCGAGGATGAAACCGAAGTCACCCACCCGGTTGACCAGAAAGGCCTTGAGGTTGGCGAAGATCGCCGTCGGCCGTACCGACCAGAAACCGATCAGCAGGTAGGAGACCAGGCCCACCGCTTCCCAGCCGAAGAAGAGCTGGAGGAAGTTGTTTGACATCACCAGCATCAGCATGGAGAAGGTAAACAGGGAGATATAGCTGAAGAAGCGCTGATAGCTATTGCGTCCCGCGAGGCTGGTCTTGGGCCAGTTGTGCGCATCGTCGGCCATGTAGCCGATGGTATAGATATGCACACAGAAAGAGACGAAGGTCACCACGCTGATCATCACCGCGGTGAGTTGATCCACCAGGAAACCCACCTCCATGTTGAGGCCATCGCTCACCATCCAGGTATAGACGGGACCGTTGAAGACCTCTGCCTTACCCGAGATGAAGCTGTATAAAACATAGAGTGACAACAAGGTGGAGATACCCACCCCCGAACTCGTCACCCAATGGGACCAGCTGCGGCCGATTGCGCCACCGAAAAAGCCGGCTATGATGGCCCCCACCAGGGGTGCCAGCACGATTGTCAGATAGATATTTTCCATAACCGTTTCTTTCAAAAAGTCCGCAAATGAACGCTAGTGAACGCAAATATTGTTAATGTATCTGACATATCATCCAGCGAACCAATATACCCAATGTTCAAACTCTTTCTCTGTTAACCCTAAGTCCAGAAAATGAAGCACTTAAATAGCCATTTGCGTTCATTTACGGACCAATAAAACCTACCCCTTCAATACATCCATATCCTCGACGTTGATGCTGCGCTTACTGCGGAACAGCACCACCAGTATGGCGAGGCCGATAGCGGCCTCAGCCGCAGCCACGGTGAGAATGAAGAAGACAAAGACCTGTCCGGCGGTATCGCCGAGAAAATGAGAAAAAGCGACAAAGTTGATGTTTACCGCCAACAGCATCAGTTCAACGCACATCAGTAGGATGATGACGTTCTTGCGATTGATGAAGATCCCCGCAACGCTGATCGCGAAGAGGATGGCGCCAAGGATGAGGTAGTCGGATAGTGCAATCATCTCTCTATCATCCTTTCTCGGCATCCATCGACACCATGCGCACCCTCTCGTCACGCTTCACCACCACCTGGGTGGCCGGGTCGAGATACTTGGTATCCGGACGCTTGCGCATGGTCAGGCCGATGGCAGCGATAATGGCGACCAGGAGGATCACCGCTGCGATCTCGAAGGGGTACATATAGACGGTATAGAGCACGCTGCCAAGCTCTTCTGTGTTGCTGTAATCCGCGGCATGCCTCGCCGGTGCCGCATACTTATCCAGGCCGAAATTGCCTGGGCCGACAATCAGAATCAATTCTGCGGCCATGGCGATTGCCATGATCACCCCCAGGGGCAGCATCTTGATAAAACCGGCACGCAGCACAGTGATGTCGATATCCAGCATCATCAGCACGAAAAGGAACAGCACCATTACCGCACCGACGTAGACCAAGACCAGCACAATGGCGAGAAACTCCGCCTCCGCCAGTAGCCAGACGCCACTGCAGGCGACGAAGGCAAGTATCAGAAACAGCGCTGAATGCACAGGATTACGCCGGGTGATAACCATCGTTGCGGCAGCGATGATCACCGCGGAGAGGGCATAGAAGATCAGCTTTTCAAGTGTCATTTATGGGTTTCCCCTGTCTGTTTCAAAGGTTGCCTGTGTGCGGGCCCGTTATCAGGCACTAGCGATACTCCGCCTGGGCCTCGATGTCGGAGGCGATTTGCGCCTCGTATTTATCGCCCACGGCCAGCAGCTTCTCCTTGGTCATTATATTTTCACCGCGATTCTCGAAGTGATATTCATAGATACGGGTTTCCACGATGGCATCAACCGGACAGGCCTCCTGGCAGTAGCCGCAATAGATGCACTTAAACAGGTCGATGTCGTAGCGCGTAGTGCGCCGGGATCCATCCTCCCTCGGCTCGGCCTCGATGGTGATCGCCAGTGCCGGGCAGGTCGCCTCGCACAATTTACAGGCAATACAACGCTCCTCACCGCTGGGGTAACGCCTCAGGGCGTGGAGTCCGCGAAACCTGGGGGAAACCGGGGCCTTCTCTTCCGGGTACATCACGGTGAACTTTTTTCGGAACAGATAGCGCCCGGTGACGCTCAAGCCGCGAAACAGCTCCAGCAGGAAAAGGCTCTTTAAATAGTTTGTAAGCACTTTCATGACAGGGCTCCTCAGTCGAACCACCAGGGCATTTGATAGACCACAGCGAGACCCACGACCGCAATCCAGACAATGGTTATCGGAATGAACACCTTCCAGCCCAGGCGCATGATCTGGTCATAGCGGTAACGGGGGAAAGTGGCGCGGAACCAGAGAAAGAGAAACATGAAAAAGGCGGTTTTGATCACCAGCCAGAAAAAGCCGGGTACCCAGTCGAAGAGCGGGCCGAGCAGTGGCCAACCGTGAAACGGCGAGAGCCAGCCGCCCATAAACATCAGCGCGGTCAATGCCGAGATCAGAATTATATTGGCGTACTCGGCCAGGAAGAAGACCGCGAACACCATGCCTGAATACTCCACATGGAAACCGGCGACGATCTCAGACTCACCCTCGGCCACATCGAAGGGCGCGCGATTGGTTTCGGCGACACCGGATATCAGATAGACACCGAATAGCGGTAACAGGGGCAGCCAGAACCAGGAGAAGAGTCCTCCCTCCTGGGCCCTCACGATATCACCCAGGTTGAGGCTCCCTGCCGCCACCAACACACCCACCAGGGCGAATCCCATGGCGATCTCGTAAGAGACAATCTGCGCCGACGAGCGCAACGCACCGAGAAATGCATATTTGGAATTCGAGGCCCACCCGGCGATGATGACGCCGTAGACCCCTACCGAGGTCAACGCCAGGATATAGAGCAGTCCCGCATTGATATCGGCCAGGACCAATTTTTCATCGAAGGGGAACACCGCCCACGCCGCCAACGCGGGGCCGAGGGTGATCACCGGAGCGATCACGAACAGCAGCTTGTTGGCCCTGGTCGGCAGCACGATCTCCTTGAACATCAGCTTGAGCGCATCCGCAATCGGTTGCAGCCAGCCCTTGGGACCAACGCGGTTGGGACCGATACGCACCTGCATGTAGCCGATAATCTTACGCTCGGCATAGGTGAAGTAGGCCACGATCAACATCAGTGGCAGGACAATCGCGACGATCTTGATCACCGTCCAGATCAGATATTGCAGTTCGGCGGGAAGAGAGCCCCAGAGGCTGTTAAAGAGTTCCATTGGTTATGCCTTCTCCACTGTCACTTCGCCAAAGGGCTGACCTAGCATCGCAGTGCTCCGCAAGCCGGTGGAAATCCACACGCAACCCTCGGGTATGGCGTCATCCAGGGCCACGGGGAGCCTTGCCTCGAAGCCGTTCTGCTTGATCACTGCATGCTCGGCGGAGTTGAGCCCCTGACGTTCTGCCTCTTTCGGATGCAGTCGCATCACGCCCTGCCCCGCATCCTTGGTCTGCTGCAGCGCCGCAGCGCGACGTACCAGGGGATCGCTGGCATAGAGCGGTGTATCGCCTCCACGCTGCAAGCCGTCGATGCCCAGCGTGGGCTGCAGATCCAGTCCCTGATCGATTTTGTTATCCAGGGAGGTTGCATCGCAAAGGGCGCGCAGTTCTTCACCTATCTCATCCGGATCGGTGTAGTCGAAGCCCTCCTGATTCATCAGATTGCCGAGTACGCGGAGTATCTTCCAGCCAGGCCTTGCCTCGCCCTGGGGTCTGATCGCACCCCGGGTCTGCTGCCAGACACCCTCTGCATTGACGTATGTGCCCGAGGTCTCGCTAAAGATGGCCATGGGCAGCAGGATATCGCAACAGGCCTCGAGTTCGGGGCTGCGATAGGCGCTGAGGGCCACCACTGTATCTGCACTCTGTAACGCATTCAGCGACAACGCAGGATTCTGAAAATCGACTCCCGGCTCTACACCCAGCAAGAGATAGCCCTTGCGCGGCAGCTTGAGCATACCCAGGGCATCGAGCCCGGCACGCTGCGCCGGTTTGCCACCCGGCAGCAGGTGGGGAACCGCGCCCGCCAACTGGGCACCGACACTGTTACCCGCCTCGGGTAGAATGGAAAGCTTGGCACCGCTCGCCTCGGCAAGACCGGTCGCCAGCGAGTAAAACAGGGAGTAGTCGGGATGTGACTGGGCCATGGCGCCAAGGATCACGGCACTGGCATCGCCAGCTTTCAGCGCCTCCGCTGTCGCCGTGGCGAACTCATCCACCTCGACGGAACCCAGAAGTGAGGCCAATCCTTCGTTGCCCTTGACCCCGGCTGCCTTGGCCACCGCCGCCAGCTGCTTGATCATCTCGCCAGGTGCTGCTATCGACTGCCGGGACTGATAGCTCAGTTCCAGCTGCAGCGGTGTAATGAAGTTGATGTTCGCACCGGCCAGTGCGGCCTTGCGTAAACGATGGGCGAGGATGGGCTGTTCCTTGCGCAGGTTGCTTCCCACCACCAGCACGGCATCGAGGCTGTCGACCTCGCTGATCTTGAGACCAAGCCAGGTGGCCTGTTTGAGGCCGGCATCGAGGCGGAAGTCACCCTGACGCAGACGGCAATCGATACTGTTGCTGCCCAGGCCACGCGTCAGTTTCTGTGCCAGATAGAGCTCTTCCAGGGTCGCCATGGGCGACAACAGGGCGCCAACCTGATCTTGCTCCTTGATCTCCCCCAGATTCGCTGCGGCCATCTCCAGGGCCATCTCCCAGCTCACCTCCATCCACTCACCGCTCTTCTTGATCATCGGCGTGGTCAGGCGGTCGCTGCTGTAGAGACCTTCATAGCTGAAACGGTCGCGATCGGAGATCCAGGTCTCGTTGATCGAATCATTGTCCCTGGGATGGACCCGCATCACCTGGTTGCCGCGCAGGTGCAGATTGAGATTCGAGCCGATGCTGTCGTGAGGCGCTATTCCCTCAACCTGGGTCAGCTCCCAGGCCCGCGCATTGAAGCGGAACGGCTTCGATGTCAGCGCACCCACCGGGCAGAGATCGATTATGTTGCCGGAAAGCTCGGAATCGATGCTCTTTTCGATATAGGTGCCGATCACCGTGTGTTCACCGCGACCGGTCGCCCCCATTTCGCGAATGCCCGCGATTTCCTCACCGAAACGCACACAGCGCGTGCAGTGAATGCAACGGGTCATGTCGGTGGCGATCAGGGGCCCGATGTTCTTATCGGCCACCACTCGCTTGCCCTCGCTATAGCGCGAAATATCCCGGCCATAGCCGATCGCCACATCCTGCAGTTCACACTCGCCGCCTTGATCGCAGATTGGACAATCAAGGGGATGGTTGATGAGCAGGAACTCCATGGTCCCCTTCTGTGCCGCCAGCGCTTTTGGGGAACGGGTGGAGACCTTCATGCCGTCGGTAACCGGTGTCGCACAGGCTGGCAGGGGCTTTGGCGCCTTCTCCACCTCGACCAAGCACATTCGACAGTTTGCCGCCACCGACAGCTTTTTGTGGTAACAAAAGCGAGGAATCGCGATCCCCGCTGCATCGGTGACCTCGATAAGCATGGTACCGGCCTTTGCTTGCAGTGTCTGGCCGTCTACTTCAATGGTGACTGTGGAATCTGTCATCTTCGTGTTCTATCTCTTAAACACCTCAGCCAACCCCGACCATGCAGCGTTTATGGTCGATGTGATACTGAAACTCATGCCGAAAATGGCGTAACATCCCCTGCACCGGCATCGCAGCCGCGTCGCCCAGCGCACAGATGGTCTTACCGCCGATCTTGTCCGCCACGTCATCCAGCAGATCAAGATCCTCCTGACGACCCTGGCCGCTCTCGATCCGGTGCACAATCCGATAGAGCCAGCCGGTTCCCTCTCTGCAGGGGGTGCACTGGCCACACGACTCCTCGTGATAGAAATAGGACATGCGCTCGAGGGTCTTGACCATGCAGTTGCTGTCGTCCAGCACGATCACCGCGCCCGAGCCGAGCATGGAGCCGGCGCTGGCTATGGAGTCGTAGTCCATGGTCAGCCCCATCATCTGTTCACCCGGTATCACCGGCGCGGATGAACCGCCCGGGATCACCGCCTTGATCTTGCGTCCATCCTTCATACCACCGGCCATCTCGAGCAATTCGGAAAAGGGTGTGCCCATGGGAATCTCAAAGACCCCGGGATTGTTGATATTGCCCGAGATGGAGAAGAGCTTGGAACCGCCGCTGTTCTTCACACCGATGTCGGCAAACCACTCACCACCCTTCTCCATAATCATCGGGATCGATGCCAGGCTCTCTGTGTTGTTGATGATCGTGGGGCAACCGTAGAGGCCGAAGTGGGCCGGAAACGGGGGTTTGTAGCGGGGCTGCCCCTTTTTACCTTCGATTGACTCCAGCAGCGCCGTCTCCTCTCCGCAGATATAGGCACCAGCCCCCAGATGGGTGTGGAGCTCAAAATCGAAACCCGATCCGAGGAGGTTTTCTCCCAGGAAGCCGGCCTCACGAGCCTCCTCCAGCGCCTGTTCGAAGCGCTCATAGGGCTCCCAGAATTCACCACGGATGTAGTTGTAGCCACGGGTGGCGCCGATGGCATACCCGGCGATCACCATCCCCTCGATCAGTTGATGGGGATTGTAGCGCAGAATGTCGCGATCCTTGAAAGTTCCCGGCTCGCCCTCGTCGGAGTTGCAGACAACATACTTCTGCCCCGGTGCGTTGCGCGAGATGAAGCTCCATTTAAGACCGGTGGGGAAACCGGCGCCACCACGTCCGCGCAGGCCCGATTTCTTGACCTCTTCGATAATCGCATCGGGTGCTGTTTTTTCGCTGAGGATTTTTTTCAGCATCTCATAACCGCCACGGCTCTGGTACTGCTCTATCAACCAGGGGCGTTCGAGATCCAGAGTATGTAAACAAACTTCGTTGGCCATCCGCTCTACTCCAGGCCTTCCAGGATCGCATCCACGATCTCCGGGGTCAGGTTTTCATAATACTGCTTGCCGATCTGCATCATCGGCGCGCCGCCGCAAGCACCCAGGCACTCCACCTCCTTGAGGGAGAAGCGTCCGTCTTCCGTCACCTCGCCGAAGCCGATTCCCAGCTTCTTCTCAAGGTGCTCGACGATCAGATCCGATTTGTTGGTCATGCAGGAGACGTTGGTACAGACACAGATCTTGTGTTTACCCACCGGCTTCAGTTCGTACATCGAATAGAAGGTCGCCACCTCATAGACTGCGATCGGCGGCATATCCAGATAGGCCGCAACCTGATCCATCAACTCCGTGGTCAGCCAGCCGCCGTTCCCCTCCTGTACCAACATCAATGCACCCATTACCGCGGACTGCTTCCATTCCGCTGGGTATTTCGCGATCCAACGATCAATCTCCGCCCGGATTTCGGGGGTGAATAGCTGTTTCGTTTCGTTAGCAGTTGTCGTCGTCATCTAAGCTCTTTCTCACCGATCAATTTCGCCGAACACCACATCCATGGTGCCGATCACCGCGACCACGTCGGCCAGCATGTGGCCCTTGACCATCTCATCCATGGCCGCAAGATGGGGGAATCCCGGCGCTCGAATCTTCAGGCGATAGGGTTTGTTGGCGCCATCGGAGATGATGTAGCAACCGAACTCCCCTTTTGGCGCCTCCACCGCGGCATAGGCCTCGCCGACGGGCGGGCAATAACCCTCGGTGAACAGCTTGAAATGGTGGATCAGGCCCTCCATGTCCTCTTTCATATCATTTCTTGTGGGCGCCACTATCTTGTGGTCATCCAGCATCACCGGACCCGGATTGGCACGTAACCAATCTATGCACTGTTTGATGATGCGGTTGGATTGGCGCAACTCCTCCACGCGTACCAGGTAGCGATCGTAGCAATCACCGTTTTTTCCCACCGGGATATCGAAATCCACCTGATCATAGGCCGCGTATGACTGTTTCTTACGCAGGTCCCATGCGATACCGGAACCCCGTATCATGGGACCGGTAAAACCGAGTTGCATGGCGCGTTCCGGCGATACCACACCAATCCCGACGGTACGCTGTTTCCAGATGCGATTGTCTGTCAACAGGGTCTCATATTCGTCGACCAGGCCTGGAAAACGGTTGCTGAAGTCTTCAATGAAATCGAGCAGGGAGCCCTGCCGGGCCTCATTGCGTATCTCCACGTCCCGTCCGGTAACCCATTGACTGGCCTGATATTGGGGCATCCGTTCCGGGAGATCCCGGTAGACCCCACCGGGGCGGTAGTAGGCCGCATGCATGCGCGCACCGGATACCGCCTCGTAGACGTCGAACAGATCCTCACGCTCGCGAAAGGCGTAGAGAAACACGGTCATGGCACCGACGTCGAGGGCATGGGTGCCGAGCCACATCAGGTGATTTAGGATGCGTGTGATCTCGTCGAACATGGTGCGGATATATTGGGCCCGGAGCGGTGCCTCTATTCCAAGCAGTTTTTCGATCGCCCGCACATAACCGTGCTCGTTGCACATCATCGACACATAGTCGAGACGGTCCATGTAGGGGATGCTTTGGTTGTAGGGCTTGCTCTCGGCCAGCTTCTCGGTAGCCCGGTGGAGCAGGCCGACATGGGGATCGGCGCGTTCGATCACCTCGCCATCCATCTCCAGTACCAGGCGCAGAACGCCATGGGCGGCAGGATGTTGGGGGCCGAAATTGAGGGTGTAGTTACGGATCTCAGGCATCGCCGGCGTCCTGCGTTGCGCTATCTTCATTCAGATAGCGGTTGTCATCACGAGTCACCCGCGGCACCAGGGTGCGCGGATCGATGCTCACAGGCTCGTAGATTACCCGCTTCAGGCTGGCATCGTAGCGCATCTCCACCTGACCGATGAGCGGGAAGTCTTTGCGGAACGGGTGACCGATGAAACCATAGTCGGTAAGAATTCGGCGCAGGTCGGGATGGCCGTCGAAGAGGATGCCGTAGAGATCGAATGCCTCCCGTTCGAACCAGTCTGCACTCGCCCACACCGATACCACGGAGGCCACGATCGGCTGTTCGGTATCGACGAAGACCCGCAGTCTAAGCCTCGTGTTTTGGCTGATGGAGAGGAGATGGTAGACCGCGGCAAAGCGGTTCGACTCCATTGATTCCAACTTTCCAAGAGGCGTCACACCGCGGCCAAAGCCACTGTTGGGGGCGCCGTCGGTCTGCCATTCGGACTGCGCATAGGCGGAGTAATCGACGCCGCAGACATCGATCAGCTCCTCAAAGGCAAACTGCTCGTCATCCCTCAGACGCAGCGCCACATTGCTGAACTGCTCCACCGGTACCACCAGGGTCAGCTCGCCGCAGCTGCGTTCCACACTGCAACCCACCTCTTCGAATGCCTGGATCAGATCTTCTGCCAGCTCTTCGAGCCGATCATGCATCCCGTTCTGTACACTGCTGCTCATCTCATCTCCACCTTAGCGCGCAATGGTACTGGTACGCCGAATCTTGTCCTGCAATTGGAGCACGCCATAGAGCAGCGCCTCTGCAGTTGGCGGGCAGCCGGGAACATAGACATCCACCGGTACCACGCGATCGCACCCCCGCACCACGGCATAGGAGTAGTGGTAGTAGCCGCCACCATTGGCGCAGGAGCCCATGGAGATAACCCAACGGGGCTCAGCCATCTGGTCGTAGACCTTGCGTAACGCGGGTGCCATCTTATTGACCAGGGTGCCTGCCACGATCATCACGTCCGACTGCCGCGGACTGGGACGAAAGATAATGCCAAAGCGATCCATATCGTAGCGTGCCGCCGCGGCATGCATCATCTCAACTGCACAGCAGGCAAGACCGAAGGTCATCGGCCACATCGAACCGGTACGTGCCCAGTTGATCAGTTTATCCGCAGAAGTGGTGATGACACCCTTCTCCAGAATACCTTCAATTCCCACTATCTACCTCCGCTGGCGGTAAGTATTGAAAACGCCCTGGTAACGGACCGACTACTCCCATTCCAAGGCCCCTTTTTTCCATTCGTAGATGAAGCCGATGACGAGAATGGCAAGGAAGACCATCATGGCGATGAAGCCGACCATGCCGATCTGATCCAGAACCACGGCCCAGGGAAAGAGAAAGGCGATCTCAAGATCGAAAATGATGAAGAGAATGGCGACCAGGTAGTAACGCACATCGAACTTCATGCGCGAATCCTCGAATGCCTCGAAACCGCATTCGTAGGGAGAGAGCTTTTCGTCATCGGGTTTTCGTGTACCCAAGAGAAAACCCAGCCCGATCACAACACCACCCATCACAAAGGCTATGGAGAGAAAAATCAGGATGGGTAGGTAATTTTCAAGCATCAGCGTGCTGCCCCCTCGTGTCGTTCAGTCATTATGTTTGTAAGCGAAATCCAGGGAAGGCCCGCAGTCTATCCTTTGCCCTATAATCGTGTCAAGTAGCAAAAAAATAATATCCCCAATAAATTCAATTAGTTATTATGCTTTTGCACTCATAAAAAAACGGTATTGGGTGGAAATAACCCAATACCGTTTTCAGTGCTTGGTACCGATGGCCGGATTTGAACCGGCACGGCTTTCGCCACTACCCCCTCAAGATAGCGTGTCTACCAATTCCACCACATCGGCAAAAAACCTCTTTCCAGCCTACTCCTTGGCCTGTTCCTGCGCATCCCCCGGGCTGGCACTCTCCTGTACGCCCCCTTCGACAGACTCGCTAGCAACCGGCTCGACCGGCACCGCAGCTTCCACCGGATCGGCATCCGGTACGATGGCGGGCATATCGCTCTCCATGGGTATCGGCGGTATATCGCTCTGCTGGACCTCTTCGACCTGGGCCGCAGGCGCCTGTTCCAGTGCTTCCATGACGCCAGCCTGTTCAGTTCTCTGGGAGGCGAAATAGGCCATCACCATGCTGGTAACGAAGAACAGGGTAGCCAGCAGGGCTGTGGTCCGCGTGAGGAAGGAGGCCGAGCCCTTCGCACCGAATACGGTACCCGAGGCGCCGCTGCCAAACGCGGCCCCCATGTCAGCCCCTTTTCCGTGCTGTATCAGGATCAAACCAACCAGGCCGACGGCCAGGAAGATATGAAACACGGTCAAAATCGTCTGCATCTGCTGTTGTCCTATGTCAATTTGCGGCGGTGCATATACCGAGGAAGTCCTCGGCATTCAGGGATGCGCCACCTATCAGACCACCATCAATATCGGGTTTACCGATCAGTTCTGCGGCATTTCCGGGCTTCATCGATCCTCCATAGAGGATACGCAGCTGATCCGCCACGCTGCCGCTTTTCTCGGCCACCCGGGAGCGAATGAAGGCATGTACCTCCTGCGCCTGATCGGGGGTGGCGGTCATACCGGTACCGATGGCCCACACCGGCTCGTAGGCGATTACGCCCCCGGCAAGCCCTTCTACACCCTCAAGCTCAATCACCGCGTCAAGCTGCCGGGCCACGACCTCATTGGTGATGCCGGCCTCTCGTTCTTCCAGGGTTTCACCGATACAGAGGATCGGCGTCAGCCCCGCCGCGCGAGCCACGGCATATTTCTTCGCCACCAACTGATCGCTCTCAGCATGGTAGGTACGGCGCTCGGAGTGGCCCACGATGACATATTTGCAGCCGAAATCGTTGAGCATGGAGGCGGCAACCTCACCGGTAAAGGCACCGGAGGACTCGGTGGAGAGATCCTGACCACCCCAGGCGATGTCGCCGCCCGAGAGCAACTGTTCAACCTCGGGTATGTAGATGGAAGGCGGGCATACCGCCACCTCCGCCGTTTTTACATCTCCGACACCCTGTTTGATGCCATCAAGCAAGCTGCGAACGCTCTCGAGGGAACCGTTCATCTTCCAGTTTCCGGCAACCAGTGGTCTACGCATGCCTTCACTCCTGCGATAAAAAGAAAGCGCGCTAGCTTAACGGTCAATGGCTTTGAAATCAATCACCCCGCGTTGTGAATCCGCCCGGATTGGCACTTCTTCACTCACTGTTGACCAGCTCTTTCACCTTGGCGGCGATGTGACCTGAGAGCTCATCCACCATTGCACCGTCACTCCCCTCGACCATCACGCGTATCAGCGGTTCGGTGCCTGAGGGCCTGAGCAGGACTCGCCCTGCACTGCCCATCTCGACCTCGGCCTCGCGGACCGATCGCTTCACCTGCTCTGAATTCATGATCTCCTGCGGGGTTCTGTTGCCGAGATGAATGTTGGTCAGCTTTTGCGGGTATTTGTTCATCCCGGCACACAACTCATGCAGGGTTTTCTCGGTGGCGTGCATCTCTTCCACCACCTGCAGGGCGGCGATGATGCCATCACCCGTGGTAGTGCGGTCCAGACAGATGATGTGACCCGATTGCTCACCGCCAAGTACCCAACCCTTCTCCGACAGGCGCTCCATGATATAACGGTCGCCCACCTGGGTGCGCTCGAAAACCACACCATGATCGCGCAATGCATGCTCCAGCCCGAGGTTGCTCATCAGGGTGCCGACGACTGCCCCCTTGAGTACGCCGTGGCGCATCCTGGAACAGGCGATGATGTAGAGAATCTCGTCACCATCAACCAAATTGCCCTTCTCATCGATCATCACGACACGGTCGCCATCGCCGTCCAGGGCGATTCCTAAATCGGCTTTGTGCTCCAACACCGCGGTTTTCAAATGTTCGGGAAAGGTTGAACCGACACCGTCGTTGATGTTGAAACCGTTGGGCTGATTGCCGATTGCAATCACATCCGCGCCCATTTCGTCGAACACATGGGGAGCGATGTTGTAGGTCGCCCCGTTGGCGCAGTCGACAACTATTTTCATGCCTTTGAAGCGTGTCTTCAGGGGAATCGTGCTCTTGCAGAATTCAATGTAGCGCCCCTCCGCCGCCATCTTCTCCGCCCTGCCGAGCTCCGAGGAGTCGACCGTGGTTAACGGCTTTTCCATCTCCGCCTCAATGGCAAGTTCCACTTCATCAGGCAGTTTCAGGCCTTCAGCGGAGAAGAATTTGATGCCGTTGTCCATGTAGGGATTGTGGGAGGCACTGATGACGACCCCGGCCTGGGCATGCAGGGTACGTGTCAGGTAGGCAACGCTGGGGGTTGGCATGGGTCCCAATAGGGTGATATTGACCCCTGCGGCAGTGAGGCCGGCCTCCAGAGCCGATTCCAACAGGTAACCCGATATTCGCGTGTCCTTACCGATCAGGACCCTGCTTTTCGCCTCAGTGCCCAGTATCCGGCCCACCGCCCAACCCAGCTTGAGGACAAATTCCGGCGTGATAGGACCCTCTCCAAATCTTCCGCGAACACCGTCTGTTCCAAAGTATTTCCGAGTCACAACCATCCTCGCTCACTATGTTATTGATCTAACTGCCGACACCACCTTAAGCGCATCAACCGTCTCCCGAACATCATGTACCCTGATAATAGCGGCGCCATCCATAACGGCAACTACCGCCGCCGCCACGCTGCCGATGAGCCGATCATCCACAGGGACATCTCCTAGTATCGTCCCTATCATCGATTTTCTTGAGATGCCAACCAGGATTGGCGCGGCGAGCTCATGCAGCGACCGCAGTTGTTTTAACAGTGACAGATTATGAGCAAGTGTCTTGCCGAATCCAAATCCGGGATCGACAATCAGATCGTGACGGGGGATACCCGCCGCAACTGCCGCATCAAGGCGCTGCCGAAGAAAACCCATTACCTCATCCACCACGTCTTCGTAGTGGGGCGCGTTTTGCATGGTTCGGGGTTTGCCCTGCATGTGCATGAGGCAGACCGGCACGCCCAATCCGGCCGCCGTCGACAACGCACCGGGCTCCTGCAACGCCATGATGTCATTGATCATCCCGGCACCGGCCGCGACAGCCTCGCGCATCACTGCGGGTTTACTGGTATCGATGGAGATCGGTACGGGTATCTCCTCTACGAGCCTCTCTATGAGAGGGATGACGCGATCGAGTTCCTCTTCGACCGACACAGTTTGCGCGCCGGGTCGGGTCGACTCCCCCCCCACATCGATGATAGCCGCACCCTCCCGCACCATGCGCAGGGCATGTTGCAGGCCAATTTCGGCATCCAGAAAGCGCCCGCCATCGGAGAAGGAATCGGGGGTCAGGTTGAGTATGCCCATGACCTGGGGGCTGCCCAGGTCAAGCTGTTTTCCAGCACAGTCGAGAATCAACGAAACAGTGCTATTTCAGTGCTGCCCTGCGGGACCGCCTATGGTACCCGAGACATCGTCCGATGAAGGCGATTCGCCGGATGGGCGGGCATCGTCGTCCGATCCGATATCGCTATCATCCCAATCCTTGGGTGCTCTGGGTGTCTTACCCTCCATGATATCGTCGATCTGCTCGGTATCGATGGTCTCGTACTTCATCAACGCCTTGGCCATGATATGCAGCTTCTCAAGATTCTCGTCGAGTATCTTTTCGGCACGTTCATAGTTGCGGTCGATAAAGCTGCGGATCTCCTCATCGATGGTATGGGCCGTGTCGTCGGAGACGTTCTTGTGCTGGGTCACCGAGCGTCCGAGAAAGACCTCCTCTTCCTCCTCGCTGTACATCAACGGTCCCAGGCGTTCCGAGAGTCCCCACTTGGTGACCATGTTACGCGCCAGCTCGGTTGCGCGCTTGATATCGTTGGAGGCACCGGTGGTGACCTTGTCTATACCGAAGATCAGTTCTTCGGCGATACGTCCGCCGAAGAGGCTGGAGATCTGACTCTCCAGGTGCTCCTTGCTGTAGCTGTAGCGGTCGGTCTCTGGGAGAAACATGGTAACGCCGAGGGCTCGCCCGCGGGGGATGATGCTCACCTTGTAGACCGGATCGTGGGAAGGCACCAGGCGTCCGACGATGGCGTGACCCGATTCGTGATAGGCGGTCAGCTTCTTCTCGTCCTCGCTCATCACCATGGTACGCCGCTCGGTACCCATCATGATCTTGTCCTTCGCCTTCTCCATCTCTTCCATGCCGACCAGGGCCTTGTTGGCACGGGCTGCGAACAGTGCCGCCTCGTTGACCAGATTGGCCAGATCGGCCCCGGAAAAACCGGGGGTACCGCGCGCGATGATTGCCGGTTTGACATCCTCTGCCGCAGCCACCTTGCGCAGATGGACCTTGAGAATCTGTTCCCGGCCGCGGACATCTGGCAGGGGCACAACCACCTGGCGGTCGAATCGGCCCGGGCGAAGCAGCGCGGGATCCAACACATCCGGGCGGTTGGTGGCGGCGATGACGATGACGCCCTCGTTGCCTTCGAAACCGTCCATCTCGACGAGCAGCTGATTGAGTGTCTGCTCCCGCTCGTCGTGACCGCCGCCCAGGCCGGCGCCACGGTGGCGGCCGACGGCGTCGATCTCGTCGATGAAGATGATACAGGGGGCGTGCTTCTTCGCCTGGTCGAACATGTCGCGCACGCGGGAGGCGCCGACACCGACGAACATCTCCACGAAGTCGGAACCGGAGATGGTGAAGAAGGGCACCTTGGCCTCACCGGCTATCGCCTTGGCCAGCAGGGTCTTACCGGTACCGGGCGAGCCGACCATCAGCACACCCTTGGGAATCTTGCCGCCCAGCTTCTGGAACTTGGAGGGATCACGCAGGAAGTCGACCATCTCCGAGACCTCCTCCTTGGCCTCCTCGACACCGGCCACGTCGTTGAAGGTCACCTTGACCTGATCCTCACTCAGCATTCGCGCCTTGCTCTTGCCAAACGACATGGCGCCACGGCCTGCCCCGCCGCCCTGCATCTGGCGCATGAAGAATATCCAGAGTCCGATCAGCACGAAGAGCGGGAACCAGTTGATCAGGATGTTCATCAACAGCGAGGGTTTCTCCGGCGGATTGGCCTTGATCTCCACGTTGCTGTTAAGCAGATCGCTGACCAGCATGTCATCGCCGGGGCTGTAGGTGGAAAACCGCTGCCCGGACGTCAGTGTGCCGGTTATGTCACGCCCGCTGCCGCTGAACTCCACCTCTTTCACCTGCCCCGATTTCACATTCACAATGAACTCGGAGTAGCTCATCGGCTGGGCCTTCGGCTGGGTAGTGGAAAAGTTGTTGAAAACCGTCATCAAGACGATGGCGATCACTACCCAGAGAATCAAATTTTTTGCCATGTCGTTCAAAATTGAAAAACCTCTATTTTAATCCTGCTTATCCTGCGGGCTCCATTCTCCCACACCGGCATTTGCGTTTCGGGGGACGGGTTAACACCATTCAGCTTAGCCAATCCGATCGAATACAGCTCGAAAAAACCCTAATTTTCTATGCAAATACCTGATTTCTTGGATTTACTGGTTGGTACGGTACACCATCTGAAAGTTCCCCGCTACCAGATAGACCTCCCGGCTTTTGCGCCGCGACGAACTGGGTTTGCGGCTCACCACGCGCTGGAAATCGTCGCGAAGCGCCTTCAGAAAGGCATCGAATCCCTCGCCCTGGAACACCTTGACGACAAAGGCCCCTCCCGGTTTCAAGACTTCCCGCGCCAAATCGAGGGCCAATTCGCATAGATAGATGGCCCTCGGCTGATCCACGCTTGCCATACCTGTAACATTGGGCGCCATATCGGAAATTACAAGGTCTACGGCTTCACCGTCCAGGCATTTCCGCAGTGTCTCCAGGGGATCAGACTCGCGAAAATCCCCCTGGACAAACTCCACACCTGCGATCGGATCCATGGGGAGCATGTCCATTGCCACGACACGCCCCCTCTCCCCGACCAGCTCCCTGGCCACCTGGCTCCAGCCTCCGGGGGCCGCACCGAGGTCCACCACCCTCATGCCAGGCTTGAAAACCTTGTCTTTTTGCTGAATTTCCAACAACTTAAAGGCGGCACGCGAACGATACCCCGCCTTTTGAGCCTTTTTCACATATTCGTCATTGAAGTGTCGGTCCAGCCATTGTCGACTGCTTTTACTGCGTTTCATGAGACTGTTGAGTCCTCAATGGCCCGGAAAACATCGGATAGTATTAATTATCGGTGATGATCAACAGTCTGGGAACAGAAAATGTAAATTAATATGTCATCTCTTCTCAGCGCGCTTGTGCAGACCGGGCTGGTCTGTGGATTTCCATCGATTATCACTAAAATTTGCGATCTTTCGCCGCTATTTGCAGACATTTAGCGTGATCTGCCTGTTTCAATGCCTGCGCCGTTAACAGCATGTTCCACTCCACGGGGAAAAGATATAGAATCCGCCTCCCCTACTCCAAGAAGATAGCCAGTATGTCACTCACTACCGCGCAAAACCGCGCCTTGAAAAAGCTCGCCCACAACCTCAAACCGGTGGTGATTGTCGGTCAACACGGCCTCAGCGAGAACGTGCTCAACGAAATCGATCTCAGCCTCGATAGCCATGAATTGATCAAGGTGAAACTGGCGGGCGCCGACAAGGACGACCGGGAGGCGCTCGGCAGAGAAATCGTCGAACGATTGTCGGCGGTCCTGGTGCAGATCATTGGCCGGGTGGCGATCTTCTACAGGCCCAATCCAAAGAAAAAGAAAAACCGGATCGTTATTTGATTTGAACCGTGAATTGTTAGTTCACGCGTTCGCTTCGCTCAGGTTTTTTTGCGCATAAACCTGCGCTTAGCTTAGACCTCAAATTCAATAGAATCATTCGTACCTTATTTCAAGAATCTCAAACTCCCTCGGCCCTCCGGGCGTTTCCAGAAATACGTCATCCCCCTCCAGCTTGCCTATCAGTGCACGGGCGATGGGAGAGCTGATCGATACCAGGCCATGCTTGATGTCTGCCTCGTCTTCACCGACGATCTGATAGGTGAACTCCTCGTCGTTATCCAGCTCCAGCACCACCACCGTGGCACCGAACACCACCTTTCCACCGGCATCTATCTGGGTGACATCGATGATCTGGGCATGGGAAAGCTTACCCTCGATATCCTTGATGCGGCCCTCGATGAAGCTCTGCTGCTCACGGGCCGCGTGGTACTCAGCGTTCTCTTTCAGATCGCCATGGGCTCTCGCCTCCGCGATTGCATTGATTACCTTCGGCCGCTCGATGGTTTTCAGCTGCTGCAGCTCTTCCCGCAGCTTGTCAGCGCCCTTGGCCGTCAACGGTACCTTACTCATCGAATCTGTCCTCTATATCCCGTTTTTCAGAAATAACGTCATTGTGTTGACACGAATGGACGAACATCAAAAAAATGTTAAATCGCTTTCCGCATGAACCAACTTTAATCACGAATTACGTTTAAAAAAAATCAGCCACTCTCTCAGAAACTGAGCGCGATTGGTGTGCTTTCGCGACCTGCATTTATCAATAGCTAACTATTGATGAAGGTCCTGAAGCCGGTTGACATTCAGTTTATCCAGCTGCTTCAGCGCCAGGCAGGTCGCTTCGGCACCGGAAATGGTGGTGGTGTAGCTGACCTTGTGCTGCAGCGCCGTGCGACGTATCTCCGCCGAATCGGCAATCGCCTGGGTACCCTCGGTGGTGTTGACGATAAAATTGATTTCCTGGTTCTTGATGGAGTCGACGATATGCGGTCGCCCCTCCATCACCTTGTTGATCCGGTCGCATTCAAGACCGGCCGCCTTAATCGCTCTACAGGTGCCACCGGTGGCGGTGAGGCTGAAACCCAGTTCGATCAGATCATGGGCCACCTGGACCGCCCTCTCCTTATCGGCGTGGCGGACGCTCAACAATGCCCGTCCACCACCGTGGGGCAGGCCGGAACCCGCGCCCATGATCGATTTATTGTAGGCCTCGCCAAAGGTCCTTCCCACCCCCATCACCTCGCCGGTGGATTTCATCTCGGGTCCGAGCACGGTATCCACGCCGGGGAATTTTACGAAGGGGAAGACCGCCTCCTTGACGAAATAGTTCTCCGGGATCACCTCTTTTGTGATCCCCTGCTCCGCCAGCGAGGTCCCAGCCATGCAACGAGCGGCAACCTTGGCAAGCTGCACCCCGGTTGCCTTGGAGACGAAGGGGACGGTACGCGAGGCGCGGGGATTGACTTCCAGCAGATAGATCTGGTTATCCTTGATCGCAAACTGGGCATTCATCAACCCGACTACCTTCAGCTCCAGGGCCAGCTTGCGCATCTGTTCCCGCATGCGATCCTGGATCGCGGCAGAGAGAGTGTAGGGTGGCAGCGAGCAGGCGGAATCACCGGAGTGGACGCCAGCCTGTTCTATATGCTCCATGATGCCACCGATAAGCACATCCTTGCCGTCGCTGATGGCATCGATATCGACCTCGATGGCGTCGTCGAGAAAACGGTCTAGCAATACCGGAGAGTCGTTGGAGACGCTCACCGCCTCGCGCATGTACCGACGTAGTTCGCTCTCGTTATAGACGATCTCCATGGCACGACCGCCCAGCACATAGGAGGGACGCACCACCAGGGGATAGCCTATCTCGTCGGCCAGCTGCACCGCACCCTCGGTATCCCTTGCGGTCCGGTTGGGGGGTTGCTTGAGATTGAGCTTCTCCACCAGCTGCTGGAAGCGCTCGCGATCCTCCGCCAGATCGATGGAGTCAGGGCTGGTACCGATGATTGGCGCACCCGCCGCCTCCAGGTCGTTGGCCAGCTTGAGCGGTGTCTGGCCGCCATACTGGACAATCACGCCGTGGGGGTTCTCCTTGTGGATAACCTCAAGCACGTCCTCCAGGGTCAGGGGCTCGAAATAGAGCCGGTCCGAGGTGTCGTAGTCGGTGGAGACGGTCTCCGGATTGCAGTTGACCATGATCGTTTCATAGCCATCCTCGCGCATGGCAAAGGCTGCGTGGACACAGCAGTAGTCGAATTCGATACCCTGGCCGATACGGTTGGGACCGCCACCGAGGACCATGATCTTATCGCGATCCGATGGCTGGGACTCACACTCCTCCTCATAGGTGGAATACATATAGGCGGTACTGGTGGCGAACTCGGCGGCACAGGTGTCGACCCGCTTGAAGACCGGCCGGATACCGGCATCGTGACGCAGCCGGCGTATCTCTGCTTCACTGCTGTCCACCAGCTCGGCGATGCGTCTGTCGGCAAAGCCCTTGCGTTTGAGAAAACGCAGCCGCTCCCCATCCAGTGCCTCGAGCCCCTGACCGGAGATTTCGCGTTCGATGTTCACCAGCTCCTCGATCTGTACCAGGAACCAGGGATCGATGGCACAGATTTCAAACACCTCTTCGAGGGTCATGCCGAAACGGAAGCACTCAGCCACATACCAGAGGCGCTCGGGACCGGGCAGTCGGATCTCCCTGACCAGGGTATCGCGGATATCCTCCTCGTTGAGATCGAGAATCTCGTTGAGACCGTATTTGCCCGTTTCCAGACCACGCAGGGCCTTCTGCAGCGACTCCTGGAAGGTGCGGCCGATAGCCATCACCTCGCCCACCGATTTCATCTGGGTGGTCAGCCGGTCGTCGGCGAGGGGAAACTTCTCGAAGGCGAAACGGGGCACCTTGGTGACCACGTAGTCGATGCTGGGCTCGAAGGAGGCCGGGGTGGCGCCGCCGGTGATCTCGTTCTGCAGCTCGTCCAGGGTGTAACCCACCGCCAGTTTGGCCGCCACCTTGGCGATGGGGAAGCCGGTGGCCTTGGAGGCGAGCGCCGAGGAGCGTGATACCCGGGGATTCATCTCGATGATGATCATCCGCCCGTTATCCGGATTGATCGCAAACTGGACGTTGGAGCCGCCGGTTTCGACGCCGATCTCGCGCAGCACCGCCAGGGAGGCGTCGCGCATGATCTGATACTCCTTATCGGTGAGGGTCTGGGCCGGCGCCACGGTGATGGAGTCGCCGGTATGCACCCCCATGGGGTCCAGATTCTCGATGGAGCAGATGATGATGCAGTTGTCGTTGCGGTCGCGCACCACCTCCATCTCGTACTCTTTCCAGCCGAGGATCGACTCCTCGATCAGGAGTTCGTTGGTAGGCGACAGGTCGAGGCCGCGCTCACAGATCTCGACGAACTCATCCGGGTTGTAGGCGATGCCGCCGCCGCTGCCGCCCATGGTGAACGAGGGGCGGATGATTGTGGGATAACCGATCTGTGCCTGCACCTGCTGTGCCTCCTCCATGCTGTGGGCAATGGCGGAACGGGGCATGTCGAGGCCTATCTTGCGCATCGCCTTGCGGAACAGGTCCCTGTCCTCCGCCTTGTCGATCGCCTCCCGCGAGGCGCCGATCATCTCGACGCCGTACTTCTCGAGCACCCCCTCGCGCACCAGGTCGAGAGCCGAATTCAGTGCGGTCTGTCCGCCCATGGTCGGCAGCAGAACATCGGGACGCTCCTTCTCGACGATCCGCTCCAGGGTCTTCCAGGTGATCGGCTCGATATAGATCGCATCCGCCATGTCCGGATCGGTCATGATGGTCGCCGGATTGGAGTTGACCAGGATCACCCGGAACCCCTCCTCCCGCAACGCCTTGCAGGCCTGGGCCCCGGAGTAGTCGAACTCACACGCCTGGCCGATGACGATCGGCCCTGCGCCTATGATCATGATGCTTTGTATATCTGTACGTTTTGGCATTTAGTACTTCAGTCCGCAAATAAACGCGAATGAACGCAAATTAAAAAAATCAAATCATGGAAGCATCGTCATGTCGCCATACGAGTCTGCGCACACCCAATCTCGGGGTACCGAAGTTCAGCAACAAACCAACGCTTAATGCAGTTGCACGGAGATAGTTCATCACCTGTGCATCGTGTTCTTTGCTCAGTTTTGACAAGGCCTTGAGTTCCACCAGCAATACACTCTCCACAACAATATCCGCAACATAGTGACCAACAACATGGCCCTTATATCCGATCTCTATATGTTTCTGCCTCTCAAAGGCCAAGCCCTGTCGCCCGAATTCCAGACAGAGCGCTTGCTCATATACGGCTTCAAAAAACCCTGCACCCAACTCATTACTTACTTCGTAGGCGCAACCAATGACTCGCTTGGAAACGGCTTCTCCCTGCCTGTCCATAACAATTCCTTTTGCGTTTATTTGCGGACTTTTTAACAGTCCGCGCTCACTTGCGCACATCCATCAGTTCAATAAAGTGATCGAACACCGGCGCGACGTCATGGGGCCCGGGGCTTGCTTCCGGATGGCCCTGGAAGCTGAAGGCGGGCCTGTCGCTGCGGTGAATGCCCTGCAGGGTACCGTCAAAGAGCGAGCGATGGGTGGCGTTGAGATGTTCGGGCAGGCTCTTCTCGTCCACCGCGAAGCCGTGGTTCTGGCTGCTGATCATCACCGTACCCTTTTCGAGATCCTGCACCGGGTGGTTGGCACCATGGTGGCCGAACTTCATCTTCACAGTTTTGGCGCCTGAGGCCAGGGCAAGCAACTGGTGGCCGAGGCAGATGCCGAATACCGGCAGATCACTATCGACGATCTTGCCGATCGCTTCGATTGCGTAGTCGCAGGGCTCCGGATCGCCGGGCCCATTGGAGAGAAAGACGCCGTCCGGCTGCATTGCAAGTACGTCTTCCGCTGTCGTCTGTGCCGGCACCACAGTGATCCGGCACTCCCGATCCACCAGCATGCGCAGGATATTGCGCTTGATGCCGTAGTCGTAGGCCACCACATGATAGGGCAGCTTCTCTTCGATGGGATGGGGCGCCTCTGGATGACCCTCTTCCAGGGACCAGGTGCCCTGGGCCCACTCGTAGGGGGCCTGGGTGGTGACCTCCTTCGCCAGGTCCATACCCTTCAGCCCGGGGAATGCCCTGGCCAGTTGCAGCGCCTTGTCAGGATCGGGGCTGTCTCCGGCTACGATGGCGCCGTTTTGCGCCCCCTTCTCCCGCAGGATGCGGGTCAGTTTACGGGTATCGATACCGGCAATCGCGACGATGCCATTGCGTTTCAGGTAGTCCTCGAGGGACTCCTCGGAGCGCCAGTTGCTGGTGATCAGCGGCAGGTCCCGGATCACCAGACCGGCGGCATGGACATGCGCCGACTCCTCGTCCTCCTGGTTGATGCCGGTGTTGCCGATATGGGGATAGGTCAGGGTCACGATCTGCTTGCGATAGGAGGGGTCGGTGAGGATCTCCTGATAGCCGGTTATCGCCGTATTGAAAACCACCTCGCCGACGGTTTCACCCTCGGCGCCTATGGCCTCACCCCTGAACTGGCTGCCATCCTCCAGGACCAGAATTGCCGGTTTTCTCAAGAAACTCTCCACTACAGGCGTGCAAAAGGGGCAGGTCACGAAGTGCCTGCCCCGGGGTATGCGTATACAGTTGGTTCCGGACGTGTCGACCGAGGATTACGCCCGAAATGGTTGATCGGGTATTGTACGTATGGCAGCAGAAGCTGTCTATCTCCTTACAGCCTTTTATCACCCTGAGATGAAGCAATCCCAAACTGTCATTCAACCAGCAGCTGAATTGATAGGCGGATGATCCTGTCCAGGCTCAGCTGAGACTTTTACCCTGTTCACTGGCCCAACAACTGCTGCCGGGTCCACTGCACGATCCCCCCCTGATCCATTGCCCCCGCCTGGCGGGCGACCTCCCTGCCCCCCCGCATCAGCATCAGGGTGGGAATGCTGCGGATGGCGAAGCGGGCACCCAGCTGCTGCGCCTCCTCGGTATTGACCTTGATCAGGCGCACAGCCGGTTCGAGCTGAACGGCCGCCCCCTCGAACGCCGGCGCCATCATCTGGCAGGGTCCGCACCAGGGGGCCCAGAAATCGATCAGCAGGGGAATCTCGCTCTTCTGCGCATGGCGCGTAAACCGCCTCTCATCCAATTCCAGCGGTTTACCTGGAAACAGCGACTGGTGGCACTTGCCGCACTTTGCGCCATCACCCAGACGCTCGGCGGGGATTCGATTGATACCGTCGCAGTGGGGACAGACGACATGTAGGGCTTCACTCATTTGATCTGTTTCCATCTCGGGAGGTTCGTCCTTAGATGGGGTTTGGGAAGGGCTATTTCAACTCCTTTATTTTGTTGTGAATTCAGTATAATGGCGCCCCAGACCGATTGACCCACAGGAGCATTCACAATATGGCTGATCAATCCTATGTCTTTGATGTCACCACAGACCGTTTTCAACAGCTGGTATTGGAGAACTCCATGCACGTGCCGGTGCTGGTCGATTTCTGGGCCGAGTGGTGCAACCCCTGTAAGGCCCTGATGCCCACCCTGGCGAAACTGGCCGATGAGTATCAGGGCAAATTCCTTGTCGCCAAGGTCAACACCGAACAGGAGCAGCAGCTGGCGGCCCACTTTCAGGTCCGCAGTATTCCCAATGTAAAGCTGTTCCATCAGGGTCAGATGGTGGATGAGTTCATGGGTGCGCTGCCCGAGGCGGAGATCCGCAGCTTTCTCGATAAGTACATCCCTCGTGAGTCCGACGCCCTGTTGGCCCAGGCGGATGCCATGCTGCTGCAGGGAAACACCGAAGATGCGGGCGTCCTGCTGAAGCAGGCCAGCGAGGCCGATCCCGAGAGCCCCAGGGTCAGACTCGCCTATGCCCGCTACATGGCCACCCTGGGTAAGCTTGACGAGGCCGAGCAGCTGCTCAAGGCCCTGCCTGCCGAGGAGAGGGACAATCCGGAAGTGGCCTCGATGCTGGCACGGATCGAGATCGATCGCGCCACTGCCGACAGCCCCCCCGTGGCGGAGCTCGAGAAGCGCCTGCAGAAGAATTCGGCCGATAGCGAGGCTCTGCATCTGTTGGCCTCCCACAAGGTGATGGAAAACGACTACGAAGGGGCCCTGGAGTTACTCATGACCCTAATGCAAAAGGATCGCAGCTACGGCGACAACGCCGCGCAGAAGGAGATGTTGCGTATCTTCGAGCTACTGGGGGGACAGGGTGAATTGGTAAAGCGCTATCGCAACCGAATGTTCAATTTCCTCCACTGACGAATGACTTGCGGCTAGCCCTCTTCACAGGTGCATGATTGAACAGAATAACCGAGTATCTTGGCGAATCCCGCCAAGTTCGGCGCCTTCCTGAAATAGAAAAGGTGTGTATCGCACCTGCAGTCGCTGCAACCGAATCCCAGGACCGGCTGCGCCTGGCTCAACTTGGCCAACGCCTTCGCCCAGTGGTGCTCCAGGCGCGCCTGTCTGTGGCTGTACCAGACCGATTCGACTGTTGCCAGCTCCCTTAGGTAGTCGATATGCCAGTGTTTCGGCTTCGACTGGCGGCAATGCCTGGTGACACGGGCACGAACACCGCCTGATCCAAAAGCACTGCCTATATAGAGATAGTGCCCGGGCTGGATAGTGAGGACACCCCATCGTCCTATCTCCACAGCTGCATCAGTCTCTGTCCGCAACACCAATACATACGTACCCCGATCGGTTTTCATAGGCTATCCAAGCTGCCTGCTTCAGCGTTCCCGGGTGGCGATAGGTTGTTCAACTGCGCGGTAGGCAAGAAACTCGCCTTTGCCCACCGGCACGGTGCAACCGGTGAACTCCCGGTCTTCGGAAACCGCTCCTACAAAGGAGGCGGTCTCGTCTGCATGGGATAGGGCATTGTCCACGATTAGCAGGCCACCCGGGCGCAATATGCGACGGATATTTGGCCACCAGTCCAGATATTCATTGCGTTCGGAGTCGAGAAATATGAGATCAAAACTGCCGTCTGCCTCTGCCTCGATAAGTTCTGCAGCATTACCCACTACCTGGGTAATGAAGTCGGACAAACCGGCGCGATCGAAATTACCGGCAGCCATGGCGGCCTTCATTTCTGACAACTCTACGGTTATGACTTGTCCATCGACGGCCTGTGCTGCAAGTGCAAGCCAAAGCGTCGAGTAGCCGTTTGAGGTTCCGATCTCAAGCAGGCGCCTGGCACTTGTTGCCTGCACGATAACGGACAGAAATTCACCCGTATCGCGGGTAATATTGAGCATCCGCCGCGAACGCTCCGAGATGGCCTGATCGTTACTGCGCCCGAACGCTTCGAGTTCGTTCAACAGCTCCTGTAGTAATCGATTCATTTGCCTCTTATCTCGTCAATGAGTGCCGTGATCTCCTTTATCACCGCTTGCGGCCTGTCGCGATGGATAAAATGGCCACTGCCAGCGACAACCCTATGCTTTGACTTTGAGGACATCTCGGCAAGCTCACGCTGAAACCCGAGCCACTTCTTGCGCATCTCCCGATCTTCGAACAAGGATGATTTTTCAGCGGTCAGGATAACCAGGGGGATATCGGGAAAGGGTTCGACGGATAGAAACTCACTATGCACACGCTTTAAAATCGAGGCCTCGTATCTGGTTCGCCCCAAGGTCGTCGTAGCCGTGAATGTAGAATAGAGCAATGGACGCTCTTTCCTAAAATACTCGAATTGGGACGGGTGTGATGAGTCTATCAAAACGACACCTGCAACCTGTTGCGGATAGAGCCGCGCGAACATATTGACATAGAGTCCGCCCGCGGAATGCCCAACCAGCAAAAAGGGCGGCTTTTGGCCGCTGGCGACTAAGTTGTCATGCAGTTGCTCCGCGATCTCCCTGGCACTACCCGGAGTAGTGCGTAGATCGCTTCGGCCGTATCCAGGCCGGTTGTATGAAAAGACCCTGGAAACTCTACTGAGGTCTTCAAACACGGGTGACCAGGTAGACATGGTCGGACCCATGCCCGATTCGAATACGATCACCGGGCTGCCCTCCCCCTTGGCTGCGATATCCACTTTCCTGCCCTGAACCGCTTCCAGCGAGGCATCCGGCAAGCCGGCGCAAGCTGCCAGGAGCAGTAACAGAATCGCTGGAGACAATGGCCTGCCGAAATCAGGTCTATTTGACATATAATTTTCCAGAGTTGCACATCATTGGTGACACCGACGCCAACCGACATAAAGGTACATCCAATGTTAACTCAGCTCGATCTGTTTTTTCGCATTGGCAACACGGTGCTGCTGGTACTCCTGGCGTTGATTTTGATCAGGGATCACCGGAAACGACCGAGTGCCATATTGGGCGCCATTCTAGCCCTCGGCGCCGCCGCAATCGGCAGCTTCGAGTACACCCAGGATTGGGATTCACTTGCGCTGGAGATCCCGCTCAACCTGTTATGCGCAGCGGCGTCGGTTGCATTCTGGCTGTTGTCGAAATCGCTTTTTGATGACTCGTTTCAATGGAACTGGTCATACCTACTGATCTACCTGGTCTCTGCCGGGCTTGGAACTATCGGTCACTACATCACCTTCGGTGACTTCCGCGGCATGGTTCATTGGGTCATTCGCTCGGATGTCGCTTACAACGGATTGGCCCTCGTACCGCTTGTGCTGATCAATTCGATACTGGTGATATTAGCCATGTATCATGCACTCAGGGAGTGGCGGGTTGACCTTGTCGAGAGCCGCCGCCGCACCCGTATGGTGAGTGTGCTGATCAGTGGAACCATCATACTGGTCATAACCTTTGTTGAGTTTGCAGGTCTCGGCAAACCGCGCTCGGAAATGATGAACACCCTGGTCGCCGGGTTCTTTTTTCTGATCATTCTTGGTATCTATTTGTATTCATTAGGATTTCGCAGTGGGAAACCGGATCATGAGATTCCATCTGAGACGCCTGTAACACCTCAACGGGTTTCCACTGACGACGAAGTGGATGAAGAGGACCTGACGGGCAGCGCATTTATTCGGGAGCTCGAGCGCTTGATGGTCGAAAAACGGCTTTACCGCGAGGAGGGACTGACCATAGGCCGCCTTGC
Source organism: Candidatus Thiodiazotropha sp. (assembly GCA_040793985.1). Taxonomy (GTDB): domain Bacteria; phylum Pseudomonadota; class Gammaproteobacteria; order Chromatiales; family Chromatiaceae; genus Thiodiazotropha. The sequence continues at coordinate 32,707 of JBFNJI010000051.1, read as the reverse complement.
GGAACGAATGGAGATGAAGGAGTACCTATTACGCCGCATGATCAATGGCCACCTTGGCTACCGCAACTATAACCAGTTTCTCAACCGCTACCGGATCGAAGAGGCGGCAAAGCTGTTGCTGGCGCCCGAGACCCGCCATCTGCCGGTTTTGACCATAGCCCTCGACGTCGGCTACCGCTCGCTGACCGTCTTCAACAAGGCCTTCAAGGAGATCATGGAGATGACCCCCACAGAATTTCGCAATCGATACAAAAACGAGGTCCCACTACCGAGCTAGCCGGGATCAGCCGACTCATGCCCCCTCTGCGACAGGCAAAGTCCTGCCGCCTGCTTCACCTTTCCCGCTTTTTGCCCTTCTCGCCACTGATGGATTGAAAATACCCGGCGGATTTTAAAATCCGTAAGAAATTACCTGCACACAGCACTTTAATTCCCCTAGCAGTAGCAAATTACTACACCGAAAAGTCATTGGATTTCCGTACGTAGTAGACACAAACGGTTCAGAGGACTAGAAGTGAACAAATTGAGGTAAGCATCATGTGCAGGCGGAAAATATATCAGCTGTTAATCCTAGTGCTGGTGGTTCCACTCATCTCCTGTGGCGGCAGCAGCGTCGAGTTGAGCTATGACGGACCGACGATCAATGTACCGGATTTCACCCCGGCCACTGAGTCACCGACCGCGGTCGTCTCCATCGGCCCGATCACCACTCAGTCGAGCCTGACCGTCAACAGCGTCGTCTATGAGACCAACGCTGCCGTCGTTACGATAAATGGAGAACCCGGTATAGCCGACGACCTCCGACCCGGCTATGTGGTGGCAGTCCACGGTATGCTCGACGCAGGCTGGAAGAGCGGCACCGCCGAGCGCATATCCTACAATGCAAATGTCATAGGCCCGGTCGAAGGCACAGATCCGGTGGGCCGGCGCATATCTGCCATGGGCCAGAGCGTGCGGATCAGTCCCGATACCCGTTTCTCACCCCCGCTCGACGCCGACTCTGTTTTTGACCTGACTCATGGCACGCCGGTTCAGGTCAGCGGATTGCCTAATGTGGACGGGGAGATAGTCGCCACACATGTACAGATAGGTCCTGTTAGGGAGAATGTACAGGTAATCGGCGACATCTCCGCACTGGATTACGGTGCAATGCGTTTCAGGATCAATGACTTGAACGTCGACTACAGCGGCACCTTGATCATGGACCTGCCCGGAGGGACGCCGAACCAGGGAATGGTGGTGATCGCCAGAGGCTCGCTGGATAGCGATGGTGAACTCCAGGTTTCCGAACTGATGAGCCATGTGGACACATCCGAATTCGTATCCGGTTCACTTGTGCAACTCACAGGGTTCGTTATGCGCCACAACCCGGGCGTGCGACTGTTTATCAACAGCCTCGACATAGAGACAGAGTTTCACACCATTTTCCACAACGGTCTGTTTAGTGATCTCTCGCTCGGAATCAAGCTTGAAATCGATGGGCGTTGGGGCATTGGCGAGAGCGTAATCGCAGACCAGCTCTGGTTTGTGAACTAGGACCTGACAACGCAAATCCGATCGGCCCTGCTGGGACTGATGTTTTACCCAGCCAGGCAAGATGAGCGCTGTGCAGTTATACCGCATGAGGGATTGATAACGCCGTTGGGCGGACTAATAGCCAGCCCTTCGGTATGCGTCCCTATGGAACTGTCCTCGAGGCTGACCTGAATAGGCACACTCGGCGTTACTCGCCGCTCATTTGGGATACCGAACCAAAACTGTACAAGGGAGAAATCGACCATTCGATAGATCTGGCTCCCCTTACCTTGATGCTTGTCGCCAATCGTACTCTTCCAATCAGCTTGGGGTTCTTCCAAGAGAGGGATAGATTGTTCAATCTTCATCAATTACGCATTTGAGCCATTGCTATTCATGCCGTGTTTTCACCCAATCGACAACGATGGCATCTTCACCCGACCGTGCCTGAAAAGGCTGGCATACACAGCGCCCGGGCACCGCCGCAAATTCACCGTCCAGATAGACCAGCGGCAGCTGTTCCCGCTCCCAGGGTGGCACACCCCACTCCTGGAGGAGCTTTTTCAGCGGGCGGTGGTGGCTCTGCCCAGGTGGTTTGCAACGCTCGCCGCCTTGACGGAAACGCACCTCCACTTCTGCCTGTTGCCAGCGACTTGCAGAAATGCCTTGAACATCTGCTCGTAGAACCAGTCGCCCCAGGCCGCCGGGGAGTTTCAGCTCCTTGGCGTCCGGCCAGGTCAGTGGCTGGACGGGAATATCGATGACTTGGATAGGATTGAGAAAGAGCCTGTCGCGATATCGGCGTACCTCCCAATCCGACCAGCGGATAAGCGGCACCGCATCGATGCGGCCGTTCACCGCTTCATGTTCGATGCGGGCAAGCTTTTTCGAACTTGGCAGGGGTGCTCCGGCGGCACTGATCCAGTGGCGCAGCAGGTTTCTCAGGCGTACTGAGTTGAGCCGTTTCAGGGCCGGGATCGAAAGTGTATCGTTATTGCCGTCGCGGGCGCTGGCCAGATCCTCTTCGGCCTCCTCTCTCACCAGCATCAGCAGTTCGCCACTGAAACGGGCGGCCCTGGAGAGGGTGGTGGCGGCCGCCGGCCAGCGGGAGCGCAGCAACGGCATCACCTGATGACGGATGAAGTTACGATCGAAACGCAGGTCCTGGTTGGAGGGATCTTCACGCCAGCTCAGCCCCTGCTCCTGTGCATAGGCTTCCAGGGTGTCGCGGGAAAAGCCCAACAGGGGTCGTGCCAACCAGCCGGGTTCGAATCTGGCAAGGGGTGGCATCGCGGCAAGTCCGGCGGGGCCGCTGCCCCGCAACAGCTGCAGCAGCAGGGTCTCCGCCTGATCGTCCCGGTGCTGAGCGGTGAGCAGCAGATCCCCCTCCCCCATGTTGGCGGCCAGTGCCTGGTAGCGGTACTCGCGGGCCGCCGCCTCCAGGCTGTCACCGCTGTTCAGGGTCAGCTTGAGTTGCACAGTCTGCAGGGGGATGCGGTACTCCTTGCACAACTGTTCGCAGTGAGTCTGCCAGCTGTCCGCATCGGGTTGCATCCCATGGTGTACATGGATCGCCCGAAGCTCATAGGGGAGCCTTGGTCTGAGTTCAGCGAGCAGATGGAGCAGCACACAGGAGTCGAGTCCCCCGCTGAGGGCAAGCTGGCAGCGGAAAGCCTGGGGCAGCTGTTCGAGGATTTCAAGCAGCTGCTGGGCCGTGAGATTCACGGGGGCTCCTTGTGAAAGTCACTTGTCGGGGGCGAACCACTATCGCCGCTCCCGACGTCAAGGATAAAGGAATCTGGCGGTGATCACCGGATCAATCTCCGGCGAACTGGCCATACTGCATGAGACGCTGATAGCGGGTATCCAGCAGCTTGTCTATGGCCATGCTGGTGATGTTGTCCAGCCCCTCCAGCAGCGCATGCTTGAGATTCTTGGCCATGGTCTCAATGTCACGATGGGCGCCGCCCAGGGGTTCCGGCACGATCTCGTCGATCAGTCCCAGCTCCTTCAAGCGGTCCGAGGTGATCGCCATCGCCTCCGCCGCCAGCGGTGCCTTCTCGGCACTCTTCCAGAGGATCGAGGCACAGCCCTCAGGGGAGATAACCGAGTAGGTGCTGTATTGCAGCATCAGGATGCGATCACCGACGCCGACGGCCAGGGCACCGCCCGATCCGCCCTCTCCGATCACGGTACAGATGATGGGGGTGCGCAACCCCGACATCACCTTGAGGTTACGGGCAATGGCCTCGCTTTGACCCCGCTCCTCGGCACCCACGCCAGGATAGGCCCCGGGGGTGTCGATGAAAGTCATGATCGGCAGTCTGAAACGCTCCGCCAGCTCCATCAGCCGCAATGCCTTGCGATAACCTTCGGGACGGGGCATGCCGAAATTACGAAACAGCTTGTCCTTGGTGTCGCGGCCCTTCTGGTGGCCGATCACCATCACCGGACGTCCCTCGAGACGGGCCACCCCGCCGACGATGGCATGGTCGTCAGCGAATGCCCGGTCGCCATGCAGCTCATGAAACTCATCGAAGATGCGATCGATATAGTCGAGTACATAGGGCCGCTGGGGATGGCGCGAAAGCTGCGATATATCCCAGGGCTTGAGATTGGAAAAGATCGATTCGGTCAGCGACTGGCACTTATTTTCCAGTCGCGCAATCTCATCCTGGATGTTGATCTCGTTATCGGTACCAACCAGGCGTAGCTCTTCGATCTTCGCCTCAAGCTCTGCGATGGGCTGTTCAAATTCTAGAAAATTCAGATCCATGCGCGAAATATACCGGAATCGATTCCGTTAGGACAGTCTGGTTTGCACTCGTTTAGGGCGGTCCGTTTATCGACCGATTGCTTGAAGGAACCATCATTTTTTTGCAATTCATTGGCGATACTGGGAATGGCATTCCCAGCCTGCTGACCTGGTACAGAGGCGCTCAATCTGCAGCAAGAACAGGCCCTGCAAGGCAAATCCCAACAAAACGGATGGTTTTATCGATCAGCCTTAAATTGCATTCTGCAGTAGGGCTTCCATACTCAAATCAAGTGAGAACAACAATCATTCGGATTCCACAAAGGCCTTACCTATAAAGGAGCATCGCGACCGGATTGTCAGGAATCTGCTGACAGGTACGTTTATGGGTAGTTATCTGAGACGTCATAAATTAGAGTTGTCTGCGCTCGCACTCGTCTCGATTCTTGGCGCCCTTGTCTACACCTTGGAGCGGGACCCGGCAAGGGTCTATCTGATGCCTGACAGCATCGCTTCACTCGGACTCTGGGGATCCGCATCTATCCCCTTATCCGGCCAGCTTCCTGAATTCGTCCACGTCTATGTCTGTATCCTGCTTACCGCACTGGTACTCGATCGCACGGTTTTCATTCATCGCCTGATCACTCTGGCCTGGTTTCTATTCGACTTTATGGCCGAATCCGCTCAACACCCGGAATTCGCTGCACATCTGTCTGCCGTGATCCCCGATTGGTTCGACACCATTCCGATTTTAGAGAATACCCGATCCTACCTCTTAGGCAGCACTTTTGATCCACTGGATCTGCTGTTCGTCTTTCTTGGGAGTATCGCCGCCTATCTCACGCTTATTTTTTCCAACCGTCTGGAGGGGCCCCGACATGTCTAAAACAATGAACACCGCCGGCAAGGCACTACAGTCACTGTTAGTGTTGTGCATTTTCCTGTTTGGCATAGTCTCCACTCTCGGCAGTCTGCGTAACAATGATGATGGCAATGGCATTACCCTGATCGATCTCGATCCCGATACCGACACCGATTCAGGTGACGGTGGTCTGACACCCAATCTCTCTTTTACCTTTGATCGTGGTTTGCCGCTCTATCTGAGTTACAAGGATGGTGATTCGGGTAGCTGGCAGGACGTGAATGTCACGCAGCCTAGCGTCGGTCTCAATATCAGTGACCCATCGGGATTTTTCTCCCTGCTGGCTGTTTGCGACTATCGTGCCGAACTTCGTGCCTATCTGTTCAGGACAAGTCTGAGCAGGTACAAAACCGATTTCCTGTTATGTGACGACACAGACGGTGAGAGCACGTATAACCTGAGCGGCACCATCGGCTACCCAGGTGACAACTTCACCGCCCGGCTCAGCTTTACCAATGCGTTCCGCAGCAACTGGTACACCTTGGCTTCCGGGGTGGGCCTCAACACCGCCTACAGCGTGGACGTTGAACTCGATGATGATGAATCGACGACTGTCGATCTCTATTACCAGGTCTTTACCTTCGGCCAATTTCACCTGAATGTCGCAAGAGCGGTCGATCTTTCCAGCAACCCCACGATCAACTACACACCCGTCGCCAGCGACGTGGGCGAAACGGTTTCGCCGGATGTCAGCAGCTATCTGGGTCTGCCGGACTATAAAGGCTTCAGAAGCAAACTCGATCTGTTCGGGACCAAAGTGCAGTTCGTGGAGGATGATACCAGCGCCAACCCGACATTCCTCAAGCTACCGGCGAGCAAGAGACAGGGTGATGATATCTATTTCACCTCCGTGGAGCGTGAAAATGCGGTTACTGGGGGCACCCAGGTAAGCAAACTGATCAAGTTACGCAACAATCCCAATAACAGTCTCGCCTTTGACGAAGTTCCCAACTATCTTCCAACCCTGAGTTTCAGCAGCTCGGTCACGGATATGTTACGTGTCGACTACGACAGCGCCTATGATAACGGAGTCGTCGGAATGGACGACGCATGGCGACGTTTGACACTGAGCAATACCGCAATCACCTGGCATGTCTATCAATCATCTGACAGATTCGACAGCAGCATCAGCATCCCTGTCGAGGCAACAAGTTTCAGTGGTTGGTCGGTCGACTGGAATATGGTGTCCACCGATCTGTCTCGCCTCACCCACTATGCAACCACCTCGGATAAGATCGCGGAATTGACCGACTACCTGGCGAACGAAAAGCAGGCCGATGCCAATCAGGATGGTCTTGACATGCTCCAGGTCTCCTGGCGCTGGGCCTTCTGATCCACCTCATCCGTATCACCCGTTGCAACCGATCAAAGGGTGATGCGGACGGGCCTGTTTGAACCAGCGACCGATCAAGAGTGATTTCACTGCCGTGGTTGGGCTGCGGATTGACGGTAGCCCACATTGACGGAACCGCTACCGAAATATTGTTCGAGTCTGCGCAGTAACTCATCGGTGGGATTGACCTGCCACTCATTGCCCAATTGGATATCACCACAGGCATCTTTGGTTTTATAGTGCAGTCTGATCCCGGTGGTGCCCCCCTTGAATGGGGTGAGGATCTGTTGCAGCTGCTCACTGAATCCGGAGACGTCGAGCCCGTTGATGGAGACCTTGATATTCAACAGCCCCGCATAGTGTGAACGGGCCTGTTCGAAGGTCAACAGGTTGTCGACGCGTATGCTGAGTCCACCGCGGAATTCGTCATAGTTGAGACTGCCGGAGACCACCAGGATATTGTCCGCGGCGATAAGCTCCCGATGTTGCTCGTAGGTCTCGCTGAAGAGGGTGCACTCGATGCGTCCGCTACGGTCATCCAGGACCAGGGTGCCCATGCGTCCACGCTGGGTCTGGCGGTGGCTGGCACTGACCACCAGGCCGGTAACCACCACCGGTTTTCCGCGACGGCGCTGCCCCCCGTCCTGCACCCCATCAAGGCTCAGATCGCCGATGCGGCTGCTGCTTATGTGACGCAGCTCATCGGCATAGCGATCGATGGGATGGCCGGTCAGGTAGAGGCCAAGGGTCTCTTTCTCGCCCTGCAAGCGCTGCTCCTCCACCCACTCCTCCACGTCCTTGGGAATCACCTGCGCATGGCTCGCCTCCACCGGCTGCGGATCACCCATGCCGAAAAGGTCGTTCTGACCCACCGCCGCCATGGCGTGGTGCTGCTCGGCCAGTTTCAGCGCCAGGGGCAGCTGCATCATCAGGCTAGCCCGGTTGGCGCCGAGGCCGTCGAGGGCGCCGGCGCGGATCAGCGACTCGATCACCCGCCGGTTGACCCTGCGCAGATCGATGCGGCGACCGAATTCGAAGATATCCCGATAGGGGCCGTTGCTGTTGCGCTCCTCGATCACCGACTCGATGGCCGACTCACCCACCCCCTTGATGGCACCTAAACCATAGACCACCGTCTCCCGGTCGGTAGTGGTGAACTTGTACTCTGAGAGGTTGACCTGGGGTGCCCCGACCTTGAGTCCCATGCGGCGGCACTCCTCGATCAGCGGTACCACCTTGTCGGTGTTGTCCATATCGGCGGAACAGACCGCGGCCATGAAGGCAGATGGATAGTGTGCCTTGAGCCAGATCGTCTGGTATGAGACCAGGGCATAGGCGGCGGAGTGGGATTTATTGAAGCCGTAACCGGCAAACTTCTCCATCAGATCGAAGATATAGCTGGCGGTCTCCTCCTCCACCCCTCGTTCCACGGCACCCTTGCGAAAGATCTCCCCCTGTTTCGCCATCTCCTCCGGCTTCTTCTTGCCCATGGCCCGTCGCAGCAGATCGGCGCCCCCCAGGGAGTAACCCGCCAGTACCTGGGCGATCTGCATCACCTGCTCCTGGTAAAGAATGACGCCGTAGGTGGGTTTCAGGATCGGCTCCAGATCCGGATGCGGGTAGGCCACCTTGGCGCGACCGTGTTTGCGGTTGATGAAGTCGTCCACCATTCCGGATTGCAGGGGGCCGGGACGGAACAGGGCCACCAGGGCGGTGATGTCGTCAAAGCAGTCGGGTTGCAGCTTCTTGATCAGCTCCTTCATACCGCGGGATTCCAGCTGGAACACGGCCGTGGTCTCGGCGCTCTTGAGGAGCCGAAAGGAGGCCTCGTCATCCATCGGAATGGCGGTGATATCGATCTTTTCCTCACCCTGCTTGGCCCGTTCCTCATTCACCGTCTTCAGCGCCCAGTCGACGATGGTGAGGGTGCGCAAACCGAGAAAGTCGAACTTCACCAGGCCCACCTTCTCCACGTCGTCCTTATCGAACTGGGTAACCAGACCCTCGCCGTTTGCCTCGCAATAGAGGGGGGTGAAATCGGTCAACAATCCGGGGGAGATGACCACACCGCCGGCATGCTTGCCCGCATTTCTGGCGCAACCCTCCAGCTTCTTCGCCATGTCGATGAGTTCGCTCACCTCCTCGTCGCTGCTGTAGGCCTGCTTCAGATCGTCACTCTCAGCCAGTGCCTTATCGAGGGTCATACCGATCTCGAAGGGAATCATCTTCGCCACCCGGTCGGTAAAGCCATAGGGGTGGCCGAGCACACGGCCCACATCGCGCACCACCGCCTTCGCCGCCATCGAGCCGTAGGTAATAATCTGGGAGACAGAGTCACGCCCATAGCGCTGTGCCACGTAATCGATCACCTGATCGCGCTTGTCCATGCAGAAGTCGACGTCGAAGTCGGGCATGGAGACGCGCTCCGGATTGAGAAAGCGCTCGAACAGCAGCTCGTGTTCGATGGGATCGAGGTCGGTGATCTTCAGCGCATAGGCGACCAGGGAGCCGGCCCCGGAACCGCGTCCCGGACCGACCGGGATATCGTTGTCCTTGGCCCACTGGATGAAGTCGGCGACGATGAGAAAGTAGCCGGGAAAGCCCATGGTATTGATGACATCCAGCTCCACCTCCAGTCGTGCGTCGTAAACCTTGCGCTGCTCTGTAAAGTCTGGGGATTGCGTATCGAAGATGCGTTGCAGCCGCCAGGTCAATCCCTTGCGGGACTCGACGGCGAGAAACTCGTCGATGGTCATACCCTCGGGGATGGGGAAATCGGGGAGAAAGTTCTTGCCCAGGGTCAGTTCGATGGTACAGCGTTTGGCGATCTCAACCGTGTTCTCCAACGCCTCGGGGATATCGGCAAACAGCTCCGCCATCTCTTCAGGGGTACGCAGGTATTGCTGATCGCTATAGTTTCTCGGCCGCCTGGGGTCGTCGAGGGTACGTCCCTCATGGATACAGACCCTTATCTCGTGGGCATCGAAGTCCTCCGCCTGAATGAAATGGACATCGTTTGTGGCCACCACGGGAACCCCGTAGTCCGCCGCCAGGGCCACGCTATCGTGGAGACAGCGCTCCTCCTCCGCGCGACCGGTGCGATGCAACTCGAGGTAGTAACGATCACCGAACAGCTCCAGCCACCGGTTGAGCAGCTGTTCCGCCTCGGCCTGGTTTCCTGCCAGCAGGGCGCGGCCGACATCGCCGTGACGGCCGCCTGAAAGCGCGATCAGTCCCTCGGTGTTGCCCGGCAGCCAGTCGCGCTCGAGCAGCGGGCGACCCAGGTGCTGGCCTTCACGGTAGCTGAGCGAGACCAGACGGGTCAGGTTCCTGTAACCCACCTGATCCTGTACCAGCAGCACCAGGCGATAGGGGGTGTTGATATCTTCCGGATTCCTGATCCAGGCATCGACCCCGGCGATGGGCTTGATCCCTGCGGCCAACGCCGCCTGATAGAAACGCACCAGGGCGAAGAGGTTCGACTGATCGGTGAGGGCCACCGCGGGCATCCCGGCCTCGGCCACCTGCTTCACCAGGGGTTTGACCCGCACCAGGCCATCGACCAGGGAGTACTCGGAGTGAACCCGAAGATGAACGAAGGGGAATTCCATGGCTGCCTATTCTACCCCGAATCGGTCTCAGATCATGAGTCCGGGATGATCTTGCATGAGATCCAATCCAGGTAGTGGCACATACATTCGGGAATCAGTCTGTTAGCCGTTTGACCGGCCCGAAGGTACGCCGATGGATGGGCGTGACACCCAGGGTCTGAAGCCCCTGTAGATGCTGTTTGGTCGGATAACCCTTGTGGCGAGCGAGGCCGTATCCCGGATAACGGCTGTCCAGTTCGACCATCTCCCGGTCCCTGGCCACCTTGGCGATGATCGAGGCCGCACTGATCGCCGCCACGGTCGCGTCCCCGCCGATAACGGTTTCCACCGCACAGGCCAGCTGCGGCGCATGCCGGCCATCCACCTGGGCCAGGCCGGGCATGTTGGGCAGCCCCTCCACCGCCCGCTTCATCGCCAGCAGGCTCGCCTGCAGGATATTGATCCGATCGATCTCTTCCACTTCCGCCCGCCCCAGACACCAGCTGTGGGCCTGATCCATAATCAGCCGGGAGAGCGCCTGCCGACGCTTTTCGCTCAACTTCTTGGAGTCGGCCAGACCCTCTATCGGGCGGTGCGGATGGAGTATTACCGCGGCGGCGACAACCGGTCCCGCCAAGGGTCCTCTACCTACCTCGTCGACACCTGCAACCAGGGTAAAGTTATTTGACATCGCTCAATCGCTAAAAAAAATCTGATCTTGAAATCGAATCTGCAATAGGAATCACATCATGCACTGGCCGATTCCATAAGCTCCAACAGAAGCTGTCTTCTATCGACCTTACCGTTGGGATTGGTAGGAAAAGCGGTACGAAACACGATTTCCGCAGGCATCATGTAGCTCGCCAGACGCTGTTTACATGCCTCGAGCAGCAACTGTTCCGTTACCTCCACCCCATTTTTAGGTATTGCCGCGAGAACGATCGACTGGCCTATCGTAGTGTGAGGTATCCCCACTGCAACCACTTCGGATACCAGGCCGGAACGGAAGAATATCTCTTCTATCTCATTCGGGCTTACCCGGTAGCCCATCGTTTTGATCAAGTCGTCATCCCTTCTCAAGAAATAGAGATATCCTTCGCTGTCCATCTTGACGATATCCCCCGACCAGACCGCGATCTCATCCCCCGGGATGGTGTCAATCCGATTGGGTAGGGGACGAAAGCGCAACCTGGTGGCCTCGATATCGTTCCAGTAACCCATTGCCACCAGTGATCCACGATGTACCAATTCACCGGGTTCGTCCACTGAGCACGGGGTACCGTCGCTCCTCAGCACCAGAATTTCAGCGTTCGGTATCGCCTTGCCGATCGAGTTGGGGCGCTTCTCGATCTGTCCCGGCGGGAGATAGGTCGAGCGAAAGGCCTCGGTGAGCCCATACATGAGAAAGATCTCCGTATCGGGCAACATCTGCTGTAACAGTTCCGTGGTCTCAATCGGTACCACGCCCCCCGAACTGGTGATATAGCGAAGGTTCTCTACAGCCTCGCTCGGCCAGGGTAGTTCAACCAGCAGATTCCACAGCGGTGGTACCGCCGCCAAACCGGTGATCCGCTCCTGGGCCAAGGTGTTCAGCACCTCCATGGGGAGCAGGTAGTTGATCAGGACGACAGAGGCGCCGACAAGAAATGCGGTCGTCAACTGACTCATACCGTAGTCAAAGCTGAGCGGCAGCACCGCCAGAATCCTGTCCGCGGAGCTGTTATTCAGGTATTCGGCAACGCTCTTCGCTCCGCTAACCATATTTCGATGGGAGAGTATCACCCCCTTTGGGTCACCGGTGCTGCCCGATGTATAGATCAGCGAGGCCATATCCGTATCGATGACACGATGAACCCGTGTGGTCAAGGGTGCGGCCATCAACTCATCCCAGGCTATCACGCGTTGGGCATGCATCTCCCCATCTTCATATTCATCCGCATCGGTCAGAACCACACTCTGCAAATCGACACAGAACTCAAGTGCGGTATTCAGCGTCCGGCATTTGCCCTGGGAGGTAATCAGGACCTTGGCCTCACAATCCAGCAGGATATGCGATACCTGGTGGGCCTTCAGAGCGGGATTGATCGGCACAAACACCGCACCGGCGGCAGACGCGGCGAAGATCGCGATGACATTCTCCAGACACTTGGGTAGATAGATTGCGATCCGGTCCTGTTTCTCCACGCCGATCTCTATCAGTGCCCGCGAGAGATGCGTGACCCGTTCTGCCAGCTCGGCATAGGTCAGAGACGACGATTTGTATGTGAGGGCCGTCTGCGAAGGTGAGCGGCTGGCAGATTCGAAGATTAGATCGTGGAGTAGTTCAGCCATCGCTAACTATAGGTATCCCTGCCGCGGGTGATTATCGCACGCTTCTGTTGCCGACAAAGTGACAATAAGAGCAAAAAAATACCTTCCTGTCTAATCGATTATGTATAAGCGGCCGGTTTGTCGCTGGAAAGCCGATAACCTGTGCCATTCACGGCCTGCTGGCTGCCTCCAACATCTCCAAGATTGCATCGGCGGCGGCCGCTGCAGCATTTTTACGCAGTCTCTGATGGATCGCCAGATAGGCCTGCTGGATCTCTTCGACCCGGGCCGGATCATCGAGAAATGCCAGCAAGGCCCTACCCATGGTTTCGGGTTTGCACGCTTCCTGGATAAACTCGGGGGCATAAGGGCGATCGGAGAGGAGATTTGCCAACGCCACATGTGGCGTTTTCAACAGTTTAAAACGGCGGATCAGCCAGACCGTAACCGGAGACAGGCGATAGGCCACCACCATGGGGCGTTTCAGAAGTAGGGTTTCCAGGGTGGCGGTTCCCGAAGCCGTCAAGACCGCATCCGCAGAACCGATCGCCTCCCTCGATCTGCCATCGAGCAGTTTCACTTGCAACTCGGGTGCGTTCGCCTCAATCTGCGCTCGGAAAAGCTGATGCAGCTGCGGGTTTACCATCGGTGCGACAAACTGCAGCTCCGGCTTTTGTCGCTGCAGCCAGGAGGCGGTCTGCAGGAATACCGTGCCCAGCCTGCTCACCTCGCTGCCGCGACTGCCAGGCAGCAGGGCGATAACGGGTCTCCCCCCATCCAGGCCCAAATCTTTCCTCAGCACCACGGGATCGGCGGCTTGCAGCGGAATCTGATCTGCGAGGGGATGTCCAACGTAGACCGCAGGGACCTGATGACGCTGCAGGAAATCGACCTCGAAGTCGAAGATGCAGAGCATCAAATCAACCGCCTGGCGCAATCGTTTCACCCGCCCCTGGCGCCATGCCCAAACCGTGGGGCTGACGAAATGCGCTGTCTTGATACCCGCTGCCTTGAGTTTGGTCTCTAGCGCCAAATTGAAATCCGGGGCATCCACGCCCATTACCAGGTCGGGAGGATCGGCAAGGAAATAGTCCGCCAGATCGCGACGTGTGCGCAGCAGCCCGGGCAGATGACTTATCACTTCGACCAATCCCATCACCGGATCCATCTTGGCCAGGGAGCGACATCCCGCCGCATCCATCAGCGGCCCCGTCATGCCTTCGAACTCGAACTCCGCCCGCCGCTCACGCAGGGCAGCAATCAGTGCCGCCGCCAACTGATCGCCCGACACCTCATTGGCAACTATGCCGATCCTCGGGGATCTCTGTGATGGCGATTTCTGCATAGGTTGGGATCGAAATCTGTGGGTGTTAGGGTCAGTTAACCCTATCGCAAAATACCTCGGCCCTTGATTTTGAGGAACTCGGAGAGTGTCTCGAGCTCCGGGGTATCACGCAACATCGCATCGATTCCATCCCTCGCCTCTTCCAGGCGTTTGTTGGAGTGATAGATCAGTTTATAGGCCCGCCTGATCTGTTGAATGGTCTCCTTGCTGAATCCACGACGGCTCAACCCCTCGCGGTTGATTCCATGTGGTTTGGCAGGTTGTCCTGAAGCCATGACGTAGGGCGGCAGATCCATTCCGATCGCCGAGCCCATACCGGAGAAGCTATGAGCCCCTACGCGACAGAACTGATGCACCTTGGTGAATCCGCCGAGAATGGCATGACAATCGATATGCACATGACCGCCCAGCGAGGCGGCATTGGCCATGATGATATGGTCATCCAAGATACAATCGTGGGCCACGTGGATATAGGCCATCAGCAGATTGTCGTTACCGATCCGTGTTACACCCTGATCCTGTGTGGTACCGCGATGGAGGGTGGCGAACTCTCGGATTACGTTGCGGTCCCCAATCTCCAGTCTGGTCGGCTCACCGGCATATTTCATATCCTGGGGATCTTCGCCAATCGAAGCGAACTGGTAAATGCGGTTATCCCTGCCTATTTCAGTCGGCCCCCCTACCACGACATGCGGCCCGATCACCGTGCCGGCGGCGATCTTGACGCCGTCACCGATGATAGAGAAGGGACCTACACTGACCCCTTCATCGAGTTCCGCACCCGGATCGACAACTGCGCGTGGATCGATCAGCTGCCTATCTCCCGCGCCGTACACATGATCTCCGCGGTGGCAACGGTTCTATCTTCAACCACCGCGGAACAGGTAAAAAAGCCTATACCCCGCTTCATCTTATTCTGTACGACCTCGATAATCAGCTGATCGCCTGGCTCGACCTGCTGCTTGAATCGTGCCTTATCGATACCGACAAAGAGGTAGATCGTGGTCTCGTTCACCGTTTCCGGATTGGATTCCATAGCCAACAGACCGGTCGCCTGGGCCATCGCTTCCACGATCAGGACACCCGGCATTACCGGCTGGATGGGGAAATGACCATTGAAAAAGGGTTCGTTGTAGGTGACATTTTTCAGTGCCAACAGGCGGTTGTCCTTCTCGTACTCGAGAACCCGATCGATAAGCAGAAAAGGATAGCGATGCGGAAGCAGGCTCAGCACCTTGTTGATATCCATTGCGATCAAACTTCCCTCCTGTTAGAAAACAACGCCTTCATTTCAACGCTCCTGAATGGGTCGTTTGGATTTTTTCTTTATAATTTTCATATCCTTAGCCAATGACTCAAGCCTTCGGAGCCGGGCCACCATGCGTCGCCAGGCCGCATTCTCCATGGCGGGTAGGTTACCACTGTAGTAACCCGGTTCCGGAAACGAACGGGTAACCAGGGTAGCCGCCGAAAAGTGCACATTATCACCTATCGTCAGATGACCCACCAGGCCTGTCTGGCCGCCGATGGTGCAGTGATCTCCGATCTTCGTTGATCCTGCCACCGCAGAGCAACCCGCCATCGCCGTGTGCCGCCCTATCTCAACGTTGTGGGCTATCTGAATCAAATTGTCGAGCTTGACCCCATCGTGCAGAACCGTGTCCTCCAAAGCCCCCCGGTCGATGGTGGTGTTGGCGCCGATCTCCACGTCATCCCCAACACGCACCCTGCCCAATTGAGGCACCTTGATCCAGCGTCCTTCATCGTTCGCCAGTCCGAATCCATCCGCCCCCAGCACAGCCCCTGGATGGATCAGGCAACGCTGGCCGAGTTGAGTGTCACGGCAGAGGGTTACATTGGCCACCAGGCGGGTATCGGCGCCTATCGTGCAATTCTCCTCAATCACGCAACCGGGACCCAGGTAGACGCCCGCTTCGATCCTTACTCCCTCCCCTATCACCGAACAGTGGCCGATCCAGGCACTATCATCAATGCTGGAGGATTGTCCCACGACAGCGGAGGGGGCGATTCCGGGGGAGAAAGCAGTACCGGGAAAAAGCTTGTCAGCTGCCCTGGCATAGGCAAGATAGGGATTGTCAGAAACCAGTGCGGCTACCGGACATCCGTCCGCATCACCATCGTGGAGGATCACCGCGGATGCCTGTGTGGTGGGAAGATAGCGACGATAGGATGAGTTACTGAGAAAACTCAACTCGCCAGGCCGCGCGGCCTGTAATGTACCCACTCCGGTGATGATTGTCTCCGGGTCACCCAGCAGTTTTGCCCCGACCGCCTCCGCCAGGTCTCCGAGCCTAACTCCAGATGACCGTGATACCACCTTATTCCGCTTTTAGCTGACGCAGTTTTTCCAACACCTTATCGGATATGTCGATCTTTTTACTGAAGTAGACGACACCATCAGAAACGATAAGGTCGATGTTCTCGCTCTTGCCCACTTCTCGGATCACTTCGCGCACCTGCTGACGGAGTTTCTTGAACTCCTCGTTCTGGCGCAGATTGAGATCCTCACGAAACTCGGTCTGGGCGTTTTTCAACTTGCGGCTGCGATTGAGTATATCTCGCTCAAGCCGTTTTACCTCCGATTCGCTCATCACCGAACCGTCCCGCTGCAACTTCTCTTCGAGCTGTTTCAGCTGCTTTTGCGAGGCGAGTAGATCCTTCTCCCGGCGTGAAAACTCGGTCTGTAGCCGTTCCCTCGCCTTTTTATACTGCGGTGATTCCTCAAAGACCTTTGTCGCATTCACAAAACCGATGCGATACTCCTCGGCCGCGACGTTGCAGGTCAAAGACAAACCCAATATAGAGGCAAGTAACAAATGTCTTAACAAATTCACCCAATGACTCCCTAATTAATTAGAAACCACCGCCAATTCTGAATTGAAGGTTCTTTATATCATCACCCTCTTCCTCCTTGATCGGGTAACCCCAACTGAACGATAGGGCACCCACGGGTGAAAACCAGGATAACATTAGACCGCTGGAAGCCCTAAACTGGTCCCACTCGATCTCTTCACCACCCTCAAGGTCGAAGACATTCCCAACGTCGACGAAGAGACCGGCACGCACGGTATCCTTGAACTCTTCGCCAAAAGCGGGGAAGAGTAGTTCCATCTGACCGACGATTCTAGCATTTGCTCCCAAAGCGTCATCCTGAGAATCCTGCGGTCCCAGGGTATTCTCCTCAAATCCCCTCACAGAACCAATGCCACCTGCAAAAAAGTTGCGGAAGAACGGCAGTTCGTCGTCTTCTCCATAGCCATCGCCATAACCCATCTCGCCGTTCAATTTCAAGGTCAGATTATTGGTTAGCTGGAAGTAGTGAGCATTGGAGTATTTAACACGGTAATACTGCAGATCACTACCGGGAACATTGGCCTCGATGGTGAACACCTGCCGCCCCCCCCTGTTCGGGAATATGGCACGATCCCTGGTGTCATGGATCCAGCTGCCCACCAGTTCGTAGTCATCAAACTTGTCACCGTTATTATCGATGAATTCAAGGATCTCCTCAGTTGGAGAAGAACCCATGACAAAGGTTGTGTGTTCATAGGCCAGGCTGAACCTGAGGCGGTCGTACTCGGTAAGGGGAATGCCGAAATGAATGCCAATTCGTCCTACATCGGTGGAATACTTGGAGATATTCAGTTCCGAGAAGTCGGTTTCCCGATAGCTCAGTTCATAACCCTGACTGACACCGTCGATGGTATAGTAGGGATTGGTATAGGAGAGGGATAGCTTCTTGGTGGCATCGCTGGTATCAAAACCGGCACTGAAGCGATTTCCGGTGCCGAGAAAGTTGTTTTCGCTGATACTGGCGTTGAATATGACACCCTGGGTCTGGGTAAAACCGACACCGGCGCTGAATTGTCCCGAAGCGGCTTCGGTGACCGCAAGGTTCACATCAACCTGATCCGTTGATCCGGGTACCGCCGGGGTCTCCATGCTCACATCGCTGAAATAGCCCAAGCGCTGCAGCCGTTCACGGGACAACCGGGTCTTCTCGCCGGAAAACCAGGCAGATTCCATCTGTCGTAATTCCCTGCGCAGCACCTCATCCCGGGTATTGGTATTCCCCGTGATGTTGATATAGCGGACATAGACCCGCTTTCCCGGGTCGACAAAAAAGGTGATGGCGACCTCGCGCTTCTCGCGATCGATATCGGGAATGGTGTTGACATTGGCAAATGCATAGCCCACGTCAGAGTAGTGCCGGTTCAGTCTGTCCGCGCTGGCTGTCAGCCTTTTTCGCGAGAAGACCGATCCACGTCTCAGGTGGATCAAGGGATACAGCTCCTCGGGGTCGATTTCGAGCTCCCCCGCCAACTTGATATCGCTAAGGGTGAAGACATCGCCCTCATCGACCACCACAGTGATGTAGATATCCCGCTTGTCAGGTGTGATGGATACCTGGGTAGA
The DNA here is from genome assembly GCA_040793985.1 of Candidatus Thiodiazotropha sp. GTDB lineage: Bacteria > Pseudomonadota > Gammaproteobacteria > Chromatiales > Chromatiaceae > Thiodiazotropha. The sequence continues at coordinate 14,500 of JBFNJI010000051.1, read as the reverse complement.
CTCGATCTTGAAATCGATATAACCCCGGTCGAGATAGAAAGAGCGCAGTGTTTCCAGATCACCCGAGAGGGCCTGCTTGGAGTATTTATCGCGGCTGGAGAAGATGGCGTACCAGGACGGCACCCCAAGCTCGAACTCGTCCAGCAGCTCATCATCCTCATAGGCCTGGTTGCCGATGATGTTGATTCGCTTGATTCTGGCGGTAAGGCCCTCAGAGATCTCGATCCCGAGACCGACACGGTTTCGCTCCAGCGGGGTCACGGTGGACTTGATCCTGATACCGTACTTACCGCGGGCGAAGTATTGGCGATTGAGTTCCTGCTCGACCTTTTCCAACAGCGCCCGTTTGAACACCCTGCCCTCGGCGAGACCGATATCCTTCAATCCCGCCATCAATGGCTCTGTATCCAACTCCTTGTTTCCACTAATATTAATTTCTGCTATCGCGGGACGCTCACGGACAAACACAATCAGGATATTTCCATCCTGTTCGAGCCGGATCTCTTTGAAAAAGCCGGTTTTATAGAGGGTTCGGATAATCTGCGCGGTATTCCCGGCATCGACCTCGTCTCCGGTCTTGATCGGTAGGTAATTGAATACCGTGCCAGCCGAGATGCGCTGCAATCCCTCTACCCGTATATCCTCCACCACGAAGGCGGCACACTGCTGGGCAATTAAGAGTCCACCCACCAGGCCAAGCAGGGCAAGAATCCGGGAAAATAGAGGCATTATATGTAGCTACAACTCTGTTTTTTTACAAATTATCCGTTCCGGGCTCGCTATGCACAGAACGATTTCGATGGCGAAACAGCGCGTTAGTATAAGTGATTAGATCAGGATACCGATAGCCTTTTGTCCCATTCAGTATCCTCGATCCGACAGCAAGGGCCATCACTAGCCGAGAAAGCGGTTAATATCGACATAGAAGGCAAGACTCATGATCGCCAACAATATCAGCAGACCAATCTTTTGGCCCTGCTCCATGACTCTATCCGATAGAGGACTGCCCTTGATCCCTTCGATTAGAAAGAAAAACAGGTGGCCTCCATCCAGCACGGGTATAGGCAGCAGGTTCAATACACCCAGACTGATGCTCACCACTGCAAGAAATTTGAGAAAATAGCTGAAGCCGTAGCTTGCCGACTTACCCGCCGTATCGGCAATCGATATCGGGCCACTTAGGTTTTTCACCGAAACCTCGCCGATTATCATCTTACCCAGCATCCTCAACATCAGCAGGGAGAGATCCCAGGTCTTGTTGAGCGATTGGCCAACCGCCTCGATAGGCCCGTATTTAACCACGGCCCGGTAGTCATCCATCAGATTATCAGGCACGCTGACACTGGCGCCGATGCGACCATGGCTTTCGCCATCACCCTCAATTGTCGCAGGGGTGATGACCATCTCTATGTAGTTGCCGTCGCGATCGATCTCCAGATTCATGGCCTGGCCCGGACGCTCACGGACATAATCAACCCAGTCGCTCCAATCTTCCACTTCGATGCCGTCGACCCTGACGATACGATCCCCGGGCAGGATGCCGGCTCGTGCTGCAGGCTCCCCATCCAGCACTTCACCGATTACTGGCGGCAGGGTGGGTCGATCGGGAGAGAGGCCGAGATTCTGCAGCAGCATCCCATCCTCTGCCATCTTGGAAAGCCCCTGACTCGGCAGTTGATAGAACTGTTCATCACCATTTAGGTCACGCACTCGAATCGAGAGCGTCGTGCTGTCGAGGGCTTCCGAGAGTATGACGTAGACCACGCTCTCCCAGGAGGGGGTGGGTTTGTCAACCACCGCGAGTATCTCATCCCCATGTTTGAATCCCACATGCTCCGCGATGGAATCGCCCTTCACCTCACCCACGATCGGTTTCAGGCCAGTATCGCCGGTAACGAAGATGAGCCAGAACGCGAGGATGGCAAAGAGAAAATTAAACAGCGGTCCTGCCACCACGATAGCGCTGCGAACACGCAATGATTGACGATTGAACGCCCGATGCCGTTCCGCGTCATCCACCGGCGCCTCGCGTTCATCCAGCATCTTCACATAGCCACCCAGGGGGATTGCAGCAATCACATATTCGGTGCCATCCGTGACGCCGGTACGCCGCCAGAGCGCACGGCCGAAGCCGATGGAAAAACGCAGTACCTTGACACCCAGCTTGCGCGCAACCCAGTAGTGGCCAAATTCATGCACCGCAATCAGGATTGCCAGGGCGAATATGAAGGAGATGATGGTGAAGAGTAGTGAATTCATAGGTTACTATCAGCCTATTCCGCTGCTTATGACCCTATTTTGCACGACTTGTTCCGCAATCGCCCGCCCTTCAGCGTCGATCGCAAGCAGGGTTTCGAGATCCTCGGTACTCTGCACCTGCATCCTTTGCAGGGTCTCATCCACCACCCTGGCTATATCGGTAAATGCCAGTCGTTGCGAGAGGAAGGCATCCACTGCCACCTCATTGGCCGCGTTGAGGGTCACACTCGCGGTACCGCCAGCCCGAATCGCTTGATAGGCAAGCTCAAGACATGGGTAGCGTTTCAATTCAGGTTGTTTAAAATCCAGTTGCGCAACCTCGAACAGGTTCAGGCTGTCGACACCAGATGCTATACGTTGAGGCCAAGCCAGGGCGTGGGCAATCGGAGTCCGCATATCGGGATTGCCGAGTTGCGCCAATACCGAGCCGTCCACATACTCCACCATCGAATGGATGATGCTTTGCGGATGGAGGACAACCTCTATTTCATCCGCCTTGGCACGAAACAGCCAATGAGCCTCGATGACCTCCAATCCTTTGTTCATCATGGTAGCGGAATCAACCGAGATTTTGCGTCCCATCTCCCAGTTCGGATGGGCACAGGCCTGGGCTGGGGTAACGCTTGCCAACTGCTCCAGGGGGGTGGTGAGGAAGGGACCGCCCGATGCGGTGAGTAGAATACGTTTGACCCCGCCAGAGACCAGCTCGTTATCGCCACCCGGCGGCAGGCATTGAAAGACGGCATTGTGTTCGCTGTCGATAGGCAGAATCTCGGCACCATGGGCAGCCACTTCATTCATAAACAGGCTGCCTGCAACAACCAGGGCCTCTTTATTCGCCAGTAGCAGGCGTTTTCCCGCACGTACCGCCGCCAATGCCGGAAGCAGTCCAGCGGCACCGACTATGGCTGCCATCACTATCTGAGCATCGGGCATGGAGGCGGCGATCTCCAATCCGCGTAAACCGGATAGAACCTCGGTGGTGATACCTTTGCTGTTCAAACCTTTGGCCAAGCGGTTGGCGGAATCGCTATCGGCCATGACCGCGATATCGGGACGGAATCGCTCACACTGAAGCAGCATCCCATCCACATCGCGGTTTGCGGTCAGGGCGACGACACGATACATGTCTCCGTGCCTGGCCAGGACATCCAGGGTACTCACGCCTATCGAGCCTGTGGATCCAAGCACTGTTATACCCTTCATCACACCTCTCCCAGCAAGATCAAAGCAAACAGAAAAACCGGTACAGCCGCGGTAATGCTGTCAATTCGGTCGAGCATGCCGCCATGTCCGGGCAACAAGCTTCCGCTATCCTTTACCCCCTGCTGGCGCTTGATCAGGCTTTCGAACAGATCGCCCACGACGGATGCAAGCGTGGTGACCATGCAGATCAGGACAATCAGCACTGCATGCACCAATCCTCCACCCAGCCAAGCGGCAAGGAAGAGTCCGCAAATCAATGAGCCTGCAATTGCGCCATAGACACCCTCACGCGTTTTTCCCGGACTCACCCGGGGGGCGAGTTTATGTTTCCCCCAACGGCGTCCGGCAAAATAGGCACCCACGTCCGCACTCCAAATCAGGATCAACACGAACAACAGCAGGCCAGGGCCGGTCTCCGGGACGCGGTGCAGCGATACGAGTGCCAGCCATGCAGGTATGAGAACAACAAGACCCTCAACAGCCCGTACCGGCATCCTCACGGGCCTTTGCCTTTCGGGGTGATAGTTTGCCAGTCGCCAGACAGCTGTCAGCCACCAGGCTACAGAGATCAGGATAATTCCCGGTACCCAGGATGGCGGCAGGAAAACGAAGATTGCTGCCAGGCAGGCCAACAGCAAGACCACATAGGCCATCCGCAGGTATTGTTCTCCAATACCGCTCAACCTCGCCCATTCAAAGCCGCCGACCGCAACCACCAGGCCCATTATCAGCGCAATATAGCCGTTTGGCAGCAGCAACACCGCGGCTACCACCAAAGGTGCAAGTATCAGGGCAGTGATAACGCGCTGTTTAAGCATGGATCGATCTGTAACCAGCAAGCTTGATATGGATGCGGATCCAGCTGCGCCTTGCTTGGCAGTAATATAAATTACCGTCAGAGGATAAATGCATCTGATAGTCTACCCCTAAGAAGCTTCTGCTGTATGATCCTCTACCTGCTCACCGGTACGGCCAAATCGTCGCTGGCGATTGGAAAAGTCATGCAGTGCCTGCTCCAAGGACTTGCGGTTGAAATCTGGCCACAGTTGATCGGTAAAATAGAGCTCTGTATAGGCACATTGCCAGAGTAGAAAATTACTTATCCGCTTCTCGCCACCGGTTCTGATAAACAGATCAGGTTCCGGTATTTCAGCAAAGCAGAGATTCTGTGAGAACCGCTCTTCATCGATCTGATCCAGCGTTATTTCTCCCCGCTGAACCTGCCCGGCCAATCTTTTCGCCGCCTCGGTGATATCCCAGCGACCACCATAGTTTGCCGCCACCTGCAACAACAGACCCTGATTGTTTTCCGTTTGCTGCTCGGCCTCTTCTATCTGTTCCTGCAGATTCTGTGCAAAGGCGCTGCGATCACCGATCACCTTGAGCTTGACACCGTTGCGCTCGAGGCGGCGCACCTCTTTTTTCAACGACCTCATGAAGAGGTCCATGATGAGATTGACCTCCTTCTGAGGCCGCTGCCAATTCTCACTGCTGAATGCGAAGAGTGTAAGCACAGGGATCTGCAATTCAACACAGACCTCGACCACCTTACGTACAGCTTCGACGCCTGCGGGATGCCCCGCATAGCGGGGTAATCCACGTTTTTTCGCCCAACGACCATTACCATCCATGATGATTGCGATATGCTGGGGTAATCGCTTGTCGACAGATTCAGACTCCTTTATCGTGCCGTTTGTCATTGACCTAGAATCCCCAGTTGAATGTTAAATAGAGTCCTTGTCGTATTGGATTCATGGATATAGATTCCATGCAGATGGGCTTCACTTATTGTGTGCGTGGAGGTTTATGACATTCCACTTGAGTGTTTTGAAATATTCAGGTTTGGATATCGAATAGACGCTTAGATCTCCATGAGATCCTTTTCCTTCTCTTCCAACAACTCATCTACCTGTTTGATATGCTGGTCGGTCAGGCTCTGTATGACATCATGGCCACGTCGCTCGTCATCCTCTGATATCATCTTCTCTTTTACCAAATCCTTGAGATCGTGGTTGGCATCACGGCGAATGTTCCGGATCGCCACTTTTGCACCCTCCGCTTCATGACGCACGACGCGGATCAGGTCTTTGCGCCGTTCTTCGGTCAGCGGCGGCATGGGAACCCGGATCACCGTTCCCGCACTCATGGGATTGAGACCCAGATCCGATGTCAGAATCGCTTTCTCAACAACCGAAACCATGGTCTTTTCCCAGGGAACCACCGTCAGTGTCCGTGCATCCTCGACATTGATGTTGGCAACCTGACTGATCGGAACCTCTGAGCCGTAGTAGTCAACTCTTATATGATCCAGAAGACTGGGATGCGCCCTTCCGGTGCGCACTTTGGCCAATTCGTGGACCAATGACTCAACACTTTTTCCCATACGGGTGTTAGCATCACTCTTAATGTCGTCTATCATCTCAGCCGCCTTTTACCACTAGTGAACCGATCTCCTCTCCACGCATCAAGCGCATGAGGGCGCCAGGATCATTGATATTCATGATACGAAGCGGCATCTCATTGTCCCGGCACAGGACAATTGCCGTCGCATCCATCACCTGCAGGTTTTCCGCCAGTGCACGATCATAAGTCAATTGCGGATAAAAGACAGCCTGAGAATCCTTGACCGGATCCGCGGAATAGACACCATTGACCTTGGTCGCTTTGATCATCAAATCGGCCCTGATCTCCACCGCGCGAAGACTGGCTGCCGAATCGGTGGTGAAGTAGGGATTGCCCGTACCCGCAGCCAAAATCGCCACCTTTCCCTCATCCAGGGCCTTCCTTGCGCTTCTGGCGGTGAACGTCTCGCAGACATCAGGCATATGCAGAGCCGAAAACACGACAGCATCGACCTCGACTCGCGACAGCGCATCCTGCATTGCCAATGAATTCATGACCGTGGCCAACATCCCCATGTGGTCGCCGCGAACCCGGTCGAATCCTCCCTGTGCCAGGCCGGCGCCACGAAAGATATTGCCACCGCCGATGACCAGTCCAATCTCGATCCCGGCATTGACCAACTCCCTGATCTCCCCGGAAATCCGCTGCATGACAGACGGATCGATACCGAAATCCCCGCCTCCCATGAGGGCCTCACCACTGAGTTTAAGCAGTATGCGATGGCAAATCAGATCAGTCATTTAAAACCGTATCCTGGTTACATTTTTGCCTGAGCCATGACCTCTTCAGCAAAATTCTCCTGCTTTTTCTCAATGCCCTCGCCGACTTCGAAACGGCTATACTGGACAATCGATGCAGATTTGCTCTTGAGTAGCTTTTCCACGGTCAGATCGGGATCCTTGACAAATGCCTGGCCAAGCAGTGTGTTCTCTGCCAGGTACTTGCGCATCCGGCCATCCACCATTTTGGTAACGATTTCGTCCGGTTTGCCACTCTCCTTGGCCTGGGCGGTAACAATATCACGCTCCTTTTCGAGCAGATCCCGCGGCATCTGGTCCGCTGAAAGACAGATCGGGTTGGTGGCTGCAATATGCATTGCCAGATCCTTGCCGAGCGCCTCATCACCACCTTCGAGTTCAAGCACAACGCCAATACGGACCCCGTGCTGATAGCTGGTGAGCGTGCCGCTGCCGGCCTGGATACGGGTGAAACGACGTACATTCATATTCTCGCCAAGCTTCGATATGAGCGCTTCGCGGGCCTGATCGACGGTGGTCTCCTCACCCTCGTGCAGCGGCTGCCCCATCAGGGCCGTCACATCATCGGCCCCACCCATCAGTGCGCGCTCGGCTACTGCATCCGCAAATGAGGTGAAGTTCTCGTCTTTGCCGACAAAATCGGTTTCACAATTGACCTCGACCATTGCAGCTTGGCTGCAGTCCTCGCTGAAGCTGATCTTAATCACACCCTCAGCAGCGATGCGACCGGCTTTTTTGGCTGCTTTGGCCTGTCCGGATTTCCGCATCTGTTCAATGGCGGCATCGATATCGCCATCGGTCTCAACCAGTGCCTTTTTGCATTCCATCATGCCTGCGCCAGTACGCTCGCGCAGTTCCTTAACCAGGGAGGCTGTAATCGCCATAGTCTGTATACCCTATTAATTGTAAGCTGAAATCAGTTAATACTGGATTTTGCGTCGATTTAGCTGATGTTTATCGTTTTTCGACGGATCTGGCCATAAAGCAAATCAGGTCCCACCCTCCGACACCTCGACAAACTCTTCATTGCTATCGCCGGCAACCATGTTCGCAGCACTGGCTCGACCTTCGAGGATGGCCGCGGATGCCCCTTGCACATAGAGCTGAATGGCGCGAATTGCATCGTCGTTGCCAGGGATCACATAGTCGATACCATCAGGATCGTTATTGGTATCAACCACCCCGATGACTGGAATTCCCAGTTTGCGAGCCTCTGCCACGGCATTCTTTTCATGACCCACGTCGATTATGAAAAGTGCGTCAGGCAGACCGTTCATATCTTTGATGCCACCCAGGCTACGCTCCAGTTTTTCCAGCTCCCTGCTCAGACCGAGAGCCTCTTTTTTACTGAATCGCTGCTCGACACTGCCGTCCTCAAACATACCTTCCAGCTCTTTGAGGCGTTTGATCGACTGCTTGATGGTCTTGAAATTGGTCAGCATTCCGCCCAACCAGCGATGGTTGACGAAAGGCATCCCGCAACGACCCGCTTCTTCATTGATCACACCCTGGGCCGCCCGCTTGGTTCCGACGAAGAGAACTTTGCCGCCGTTTGCGGAGAGAGATCCTATAAAGTTCATCGCATCCTTGAACAGTGGCATGGTCTTCTCAAGATTCACGATATGAATCTTGTTCCGATGGCCGAAGATATATGAACCCATCTTGGGGTTCCAATAGCGGGTCTGATGCCCAAAATGCACGCCAGCCTCAAGCATCTGGCGCATTGATACTTCACTCATGAGTGGCTCCTTATTGTATCGGGTTAAACCTCCACATACCCCATGACCCAACCATAAGCCCATGTATTATAAGTTATTTTTACTTATAATCATGGTATCCTACGGCACCCAGGCCCATGTGACGGTATGTGTGTGTCATTAGTCGCCGCGATTACCCTGTAGTCACAGCGGTTTTAGCTTGCCGAAGCGTTTGCGATTCGGCGGGGCGTTTTATACCATAACCTGCTTGTTGCGACAAACGCGCCGCACCCCCCGAATCGCGTCAATCTCCCGGATTTTCAAACATTTTCAGATGGGTATCACAATAAAAACAGCACCAGAGATCGCCAAGATGCGTGTCGCCGGAAAACTGGCGGCAGAGGTATTGGAGATGATCGCCCCCCATGTCCAGGCCGGGGTCACCACCCTCGAACTGGATAAAATTTGTCACGACTACATTGTCAATGAACAGGATGCGATCCCCGCACCTCTCAACTACCGCGGCTTTCCCAGATCGATCTGCACCTCTGTCAACCAGGTTGTCTGTCACGGCATCCCTGGGGAGAAGCGATTGAAAAAGGGCGATATCGTCAACATCGACATTACCGTCATCAAGGACGGATACCACGGCGATACCAGCAAGATGTTTTGTGTCGGCCAGCCCTCCGTGCTGGCCAAACGGTTGATAGAGGTCACCCAGGAGGCGCTCTGGATCGGCATCAAGCAGGTCAGACCAGGCTGTCGCCTGGGTGACATTGGGCACGCCATTCAGACCCATGTAGAGGGCTATCACTACTCCATCGTGCGTGAATACTGCGGGCACGGAATTGGTCGTGAATTTCATGAGGACCCGCAAATTCTCCACTATGGCCAGCCAGGTACCGGCGCCGAGCTGCGGCCGGGTATGTGCTTCACCATCGAACCCATGGTCAACGCTGGAAAAAAGCAGGTAAAACTCAAACCAGACGGATGGACCGTGGTCACCAAGGACCGCAGTCTCTCGGCACAGTTCGAACACACAATACTGGTCAGGAATGATGGATTTGAAGTTCTTACCTTGCGAGATGAAGAACAAGGCAAGGTCCCATGAAACTGAGTCGATCTGAGTAAACGATGATCGACTATTCCTCTTTGAATCAGGCATTCGCAGATGATGGCTCACCCATACAACCCTGCAAGGTTATCCTGAAACACTATTATGAAGGTGTAAAAGAGCGCTTTTCCACTGGCCAGACTCCAATCAGCAAGCTTGTATCGGAACGCGCTCTATTGATTGACGAAATCCTGACCAGAGCCTGGAATCGCTATCTCGATTTATCTATCGATGCCTGTTTGGTTGCCGTCGGAGGCTATGGCCGAGGTGAGTTACACCCAGCTTCGGACATTGATCTGCTAATCCTGCTTGATAACGAAGATCAGTTTGAATCCTTCAAGGAATCCCTCACCCAGTTCCTCACTCTGCTTTGGGATATTGGCCTTGATGTTGGGCACAGCGTGCGCACTATTGCTGACTGTGTGCGTGAAGCCGATCAGGACATTACTGTAATGACAAATCTGATCGAATCCCGTCGATTAGTGGGTTCGAGTCGGCTATTCAGCGCCATGCTGGAGGCAACCGGCCCTGAACAGATGTGGAACAGCCACGATTTTTTCGAGGCAAAATGGAATGAACAACGCGTTCGTCACGCAAAACAGGACGACGCCATCAGCAATCTGGAACCCAACATCAAAGAGAGTCCCGGTGGCTTAAGGGACATTCACATGATTGGCTGGATTGCAAAACGCCATTTCAAAATTGCTAACCTGCATGACTTGGTTGGGTACGACTTTCTCACGGAAGCCGAATACCATACTTTAATCGAGGGCCAGGAACATCTTTGGCGGGTCAGATTCGCTCTCCATCTGCTGACCGGTCGTCACGACGACCGGTTACTTTTCGACCACCAGCGAACACTTGCATCCTATCTGGGATATGACTCAGATCATGCCAACATGGCAGTCGAGTGTTTCATGCGTGATTATTATCGCACCGTAATGGAGCTTAAGCGGCTAAATGAAATGCTGTTACAGCATTTCCAGGAGGATATCCTTTTTAAAAACGAATTGGGTGAACCGGTTTCGATAAATAAACGCTTCCAAAAACGCGGCTATTTTCTCGAGGTCATTCATAAAGACGTTTTTAAAAGTTACCCAACAGCACTGCTGGAAGTGTTTCTTCTGATGCAGGAAAATCCTGATTTGCGAGGCGTCAGAGCCAGTACTATCCGTTTAATACGCAATCACACCTATCTCATAGATGAACAATTTCGTCAGGATATACGCGCTCAAAGTCTGTTTATGGAGATTATGCGCCAGCCTGTCGGTATCACCCGCGCACTACGACGCATGAATGTCTATGGTGTTCTGGCTGCCTACATTCCCATCTTTGAAAACATAGTAGGGCGAATGCAGTACGACCTTTTTCACGTATACACCGTAGATGAACACACACTCATGGTGGTTAGGAACCTACGCCGCCTGACAACGAATAAATATGTGGACGAACACCCACTCTGTTCCCAGTTGATGAACACCCTTCCGAAGGAAGAAATTGTTTACCTGGCCGCACTGTTTCATGACATAGCAAAGGGCCGCGGGGGCAACCACTCAGAACTTGGCGCAATAGACGCTTACGATTTTTGTCGATTACACCACCTAAGTGAGTATGACAGTCACCTGGTAGCATGGCTTGTGCGTAATCACCTGGTAATGTCAATGACTGCACAACGCAAGGACATCACCGATCCCGAAGTAGTTCAGGAATTTGCCTCGCTTGTAGGCGACATCAATCGACTGACTTATCTCTACCTACTAACCTTCGCCGACAGCAGAGCGACAAACCCATCAGCATGGAACTCCTGGAAAGACTCACTTTTACGTGATCTGTTTAATGCAACTCGCTATGCACTGTTAAGAGGGCTGGACAACCCGCTTGCACAGGATGAATTGATAAGAGAAAAACAAGCAGCAGCCCTACACCAGTTAGTACAACAGAACATCTCGAGCGAAGACATCAGCAAGTTGTGGTCCACTTTCACAAATGAGTATTTTCTCACCCATTCTCCTAATGCGATTAAACGCCATACAAAAGCAATCATTGAGACGACAAAGGATGAATTACCTCTTATTCAAATGCGCCAGACAGAAAAACGTGGCGGAAGCGAAGTACTCATTTACTGCTTAGACAGAGATAATCTCTTTGCTGTCACCACGACCATGCTTGACCAGCTCGCACTGTCTATAGTCAATGCAAGAGTCATGAGTACCACTGACGGCTTATCATTAAGCTCTTACCTGGTACTGGAACAGGACGGAACACCAGTTGAAATTGGACAACGCAGTGAAGAAATCATTTCGACACTTACTGCTGGACTAAGCCTGGAAGGATCCCAGCCGTTCAAGGTCAATCGCCGCCTTCCTCGAAAGCACAAGCACTTCGACCAAAAGACATTCATCTATTTCACTCAGGAGCCGAAATTGCAAAGGACAGTCATGCGCCTGGTGACATTGGATCGACCCGGGCTTTTATCCAATATCGGGAGGGCGTTCGCTGAGTGTGAAATCAGGTTGAAACATTCAAAAATAACCACGCTGGGCGCGCAGGTGGAAGATATTTTCTTTATTACTGACAGAGACGACCGACCCATAATCGATGAAGACAAGCTAGATTACGTAAAAGAAACCGTGCTAAAAATAATGGCGGAATAGTCCATCTGCCACTCGCACTTACTACCCCTGATTTCCCCTTCTGTTCAGCTGACAACTTGATTACCGATGGTCTCTGCATAGAGAACAGAAACTCCCCGCACAACGCCCTCTAGTTGCACCAGTCGACTGAGAGCAAATTCGTTGTAATGATCCAGCGTGTTATATAAACATAATATGTTGTCATAGACATGTTATTAGGTAATGACTAAATAATTGAACATTGAATTATTTATTATGTGTTTAATTTTTTTTCATAAATCTTGAATAGTCCGTTAATATAGCTTACTCATGTTCGCTATACTATATGCAGTCCTTCAATCCTAATAACTAGAAGGTCTTGATCATGAATAGCAGCTTCTTTATCCTGGGCTATCCAAGGTCTGGCACTACTCTTTTCCGGGCAATGCTCAATTCGCATGCACGAATTGCGATTCCTTACGAATCATTCGTACTTGTTGACTTTGCTAAACGCTGTTCTAGTGAATTTAACAAATTAATAAATCGCGAAGACAGGCAGAGATTCGTAAACGCCCTTTTAAACTCAAAAGGCATCAAGGAATAACAGCCCAAGGTGATCCCGGAAGAGGTCAATATTGACCTTTGCACCAGTTTCTCATCGACTGTCGAGCTGATTTTTACCCTTTATGCAAAGAAATGCGGTAAATCTGTCTGGGGTGACAAGACACCGTCATATACGCCCTATCTCTATCTATTGAATGATCATTTCCCGAATTCAAAATTCCTTCACCTGATTCGGGATGGTAGGGACGTGGCAATTTCTAATAGTCGCCAACCCTGGGGGCTTACGTCCTTGAGCATGATCGTGGAGGATTGGAAACATGTAGTGTCGTGCACCAGAAAAATTGGCAAGGTTATCGGTGAGGAGAGATATATGGAACTGCGTTATGAAGACCTCATCCGTAATCCCAAGGAAAACCGCACCAATGTGTTAGATTTCCTGGAATTGCCTTTTGATAACTCTGTCCTCAGAACGCATGGCGGTAAGGACCAGGATTTACTGCCGCAACGTTCAGTGGCATTTCACAGCAATCTGTCCAAGCAACCCGATGCCAGCTTAGCCTACAAGTGGAAAAATGAGCTTGGAGATGCCGATCAAGTTCTGTGCAATCTGCTTGCTGGTGATCTTCTGGATGAGCTTGAGTATCCAAAGGGCTGTCCTGATTCCAGCACTGTGAAAGTACAAGGCCGTCGTCTCTATCACTATCTGCATCAAGGTGTTAAGTGGCGACTCAACAAGCTGAAAAGCCGAATCCCACGGCAGGTGCAGCATTAACCGACAATATCGCCTTATTGCTATCCAGAATGGGGTGTTACCCATATGTTTGCATCATTAAAGTACTTTCTTTATGACTTTCGAGATATCACAATTAGAAGGTCCTACCTCTACGAAATTGTGAGGAGTCTACCAGGTAAACTCGGATTCCATCTGCGCTTCAGACATAAAATCAAGTTTCAAATCGCACGGTGCTAGTATCAGAATACACAGGGGAACCACAATAATTGGGGTCGGCAATTTAGCTATTGGAGATAAAGTCTTTTTTGGAGTGGATTCATATATTCAGACCACAGGCGGATTGCAAATAGGTGATGGCACGCTCATGGGACCGGGCGTGAAGATCTGGACTCAAAATCACATTTTCGATGATCCAGATAAACCAATAAATGAATCAGGGTACAGCTATGCTCCTGTCAGCATCGGCAAGGATATATGGATTGGCGCTAATAGTTTCATCATGCCAGGTACTATAATTGGCAATGGTTGTGTGATTTCCGCACATTCCTGTGTGGGCGGAAAAAACTGGCTGGAAAACTCAATCATCGAGGTAACCCTGCACGGAAAATTGGTGTTAGAGGTGCCAAATAGTCCATGTGCGTCCACTATTTATCATTGATATCTGCATATAGTTTCCATCTTATTCCGCTTCTGTCTAGTCCAGAACCATAGCTTGAAATAAGTGGGGGCAAGTCCCTTATAGACTCTAATGCAGATCTGTACGGCTAAACGGTATGGGTTCCGGTTTGGACATCCTCTAAAGTATTACAGTTATTTAATGCTTAAAATGTCTAATGATATTTAGAGTCGATCGCTGTTGATGTTGTTACTATGCAATTTGCTCGGCAGTCTTTTCTAAACTAGCCTTTAATCTGTTTTTCTGAAATCAATCTGGCCATTATCTGTGCCTTTCACTCATCGCGATTAAATGGCACCAACACCCGATCTGGGTAAACATTCGAATGGTCTACTATTGTGGAACCCTGTTTATTTCCCTTTCCAATCAATTTTACTAATTCCATACCAATGACTCGCGGCAATATCATAGTGATTCCTACACAGTTTTAACCATATTTTTACATCAGCATTTATTCTTGACATTTGTTTGTCAGTCC
>JBFNJI010000034.1:0-93267 GCA_040793985.1 Candidatus Thiodiazotropha sp. | reverse complement strand
CGGCAAAGAAGAGTTCATAGAAATCCCCCATGCGGTAGAAGACAAGCATATCGGGATGCTCCCCCTTGATGCGCAGGTACTGCTGCATCATTGGTGTATGCCGTTCTTTTTTTTCTAATGAACTCATGCCGTTACGCTGCTCTAATTATTGAATTATAAGCATTTATCCTTTTTAAGTCGTCTCTTGTGGTCTCATCGAGTCTCACGAAATATCATCCAATCTCAGGAAAAAGTGTAACTTGAAGTGTAACTTAATGTTGGTGTAACTTTTCCTTGAAATCCAAAAGTTACACTTTTTTCCATTGCGTCGGACAAACTGACATCAATTCAAGAGGATGCCAATGGCAACAGTACAGAATACCAAACCCTTGTCTTCCAGGACAGTGGAGGTGATGAAGCCGGGAGATAAAATCAAGGCCGACACGGGGGAAAACATCGGCTTGCGAGTGAAATGCGGGGCTACCGGATTAAAGACATTTTTCTATCGCTATACCAGCCCGATCACCTCAAAGCTCGTTCAGGTGAAAATCGGCAACTTCCCGGAGACCTCCCTGGCCGAAGCGAGATTGAAGCTTCAGGAACTGAAACAAATTCGCCGCCAGGGGCGTTGTTTGGCAACTGAGGCCAAAGAGGAGAAACGGCAGAAACAGCAGGAACGGGAGCAAGACCAGGAATTGGAACTGGGACAACGAGAGTCAGTTGAGAAATCCTTCACTGTGGAGAAACTCGTAGAGCTCTACCTGACCCAGTATATCGAAGACCGGAAATCCCCAAGCGGAAAGATCATTGCCGGTGCGCGGAAGCCGAAGGGCCAGTCAGAGACGCGCAGAACCCTCTATGGCGATGTGATTCCCAAGTTGGGGGAGATGGCGGCAAATGCTGTCACGCGAAAGGCTGTGGTGGATATGATCATGGCAATTGTGCAACGTGGGGCAAATGTTCAAGCAGGAAATGTACTGAGAGAGCTTTCCGCCGCCTACGAGTTTGCGATTGGTCTGGGCTATTTTTCAGATGAGTTTGCAAATCCGGCAAATCTGGCCAAAGCAAGCCTCAGACAGGCCAAGGTGAAACTCACCCATCAGCGAGGAAAAAGAGTCCTCTCTGATACCGAGTTGGCGACATTGCTGAAATGGTTGCCTGGCTCCGATTACACTGCAACACAGAAGAATGTTCTTCGGTTTACCCTCTGGACAGGTTGTCGTACTGGGGAGGTCTGCAATGCGGCCTGGAAGGACATCGACTTGAAGAAACGGACATTCCACATAAGGGAGAGCAAGACGGAGGTCGAGCGCTATGTGCAATTGCCCAGCCAAGCGGTGGAGTTCCTGAAAACACTTCGCCTGACCACTGGAGACTACCCATTCCCATCCCAGAAAACGCGGCTGCCTATCCAGCAAAAGCAGCTAACCGAGCAGGCCTGGCGGATGAGAGTAAGCAACAAGATGGTAGATCTTCCGGCCTGGACACCTCATGATCTGCGCAGAAGCGTCAGAACCGGCTTGTCACGCCTGCAATGCACTAACGAAGTGGCCGAAGCGGTATTGGGGCATTCACGTAAGGGGATTGAAGGAACCTACGATTTGCACCGGTACGAGGCGGAGTGTAGGCAGTGGCTACAGAAATGGGCGGATCATCTGGACGCGCTTATTCGTGACTGACTGTCACTCAATCAATTGGCCAGAGTCTGCCTCTTTTCTACGAGAAGTTTTACTACGGCTTGAAGTTCCTCTGTCGTTTTTCCCGAGGCAAATGCATTTAACATCGTGTCCACTTCATGGGCCAGCCATCCGACAGAACGATTACCAAGGGAAACCCCGGGAGGGAACAATCCTTCACTGATTCGACGATATAGGGTCGCGTGACTCATCCCGGTTCGATTTAACACCGCTGGCTTTCTTTCGATTCGGATTGGGTGAGGCTCAGGCATGCGCGATGAATACCCAAAGTGGGGGTTGCTGTGCGATTGTCGGTTGCCTCATGAGTTCACATGCTCCACCGTGTTTTGATACGCAGTTCATACTAACGGCGGGTCATGCGAGAAAAACGCGGAAAAGTAGGCAGGCAGGTGCAGCACGAGGTAGACCAACCATAGCTCGAGTAGCGACGGACAGGGCCAGGCCGCGCTTGGTGCGGCGGTAGATGAAACTGGATTCGCGGCCGGCGCCGGTGCGGCGCAGGTACCAGGCGATCAGCCCGTCGGCGTTCTAGGCGACGAAATCCACCGGCGCCGCCCGCCTTGTTGAGCAGGGTGATCGGGGTCTTACCCGGTAGGGTCTGGTCTCTGTTGCTCATTGGCTCATCTCGTCTACCGGCAGTTCTGTGCTACCCAGAGTGATGATAATATTCATGCTAAAACTTTAGCACGGTGCCAATTTAATGAGCAAAGGGAAAATGTTTAGCAGGCGGATAAACTTTTATTGCACAAATGGTCCTTTTTTGGAAATCCGGAAATTGATCATAAGGAGTGATCGGAACTTCAGAAAACGGCTCTGAGCGGGTCTAGGCGTAAACTCACAACATAGGAGTCTAGATTTGCAAAGGCAAAATGATAATAACGTAGCTTACGGGCTTGGCTATCCCCAATACATAAAAATCACATTGCGCAAACTGTCATGACCGCATCGCTCATCCCATGGATCTTTTTCTTATCGCTTGAGCAAACGGTTGCCAAGATGGCCGATAGTGTCGCAGTACCATCAGCAACGAAATAGTAAGGCGAGAATCGAACACGCCCCTCGAAATTAACAATATCGCACTGTTTAGTATAGGCAGGTAATGATATTTGGGTAGGTGATTTGTACTCCTGCAAGATATATGTCGTTTCTGGAAAAGCGAGAAGTGCTTTGTCGACTGCTTTCGACCAATCTTCTGCTGATACATCATGTCCGACAACAACTCCTCGGCTACCCCACGCATCCGGGGAAAATCCTGAGGGTTTGATAACCAGTTTCCGGTTTCGTTTGCTAGCATTTTGGATGGGATCCCAGGATTGGACAGCCCCCTGTTCAGTATTAAGACCAGGAATAACGGCGTGAGGTGGGAGTGGCGTAGGGTCGAGTATCCAAGTCGCCGGAATGACCTTCTTCAACAATGTAAAATCTTCTCCGAGTTCACCTTTCCAGTAAGTCTGAAGGGCCGGGTGATGAAACAGGGCGAACCACAATTTTTCTTCAAGGTAAGGTTTTACCGTCGGTGCGAGGCGAATGCGTTTGCCTTTGGCAAGGAATGTGAGAAGTTCCCATTTGGAGATGTTTCGATGATCAAACAACTCCGCGAAACGGTAAACAGTGTCAATCTGCGTGACGTTGGTCCCGACTTTCAAAAATACTCTATCTTCGGTGTACGAGAGGTCACGAGGGTGTGCAACGTGAACTTTATAACCCAAAGCCCGCAGTCTGTTGGACAACCATGTCATTTCATCAAGGTAATCCCGTGACTCGTCTGACACGACGATAGCCATACCGCTATTCATACCATGTTTTGGCGCTTCCAGTGCCCTGGCAAAGCCTTCTTCCACCGAGATATCCCCGATGAGCTGATGGCCGTGCTGTTTGTAACTGTTGACCATTTGCGCTGCAAGGCCGAAGCCACCAGGTACAGAGTCCAGTTCACAGATGGTGTAACCCTCGTCAACCGGCAGCACATCGGGTCGGATGATGGGGGGGAGTTCTCCCCTGAATGCCTTGGCGCGGCCTAACTCAACTATATGTTCCGGCTTTCCATTATCGAGATACCGTGATATCCAGGATGGTGCCTTGCCCCGTACGCTGGAGTTATAGAGCTCGTTTTGTGCTTGATAGAAGCGTAAAAGACATTGCCCCAGATGCCTGAACCAGTCGGCTTGTTTGGAGGTTAACTTGAATGGTTCCGGAGATGGCCAACATGGCAGAAATGATTTGAGCGTACTGAAAGGACACTTCATGACCGGGCCATGAGCCACAATATCAGTCTGTTGTGGAATCAACCTGTCATTCATGCTCCACCTTCCTCTCGGGCTTCGAAAACATACCGACGTGTCTGCAAGCTGACATTCTCGGTATTTACGATGCGAATCAATCGCATGTGCGGCGATTCGAATAGGTCGTTGGGGACAATTCGCGCGATGGCAGGATCAACCAATTCAACACCTGCTTGACGATAGGCATACGCAACCAGAGTCGAACACGAGAACCTTTTCATTTCGTCCCGATGTGCCGCTATCGATACCGGGACGCCGATTTTGGTTTCGGCTACCCGTGCGGCCTCAAATGCCACTTCGGGTTTGCACTTTGGTCTGATGTGAGCGATGGCATACCGTACAGGAAGTGATGCAATCGAATGGGCTGTTATCACTGAAGAAAATCCATGGACAAACTTTTCAGGATCGATTGCAATGCACGAATGTGCCCATCGGCCCCATGGAGCTGGCACATGAAGCCTGATCAGAAAAACATCTCCGGGCAGGACATCAGGGAAGCTAGCAACAAGTTCTCGCCTGAGTTTTCTGGTCGTGGACCCTCGAAGCCAGAGTTCGATCCATCGGATCGGATGCCAAGGGAGAAACCAAATGTAGAAGATAATCGCACGGCGGAAATTGAACCATCGTGCTTGTCTTCCTGGTTTCAAGGGGCAGAATGGCTTCCGTGAGCGGATCCATATTCCGACCAAGATGGTGATCGCGAATATGCCAGCTACGTTAAGTGCGTGTTCAGGGGGGATTTGTCCCAATGCCTTGGCACCGACAAGACCGATTCCGATAAAGAATATGGTGCTGCCCAGCGCGGCAACCGCATCCATCAATATGTAGGTCATCGGTGCTACCTTGCCTGCAGCAATAATAGGGAGCAGTACCCGCACATACGGTGTGATATGTCCGCTCAGAATAAATCGGAATGGGGTATCTCCGATGGGGGAGCGGAAGGGCTCGAGCCTATTGAGTGCGGACCGGATGAAGGAAAACCGTTGAAGCCAACTCGACAAGAAGTAGCTGCTCAAGTCACCAATCAATGTGCCCGCATATACTAAGAGGATCGAGAAGGCAGGATTGAGTAAACCTTGTGCAATCAGAACTCCGACAACAACGAGCCCGATTGTGCCACTCAGGAAGAAACTCGTGAGCACTGAAGCTTCGGCAATTGCGACTACGAATATCAGCGAGTAAATCCAGTCGCTGGAAACGAAAGAGATGATGGTATCGTAGAGCTGGTTCATGACTTAATCCTCCGTAGTTGCCTTGTCGGTGTAGCGGTAGATATCTCCTTCGTAGTTTTTAAGTAAAAGTTCGTTGCTATCACGTCCTATCAAGTAGTTAGGCAGGAGGGGGATTTTGCCTCCTCCTCTTGGCGCGTCGATTACATACTCTGGACTGGCATAGCCGGTAGTGTGTCCGTGCAGGCCTTCGAGGATTTCGAGGCCCTTTGCCACTGGTGTGCGAAAATGCGCCGAACCAGTGATCAAATCGCATTGGAACAATCGGTAAGGACGTACGCGTATTTTCAGCATTTCGTGCATCAACCGTTTTATGGTCTCGACATTGTCGTTGACACCTGAAAGCAAAACGG
This sequence comes from Candidatus Thiodiazotropha sp., assembly GCA_040793985.1. Classification (GTDB taxonomy): domain Bacteria; phylum Pseudomonadota; class Gammaproteobacteria; order Chromatiales; family Chromatiaceae; genus Thiodiazotropha. The sequence continues at coordinate 87,727 of JBFNJI010000034.1, read as the reverse complement.
TCTGGCTGCCCAGCACTACACCGGCGTCGGCGAGCCTGCCACAGGCCTGGGTGACTTCAGGCGTGATCTCGTCCGGGTGCGTAAAGTGCACCGACAGCCAGACCGGGCCGTAGCTTCGAAACAGGTGAAGCAAGGATTGCGTAATACGTTGGGGAAGCACCGCCGGCACCTTGGTGCCGATGCGCACGAATTCGACGTGTGGAATCTTCCTGAGACGCTTAAGCAGATATTCCAGCCGGTCGTCGTTCATGCTCAACGGATCGCCACCCGAGAGCAGCACGTCGCGGATGGTGGGTGTGCGTTCGATATAGTCGAGTGCAGCCTCGTGGTCGCGGTGACGGATGGCCTTCTCGCCGGCTGCGCCAACAAGACGCGACCGGGTACAGTAACGGCAGTAGGTGGCACAGATACTTGTGACCAGGAACAGAACGCGATCCGGGTAACGGTGTACCAATCCGGGCACGGGGCTGTCATCGTCTTCCCCAAGCGGGTCGTCTGCCTCACCAGGGCTCTTCAGGTACTCACCATTTAGCGGCACTACCGTCCGGCGAAGAGGCTGCGCAGGATCATCTGCGGAGAGCAGGCTCGCGTAGTAGGGTGTAATCCCAACCGGAAGCGGTCCGTTGTGGCGTTTAATAGCCGAACGTTCGTCTTCGCTCAGTTCAATGATGCGAGACAGTTCGTCAAGACTACGGATGCGGTTGCGGACCTGCCAGCCCCAATCGTTCCAATCCTGAAACGATGTTCCAGGAAAGAATCGGCAGTAAAAGTCTCTGGATTTTTTGCTGATGGGAAAACTGGACGAAACCACTTCTCTGGTGGAGCTATTCAAGGCGCTTTTTTCAAGTAAATCGAACTCTTTGTCCTCCGAAAAATGGGATTTAATTGTCTGATGAGATATCAGTTCATTCATTAGATGGTCCCCCAGAATTTCAAGGAAACTTGATGAATGAAATCAGCCAGATGAGGGTGTTGGTCACATTCGTTTGCTTTGCATTTTTTCGTATGGATAATTCGCAAATTTTCTATTTCTACAGCACTCTTGTTGCGCAGGTGGTGCATGAGGTAAACAATTTCGTCAGCGGTCAGACAGGCGTTGTTGAGCTCAGAAAATTCGAACCAGCGATTTGTGCTTGCTTTCGTATTCATATTCTCATTCCCGTTGTACTGTCCCGAACGTCATCTTGCCTTTACTCCCTTTATGGGTTTGAGCGATGGAATCTGCTGATGACGACTGACAAGAAATCGGATATCGAAGAGGTGTCACCGTCACTTTTTATTTGAACCGTTTGAGTGCGGGGCTCTGACAGAATTTGACGGATGACTAAGCGGGGCATCCAGTTGTGTTCATGAAACTATTTCTAACGAGCGGTAATAGCGATAAATCCGACGTCCCTTTGACAGGCAGAAACAACAGGGTGATATGCGTGATTTCTCCCAGGGATAAACCGTTCTAAGACCTACTTCTCAGAGGGGGCGTTGAAGCTTCCAATGGTGCGAGGATGCCTGGGATCAGTAGTCTCGTGATGAGGGTAGCCCTTTTCACCTGTAAGGAAACGCTTTGGTCGACTGATAAAAAGTTTGAATTGCTGGTAGCCTGAAAGGCATGGAATGTATTGTCAGAGATTGTCAGGAATGGGCTTGAAATCAGCACATATAGGACATGAGGCAACGCCTCAAAATCTATGGAGCTTCAGTGAGCTGCCCGTGTGGATATGACGTCAGGGCTCTATTGCAGGGACTTGCCTTGGACTGGAGATGGTTTGTCAGTTGGATTTTGGCACTCCTCCTCACCAACCGTCAGGGTGTTGGTCACAGTAACATATTGAATATTACGTTATTATTAGGCTTCTTCCCCTGCAGATTAGCGATCGTCTGCACTGTGTCCTGCTTGTCAGAAAGCAGGGATCAGTAGCGTGATAATCTTTAAGGCCACCAGACCACGAATTGGGGATGTCAGAAGTTGTCAGGATGGGTTGATGAGTCGCTTCATAGTAAAGTGAGGCTGTTTGTCAGCACATGTCAGGATTGCTGATCCATCCTCAGCACATAGGATTAGCTGACTTAAGTCCGGTAGCTATGTTTCAACCTAGGATGGACGGGCTGGGCAAGCAACAACTGACTAAGGAACCAACGCTATCAAGTACGCTAATGCCCGAAGAATAGAGAGATGAAATAAAAGTTTACTATGTCTATAGATATTAACTATTCTGAGACACGTGGTCCCAATGTGGATGATTTCATAAGTCCACATCCAACCACCTCGTGCTTTATCCCAATCTGCCTCTATTCCTTTATGGCAAACAGGCCCTTTCTCTATGAGTACATTCCCTGGGCGATGTCTAAATGTGAGCAGCCAAGGATTATCATTGGTGATTACATGGAGCGCCACAACATCATGGCATTCGAGGGCTTGCCTAAAGCCGAGGCTATAGCAAAGGCTGAAAGGCGAGGGCATAGAGTCGAGAAAGATATTAAAGCTGTATTGTCCGATCTAGATACAAATGATGATGTTCGAGTGGAATCCTGCAGGGCAGTCATCGAAACTGCTGAGGCTCAGGAGATCATATTGGCGATTCGTGATTACGCATCGAAAAGTGAATGCTTCAATACTGATATAGAACAACAAATTGCGCTTATGCTAAGCAATACGAAACGTCTTTCTAGGAAAGATCTTAGAAAGATCAATGGGGCGGATATGCTCTTGCTTCGGGAATATATGATAGAGGAAATCGCATTTTTTCTTGCACTGTACCAACAGGGATATACGACGGAAATCTATCCAGGACGTGACATGAAGATTCTGCAGAAGATGGCCTCAGCACGCTACAGGGGGTTTCCTTTCGAATTTAGCGAACGTACACATATATCCGTAGCCGTTCTTCTTGACAGCGGAACATCCTATGCGCAGTTGGATGACAGCAATGGCGAGGGAGAATTAAAAGAATGAATTTAACAGCATATATCGCGGTGTTTGCAGCAGTTCTTCTACCCGCCATCCTCTATTTTTCTGCAGCCTATCGAGAACAAAAGAATATCGTGGACATCCGCGACTTCTTTCCGCTTAAGCGTTCCATTTCCACCGGGGAGTATAGATCCACAACTGTGGCGGCAGGAATGTCGTTGGCGACAGTGATTATCGCTTTCATCAACTTAGCACCTATGATGGGCATAACATTGTTCGTCTCCGTCATCTCGTACTCGGTTAGTTTTCTCCTCCTCTATCTTTGCACCAACCGGATTATGGAAGCCAATCCGGAAAATGACACAATACAAGCCTATCTTGGAAAGAGCTATGGTAGTTCCAGCGTCAAATATGTCGCATTGGTATTCTCGCTTGTTGGCTATGTCAGCATTTTTAGTATGGAACTTCTCGTCGGCGTTACCGTCCTTCAGCCCTTTCTTGGGGAGAATGTTCTAGCTTTTGCTTTAGTTTATCTGATCTTTATCATTATCTACTCTCTCATGAGTGGTTATAGAGCAGTCATCGCCACAGACCGCTGGCAGCTAAGGTTTATTATTGTTGGTCTATTTTCACTCTTTGTCCTGGCTATCGTTCACACCCATCGCGCACCGGATATTAATATTTCGATGGTTTTATCCTCGATGGCGAATAGTTGGATCCCAGCATGGCCTTTCATTATTGGGATCATTGTAATGAATCTCCCTGCGCCCATTAGCGACGCGGGTACCTGGCAGCGTCTGTGCTCAACTAAAGACACTCGATCAGCTAAGCGTGGTCTTCTTCAGATTTCTCCATTATTCGCAATCCTTTGGGCTTTTCTCGTTCTATTCGCCTGCTACTATTGGCAGGTGGCCACAGCTCATGGATTTGATGCATCTCAAGAACCTTTGATTAATTACATAATGCAAGTATTTGCGACCTCTGGCGCATTTTTTAAGATCCTGTTGTTTCTATTTGTGCTTGGCCTTTTTAGTGCGATGATTTCCACTGCAGACAGCCTTCTAATCGTGGCGGGGCAGATCGTATCTATTGACATCATGAAGCTAAGCCCTGATAGCAGGGAGTCTCAGCCAGTTATGCGGAAAGCACGATTAGCAATGGCCATGATTGCCATTCTTTCATTTTTTATCTTTGCAGTTTTGCACTTCCTGCAGTTTGATGTTGTTCAGTTGGTATTCGCCATCTATGGCGCGCAATTGGCAATGTTCCCGGCAGTCTTCTTCTCCTTATTTTTCGCAAACAAAATCTCGCTTAATAAAGCGCGCTATGCGGCAGGCGCATCGATACTCATCGGTTTTTTTGGTGGGTGGGCTAGCGCCCTCTATGGCAAATTCAGTGGGGCTTCAAATTGGCTATATAACGCACCTGTTACCGCGCTAGTATCAGGAATGGTGGTGTTTATCGTTTTGGCATTGCCTGCCTTTCGCCTAAAAGGGGCAAGCAATTGATAGTCTCGCTAGGACATAACTATCTGAGATACCAGGATATTGTATCTGAGCCTGAAGGTGCCAGGCTCTGGAATGACATTGAGAGTCAGGTATCGAAAATTGCATTAGAGTGTCCAGATCATTTTTTCAGTTGGGTAGCCAAGGAAGTAATACCGAAAGATGCCCGGCGCCATAATCTCTACTGCTATCTTGATGGCAACTATAAAGTCATGTCGTTTGCAGTGGTCGCAATCGTTGGGACTACTGCCGAGATTATATGGTTAGCGTGTGGAAGTAATTATCGACGGCAGGGGATTACTGGCGCTCTTTTGGCCAATATAGAAGATCACCTTTTTGAAGTCTTAGGTGTTGATGCAATACAGGTATTATGCTGTTCAGAAGATACATATTTTGCCGTGAAAGGTGAGTTAATAGATGGAAATAAGTGGCACGGCACTTATGCTTTTTACAAATCGCGAGGATATGGTCTTCACTATAGACTTGATCATTACTGGGCAGAGGGTTCCCATGCCTATGTTTATATTAAGAGGAAGCATTTACCGGAATACCGCTTTTTACAAACGAAAACAGAAACCGTTAATCTTCGACCGCTAAATGTATTGCCCGACGAAAATACAGCGATAAACGAATTATTGTATCAGCACATTTGGAATTGTTTGGATGCCTTTGATGAGGGATTTGTAGATGGAATAGGCGTCACAGCAGGCAAAAGTAAAAAGAACACACTTGGAATTACTGGGATTATATTGGGATCATCAGAGTCAGATTATTGCACGATATTTGCCCAACGCAGTGTGGATCCGATTCCATATAATTCTAGTATGAGGTTCGAGTATGATCTCCGTGCCTCAATGCTTACTGCTATGCTGAAAGATACCAATGAATCCCAAGGTGTGTTGCGTTATCTAAATGAATTTGATGAAGCCAGTGATATCAAGGTTGCAGGATACTTTATTGATTACGTGAATGGAAATGGCAGCAATTTAGATTGCCATATTTTCTTCAAAAGGCATCAGGGCGAAGATGGTGGGTTCGCAATATTATATTTCATAACACCAAGCCTTGATGAGGTCGATATAGTTTGGTGTCTAAACCAATGGTCATCATTGGCGTATTATTCGTTTTCTCTGGTCCTAGAGCTTTTTAGCTTTCTTTTAGCTGTGGGTGTCACCAATAAAGAAGCTCATGGTCATGCTTATTTAATGAACCTCGTTAAATCTGTGTCGCCTGTAGAGTCGTCTAAACCGTTAGAGAAAAAAATCGCTCTGATAAAAGAGGCAATACAAGAGCATATGCGTAATCATTACCGGGCTATTGTGCACTCAAAGGAGAGTGCAATTGCTCATTATGGTCACACGCTTGGTCATCGCCTCAGCCCTATTCAGGCGTACTTCGAGGGCAACGAGGATAGCCGAAAGCGAGCGGTTGCCAACGCAAAGTTTCTCGGGGATCTGAGTGTCGTGCTGCAGGCCATCAATTTGTCGTCAACCAATGAATTATATCGTCATCCCAAGAAGTCGCGTTTTCTTGAGTACGAGCAGGAAGATGGTCCCCTTAACATCGTCGGGAAGTTGCGGAATGAGTGGCCAATGCTAGCTGAATCATTCCAGCCTGTGAGGGTTGGAGAGTGTGATGCTTCTCAAATGCGGGTGATGACCTTAATTGAATTTACGGGAAACCTGCAGGATGTGTATCTGGACTTTATGTTGGTCGATTCGGAGAGCGGAGCAGCATGCAGGCCACGAGATGCCTTCTACTCCCAACTCTTCTCTGAGTTACTTCTGAACGTGGTCCGGTATGGAGGTATCCCGAAAAACAAGGTCGATCTCGATGCAAAACAGGCAAGTGTGCGGGTCGCTCTTACGGTTCAGACGTTAGAACATCGAAGTGAAAAGGCGCCCCATCGTTGTCCGGTTTTAATACTTTCGAACAAGATTGGGGATAAGGCTCCCCCGAGTTGGCTGAGCGAAACTCACTGGACCCTATGGCCAGCCGATCGGGAGAATGATGGTCCGGGAATGGCTATTGCTATTCTGCGGCGTCTTGGGCTAGGGGAACTCTGGTATCGATACAATCCGTCAAAGCGCGTGTTCCGTGTTGCTGTATGGCTAAAAGGACTGCGCATTGAGGAGGCAATTGAGGCGTGAATGGTTACGACAAAATTCGAGTTTTGTGGATTGACGACCGTGAAGAGATGGACGGTTATCCCGAAGGACAGATTGTCCCACATGAATATCAGGATTGGTTTGAGATCGTCCACCCAGGAACTAAAGATGAGGCGCTGTCCTTTCGTTCTGCCATGGAGTTCGCGCCCGTGGTTAGAGGTTTCTGGTTCTCAGATGACACATCTATCTTGCCCGCAGAGATCATCGCGACGGACTATAATCTGTCAAAGCGTGGGGGTGTGGCCGTAGTTGACCAGACGGACGTGGAGGTTGACAAGGATCTGAATTCCCTTGATGAAGATGATGTGTCCGTTAATGTGCCGCCGCGGTCAGGTTCTTCCATGACGTCCGTACGCGGTGTCAACTTCGAGGGCCTTTTGATCTCACTCTTTTATGGGGCACTGTCGTACAAACACCCGGCAGCGATAGTTCCCATGACACGATATCTGAGTGAGATGCCCTCCGAGGTCGAAACGCTGCACGCACTTGTAGAGCCATTTCTGGGTGTTGACTTCCAGTATATCGGTCTCGAGGATCGGCGCTGGGCCAGCATTCTTAAGGAAGGTGCAAAACAGTTAAGGAGGCGAATCAGTACGCTTTTCAAATCCGGTGACATAGTTGTGTCGCCGTCCGATCTCGAAGCTTTAGCTGACCCGCATAAATATCACGATGTTCTTACGATTCGGTCTCCTCATGCACTGCGAAAGCTACCAGTTGATGGCCTATTTGTTGACACCTCCACCGATAATAGGCCCGCTGCCATTAGCGAGTGGGCAGAGGAGTTATTTGAACATTTAGTGAATAGGACGCATTTCAACACAGCAATGCAGCTGGTTGACGAACTCTGGGCATTCTATACGGCCGACAAACAATCTGCTGAATGTAAACAATTGCGTGATCGGTGGATGCTCACAGAGCGTTTGCGAAAGCAAGGTGACAAAGATGAGATAAAAGAACTTAACGACCGTTGTGGTGTGTCAGTTAAAGAATGTGGAGTATGTGCTGAAATACGCAACAACAATTATACTAATGATATTCGACGATTAGCTGTCGTTCTAATGTCGTATCGGCTTGTCGTTAATATGCTGCACATTAATGCAAAATTAGAGGAACTCGAATTGTCTTCTAATTTTCCTCGTCTTATTGAAAATGACCTTTGGTTTGCCCTTTTCCCTCTGCCAAAAAATCCTATTATGCTTCCTGAGTCTAGTCCTAGCTATCGTGATAATAACTGGGAGGCAGCTATGACTAGAATGGAACTAAGTGTCCCAGATATCTTACAAGGAAAAGGATTCTCCGCAGATGGAAAAGTAAAGGGGCTGAGACCTACGGAGCGGCGCCTGCTAAGGTGTTTGGCATCTGATGAGAATGATCTTGTTGGTAATGAAAAACTAGAAGATTCCGTATTTCATCGATACATTTCTTCCCGTCTACTACTTTGGGGAGACGATTCAGATGCCTAATTACGATGAGACAAGAAAAACAAGTGCAAGTGTGTCTGATACGAGATTATCCGTCGAACAGGAGGAAGTGCTTTTAGAGAAAGCCCTAAATCACAACGATAAAGTAGCGCGAGATGAATTGATCAAGAGTCATATTTATTTAGTTAAAGCTATTGCTCGAGACCTAAATTATAGTCATCTACCAATGGATGATTTAATACAAGCGGGAGTATGGGGGCTGCTCGATGCGTTGAAGAAATATGAAATATCCAAAGGATATAGATTTTCTACATTTGCATCCTGGCATGTGAAGGGAAGAATTCTAGATGCAATTGAAGAAATTAAGCCTAGCGGCATAATAAGTTATGATGATCCTTTGTTGAATGGTAGTGAAGAGAGTGGTCAGCGCAAAGATATGCTCGAGGATCCGCATTACGTGCCTGTAGATGTTCAATATTTTATGCATTGGCTAAAAACAGCAACCAGCAATGAATTATTTACTATTGCCGATTTTATAGAAGGTTCTTTATCGGATCCTTTTGAAAGGAGAAATATAGGGAATGCTCTATTAAACGCCGGAAGCGGTTTACAAATGCGTGCCGAAATACAAGGAAGTGGCGTCTCGCTATTTAGTACTTCAGACCCGTTTGAAAGACGTAACCTATTCAAACGGCTGCTCTCGCTAAGAACCGAACTTTAGGTAAAATCGAGAATAAGGAAAAGCCATCATGGAGGATAGAGCAAGGGGAAAATATCCGGCTCCGCTTCAGCATTGTTTTTGTAGCCGTTTCCTTTGAATGCCCATTGTTAATGTTTTTCAGATAACTTGTTCGCGATTGAATATCACACATAACGCAGAATTAGTAAAAAGTATTATTTGGTCAAACCATCTCCCCTTTAAACACCACAACCCCACAGATCCGGGCATTCTGGTTGACCTCGATGATCCGATTTGGCCACTCCGGGTTCAGTGCCTTCAGGTACTGACGGCCTTCCTCGACGATAAGTTGTTTGAAAGTGGCCTCTGCGGTGTCTTCAATCATGACGACCACATATTTTCCATGGACCGCCTCGACATGAGGATCCACGAAGATCAGGTCACCGTCATGAAATTTGGGTTCCATGCTGACGCCTCGTACGCGCAGGACGTAAGAATCGTTGCTGCAACTGACGGGGCAGGGTAGCAACTCCTGACCATATTGCGGTTGGAAACCCTCGGCGATTTCCATCCAATCTCCGGCCTGCACCCAGGAGATCACTGGGCATAGGCTGCGTATGTCCGGTCCGAGGTGGGCATTGACCTCCGTGCCGGCAATGTCCGACTGCTCCCATTCTTCCCTGTGTGGTGCGTCCATCCAGCCCTCCTGCTTGTCCATTCCGCGTTCCAGCTTTTCCGCCAGATCGTCACCGATGCCCCGCGGAGTACCTTTCTTCGTGCGCATCTGGCGCCGGACCTGGCTGATATAGGAACTGTTGGTGCCGACTCGTTCGGCCAGTTTCGCAGCAGAGCCTGCCTCGGCAATCAGAAGCTCGAGATTCTTCAGCCGAATTTTTTCTGGTACGCGCATCATGCAGGGAATATAGCAGAAATTTAGCATAAAGATAAACATTTAGTTGGCGAGTTAGCTTGCTGATAGATAAGCATGGTGCTAATGTCCGGCATCATGAAGCTAAGGACATTTTTGAAATACGCCAGCAAGAGGGAACGCGCCGAGTTGGCCACCGTTTGCAACGACTCAGTAGCCTATCTGTATCAGCTGGCTGGTAAGCACCGGCATGCGAGCCCGCAGATGGCGACACGAATTGAGCAGATCAGCCAGCGGGTGGCGGACCGATCAGGAGGGCGACTTGAGCCGGTGCCGCGGGAAAGCCTGGTTCGTTACCCGGAGATATTCGTCGGCCTGCAGGGATGGGAATGACCAATGGCTGGCAAACCCACAACGCCGTCTGAGAATTTGTCGATCTCACAACCGGCAGAAGCAACCACTAGCCCGGCGCCACAGATGATCGACATCTCCCGAATTCAGCCATACGAGCACAATCCGCGTCACGGCCGCAATCCCGAATATGACCGGATCAGAGACTCGATTCGCAATACTGGTCTGGACCAACCTTTGGTGGTCACGCAGCGCCCAGATGCGACTGACTTTATCGTCCATGCCGGTGGTAATACGCGGCTGATCATACTGAAGGAGTTATTCGCCGAGACCGGTGATCCCCGTTTTGCCGCAGTACCTTGCCTGCTCAAAGCTTGGTGCTGTGAATCTGATGTCCTGCTGGCGCATCTTCGGGAAAACGACCTGCGGGGAGGTCTTACCTTCATCGATAAGGCGCGCGCTGTTTGCGAAGCGCAAAAATTGCTTGCCGAAGAACTCGGTCTCGATGTGATCTCTCAACGGCGTCTCGAAACAGAACTCCGCCGTGCCGGGTATCGCATTACCCAGGCGCGTATTTCCCAGATGGTGTACACAGTCAGTCGTCTATTACCCGTCATTCCCATTGCGCTCGAAGGCGGGCTCGGCAGGCCGCATGTCGAACGCATTCGCAGATTGGAGCGTGCCGCTCACAAGATTTGGCAGGATCGGTGTTCCGAGTCGGCAGAGGATTTCGAAGAGGTCTTCACGACACTATGCAAACGGTACGATAGCCCCGACTGGGACACAGATGTACTCCGCAGCGCATTGGAATCTGAAATTGCCTCTGCGTTGGATGTCAGCATTCATACCGTACGCGTGATGCTCGAGGCCGAGATGGCCGGCAGGGAACTGGTGATACCGGAAGCCGAAGTGGAACCGAATGAGGAATCATCAGAACCTGAGTCCCCTACAGACGAATCATTCGATAATGATGTTGATCAGGATGATGGACGTTCTCCTATATCCAATTCGGATCGAGCATCTACTGATGAGTTACCACAGAAACTACCGGATCAGTCGAATCCAGGTAGTGCGCCGGATACTGGCCTTCTGGATGACGATGTCGAAGAGATTTCTGAACCTGAGACTGAACTACCGAATCTCACCAACGATACCAGCCCGAACGATCTGAAGTCTTTGCGTGGCCGAGCCTGGACGCTTGCGACACGACTGGCCCAGCGTAACGGTATGGCGGACCTCGTTGAAGCGGTGTCCGGCAAAGGCTTGGGATTCGTATTACGCGATGTTCCAGATCCAACCCTGGCGGACCAGCTCGACGAGGATAGCTTGAGTCAGCTCACCATGCTGTGGTGGCAGTTGGCGGCCTGTGCGGAGATGACCTTTGCGCCGCTCGAGGCCATGCTGCCGCTCCTACCGGACGAGTCCATCCTTCGCCGTGCACTCGAGACCGAAGATGCCGATCTGTTATTCAGCAGTATCTGGACACTGGATCCGGGTCACACCGGCTATCGGCTCTGGCGGCCGCTCGATGATCGGGACTGGCGTGATTTGCTGGCCTTGATGGATACCTATCGACGCATCCGCCGTATCGCCGCGGATACCGGTGTATCGGTCTGGGAGTAGAGGCAATGGAAAGCACGAAGGAATCCGACCTGGTCACCGCCGTATTGATGTATGCCATTCGCTGCCTGGCAGAAGGGGACCACGTGGCCCTGCAAAACATGAAATTCGGTCCACGCGAGATCGAGGCTCTGCGGGAGATGAACGTCTCGGACCTGTACCGTGTTGAATCGCTTCGTGCCCACTGTCTGGATATCGCCCTGAATCGGCAGGTGTACTGGCCGATGATCGATCACCTGCGGGTGCAGCGCGAATCAGAAGAAACTCTGCAGTCGTTGATTGCAGCCGATGCGCCGCATGAGATGCTGTTGATCCTGTTTGGATTGAATGCCCGTGATTACGGTCGGCTAAGGCGTACTCTGTCGGTGAGCCCTTCGGTCGGGCGTCCCCCCGAAGCCGATGAGGAAAGTTCCCACCGGCTCTGGCAGGCCTGGTCGAGCCGGGTCGATGGGGAGACAACTGGATTACTCGCGCCCAAGGATTACCTGGAACTCCACCGGGAGACCGGGGTGCCGATGCGCGCCATCTGGAACCTGACCCAGCGATGGGCACAGTACGGAAACCTGACCGGCCAGAATGACGATGGTGCCGCTCAGGTAGGTGATGATGGATGAGCAGACAGGCGTCATTCGTCCGGAAACACTCGCCCTCGACAAACTGATCAAGGCCACCATCGCTCGTGTGGAGGCATCACGCGATGGCGGTGCTGCCGACACGGTCCTTTTCCTCGGAAACCGGCACCAGTCTTTTCCCACTGCGGTAATCCGCGATCCGGTACTCGAGCCAGTCGACAAACTGGTGTGGATGGTCATCATGTTGGCGGTTCGGGAGACAGGGGCTAATGCCGCTTTTCCGAGTTATGAAACCATTTCCCGCCTGGCCAATGTTTCATCGCGTTCTACGATAGCCCGTGCGATTGCCATCCTGCGTGCCTCGCGCTGGTTGACCCTCTGTGGACGTATGCGTAAAGCGAGCGGACGGTTTCGCGGTAACGTCTATGCACTGCATGATGAGCCCCTGCCACTTGCCGATGTGATTCACCTGGATGGCGACTACATGGCCTTTCTGAACAAGGCCGTGAGCCATGGTCATGCCCGGGTGCGTACCGTGGCCAAGGGCGTGTTGGCGTCCATTGAAGAGGATGTCAGGGGCGGGCGTGACGTATGCGCCCTGGAGCATCCAATCGAACGGCGGTTACAGTCAGCGGTGAGCACAGGTAACGAAGGACTACGCCGGTTCTTCTCGTTTACCCGCGATGCTATCCAGCAGATTCGTCAAGATTCTATGGGCAACAGTCAGGCGCGGGATCACCGTGACCAAAATTCGAACTCGGTTGAGACCCGAGTTCAAAAATCGAATGCACATAAATCGAACTCAGGTTGTAGTAGTAGTAATAATAAAAAAACAACAACTACTACTTCTGGTGAAGATGCGTCGAAATTTATGCATGTCGGTGAGCATGGTGAGCCGCTGGTATATCCGCGGCGTCTGGGCGAAAACCAGCGAGACATCGCAAACCGCTATCTTTCCAAACTCGCCCCAGCGGATCGCCAGCCGATTCTTGATGAGCTGGAGGGACGGTTCCAGGCCGAGCAAAAGGGTATGAAACCGGTCTATGACGAGATCAGCTTCCTGTTCCGTCTCTGTGAACGGATGAAATCCGGCGAGTTTGTGCCCAATCTCGGCATCAAGGTACGGGATGCCCGGCACGCGCGGGAGATTCAGCGTCAACAGGTAGCACGCCAAGACACAGCCACGGAACCGAAGGAGACTGAGGAACAACGCCAGAAGCGCATGGCGCTGGCAAAAGTACGGATGGATGAAATGCGGAAGGCGTTGGGAATGCCAATAGATAAGGGGCCATCATCCGAACCTAACGAGACATAAAGCCTCCCTTAGGTGATTCCACTGGAATCACCTGTCGAAATTCCAACTCATTACAGAACCCTCCCATTTGTCGACGGGGTTTTTCCTTGTTCATAACGAGTGCGCATGCGTTTATACGCGCAAACTCATGCAACTCTATCGACAGAGGGGGAACCCGACAACCTATGACCACGGAAAACCCGATCCCCAAACCGGCCGATGCCGACAAACTGGGTCCACTGCGTGGCCAGGTCTGGCTGACGCTGCAGACGAACCAGGCGCGTCGGCTTATTCGTGGTCGAAACGGCACGAAAGGACAATCGCCGATCATTGGCCTGGGGCTCTTCGCTGAGCGGCTGCGACTGATCTGGCAGGCGTCGCGCAATGGTGATCCATACGCAGACTGGTGGCTAATCAAAGTACATGAAGCCATTGAGGAGCGGGAGGCGCTATTCCAGCGTCTCCAGCGGGATCTGGATGAACGGTTGACCCAGATGGGTTCGATAGAGGTCGCGGTCGCCGAGTCTGAGCGACCCTACCGGATGCCTCTACAGTTCGCGAACCCCTATGCTTATCAGGCCGCACGCCTCGTATCGACATACGATACCCTGGTTTGTGCAGCGCTAACCGCCGGCCACATCGGTGTATTGGACCGTGCATCGCGCGATCACGTCATTGAGTTGGGCGCATGCAAGATCCGTGGCCTGTTCATGATTCCCCAAGGTTATCGCTTTCTGCGCATCGAGCGATCCGATATCCAGAAAGACAACGACAAAAATACACAGGCTGTACAGTTCATGGGAGTGGTTCCCGATGATGTATTGAGTGGCAGACGTCGTGCACCGATGGCGCCGATTCAACGTCATTTGTCATCAGGATTCTCCAGGAATCTCGGACTGCATTCCGCACCCTCCACACCGACCACAGCTCCTTCCTCTGACGAAAACGACGACACGTGATGTGTCGGGTTTCCTCTGGTCTGCCAGGCACGTGTCTCCATAATCCTGAGCTTGTTTGAAGTCAGTGGGGCCGTCTTGTCATGGCAAAAGCACAACCTGGAACCCGAGTCACCATACAGCTTGATCCTCGTGTGGCGCTGGAATCCGTCCTGCTGAACCGACACAGACAAGTGCCGGCTAACCGCCGGCAGGAATGGTTGCGTGGGTTGCTGGTTCAGGGATTTAGATCCGAGATCGAATCGCTACGCAGTACATCTGACGATACGAAACGCGATTCGACTGCGGCATTTACGAAGTCGATGCCCCGGTCGCCGCGAAGGACTGCCGGACTTCCTGAATCGGTGCCTGCGGTTGTGAACGCTGAGCCAATGTCGGCCACGGAGGGTACTAAACCCTTTGCGGCGCTTAGTGGTGTCATGGGCAAGGTGATGGGCCAGTGAATGATCAAGCGCAGGCAACCAACAAACATACTCGATAACGAATCAGAGGATTAAAAATATATGGCTGACGCAAGCTCAATAAATCCCATCCCGGTAGGCCTCGACGATGGCTATGCATTCACCAAGATCGCACTTCCGGATGGCCGGTTACTCGCGATTCCTTCACGTGCTCGCGTGGGCCAGTCCGGTGTGACCTGGATCCATGAGGCCGAACAACGCATCTCTGAGTACGAGACAGAGGATACCGTGTATTCGGTTGGTGCCCTGGACGGTGCGCCCACGCATTTTGAGGGCTACCCGTGGTCTGGTCTGAACCGAGCAGTTGTTCAGCACGCCTTGCAGCAGGCCGGACTTGCTGGAAAGAGTGTGCATGCAGTGTCCGGTTTGCCTGTCAGTTCCTTCTACCGCAAGAGCGGTGAGCATCGGCAGGAAACCATTGCCAGGAAGCGCGATAGCCTCAAGCAGGCAGTTCGTCCACTTTCTGGTGCGCTGCCAGCAGGCATAGCGTTTCATGAGGTGATACCTGAGGCGTTGGCCGCCTGGTACGACTACGTGATCGTCGAACTGGAGGACGGCGTCACTCTCGATGCGGATCGTGTCTCCGTTCCGGTTGCCATCGTCGACATCGGTGGACGCACGACAGACTACGTCGTGGTAAAGGACCAGGGCATCTTACATGCCTCTTCTGGCTCCCTGCAGTGTGGAATGTTGAACGTGAAACAGAGTGTGGCCGATGGAATCCAGGAACGCTTCGATCTGGAGTCACTCAGCGAGCAACTGGTATCCCAGGCGGTGGAGCACAAGACTGTTCGTCTTCAAGGTAAGGCGCACGATGTTGCCGCGTTAGTTGAGGCAGCCATGCGCGAGGTCGTGGAACGCATTCATGACGAGACCCGCCGGCAACTGGGGTTAGGCATCGAGTTGGATCGTGTGCTGTTCGTCGGTGGTGGGACCGTGGCACTGTCTAAACACATCGCCAACTGGTTCCCGCATCAAGCGATTGCTGAACATCCTGCGTTTGCCAATGCACGCGGCATGCTCAAGTACCTGCGCTATGTCTGTGAGGCCTCTGATGCGGCCTGATTGTATTACTGGTTTTATCCGTCGTCACTGCGGTTCAGTGACAGTCGAGGCACCGTCGGGCCGTGCAATCGGTGCACAGCGACAGTTTTCTGTCGTCGGTCCTTTCTCAAGGGAGTGGAACCTGATTCCATTTCATTCACCCTGCCGGGCAAGCATCCCCGTCAGGGGCGCGCTTGTTCCGGGAGTTTCTAACCTCTAAGGAGCAAGTGCTATGTCAACCAACGAAACCAAGCAGTATTTCGATCTTCACACAACCGGCATCGGTTATCTCAATCGCGTCCGGGAGGTGACACCCAAGGAAGGAGAGCCCTTCCTGAGTATCACCATCGCTGCCCTTCGTGGCAGTGTCGACAACGCCCAGTACACGCATTTCGAGTGTCGCGTGTCCGGCAAGCAGGCGCAGGAAATCGTGCGCCAGCTCAAGCCGGCCGTCGAGGGCAATCTGAAGGTACTGATCGGCTTCACACTCAGTGATCTCTTTGCCGAGTCCTTCACCTTCAAGAACGGGGACAAGGCCGGCGAGACCGGTATCAGTCTGAAGGCACGGCTACTGCGTATTGCGTGGGCCAAGGTCGACGGGCAACCGTTCTACACCGCACAAGAAGACGCGGCGTAACTCAACGTTTGGCCGGGTAACCCCATGTTACCCGGCCATTTTCCACCCATCGGGGGATCATTCCTCCGAGGGACTGGTCTCCCTTTTTCCTGAGGAGATCAGTCATGAAGAAAACGGATGCGTCCGTAGAGGCGCTGGTAGAAGACCGTTTGTCCGGTCTGAAACCAGCAGACTTGAACGATGTGGAAAAGCAATCAGTGATCACACTGGCGATGAAGGTGTTGTCTATCAAACATCGAGCCGGCAGGGTTTTGAGTAAACCGGACGAGACGCGGGATTTCCTGCGTCTGCGCCTGGCAGACTACCGTAATGAAGTCTTCGGATGTCTGTTTCTTGATAACCGTCACCGGATCATCGCTGTACGTGAGCTGTTCCAAGGCACCATCGATGGCGCCTCGGTTTACCCGCGGGTCGTGGTGCAGCAGGCCATGGAGGTGAATGCCGCCGCTATGGTCTTTTTCCACAATCATCCGTCGGGCGTTGCTGAGCCCAGTCATGCGGATGAGGCGATTACCCGCCGTCTGAAAGACGCACTTGCACTGGTTGATGTGCGGGTGCTTGACCACTTTGTGGTCTCGGCTGGCGAAAGCGTCTCTTTTGCAGAACGAGGACTGCTCTGAAGTCCAACACTTTTCTACAAACCCTGCCGGGGAAGCATCATCTTCTCCGGCAGGGGAGGAGGTGTGACCTGGTGTCTATCCATCACAGGAAAATACCCATGAGTAACATTTCCAATGAACAGTCCGCCGAAGCGTTTTTCGGTGAAGTAATTTCAACCTATACCCGTGCGCAGGCCATCGATGACGGTGTACTGATCGATGCGGGTTCCATGGCCAGTGAGGCTGGTTTCAAATGGCCTGTTGCGCTGACATCTGCAGTCTGGGCCGATTGCGTGGCCTGGACCGAGGATGACAGTGAACAGCAGGTGCACCAGGATCAGTCGGGTAGGCTTTGGGACGTCCTGTATATGGCGTCCCACGCCATACGCACCGCCAAAGATTCGGGTGACCGGCTGCTTTTCCAGCTGTATCGGGTAGCCCGTGACGGTCACTCGACCGAAACGGTGCTGGTCACACTGAAGCTCATTGTCGGACCAGGTGATGCCGGTGAACCGGTCATCACTATCCTGGAGCCGCATGAGGACTGAAGCGTAGTACCCATGCTGTTCGATCAACCGATCAAGTCAACGACTTGAGTTCTTCGCCATACCCATCGGGGAGGTCATCTCCCCGGTGGGTGATGGTCTCCCCCTGTAACCAATCAGAAGGAGATCATTATGAAATATGTTATTCAATACACCTTGCCCTATGAGCACCGTGTCATGGTCGGCATCGAGGCCAACAATTCGGACGAAGCGGTCAGGAAGGCCGAGACTCTGTTCGACCAAGGCAACATCTGGCAGGACACCGAAAAGGTGCCGTTATTGCTCGATGACTATGAAGAGACGGGCGATAGCTCGTTGCTGTTTACGGTCGAACAGACGTTGCGCGATGATGAACCGTGGCCAACACCGGACGCAAGTGTGGTAACGCTTCGTCGCAGGGATGCGGCCTTCCAGGCGGCGAGGTTGCTGGTGGATGCCTACCGGCGTGGTGAGGCTCGAGGTGGCGGCATCGACTGGGGTGATCTGGATGAGGCTTATCAGGCGGCGCTTCGGGCAACCGGGTCGAGTTCGGATGGAAGCAACCCTGGTTAGGCCCGCGGAAGGCCCATGTCATATGAGTCACTTGCCCGGGTTTTGGATGGCGCTCAACGAGGGTCATTTTGACGATTTGCGACTGCCGTGATTGGAGCCGCGTGATCTACTGAATTGTCGTGATATAGACCTGTATCCTAAATGGTATCGAAGGGGTGGCACCTCACGGCGCCACCCCTAATCCAGATTTTCCTGTACATACAATTGATATGCTATCCGACGATTATTTGCCAGCTTCATATAGTGGTTTTCAGATGCACAGTCACCACGTGTAGACGCCAGTTTAGCTATGTTTTCAAATGCGACCATTTCTCGTACCCACATATCAAGCTTAGCTGCTGTCGTCTGCTGTTGCCGATTCGGCGCCATTTTTCTGTTCCTAATTCAATTTGCAGTTCAACAGTTATCATGCGTTCACTTCCTTTATGCGGTTGCCAGCTGATTGCGCCTGATAACGGCTGACAGGAAATACGATGCTCGCAAAGGTGATACGATCACTATTGGTATCGCCTCTGGCGCGCGACAAGGTAGTTGGCGCCGTAATCATTCGCTTGCGGTGCGTTTATCCTTTCCCATGACTTCGGCATTGATTGCTGCGTCGTGTTCGGACTTCTTGGTCATCGGACCAAGTGGCGACCAGTCTCTGATCGCGCCTGACGAGCGCCGCAGGTTGGCCGCACGAGCACGGGTATACAAATTGTGGGTGCCTCAAGCACGGCATGCTCTTCGCCGGCATGGCACTACGGTAGTGTGATGTACCCAGGCCATTGTGGCGGCGCTTAATGTTGTAGCAGTGAACAAATCTAGCACCTAGGTACACGCATTTTCATTCAGGTCCATCCCATCACGTAGACCGACCCGACGGACGTACGAGTGAGTCAGCTACTGGCAGACTACGTCCAGTACCAACGCTTTATGGCTGTCCACTGAGTCCACATGCCTTGCCCGCCACGGCAACGCGAGCCTCTAACTCGCGTGCCAAGGGCGGGGCCGCACTCAGCGGCGCCTGTGGGCCCCAGTGGGCAGGTAGAAACGCTCCGAAGGATTGCACCAGCCGATTAGTAGCAGGCCGCGTGACAGGCAGATGCCTGGCACACGGCCTGCCTGAACCGAAGGCGCCCTCGTCACTGGCAAGCGAAGCGGGGTAGTGACGAGGGCGGCATTCCCGGAAACGGCGCGCGTTTTCGGCAGGATTATTCAGTGCAGGGCCAGTGATGAAGGCCGATACTGCCGCCCTCGGTCGATTTTAACCGTGGCTACTGCGGATACAGTAGCAACAGAGCGCGCCCGAACCCTTCGATGCGCTGCGGCGAAAGCCGTGGGTTCATTCTCCAATCCGAGCCGACCACGGGATCGGTTCTTTCTCGCAGGCACCAGCCTGACTCGTCGAGCCGAGACGCCCACCCCTGGTGGTGCCGTCGATGCTCATTCTTCATTAACTGCGGAAGTGTTCCGCCTATCTGAAAGGAGGTGATGTGTAACCACACTTAAATCGCGCCTATGACGGCGCACGTTGGTCCACGCCAGACCATTCCCTCCGGGGAGAACCGGCGTTGCCTAGACCAGGCAGCTTTAGGTCGCAATGGGCGTAGTGTCCCATGACCATACCGCGTACGCGGGACCGAATGGCTATGGCCACCGGTTGAGTCAGAAACACTTACCGATATGCGAGAACACTTTTGAGAGATCTGAACTACCAACTCAAGCAGATTTGCCGTCGAAACCGGGACGGCAGTTTTACAACCCAGCGAGACCGGGAGCGGCTGCTGACGCAGATCGCCGACCAGCTCCATGATCTGGGTTACCGTCATATGAGCGCACAGTCGCTCAAACCCAAGCACATCGAGGCTTTGGTTAAAAACTGGCAAGAAAAAGAGCTGTCGGCCGGGGCAATGAAGAACCGGCTGGCAGTCATTCGCTGGTGGGCCCAGAAGGTCAATCGTCAGAATGTCGTTGCACGATCGAACGACCACTATGGTGTTCCAAACCGGCAGTTTGTGACCAACGAATCCAAGGCCCGTAGTGTGGGGGCAGAAGAACTTGGCAAGATTCGGGATGCCCGAGTTCGGATGAGCCTGGAACTACAGCAGGCCTTTGGCTTGCGTCGAGAAGAAGCGATCAAGTTCATACCGGACTACGCAGATCGCCGCGACCATATCGTCCTCAAGGAAAGCTGGACCAAGGGCGGCAAGGCGCGAACCATCCCGATACGGACTGACGCCCAACGTGCTGTTCTAGATCGAGCGCGACAGCTGGCCGGTAAAGGTTCTCTGATTCCCAGCGCGAAGAACTACCGACAGCAATTGCGATTGTACGAAGCCGAGACCGCCAGGGCAGGCTTATCCAGGATGCATGGTCTTCGTCATGCCTATGCCCAAAACCGTTATGAGGAACTGACCGGATGGTGTTCACCCGCGGCGGGCGGTCCCGTAGTAAAAACGCTCACGCCGGAACAAAAACGGATTGACCAGCAAGCCCGCCTGACGATCAGTCTCGAGCTTGGACACGAGAGACCACAGATTGTGGCTGTGTATTGCGGGACGTGAATACAGCCACGAAAACACTGCGCCGGTGAGAGTGGATTATCCATTTTCAGTACCCGAGCGCACCTTCATGATGCCGGCCAGGTTGTATCAAACCACTGAGGCTGAATCCATTATGAAACGATCACTCTTTATTCCTGCGTACCCTGGTGCAGTGACGGCGATATGTATCGCCGGTCTGTGTACTGTCACCAGCGCGAACCTTCATGCAAGCGATATCCAGACAGGCCGGTATTCGATGTATTCCGCGTCTCCGACCCAGGCGCAGTCGGAACTGTTGGAAGCCACCGTTACCGTTCAGTTGCCGGATCGTATCCAGACCATCGGAGAGACGGTGCGATATCTACTGCAGCGCAGTGGTTACCGGCTGGCTGCTACTGAATCCACCGCACCGGAAACGCTCGCGTTGTTTGCGTTACCGTTGCCGGCCGTCCATCGCCATCTTGGACCGATGACATTGCGCGAGGCGTTGGAGACACTCGCGGGTTCGGCCTTCCATTTAGTCCAGGATCCTGTTCACCGACTGATCACCTTCGAGCAGTGTGCAGTGAAGCAGGTTGCTGCCCACGAGACCATGAACATGGCTAATGTGGAGGTAGCGCAGGATGACGACTGAGCAGCAACCTGAGCAGATCAATCCGTCAGAAAAGGAGAGCAAGCAGGATAAGGCAGAGAGGCAGCCAAGAGCCCGGCGGCTGGCTTACAAGTCCGTACTGACCGCCGTTGTGGTCGGGATCGTCGTCATCAGTGCGCTGTCGCTTTCCAAGATCCAGCGGCAAGAAAAACCGTTGGATGAGCTCCAGATACAGGGCTCCAATACCCCAACCCGGGAGGTGATCAAAACGCCGGAACTGGAGGTAGGCGCTGACGAGGACAAAGTCGGGCAGATCGATCATAGGCTGACATCATTGTCTGGCCGGATCGACCGCGGTTTCGAAGCGCAAGTGGCCCTGAGTACGGATGTGAAGAATAGCCTGGCTTCAGTGGCTGAAGGTGTTCGCGCGATCAAAGTGGCCATTGCCGATCTTACGGAAAGTAACCATGCCCTTCGTCAACGTATTGACGATTCCATTGCACGGCTGAATACCCTCATCAAGGAGACTCAGAAGCGCAAGGTCGCCCAGCAAAAACCGGCGGCCAGACCGAAACCTTCTCCCGCCAAAACTCCACCGTTTCACGTCGATGCCATCGACGTTTGGGATGACATGACCTACGTGGCCATCTCCCAGGCAGGCCGCGTTGCATTCTTGAAGTCCGGAGAGCAGCAATCAGGCTGGACAGTGGCTGGCATCGACCGCCTCAAGGGCAGGGTCGAATTCAAGGGGCCGCATGGCCAGAACCATTCCATTTCATTGCAGAGGTAGATCCGATGGAAATCGTATTAGCCGTGTTATTGCTCTTCGGCAGTTTTGCGCTGGGATCAGCGACAGCAGAGAAAAATGATGGTGCTGAACCATCCAGCAATAGTGCATCTCGTATCCAAACTACGGCAGATTCAGTTCCCGCTACACAGGGGATGCGCGGGTGTTTGTCTGACAAGTCCGGAATGTACCGGGATCTGACGGTGCCCTATATCGTCCAGAGAGACCAGGCAGCACCAAAGGCCGACACGTGTGAAGGCAGGGATTGTTCCTACAATCCTTCTGCATTTCCTCCGTCCATGGAGGTCAGGGGCACCGATGAGTAGACGATGGAGATCTATGGCGTTTCTGGGCGCTCTTATCGCATCGAATGCCGTGTTGGCGGCCGAATTATCACATACCCAGATTGAGGAAACCCGGCAGGATAGCTCGCACAAAGCCACGAATGTCTTGTCTGCCACGGACCTGGTGCATGCCCGTCTATGGGGTTTGTCGGAGACGGAGTGGCGCCGCTACAAACAGTTGATGCAGGGCATTCGCGGGAGTATCAGCCCGGCGACGATATCGCCCATCGAGGTGCTCGGTATTCATGCGCGTGATGATGCGGAGAGGCAGCGATATGCCGAGGTGTGGGCACACGCCATGTATGAAGACGCCGGTCGTATCCTTGCGTTCCAGCGCGCCTACGATGCAGCAACCAAGCGCCTGTATCCAAATATGTCGCTGATCGACATCAGCCGGTTGCCGGGTAAGACCGAGGTGAAAAATTCCTTTCAGTCCGGAGACCGTCTGTTGTTCTTTACTCGCCCGGATTGTCCGGCCTGCGATCTGGTGCTGAATAAGCTGTTAAAGCGGATCGACGAAGTCAACGGTGTCGATATCTATCTCACCCATGTGGACAAGGGAGATGATCACACCGTCAGGGAGTGGGCATCCAATCACCAGATCGATCCCGACTGGGTACGCAGCCGGCGGATTACCCTCAATCATGATGGCGGCGCCCTCGACAAACTGACCCAGGGGCAAGGTGAAGTGCCGTCCATTTTGCGCCGTCGAGGCGAGGACGTTTCAAGACTCCCGGTTTCGGAGCTTTAGTGTGGTGAGTCAGAGGTGCAATGCATTTCAGAGCAACCGAGAGCCATCAAGACAAGGCGCCGTCCGCCGAGAATGGCGCGCCCTTTTCAAGGGCGGCAACGCAGGATTGATGGCTCTCGGTTGCTCCCTGCGGGCGAGATTGTGTTGGCCTGTGGCGTTGTTCCGCTTGCTTGAAAGGACTTTGGCCATTCCTGCGCAAGCGCGCCTAGCCACAGGCCAACACAATCACGCTGAAACGCGTTGCACCTCTGACTCACCACACTCACCCATGGTGGCGTTGATGCGAGTTTTTGGCTGGCCGATGGTATTTGCCGTCCTGACGATTCCTTCCATGGGTAGGGCGAATGAATCCGTGCCAACGGGTTATCGCATGATTGCGGCAGAGCATGGAATACCCCAGAGCGTTTTGTTCGCTGTGGCGCTCACTGAAAGCGGTAAGCGGACGGGACAGACGAGTACTCTCCGGCCATGGCCTTGGACATTGAATGTGGCCGGGCGGGGTTACTTCTTTGATTCCCGGCAAGCGGCCTGGCAGGCGTTGATGACGTATCTGGAGGAGGGGAAGCGCTCCATCGATATCGGCCTGATGCAGGTCAACTGGCGTTATCACCAGGATCGGCTCGGGACCCCGTGGCAGGCACTCGATCCGTATCACAACATACGCGTGGGCGCCGGGATTTTGCAGGATTGTTACGCCACGCGGCAGGACTGGTGGGGTAGCGTTGGCTGTTATCACTCGCCGAAGGATTCCCATCGTGCAGACCGGTACCGTCGCCGTGTTGTCTCCCACTGGCAGAGCATCGTACAGGAAGGATAAATCAATGGGTCGATTCAATCTTTATTGCCGCAAGGTCTTGCTCATGAGTTGCTTGCTCGTACCCGCCATGGCTCAGGCTGATCTGACCGTGATCCATGACAGTGGTAATACACAAGCCATCGCGCCTTTTCTGGAGGTTTTTCAAACTCAAGATGGTTTGCCTCAGCAAAGTCAGGTTCCAACAAGCCCCCAGCTCGGCGCTGCTGACCCCCAAGCCTGGTTGCCGATTCAATCACCCGGCCTGACACCGGGGCCGGTGCAGGCACGTGCGCATGACCGGCCGTTTACGCGGCCATTTTTCTTGATCGGGTCAGACAGCCGTTCTCGGCAGTGGCTACAGACACACCGCGATCGGCTCAAGGAGATCGGTGCGGTTGGGATGCTGGTGCAGGCCGAGACGATGGATGATTTGCGAACGATTGCCAGATTAGCTGACGGCCTATCGATCCTGCCAGCCTCGGGCAGCGACATCGCGAAGGCACTGAGCGTTTCGCATTATCCGGTGCTGATCTCGGCGCACGGCATCGAGCAGTGAGCGCGCATCCCATCGAGGCTCTACTGCGGCCCCCGGTTGAGCTGTGGTCGACATTGGTGGCCTTTGCGACGGCAGGGATAGCCATTTTGGCTCCCTGGGCGCTGATGATGCCGCCGGGTGTTGCCTATGGCGCTGGCGCCGTACTCGGACTGATCGGCCTGATTCGGGGTCGACAAGCCTGGCGGGTACTGCGCTACCAGCGCAACATGCGCCGGCTGCCCGTCTATAAGGTGAGATCCCGCAAGATCCCCCTCAGCCGCCGCAAGCTCTTTTTAGGACGGGGCTTTCGCTGGACCCAGAAACACACGCAGCGATTGCGCGATACCATCCGGCCAGAGGTCCAGCGTTATGTCCAGCCGGGTAGACTGTATCAATGGGCGCGCCGCAAGGAGGTCGCCTGGGAATCGGTCCCGATTCTGAGTTTGTTGGCGCGGCTGTTTCGGGTCCGGGCCTGGTGGAACCCGCTGTCGCCGCTGCCGGCCGTCGGCGGCATACCGGCCCTACACGCTGTCGAGCCTGACGAGCAGGATGTGTGGATGGACATCGGCGAGCGGGTGGGGCATACCCTGGTGTTGGGGACCACTCGCGTCGGTAAGACCCGGCTGGCCGAGATTCTCATCACCCAGGACATCCGCCGCGGTGACGTGGTGATCGTCTTCGATCCCAAAGGGGATGCGGGTTTGTTGCGGCGAGTGTATGCCGAGGCCAAACGGGCCGGACGGACCAAAGACTTCTATATGTTCCATCTGGGATTTCCGCAGGTCTCGGCGCGCTACAACGCCATCGGTAACTTCTCGCGCATCACCGAGGTTGCTACCCGCATTGCCAACCAGTTACCCAGTGAAGGAAATTCGGCGGCCTTCAAGGAGTTCGCTTGGCGATTCGTCAATATCATTGCTCGCGCACTCGTGGCACTAAACCGCCGTCCGGATTACCAGCAGGTCCGACGCTACATCAACGACATTGAACCTCTGTTCACGGAGTATGCCGAGGCGCATCTGGATACACACGGCACCGAGGATTGGAAGGAACAGGTCGAGGAGCTGTCGAGCAAGATCTCGGAACGAAACCTGCCGGTAGCTCTAAGGGGGCGCAGTAAAAAAGCTATTGCGCTGATGCGGCACCTGCAGGCCCAGGACCTCTACGATCCAGTCCTCGATGGGCTGGTGTCTGCCTTCAAGTACGACAAGACCTACTTCGACAAGATCGTCAGCTCCGTCGGTCCGCTGATGGAGAAGCTGACCACGGGCAATATCGCCGAACTGATCTCGCCGGATTATCTGGATAAGAACGATACGCGTCCGATCTTCGAATGGATGGAAGTCATCCGACGCAAGGGGATCGTCTATGTCGGGCTGGACGCCCTGACTGATACCACCGTGGCCAGTGCGGTGGGCAATTCAATGTTCGCTGATCTGGTGTCGGTCGCAGGACACATTTACAAGCATGGCGTGGACGGAGAATCCATCGACAACCCGCCCACCATCTCCATGCATGCCGATGAGTTCAACGAACTGATCGGTGACGAATTTGTCCCCCTACTGAACAAGGCCGGTGGGGCCGGCTTTCAGGTCACGGCCTACACCCAGACCTGGTCGGATGTCGAAGCGCGCATCGGCAATCGTGCAAAAGCAGGGCAGGTCGCCGGTAACTTCAACACAATGATCATGCTTAGAGTGAAAGAGCTGGCTACGGCCGAGATGCTCACCGACCAGCTACCCAAGGTTGAGGTGTTCACCCTGATGAGCGTTTCCGGTGTCAACGATTCCTCGGAGCCGGGTTCCGGGATCGATTTCAGCTCCCGCAACGAGGATCGAATCAGTGTTTCAGAAGTCCCGTTGCTGACACCGGCCGAGTTGATAACCCTACCCAAGGGACAGGCCTTTGCCCTCCTGGAAGGAGGCCAACTCTGGAAGATTCGCATGCCGTTGCCCGCGACAGACTCGGATATGCCTGAAACGCTCACCGAGATAACCAATGAGATGGAGCGCACCTACATCACCAACGATCACTGGTACCGCGTGCAGGAACCGTGGTGGGGAGCCGCGCCGGACGTCAGCGAGCCCGAGGTAGAACCGGAGGCCTCCGATGGCTGAGGCCGTGGCAGATCCTCGTCGCCGTGTGGTTCAGCAAGGGCTGTTTTCGAAGACCTTATCGGCTGTTGCGAAGGTCATCCTGTGGTTATTGTTTTCGCTGTTGTTCTCGATCATCGTGGAGTGGGCAGGCATGGTGCTTTGGTGGCCGGATGAAGGGGTCGATCACAGCCGTACCATGCTGGTCACGGAGATCAGCTATCTCGACAATGATTTTCGTCGCAGTGTTGTGACCTCCGATCCGGCACGATTCGCCAAACGGTTCGCCGATAATTCCTACCACTACCTTTTCGAGGTGACGCGGTTTGTGGATTTCATCCAATGGGTGTCACTGCCTCCGCGGAAGTATGAGCAGGGCGTGAGGGCGACGCTGCATAAGGTCTATAAACCCATAGCAAAGTACGTACTGGCCATGATGCAAGTGACCCAGGTGTTCTCAGTGCGCCTTTCCATTTTGACCCTGGCGATGCCGATATTTTTACTGTTTAGCCTGGTCGCGCTCGTCGATGGATTGGTACAACGCGATCTGCGACGATGGGGTGGAGGTCGAGAGAGTTCCTTTGTCTATCACTATGCGAAGAAGGCGGCACTACCTTTGGTTGTCCTGACCTGGGTGACCTATCTCGCCTTGCCGTTCAGTCTGCATCCGACCTTCGTCATCTTGCCTTTTGCAACCTTGTTCGCGCTGACGGTGGCGGTGACGGCAAGTACGTTTAAGAAATATTTGTAAGAAAGAAGATTTTCAATAATAACAATGTGTTATTTAACAGTGCGTACGAGAAAGCCGCTGTTGCAGGATAGGTCTATACTTGGATCGATAGGGCGAAATTCAGGGAGAACACCCTACTGATCAGCTGGCGAAACGGCTAGTTGGGAGCGCGCGAGGATTAGCTTTGGGGGCTGGGTTACAAGAGTCGCATACACCGCAAGGCCGTAGTTATCGCGCTTTGAACCTGCAGAAGCAGATGACCAACTATCGCCGTTCTAAGTCCCGGGCGTGTGTCGAGTATCTTTGGAGACCAGCGCATCCACCAAGACAACATCCTAGTTCGGACCAAGGGCAAGGTGCGGGTGACGGTGAAGGTCGGGCTGATGAACTTAACCTACAACATGCGATAGTTGGCGTTTTAATCCATAGACAAGACAACAGAAAAAAGTAAGATTATCTGTTTCTTGCCTAGATAAGGATTTTTCATGAGCATGAAATCAGGGGTCTCTCCTCAAATAATCTCTCTTCCTTCTGGCGGAGGCGCACAGAGTGGAATGGGGGAGAAGTTCTCCCCTGATTTGTTCACTGGAACAGGGAACTTCACTATCCCAATTGCTTTGCCTTCTGGTCGTAACGGCTTCCAACCAGATATTAATTTAGTCTACAGCACAGGTAACGGGAATGGCCCATATGGTCTTGGATGGGACCTAAGTATTCCTGGTGTATCCCGAAAGACCTCCAAAGGCGTACCCATCTATGATGAAAACAAAGACGTCTTCATTCTCTCCGGCGCTGAAGATCTGGTGCCAGTCAATGTTAATGGCAACCGCACACAATACCGGCCTCGAACTGAAGGGCTATACGCCATCATAGAAAGAGTCATGAACGCGAATAATGACTACTGGGAAGTAAAGAGCAAGGATGGGCTGATTAGCATATATGGCACGCCCAACGCCAAAGGGGCTGACCCAGCGGTTATCTATGATCCTGAAGCACCTGACAATATTTCCTCGTGGAAACTGACCGAGACGAGAGACCCTTTCGGTAACTGCATTATTTACACTTATGAACGTGACTTACAGCAGACGGAAAATCGGCATTGGAATCAGATTTATCTTTTAAATATTAGGTATGTCGATTACCAGGACGCTGGTGGCAATGAACGATTTCTTATTAAAGCAGGATTTGAATATGAAGAACGTCCTGATCCATTTTCGACGTTTCGAAATGGTTTTGAGGTGCGAACAACCCGAAGGTGCGTTCGTATTATCGTTGAGACAGTAACGGAAACGGATGTCTTAAAATCCAAAGCCTTCGAACTTCAATATACTGAAAGCCCTCTTAACAGAGCCTCACTGTTAAGTGAGATACAGACCACAGGCTATGATGGGGCGGAAACACAACCTCTCCCGCCTGTTTCATTCAAGTATACGGAATTCGATATTGAGAAGCGGGACTTTTTCCCCTTGCAGGGCAGCGAATTGCCTTTGAATTCCCTGGCCAGTTCAGATACAGAGTTAGTAGACCTGTTCGGTAATGGACTACCAGATATCATCCAGATGAACGGAACCATCCGTTACTGGCGCAACCTTGGACAAGGCAGATTCGAAATTCCCCGCTTGATGAAAAACTCACCGGGAGGGCTAACCCTTGAAGACCCCGATGTCCAAATGCTGGATGCAAACGGTGAAGGCAAGGCCGATCTCATGGTCAATCAGGTCGGTCTGTCGGGATATTATCCGCTGAAATTCACTGGTGAATGGGACCGCCGCTCATTTCAGAAATACGACGTCTCACCCAGTTTCAGCTTGCAGGATCCGGAAGTCAGGCTCTTTGATCTTGATGGAGATGGCGTTACGGACGCCCTCCGCACCAGTGCCCGATTCGAATGCTTTTTCCAGGACGCAGATGAGGGTTGGAACCGAACGCTCAGGGTGGAGCGAAAACAGATTGAGACCTTCCCTGATGTCAGTTTTTCCGATCCACGGGTAAAACTGGCCGATCTCACCGGTGACGGCTTGCAGGACATCGTCCTGGTGCATGACGGCAACATCGAATACTGGCCCTATATGGGTCATGGCAAGTGGGGAAAACGCATTCACATGGCAAATAGTCTGCGTCTCCCGCATGGCTATGACCCCAAAAGAATCTTGATCGGTGATGTAGACGGTGATGGCTTGGCGGATATCGTCTATGTGGATCACCGCAAGGTGCTCCTCTGGATCAATCAAGGTGGCAATAGTTGGAGCGATCCGATTGAAATCGATGGTACCCCTCCATTCTCGGATGCGGATGCCGTTAGGCTGATTGATCTGCTTGGCAGCGGTGTTAAAGGCGTGTTGTGGAGCGCGGATGCCACTAACCTCTCCCGCAACCACATGTACTTTCTAGACTTTACGGGCGGCGCAAAACCCTACCTGTTGCACGAAATGGATAACAACATCGGCGCCATTACACGGGTAGGCTACAAACCATCCACAGATTATTACCTGGCCGACCAGCAAAACAGAAATACGCAATGGAAAACGAACCTGCCGTTTCCGTCACAAGTCGTATCGAAAGTTGAGATTATCGATGTCTTTTCCGAAGGAAAACTGACCACGGAATACCATTACCATCACGGCTATTGGGATGGAGCGGAAAGGGAGTTCCGTGGATTTGGCCGTGTTGACCAATACGATACCGAATCGTTCTCTGAATACAATACGGCTGGGCTGCACGGCGAAGGGAAGGCGTTTCTCCCGGTGGATGCCGAATTCTTTTCCCCTCCCACGCTCACCAAACACTGGTTCCACCAGGGACCGTTGGGCGAGGAGTTTGGAGATTGGTACGAGGCGAATTACAGCGACGAATACTGGACAGGTGATCCGCAACGCTTGGAACGTCACCCAGCCATTACCGATTTTCTTCGAGGGTTGAAAAGGCGCGTAAAACGGGATGCCTTGCGAGCCTTGCGCGGTCAATCCCTGCGGACAGAGATGTACGCCCTGGACGGCACCGAACGCGAGGGCCGCCCCTACACGGTTACCGAACATCTGTTCGGCATTCGGGAGGAATCCGCGCCGGGCCCAGCCCCAGAGTCGGGGCGGCACCACGTTTTCTTTTCGTTTCAGATGGCACAACGCGCCACCCAATGGGAACGGGGAGACGACCCTCTGACATCCTTTACTTTCAACGACGACTACGACGCGTTCGGGCAACCTCGAAAACAAACGGACATCGCTTGCCCCCGGGGCTGGAGAACCCTCGCGGACGTCTCTCCTGAGTCATTCTTGGCCACTCGTTCGATAACAGATTATGCGACGCCGGCAAATCCATCGGTCTACATTCAAGACCGGGCGTCCAGGGAAAGTGTCTACGAGCTGGTCAATGATGGCGCTCTCCCGGTAACGGCACTCCGGGATCTGCCGGACAACGATCCCGCCCTTGTTCTCATCGGTCAAGAGGTCTACTTCTATGATGGGCCGGCGTTCATTGGGCGCGACTTCGGGGAAGTCGGAGACCAGGGCGCATTGGTTCGAACCGAAGTGCTGGTCCTGACCGAGGATATCCTGCATGAAGCCTATCGAAGCGGCAACGCCATCCTTCCCGACCCGGAGATTCCTCCTTTTTTAAATCCTGCGGGACCGCCGGCCTGGACTAACGATTATCCCCAGGCGTTTCGGGATTCGCTCCCCGATCTGGCCGGATATACCTTTCATGCGGGAGGCCCCGGCTCCCCGTTTGCGCGGGGCTACTTTGCCGCAAATGAACGAAAAAGCTTCGATTTCCAGGACGGCAGCGGCCAGCGGGGTCTGGTTCGTGCAGTCCGCGACCCCTTGGGCCGCGACACCTCGATTCATTACAACGACTACGACCGATACGAACTATTGCCCAGCCGGACTCGCGACCCGCAGGGCTTGGAAATCCGGGCAGCTTACGACTACCGCGTATTACAGGTCCGCCAGGTGACCGATCCCAGCGGCAATCACACGGCCTATGCCTTTAGCCCCGCCGGGCTCTTAAGCCGGGTCGCTGTAATGGGTAAGACAGGTGAGAATCTGGGCGATACCCGGGCTGCCCCTGGCGTTGAATTCGTCTATGGGTTTATGCGTTTCGTGCAGGGTGGAAATCCCGTGTCGGTTCGCACCATCAAGCGGGAACACCACATCCACGATACCGACGTGCCGCTCCCCGAACGAAACGAAACCGTCGAAACAGTGGAATACTTCGACGGATTTGGCCGCCTTTTACAACGACGCAGCCGGGCGGAGGACGTGGTCTTCGGTCAAACCGCATTCGGAGACGCCGGGCTGGCGCTCGAACAGACCTCTCCGTCGTCTCCTGCGGCAGGAAGACTACGGAGTGCGGCTGAGCCACCGCGGGTCGTGGTGGACGGCTGGAAAGTGCACGACAACAAGGCGCAAATCGTCGAGCAATACGAACCGTTCTTTTCCCAGGGCTGGGACTACACACTCGCCACCGATGCGCTACTCGGTCAGAAAATTACCTATTTTTACGACCCGCGCGGTCAACAACTCCGCACCGTGTACCCCGACGGGTCGGAAAAACTCATGGTTCCGGGCATCCCGCAAAACCTGAACGACCCGTTCGCCTACGACCCGACGCCTTGGGAAGCCTACACCTACGACCCGAACGATAATGCTGGTCGTACCCATCCCGGGCCCGGCGCCGCTTATGCCCCGCATTGGCAGACCCCGGAAAGCGTGCGCGTCGATGCCCTGGGACGCGACATCGAAACCATTCAGCGGAACGGTCCCAACCCCGCCACCGATTGGTATCGCGTTGAGTCGCGGTACGACATGCGCGGAAACCTGGTGTTCCTGAAGAATCCCTTGGGCCAGACCGCGTTCCGAATCACCTACGACATGATGGACGAGGTCGTGCGGGTGAACCACGTCGACGCGGGTGCCCGTCGGCGCATCATGAACGCCGCCGGCAACCTCATCGAACAACGAGACGGCAAGGGCAGCTTGATCCTGAAAGGCTACGATTCCTTGAATCGGCATTACCGGACCTGGGCGACCGACCGCCCTGGCGAACCGGTGACCCTGAGGGAGATTAAAATCTATGGGGAAGCTGCCGAATCCGGATTGGCCTCTGCGCAGGCCGCGGACCGGAATCTCCTGGGCAACATATATCGGCACTACGACGAAGCAGGCCTTCTTGAATTCTCCCACTATGATTTCAAGGGCAATGTGCTCGACAAATTGAGGAGGCCTTTTCGCAATCAGGTCTTACTGAGAGTCTTTACCCCTGCGCCCCCTAACTGGGAGGTCCACCCTTTTCGCGTCGACTGGCAACACCCGGACGGGTCCGACCTGGAAACCCATGCGGAGACGTTGCTTGATGCCACGGTTTTCCAAACCCGCATCCAATACGACGCCCTCGAACGGCTCAAGCATCTGCGCTACCCAGAAGACGTGGACGGTGAACGGAAGCGTTTGACGCCTCGTTACAACCGGGCAGGCGTCCTGGAAAGCGTGACGCTGGACGGCGCTCCTTATGTCCGACACATCGCGTACAACGCCAAGGGACAACGCCTGCTCATCGTGTACGGCAACGGCATCATGACCCGCTACGCCTACGATCCCCTCATGGTCCGCCTGCGCCGGATGCGCACCGAACGCTTCTCCCAGCCCGATTCCATCACCTATCAGCCCACAGGTCCGGCCCTGCAGGACATGGGATATACTTACGACCTGCAGGGCAACATGTTGTCGCTGCACAACCGGGCGCCCGGGAGCGGCACGGATACGCAACCCAACCAACTCGATCGCACCTTTACCTACGACCCCATCTACCGCCTGCTCACCGCCACGGGGCGCGAATGTGGTCAGCCGGCGCCCTCACAGCCCTGGCTGGACGACCCTCGGTGCCAGGATGTCAATCAAACCAAGGGTTATACCGAAGCGTATCGATACGACGCTGCGGGCAACATGGAGCAGTTGCGACACCATGTCGACGGGGGCGGCGGATTCGAGCGCGATTTCACGCTCATCGCGGGAAAGAATCAACTCGGCACGCTGAGCGTCGGTCCGGATAACTTCGCCTTCCACTACGATGGGAGCGGCAACTTGGTCCGCGAACACACGGAGCGGTTCTTTGAATGGGATCACAGCGATCGTCTTCGTGCTTTTCGTCAACAGACCGGCAACGCCGAACCGACCATCTACACCCAGTACCTGTACGATACTTCTGGCCGGCGGGCGCAAAAAATCACCCGTCGGCCCGGCGGCGCTTTTCGGAGCACGATCTATATCGACGATCAGTTTGAGTTTCATCACGAACAGGACAACGGCGCGACCCGGACAAATAACCACCTGCACATCATGGACGATGAAAAACGCATCGCGTTCTTGCGTGTCGGCCTCGCCTTTCCGACCGACACGGGACCGGAGGTGCAGTATCATCTTGGCGATCACCTAAACAGTTGCCATCTCGTTTTGAACCCGGCGGGCTACGCGGTATCGCTCGAGGAATACACGCCGTTCGGAGAAACCAGTTTCGGCGGTTTCGAGGCGAAGCGTTATCGCTTTACCGGAAACGAAAGGGACGACGAAACCGGGCTCTATTACATGGGCGCGCGCTATTTTGCGCCAGCTCTTGCGCGCTGGTTCGCAATCGATCCCCTAGCGCTCGACTACGCGCATGAATCGCCCTATGTCTTTGTCGGCAACAATCCGATGATTCACATCGACCCCGACGGTCTGGAGAAAATCGTGGTCAGCGGCGGAGAATACACATCCTCGAACCGTTATAAGTACAACTTCATCGAACCAGCGATCCGGCAGGTCAAGGAATACAAGAAAACGGCGGGAAGTGAACAAGTGACCTGGCTGGTGATTACCCATGGCTATTCCAAGCAAGACCTAGCTAAAATGAAGGATGTGGCGGATAAACTGGGGGTGACGTTCGGGCCGTTGGCCTTGGCAAAAGACCTCACCCGCTATATCAACCGGCAGCAAGTGAACAGCAATGGACTGAAGGAATCACAAATGGCGTCACGGACTACCGTCACTGCGGACCGTTTGAAAGACCCGGTTACCGGCATCACCATCTTCGGGCACGGTTTCGTAGGCTCCATGGAATTCGGTTATAGGCAGTCCAACACCGAACATTTCTCTTACAAGACCGAGGAAATCAAGAACCTGAGTCCCAAGTCGTTCAACAAGGCGACTATAGATCTGTATACCTGCAACGCGGCCACCCCTGTCGGAAAATCGACAGACCTCTGGACGTCGTTTGCGGGGCAACTTGCCTTAAAAACAAAAACCAAGGTCACGGGGTATCAAGGCCGCTCCGATTACGCAAAAATGAACAACGGTCAGACAATTGGCGACAAGTGGAATCGGTATCGGAACAATTTCAATACGCGTGGTAGCAAGCAAGCGCCGGAAGGCGGGCGGCAGAGCAACAGCAAACCGTCCAAGTATTGGTATTTCGACGAGCGTCCCAAACCGAAAAAGGAAGAAAACAAATGAACCACGCGGTCTACCTGGTCATCATCCTGGTTCTTCTGGTCTTCCTCATCCGGCAGCACCTCAAACCGAATGTCCGACTGTACGGGGAACGGATCGACGCTGCGGCATATCTCGACGGCAAAGCCGTTCCTGCTCTCGACATTCCGGCAGAACTTGAGTTCCGGTTCGTGCATGCGTCCTCCCCGTTCACGAGTGACGCCACGCTATTGATGATCGTCAACGGTCACTTAGCCTACCGGGGCGACTGGCAACCCGTGGGTCTGCTTCGATTTCCCCGACCCAAAGATTACGATCTCATCCATTGTCGGCTAGAAGTGGTTGATCAGAACCTGCTGTACATCTTCGACCACAAAAACGTATTTTACTGGCAGGAGAATTTCCATTTTCTGTACGTAGTTTTGTGGCCAGACGCGACCGGTACCGATCTTGTTCTTTTCTTTCCACAAGAACATGAGGTTATCCAATGATTGTATTACACACCAAGAAAAAAACACGATATCTGGGATTGGAAGTTGACTGCCCACTCATAAGCATTAGTGAAAAGAAAATATCATGATGAAAACACGAAAATACAATATTAATGGCCAAGTAGTCCATAACAAAACTCAAAAGGGACTCGGTGGCTTACGAGTAGAAGCCTACGACAAGGACTACATCACCGAGGGTGACTATTTGGGTAAAGCAAACACCGACGAGGAAGGTCGTTTCATCATTCGTTTTACCTCGGAGCAGTCTCGCGAGTGGATTATTGACAAAAAACCAGACCTCCATTTTCGAGTTTATGATGGTCACACCCTTGTGGAGGATACTATCAATAGCGTTTCCTGGAATGTTTTGGCAGCGGAACAAGAGATAGTTATTCCCTTGAGCTTAACTGTCGGTCCCGGGGAAGAGGGAGGAGAATTTCCTCAACCGGAACCAGTCAATGAATTCCGTGTTTATTGTCGCCTGATTAATAAAGAAACCAAAGAATCAATCACAAACGGTATTGTTAACGTCTACAGCCTGGAAGAAGGAGAGGAACAGCTACCGTTAGATTATGCCCTCAGCGACGAGCAAGGTCTTTTCTCACTTGCCTTTGTAAATCCAGAATCAGACGAAACACTCGAGAATATAAACCTCAAGCTGATTGTCAGGGCGCCAAACGGTGATCCAACCCATGAAGAAGATTTCGAGTTTATGACGAATAGTACGGAAGTCGTCGATATTGAAGTCAGCTTGGCGACAGAAGGAGAAGGAGAAGGAGAAACTTCTGCTACTTTAGATGAATTATGCGAACTATTCGGCCTTAGCATCCCGAGTGAGTTGAGCCTATTTTTCGAAGAAAACGAAATCGAAACACTTGCGGATCTGCGGGGATTCGGTTGCCTAAAACGCAACAAAGGCCTGCCCATATCTCATGATGAACCTGTGGTCTCGATTCTTGATTCCCTCAATAATTTAAGCACTGTTTCAACTGATAGCACCGTCGCAGTCGAAATACTGAAAAAAGGATACAACAGTGTGCATGCGATTGCAGAGATTCCAAACTCTAAATTTGTGACTGATCTTGGTGACAAGTTAGGTGAGACAAACGCAGCGCAGATTCAAATGATCGCGCGTGCTCATACAAAATTATCCAGCCAATTAATGGCGAGTATCGTCACAAACAATGCAAACGGACTTGGTAGCGGCGTTGATTTAGATGAATGGGACATTTCAGAGTTTGTTCAAAATGAATGTAGCTGTGAGGAGCGAGAATCATGTGTTAGTCCCTTGGCCTATTTGGCGGACCTCTTAGAATATGCGGTCTCCAATTTGTCTGTCGGGGGTAATGTTATTAGTTTAGATACCTTGAGCGAATATTTTCACCAGCCTTTCGCAAAACTCCCTGCTTCTATTGAACAAATGGATGCAAAGGTGCCCCAGGTACGCATCTGTATCGAGGTACTACGTTCATATTTAGGCGCCAATCCTCCGAATCGTGAGCGAGAACAGGCGCTAAAGCAAGCTGAAGCCAATTATTGTTTCACGGCGTACAGGTCAATTTTGGATAAATTGGGAGTGTCCTTCGAGGAAATTCGGTTTGCCCGTACATCGTCGAACGATTCCCGAGCTGTTCTTGCTGAACGAATTGGAGTAAATCCTAACCATCTGAACGATCTTTTCCTTGAGCCTGATTCGAATGCCATGTCTGAATCAAAACTTGAAAGTCTCTTTGGATTCAGAGATACGACTAGCGATCCGCTTAAAGCCGATGAAGTGTCTGATTTGCATACTTGGAGACTTGAACATTTAAGAAATAAATGGTTTCTGAAAGACTGGCCTGGAGAGCAAAACACATTCAATCCCCCACCGCTTGTAGATCCAGATTTAATCAATGCTGCTGATCTAAATTCCCCCACTGCTGGAGACCCCGTTTTTGATTTATGGCAGACGAGGTTGGATTGGATTAGGAATCGATTGGGCAATCTCGAAACAACACGAAGAGCTGCTGCAAGTGAGGAGGCGGGGTTTAAAGTAATTGTGGAAGGCAGTCTCGGTATAACCATCGATCAGTTCGATAAAATCGTAGAGGATAGGCAAGCCGGAAAGAATGTAGGCGATTATCTGAAGGAAATTTTAATTGATCGAGATGCATTTAGTTATCTTGAGCGCGCCCGATATTTGGTTAGGAGCAATTCTTTACTTAACTCTGAATGGAAAAATATTTATTCGATTTTGTTACAGGTTGAAAAGAGGCAAAAATATTCTGTCTGGCGAGATGAAGAGAAGGCGAAAGCGCTTTCACTTAGCCCTGTTTATTTCCGAATTTCCGATCCTATACCGGTACAATTTCCGTCACTGGATTCAGAACCTTTACCTGAATGGCGAGCAACTATTTCGGGGAGGAATGCTTGGCAAGATACGCTTAAATCTCGTATAGATCAGGAGAGAACTCTGATAAACGCTCATTCGGATGCGCTTAGCCAAGCAGAAGCTGTCGTGTTGCCTGTATTACGTGATGCCTTAATCTCTGCATTTCAGACACCATATTTTGAAGATGACATAACTGATTTTAAGGGCAAGGCTGAATGGCTAACAGACAACCTACTTATAGATTGTCAAGTAGACGGCAGCCAAATGACAACACGTATTAGCCAAGCAATAAATACCCTGCAGGTTCTCTTGTTTTCGGTTAGAACCAGGCAATTTCACGGTTCCTCTAGGTTTGAATTCAAAACGGATGCTTTTGATGAAGAGTGGGAATGGCTGGGTTCTTATGCAACTTGGCGCTCCGCTATGTTTGCCTATCTCTATCCAGAAAATATTCTTATCCCTTCGCTACGTCGATGGCAAACACCCGGTTTTCGAAAATTATTAAGCGATACACGCGGTAACCGAAGATTAAATCCAGAGCAGCTAGCTAAATATCTTAAGGAATACTCGGATTATTTCTTCGACGTCTGTCAGTTAACTATCGAGGCATCCTGCCAAGCATTGACCCTTTTGAAAGAAGGAACCCCCTCTAATCCACATGGAGCGGAGTGGGGTGAATTGTTCTATATGTTCGGTAGGGGTAAGTATACCAATACTATGTACTGGTCAGTTCACGACCCAAAGAATGTTTCGGAATACGCGCAATCGTTTTGGGACAGGATTCCCGGAATGGACGACATTGTTGATATCTCAGGGGCCGCCTCATACGTCACTAAACCTCGCGAACCGTTTGGTTCCAGAAAACGATATATCTTAATCTTCGGCCGCCACATGAGGAATGATGTCTGGAGATTAGTATTTACTAAATACGACCTGGAACTTCGCAAGTGGGATTCTGCCCCTCAGGAGTTAGAGTTGCCGGCAGAGACAGGGAGTGAATTTTATGCTGTAGTTCAACAAAATATTTTAGAGAACAGTCCTTACAAATTCGCCAGGCCACCGCGTGTTGCAATACACAAAAATCAAAGAACTTATGTGCGTAGGCTTAATCGGACTTTGTCCGATTGGGATGACTTTGCTTGGAAAGAGTGGTCGCCTATACCCGAACTTTCATGGGATAAGCTTCCCAACATGATTAGGCAATTATGTGGAATGGTGCAAGTATCTGTTGATCTCTACTACATCATATTGCGCGTGGATGAACATGTATGGGGGTCACATAGTTTTTTTTGTTTTTTAATGAAAGATCGCCAGAGTAATAATGGTTATCCCCCTGAGATTTTAAAAACGACAAAGATTAAAAATGTTTCTCCCTATGATAGGTCCTTTGGCGGGGCATTCGTTCCGCCTAATAGCAGCAATATCTATGTAATTGGTGAACCAAAAGGTAACACCTATACGTATAAAATCTGGTATGTAAGTGGCCAAGCAGAAATAGATGGTTATCGTGATGGAGAGCTCTCGGGCATTGAACAGCTTGCTCCGGCCTCGGGAGAAGTTAGGCATACTTCAAGACAGTTTGCATATAAGAGAGATGACTTATATGGAAACCACTTTCATAAATTCCGTACTGTTTTCGACATGTCGGCTAATAAGCTCGATGTAACAAAAGCTATCGCAATTTCACCGCACAATATCGAACGTTCTAGTAGGTATGAAATCAATGCGGATGTTGGGGGTAAAGATTGGATCATAAAAGGTATCTTCGAAGACAACCAAGACCAACTGGCTGCCAACTTGGAATATATTAAGGAGGCGTACTATTTCGTTCCTATGTTTGCTGCATTGCAGTTACAGCGTCGATTCCACTATGCAGAAGCGCTCGATTGGTTCAGGTCGGTTTACGATTATAGTGCGTCACCGCAAAGGCGAAAGATTTACTATGGCTTAGTCAAGGAAGAGAGTTTGGATAATGTGTTTGAGCGTAGTGATGACTGGCTACTCGATCCGCTTAATCCTCACGCAGTCGCTTCTACACGAGCCAACACCTATACCCGTTTTACTGTGTTGTCGATTGTGCGCTGCTTTTTAAATTATGCTGACGTAGAGTTTACTCGAGATACAGTGGAGTCTGTATCTCGGGCGAGCACTCTATACACGTCAGCAATGAAATTACTTGATAGCGAGGACCTAAAGCTAGATTTAAGAGATTGTGGTCGATTGGTTAACAGTATTGAGATAGAAACTACAGACCCAAAGTGGGCGGGAGTGTTAGTAGCGATCAAGGCGGATTTGGCGACCATTAAGAATATTGAAAAGCTAAAACAAACAAAGGAGCGTGTACTAGAAATATGGAAACAAAACAATAGCATAGAAGAGAAATTTACCCAAATCCGAAAAGCGATAGCGAAAGCCAAAGAGGATCAATCTCAAACTAAGCAATTTGAAACGGTGATAACTGAGAAATTAAACTATCTCGCGGAAAGTAATCATGCTATTCAGTGTTCGCCCTTGTATGTTCGGTCGACTAGCCGTCTAAACCTAAAGGTTGTACGAGAAAATGATGACGTTTCGGTTATGGGCACTTCGCCGGTCGGGATGGCCGAGTATGCAGACTTCTCTTCCGTCTCCGTTGCGAATACTGCAGTAAAATGGTTGAGGCAGTACGTACCCAACCTCTCGTATAGTTTCTGTATTCCGACTAATCCCATTATTGAATCGCTGCAGTTAAAGGCTGAGCTTAATCTATATAAAATTCGAGGATCCCGGAATATCACTGGTGTCAAGCGAGATTTGGACCCGTATTCGGCACCGACAGACGCAACAAGCGGTCTGCCTGTTATCGGTGCGGGTGGCCAGTTGAGCCTTCCAGGTTCAGTGTCTTTTAAACCAACCCAATATCGATATAGCGTCATTATCGATCGTGCAAAACAATTAGTCAGTCTTGCTCAGCAAGTTGAAGCAGCATTCTTATCCGCGATAGAAAAAAGGGATGCTGAGTATTACAACTTGATAAAGGCTCAACAGGATATTCGTACCACACGCGCGGGAATCAGATTACAGGATTTGCATATAAGAGTGGTAGAAGGGGAAGTTAAACTATCGGAGTTACAAAAGAATCGCGCGCAATTGCAGGCGGATCACTATAAAAAATTGTTGGATGAAGGGGAGAGTCAGCTTGAGCTTGAGAGCCTTAAAATGCTGCAAGTTGCACAAGGGCTCTACGTTCAAGCGTCAATTATGTCAGCGATACCCAACATAATTGCAGGGATGGCAAATGGCCTTATTATTGACTTCTCAGGAATATATACAGGCTTAGCACAAAACGCTTCTACAGAATCAACAATTTTGTCGACATTTGCAAGCTATGAGCGCCGCGCCCAGGAATGGAGTTTACAAAATAGCATCGCGTTACATGATGTAAAAACTGGAGCACAACAAGTAAAAAATTCTGAAAACCAGCTGCGTGTTGCCGCGCAAGAACGTAAAATTGCCAGTCTACAAGCAGAACATGCAGAACAAACAGCAGAGTTCCTTGCTGCGAAGTTCACCAATGTGGAATTATACGATTGGATGAGCGACATACTGGAGGGTGTCTATGGGTTTTTCCTGCAACAAGCTTCGGCCATGGCGCGACTGGCCCTGAGCCAACTTGCCTTCCAGCGCCAGGAGTCCCCGCCTCCCTTTATTCAAGATGACTATTGGAAACTTGGCGAGAATACATTTTCAGCTGGGGCTACGGAGGGAAAGCCAGTGGATCGACGGGGCCTTACCGGTTCGGCGCTGTTACTTCAGGACATTTTCCAGCTAGATCAATTTGCCTTTGAGACGGAAAAGAGAAAGAACCAGCTGACAAAAAACATTTCCCTCGTGGGTTTCTCCCCTGCGGAATTCTATCGATTTAAGGAAACTGGAGTTATGAATTTTGCTACTCCAATGGAGTTATTTGACCGGGACTTTCCAGGTGATTATTTGCGCTTAATTAAGAGAATTAAAGTTTCAATTATCGCCTTGGTGCCAGCCATTGACAGCATCAAGGCGACACTCACCACTGTTGGGTCCTCAAGGATAGTTGTCGGTGGGGATGTTTTTCAAATAGTCAATGGAAATGGAAAGACGGAGACCGTGGCTTTAAGCTCCCCCCGTGACGCTACCGGTCTTTTTGAATTGCAACCACAAGCATCGGACAAGCTAAACCCATTTGAAGGCATAGGTGTGGATAATCTATGGCAATTTAAACTACCTAAGGCAGCCAATCTTTTTGATTTTAATTCTATCGCCGATATTATTTTTACGATTGAATACACGTCTCTGAGCAGCTTTACTTATCGACAGCAAGTGATTCAGCAATTAAAAAGAGAGATTGGCGGAGAGCGCCCCTTCAGTTTCCGTAATCAGTTTGCTGATCAATGGTATGATCTGAGTAATCCTGGTCAATCTGATACACCGATGACTGTAAACTTCAATATCCGCGAAACTGATTTTCCCCAGAACATTCAGGGCTTGAAAATTGAACATGTGGCCCTCTACTTCGTACGTGCAGATGGTTTGGAAATAGAAATTCCGGTAACTTACCTACGATTTACAGACAGCAATGGTGGCATCGTCGGTGGAGGAGCAAAGTCAAATGACGGTGTTATAAGCACAAGAAGAGGCAATGCCTCTAGTTGGACTTCCATGATTGGCGAGGAACCCTCTGGCTCGTGGGAGCTCTCACTAAATGATAATTTAGACGATGGTCGTGCGGTAGTAGAATTGTTTAGTAGTGAGGAAATAACTGACATACTATTTGTCATTACCTATTCTGGAAATACACCAAAATGGCCTGAATAGTGGCAGTTGGCATGATTATGCCCTTTGTGCGTGGGTCCATCCAGTGTCAGTGATCGAATAAACTGGCCCCGATTTAACAAACTCGTCGGATTATGGCATCGGTATCCCAAACACAGCTATCCGTAGGATGCTAAATATTGCTATTGCGTCAGAAACCGAGGTCGACTCAGTACTAAGAGTCTGAGGAGCGTTTCTCGATTAGCGAAACGTAGATTGCATGGAAACCCCGCCGCTTGTTGATTTGATTTTCCATATCTAGTCCTCCCCAAATCCCCCACCATGCGCGTCATGCGCAACACGGGGAGGACATCCATGCAAATTACCAAACTGCTGGTCTCAGGACTGTTGGCGGCTCTATTGCCGGTTCAGTTCGCCATTGCTGACGCAGATGGCGAACGGGCGGCACTCGCTCGGATCATCCACGAACTTCAGGCCATGGACCCGCTGATCACGGAAGCGGCTTCTCAAGCCAATCCTGATGCCCGCGTTCGTTTCCAGTATGAGTGGCTGCGTCAGGATCTTGACCGGATTCGACTCGGGATCCAGGAACACATCGATGCACCACGTTCGGAGCCCCGGACTTTCCCGCCGCTGCGTGGCGATTACCGTCGGTGATATCGGGTCATGACGGCAGCACAGAACACGGCATTTCAAGCGGGCTCCGGTTTTACACCGGCCACGTTGCTGACCGGCATCGCGTCGGTCGTGCTGGTGCTGGCCTTCGTCTGGGTTATTTGGGTCTCGCTGGGCACCTTCCGTGCCTGGCAGAACGGGCAGGTCGTTTTGTTCGATGTGGTCTGGTCGGCGCTGCGTGCCAGCATCGTGCTCATGGTGTTGGGTTTTTATCTGCGGTAGCGGCCGTTGGCCATTGTCGCAGGGGTTCGGGGAGTTCCCCGTATTTATTGACAGGGGGCAACCCCGTTACTTCGGAGAGAAAGTAATGATGAAGAAAGCAGTAAAAAAGGTGGTAACCGCAGCTGGGTTGCTCGCAGTTATGGCAGGCCAGCCGGTATTGGCAGCGTTGCCGACCCCGGTGGCACCCAGTACCGCACCCGCAGCCGGTGACTGGATTGGGCTCATTTCGGGTTACATCAAGGATGGTGGTCTGGTCCTGGGTCTGGCGATCGCTGTGCTGGGCTTCCTGTGGATTGCCTATCTCGGCTTCGCCAAGTTCAACGAGGCTCGCCAGGGTAAGGCCGAATGGGCCGAAGTTGGCGTGCTCGGCATCGTCGGTGCGATCGTACTGATCTTTGCCAGCTACCTGCTCACCGAAGCCGCGGGCGTCATCTAACCGATGTCGGATCGAGACGACATTCTGGCCGACCGGCTCAATGTAGAGCCGGCGATTTTCAAGGGCTGCTCGTCGTCCGAACTGGGCATCATCGTGGGTGTGGCCGCGCTCATCTGGTTACCCGTTAGCCTCCTCCTGGCGGGTTTGTTGGGCGCGGTCACCATGGGGTTCGGCATGGCCGGTGTCGGTGTCGTGGGAACAGTCATCGTTATGGCGGGGCTGTTCCAGCGGCTGAAACGTGGCCGACCGGATGGCTATTACCAGCAACAGATTGCCATCTGGTTGTCGGACCATGGTTTGCGCCGCGCGCCGTTCATTCGGCGCAGTGGCGCCTGGGATATTGGGAGAACACGGTATGCGACGTTACCGCACCGAGATCGATAACGTTCGCGCGCACCTGCGCTCACTATGGGTGGTGATCGGCCTCCAGTTCGTTGTGATCCTGGTTCTCTGGTTTGGCTGGAGTCAGGCGCCGAAGCAGTTGACGGTGCATGTCCCTCCCGATCTGCGCTCAGGGGCGACGCTCTCG
The DNA here is from genome assembly GCA_040793985.1 of Candidatus Thiodiazotropha sp. Classification (GTDB taxonomy): domain Bacteria; phylum Pseudomonadota; class Gammaproteobacteria; order Chromatiales; family Chromatiaceae; genus Thiodiazotropha. The sequence goes on along the minus strand of JBFNJI010000034.1, from coordinate 43,422 downwards.
GTCGACGAAGTGCCGGCGGCCAATGTGTATGCCTTTGCCTTTTACATCTTCCAGCAGCTTAATCGTTGGCCCGATGATGGAGCCAAGGACTACGGCAAGGCCATCTTCCGTATTTCTCCGTATGTGACGCCGCGATACCGGACGGAGCTCATGGCCGACCTGGAACAGAAAGGCCGTAAGGGTGAACTGGCCTACCGGGTGCGTGGTGTGCATGAGATTGCCGGACATGGTTACGAGGAACGTCGCGTCGATGTGCTCGCGCCAGGCGTTTGGGTGGTCTGGTTGGATCTCGATCTGTTCGAGTCGGTGAAAGGCATGACGGTGAAGAAAACCGCTATTCGCTATCCCTTGCGGGTGGTCAGTCTCGCGGTCGATCCGGAAGCCAATCCCTGGGGGCTGGCGTTGGACGGATTTGCGAGTGACGGGCCGCGTCGGTTGGAAGAATCAGAACTCGGTGTAGATGCCGGGCAAGAACAATAGCAGGAGCAACCCATGCTAAAAAAACCATCGAACCATTCCGTAATGGCTACCTGGCTGGGCCTGACGCTGCTCTTGATGCAGTCGCTCGTGCATGCCGAGACGGAAACGCTTGAGCGGATCGAGTGGAAGAAAGCACCGATCCGGCTGGAACTCGCAGTTGGTCAGGAACAGCGGATTGAATTTCCCGCCGCAGTAAAGGTGGGTGTGCCGGCCTCCGTTCAGGGTGTGCTACGCACGCAGAGTGTCAACGGAATGGTCTACCTGTTGGCGCACACGTCCTTTGGGTCCAACCGGCTCATGATACGTGAACTCGATAGTGGACGTATCTATCTGTTCGATATTACGGCCACTGAAGACGGTGGGTCGGGCCATCCGATTCAAATCTATGTGACCGGTGAACAGAGCAGTGAGAAAGATCAGGCGACGGGCGGGCATGAGACGGAACAGGATCGGCCTGATTTTGTTCAGTTGACCCGCTTCGCCGCCCAACAGCTCTATGCCCCGGCTCGCCTGGTCAAAGACCAACCCCGTATTGTCCGTGTGCCGGTCAGCCGTGATTCCGTCGATCTGTACCATGGTGGCGCCGTTGAAGGGGTCCCGCTGGTGGCATGGCGCGCCAAGGGTCTCTATGTCACTGCGGTCAAGCTCACCAACCGTACCGAACAGGCGCTAACACTGGACCCACGCAACATTCGGGGCACCTGGCTGACGGCAACCTTTCAGCACCACCGTCTATTTCCCAAAGGCGATGAGGCGGATACCACGGCTGTTTATCTGATCTCCGCCCGGCCGTTTGGCGTTTCGTACTAGGGCTTACCATGGCGATTGCAACCTCCAACCGACTCTTACCCCTGCTTGCCGGCGCCGTTGTACTGATGCTGGTATTCGTCACCCTGAAATCCTGTTCGCAGGAACCTGAAGATGCGCTCGTTCTTGAAAGTGTGCCCCAGGCGCCTGCGCCGGATGCGGACAGTCCTGCCGATACCATCAAGACGCTGACGGCCAATGTCGCGTCCATGACCACGGAAGTACAGGCTTTACGCAAGGACAATGACCAGCTGCGCAAAGAGAACCGTGAACTGCTGGCTAATCGTCACCAGATCGAGGAGAACGTCACAACCCGGGTCAAGCGTGAGTTGCTCTCCCATGAAAAAGACCGGGAGTCACGCGACCGGATCGATGCCGGTGTGCTTTCTTCACTGACGGCGCGTGTGGATGCGCTGTCTCAGTCTCTTTCCCAGCGTTACCCCAACCAAAGTGGCAGCGACATCCCGGTGGGTTTGGGCCTCGATGACGTCGGAGGAGGAGCCGCAACTACTGACAGCCTGATCTGGGTCGAACCGTTGGATGCCGTCGATGCTGCTGCGTTAGAGGCCAATGGAAACAGTCTGCTGCAGAGGGTAGGTCAGTCGACCGGAAGTGCGTTGACATCGGCGACTGAAAAGACTGGGAAACTGACTCAGGAACTCAGCACCGTCCACCCCGTTTATACGGTTCCCCGTAACGCCACCCTGATCGGTTCAACAGCCATGACGGCCCTGGTCGGCCGGGTGCCGGTGCAAGGACAGGTCCGTGATCCGATGCCGTTCAAGGTCATCACCGGCGCAGATAACCTGGCCGCCAATGGTCTCACAGTGCCAGGCGTTCAAGGCATGGTGTGGAGTGGAACCGCTGTTGGAGACTGGACGCTTTCCTGTGTGACCGGTCGCCTCGATTCGGTCACCTTCGTTTTCGAGGATGGCACCATCCGAACCATTTCCGGCGATGACCGAGGCAATCAGGCAGGTGGCGCAGAAAGGCCGCTGGGCTGGATCTCCGACGAACAGGGCATTCCCTGCATTACCGGTGAACGCAAGACCAACGCGCCGGCGTTTCTTAGCCAACGGATCGGTGTGATGGCCATCCAGGCTGCGGCGGAAGCGGCGGCCAATGCCGAGACGACATCGGTGGTGAGCAATGCGGGCAGTGTCACCAGTAGCGTCAGCGGCGATACCGGTCGCTTCGTGTTGGGCAAGACCATTTCCGGCGGCAGTGAAGAAGTGTCGAAGTGGCTGCTGGAGCGCCAGTCCCAGAGCTTCGATGCCGTCTTCGTCCCGGCAGGCATCCGCATTGCCATCCATGTAGACCGGGAACTCCCTATTAATTTCGATGCCACTGGCAGGAAACTGACCCATGAAACCGACCTCGACCCCTATCGCCGCACTCGGCTTGATTAGCCTGGTGCTAGCTGGTTGCGCCAGCACCAAGGACACCGTACTACCCCAGGATGGCCCTTCGATGAAGGCTATTTATGAGGGCCACGTGCATGAGATGAATGCCGAAAATCCCCAGGTCATTCGTGGTGAGTTGGGCAGCCGATCCATCGTCTCGGGTGATGCAGCGTTGCATGGCTACACACGAGATGCTTTTAACGAGATCGATGTACTGTTTCCGCGCCTGCCTAATCCAACGCTGGTGATGTACATCTTTCCACACCTGGCCGGTGAAGCCGGCGCACCGGTGCCCGGCTATACAACGGCCTTCCCGATGTATGAACAGGTGGAATATGCGCTACCCGGTGAAGTCCGTAGTCATCAGGGTGGTATCCGCCGGTGAGTTTCATGAAGTCAGTCCCTACGCCCTCAAAGCGAGAAGGGCAAAGCGACGACTGCAGGGATGCAGGAGGTAGAGCGACGCAGGATGCCAAAGCCGAAGACTTGCCTGTCACCACAAGCCAGGTCAAGCAGCTGTATGAACGCCCGCCGTCGTTTACCGACTTCCTGCCGTGGATGGAATACAACCCGGCGAGCCGTACCTTTCTACTGGAAGACGGGATCAGTGTCGGCGCCCTGTTCGAACTGACTCCAGCCGGTACCGAGGCGCGTACACCTGCTTTCATGACGCAGCTACGCGATGCGATCCAGACCGCACTGACCGATGCCATTCCTGAAGAAGACGACGCTCCGTGGATCCTGCAGGTGTACGTCCAGGACGATCCGAGTCTTCAGGGATTCGAAAAGGAGATCGCGGACTATGCCCAGCCCGGCGCGCGTGAGTCAGGCTATACCCGCCACTTCCAGCAAACATTGTCGGAGCATCTCGCCAGGATTACCCGTCCCGGTGGCCTCTTTGAAGATACCGCAGTGACCGGTACCCAGTGGCGAGGCCAGGTCCGGCGTGTGCGTGCCACGTTGTACCGTCGTTTGAAACCCAATGGCCGGGTGCCTTCCGCCGTGGAAATCGAGGAATCTCTGAATGATGTGGCCACCAAGTGGGTAGCCTCACTGGCCTCGGCCGGGATTCGGGTACGCCGTGGTACTGGCCGGGATCTCTACGAGTGGTTGCTGAAATGGTTCAACCCAAGGCCTGAGATTACGGGTGGTGATCCCGATAAGTTACTGGAGATTGCCCCCTATCCGGGGGATGAAGACCTGCCATTCGGGCATGATCTTGCCGAGCGACTGACGCTGACGATGCCTCACTCGGACAATGCCTCGGCGACCTGGTGGTTCGATGACCTGCCGCATACGCTGGTGACCATCCAGGGACTGCGCCGTGCGCCTGAGGTCGGTCACATGACCGCAGAGCGTCAGGCCGGCGATCATGTCTTCTCACTGTTTGATCGATTCCCTGAATACACCGTGATGGTGCTGACCCTGACGGCCAAGCCTCAGGACTTCACGCGTAATCACATTGCCCAGGTCAAACGGGCCGCAGTGGGTGATTCCGCGGAGGCCGAGCTCACCAAGGAAGACGCCGAGGCCGTGGAGCGGGAGATGGCGCGCGGTAACAAGCTCTATCCGCTGGGCATTGGGTTCTATGTGCGCGGTAACGATATGAAAACCCTGCGCGCCAATGTCAATCAGTTGAACGCGTTGTTGTTGCCCAACGGGCTGCAACCGATTCTGCACGAAGCCGATCTACTGGCGCTCGACAGCTATATTCGCAATCTGCCCATGGCCTACGATGCCGCGTTGGAGAAATCCAGTCGCCGTTCACGACTGGTGTTTTCCAGTCATACGGCGAATCTGCTTCCGCTGTATGGCCGATCCAAAGGAACCGGCCACCCGGGTCTGGTGTTCTTCAACCGGGGTGCCGAACCCCTTGTGTTCGATCCCCTGCACCGGGCCGACCGGAAAAAGAACGCGCACATGCTGATTCTCGGTCCCACCGGTGCTGGCAAGTCGGCAATGCTGGTCTATCTGTTGCAACAGATGGCCGCCATGTACCGCCCGCGCATCTTCATCATCGAGGCCGGCGGTTCCTTCTCGCTGTTAGGTCAGCAGTTTCAGGCCCATGGTCTGGCCGTCAACCAGGTTACCCTGAACCCGAAAACCGATGTCAGTCTGCCGCCGTTTGCCGATGCCTTGCGTGTATTGCAGAAAGAACGTCAGCAGCATTTGCGCGATGATCCGGACGAACTGGAAGAAGACGACGAGCTGGATGAGGAGGGAACCGGCCGCGACGTGCTCGGCGAAATGGAGATCGCGGCCCGCATCATGATCACCGGGGGTGATGAACGCGAGGATGCGCGCATGACCCGAGCTGACCGACTTTTAATCCGGAATGCGATTTTCCTCGCGGCCAAAACCGTCAAGGAGGCTGGTCGTGATCAGGTACTCACCCAGGATGTCGTCGCCGCACTGCAGAGTATCGGTCATGATGAAAGCCTGCCGGACCATCGGCGCAATCGAGTTATCGAGATGGGCGACGGCATGGCGCTGTTCTGTTCAGGTCTCGCCGGACACTTTTTTAACCGACCGGGCACCCACTGGCCAGAAGCGGACATCACGATTCTGGAGATGGGAATACTGGCTCGGGAAGGTTACGAAGATCAGCTCACCGTCTCCTACATCTCCATGATGAGCCATATCAACGATCTGGTAGAGCGCCACCAGCACGACGCAAGGCCGACACTGGTGGTCACCGATGAAGGACACATCATTACCACCAATCCGTTGCTTGCGCGCTATGTAGTCAAGATCACCAAGATGTGGCGCAAGCTCGGCGCCTGGTTCTGGATTGCCACCCAGAATCTGGAAGACTTCCCGGATGCCAGTCGCAAGATGCTCAACATGATGGAGTGGTGGCTGTGCCTGGTGATGCCCAAGGAGGAGGTTGAACAAATCGCCCGCTTCAAGGATTTGACTGACGTGCAGCGCAGCCTGTTGCTGTCAGCTCGCAAAGAGCCGGGCAAGTATGTCGAAGGTGTAGTGCTCTCAGACAATATGGAAGCGTTATTTCGTAATGTCCCGCCGCCGCTATCCCTGGCGCTTGCCATGACCGAGAAGTATGAGAAGGCGGAGCGGGCAAAAATCATGCAGGAGAAGGGATGTGGTGAGTTGGAGGCGGTGCATGTAGTTGCGGAGCGGATTGCTCAGCCTCGGGGTGGGTAGTTTGAGATTGAGTGGGTGGTAATCGAATAACAACCCTACTGGTGATAATAAACCGTGCTACGTCCCCTAATATTCTGGCGCCTTCTCGACATCGATCGCATAGTGTTGTGCGGCGCGAGGATATTTTTAGCGCAGTCGTCCAAGACGCTGCAGCACCTTGTCGTAGCGTTTGGTGCAGCCCTGCTTGCGAAAGCCGTCAGCGAGTGACTGAAGCTGCTGCTAGAAGTGTTCGGTCGCGCGGTCCTGCATCGTCTGCTCCTTGAGTTCCCGGGCCTGGGAGTGACAATGAAGCTCGACCTCCTGGGTCTGCTCATTGTGCACGTGGTGGATCCGGATCTGCTGATCTGGTGCTTCCTTGACGATGACCGCCGCCTGTGGATCGAAGGCGCGCGTGCGCTTGCGACTGACCACCAGGTCGCGGTGGCCCTGTTGCTTGAGCCAGGCGATATTGACGTGGTCAATGATTTTGTTACACCCCAGTTAAGCCGTTTTCTTCTATTCAAATGCCGTGAGGTGGTTCTGGTCGTTTTGTTCGCACTCGTTGCCACCAGGGTAATGCCTTCCAGTCAGCCAGTTTCTTCTGGTATTCGATGTTAAGAGCAGTTGCCCTGTTTGGATCGGTCGCGGGATTTGGTATTGGTACATCGGCTGGCCCTGGCCTGGAAGCTGACCTGAACTCGGATTGTGAGTGCGGCTCGAGCTGGTTCTTGAGCGCGAGGATGTTCTGCCGTAGCCATGCCACCTTCGGATCATCAGGCGTCGACTCGGCCAACGCGTCGACATTCGCAAGTGCCGCGCGCAGCGCATCGATTGCCAGCGCGCGATCGCCCTGGGCGTTGGCGAGGTAGCCCCATTGCATCTGCGCCGTTGCATACAGCCGCAGCCAGGACGCCGTCGGCGCTTCCTTGAGTATTGGTTCAATGGCCATAACGACGTTGGAGATGTGGCTCGCCGCAGGCTCGATGTCTCCCTGCTGCGCGAGCACTTCGCCGATCTTGAGGTCGATGTTGGCCTGCTGCTCGCGCGCCACTGGATGATTCTGCTCCCTGACTAGCAGATGATCCACGATGGAGGCTGCGTCACGCAGCGTTGCGAGCGCGGCCGCAAGCTCGCCCTTTGACTGCTGGGAATTGCCGAGCTGTAGCAGGATGCTGGCGCGAAGCACCTCGTACCGGGTCTCGGCGGGATGGGTTTCGTGCAGCGCATCGGCAATCGCGAGCGCCTCGACCTGACTCTGGGTCGCCGCAACGATCTCGCCTTGCGCCTGCAGCAGGTACCCCTGCTGCAGGCGTGCGTTCGCGGCGATCTCCAGAAGCGCTGCATCTTCCGACCAGTGCCGGATCTCGGCTTGGCCAGCGGACCAGCCGGTGGGCCATGACTCGATCAGCGCGATCGTCGCGCGGCAGGCCTCGAACGCGGCCGCCGTGTCGTTCGTAGCCGTGTGGACCCTGGCCAGCAGAAACTTCGCTTGCGCGAGGTTCCGGAACGACCCCAGATCTCGCATTCCATAACGCTCGAGCAGCTCGCCGGACACGAGCGCCACATCGAGCAGCTTCTTGATGAACTCTGCCTGCTCGAAGCGGCCGAGGTTGATTGCCGTGCGAGTGCAGCTCGTGATCGCGTGAATGCGCATTCTGTGCAAACGCGTATCGAATAGGAAGCGTGACGCAAACGGATCGAGGATACAGACGGCTGCGAGGTAGTGCTCGAGCGCAACCTCAGCGTCCCCGCGCATGTCGAGCATTTCACCGAGCGCCATGCGCGCTTGTGCGCGAAGTTCGTGGAATGGCTTATCGCCGGGATCAATGTCTGCGATAGGGTCGGCTGCAGCGAGCGCGGCTGTGTGCGCCGCGAGCGCCGCATCAAAGTCGCCGCTCGCTTGAGCCGCGAAGCCGATGCGTGTCCAAATGGTTGCGAGTAGCTTCAAGAGGGGCGCATCGTCAGAGCGCGTTGCGGCGAGTGGTTCGACGATCTTACGCGCACGCTCGAAAGTCTCTCGTGCCGCGGGTACGTCGCCGCCCGCGTATTGAGCTTGGCCCACTCGCGCCAAAGCTTCACCTCGAATCGACGCCCAGGCATCTCCTGTTCCCCCAGGTTCCGCCAGCTCGAGTGCTGCTTCTGCCTGCTCGAGCGCCGCATCGAAGTGTTCGCTACGCTCGAGTCTGCCAGCGCTCCTGATCAGAGCATTGGCGCGGCGCAAACGCTCGCGCTCATCGGGCACTGCCGCGAGTCGCTCGTCCCGATCGGCCCGAGGCGGGCACGTTGCGACGTCGTGCGACTTGGGTTCGACACCTTCGAAGCGCAGGAAGTGCATCGAGCCACGGTGATCGCCCGCAACGACGGTCGGACCGAAGCCGGAGATCGCGAGTGTGCCGACCCCCGAATCAGCGGTGAATCGTGCGATTTGCTGCATCGTAGATAGGCTCCAGACCTTGATGGTGCCTGACGAGAAGCCCGCAGCCAGGTGGGCCTCACCTGGCGAGAACGCGACTCCGAGCGCTCGATCGCCCGAGCCGAAGCATGCGAGCTCATCAAGCGTCGCGAGGTCAAACATCCGGATCGCCTCGCTGCCCACGACGACCAAACGCGTCGCTCCGGGTGCTCCGCACGCGTGCAGCGCCGCAACACTGCCGACTCGCGGGTCAAAGAATCGAGGCTCAGCAGCGGCGACCAGATCGATCACGGCGATTCGGGGTCCCTTCACTACACAGGCGGCCGCAGAGAAGTCACGAATCACGGCCAGTGCCTTGTCGCTGTCCGTCTCCAGCTCGTAGCAGCGAAGCAGCGCGCCGGTGTCCACGAGCCAGAGCTCAACTACATCTTCGCTAGCCGTGACGAGCAGCCTGCCGTCCTCCGAGAGCGCGATGGCCGCCGGATGGCCGGACAGTCGCATGCGCCCGACTTCCCGCTCGATTCCAACGTCGTAAACGTATGCCCATGAGAGCGAATCCTCGGTCACGAGTCTCACGTACGTGTTTACATCCCGCGATGCAGCGGCCGTCTCTTGAGCGTCCCGGACGTGCCTGCCGAGTGCGACCGCCAACCGTCCACCGTCCTTCGAGAACGTGAGCTCCGTGAGCTGCAGCTTGCCCGTTTCGAGCGTCAGCGGCGATCGTTTGCCACTGAGGTCCCAGATCTTTGCGAATCCTTTGTCGTCCCCGGTCGCCGCGAAGAGATCCGTCTGCGCTACGATCAGCGATTGCAACTCGTGGCCGTGCCTGCCGAGTTCAGCCATGGGCTGACCCGACTCGACGTCCCAAGTGGAAACGGTACCATCGAAATGCGCTGCGACGGCCGTCGGTTCGTCATGGAGCACCGCAACCTGGCGCAGCACGCCATGCGAGCTCGGGAGCGTCGCGCCGGTTTGTAGCGCCTCGAAATCCCAGACCCGGACGGTATTATCCTCCGACGCCGTGAACATGCGCCGATCATCTCCGCTCATGCGGATAGCCTGGATCTCGCCTGAGTGGCCGTCGGCCGTGCAGACCTTGCGGCCGCTTGAGAGATCCCAGAGGCTCAAGCCGCCGCGGTCGTCACCGATGACCGCGAGCCGCCCATCGCGTGTCAGCGCGCTCGCTCGGCACACGACAGGTCCTCCCGCGACCCAGACGTTCGCGCCAGTCGCGAGATCGAGCACACGCAGCGGCATACGCCAGCCAGCAGCCAGCAACCGGCCGCCTGGCACAAGCGCGATCGGTGTATGTTTCTGCGTATATGCCTGTTCGAATCGAATCCTTCCCGAGTCGAGATCCCAGACGCGCAGCACGCTGCCTTCCGCCTGCTCGGCACTGTCCACTGTGAACACTGCTGCGGGACCGTCGGACGTGACGAGTAGAGCGCCCAGGAATCGCGGGTGCTCTATGTCGTGCCGATGAATCTCGGTCCCGGTCGCGAGATCCCAAAGCTTGAGCCTGCGATACGACTGGGTCAGCAAACGCCCCTCGGTGCAAAACTCGACGTGAGCGACCTCATGGGCCATACCGACCGGTGCGGGTCCCGGTGGCAGCTCGGAGTGATCGAAGCGCTCTATCTCTTCTGCCGTCTCGGCATCCCAAACGCGCACGGTGCCGTCGGCGAGCCCGCCGGCAACACGTGTCTTGTCGGTGCTCAGTGCAACCGAGCGGACACCGCCCGATAAGCGATCTAAGTTGCGTTGCAGCCGTGGAATAGCAAGGAGGCGCACAAATGCCGAGTCTTTGGTCTCTTCGAATTCGAACGCATACGTCACGACACCGACACGCAGATCCCAAAATCGCAATGAGCCCGAGTATTCAAGCGTGATCGCGCGTTCGGGGCCGGTGACGAGCAAGGTGCGCACGTTGCCAGACGGCGTCTCAACATCGGACAGCACGGCGCCTGTATCGACGTTCCAGAGCTTGAGCGTGCTCTCCGCAGCAGGCCCGGCCGTCAGCAGTACTCGGTTGTCTATGAGCTCGATCGACCAACTCGCCCTCATAATTCCATTGGTGTAGCCGTCGAGGATGCGCAGGCACGCGCCTCCGGGACGCTCGAGCGAGGCCGTGACTGGCCTTAGCCAGATGGAGGGCGCGAGTGCCCGCGCTTCGTCGAGGAGCCCTCGAATCAATGGAGCGCCCGTGTCAACCAAACGGCCACACAGCTGCGATGCGAGCAACTCGGGATCCCGGTCGATGACGTGCGACGCCAATCGAACCGCGCCACCGATCAGCGACAGCTCGGTCCGCTCGTAGCCGTTCACGCTGAGACCTTCATAGTCCTCGACGAGGGCCTGCGCGCCTAGCGCACGCACTTTCGCATCGACGAACGCGAAGCTCGCAAGCGTTGCTTCTAGCTGTGCCCAGTGCCGTGCGTGCATCTCTTGAAACGGCTGCTCGGAAAGTTTGCGCAGATTCGGTGTGCGCGCATGAGTTTCACTGCGCTTAAGTGGTTGCTGCTCGAAGTAGTGCGCGATCGCGGCGTGCGCCCTAGGCATGTCGACGACGGTCGTGCCTGCGGCAGCGGCACGAAACTGCCCGTGGTAAAAGCTATACACGAGTGTGCCATCGGCCATCCGCTCGGTAATGAACGGTTCGAGATCGATGTGTAACCGCGACCACACGACGACCGGCAACCGTCGGCGCGCCGTGCCGGCTGGTAGCTCGTGGCGCGCATGTGCGAGAAAGTCCTTGAATACCTCATTGTCTGCTGCCAGGAGGTCGAGCATCTCGTCCTCGGCGATCCCGTGCTTGGCCGCGGCCAGAAAGCCAAGCGCCCGCCCGGTCAAGAGCGGGCCGTGGCGTCTCCGATCTGCGAGCTCGCCGATGTACTCGGTGAAAATCCCGGAGATGCTGCGCGCAAGTGGGTGCGGGTTGTCGTGAGATCGCCAACGGCGCGCGAGTTCGAACGCGACTCTGAGATAGAGTGGCCGTCCGTCCTCGCCGAACGCGTCGAGCACGAGCGTGCGTTGCACGGACGTCAGCATCCGGCCTGCGTCTGCGAGCCAATGATCGAGCAATGAAGAGCCTTCACCCGCCAACAGCGGCTCGAGCGCGATTGAACGCCCGGGCTGAATGCGCGCAGCCGCGTCTGCGAGCGCCTCGGGGATGAAGGAAACAGCGATGCGCGACTCCGGCCCGGTTCGAAACGGAAGCCAAGCAAGATCGCGCGCCGGATCGTAGTCCGGGAGCTGATCAAGCGCGTCGACGAAAACCATGAGCGGCCGGTCGGAAGATGCGCTGCCGAGCAGCTTTGCGAAACGGTGCACGAGCTCGGAGTAGTTGCCCGCTTCGCCAGGCTCCGCGACGTCATAGGCTAGCGCGATCTCGGCACAGAGCCCTCGGAGAAGGTCGACGCCGTTCGTCGATTTCGAAGTCGCGCCGATGTAGCGCTCCACGATCACGGTATCGGGATGTATGGCGCGCGTTCTTTCGACCATCTCAGCCAGTAACGCGGACTTGCCCGAGCCCGGCGCACCTGTGACGAGCAGGGTAGGTCCGGCCTCGGCTGCGCTCAGATAGCGTGCGGCGCGCTCAAGTTCGTGTCCGCGTCCGATGAAATGGCGCCGCCGCTCGCGGCCGAATTCCGCGTGTGCATCGCGCTCGACATCGGTCGGGTCGCGCTGCGAGAGCTGCTCGATCTCGGTGAGAATCACCGTGCGAAGTGCGTCATACACGTCGTCGCAGAGCCGATTGATGTGCGCGTAGGAAATCGCCGGCCCATCGCGGTTTGCTTGGCGCCCAAGCCATTCCGAAGGATAGTTGAACACGTTGTCGCCGAGTCCTGTGTACAGACGTTGCTTCAAGCGGGCGAGGCGGCCGGAGGCCTCGGCGTCGGGACGACCGTCCGGCCCTATGTCGCGGAACACGCTTGCCGACTTATCGTTGGGCAGCCCGTCGATACTCCGCAGGAACGCGAACACATGATTGGGGGCGGCGGCCTCGAGTTCGCCCGTCAGCGTGCCGGCGTCAATTTCGCGTTCAGTCGCCGAGGCGCCGATGCCGAGATTCGGCTGTGCTACCAGGGTTGCAGCGGCGCGCTTGAGAGCATCGACGAGCCTGCGCTCGATCTCACTCCAGAGCACGGGATCGGCGTGCTCGGCATCGCGCGGTTGGAGGCGATAGCTCGGCGGCACGTTGTTGCGATCGAGCGCGTACCATCGCGCGACGAGTGCGCGGTCATCGCCTACCATACGATCGGTTAGCGCGCGATAATCGTCCTCAGGAATTTCCGGAGGTGCCGGCTGCCAGCCGTAGCGATCGCCGAGTAGCACGATGAAATTGGGCCGTGGGCTCAGCCGCTGGCAACGCGCGACCTCGGCCAGACAGATCGAAAGCGCCTGTTGATCGAGTGACGCCTCACTGCTCACGCCCCAGCGAAGATCGATCGCCTGCCAGCGCGCGCCGTGCGCGAGACAGAGCTCGCGCAGCTTCGGAAACACGCGCTCCTGCAGCGCGTTACGCTCGACCTTGAAATCGTCAAACGTAGAGCTCACGAAGACCCGAAACGTGCGGCCTGTCAGTAGCATTGCATCATAGGTAGGATCAAATAAATCTACGAGAGCATTGAAAAAATAATCTTGAGTTCCATTCAAGGTTTCCAAATCATGAAGTTGTATAGAAACCTGAAAAGGAAACCCGAATGGAACAAAGAAAACTTACCACGTTGGCACGCAGATTTGAAAAGGTTCTTGAAGAAAGCTCGGTCAATGAAACCGGTCGAGCTGTCCGGTTCTGTCGGTGAGAGCGGCTCCTGACGCCGTATCGGATAGCGAATTAAAGGGGCCGTGCTCGAATTATTTCTTGGCACCGAGGGCTATAGCTTACAACACGTGGTGGATATTTGGGGTTAGATACAAATAGTTCTGTTACACCCCTTGCATCACCCCGCTGTTCATGGTGCGGGTAAGGGCAGTGATAGGTGCGGGCCTAATCAACTCACCCCCGTTCACCCCTAAGGGGGAGTCTCCGAAGACATACCGTGCCAGCGTCACATCCGCCTGCAGATTCGGCTGCTCTACCAGGCTTGTTCCCCTCCTGTTTAGCATCTGCGCTCCCGGCTCCGTGCTCCGTAGATCCGCCTCACCAGCTGGGTGAAACCCCAACAGACACTGAATTGATTTTTCGTATCAAGCCCTAATAGTTCGAGGCATTATTCTCGGCTATGAACATTTTTCATTTCATAGCGCCTGTATCAGTACTCTTCCTTGGTATCAGCACGGCATATGCTGATCCTTCTTACCAGCAGCCGTTACTTATCGAGGTCTTTGTCGCAACAGGCTCAAGATTTCAGTTGGAATCGTTAAGTGGCAGTAAAACAGCAGATCAGAATATGGATATTCAACTATACGAATTGAATGGTATCCGGCGTATCGAGACAAACCTGTCTCAAGGCCTTACAACAGATCCTGAACAGTCCGAAAAAATCGTATTGCAGCGTCTGCAGAAACTCAATGAGAATGATCGAACAAGTATGCAGCGAGCGGCGGAGGGACTGGCAAAAGCCATGCATTACCGCATCGATCGCTATCCAGCCATTGTCTTCGATGGCCAGGCAGTCGTATACGGCGTAACCGATGTGCAGACTGCACTTGCGCATTACCTGGTATGGCGGCGGGAAGGCAAGCGATGATCCGCCAGAGCTTTCTATCATTCTGCCTTGTCATTGCGCTATGGATGCCGGTCACCGGGTTCTCCGGTACTACGACTACACCACAGATCGTGGCCCAGACGACAGCGGCGGCATTTTCCTGCATGCGCTGGATGCCTATTGGGATGTGTTTCTGGTTGCGCTGCTCCTGGACCGGCTGCAGCGTACGCACCTCGATCAAGGTGGGGCATTACAACCCGGACCTGGTGGTCAGTACCTACAACGAACTGGGCGGGAATCCGTGGACCGAGATCCGCGCGACCCTGGGTTTGGCGCAGAAGACGGCGGCCACGGGGCTGTTGGGCGCCTTTTTGCCGGTGCCGATCGACAGCGCTGGCAACCGAACGGAAGGAACTTCGGAGCGCGACCACAAGAATCTGGTCTACCGGGAAACTGACGCCATTGGCCACCCGCTGAGCTCGCAGACGGGTATCGTTGCTGGTACTGGTTTGTTGTGTCCGTCAGAAACCACTTCTTTCTTTCCCTATTTCCAGTCCGGCCTCGATGCCCTGTCGTGGCGGCAAGAGATCCCGGAGATCTTCTATCCCGCCAGCCTGATTCCCGGTCTGCGCGAGGTGGGTACCTGGCCCCTCCAGACCTGGGGTGGTGTCTATCCGCGTACCGGCTGGACGACACAGGCCGAAGAACCCAAGGCTGCTGCTCTCAATGCCCAGCGAGCAGGTGACATCGTCACGCGTACGGGGCAACCGCACGTCTATGTGCCCGTGACCGGTTCATCGGGTTCCATGAAGGTTTGGTCACCGGGTCCGTTGATGGAGAAGGACCGCAGCACAGGCACCTGGCAGATGTTATTGCCGCTATCTGAATCGAGCTGCAACGTCTTTGGTACCAATGATCTAGCCAGCCTGGCCGGCTGGGGTGGCGGCCGCGTCGATAGCGAGGGTGACTATGTCTGGAATCTATGGAGGCCCTACAAGTGCTGTGAGCGCCGGGGTCAGTGGTTTCTGTTTGATATTGACTGGATTGCTTACCCCTGATGAAAACGAACGCTAAACACCCATTCCCTCATCGACACGCGATCAGCTGGCTACTGATTGGACTCCTCAGTTTGAATAGTGCGCATGCCATCACCAAGGGGCCGACGGAAGACAGCTTCTGGTATTACGAAATCGGTGGGGCAGAGCCTGTATCGGCGCCTGCCAACCCTTCTGTCGTATCCGTTACCCTGGGCGGCTCGGCGCAATTGGGATTGGGCTACAGCTGCGGCAAATTCGACCCCGTGGCCGCGGTGACCAATACGCTGAATGACATCGGCGCCGGCATCGACAACATGATGAACGCGATGACGGCCGCGGCGAGTGCCGCGATTGCCGCACTGCCCGCGCTGATCCTGCAGCGCGCCAATCCCGGCCTCTACGACATGTTCCAGAACGCACTGCTGCAGGCAGAGGAAACCATGCAGCTGGCGACCAAGTCCTGCGAGCAGATGGAGGCCGAGATCGCCCAAGGCAAAAATCCCTACGCCGATCTCATCACGCTGTCCAAAGGCAATGACTGGAAGCTCCAGATGGGCGTTGGTGGTAATGATGCGGTAACCGCCAAGGATGCCGTCGAGACTGCTAACGGGGACAACGGCGTGCCCTGGATCGGTGGGCAGGCCGGGGGCACCGGGCAGCCGGTGCTTGAATTTACCGGCGACATCGTCAAGGCCGGGTACAACATCAATATGAATCGCCCGATCACGACGGCAGGCCCGGTGCCTCCTGCATCAGCCACCCGCCTGACGGAGATCTGGACTACACCAACCGAGGCGCGTAACTGGGTCGTCGATGTGGTCGGCGAAAACATCGTCACGACCTGTGATACCTGCCGCAAGGACAGTATTCCCGGTACCGGGCTGCTGCCAAAGCTCAATCAGGAGGCGACTACCGTAACGACGGAGATCCAGAACCTGGTCTCCGGGGCTACGCCCCCGACTCTGGCCAACCTGGACAATATTACTGCCCCCGGTGTGGCCATCACACGGCAGGTCATCGAGGCGATTCGGGAGATGCCGACCTCCGAGCAGAGCCTCATCATGGGCCGGCTGGTATCAGAGATCAGCACGGCCCGCACGGTGGAGAAGGCGCTGTACGCCCGCCGTTTGCTGCTTTCCGGCCGCCAGGTGCCCGAGGTCTATGCCACCGAGGTGGCCAGCGAGCACGCGGACAAATCTATCGCCGAGCTGGACAAGGAGATCGAGAACCTGTTGTTTGAGACCCGGGTACGCAAGGAGGTGGTTTCCGACACGATTGCGACCTTGCTGCAACGCGCCGCGGCCCGTCGGCAGTCGTCCTTGAAAACACCAGAAGTACCGACCATCGATCCACGCCCGCTGAGCAATGGCCGTGTCCCATAACGGAATTGTCATGCGTCGGCGCTGGTTCTTTTTGCTGACCCTGCTGGCGTTCGGTCTGGCGCTGGGGGTGGGTGGCCTCCTCTGGCATTCAGTCCAGACAACCTCCGTAGTTGCAGTGCAGACAAGGATCGATGCCTTGAAGCCGCTCCTGACTGGCATCCGGGTCTCGCTGATTGCCCTGTTGGCGATGGGCTGGCCATGGATCGTGAACACCCTTCAGCGTTGGGGACGTCTGGATGAGACACAGGCTGCGAATTTGCTCGCTGTACGCTGGCGTATCGTGACCTGGCTCGTCGTGATCGAACTGGTGTTGGGGCAGAACCTGCTCGGTCAGGTGCTGGTCGCACTGCAGGGGAGCAGGGCATGACCGTCGACAGCTATCTCGAACTCTTTACGACACTGTTCGGCTGGACCTTCTACGGCATTTTGTGGGATGTGTTGGTTGGTACCGGTATCGTATTTCTGCCGTTCCTTGGCATCCTGATCGACAACTGGCGGGAACCGGCGCAGGGTGGTGAGTTCGGTACCGTCACCGGATTGTCGTTGCGGCGTATGGAGCTGGAGCTCTTCATCGCACTATTGGTGGTTGTTTTATCCGGCCAACCGGCCGCGTTGACGCCACTGAACGCCGCTTCACTCAACTACACGCCGCCACCAACGCTGATCGATCCCACACCGCCGACGGCGACCGTGGCCGCACCCCAGAGCACCTACGGTTCCACCGGCTTCACCGGTTCGCCGGCAACGGTGAACATCCCGGTGTGGTGGTATGCGGTACTCTCGATGACCTCGGGATTCAATCATGCGGTGGTCGAAGGCCTTCCAAGCGCTGCGGATATGCGTACCTACGAACAACAGGCACGGCTCGCGACCATTGCCGACCCGCGCCTCCGCCAGGAAGTGAGCGACTTCTTCAGCCAGTGCTACATTCCGGCCCGGTCGATGTACCAGTCAGAACGACCCGCCACCGCTGCGGTGAATGCGCTGCTGACAACCTATGGCCCCGACGATCCGGACTGGATGGGTTCGCAAGTCTATCGCAATACGCCGGGCTACTATGACACCCTGCGTGCCACCACCCAGGTCAGCGGCTGGGCCTACAATGCGGCCCGTGACACCGAATATGATCCTGCGGCTCCACCCACCTGGGGCAGGCCTTACTGCAAGCAGTGGTGGGAGGACGCCTCGGCTGGCCTGCGTGAAAAGTTGATTAACGAGGCCGATGCCACATCGGCCGGCTTTTCAGGTCTCGTGGTTGCGATTGCCCCGGCCCTGGCCAGCGAACAGCAAAATGATGCAGTGGCTAAGACCGTTCTGGCGAATGCACCGCCATCATGGTCGAACAACGACCTCGTGGCCCATAATTCCGGTAGTACCGGGTTACTCAGTACGGTGGAGAATGTCGCCAAGGGTGGCTTGGCATCGGGTGGCGTGGTGGCTGCATCGGCGTTGTTCTCAGTCACCATGACCGCAGTCCTGCAGGCGCTCCCGATGGTGCAGGCCGTGCTGCTGCTCGGCATCTACGCCTTGCTGCCCATGATCGTGGTGTTGTCGCGTTATTCCATCTCGATGATGGTCATCGGTGCCATGGCCATCTTCACCGTCAAGTTCTGGAGCGTGCTCTGGTACCTGGCGCTGTGGGTGGATCAGAACCTCATCCTGTCCATGTACCCGGATGTGAATGTCTTCCTGCAGATGTTCGCCAACCCCGGCGAGCACGACATCAAACGCATGCTGCTCAACATGATCACGACCAGCCTCTATCTGGGTTTGCCGTTGCTCTGGAGCGGAATGATGGCATGGGCGGGTGTGAAGATCGGAAGAACGATCGAATCAGCAACAAGCCCACTCAAGGCGCCCGCACAGGAAGCAGGTAATCAGGGAGGGCGTATTGGAAAAACACTGGCAACAAAAGGGGCAAGACGTTAATCGCGCTCGTACCAGCCATAGGGGTCGGTACCGTCATCCAGTTTACCGGTACGATAGTTCAATACGCCGCCACGAACAGCGTGATTGGTGGCGTCGTTGGTGTTAGGCACCTTGGTGCCTTCTGCCAGTATTCCCACAAGACGAGCTAGAAAGCGGACCATGGCGACAAGCAAGGCCCAGACAGCACGGAGAATCCGTGCGACCTTGTTTAAGGTTTTGATTGCCATAATTATTCCTCTTAAAACTCCGCATTGCTGAAGCGTAGTACGTTGCAGTTTTCTTTCACAGCGCGCTGAAGCCCTTCATCAAAACCTGCATTGCTTTTGGCTTCGATCTCAACCGAAATCGTGACGTCGACACCGAGCTTGGCGGTGAACTGCTGAACTACTTCATCCATAATGGTAGCGAAGTCCATCTTGGCTTTCACCGGGTCGAGCGATATGGTGCCGTAGAATTGCTTTTTGGTCGCGGTCGGTGTGGTCGTACTTGTACCCCCCGGGCGCGCCAGGCGTTGGAGTTGGTGTCCCTGTGCTACCGGTTCCACCAACTGGTGTCGTAGGGCCTCCGGGTAGTGGAAAAGTACGCTTCAAATGTCTATATTTTTGGTACGGTGTGCTCTAGCGACCTCTTTGACGCGTGCATCGATTTTCACTTTCTTCTTAGCCAGTAGCCAGCAACCAGTAATCGGACCGCTCAAAAATATCGATATCTAGATCTGAAAACAAGGCAAATGGACAGCCTCAATAAAGATGGTAGAGGGCAACAGACCGGATCCTCGACCGCAAAACAACAGAGTGGGAGTTCGCCTCCGGCCAGTCAGGCTCCGTCGATAAGCCTACCCAAAGGTGGCGGTGCCATTCGCGGCATCGGCGAGAAGTTTGCCGCAAACCCAGTAACCGGTACCGGCTCGATCACCGTGCCCATTGCCACCAGTCCGGGGCGATCCGGCTTTGGTCCCGAGCTTGCACTTTCTTACGATTCCGGGGCCGGAAACGGCCCATTCGGCCTTGGCTGGAGCCTGAACCTACCGTCAATTACCCGCAAAACCGACAAGGGACTGCCCCGCTATCTCGATGCCGAGCAATCGGACGTGTTTTTACTCTCCAATGCCGAAGATCTGGTGCCCGTGCTCAATCCGGACGGGAGCCGGTTCGAGGACGGTTCCAGTTTCGCGGATTACACGATTCATCGATATCGCCCGCGCGTCGAAGGCTTGTTCGCGCGCATCGAGCGTTGGACGCGCAAGGTTGATGGCGACGTTCACTGGCGATCACTCTCCAAGGACAACACGCTCACCATCTACGGCAAAGACTCGACGTCCCGAATTGCCGACCCGCAAGACCCCGGACGCGTCTTCAGTTGGCTTGTATGCGAGTCGCGCGACGACAAAGGCAACGGCATCCTGTACGACTACAAGGCAGAGGACGGAGCGGGCGTGGACTCTTCCGACGTACATGAACGAAACCGTGGCGACCCCGGCGATCCAAGGCGCACCTCCAATCGATATCTCAAGCACATTCGCTACTGCAACCGAGTTTCGTTGCTGGATGCTGGCGGTCAACGCCCGCGATTCCTGACTCAAACGCAGATCCAGAATGCTGGCTGGATGTTCGAGGTCGTGTTCGACTACGGCGAACATGACGCCGATGCGCCGAGTCCCGATGATTCCGCCGAGTGGACCCTGCGTGAGGACTCTTTCTCCAGTTATCGATCCGGTTTCGAGGTCCGCACAACGCGACTTTGCCGACGGGCACTGATGTTCCATCATTTTCCCGGCGAAGAAGGCGTCGGCGACAACTGCCTCACACGGTCAACCGATTTCGGTTATTCCGGCAGTCATGATCCTGGCGACCCAGGTAGCCCGGTTCACAGTACCTTGGAAACGGCTATCCAGAGCGCCTACAAACGTGACGGCGATGCCGCTTACCTGAAGAGCAGCATGCCACCGGTTCAATTCGAATATACGAAAGCCGTGGTGCAGGACGAAGTCGAAGAAGTTGACGCAGCGAGCCTGGAGAACCTGCCCGTTGGACTGGATGGCAAGAGCTTCCTGTGGGCCGATCTGCACGGCGAGGGCATTCCCGGTGTCCTTGCCGAGCAGCACGGTACCTGGTATTACAAACGAAATCTGAGCCCGCTTAGCCCCGGTTCCGTCGATTTCGCTCCGCTGGAGACCGTGTCCGCCAAACCCAATCTGAGCTTGAGTGGCGGCGCCCGGTTGCTGGATCTGGCGGGTGACGGACAATTGGATCTCGTCGCGCTGGATACGACGACCCCCGGTTTCTACGAGCATGACGAAGACGAGGGCTGGCAGGTATTTCGCGCATTCGAATCGCGTCTCAATCGCGACTCCCGCGATCCCAATCTGCGGTTCATCGATCTGGATGGTGACGGCCATGCCGATGTGCTGATTACCGAGGACAATGCTTTCCTCTGGCATGCATCGCTGGCCGAGAAGGGCTTTGCTCCGGCCCGCCGCGTCGTCCAGGCGCTGGATGAAGAACAAGGCCCTCGAATCGTTTTTGCCGACGCCGCCCAGAGTATTTACCTTGCAGATTTTTGCGGCGACGGTCTGACCGATCTGGTTCGCATCCGAAACGGAGAAGTCTGCTACTGGCCCAACCTCGGGCATGGTCGTTTCGACGCGAAAATCATGATGCAGAACTCGCCCGTCTTCGACCAGCCGGACCAGTTCGACCAGCAACGCATCAGGCTTGCCGATATCGATGGCACCGGCATGGTCGATATTATTTATCTGCACCGCGACGGCGCACGCCTCTATTTCAATCGGTCCGGCAACGCCTGGAGCGAGCCGCAGGTACTGAGTGCTTTTGCCCGCGTAAACAGTCTCGTCAATGTAGTGGCTACCGACTTGCTGGGCAACGGCACGGCCTGTCTGGTCTGGTCATCGCCTCTGTCGGCTGACACGGGCAGGCCCATGCGTTATGTCAATTTGATGGGGGACCACAAGCCCCATCTGTTGATCAGGACGTTCAACAACCTGGGCGCCGAGACCCGGGTTCACTACGCCCCGTCCACACGTTTCTACCTGCAGGACAAATACGATGGCCGGCCCTGGGTTACGCGATTGCCGTTCGTGGTTCACGTTGTCGAGAGGGTCGAGACTTACGACCACATCAGCCGTAACCGCTTTGTTACGCGTTACGCCTATCATCACGGCTATTTCGACGGCGAGGAGCGTGAGTTCCGCGGCTTCGGAATGGTCGAACAGTGGGATACGGATGAGTATGAGGCACTCAATGTCGACGACGCGGCCGCCGAAGCTACGAACTGCGATGCAGCCTCGCATGTGCCGCCCATATTGACCAAGACATGGTTTCACACGGGAATCTATTTCGGCCGACATCATGTCTCCGACTACCATGCCGGCCTTCTGGATGAACTCGATACCGGTGAGTATTATCGCGAAACCGGCCTAACGGATGCGCAGGCTCGTCAACTTCTATTGGCCGACACACAACTGCCGGATGGCCTGTCGGCGGAGGAAGAGCGCGAAGCCTGCAGATCGCTGAAAGGAACCATGCTCCGACAGGAAGTCTATGCTTTAGACGGCTCCGAGAAGGAACCTCATCCCTTTACCGTGGTGGAACACACTTTCACGGTTCGGCAATTGCAGCCGCAGGGCGGCAATAGACATGCGGTATTCTTTTCTCATCGGCGTGAAGAACTGAGTTATCAATACGACCGAAATCCGGCCGATCCCCGGGTCAGCCACACGCTGACTCTCGAGGCGGATGACTTCGGCAATGTATTGAAGTCCGTCAACCTGAGCTATGGGCGGAGGAGTGGACTGAGCCCTTTGACCGGCAACGACAAGGAGGTCCAGGAAACGACGTTGGCGGTCTACAACTCACACAGATTTACAAACAGCGTATCGACCGCCGGTGATTACCACGCCCCGCTGCCGAGCGAACTGGAATCCTACGAATTGACCGGGTTGCGTCCTGCGACAGACAGGAGTCGTTTCCCTTTTGATGAAATTCTGACGAGTTGCCTCGCCGCCGCCCCAATCGAGTATCAAGAGACGCCAACGACGGGCGTAGAACAAAAACGCCTGATAGAGCATGTCAGGACGCTGTACCGGCCCAATGACTGCGGCGTATCCCTCAATGATCCGCTGGCACTGTTGCCGCGGGACGGGCTCGAATCGAGGGCGCTGCCGGGCGTGACCTATAAACTGGCTTTTACTGCGGCTCTGGCCAGACAGACGTATGTCGACAGCGGAAAGTTCTCCCAGGCCGAACTTGACGCCGCACTTGCCGGCAGCGGCAAATACGTGCATAGCGAAGGTGATGAAAACTGGTGGATTCCTTCCGGGCGAACCTTCTTTTCGGCCAACGTCAGCGATACTGCAGCCGCTGAATTGGCCCAGGCTTTGCGGCATTTCTTCATGCCGCGGCGGTACCGTGATGCCGTTCATTCGAGTGCATTTTCGACAGAGTCCTTCATCGAATACGATAACCACGGCTATTTCATTCGCCAAACCCGAGACGCACTGAATAACGTAATCCAGGCCCGTTACGACTATCGGGTGTTGCAGCCGAGGCAGATCATCGATCCGAATGACAATCGATCCGAGGTGACCTTCGACGTAATGGGCATGGTGGTCGGTACCGCCTTGATGGGCAAGTCCACAGAGATTCTCGGGGATTCGTTTGACGATTTCGATACCGACCTGACATTGCAGCAAACGACGGATTTTCTGCAGTCGGCGGATCCCAACGCGATGTCAGCGACTTTGCTGGGCAGTGCAACGACTCGCATTGTTTACGATATCGGCCGGTTTCAACGTACCTATGATGCCAATCCCGACGATCCCGGACAGTGGAAACCCAGCCTCGCCGCGACGATCGTGCGGGAGACACACGTCAGCGATCTAGGGACGGGTCAGCATTCGAAAATTCAAACGAGCTTTTCGTATTCCGACGGGTTTGGTCGGGAAATCCAAAGCAAAATCCAGGCCGAACCGGGCAAGGTTCCCCGACGCGATTCGCAGGGCCGGATCATCGTTGGACCGGATGGCCAGCCTGAGCTTACTGCGAACGACGTTGCGCCCCGTTGGGTAGGTTCGGGGTGGGCCGTGTTCAACAACAAGGGCCAGCAGATCCGGCAGTTTGAAGCCTTTTTTACCGATACTCATGACAGCGAACTGGACGTTCTGATCGGCGTCAGTCCTACGATTTTCTACGACGCGGTGGGACGCGTCGTGGCCACTCTTCATCCCAATCATTCCTTCGAAAAAGTCGTGTTCGACTCGTGGCGGCACGAATCATGGGATCTGAACGACACGATATTGATCGCCGATCCCAGGCTGGATGCCGACGTCGGCCATTTCTTCGAGTGCCTGTCGGAGGAAGAGTACTTACCTTCTTGGAATGAGCGCCGCAAGCTCGGCGCGATGGGACCTCAGGAGCAGGCAGCAGCGCTCGGCACGGAGATGCACAGTGCGACACCGATAGTGAAGCACATGGACGCACTGGGACGAACCTTTCTGACGGTCGGTCACAACAAGTTCGATCGCGATAAAGCCGACGGCACGATCGAATTGGTCGAAGAACATTACACGACTCGCATTGTTCACGACATAGAAGGCAACCAACGCGAAGTAGTCGACGCCAACGACCGGATCGTGATGCGACATGGCTACGACATGCTGTCCAACGAGATCTACCAGGCAAGCATGGATGCGGCTGAACGTTGGATGCTCGACAACGTTTTGGCGAAGCGGATCTTCGCCTGGGACAGTCGCGGCCACGTCTTTCGCTCCGAGTACGATCCCTTGCATCGTCCTACGCGATCCTTCGTGACCGGTGACGTTTCCGTGCCGGCGGGGCAGGAGATATTGACGGAACGGTTGGTTTATGGCGAACAACACCCGCAGGACCGGCAGCTCAATTTGCGCAACAGGCTGTTTCTTCAATTCGATCAGGCGGGCCTGTTGAGCGATGAAACGTACGACTTCAAGGGCAACCTTACCAGGTCGTCTCGTCGCCTCTCACGAGAATACAAGCGGTCGACAGACTGGAGCGTGGCCGAGGCTGCCTTGCCTGCCGATACGACAACGACAATCGATCTTGTCGCGCTGAATAGTGCGCTTGCGCCACATCTGGACAGCGAAGTGTTCGAGAGCAGCAGCACTTTCGATGCGCGAAATCGTCCTATCGAAATCGTTGCACCACACAGTGCATCGATGTTGAGGAATACAATTCGACCCTCTTACAACGAAGCGAACCTGTTGCAGGGTGTACAGGCGAATTTGCAGGACAGGCAGCAGGCCGGCGTGCCCGTCTGGACTCCGTTTGTCACCAATATTGACTACGACGCAAAAGGCCAGCGCACGTTGATCGAATACGGCAACGAAGCGACGACCACGTACGAGTACGATCGACTGACTTTTCGATTGATGCACATGCTAACGCGTCGCAAGCAAGTCGAATTTGCCGAAGATTGCCCGGAGCCGGCACTCCCGGGTTGGCCAGGGTGCCAGATACAGAATCTTCGTTACACCTATGACCCGGTCGGCAACGTCACCAACATTCGCGATGACGCGCAGCAACAGATTTTCTTTCGAAACCAGCGCATCGAGTCGAACAACGACTACGTCTATGATGCGATCTATCGCCTGGTCTCCGCGACGGGTCGGGAGCACCTTGGCCAATTGGGCGGTATCAGGAGCCCGCCCAGCGCACCGGGCGCGATGAACAGTTTTCACACGCGTCTTGCCCATCCCGGCGACGGCATGGCGATGGGACGGTATCTGGAAAAATACGTGTACGATGCGGTCGGCAATATCCTGGCGATGCAGCATCGTGGTACGGACCCGAACCATCCTGGCTGGACACGTGCTTACACTTACGATCAAGCGAGTCTGCTCGAGCCGGCGAAATTCAATAATCGATTGAGCGAAACGCAGATCGGGGCGACCACGCGTACATATCAGTATGCCGGTGGCGCCGGACAGCAGGGCAACATCATGGCAATGCCGCACTTGCCGTCGATGCAGTGGGATTTTCGCGATCAACTTCGAGCATCGGCGCGGCAAGTAACGAATGACGGCAGCATTCCGGAAACGACCTGGTACGTCTACGATGCCGGCGGACAGCGAGTGCGCAAGATCACGGACCGGCGGGCCCAGCCGGGCCAAACACCCACCCGATTGAAAGAGAGAATCTACCTCAACGGATTCGAAGTCTATCGCCAGTACAACAACAATGGTGTCAACGTTAATTTGGAGCGGGAGACTCTGCACATCACAGACGACCAGCGTCGTCTGGCCATCGTCGAAACACTGACCCGGGACACTGCGACGACAGACCCGTTGCCAATTGAGCTGATTCGGTATCAGTTGGGCAATCACCTGGGTTCGGTGAGTCTGGAACTCGACCAGCAGGCGCAGCTTATAAGCTATGAAGAGTACACGCCATTCGGCAGCTCCAGTTACCAGGCAGTGCGCAGCCTGACGATTCCCGACAAGCGCTATCGCTTTAGCGCGAAGGAAAGGGACGAGGAAAGCGGCCTGAACTATCACGGCGCGCGCTACTACATCGTGTGGCTCGGACGCTGGTTGTCGGCGGATCCGATCGGATTGAAGGACGGGCCGAACGTCTATTCGTACGTGTCCAATAACCCAATCATGCAGGTGGATCCTGATGGAACGAACGGACGCCCCGTACCACAGGATTATGCCCATTTCGAAGAGTTCGCTGATGCGGCCGACGAATACGCACAGGCCAATTTGCCCAGGGCCGATCTGCGGCAAGAATGGGATCGGGCGCTCGCTAGTGAAGCGTCCGCCCGGCAGGCCGTGCGCGACGAGACGGCCACTGCGCGCAGCGCGGTAGCGCAACAGTACCAGCGAGACCTGCAACAGCTGCGAAATATCCGAACCCCCGCACTGGCCTTCATCATGCCGGCGCATGTCAGGCCCTATCTGAGAGACCAGACGGTTGGAATACGCGATCCATACCTGCGCTGGATTGCAGGAATAAACCAGCGCGGTGGCCTGGCTATTGCGACTTTCACGAACCGTTTGGCCGCTGCAACGCTCATAACATGGGGCGCGATCATGGCCGTGGCCTATGGCGAGGCGACGGCCGTAGTCGCCGGGGGTGGAATCAGTGGCAGCGCCTTATTAGCCGGCGGCGCCCGTCTTGCAAGCGCCTATCGTGCAACCAGCCTGTTCATTACGGCAAACTACGCGAGGATCGTCGCTGCGATGACGGCCGGGGGCGCCGCAAGCCGCAGCCCGGTCGTGCGTTCGATGGTTCAGAATGTGTGGCGGCTCAACCCGTTCCAGCGGGGAAGGGCGATCGAGGCGGCGCTGGTCCGCATTCTCCCCGGCAACGCGATGCGCGCCAGCAATTTCCCGACGATCGACATGTGGGTGCGCGGCGCCAACAATCTGGCCACACGTATCACGAGTATCAAAAGCATCAATCTCGCGGCACAATCCTATTTGCGCGGCAACGCCGTATTTAACCGGATCAGCCAGTATTTGACGAGTCTAGGTAATTTCGCGGGTGGGCGCTGGGGCGGTGATCTCGTTCGTGTATCCGCCAACACGGTGCGTGTTCTCGAGGTTGCCATACCTCCGAACGTGGCAACACCAGCTCAATTGGCACAACTGCAGCGCGCCGCGCAACTGGCGCAGCAGATGGGCATAACTTTAAACATCAGGGTGGTTCAATGAGTGCAGTAGTAATCTTTTTACGTCAGGGTGAGATCATCGTAGTTCCACAGGGTGGAGGGGGCGGCGATTTCTTTGATTCCGAGCCTATATTGGTGGTGCCACCGATCGCCGATGAAGTGCAGGCCGCGGTTAGCGCCTCAATCAAGGTCTCTCTTGCAAGTCCTTACGTCGAGCAGCGGCCGAAGGGGTGGAAATCCCCCTTACTGAAGCGCTTCGGAATACGAAAGGAAAAGGACTTTAACGAAGGTGCGCAAATGTGTTTGGTACTTGAAGATAAGGGGAAGCTGGAAGTAGAACGATGGGTGCCTAGACGAGATGGCAGAGGCTTTGAGCAGGCGCCGGAGGGTGCCCGACCACTTCGTAACGAACAGGAACTGGGCGAGGCGGTA
Source organism: Candidatus Thiodiazotropha sp. (assembly GCA_040793985.1). GTDB lineage: Bacteria > Pseudomonadota > Gammaproteobacteria > Chromatiales > Chromatiaceae > Thiodiazotropha. The sequence goes on along the minus strand of JBFNJI010000034.1, from coordinate 16,077 downwards.
TTGAAGGCCCTGTATTGGGACGAATAATCGTTTGACCGCTCGCGCTTCTTGCGTAGGGCGTCAGCTAGGAGGTTACCGTGAAGCGCATCAGCAAAGCTTTCAACCCGATCAACAAACGTAGCGTGGCAAACCTTCACCGTGTGCTGCGATTCCTGACCGACGGCTTCGTCGATGAAAGCGAGGAACGCGCGCGCACGGTCGGCGAGCGCACCCGGTCGTCGATACTCCAAATTGCGCCTGAGGCACGGATCTCTGAACGCGGCGAACTTCCACCCGAAGTCATAGACCATCTAAACGAAGCGCTGACAGACAAGAAATATCGCGATGCCGATCATGTTGCCGAACTCCACAAACGCTTCGAGACTCTGAGGCGCAAGAAATTCGTCGATCTGAAAGTGGCTGAAGCAGAGGTAGAGAACAAGAATGTCGGGCCGACGACACGTAAGTTCATCAAGGCATTCCAGGAGAAATACAAGTTACACGCTACGGGCAAGATCGATGCGGCGACGGATGAGAAACTTGAATCGGTCATTACGAGCATCGCCGGGAGCAAGCCCAAGCCGAGAAAGATGCTCAAAACCAGGAAGCCTTCCGAGCTCACACGCAACGTTCACTACTTGCGTCTCAACATGAAGAGCGAGAAAGTCCAGAAGTTGCAGAAGAACCTGGCCTGGCTCGGCTACAAGATTCATGCCGAGGAATACGACAAACAGGTCTTCGGCAAGACCACTCGCGAGGCTGTCAAGAACTTCCAGCGCGATCATGTCGTTCCGATTACCGGACGTGTCGACAGTGGAACCGCCAAGGCGCTGAACAAGGAACTGGCCAAGACAAATCCGCAGTTCATACGCTGCGATCGCTGCCGTGTGAGGGGATCGGTGCGCGATGCTCAGTGGCGTGGCAAGGCCGGCGTCACGGTGCAGGTATTTCGAAAGGGCCTGCGCGGCAACGACGAACTGCTCGGCGAGCGCAAGACCTTCAAAAGCGGCTTCTACGACATACTTTACTCACCGCCTCTTGATCCGGTGACGCGGGCGCCGCGGGAGCCGCTACACATCGTCGTCAGGATGCTCGATGCGGCCGGAAATGTCGTAGCGGAGAGAAATTCGTACCGCGTCAAGAAGGTACACTGGGTCAACTTTACCGAGGGAGACGACCCGTACCGCGGCGTCTCCGACTTCGAGGCGCGCGTCAATGCCTTATCCGGACCGCTGGAGTCTGCCGGTCTGTCGATCGAGGATATTGAAGAGAGCGATGCGAGCCAGGATGTCGTTTTCCTGAGTCGTGAGACCGGCATGTTGCCAGAGCAAGTGATGCGTGTCTCGCTCGCCTTTCGCATTGCCGACGAAATCGGCGTCGCTGCGCTGCCACCAGCAGTTTTCTACGGATTCCTGCGTCAAAATCTGCCGCCGGAAACACCGACCGACCTGTTCCCGGACAGCCCGGATGAATGGGCGGATTGGATTCCGCGGATGGTCGACGTACTCACCACCGGCATCGTGTTCCTCGACGATGAAATACAGGAAGAGGCAATCGACACGGCGTTCGAGCGAAACGTGATTCCGCATATCCTCAAGCCGCAGCGCGACAATATCCTCACCCAATTGTCGAACGTACGCGAGCAGTTCGTGCTGACCAAGCCGATGCTGGTCGGCGATGGAGATTTGCAGTCCCTCCTGGACCTGTCGGCGGTACCCACTGCCGATCGTTCGACCGTTGCCAGGACTTTCATCCAGCACCAGGGCATGGGGGGCGATTTCTGGGACGAGCTGGAGGCAGAGAATATCGACACCGCTACTCTTAAGAGCTTCCGTACCGTAGTCGATCTCGGATCAATCACCAAGAATCACTCTGGCACAATGCAGGTTCTCATGGCGAAGATGGATGACGCCGCGGAGCCGCGCTTCAATCGAGCATCCGACTTCGCCAAACTTACCCAGGACGAATGGGGCAGCCTGATTCGGGCCGGGGGCGGCGGCATACCGGGCAATATCGACGGTCAGGACGAGAACGAACGCCTGTTGACCTATGCGGCTACGCTGAGATCTCGCAGCGAGCAACGTTATCCGGGCGTTGCGCTCGTGGCCGACGTGGGCCGATCGACCGAGCATGGCCTGACACATGTGTCCGAGGTGGCACAGTTTATCGATAGCGTCGAAGACTTCGACCTCGGACGGGACAACCTGGAAAAAAGCAATCTGGATAACCAGGAAGTTCTCAGCGCAGCGGCGCTGGCGGAAGGCAAAGTTATTCAACGGGTTCACCGCATTGCCCAGAACGCTGAACTCGGAACGGCATTACTCAATGAAAAGCTGCACAGCTCGATGCAGATTTACTTCACCGGTCAGGACAGGCTGGTTGCGCAACTGGAGGCTCGCGGTCTGCAGCGGCGCAGTATCTTCGGCCTGTACCGCCGTGCCGAGCATCAATACGCACATGCCCTGAGTACGCTGATGCGGATGCGTTTCGATCTGTTGCGCGACAGCCCGACGGTGGTGCCCGACTTTACCTACACTGCCGCGGAGGTAAATCAGTTCAAGAAAGACATACCCAACATCGAGGTTCTGTTCGGGTCGGTGGATTACTGCGACTGCGAGCACTGCAGTTCGATGTACAGTCCGGCCGCCTATCTGGCCGACATGCTGCGTTTTCTGGAAGAAAAAAAGGCCGTGGCGCCGGGCGACTCGGTACAGGACGTTCTGCTCGATCGTCGGCCGGATCTCGCCAACATAAAACTGAGTTGTGCCAACACGGATACGCCGCTGCCATACATCGACCTCGTAAACGAGGTTCTCGAAAACGCCATTCCGCCGGCGACGGCCAGTTTCAGCCATCAGACGACCCTTTCGGCCGAAGAGTTGCTGGCGACGCCGGAACATCTCAGGCCACACGCCTACGAGGTGCTGAAAGATGCGGCCTTTCCGATGAGCGTGTCTTTCAATTTGTGGCAGGAGGACACCCGTTTGTTCCTCGATCACCTCGGTGTACCGCGGCAGGAGATCATGGAGGATTTTCAGAACCGCTCTGATACGACCAACAAGCTACCTCCAGATATAGATATCGCGGCCGAATATTTCGGCATATCGTCGCAGGAACAGGCGATTATCGTTCCCGCTGCATCCGAAGCGAACGCAGCGAAGCAAGACGAGTATTGGGGCTTTGACACGACGCAGACGTCCGCTCCCGTTGCGGCAATTCTGCAGAGCGCGAAGCTCGAGTACGATGAATTGCTGGCGTTGCTGCAGGTCGAGTTTGTCAATCCGGCGAGCGACCGCAGCGTAATCAATCGACCGGTTGACGACTGCGATGTCGACAAGCAGATGGTAGACAGTCTGTCGCTGGCGAAATTCGACAGAATGCACCGGTTTTTGCGCCTGTGGCGGCGCAACGGCTGGGCGATGTGGGAACTGGATCTGCTGATACGCAATGCCGTGATCGGCAACGGCAACCTGAACGCCGACTGTCTGGTGCAGCTCAGACAATTCAAGTTGCTGCAGGACGATCTCGGCGTAACAGCCGAGAAACTGCTGAGTTTCTACGGCCCTGTCAACACGGAAATCCGGGTTGCATCCGATGCCACTCAAAAGGAAATCCTGCCGCTGTATCATTCGTTATTCCTGAACATAGCGGTAACCAACCCGGTCGATACACATTTCGAGCTGCCGATGGTGGCCGAGCCAATCACCGATCACCTGACGACTGTGCTGTCCGCTCTGGCAATCACCGACAGCGACCTGAGCCTGATTGCGGCCGCTACCGACGGGCAAACCACGGTCCAGACCCTGAGCGCTCTGTACCGTCACAGCCTGTTGGCAAAACGCATCGGTGTTTCGATCACGGACCTGCTGAAATTATTCGCAATCACCGATGTTGCCGATCCATTTGCCGACCCTGAAACGACGCGCCGGCTGCTGGAGGACTACCGCGGCATACAGGCGGCCGGATTTACGATAGTCGCGCTGGATTACGTACTGAATTTCGTGCCGGACTCATCGGCCGGAGTGCGTGAGGAAGTGATATTGCAGTATATGGAGGTCCTGAGATCGGTTCTCCGTACCCTCCAGGACGATTTGCTGGGGTCGGATGACGGCCCGCGGGAGGTGCTGGAGAAACATCTGACGAGGATTCCGGAATTTGACGATGCCGACACCTTGTCCAGGGCACTCGATCTGATCGAGGGCACCTGGGCGGATAGCGAGGCGTCACGGCTTGCGTTCATCAACGAGCATTTCTCGGTCTTCATTCCAGCATCCGCCAACCCGGGCACCAGCCTGACCACATTGAATCTGTTCGACGGGGATCAGCTTACGACCACCGAAGAGGACACGATTCGCAGTCGTTACGACTATGTGATTGGCCACCTGTATCCCTACCTGAATGCCAATCTCATTACCGAACACATTGCCAGCTACTTTGGGCTGTCCAATCAGCACGCAGAATTACTGCTCGACCGGCTGCATGTAACGGGCAGCGGGCTCAACCTGCGTGAACACCTGCAGAACGAAGACCTGACCGAACAGGATGCCGACGGCAACTTCGTCAATACGCTCGACTGCGCCACGCTGCCGTTCATCTGCAACAGCTACAACCTGATGCACAAGATATCCCTGATCCTGGACCGCTTCGAGCTGTCAGTCAACGAACTCGAGTGGTTCATCGACCACCATGGCGATATCGGCAGCCTCGATCTGGAGGCGCTGCCCATCATGGCGCCGCCGCCTGCCAGCCTGTTCACGAGCTGGTGGCGCTGGTGGCGTACCATCGAATTCAAGCAGCAGTTTCCCGAACCCGAGGACGTCACGCTCTACGACGTGCTGGAATCGGGCACGAATCCGGCTGCCGTTGTCGCCACGCTGCATGCCCAACTCGCCACGCTCACACAAATCGAGGCAATCTACTTCACCGATCTGCACACAGGGCTGGGGCTCAACGTCGCTGCGCTCGACTACGCGCGACCGGAGACGTACCACCGCCTCTGGACCTGTATCAAACATGCGCGCCGCGCCGGCGTCAGTATCGCCACCATGTTCGATTGGTCGGATCGATCGAACCCGGCCGACGATGCAGTGATCGCCGCCGCGACGAGGCAGGCCGCCAAGTCCAAGTATGAAGTAGGGGAGTGGCTCGGCAAGGTTCGACCGATCGAGGACGAGCTGCGCGAACGCAAGCGCAACGCACTTGTCGCTTACCTTATCGAACACTCGTTACGCAACGAACCGGAGACGATAGCCTCCGGTGGCGATCAGATCCCGAACCCGCGGTATTTGGAAGATATCAACGATCTGTTCGGTTACTTCCTGATCGACGTCGTGATGAGCGCGTGTCAGCTCACCTCGCGAATTAAACAAGCCATCAGTTCCGTGCAGCTGTTCGTACAGCGGTGCTTCCTCAACCTGGAAGCGCGCTTCGTTAAGGTGCCCAATCAGGACCCGGATCTGGAAAACAGTTGGAAGCAGTGGAAATGGATGCAGAATTACCGGATTTGGGAAGCCAATCGCAAGGTCTTCTTCTACCCGGAGAACTGGATCGAACCGGAACTGCGGGATGACAAGACGCCGTTCTTCAAGGAACTCGAGGACGAAATCCTGCAGAGCGAGATCACCAAGGACAACGTCGAACAGGCATACGTTAAATATCTGAACAAGGTCGATGAAGTCTCGCACCTCGAAGTCGTCGGTATTTATCACGATTTCCACGGGCCGAAAGAGGAAATACACGTTGTTGGACGCACCCGCTCCGAACCTCACAAGTATTTCCATCGAACCTACGATCTGGACTACTTCGTCTGGACACCGTGGGAGCAAATCGACCTCGATATCACGGGCAGCCACGCCATCCCTGTGGTATACAATAGAAAACTTCATCTGTTCTGGCTGAAGTTCGAATCGAAACCGTTGAAGCTGAAGAAAAACGCTCCCGCCCAGGCTTCCAGTACCTCGACCGACAATCCCGAACCGGCACGCCTGCTCGAAATACAGCTCGCATGGTCGGTAAAGACCCGCACGGGCTGGTCTCCGAAGTCGCTTTCGGCAAACAAGCTCATTCATCCATGGGAGCGGCCCGAGTTCGCTTACCACATCAAGCCGCGTTACAAAGCAAGCGACAACACTTTATGGGTCGATCTTTTCGTCTCGACGACGGAGGAGTTCAACAGCACCCGGTTTTATGATCAGTTTGAGTCACGCCTCGTCTACAAAACCAAGATACATCCCTTCAACGAGACGTATCGCCCGTGGCATTCGTCGTCTTTCGTATTCGACGGTAACGTCCGCAGTCTGAAGTTACGCGGGTTGATGGCTCACTATGCGGTGCCCGTCGAATCGGTGGCTGAGGATACGGTCAGATATGAAAAACGGTACATTTCCTCATACGAATACGTACATGCAAACTTCGAGCAACAAGGCCGGGCTATCGAGGAACTGAAATCGGGCGAAAGAGCCGGTCGGCTGATACAACCTTCAAGGATGCATCACGAATTCAACAGGCTGACCAACAACACCCGTCATTTGGCAACCTCCTCATTACTGTCGATCATCGGCTCCGGTTTGGGTTCGAACACAATACTGACCAGCGCGAACGGTCCGTTCCAGGCGGTGCTGCCGATGCAAACGCCCAGCAACCGACCGTTCGTCTATCAGGACGCAGCGCGAGCGTTCTTCCTCAAGTCCGAGTTCAAGAGCGTAATGGCCGATTATCAGACGCGGGTGACGATTCAGCGCTTTGTTGCCTATCCCTTCTATCATCCGTACACACGGCTGTTCATTCAGGAGCTGAATCGCTCCGGAATCGACGGGCTGCTTAACAGGCGGATCCAGCGGTTTCCGCAAAACTATCAGCCGCCTAACAATTTCAATTTCAACAGCGAGTACAGGCCGAAGGCGCCACACGAGCCCGATCAAACCGCCAGGAAAGACATCGTCGATTTCTCGTTTGGCGGCGCTTTCTCGGTTTATAACTGGGAGTTGTTCTTTCACGTGCCGATGATGATCGCTGGCAAGCTCAGCCAGAATCAGCAATTCGAAGAGGCTACGCGTTGGTACCACTACGTGTTCAACCCGACAAACACGGAGAATCTCCCGGTACCACGGCGCTACTGGATAACGAAACCGTTCTTCGAACATTCCTCCGCGGATTACCGGCAGCAGCGTATCCAGAACATCATCGACAAAATCGACGATTTCGCCGATCAGGTGACAGCCTGGAAGAACGACCCGTTCAAGCCACACCTCATTGCCCGATACAGGCCGGTGGCCTATCAACGCAACGTGGTCATGAAGTACATCGACAACCTGATCGCCTGGGGCGACCAGCTATACCGCCGGGATACGCTAGAGTCGATCAATCAGGCCTCATTGCTATACATACTCGCATACGAACTCCTCGGCGACCGGCCGAAGGAGGTGCCGGCGATACCGCGCAACGACAAGACCTATCAGGAATTGCTCGCAGAAGGCCCGCTCGATATTTTCGGCAACAACATGATCGAAGTGGCGGCAGAGAGCGAACTGGGTCTGCCGATCCGGATCGTGCCGTCCACCGAGGGTGCCGAGCCGTTGCCACGGCTGGAAACGCTGTACTTCTGCATCCCGCGGAACGATCAGCTAATGGGCTATTGGGATACCGTCGAAGACCGGCTGACAAAGATTCGTAATTGCATGAATATCGAGGGCGTGGTGCGGCAACTGCCGCTGTTTGCACCGCCCATCGATCCGGCGTTGCTTGTCAAAGCCGCCGCTGCCGGAATCGACCTGGGCAGCGTGCTCGACGACCTGAGTGTGCCGAATCCGAATTATCGCTTCCGCACGCTCGTTCAAATGGCCGCGCGCTTCTGCAGCGAGGTAAAAAACCTTGGCGCCAACCTGCTACGGGCCCTGGAGCAGAAAGACGCCGAGGGGCTGGCCACCTTGCGCTCGATGCAGGAGATTCAACTACAAAACAGTATCAAGGAGATCAGGAAGCGGGACATCGACGAATCCGACGAGAATATCGCCGCCCTGGAGGCCAGCCTCAATGTCGTCGAAGAGCGCCGCCTGTATTACGAGGGCATTCCCAAGAAGACGGACGGCGAATCCGCCGCGATGGTTCTCAACTATCTCACCATTCGGCCGGACACTATCGCCCTCGGGCTCAATATCGCGGCCGGCGCGGTAAATCTGATCCCGGATGTACAAGCCGGTGGGTCCGGCGTCGGCGGCTCACCGCACGTGACTGCCAAGTTCGGCGGCCGGAATGTTGCCGGGGCGCTTGCCAATTTCGCGGCTGCGTCGCAGGGTGCCAGTCAGATCATGCGCACGATTGCCGGCGAGCTTGAAAAGCAGGCGCAGTACACCAGGCAGTATGACAACCATCAATTCCAGATGCGATTAGCCGAGAAAGAGAAACTGCAGATCGAAAAACAACAACTGGCGGCCGACATCAGGAAAGACATTGCCGAAAAAGAATTGGCTACGCAGGAGCTTCGCATCGAGAACACCAAGACCGAAGATGAATACCTGCGCAACAAATACACCAACGAGCAGCTCTATAACTGGATGTTGACACAGGTCTCATCGATCTACTTCCAGGCGTATCAACTGGCCTACGATATGGCCAAGCGAGCGGAGAAGAGTTTCCGGCAGGAACTCGCCCTCGGCGATTCGAACTACATACAGTTTGGCTACTGGGACAGCCTGAAAAAGGGCCTGCTGGCCGGCGATAAGTTGATGAACGATATCAGCCGTATGGAAGTGGCTTATTTCGATCAACACAAACGCGAATTGGAACTCACGAAGCACGTCTCGCTGGCACAGGTGTCTCCACTTCACCTAATGCAGCTGAAGCTGACGGGCCAATGCACGCTGGAGCTGCCGGAATGGCTGTTCGATATGGACTATCCAGGCCATTACATGCGCCGCATCAAGTCGGTCGCCCTGTCTGTGCCGTGCGTCACCGGCCCGTATTCCGGCATCCACTGCACGCTGTCGCTGCAGAACAGCCGCGTGCGCATCAACACGTTGGTCGGATCGAGCTATGATGCGGTCGATACTTCCGATACGCGTTTTCGTCATTTGTACGGCGCGATTCAGTCGATCGCTACCAGTCACGCGCAGGAAGACACCGGCCTGTTCGAACTGAATTTCAACGATGAACGATTCTTGCCCTTCGAAGGTCTGGGCGTAATGGGAACGTGGCTCATCAAGATGCCGCAGGAAAGCAATCAATTCGACTTCAGCACAATCTCCGATGTCATCATCCACGTCAGGTATACAGCCCGTGACGGCGGCGCCAATCTGGCGATGGCGGCCCAGAGTCACCTGAACAGCATATTGCCGACCAGCGGCGTGTTGTTGCTCAGCGCCAGGCATCAATTCCCGAACGAATGGCACCGTTTCCTCCATCCCGCCGTGGACGGGTCGGATCAGGAGCTGTTGCTGGACGTCAGAACCGAACATTATCCATTCTATGCAAAGAGCGCGACAAATTTGAAGGTATCGAAGATCGATTTCGTGATCGAAGGTCAAAGCAGTGGCGACTATCACGTGGAAATGGCGCTACCGGGACAACCCGCTGAGAACTTCGATGTGTCGAAAGACGCCAACTTCAATGACGTCCATCACAAGGAACATGCAACTCCGTCGTTGCCGAATGGTAAGGGCCAGTGGAGCGTCAAGGTGCGCCGAGCGAGCGATGGCGATTTCCAATCGTTGCCGACTGACAATATCGACGACTTGTTCATGATCGTCAGTTTCCAGACGAGTTGAGCGATGCGGCGCTGGGCCGAAAAGGCGGTCGACATCATCGTCGATTTGTACGATCCGGATCAGATTGTGTTGTTCGGCTCCAGTGCGAAAGGCAAGGAAACGACGAGCAGCGATATCGACATGATTGTGGTCAAGGATACGGGTATCCGGCGTGCTCATCGCGGCGTGGAGGTGTACGAGGCACTGTCGAGATTTCCGGTCAAGTTCGACCTGCTTTTCTATACACACGAGGAATTGAAGGACGGCCTTTCAAGGCCATATTCATTTCTGGAATCGGTATGGAAAACGGCCACATGCCTTTACCGAAAAACTTGATTAGCGGCTCTTGGCCTGCTAGGATTTTTAGTGGAGTAGTTGGAGTTACTTAGAGCGAGGTATTGAGGAGAACTAGTGGAAAACACACAATAGCGACGTTCAGAAAGGACTTTGTCTAGCCTACTCTATCGTGTATAACGCACCGACGAAAAGCCCGGCCCGTGCCGGGTTTTTTAGTTAGGTGTGCCGGGCATGGCGCGTAGCGCCTTGTCTGGCGCTGTATGGTCACTGTGGTGGTGGCTGGATGAATTTGGAGGTGAAAGTCCTCTGCTAGCCCAGCAAGGGGAATAGTTAGCCGAACGGCAAGGGTGTCCATGTGAGGTGGGATCTGAAGGAAGCCGAAGGGAAAGCACTGGCTCGACAAAAAGAAATCGCATATTAGGCGGTCGCTGTGGGTAAGTAGGCCCATATCTTCAACACCAAACCCTTCAAGTGGACGAAACCAGCTGGCAATATCATCGCTGCCATAGGGCGAGCTAAGTGTGCATTACATAATTTAATTAGCTGCATGGACCAGTAGCAGGTTGTTGAAAAAACCACCATGCCAGCGATCATAGCTCAACTGTTGATCAAGAGAAGAACGAACCACATGCGAGGCCCCGACATTCACCAGGACGTTCCGGAATGCCCATTACAGTGTACAGGACGCTACGTTATATGCTTTGGGTGGAGATTCGGTGAGCGTTTACATAATCGTGAGCTCAAGCGCATAGGAACCCCATTCGGCGTACAATATGCGAGTAAATCGTAAAAAATAAGAATTTTTGCAACAAATAATTGAGCATGGTATTTTTCATGGTATTACTGTTTAGCAGGAAAATAAGCCATTGAATATAAAAGACAAAAAAGGCTTATTTACAATAGAGTGGGAGTGAAGGGTAAGAGTGTATATAGCAGGGTTTGAATCCCAGCGGGAAAAAGAAGAGCCATTTAGTTGAGTGTTTAATGAGCAACTGGATAGAGAAGTTTGTATTTCTGATCTCAAAGAACCTAACAACTCCGGGCCATATAAACCTGGACGGATCGATATCCTCTTGCTCAGGTGCCGCCACTTAAGAACGGTGTGGCATACCCAAAGTATTCGGATTGGGGGTGGCGCACGATATCCCAACGTTTAGTCCAATCGGGTGGTCTTGTCCGCTGATCCGCATGTGTCAGTAGTAGGCGGCGTTTAGCGCGTGACACCCCAACGAAGAATGCGCACCGTTCTTCTGCCTCATTACCCCAGAACGCTTCGTTCTCTACACCTAAAATGACTACCGTATCGAACTCCAGGCCTTTGCTCTTATGGATGGTTAGGATGCGTACCGCATGATCCTCGGAAAATCGAGCTAAAGCGTGAAGCAAATCATGATCTATCTTGAGCAATTCGTCTATCCGCGATCTTATGTTGTGTATCACTTCTTTAAGACGGCTGGCAGACTCGTAATCCGGGTGCAGGGCAGTTAAATCGCTCGTTCCAACCTTTTCAAGGAATTTCTCGACAAATGTCCATGCTCCTGGCCATCTATCGTCAATCAAGTCGAAAATTTCCGCCTCTTTACGTTGTGCTTTTATAAATCGTTGCCAGTCATGTCGCAGGTCGCCCTGATAGTCCTCATCTTCGAAGGGGATAAGTTGATCCATCAACCGTAACCAGGCCTCCGGCTCTCGTGTGCCATAAAGGCACAATAAGTAATCCGCTATTAACCGTGCTACGGGCTCTACGGAAATGTCCTGAAGCTGTTGCTCATTGCGGTAAGGAATGCCGCGCTGATACAGTTCTTTCATCAACAAATCAGCATAAAGATCGAGCTGTTTGGAAACCAGAATAGCAATTTCTGAATGAGGCACGCCTTCATCCCGTATCCAGCGGACTATCTGATCCGCCAGATATACGGCTTCGTCCTGGCTGGTGTTAAATCGCCAGGCATAGATTTCACCGTCATCACCGACAATGTTCTCGTCGGGCATGACGGACGCGGGGTCCATGACGCGGATGATCGCGTTTTGCATGCGAAGAAGCTGTGGCTGTGAGCGGAAATTGAGGTACAAATTCAACGGCACCGCATTAAAGTCAGCGGCGAAAGTTGAGAAGACTCCCTCCAGAGCTCCAGCCCAAGCCATGATCCGTTGTTTGGTATCGCCCACGGCAGTCAAGCGAACTGAAGTGCCCTGAAATGCCAGTCGGACCAGTTCGTACTGCCGGTCGGTACAGTCCTGAAACTCATCAAGAAAAACATCGGTATAGCTTTTGCGGACTGCGTTTCTGGCGACCCGGGATGTATTGAGAATATCTATTGCCAGGGGGATGAGGTCGCCGAATTCAATTTGTCGGCGTGTGACTTTGCGAGTACCGATTGTGTAGTCCGGATCAAGCGCGTCGAGCCCAGTCAGTACCGGACGAAAGCGGTCGATGATGCGCTTTGCAAAAGCATGGAAGGTATAACTGTCAAATCTGGCGGCAAGCTCTGGGCCGCAGCGTCGGCGCACACGATCCTTCAGGTTCCGGCTTGCATCGACCTTGAATGAGATCGCAAGGATGCGGTACGGATAACGGCATGTTCCTGTGCGTAAAAGAAAGTCCGCTCTCTGTGCGAGCATTTCGGTCTTTCCAGCACCAGGACCGGCGGTCAGTGCCAGGCAGCGTTCGCGCTCGGTCGCGGCGTTTAACGCATTGGGCTCTAATATAAGGCCATCAGCCGGTTTCCAGTCTGTGGGGTCAATCACTCAGGTAATTCCGCGAGTCTGGCGATCACTGCATCAGCCAGTCGACCTAATGAAAGTGGCATCATGGCTAGAAGTTCACCATCCGTGAGCCTGGAAAGGGCGTTGATATGAGCGGCGGGTTTGCTGCCAAGCTTGAAACGCTTGTGATATGTGATGAAAAGCTTTTGCTCGTCCTCGGTGTATTGATTAGCATCGTGGTAACTGTCGCCAAGGACCGCTTTGGTCTTGTTGTCGTCTGGGAGAATCTGGTCGGCGCCATCGAGTTCGTAAGCATCTGGGTAGCTCTTGAGCATCGCAAAATCCAGATCCATCGGCGAGGAGAAGAAAATTCCGCGCTCTTCGAGTGCGTTGATGTAGTTTTGGTAGTCAAGCAGCTTGTTAGTATCGTCGTTCCATGCGGGTATACCCCAATCAGAAGGAAGCTGTTGGACTGGCATGTATTGGCCCAATTGATCATTTACATACTTTACACGTCCCCATCCACCTTGGTGGCGTGCAAAATCCAAGTCCAGAAGAGTAATAAAGGGGATATCCAGAGCTGTTAGCAAGCGCCAGAAGTGATTTACGTGTCTGCCACCGAGCGGCACAACAGATATCGCAGACTCATCGATAGGAGCCCCTTTTGCTTTCAATATGCGGGGTAGTACGATTTCTTCGCTGTCACCTTCACCTAGAACAACCAATCGAGAGAAATACAGTTCCGGGAAGGATTGGACAGCTTCGCGCACAAATTTGTGGGCTTCGTCGGCAACAGCTGGCATTTGAATGCCGGTCACGCTTGTTCGTCGTGCTTCGCTTAGACGCAGGTAGCGGATCTTTTCGGGCTCTACTCGACGCAGCATGGAAGGAGCGTGGGTGGCAATTACAGCCTGGGCATCTTCGTTTTGTACCAGCGTGGTCAACGCCGAGACAATACGGCCCAGGTAATGGGGAGAGAGGCTGTTCTCGGGCTCCTCAACAGCGACAATCGTGAATATAGCGGGTTTGAGCTTGTCTGGATCAAAGGTGCTGTCTTCTCCACTGAGTACCGCACGCCCTATAGCTTGCGAAGAAAGAACCAGCGAGAGGTAAAGCATGGATTTCTGCCCATCGCTAAGTCGCGAGAAATCCACCAACTGCTCGTCGTGGCCCGGAGCAAACGATACGGACAGGTGCCTGAGCAGCGCTTCGATTTCACTCGCAACAAAGGTAATCGAAGGGTCAGCAAAGTAGCTCCCTTTATGAAGGACTTTCCATGCGCCACTTAATTTTTTGCTTAGCGAGGCGACTGACTCGTTGGTTGCCAGGCTGTCGCTTATCTGTTCGGTCAGCGCCTTGATTGTTGAGCGCTCGGTATCCCAGTTCACTGCTCTCAGTAACCGGCCGAGCAGAGCATTTGTTCCAAACGAGATGTGCTCCGCTGGATCGCGTCTTGCAGGCAGGTAGTGGAGCTGAATGTTATTGCGCTCGGGCCGAGACACTGCGGCTGTATTCAGGGGCGAACCATCCGCGTTAAGGTCCAGCACATATCGAAACGTGTCATCGATATCGCCATCCACACCCATACTCGCGTCGAGACGAAAGCGAACACGCGGTATACCTGCTGGTTCGTCCAGGCGCATGTGTCCAAAGTGAGGGGGATTGTTGGATGTTCTCCCTCATCATCCTTCAGCTCCGGGAAGAGGAGATCAGCTTCAATCCAAAGGGTCCGTTCGTCCGGTGTTTCTCCCTCATCATGGGGAACGTGGAAGTCCGATTTTTTGATGCGCCGTAAGGCCGGGTCGAAAGCGAACAAGCGGCAAAGCGCTTGCATCGCGGCAGTCTTGCCGGACCCATTTGGGCCGATAAAAAAAGTCAGGGCTTCGAGGCTGAGTTCCGTAGGCTCCGAGCCGAAGCACTGGAAGTTTGATAAGCGTATACAGTGAAGTTTCATTCGGCGTCTCCTGCCTCTACGATATTCGCCGCTACCTGCGGCGGGGCGAGGTCTCGCTCCTGAGTCCCGCCTTAACAAGGAAGGTGAGAGGAAAACGGGACAGATTTACTTTTTCAGAAACCGCGAACTAGCCGTCATTATAAGCACTACCAGCACAACTATTTCTGAGCATGGTATTACTACATAGATTTTCTATTAAGCCATTGATATTAACGCTAAAAAATGGCTTGTTTTCAATCTAGTGGGATTTATCGATACCCCTTGCTTGGCATGCTCAACAGCAGGGGAGGCAACAGTAATATGAGACCGGCAAACCTACTGCGCGAACGCGGAAGTGTGGGTAGCTCCTACCGAACCAGGCGCCGCTCAAGTAACGACTGCATGTCTCGTCGCCCATCCAGGACGCAATGAACAAAGACGTCCTGCCCGATGACCTCGTAGATGACACGATACGGCTTGAAGTGGACCTCCCGGTAATTCGTCACGCCGATCCGATCCAGT
The DNA here is from genome assembly GCA_040793985.1 of Candidatus Thiodiazotropha sp. Classification (GTDB taxonomy): domain Bacteria; phylum Pseudomonadota; class Gammaproteobacteria; order Chromatiales; family Chromatiaceae; genus Thiodiazotropha. Next base: position 900 of record JBFNJI010000034.1, on the reverse strand, counting down.
TCGGGCGGGATATGGCCCCGCATGGGCAGGTCGGCAAGGCTCGAACATAGCGGTTCCAGTTGTTCCAACACGTACGCCGCCTTCTCCACCGAGTCATGGATTGCAACGTAACGGTTGATGTCGATCAGGTCCTGTTCCGCTTCTTCTGAAACCCGGACGCGATAGCGTGTCACCCGGTGCTTTCCTTGATGCGTTTGCGGATATCCGCGAAGGTCGTTTTGACGGGCTTGCTGCGCCCCTCTCGAATGCACTTGGAGCTCTGGGCCAGCATCTTGAGCAGCGCCAGCGATTCTTGGGTTTGTTCGTAACTGGCGATGTCCTGGAGAACCGCCTTGGCTTCACCGTGTTGGGTGATCACCATGGTCCGCTGGCCCTCGTTGACGTCTCGTAAGGCCTCGGCCGTATGACTTTTAAGGTAGCTGATTGGTTTGACCGATTCGCTGAGTTTCATAATGTGTCCACCGTATCTGTGACTCCAGAACGTACCAAATATAGTCCATATATGGTACCAATGCAAAGCGGATTACGGTTTGTAAGAGGCGGCCGCCGCCGCCATTGGAAGCAGGGTCACTGGCCATTTAGTGTAGCTTTTATGCGGTGGAAAATGAAAATGTACTTGTGAAACAATGTGTTAACACATTTGTGATAGGAGTAATGGGCAATGGGTGCTAAGAATTAAGTTAAATAAAACAATTGGTTACAACAAAAAAACACACTATGAAGCAAGGGGCTGAAAAACTGTAACTTGTAGTGTAGCTTATGTGCTTCTGTTATTAAAAAATCCTTGTTAAACAACGATGAAGCACCTGTGCATCATCGGGGTGTGCTGCTGGGATTTTGCGGCTTTGGTCATCAGGCAGGACGACAACTATTCAAAGGTGTAGTGTTTTTCCACGTCTT
>JBFNJI010000046.1:64858-99078 GCA_040793985.1 Candidatus Thiodiazotropha sp. | reverse complement strand
CTTATAACGTGCCATCTTCCTTTCTCCATGCACTGTTATTGTCTATCTGATTTTATCGAATTATGGAGTTTTCCGACAGCCTCAACGTTTGCATAAGGGGCCGCGCGCATTTTGCGCGGTCCCAGTGAGCGAAGCGAACAACTTGATGCCCTTGTTATAAGTGCTATTCAATTGCGTGCCCACATTTGTAACATTTATTTTCAGGCCACCTTATATCGAAGATTGACCAACCTCTTACAACCTGCTTAGCGCCACAGCTAGGACAAGCTATAGAGAAGGCATAACCAATGATGAATATGCCGAATCCAAGACCTAGATAAAAGGTCCAGTTTGAATAATGAAATGGATTTTGATGTAAGTATATAGTTTCGTAGTATTTATGGAATGCTGTGATTATTGCTTGCGCAATAAGGAGGATAATTAGTCGTTTTTTATAATTATTCATTTACGATTATTTATTAAAACTTATAACGCCAGCATATGGGGCTTGCGTGGAGCGTAGCGGAACGCAAGTCCCAGCAAGCGTTTTTTGCTTGCAACATTATGCACTTGTTATGAGTCAACATTCTGCATCTCCTTACTGTATTCCAGCCTTCCCAAAATAACTTCTCCTAGTTCTTGATGTTTCGGTAATTTATTTAGCCTAATTTTAGGATGTTTATCTATATCTTCCACGTAGAATGGTGTTGAAACCATCAAAGCGCCATCTTGTCTCCATGCGACCGCAATCACAATATTATCCCAATCAATATTAAAGTCATCACCTATAGATTTCCATGTGTAGTCATTTTGGAATTTTGAATCAATTCCAGATATCGCAGCATGACCAAGCTCCCTGGGTTCACTCGATCCTGGTAATAATAGTACCGAATCATCTCTTCTTCGAAGCAACATATACTCGTCTCTCTTCGAATTGAAATGTATATCTACTGCATGATTATCGTTCATAGAGTAAAAGACTCATAACGCCTAAATATGGGGCGTGCAGCGAAGCGGAGCGTCCCAGCCTGCGCTTTTTGCAGGCGACATGATTTACTTGTTATGTGATGTGTTGTGTTCATTAAACTTATTAACTAACAAATAAATTAAATACATTTGTAGGATAACGATAAGGCCTAAAGCTAGAAAAACTTTACTCGTCGCTCTTTCACTGGACTCCATGACTTTATGAGCCGAAATTCGCTTTTCCCTTTCACTTTCAAAAACTTTAATTAGACTTGGTTCATTTATCTCATTCTTTTCGACTTTTTCGATAATTTGATCGTATATAGATAACTCTTCATCTAATGAGTATGTCGTCTTGTGAGAAGCGATAAATATTTGATTATGATAATAACTTGATCCAGCACCAACAGAAGCTGAGACCAGGATAGATACTATAAGTAAGATCTTTAAGCTATTAGCATTCATGATTTCACATAACGTCAGCTTAAAAGGCTTGCGCCCCGACTCTCACCGAAGCGGCACCAACAGTGCCGCAAGTCCTTTTTGAAGCACTTGTTAGCGGATATAGAAACCATCGATGCTTCAGGTTTGTACCTTGGTTGTGATAGTTGTTGCCTGCCGTAGTTTTTCATTGATGTTCCGCCATTCCAGATTAGACTACGTTCAGACTGCACGATGTTCTTGTTTGCCGTGCAGTGAAGTTTTGAACACGCACGGTTTGAACTACTTTACCCGAGCTTTTGAGAGGCCTCAACCTCACAGGCTGTTTGAAAGATGAAGCCTGTAATTCTTGTAGAACCTTGCCCTCGACGGCGCAGACAGCACCTTGTAACTTTAGCAACGACCTCGCTTTGAAAAAGGACGACAAAGCCATTAACTTACTTCACCCGCTAACGTCAGCTTAAAAGGCTTGCGCCCTGGCTCTCACCGAAGCGGCACCAACAGTGCCGCAAGTCCTTTTTGAAGCAATTGTTAGCGGATATAGAAAGCATCGCTGATTCAGGTTTGCACCCTGGTTGTGATCGTTGTTGCCTGCCGTGGTTGTTCATTTTTGTTCCGTTATTTCAGTTGGCACTTTGTTCCGATTGCACTTTCCGTGCTTTGCCCGGTCAGTGAAACTTGGCTACGGTCGGACAGCACCACTTTACCCGAGCTTTTGCGAGGCCTCAACCACGCAGGTTGTTTGAAAGATGAAGCCTGTAAAACTTGTAGACCCTTGCCTTCAACGGCGCAGACAGCACCTTGTAACTTTAGCAACGACTACGCTTTGAAAAAGGATGACAAAGCCATTAACTTACTTCACCCGCTAACGTCAGCTTAAAAGGCTTGCGCCCCGGCTCTCACCGAAGCGGCACCGACAGTGCCGCAAGTCCTTTTTGAAGTACTTGTTAGCGGATATAGAAACCATCGATTCTTCAGGTTTGTACCTTGGTTGTGATAGTTGTTGCCTGCCGTGGTATTTCATTGTTGTTACGCCATTCCAGATTTGACTATGTTCAGACTGCACGATGTATTTGTTTGCCGTGCAGTGAAGTTTTGGACACGCACGGGTTGGACTACTTTACCCGAGCTTCTGCGAGGCCTCAACCTTGTAGCCTGTTTGAAAGATGAAGCTCGAAATTCTTGTAGAACACTGCCTTCGACGATGCAGATAGCACCATGTAACTTTAGCAATGACCTCGTTTTGAAAAAGGACGAAAAAGCCATTAACTTACTTCACCCGCTAACAGGTGATTATCTGGCTGGCACTAAATATCGTGATACCCCGCTGGCACTGATATTGTGATATCCCTCCGAATGTTCTATAATAGTTCTCTGTTAGTGATCGGCTATGCATGGAGCACCTTGACAGATGGACCCTGTTGATCCTCGAATTGAACGCTTCTGGACAGGCTATTTTTCTGTTCTGAAGCAGTTCCGTATCCCCAAGCGGGTTATTCCCTGGTATCAGCGCCATGTTCAGGGGTTTATCGATAATCACCCCATGGTTCGTTTGCAAGCCCAAACGCCTGAAACGTTGCAGGAGTGGTTGGAGAATCTCAGTCGAAATTCGGCGATACAAGATTGGCAGTTTCGCCAGAAGGTCGATGCGCTGCGTTTGTTGTTCGCGCACTTCTTGAGGTTTGACTGGGCACGTCGATTTGACTGGGATGGCTGGGCAAGTAATGCCCAGTCGTTGGGTAAAGATCATCCGACTGTTGCCCGAACCTATGAGATGATCGACAAGGCGGTCAATGATCCGCAAAACCCACTTGGGCAATCCTTTCCTGAGATTTATCGCAAGTTTCTGACCGTTATACGGCTCTCTGACTACGCCCCCAATACAGAGAGAAGCTATCTCGGGTGGATCAACCGGTTCCTTCAATTTCATCACCGCAAATGTCCTTTTGATACCTCAGAGCGTGAAGTGTCCTCCTTTTTAGAACATTTGGCCATAAACCGCAAGGTTTCCGGGGCTACACAGGGGCAGGCCTTGAATGCCTTGGTATTTTTTTTCGCCCGTATACTGGAACGACCTCTCGGTGAAATCGGGCCGTTCAAACGCCCGAAAAGAGCCAGGCGATTACCCACTGTTTTGAGCACTAACGAGATCGAAACACTTTTCTCCCATCTACAACCTACCCATGCCTTAATGATCCGCCTGATGTATGGCACAGGGATGCGGGTGATGGAATGCGTTCGATTGAGAGTACTGGATCTGGATTTTGATTACCGTCATATTCTTGTGCGCGCAGGAAAGGGCAATAAGGACCGCTGCGTCCCCATGCCTGAGAGCCTGATCCCAGCGCTTCAATATCAGATTCGTCGTGTTTCGCAGGTTCATAAGCAGGATGTTGAAGCTGGGTTTTGTTCTGTGTTTTTGCCCGATGCGTTAGCCCGAAAATACCCAAATGCCGATAAAGAACTGCGTTGGCAATTCCTATTTCCTGCTTCCCGCATCGCCCAGGACCCGCGCACAGGTATTGCACGCCGTCATCACATTCACCAAACAGTGATTCAGAAGGGTATCAAACAGGCCGCTGCGAAGGCAGGGATCTTGAAGCGTGTAACCAGCCATACACTGCGCCATTCTTTCGCGACACATTTGCTGGAGTCAGGCGCGGACATCCGAACGGTTCAAGACCTTCTCGGGCATGCGGATGTCTCAACCACTCAAATCTATACTCATGTTGTCGGCAGAGGCAGTCAGGGTGTGAAAAGCCCGCTCGACCGTCTGACCTGAACCAATCTCAAGCTTTTGCGTACAGTTATTGACAGTACTCCAAGTGCTTACCTACCTGATCGGCCGATCCTCACGCGAACATTTCATTCCACCCATAACATCGATGAAGACCGCCCACTCGCCTTGATTCGCGACCTGTCTCATCGCCTCTATCTCGGGACTGGAGACCTCATCCCGTAACAGGCGTATTTCTCGCCAGACTGAAACCGGCGGGCCACCAAAAAACTGAAACTGCCTTATTCCCCAGGCTGTAGACCAGGCCTTGACCCGTTCAGCGGCTTTCGGGGCCTCCAGACCCGATTCACCGGCCTCGATTCCAAATCCATCCAGATTCCTGGAGATGTGTTTGGCCACATACCCAACTGCCATCCCTTTAGCCGGGTCAATGGACTCCACCTTGAACCTTCGTTGCTGAGCACCTGGCTCATTTGGGGAATCCTGCAACGCATAGTACAGGAGGATCGATATCAGAGTTTCTACCTGATCGGGTCGCACGAAGACCAGAATGTGCCAATGCGGTGTGCCCTCACGGTGGGGTTCTGCGATCCTGATACCAAACATATCAATCCCCTGCCGAGCCGTGGCCGCGCGGGCCCTGCACCAGACCCAGTTATGATAGGCCTGCCCATCACCGGATCGGCTACCATCATACTGAGGAATGGGATTCCCGCTCTTACCCTCGCTGGCATGAAACCGGGAGGGGCAGGTTATGGTAAGAATTAGTGCCTCGTCGCCGTTTTGCTAGGCGTGGAGTCCACACCCCGGCTTTTCGGACCATCAACTCATTACGACGGAGCACAGGATTGGAGAACGAGCCGTCTATCGCTTCCTGTTAATAAAGAGTTCCCCTTTTTCACTGATCCACCAACTCCCCGTCAGGATTGACAACCGGCAGGCCGAATACCTGCCATAGCTGCATGCCACCCCGATAGTATTTGAGCTTTGCTGCGGGGTAGCCTATGCCAAGCAGGCCCAGGATTGCAGTGGGAGACTGACCGCACCATGGGCCGTTGCACCACAACACCAAGGTTTTGGCATGGGTGAAATCCCAGTTACCCCCTCTCCTGTTGACACCGAAGCGCGACAATGACTCTTCCAAGGTAAGCTCATCCGCTCCCTGCTGGGGATTGAGATGGGTAAAGGGGACATTGATCGATCCGGGAATGGTGCCGCGTTCATGCCAATCCGGGGTTCGGGCATCGATGAGCAGACCGCTGCCGTCACTCAGTGCCGTGGTCATAAATTCAATCAACTCTATCTCACCAATGGTCCCGACCCCCTCCGCCACCTGCATCGGTTGCGCGCAAAAGGGGGGACAGGGCCTTGAGGTGCGGGCGAAATCGAACTCTAACAGGGCATCGGTATCCTGATTACGTTTTATCCGTAGCTTTTTGCCGCCGTGCTCGACACTGAACTCACCGACCTCCGGTGTAATCATGACCTCCAATGCCAATATATTTTGCGCCGCGGACAGCAGTACAAGGAGCAGAGTTACCGTAACTACAGACCTAATAGGTTTCATGGGCGCCCTTCCTGCGGGTCAAGGATCCAATAGAGTTGCGATATATAGATTAAAACACTGATAAGGCGGTTAGAAAACAGCCCCTCCCCCATGGTTTCTGTGGATGGCAACGAAGGTCCCAGTCGTTGTCGCCTCATACGAAATCATCTGTTCTCCGCACGACAGAGGGGAACCGGGTTTATCATGGGAAAGAAATTTGACCTTGTGGCGGCCGCTCACTAGGCTCTGAGGAAGACTTCCAAAGAGGGCAGGTTAAGGCCAATCCTGCAGACATGGCGAAAGCAAACGAATTCAATCGTCCCGGAGAAAGGTTGCATAAAGCCACTGCGCGCATAAGACAGCGCCTGTCCGACAGGTATCTGGCAACCATCTCAAAGCAGACGAGAACGGAGACGACCCCCGACCCCCGATCGATCTGGTGGGGTTACTTTCCGGTAGTACTGGTTGCGATATTGGGACTCGCTATCACCATTGCCCTGTTCGTTCAGTCGCTGCGATGGGAAAAAAGCCAGGTCGAAATCGCCTTCAGGGAGGCCTCCCAGGACAGACTCCTCGTTATCCAGCGGGAGATCGAACACTCGCTTCGCATTGTCATCGATATTGCCAGCTTTTTCGAGGCTTCCGAAATCGTCGGTCGGCGCGAATTTCGAAAATTCGTCGGCCCGGCACTGAAGAATCAAGCGGGGATAAAGACCCTGGAGTGGGTGCCGGTTGTGCCTCATAAATTACGGGGCAGTTTCGTGGCCGAGTCCCGCAAGAGTTTTCCGCCCTTTGAGATCCTGGAGAGGGATGACTCGGGAACACTGGGCAAAAGCTCCAATCGGCCTGTCTATTACCCTGTGCTCTATATCCAACCCTATCAGTTCAACAAACAGCTGCTCGGACTCGATATGGGCACCGATCCAACCACTTACAGCCTGTTGAACGAAGCCGAATTGTCACGGGAAATGCAGGTATCTCCCGGCGTTTATCTCAATGACGACGGGGAACGCAAGTCTGGCATCATGGTCGCTGCCCCTGTCTTTTTCGAAAGCGGCGAGCCTAAAAATGAGCAACAGACACAACCGGATGATCCCATACGCGGCTTCGCCATAGGCACCTTCTTTGTCGGCGAAATTATCGAGCGGGCCCTGGAGAGCCTGCGACCTGCGGGAATCGACATCCACTTCTACCAGAACCACGGCAGTGAAGATCAACGGCTGCTCTACAGCCATCGCAGCAGGCTTGATGACGGATCACGCGTCAGCTCCGGCGAGAAGAGTGCGGCTATCTCCTATACCCAGGAGATATATGTCGGAACCCAACAGTGGCAGATCATCTGCAATAGTGCATTAGGCAGATACACCGCCAAGACCTGGAGTAGCTGGGTTATCTTTTTCGGCGGTATTGCCTTCACCCTGCTTTTTACCATCTATGTCGCCACACTTGTCGGTCGCGCAAGGCAGGTGAGACTGGAAGTCGAGGAGAGAACCTCCCAGTTATGGGAGGTGGTGCAGGCCCTGAACCAGGAGGTGGTCGAGCGCAAATCGGCGGAACAGGAGTTGCAGCAGCTGAATGAAACCCTTGAACACCATATCGCCAACCGTACTGCGGAATCCGAGCGTAAGGCGCAGTACCTGGAGCAGTTTGCCTACGTAACCTCGCACGACCTGAAAGCCCCATTGAGAGCGGTTTCAAATCTGGCTCAGTGGATCGAGGAGGACCTCGAGGACAAGCTTGAAGACGCTTCGAAGGAACAGCTCGCCCTGCTGCGTGATCGGGTCAAGAGAATGCACGACCTGATCGAGGGCTTGCTGGAATATTCAAGGGTCGGCAGAACCTCCGAACCTGAGAACAGCCTGGATAGCCGCGAGTTGGTTGAAGAGATTATCGACTCCCTCTCCCCAGAGGAAGGATTCTCGATCAAGATAAAGGGCAAGATGCCCACATTAACCGCCGATCGCCTGCAACTGGGTCAGGTATTCTCCAACCTGATCAGCAACAGCCTTAAACACCATGGGGGAAAGAAGGGAAGAATACGCATCAGGTGCGATGATAGCGAGCGCTTTTACCAGTTTTCGGTCTGTGACGACGGCCAGGGGATAGCGCCGCAATACCACAAAAAGGTCTTCATGATTTTTCAAACCCTCGAATCGAGTGACTTCGAGAGTAGCACCGGAATCGGTCTGGCGTTGGTAAAAAAGATTGTAGAAGAGCATGGAGGCACCATAAAATTGAGGTCGGAGCCCGGGGAGGGTGCATGCTTCTTTTTCACCTGGCCAAAGCAGAGCCCCTCCCAACAACGTGAGGAAGAGAGCCTATTCCAAGCACTTCACTCTGAGTGATAGGAAGTATAAAAATGTTAGGCAAGAACGAAACAATCATGCTGATCGAAGATGACCGGGTGGACATCATGACCGTTCAGCGTGCCCTGAAAAAGAACAATATCGGCAATCCCCTGCACATCGCCAGAACGGGGCTTGAGGCCCTGGATATGCTGAGAGGCGATAATGGGATTGACAAAATAGACCCCTTGCCCGCACTCATCCTTCTGGACCTCAACCTGCCGAAGATGAGTGGTATCGAATTTCTCCAGGAGGTACGCAACGATCCGGCGCTGTCATCGCTTCATATCATCGTGCTGACTTCGTCCAACGAACCTCAAGACCGGGCTGCCGCTTTCGAATATGAGGTTGACGACTATATCGTCAAGCCGCACTCGTTTGATGAATTCACCCGTGCCGTGGCGGCTATCCTCGCACTTTGGGATTAACCCTGGCATGACCAGCATGTGACTGTCCGCCAACACCCGGCAGACAAGATCGACCCGGCACAGTTCTGAGTTAACTCCAGCAATAAATGCTATATTCAATCTATAGCATGAAAACCGACTGATAGCCCTGACCAGGCTAGGTATTCGTGTATCCGGGCAGCCTGTCTCTACGGCTTTTCAATGCACTGCAATCATTACTTACAGATAGGGGCCATAGATACATTCCCTAAACCAATAACATAAAGGGTTAACAAGGACGTATGGAGAGAATAAATTCTATACCGGCGCTACCCGCTTCCTCGCTCCAGTCGTCCCTTACAGTGATACAGCAGGACCGGGTATACCACTCAAGCCATGGCGGGCCCAACCCCAAATCAGGATATCACCTACCCGTAACAGGAATTTAATTCCGGCAAATCATGGCCTATAGGATAAAAATCCCGCTGGTTGTCTGTCTACTGACAAGCTTCTCCGTGTACGCTGTGCATGATCGACAGTTGGATCACTACATCTCCTTGAGCCTGGAGGAGTTGATGGAGTTGGAGGTAACCATCTCCACAGAGACGAAGAAACCCCTCTCCCAGGCACCGGCAGCTGTAACCGTACTCACCGCAGAAGACATAAAGGCCACAGGCGCCACCAACCTTGTGGATATCCTCGAGACAGTACCCGGCATCCATGTCAGGGCCAATCAGTTTGCCTTCAGGCCGCTTGTGCAGTTCCGTGGTACCAACGCCAATCAGACCTTGCTGATGATAAACGGTGCTTCAATGCGGGACCTGATGTGGGGTTTCGGCATATTTTGGAAGGGTCTACCAAGCAGCATAATCGAACGGGTAGAGATAATCCGTGGCCCCGGATCCGCACTGTTCGGTGCCGATGCCTCAGCGGGCGTAGTGAATGTGATAACCAAAACCGCAGGTAAAATAGAGCATTCTGAGGCGGGCATGAGGAGCGGAAGTTTCAACACCAATAGCGGTTGGCTGCAGTATGGCGACAACTGGAATGGTTTTGATATCGGCCTCACCGCCGACCTCTCAAGCACAGACGGTCACGAGCCGTTTGTGGAAAGAGACGGCCAGACGCAACAGGATATTACGCTGAACACCACTGTGTCCCTTGCCCCGGAGAGTGCCAATTATGGCTGGGACAATCAGGACATACGCCTCTCTGTGGCGAAGGGTGATTGGCGCCTTCATATGGACTACATGCGCCACAGCGACGTTGAAATCGGACTCACCGGTGCCGGCGTTCTGGATCCGTTGACCGCTGCTGAAGACAGCCGGTTTAATCTCGATCTGCTCTACAACAATCCTGACCTGAGCGATGCCTGGGGTATGGATATGGAACTGCGCTATCAGGATCTTGACTACTCCTCCGGGGATGGCTTCCAGGAACGCCCACCCGGCGCATTCAACGGTGAATATCCTCAAGGCGTGATAAATCGGATGCGTTCCGCTGAGCGCAGGGTAGCGTTTGAGGTGAGCGGTCTCTACACGGGTTTTGATTCACATTTGCTGCGATTGGGTACGGGATATACCTGGCAGGACCTGTATTTCGTGAAACAGTTGATCAATCGGGGTATCGGACCCGACGGCAGCCCACTACCCCCAGGCAGTCAACTTGTGGATGTCTCGGACACAGCCTTTGCCTTCGCACCAGAAAAGACCCGAACGATTCGCTACCTTTTTTTCCAGGACATCTGGTCGTTGCTGGATGATTGGCAGCTGACTGCGGGGGTCAGGTATGACAACTACTCGGATTTCGGCGACACCGTTAATCCCCGATTGGCACTGGTTTGGCAGGCCACTGAAAAAGTCACCACAAAACTGCTTTACGGCAAAGCGTTTCGGCCACCATCCTTTCAGGAGCTTTTTGCTGAAACATCCTTCTCGAAACCGAATCCGGACCTGGATCCCGAGCGTTCGGAAACAGTTGAGTTGATCCTGTCATTCATGCCGAGCGGCAATCTCAACATTGGGCTTCATCTATACAGGTTAAAGCAGTCCGATTTCATTCGCGCAGTAAGATTATCAGACCAGGCCGACAGGCAATTTCTCAACACGGGAAAACATACCATTCGCGGCGTTGAACTGGAAACAAAATGGCAAGTGGCAGAGCAGCTGAGACTCTCGGCAAATTATACCTTAAGAGATTCAGACGATAGTGAATTTCGCGCGATCCATGAACCGAAACAGGATGCCTATCTGCGTGCGGATTGGCGTTTTAGCCCCGATTGGCATTGGAATGTCGAGGCAAACTGGATTGGCGGAAGGACACGGGGTAGCAGCGATGCAAGAGATGCATTAGACGACCACACAATAACCGATACGACCTTTCGCTATTCCGGCATCGATGGTTGGGAGTTCGCTTTTTCGGTTAACAATATTTTCGATGTGGATGCCAGGGAACACACTGCATCGTCCGTGTACAACGATCTTTCACTCCCGGAACGGAGCCTGTATGCCGAGATACTCTACAAGTTCCCCACAAATTTATAACCAAGGCTTGGATACAAACGTTATATATTGTTGCATAGATTTGTTTTACAAAATGGTTAGATAGAAGTGACGACAAGGCTGTTGATACATATCACACTGGCATTGCTTTGGGGCATCTCATCTCCAGTTGCAGGTATTGAGCAACACAGCGAAGAGACCCTGTTGAAGGCAGTTTTCATATATAACTTTGCGAAATTCACTCGCTGGCCCGCAACAACCTGGTCGACGAATAACTCATCACTGAGAATCTGCACCATTGGCGATGATGAATTGTCTCGCGCGCTTGTACAACTAAACGACAAAAAGGTCAGGGAGCATACTGTCATCATAGAACCCAGGGAGTTTGAAAACAGCCTCGGCGGCTGCCACGTGCTCTACATTGCCCGCTCCATGCGTCACATGGTGAAGAGAACTACCAACCCCATTCACTTGGAGCCAATCCTTACCGTCAGTGAAATCAAGGATTTCACCAAGCACGGAGGCATGATCGAGCTCTATCGCATACAGGGGAGGATACGTTTCAAAATCAACCTACGCACAGCTCGAGATGCCGGACTCGATCTCAGTTCCCGTCTACTCAAGCTGGCAGTTGAGGTACAGAGGTAATGGCGGCCATGGATCTGTTGCACAACGCTACCATTAAGCAAAAGCTTGAGGCCATCATTCTATCCATAACGGCTTCGGTTCTGCTCCTCAGCTTGCTTCTGTTCATGATTTTTGAGATCAATTCAGCACGCAGTGAAGCAGAAACCCGACTGCAATCACTGGCATCACTCATTGGCGCGAACAGCAGCGCCGCAATTGCTTTCAACGATCGCAATACCGGCAACGATATCCTAGCAACGCTTACGACACAACAAGACGTGATTGAAGCGTCGATCACCTTGAATAACGGTGACAGGTTTGCCCGTTACGTTTCAGATAAATTCGAGATAACAAGAAGCCTCGACAGGGATAACTCCACTATTGGCTCCTACTTTCAACTTATCACCGTTAAAGAGCCGATACTGCTTGATGGAGAACGCATAGGTATGCTCCGTATTGTCGGGGATTTGAGCAGGGCCAAGTTGATCCTGGTTCACCAGTCGCTGCTCGCTTTCGGCGTATTTATCGTATCCATGGCATTTGCTTTATGGCTCTCCAACCGCTTTCAACGCCTGATCACTAAACCGGTTCAGCAACTGCTTCGAACCATGAAAAAGGTGGCGGTGAAAAGAGATTTTACACACCGGGCAAAGCGCATCAGCAATGATGAACTGGGGAGCCTGGTTGACGGCTTCAATGCCATGCTTGATCGAATCCAGAAACACGACAGCAAACTTGCCGCATACCATCAGGACCTGGAAAACCAGGTGATGGAGCGCACCAGGGAATTAAACAAGGCCAAGAATGAAGCCGAAGCCGCGAGTCAGGCAAAAAGTGACTTCCTGGCAACCATGAGCCATGAAATACGTACGCCAATGAGCGGAGTGATTGGTTTTACCCATTTATTGAAGAAAACAAACCTGGATGACCAACAGGACGACTATGTCGATGTCATTATCAATTCCGCCCAGGGCCTTCTCGAAATTATCGATGACATCCTGAGTTTCTCCAAAATGGAAGCAGGCAAACTATCCCTCGATTGCGGCAATTTTGTACTGCAAACACTGATTCAGGGTGTCGAGGTGCTATTTGCCCCGAAGGCGATGGAAAAGGGCCTTCTACTCACAACCAGCGTTGCCGATAACATTCCTGCAGTGCTTTATGGTGATCCTGCCAGATTGCGCCAAATCCTCCTCAATCTGGTGGGGAATGCAATCAAGTTCACAGATGCCGGGCATGTCAACATCAAGCTGGAGATCGAGGATCAAGATGACAACCAGGTAATGCTAAAGATCATCGTTTCTGATACAGGTATCGGCATCACTCCAGAACAGCAATCCCTGTTATTCGAACCGTTCCAGCAGTGCGATGGATCGTTAACACGCAGTTATGGCGGTACCGGTCTCGGTCTCGTTATCGTTCAGCGTCTTGCAACTTTGATGGGTGGGGACATCAAGCTAACAAGCAAGCCTGGCAGCGGATCGACTTTCGTCACCCGCGTTTATCTCGAAAAGGCGAAGACCGAAGATGAGTCCTCCGGGTTTGATGCAGACAAATCGGTGAAAAAGGGCTCCTCACCCAACCTGCCAGGCGAAAATACAAACACAGACACCCTTTTCCATGACCTAACCATCCTCGTCGTCGACGACAGTCAGGTCAACCTGACCTTGGCGAGTACGCTGTTGAAAAAGAAAGGTGCGAAGGTGATTGCCGTTACAAGTGCTTTTGAAGCCTTGGAGAAGATCCAGCAACAAGCAGTCGATGTTGTGCTGATGGATCTTGAAATGCCGGGCATGAGCGGCATCGAGGCGACCAGAAAAATTCGCGACATGTACACATCGAAAGAGCTACCGATAATAGCCGTGACCGCACATGTCCTGCCGCAGAAACAACAGGATGTTCTGGATGCAGGCATGGAGGACCTGTTGGCGAAACCCTATCTTCCCGATCAGCTCTATACAATCATTAGCAAATGGTCCGGTCACTTTTATGATGCCACGGTACCACAAACGCTTGATTCGGAAATTGAAAACGACCCGTCCGTATATAACCGGGACACCGCTCTCGCCAGTGTCGAGAATGACGAAACTGCCGCGAGTCTGATACTCGATGAATTTCTCGACATGCTTCCAAGCTGTGAGGCTAGCATGCAAGCTGCCCTCGAAGCAGGAGACCGAACGGCGCTCTACCATGCCGCTCAACAATTAGCGGGTTCAGCCAGTTCGTGTGGTGCAACATCGATATACAATGGCGCGCTGTCTCTGAAAGAAACTTTAGCGCAGGCATCTGTTGAACTGAATGAGATCGAACATAAAGTTGACGCCCTATTCGAGGAGACAGCCAAATTTCAGGACCACATCGCCGCAAAAAGCGGTAAAGAGTGATCAACCCGACAGAGGGTCCATATTCCTGCCTCCATTGCCGCCAGCGCCTATTCCAATCCTCACTACGCTGAGACCATAGCCCCGGCAGCATCCGGGGCTAATAGCGGTTATCCAGAACTTGTACACACCTTCATGGATACGGGTCAACGATCAATCCCTTTAGTAGGTATCGTAATAGCGACTTGAGTACGCATCATGATAGGCGACATAGCGATCGATTCCATTTCTCATATATTCCCTGATCAGACGACTGTTTTTGTCCAGCTTGCGCGTCAAATGCCGATACTCACTTTTCGACAGATAGCCGTCTTCCCGATATTCTCTCGATAGGCGACTGATCTTTCTATAGCGTTTGTTCAGCTTTCTGGCCTCTTTGTGAGTCAATCTGTCATTCTCGATCCCACGCTCGATTCTGTGATATTGGCGGTGCAAACGCCGCTCGATTTTGTCTATCTTTTTCTCGTAACAATAATCACCTTTATGTCGATGATCCGCAAATGCTGGTGTGGCCATGGCTAGACCGAGGGAAACGGCAACAAGGACAGTGCTAACTGATTTCATACTTGCTTCTCCTGTAGGTAACTTTCACTAAGACTCAGATACAGGATATGCGGTGAATGCTGAACAAAAACTGAATGGAGAAATCATAAACCAATCCGCCAGGTTGAAAATTGCCAATTCGATACTGGCGCAGACCCACTCTATTCGCTATCCTCAGAGCCGATATATCAACTGCAGCGGGGAGTGGATCGAGACGATGATCCCACCTGATGCCAGCCCGGTTTGGTTTTTCCTTGCTTGCCGATGTTCCGAGGGATGGTTTGAATGAAGTACGCTAGATTTTGCTTGCTGAGCCTCTGTCTGCTCGGCTTTAGTTCCAACCTGCTTGCCGATACCCGATATGTAACGGATGAACTTCAACTCTCCCTTTACGAACTGCTCAACTCCAAGGGCAAGCTCCTGAAACGCCTAAATAGCGGTGATCAGCTTGAACTGCTGGAACAGGAAGGGCTATTCGCCAAGGTACGAACACCCGATGGAACAGAGGGCTGGACCAAGGCGGGATTTCTAATCGAGGAGAAGCCCGCGCGCGCGCAGTTGAACGAACTCAAGCAGCAACATGAAACACTGGCGCAGAAGTTGGAAGATAACGAAGCGGAGCTGCAGAGCACCCTTGATACCTTAGACAATCTAAAACAGCAGGAGCAGCAGGCCAACGCCAAACTGCAGGAGCAACTGGCCAACACCGAAGGCGTAGTGGCCGCACTCGATAAGGTTCAGCAAGAAAACGAGGCTCTGCGGAGCAGCCAGAACCAGATGCAAAGCGCCATTCCGCTTAACTGGGGATTGATCGCGACGAGTATCAGTTTCGTGCTCGGCCTGATTGCCGGAATCGCACTATTCGATTACCTCAGCAGGCGCCGCCACGGCGGCTACCGGATCTATTGAAATAAAGCAGGGCCGGTCAACATTCGATGGCGTATTTTTTCATCCTGTAGAGCAGGGTATCGCGACTGAGCCCAAGTAGCCTTGCTGCCTTGCTGCGATTGCCCAAGGTCTTCATCAGCGCCTGTTCAATCAAACTGGCTTCAAGCTCATCCATATTGAGGCCCTGCTCAGGCAGCAGAAAGCGCCCACTCGTGCGTTGACGGTCAGCGGTGGCTTGTTGACCCATGGTGGAACGAAACTCATGAGGCAGGTTTTCCGGCTCGACGTTTCGCCCGGAAAAGAGGATTAGCATGCGCTCAGCGAAATTCTTCAGTTCCCGAACGTTCCCCGGCCAATGATAGTTGTTCAGCAACTTCAGTGCGGCCTTGCCATAGATCGGAGGTCGCAGCTTATAGCTTGCTGCGAGTTCTGAGGTCAGCCCTTTGAGGAGTAGATTGACATCGCCCTGACGCTGCCTTAGCGGTGGCAGCTCGAGGGGAACGACATGCAGACGATAGTAGAGATCCCGGCGAAATCCGCCCTCCTCGATGAGTTGACCAAGATCGCGGTTGGTGGCGGCTATCACCCGTACGTCAACCTGTTGATTAGTCGCTCTGCCGACGGTCTGGCACTCTCCGGTCTCAAGAAAACGCAGCAGTTTTGCCTGAACCGAAATTGGAAGCTCGCTGATCTCATCGAGAAAGAGGGTGCCACCGTTCGCAGCCTGGACTTTTCCCAGGCTATCGTTGGTTGCACCGGTAAATGCACCCTTGCGGTGACCGAACAGCTCACTTTCAACAAGCTGGGTGGGCAGGGCTGCACAGTTGACAGAAATAAAGGCCTGATCGCGTCGACGGCTGTTGTGGTGCAGTGCATGGGCCAGCAGCTCCTTGCCGGTTCCGCTCTCACCGCTAACCAATACAGTGGCATCCGTAGCCGACACAATGCGCATCGCCCTTAGCAAGGACTGGAATTCTGGGGCCTTTCCTAACATAACCGTCTCCGTATCGAAGTTAGGCCCATTGTAGAACAGTTTTTTGACTGATGAAAACCGGTTTGGGAATAGGTTTCCTCATTCAGTCAGGCCGGCCGCTGAGCGACTATTCAAAAACCTCTTTGACTATCTCAAGAAACCGTTTTGCCTGGGGGGAGAGAAATTTGCCGCGGCGCAACACGATACCGTAGCTGCGGTCGGGAAAGTACTCTCCAAGGGGAATTGTAGCGATCTGTTCCTCCCCGGTAAGACAGACATCCGTGACGATGGATATGCCGAGACCGATCTCGACGTACTTCTTTATCACCTCCCAACCGCCGGCTTCGAGGGTCACGTTGTAGTTGGCGTTGTACTGCTTGAAGACCAGATCGACCATGCGCCAGGTGCTCAAGTGGTGGGGCGGCAGTATAAGCCCATAGGGACTGATATCGTGCAGCTGAATCGAATCCTTTTTTGCCAGCGGGTGATCCAGTGGGGTAATCAATACCGGCGCATAGTTGACCACTGGCTGATAGGTGACATCGTCGGGTATCTCCAGCATCGAACCGATTGCCAGATCCGTTTCATCCGCCCTCAGCATGGCCATACCGTCCCGTCCGGTAACATTGTGCAGCTTCACCCTGATCCCAGGGTAACGTTCGGCAAAACGGCGTATGGGCTCAGGGAGGATATAGAGGATGGTGGATTCACCCGCGGCGATATTCAATTCGCCGCTCTCAAGCTTCCCGCAGGAGGCCGCAAAGGTCTCTTGCAGTTTATCCATTCCCTCCACCAGGGGCTGGGAGAGTTTGTAGAGGGTCTCGCCCTCCGGCGTCAGCTTGATCTTCGGCCCCCGTCGCTCGAACAGAACCGTCTCCAGTTCACGCTCCAGCGCCTGGATCTGCAACGATACCGTAGGTTGGCTCAGATAGAGCCGTTCCGCCGCCTCACTGATCGAGCCAGTCTGCGCTGCATGGCAGAAGGCGCGCAGTTGCTTCAAGCGGTTTTGCTTGTAGTGAATCTGAGGTGTTCCAGCCATATCAGCCTTCCGGTGAGTATTAAGCTATTCAATACTAGATGCAAAAGTCACCAATGGCAATAATAAATACATGCCTGATGAGAGAACGACTCGCAATCAGGGTCGAGATTTAGCTATTCTTATCCTGAACGGTGACCACCCAAAAGATCAGGCTGGCGAGATCGTTCTGACATCACCTTCCGGTATAGAAAGATAGAGGTATTCATGCAGAAGCCCAAGCTGAAACAGGACCCGATGTATCAACTGCTGAAAGAGGGAAAAATCGATGAGTTCAATCAACGCAAGGCCAACGGCGAATCCTGCGACCTGCGCAATGCCGATCTGAGAGGCGTCGATTTAAGAGATCTGGATGCGCGAAACCTGGATCTTAGCGGGGCCTATCTGCGCCATGCCGACCTGCGTGGACTGAACCTGCGTGAGACCAATCTCGAGGGTGCAAGCATCAACAGCGCCAAAATCTCTGGCACATATTTCGCTTCCTCACTCACCGCCGAGGAGATCACCCTGTCGCTGGTACATGGCACACGTCTGCGTCATCGCTGATGTTGTCGATATGACGCTGCTGCTGAGTCACCCTGGATAATACACATGGAATTGACTGGCTAATCAACCGCAGAAGAGGTGTCAGTCGTCCGCATCGAGTTGGGCAAGGATGTTCCGCGCCACCACCCGCTGATCGGAATCACCCTCCTCGAGAATCTCATACAGTAGCTCGCGGGCGCCATCCACGTCGCCTTTGTTGCGCAGCTCCTGCACCTGCTCGAGTTTGTTCCTTGTGCTATCGACCTGGGCATCGCCCTCCTCCTGCTCGAGTTCTTCAATGGCATCCATCTCCGCTTCCATCTCATCATCCGTGAGGGGTACGAAGCGATCCGGATCCACATAGTCCCGGGCAGGATCGATATCGCTGCCCACGGCCTCCTCCCTGGCCACCTCCTGCGCCCCATCTCCCTCATTTGGCTTAGAGACGGCGTCCGCCGCTGCATCCGGCTCATCCTTGGAACCCGGCATGGGCTTTTTTACAAAGCCTTTGGAAAAGATGAGACCAAGCTCGAACAACACCCACATGGGCAGCGCCAACAGGGTCTGCGATATCACGTCCGGCGGGGTCAGAAACATGCCAATCACGAAAGCGCCGACAATGACATAGGGGCGCTTGTGACGCAGCTTCTGGGGTGTGGTGATTCCCATCCAGACGAGAATAATGGTGGCTATAGGCACCTCAAAAGCGACACCAAAGGCAAAAAAGAGGGTCATCACGAAGTCGAGATAGCTCCCCATGTCCGTCGCCACCTCGACGCCATCGGGTGCGGTGCCGGCAAGAAAGGTGAATACCAGGGGAAAGACCACGAAATAGGCGAAGGCCATGCCCAGGTAGAAGAGTAAGGTACTGGAGATCAGCAGGGGCATCACCAGGCGCTTTTCGTGACGGTAGAGACCGGGAGCCACAAAGGCCCAGAACTGATAGAGAATGAATGGGACGGCAATAAAGATAGCCAGCTGCAGACTCAGTTTGAAGGGTATCAGAAAGGGGTCGATGGGTTTGGTGGAAATCATTGTGCTGCCTTCCGGCAGCGCGGCCCGCATCGGTCCCGCAATGGCACTGTAGAGATCGTTGGCGAATGGAAACAGCACCAGGAATATCGCAAGCACCACCAGGACCATGCGCAGTACCCGATCACGCAGTTCGATCAGGTGGGAGACCAGGGGCTGTTCCTTGGATGTAGTATCGGGGATCTGTTCTGCCGACATTGTTATTGACTGGTTTTGCTGTCGGAATTGGGTTGATTCTCGAGAGCCTCCTGACCCTCCTTCAGCTGTTTGCCCGCTTCCTGTTTGATCTCATTGAGATCACTCCGGGTCTCTTCAACGATCTCATGCACCGGATTGGCTAGCGTCGCCTGTTTCTCGATTATCTCCTTGAGCTCCTCGGCCTTGATCTCTTTATCGATATCCGCCTTCACATTGGCGATAAAGCGGCGCCCACGCCCCAACCAGAGACCGGCGGTTCGCGCAACCTTTGGCAGACGCTCAGGGCCTATCACTATCAATGCCACCAGTGCAATGATTGTCAGTTCCCAAAAACCGACGTCAAACATGGTGTCTTTCCATCAGCATTGCTCTCGAGACCGTACCCTTCAGCTCTTATCGCGCTCCTTGGAGGTAACCTCACCATCTACCACGGTGCCCGACTCCGATTTCTCGATCTGCTCCTGCTGCTTCTCATCCGCCTCCTTCTGGCCATCCTTCATGGCGCCCTTGAAGCCCTTGATGGCGCCACCGAGGTCAGAGCCGATATTTTTCAACCGCTTGGTACCGAACAACAGCAGAACAATGACAAGAACAATCAACAGTTGCCAAATACTGATACCACCAAAACCCATAATCTTCTCCACTCACCGGTCCGGCCGGTTTCTCATGATTACCTGAACCGAAGGTTGCAGGCACTTTTCTGTTCATCAATTGACCCTGAAAGGGTCTCTTAAGCGCTTAGCAGGACTGGGATCATACCCCAGATAACGACCCTCTGTCTCCCGTACTAATCGACCCTTTGCGCCTTCTCCTCAAGCCCCGAGAGGCCGAAACGACGCTCCAGTTCCCTGAGCACATGTTCAGGCCCCAATCCCTGATGCGCCAACAGTACCAGGGTGTGAAACCAGAGATCGGCCGTCTCGTAGACAACCTTTTCGGCCTCTCCGTCCTTGGCCGCCATAACCGTCTCAGTTGCCTCCTCACCAATCTTTTTCAGGATCGCATCGAGACCCTTGGCATAGAGTTTCGCCACATAAGAGCTGTCCGGATCCGCCTGTTTGCGTTCCTCAAGCACTTTGGCAAGTTGCTGCAGTACATCACTCATCTTCAATCCTTAGACCGCTATATTATTGCCTGGTTACACATGCCGTTCAGTTCTCGCTTCAGTAACTACAAATTGGTTTCGCGACGTCCGCAATTCACACGACCTGAAACCCATTGAGGCGCATTTTGGAGGATCAGCTCAAAAACCGCTGAAATCCTCCTATTTGTAGATCTCGCCGGGCTCCTTGAGCACCGGCAGGACCTCCACCCAATCATCGCCCTGGAGTTCGCGGTAGAAGCAGTTGTGCCTGCCGGTATGGCACGCGATGCCTCCCTTCTGTTCCACCTCCAGCAGGACCACATCACCGTCGCAATCGATACGGATCGATTTAACCCGCTGCTGATGCCCCGACTCCTCGCCTTTGTGCCACAGCTTCTGCCGGGAGCGGGACCAGTAGACCGCATGTCCGCTCTCACGGGTGAGTTGCAAGGCCTCCGCATTCATCCAGGCCATCATCAGCAATTTGCCGCTGCCGGACTCCTGCGCGACAGCCGCCACCAGTCCGTTTGAATCCCATTTCACTGCATCGAGCCAGCTCATAGTCGCACCTCGATCCCGCTATCCTGCATATATCGTTTGGCTTCGCCAACCGTATACTCGGCGAAGTGAAAAATACTCGCAGCCAAGACCGCATCCGCCCCACCCTGCTTCACACCGTCCACCAGGTGTTGCAGATCACCAACCCCTCCCGAGGCGATCACCGGAATCGGTACGCTGTCGACGATCGCCCGGGTTAGGGCATTGTCGAAGCCAATCTTGGTGCCATCGCGGTCCATGCTGGTTAGCAGTATCTCTCCCGCCCCGTAGTCGCTCATGCGCTGAGCCCACTCGATGGCATCGAGTCCGGTGGGCTTGCGCCCGCCATGGGTAAAGATCTCCCACTTCAGGGGCTCGCCCTCCCTGCTCACCTGCTTGGCATCGATGGCAACCACGATGCATTGCGAGCCGAATCGCTCGGTGGCTTCGTTGACAAACTCAGGATTGAAGACCGCCGCGGTATTGATGGCCACCTTGTCGGCACCTGCATTGAGCATCCGACGAATGTCTTCCGCCGTGCGAATGCCCCCACCCACGGTCAAGGGGATAAAAACCTCGCTGGCCACGTCTTCGACCACATGCACGATTGTCTCGCGATCATCCGAGCTGGCGGTGATATCGAGAAAGGTTATCTCGTCGGCACCCTCCTCGTTGTAGCGCCGGGCCACCTCCACCGGATCCCCGGCATCCCGGATATCGACAAACTTCACGCCTTTGACTACGCGGCCGGCGTCCACGTCGAGGCAGGGAATGATGCGTTTGGCTAACATAAGTTCCTAACTCTGTTCCTATATTGGGTGGCGATGTCTCATAAGGCTAGTCCGCAAATGAACGCGAATGAACGCAAATAAAGAGAAACCTAACTTGTGCTTTCCTTAAGCTCTGGAATAAGGCGTTGCATGCAGTTTTTTATTACATTTGCGTTTCTTTGCGTTCATTAGCGGACAACAATACTTCATCCGGTTAATTCGTCAGCCAGCCTCTGGCCCTCTGCTAGGTCGAGGGTTCCCTCGTAGATGGCCCGGCCGGTTATCGCGCCCGTGATATTGGTCGTTTCCGCGCGGCACAGCATCTCGATGTCACCGATATGGGTGATGCCACCGGAAGCGATCACTGGCGTGGAAATGGCGTTCGCCAATGCGACTGTGGCCTCCACATTGGGGCCGGAAAGCATACCGTCACGCCCTATATCGGTATAGACGATGGCGGAGATGCCGTCATCCGCAAACCGTTTTGCCAATTCGGTTACCTCCTGGTCGGTGACTTCGGCCCAGCCGTTGATCGCGACCATACCGGATACCGCATCAAGCCCCACGACCACATGTCCCGGAAAGGCCTTGCAGGCGCGGTTTACGAAGGCCGGCTCTTTCACTGCCTGGGTACCGATGATGCAGTAGCTGACTCCCGCTTCCAGATAGGCTTCAATGGTCGCCTCATCCCGAATCCCACCCCCTACCTGAATCGGCACATTCGGATAGGCGGCGGCGATGCTTCGAATGGCACTGCCGTTCACCGGTTCACCGGCAAAGGCCCCATTGAGATCGACCAGATGGAGACGTCGGCCGCCTTCATCAATCCAACGTGTCGCCATCTCCAGCGGGTTATCCGAAAATACGGTATCGTCCTCCATGCGACCCTGGCGCAGTCGAACGCACTGGCCATCCTTGAGATCAATTGCAGGTATTAGCAGCACAATAAATTCCCGAATCAGTTAGGTTAGACAGTCCAGTTTAGAAAATTCTGCAGCAGTCGCAGACCCGCATCGGCGCTCTTTTCCGGGTGAAACTGCACCGCAAACAGGTTTTTTTCGGCGATCGCACTGGCGAACTGGACACCATATTCCGTGGTTGCCGCCACCAGTTCAGATTGCGCCGGATCCACATAGTAGCTGTGTACGAAATAGAATCGACTCTCCTGCTCTATCCCCTGCCACAAGGGATGTTCGTAGCTCTGGCTCACCCGATTCCAACCCATATGCGGTATCTTCAAGGCCTCACCATCGGGGGCCGTGCCACCGGGAAAACGGCGCACCCGCCCCGGGAACAGTCCCATCAGCTCGGTACCGTCGTTCTCTTCGCTGTATTCGAGCAGTACCTGCTGCCCCATGCAGATCCCAAGGAAGGGCATGTGCCTCGCGGCATCCATTACCGCCCGGTTGAGATGGTGTTGGGATATCGCCGCCATGCAGTCCCTGGCGGCACCCTGCCCGGGGAATATGATCCTGTCCGACGCCGCTATCAGCTTGGGATCGTCGGTGACCCGCACCTCATCGCTGTCAGCCGCGACATGCTCAACCGCCTTGGCGACTGAACGCAGATTGCCCATACCGTAGTCGATCACGGTGATGCGTTGTGCCATCTCAAATACCTGTGAAGCGTTACAGACTACCCTTGGTGGAGGGTATTTGTTCAACCATTCGCGGATCGGCCGCCAGCGCCATGCGCAGAGCCCGGCCAAGGGCCTTGAAGACGGTTTCCGCCTGATGGTGGGCATTGGTCCC
Source organism: Candidatus Thiodiazotropha sp. (assembly GCA_040793985.1). Taxonomy (GTDB): domain Bacteria; phylum Pseudomonadota; class Gammaproteobacteria; order Chromatiales; family Chromatiaceae; genus Thiodiazotropha. The sequence continues at coordinate 75,832 of JBFNJI010000046.1, read as the reverse complement.
ACGCAGATTGTCGATATGCAGGGTGACGCCGGCATGATTGACCAGTCCCTGGAAGAACTCCTGGAACAGGTCGACGTCGAAGTCGCCGATGCGTGCGCGGCTGAAGGTCAGGTCGTAGACCAGACCCGGCCTTCCCGAAAAATCGATCACCACCCGTGACAGGGCCTCGTCCAACGGTACATAGGCGTGTCCGTAACGACTGATACCCTTCTTGTCGCCAACAGCTTTGGCAAGGGCCTGGCCCAGGCTGATCCCCACATCCTCTACCGTGTGATGGGCATCGATGTGCAGGTCCCCCATGGCCTTGATGCCTAGATCGATCAGACCGTGACGGGCAACCTGATCCAGCATGTGATCGAGAAAGGGGACTCCCGTATCAAGCGATGCATCACCGTTCCCATCCAGGTTCAGCGAGACGATGATTTGAGTCTCCAAAGTATTGCGCTCAATCTGCGCGGTACGCTGCATACTGATAACTCCGCTGCTTAATCCTTGATATCTATCTTTTTGCCTGCACAAAACACGGCATAAACGGGCCCGTACCCATTGAAAACAGTCTATTCTAGTGGAAAACGTCCAAAAAGACAGCGCTGGGTACGCCTTGCGAACCCAGGAGCGGATCCGCGGGCCGCCTAAAAGAGCTCGGCCTCGACTTCCAGATAGGCAAGGCTGATGTGCTTGCCGATATTGCGCTGGAAATCCACCCACTCATGAAACTGACTCAGTGATTCAATGATAAGCGGGCTCATCTCGAAATCACTCAGCCCCTCTTCATAGTGTTTTGCGACGGCACGCTTCAATTGAGTCAGATAGCCAAGATAGATCTCGGGCACCTCTCGCCCCCCGGTCATCCCATGGCCGGGAACAAAGATCTCTGCCTTGGTAGCCAGTGCGCGTTCGATGGCGGCGATGTTGCCGCCAAAGGTACCGTGGTCCATTCGACCAAAACGCCTGTTCATGACGTTGTCACCGAGAAACAGCACCTTCTGTTGCGGCAACTCAATCATTATGTCCGAATGGCTGTGGGCCTCGGCTTCATAGTGGATACGAATATTCACCCCTCCCAGGGTCAGCTCATCACCCTGTGCAGCCGAATTGTCCGGCGGCGTCTCGACGGTGCCAGCCACCGCTCCCTCCGTCATCCTCATCAGGGTGGCAAGGAAGGCCTTGCCCTCTCCCTTCGCCACCAGCCGACGCATCTCCTCGTGACCATAGATCTTCACCTCGGGATATGCCTCCCGTATCGCCTGGTTGGCCAGCCAGTGATCACCGTGGATATGTGTATTGAAGACCGCCACTACCGGCAGATCGCTCTGTTTGCGGATCTGCCGCAGCACCATCTCCCCGGTCTGGACGCTTGAGCCCGGATCAATGACGATCACCCCATCCTTGCCAATAACAAACCCCGGGTTGTTGATGAATCCCTGGTTCTCCACCGACGGCACGCCCAAGGGCCCATGTATGACATAGATACCCGGGGCAATCTGAGTTGCTGGATAGTCCGGCACCGCTGGACCACGCTCCGCAGCCATCGCCAGCGAAGTGAACAGGAGGGAGATGAACAGCGGCAGTGTCAGATAGCGAGTAAGCATGGTGATGTGGGTACCTCAATCCAGAGTCGATAACAGGAGTATAAGTAAATTTATCAGGTCAGCTTTCCAGCCAAAAAGTGACCGGACCATCGTTGACTAAGGCTACCTGCATATAGGCACCGAAAACACCGCAAGCTACAGGGTGATATTGTGCCTGAGCCCGTTCAGCCAAATAGTTGAACAGTGCCTTGCCCTGCTCCGGCTCGGCGGCGCTAGAAAAACCAGGCCGCATCCCCTTCCTGGTATCCGCAGCAAGGGTGAACTGGGGAACCAGCAGCAGACCACCCTGCATATCCCGAAGGCTTAAATTCATGCGTCCGCTCTGGTCGCCGAAAACGCGATATCCCAGCACCCTTTCCAGCAGACGATCGGCCTTGGCTTCATCGTCCCCCCTCTGCACCCCCACCAATACCGCCAGACCGCTCCCGATCTCGGCGACAAGGTCGCCGTCGACGCGAACGCTGGCCTCATTTACCCGCTGTAGCAGTCCGATCATCTCAACTCCCCGGCGAATTTGTCTGTGGTCTCGATCAAGGCACTGCGAATACCGGGTTCGGCGGCCGAATGGCCTGCATCGGCAATCACCTTCAGCTCGCTTCCTGGCCAGGCGCGGTGCAGCTCCCAGGCAGAGGCCATTGGGCAGATCAGATCGTAGCGCCCCTGCACAATTACAGCGGGGATATTTGCCAGCTTATGGCACTCCAGCAGCAGCTGATTCGGGCGCAGGAAGGCGTGGTTGACAAAATAGTGGCACTCAATCCTGGCCAGGCTCAAGGCCGTGTGGGCATCGGAAAAGAACTTCACCACCGAGGGATTGGGATGGAGGCTGGCCGTACGCCCCTCCCACACCGACCAGGCCTTGGCTGCCGCCATGCGCTCTATATCATTTCCGCCGGTGAGGCGTCGATGGTAGGCATGCAGCAGATCCTCCCGCTCCTGCTGCGGGATCGGCGCCAGGAAATCCTCCCAATAGTCGGGAAATACGCGGCTTGCCCCTTTCTGGTAGAACCATTGAATCTCCTCATCACGACAGAGAAATATACCTCTGAGAATCATCCCCTTGACCCGCTGCGGATGGGTCTCCGCATAGGCGATGGCAAGTGTCGATCCCCAGGAACCGCCGAACAGCAGCCAATCTTCTATGTTCAGCGCCTGGCGTATGCGCTCGATATCCTCCACCAGATCCCAGGTCGTATTGGCCTCCAACGAGGCATGGGGAGTGGAGCGACCACACCCCCGCTGATCGAAGAGTACTACCCGGTAGCGTTCGGGATCGAAAAAACGGCGGTGATAGGGTTCACAGCCGGCGCCCGGACCACCGTGCAAAAAGAGCACCGGGATGCCATCGGGCTTGCCCACCTGTTCAAGATAGAGTCGATGGCCCTTGTCCACCGACAACAGTTGGGTGTGATACGGCTCGATGGGTGGATAGAGGTCTTTGATCATCTATTTCAGCCGCTGTGTAGGAAAAATCCTACAAAGATTAGAGAAAAATCTCACAAACAATGTGTGCGGAATCCCACAGCAAAAGTTAAATATTGTGTCAATATAAAGTTGTCGTCATCAGGGATGTACCCCCAGGACTCAGAGCTCAGGAGAGCACAGGGACGAGTAGCTTAGCCAACCAAGCCGACGACTGTAAGCCCAACTGCAAGGAGTGCAGTTGGGCTTCTCTTTTTTCTGACACTGACAATACCTTAGACTATATAACCAATCCAGGGTCAAGAGCGGGTTGCGCAGACACCTGCCGCTCAGCTACTCCCGTGAGGCACGCTTGCGCTCATGCTCCTTGAGATGCTTCTTACGTAAGCGGATAGCGCCGGGCGTCACCTCGACCAGTTCGTCATCCTCGATGAATTCCAATGCCTGCTCGAGACTGTATTGCAGCGGCGGTGTGAGGATAATCGAATCATCCTTGCCGGCAGCGCGTATATTTGTCAGCTGTTTGCCCTTGAGAGGATTGACCACCAGATCGTTCTCCCTGGCATGGATCCCCACGATCTGTCCCTCGTAGACCTCGTCTCCGGGAGAGGAGAATAGCCTGCCCCGCTCCTGGAGATTGAACAGGGCATAACCCAGTACCTTGCCCTGTGCATTGGAGATCAGGACGCCATTTTTCCGCGGCGCGATCCCGCCCTGCTGAGTCGGACCATAGTGATCGAACACATGATAGATCAGACCCGTACCCGATGTGGTGGTCATGAACTCGGTCTGAAAACCGATCAATCCACGGGAGGGGATGGTATAGTCGAGACGCACCCTACCCTTGCCGTCCGGCACCATATCCTTGAGTTCTCCCTTGCGGGTACCCAGGGCCTCCATGATACTGCCTTGATCCTTCTCCTCCACATCGACGGTCAACTGCTCATAGGGTTCGCAGACCTCGCCTTCCACTTCGCGAAAGATAACCTCCGGTCTCGATACCGCCAGTTCGAACCCTTCACGGCGCATACTCTCGATCAATACCGAAAGGTGTAATTCGCCGCGTCCCGAAACCTTGAACTTTTCCGGATCCGTACCCTCCTCGACCCTTAACGCCACATTGTGTATCAACTCCCGCTCAAGACGCTCTTTGAGCTGCCTGGAGGTGAGATATTTACCTTCAAGCCCGGCAAACGGCGAGGTATTGACCTGGAACGTCATCGATACCGTTGGCTCATCCACCGTCAACGGCGCCATCGCCTCGACATCTTCCGGATCGCAAAGGGTATCTGAGACGTTGGGGGCATCCAGGCCGGTAATGGCTATGATGTCGCCAGCGCTCGCCTGCTCAACCTCGAAACGCTCCAGGCCGAGATAGCCATAGACAATGCCGATCTTGGCTCGCTGTAGTTCGCCGTCATATTTGACCACGCTGACTTGTTGGTTTGGGCGCACACTACCCCGGGTCACCCTGCCAACAGCGATCGCCCCGACATAGCTGCTGTAATCCAGGTTGGAGATCTGCATCTTGAACGGGCCATCGGGATCGACTTCAGGAACCGGGCAGTTATCGATAATGGTTTCGAACAACGGCTGCATATCGCCTCCGCTTACATCGCTTTCCGCTCCCGCATAGCCATTGACTGCCGAGGTGTAGATGATGGGAAAATCGAGTTGCTCGTCGGTCGCCCCGAGACGGTCGAAGAGCTCGAACACCTGGTCGATAACCCAGTCGGGTCTCGCCCCTGGCTTGTCGATCTTATTCACCACCACGATCGGCCGAAGACCGTGTTTGAAGGCTTTTTGGGTGACAAACCGGGTCTGCGGCATCGGCCCCTCCTGGGCATCCACCAGCAGCAGCACTGAATCCACCATTGAGAGCACACGCTCAACCTCACCACCGAAATCGGCGTGCCCGGGGGTATCGACGATGTTGATCCGATAGTCCTTCCAGCGGATGGCGGTATTCTTCGAAAGAATGGTGATGCCCCGCTCCCGCTCCTGGTCATTCGAATCCATCACCCGCTCAACATCGCCAAAGCGTTCGCCGAGGGTCCCGGACTGCTTCAGCAGCTCATCGACAAGGGTGGTCTTGCCATGATCGACATGGGCGATAATAGCGATGTTTCTGAGGTTCTCAATCACTGAACAGCCTATAGAGACAGCAAAAAGATGGCGGATTATACCCTTCTCTCGCAGATTGTCTTTTTTAAAATTTAAATAAATGAAAATTCAATTAGTTATAAGTCATACTAAATGCCGATAGTTATCATCTATCGACAACATCCTTTCATTTCAAAACTTTCGAAATTACCCACAGCTGCTGTGGATAACATTGTTGATAAATCCTGAAAACCATCCTTAAGGCCTGATAAAACGAGCATTTTCATTAAATCGTAAAAAAATTGAACAATTCGTAATTCACACTATAAAACATAGAGTTAACTAAATCTGAAAGCACCCTTCCCGATGGCTGTCCAGCACCATACCCGAGCTTTTTCGTTAACTATTCCAATGTGCACAGTTTGGCTTTCCTGGAGGGCCCGACCGGCCCACAAGCCCGCTGCCGTCGCTGATCTGTATAGTACTTGGCACCGCTCTCGGAGTTGGTAGCCGCTACACCTTGGGCAAAGAAAATCTGTGAAAACCAAGGAAATAAACACAGCATCTAATTAAACAGTTACTAATACTCAAATAGATTGGACTGCTTCTACTACTTGCACTCGGCCACGAATATCGACAGGATAGATCGGGACGCAGCCTTGGCAACTATAAAGCCGGGGTTGGCTGACGAGGCCAACACCTGAGCGCTGCGCAGCATTACTCAGCAACAAAAATGAAGTAGAACCACCCATGAACTCATCCGAACTTGCTCCACTTCGCGACCATCTGGCTTCGCGTGTCATCGGCCAGACCAGCTTCATAGAAAGCATGTTGATCTGCCTGCTCAGTGATGGCCATCTGCTCATCGAGGGATTGCCGGGGCTGGCGAAAACCACCGCGGTCAAGGCCCTGGCGGAGGCCATAGAGGGTGATTTTCACCGCGTCCAGTTCACCCCCGACCTATTGCCTTCCGACCTTATCGGTACCGACATCTATCGGCATGAAAAGGGGGAGTTCGAGTTCCGTCAGGGACCGCTTTTTCACAATATCCTGCTCGCCGACGAGGTCAACCGTGCTCCCGCCAAGGTGCAGTCGGCACTGTTGGAGGCAATGGGGGAGCAACAGATCACCGTTGGCCAGACCACTTACCCCCTGCCCCAGTTTTTCATGGTGCTGGCAACCCAGAATCCGGTAGAACAGGAGGGCACCTATCATCTGCCGGAAGCCCAGCTCGACCGCTTCCTCATGCAGGCCAACGTGGAGTACCCCAATCGCAATGAAGAGCTGGAGATCCTCGATCTCGACAGCGCTCATCAGAAACAGAAGCCGACACCGCCGGATAAGCCACTGACGCAAAAGAGGCTCTTCTCGATTCGTCAAAAGGTGGCCGAGCTCTATCTCGATCCCAAACTCAACAGCTATATCGTCGACCTGGTTCAGGCGAGCAGGGAGCCCAAGGCCTACGACGCTGACCTGGACCGCTGGTGCCGCTTCGGGGCCTCGCCCCGCGCCAGTATCGCACTGGCACGATGCGCGCGGGCAAAGGCATGGCTGGATGACGAAGAGTTCGTGGCGCCCCATCACATCCAGGCCGTCGCCCCGGCCATTTTACGCCATCGAATCCTCTTGACCTTCGAGGCGGAAGCGGAAGGTATCACCACCGATGATTTTCTCTCCCGCCTCTTGGATATGGTCGCCATACCCTAGCCGGACAGGCTGACCCGGTTGCAATGAGCCTGTTTCCACACATCGACGATCTGCTTGAGCTACGCCACTCGGCCCATACTCTGGGACTTGCCTCCCACCATTTGGTCAACTCGAGCTTCAGCGGTCTCTACGCCTCGGTTTTCCGCGGTACCGGTCTCGATTTTGAAGAGGTGCGGGAGTACCGCGAAGGGGATGATATTCGCAACATGGAGTGGAATGTCACCGCCCGCACCAACCTCCCGCACATGAAGATCTTCCGCGAAGAGCGGGAACGCAGCGTGGTCCTCTGTATCGACCGCGGACCGCATATGAGCTTCGGCACACGGGGCACCTTCAAATCGGTGCAGGCCGCAAAAGCGGCCGCCCTGCTGGGCTGGGCCGCATCCAGGCTCAACGACCGGGTCGGCGGCCTGCTCTTCGGTGACCGCCAAATGGAGACCCAATACTTCCGTCCCACCAAGGATCGCCGCGCACTCTGGCGTCTGCTGCACGCCCTTACCCAGGAGGGCGTCACCCATCAACCGCAGAAGGATTGTCTGGCCGAGGCCCTGCATCGGGCTGACAGGGGTACCGCAACCGGCTCACTGATCTTCGTCATTGCCGACATGAACCGCGAGATCATGGAGTTGAAGCAGACCCTCGGCAAGCTCTGCCAACGCCATACCCTGGTGTTGGTGCCGGTGGATGATCCGGCAGACAGGGGACTGCCCGAGATGGGACGGGTGACCTTTGTCGGCCCGGACGGCAATGCCATGGAGATAGACACCAGCGATCATCGGGCCAGAGAGCGATACGCAGAAGAGTGGGAGAAGCGCCGACGCATGCTGAAGCATCTGACCAACGCCCTGGGCATACCGCTGATGCCCATCGCTACCAACGAAGAGATACATCTGGCCCTCTCCCATGGCTTGATGAAGCATTTTGGCAGGCGCTGAATGGACCCGCTGCGCGATATACGAGGCCTAGACCCAGCCCCCTGGTGGCCCCCTGCGCCAGGCTGGTGGCTCCTGTTACTGTTCCTGCTGCTGACAGGCGCGCTGATCTGGGGTGTCGTCAGATGGCGCATGCTCTACCCTCTGGGCCGATGGCAGCACGATGCACGGCGCCATCTGCTCGCGCTGCGGCGACGCATCAAGCGCGAACCCGCGAAGCAGGTGGCCAGTGAACTCTCGGAGCTGCTGAGACGTATCGCCATCGCACGTTGCGGCCGGGAAAACACCGCCGCACTCACCGATGACGCCTGGCTCGATTGGCTGCAGAGCAACGACTCCAGCGGCTTTCAATGGCGCGAGAACGGTGAACTGCTGCTGATACTCCCCTATGCCCCTCCAGAGCGGAGTGCCGATAAGGAGGAGCTGGCGATACTGATCGACGCCGCCATCCACTGGGTCAGCGAGGAAGCCTGCCATGTTTGAGTTTCACTGGCCCTGGATGGCCCTGTTGCTGATTCTGCCGCTGTTGGTGCGGAGCCTGTGGCCACGTCCACAGAGCAAGCAGCATGAGTCGGTGGAAGGGGTGCAGACCACACTCCTCCACCCGAGCCTGCCCCATCTACAGGCCGCCTTTAACACACGAAAACCGCGCCAGCCCCTGAGCGCCCGGCTCTATGGCTGGCTCCTCTACCTGCTCTGGCTGGCCCTGGTGTTGGCACTGATGCGCCCACAGTGGCTCGAGCCCTATACCGAGAACCGTACCGCCGGCTACGACCTGATGTTGGCCGTGGACGCCTCCCACTCGATGAACGCCCTCGACTTCACCCTCGATGAAGAGCAGGTCAGCCGCATGCAGGTGGTGAAGGGCGTGGTCGCGAATTTCATCGAAGGGCGTAAGGGGGACCGCATCGGCCTGGTGATATTTGGCAGCAGGGCCTATGTGCTCTCTCCCCTCACCTATGACCGCAAGGCGGTGAGCAGCCTGTTGAGCGATGTGATCCCCCGGATTGCCGGTGACGGCACCGCCATCGGCGATGCCCTGGGTCTTGGCGTGAAGAAACTCAGGGAGCGCCCAGAAGGTTCGAGGGTGTTGCTGCTGATCGCCGACGGCGAAAACACGGCGGGGACCATTCCACCCTTGAAGGCGGCCCAGCTGGCTGCCCAGGAGGGGATTCGGATCTACAGCATTGGTGTCGGCAGCGATAAGAAGCGGGTCCCGATCATGGAGGGTGGCCGCATCATTACCCGCACGGATCTTGGTTTCAACGAAGAGGTGATGCGGGAGATTGCCCTGACCGCAGATGGGGCCTACTTTCGCGCTACAGATACCGAGGCCCTGGAGAAGATCTACCAGCATATCGATGAGCTGGAGAAGACCGAGGCGGAATCGCGCACCGTTTTCATACCCCAGCCACTCTACTACTGGCCGCTCTCCGCCGCCCTGGTACTGTTGCTGATTCTGGGCATCTATCCAGAGGGAAAGCAGAGACGGCTGCGAGGGGGCGGCTATGCCTGAATCCCTGTTCCACTTCGCCCGTCCCCTCTGGCTGCTCGCCCTGCTTGGACTGGTCCCAGTCCTCGGCTGGCTGATCTACAGCGTGGTGCGTCCCAGCAAAGGCCCTATCGATCGCTATGCCGATCAACATCTGCTGCCCCATTTGACCGGCGTACGCGAACTCGATGTCAACGAGCGTTGGAGTCGATTCACACGCTGGGGGCTGTTATGGATCCTGCTCGTCCTCGCCCTCGCCGGTCCGCGCTGGGACTTCACCGATATCGAGGCATTCTCCCCTGCCAGCGATCTGGTAATACTGATGGACATCTCCCGCTCCATGAATGTGGCGGATGTACCTCCATCGCGCCTCTCCAGGGCACGCCAGGAGGTGCAGGACCTGGTACTGCTCAACCGGGAGCTGCGTATCGGCATGATCGCCTTCGCCTCCGTGCCACATGTGGTGTCACCGATCACCGAGGATAGCCAGAGCATCCTCAACGCCCTGCCCGCGGTCTCTTCCGATCTGGCCAATCTCCAGGGCAGCCGTCTGATTGCGGCCCTGGAGAGGGCGGTACAGCTCCTCGGCAGTGATGGCAGCGGCAACGCCCGTGCGATCCTCCTGATCAGCGATGGAGATTTTGATGAGCCTGAGTTGCTGCATCGGGTCAAGGGACTGACCGAAGAGGGCATTGCGCTGCATATCCTGGGTATAGGCACTACGGGTGGAGGCCCCGTGCCTGCCCGCATAGGCCAGAGCGACTTGATGAGAGAGCGTGACGGCAAGATCATCGAGTCCCGGCTCAACGAGGGTTTGTTACAGCAACTTGCAGAGGCAGCCGGTGGCAACTATCAGCACGCGGACTTTCGTGACCAGGACAGCCGTAACATCCTGAAACTGGCCAGTGGTGACGCCGGCAGGCCGTCGCCGTCCCAGGAGAAAACCCGGGTCTGGAACGAGCGTTTCTACTGGCTGCTGCTACCCATATTGCTGCTCTTGCTGAGCAGATTCAGAACCAGACGACCCGGAGAATCGCAAGCATGAAGACGATTCCTCTCTGGGTAGCGCTACTGATTATTCCACCAATGGCGGGAGCCGGTTGGTTTCTGAACCAGGAACAGCAGGCAGAAGAGGATTACAACGAGGGACACTACGAGGAAGCGGCAAGGGGATTCGAAGATCCCTATCGGCGCGGTGTCGCCAACTACCGCACCGGCGACTACCAGGCCGCGAGCGATGATTTCAGTCGCGTGGAGAGAGAAGAGGTAAGGCAGGACGCCCTCTACAATTTGGGTAACGCCCGCTACAAGCTGGAAGACTATCCGGGGGCCATCCTTGCCTACGAGACAGTGCTTGAGAACAATCCCGATCACACCGATGCCCGACACAATCTCGCATTGGCAAAAGAGAAACTGGCGCAAAGGCAAACAGAGGAGGAGCAGGAAGAAGAGGAGAAGGAACAACAGGAAAACGAGTCATCTGAGCAACAGGAACAGCAGGATCAACAGTCGGGTGAACAACAGGAAGAGCAACAACAATCCGATGACCAACAGCAGGAAGAACAACAATCGGGGGAGCAGCAGCAGGACGAGCAACAGCAATCCGGGGAGCAGCAGCAGGACGAGCAGCAACAATCCGGGGAGCAGCAGCAGGACGAGCAGCAACAGTCCGGGGAGCAGCAGCAGGACGAGCAGCAACAGTCCGGGGAGCAGCAGCAGGACGAGC
>JBFNJI010000046.1:0-64758 GCA_040793985.1 Candidatus Thiodiazotropha sp. | reverse complement strand
GACGAGCAGCAACAGTCCGGGGAGCAGCAGCAGGACGAGCAGCAACAGTCCGGGGAGCAGCAGCAGGACGAGCAGCAACAGTCCGGGGAGCGGCAGCAGGACGAGCAGCAACAATCCGGGGAGCAGCAGCAGGACGAGCAGCAACAGTCCGGGGAGCAGCAGCAGGACGAGCAGCAACAGTCCGGGGAGCAGCAACAGGACGAGCAGCAACAATCCGGGGAGCAGCAAGAGAAGGATGAACAGCAGGATAGCGGCACCGAGTCATCGGAGAGTGAACAGGCGGAGAAGAGAGGAGAGGAGGCACAGCAGCCCGATATGAGCGGTACTGATACGTTGTCGGAAAAGGAGCGGGGCGAGGGTGAAAAAGATCAGCAGGAACAACAACAAGGGAAACAAGCTGATGAAATGTCTGCTAGTCTCGGGGAACAGGAAGATGAAAAAGAGCAGCATCGGATGGGTGCGCCACGTCAGGATGAACTCGGGGAGGATAGCGGTGAACGCCACGTCCAGCCCGAAGATGAGGCACGATCGGGTGCGGTAGAGAGGGTGGATCAAAGCGGTCAACCCCAAGCCCCGGAGAATGGGGAGAAGAGCGCTGGCGGTAACGAAGAGAGGGACCGTTTCGCTGGAGCCAACACCCTGATGGAACAGTGGCTCGACCAGATCGAGGGGGATCCTGCCCAACTGATGCATCAACAGTTCAGGCTGGAAGAGTACAAATACCTACGCAGTCGTGGCGGCCGCGATACCGAGACAAGACCCTGGTAATGACTTATCTGTTGACACAGTGTGGCAGACTGCCCTTGGGGCTCGTCATGATCGTGCTCGGCCTGTTGGCCGTTCCGAACCCTGTCACGGCGAATCCCTATCAAGGTAACCAACCCTGGCTGGGAATGCCTCCGGGACAGTGGAACTTTGCCCCCCCAAACCAGCGCCAGACAGGCACTCCGTCGCAGACGCAGCCGGCAACCGGCCAATCGCCCTATGGCGCATGGCCGCGTCACCAATACCCCGGCTATGCACCTCAGGGTTACCGTTCGACACAAGCCCAACCACCCCAGCTTGAAACCACCCTGTCGATAAAGAAACCCTATGTGCAGCAGAGCGTGATTCTCACCCTCAGTGTCATCAGTCAAAACAACCTGCGGACCGCAACACCCCAGGTTCCACAGAGCGACCAGTTCATTCTGAAACAGCTTGAGGGCCCGGTCTCCTACTCCCGCATCCGCAGTGGGAAACGGCAGATAGTTAACGATTTCTTCTACGTCCTAACCCCCCTTAGAGCTGGCCTCCATGAGCTCCCCAGGATCAGTGTCTCGGGTGAGGAGGACCAGGCAGGTAGCTACAACAGGGGAAACCGGTCATTCGAGGCAACCAGTTCCAAGCCGCTAGAGCTGGGTATAAAAGAGAGTAATCCTGAGAGTTCTCCCTGGCTGCCGGGTGAACATCTATCGCTGAAGATCAGTCTACCGAAAAAGCTCAAGGCCGCAGCTGGCAAGCCCTTTACACTGGCAACCGAAATTAATGCCGTCGGTATCCCCGGGGAGCAGCTCCCCTCCCTCGAGCAGCAACTCAAATCCGAGGCATTTCGTGTCTACCGCGAAGAGAACCAGGTGGAGACTGAGCTGAGCAGGAGTGACAGTAAGCTCCTCGGCCGTCGCCTGGAGCGATTCACCCTGGTACCGCAATACGGCGGTGACCTGAAGCTTCCCCAGCTGAGCATAAACTGGTGGAACACACGCAGCCACATGGCACAACGCGCCTCTATACCCCTACAGCCGATCGCAGTCAGTGGCAACCGCAGATCGACCGGTTTTTTCGACTCCGACGAGGAGACCACCCTGTTTCCTGCCGGTACCTCATCGGCATTCTGGATACCCCTGACCCTGGTATTCGGTGTGATCTTCGGCTACTGGATGGCGCTCTGGATCTCCCATCGCAAAAAGGGGGGAGGACAACACTCACCCCTGGAACCCCTGATTGGCTTCCTGCAACGTCCGATGCGACAGATGGCCCCTGCGTTTTCGCCCCTCAAGGCCAAGCTGCGCAATACCACCGCCGTACTCCACCCCGCCACCCATTGGCCGCGCTGGCGTCGCAACCTCGTCGGCATGCTGCCCCTGTCGGTACGCTTCTGGTTTTGTGTACGCTTCGTCGATGAGGAACGGGATCCCGAGATCTGGGGATTTACCCTGCGATTCCTTGCCAATAAGCATATGGGGCTGCCGCTGAATGCGCCATTCAGCGTCATCGGCAAACATATTCTGGGATTTCACCCCAAGGCAAGACCCGAGGTAATCCAGCGTCTGATTCACGAATTGGAGGAGTCTGTATATGGCCATCATAGAATCGATTTTGAGGTCTGGAAGGCTGCCTTCAAACATGAGATACGACCCAGTTTGAGCCTGTTTCCGCAAGGACTGCTGAGTGCCAAGTCCTCCGCCAAGCCTCCCCTGCCCGATCTCAATCCCTGATACTGACTGCGCATTCCGCACCAAACCCCAGCAGTTCGGTGCCCTAGGATCAACGGCGCTACCAGCTCCGCACCTTTTTGCAATTACCTGCCGATCGGTCAGCTTAGATCTATAGGATTTAGATTCTATCCGCCGACTATCCGTTGACATCTCCTGCCATGGGCTCTCTGCAAGCGAATCCACGCTATAATCCGCTCCCATGTCCCATGCCATCCAGCTCTTCTCCTACCGCCCCTACTGGGCCGCGCGCTTCGGCGTGGCGCCGGTGCTGCCCATGAGCCGCGAGGAGATGGAGGCACTCGGCTGGGACAGCTGCGATATCATCATCGTCACCGGCGACGCCTATGTTGACCACCCCAGCTTTGGCATGGCACTGATCGGTCGCCTGCTGGAGGCCCAGGGATTCCGCGTGGGGATTATCGCCCAGCCCGATTGGAGCAGTGCTGAGGCCTTTCGCCTGCTCGGGAAGCCCAATCTCTTTTTCGGTATCACGGCCGGCAACATGGACTCCATGGTCAACCGCTACACCGCCGACCGGCGCGTCCGCAGCGACGATGCCTATACACCGAACGGGGAGGCAGGCAAAAGGCCAGACCGTTCGGTGATTGTCTACGCCCAACGGGCGCGGGAGGCCTACAAGGGGATACCGGTGGTGATCGGCGGCATCGAGGCGAGTTTGCGCCGTATCGCCCACTACGACTACTGGTCCGACAAGGTACGCCGTTCGGTGTTGCCCGACTCCAAGGCGGATCTGCTGATCTACGGCAACGCGGAACGGGCAGTGGTTGAATTGGCCCATCGGTTGGCCGGGGGTGAGAAGATAGGCGAGATCACCGATATTCGGGGCACCGGTCTCATGCGCCAGGGCCTGCCCCCGGGGTGGAGTGAAATCGACTCGACCCAGCTCGATGAACCGGGTCCCAAACAGCACCATCCAGATCCCTATCAGGCGGAATCCGCCTGTGAATCCAAACCAGTGCGCTTCACCCCCCACCAGCGTCCCGCGGGGCTCGATCGAGAGCATACGGTGGTGCGCCTCCCCTGCTACGACCGGGTGCTGGAGGATGACCTGCTCTACGCCCACGCCTCCCGGGTCTTCCATCTGGAGACCAACCCGGGCAACGCCCGTGCCCTGGTCCAGCGCCATGGCAAGCGGGACGTCTGGCTGAACCCGCCGCCCTTACCACTCACGACAGAGGAGCTCGACCGGCTCTACGAGCTCCCCTACTCCCGTCAGCCCCACCCAGCCTACGGTAATACACGCAACCCGGCCTGGGAGATGATCCGCTTCTCGGTCAACATCATGCGCGGTTGTTTCGGCGGCTGCACCTTCTGCTCCATCACCGAACACGAGGGGCGTATCATCCAGAGCCGATCGGAGGATTCGGTGGTACGCGAGGTAGAGGCGATCCGTGACCATGTACCCGGTTTTACCGGCAATATCTCGGATCTGGGCGGTCCCACCGCCAATATGTATCGGCTCGCATGCAGAGATCGAAAGATCGAATCTGCCTGCCGCCGCCTATCCTGTGTCTACCCCGATATCTGCAGCAACCTGGACACAGATCACCGTCCGCTGATCAGCCTCTATCGCCGAGCCCGATCGCTGCCCGGCATCAAGCGGGTCTTCATCGCATCGGGGCTGCGCTACGACCTGGCGGTGCGCTCCCCGGAATATATCCGCGAGCTGGTGACCCACCATGTGGGCGGTTACCTGAAGATCGCGCCGGAGCACACCGAGGCCGGCCCCCTCGACAGGATGATGAAGCCGGGTATCGACAGCTACCACCGTTTCAAAAAACTGTTCGACAAGTATTCCGCCGCGGCGGGTAAAGAGCAGTACCTGATACCCTACTTCATCGCCGCCCATCCGGGAACCAGCGACGAAGACATGCTCAACCTGGCCCTATGGCTGAAGCGCAACGCTTTTCGTCCCGACCAGGTGCAGGCGTTTCTACCCACACCCCTGGCCATCGCTTCGGCGATGTATCATTCAGGGCGAAATCCGCTACGCCGCATACACCCCGGCGCTGAACGGGTGCGAGTGGTCAAAGGTCTAAGACAACGACGTCTGCACAAGGCCTTCCTGCGTTACCACGCCCCGGAAAACTGGCCGCTGTTGAGGGATGCCTTGAACAAAATGGGAAGGGCCGACCTGATTGGTAACGGCAAACGTCATCTGGTGCCAAGTTGGCAACCGGACAGGGGAAGGCTGGCTAAAGCAGCCGTCAAGCGGGGAGGCGGAAACCGGGATGGCGGGGTGAAAAAAGCCGCTCAAACGAAGCGTAAACAGCGCCGCAGAGGTGGCCCAACCGTCGGCGGCAAACGACCCTGAAACCACGATCGGAGATCGAACCGGTTGAGTGCGCGGCGGCAATCCCGCATTGATCGAAGAGGACATGGGATCAGCTCCTGGAACGGCAAGACCCCGCCCCGAACAAGCCAATTTTACTTCATACTTATCAATAACTTGAAACCCGTACCAGGGAATGACAAGAGCCCGCTTCGAGGTATTGAAAAACCCCTCGACCGGGACCATATTTATAGTAGGAACGGGTAGTTTATAGGAGGTAAATCATGAACATCACACGTTACGACCCATGGCGCACACTGGAAGATTGGCGTCAGGAACTTGACCGTGCGTTCCACCCGCTCCTGCATCGAGAAGATGATACCTCTCGCGTGGTGGGAGGTGAGTGGGCACCGGCGGTCGATATCAAGGAAGAGGATACAAGGTATGTTATCCGAGCTGATATTCCAGGTGTAAAACCTGAAGATATCGAGGTCACCATGGAGCATGGTGTGTTGACGATCCGCGGTGAACGCAGGTTTGAAGAGAAGGAGGAGAGAGACAACTTCAAACGCATCGAACGCTCTCATGGCGTTTTCTATCGTCGTTTCTCGCTGCCTGACAACACCAATGCAGATGCTGTCGAAGCAAATGGCAAGGATGGCGTGATTGAGGTCATCATCCCGAAAACAGAGGGAAAACAGCCGAAACGCATCGAGGTGACCCATTGAGGCAGTGAGTCTTTATGGACGACGCTGTTTAAGAACCCTCTCCTAACCGAGAGGGTTTTTTATATACCGCCTGCACCAGAGGATTGACTAGAGCCTGTCAACGGGTCCGGGATAACCGCAAGAGAATCAGAAACTGAATATCAGACCCAGATTGGTTTCGAATTGGGGAAAGGCATCGCCCTCTATCTGCAAGCTGCATCCGGCATCGCAGAACAGGGTTTCATTGGAATCGATGAGGGTGCTGTAGCCGCGCATCTCAAAACGTATGCCGAGCCGCTCCGTGGGATACCACTTCAAACCGCCACCGACACTGAGTGAGAATCGGGTTTCATCCTCATAGCCTCTGTGAGAAGGATTCATGATGGTCATCCCGAGGCCACCGGTGATATAGGGTGTGATCTTCTCTTTCCGGTAATTGAGGGTATGGACATCAACCGTACCGCCCAGATGGACATAGTGAATGTCGAGGTCGAAGGCGTTGTCGGGATCGGTGGTGTCGGCGAGCGACGAATCCTGGTGGCTGTAGAGAAACTCGTACCGCGTCGTATCGGAGGCGGCCTGGCTGATGGTAAAGCCCCAGTCGTTAGAATTATCGACATCCATGCGACTGTAGTCCGAGTCCAGCTCGAAGGAGCCGCCGAACCTTTGCCCGGCGAAGGGAGCGAATTCCAGGTCATTGCCGGCCAGCAGGCTCGACGAGCATGCTGTCAGAAACAACCAAACTGTAAGAAAATAGACTCTGTGCATGGCGACGCAACGAAAAATTGAACGCTACTAACCGCTAATTATTGTAAAGAAATGCGCAAATAACCTGGCATCACTTCACATCTTTGGCTTCGGAGATCTTAAGTGCCTGTTTATAGAGTATATTTTTTTTATGGCCCGAGATCTTGGATGCTAATGAGACGGCTTGTTTGAGAGGTAGTTCCACCAATAGCGTGACCAGCATTTGCTCAACATCGACCTCGACGCGCTCGCCGGATTCCTCATTCGACCCTCTGACGAGGATGACGAACTCGCCTTTACGTTGATCCCTATCCTGCTGCAGAACCTCGATCAGCAGCTCCAGGCTGCCTCTGAGGATGGTCTCATGCAGCTTGGTCAGCTCCCGCGCAATGACACACTCCCGTTCGGGACCGAAGGCCCGACGCATATCGGAGAGTGAATCGACCACACGGTGACTCGACTCATAAAACACCAATGTCGCCGCCTCGTGGGAAAGGGTTCGCAGCCAGGAGAGGCGCTGCTTTGCCTGGCGCGGCGGAAAACCGAGAAACAGGAACCTGTCGGTGGGAAGACCGGCCGCGGAAAGGGCACAGACCAAAGCGCTGGCACCGGGCACAGGGACCACTTCTCCTCCCCGCGCTATCAACTCCCTTACCAAGGGGAATCCCGGATCGCTGATCAGCGGCGTACCCGCATCGGAGACCAGGGCGATCGACTGCCCGGCATCCAAGCTTTGCAACAACTGCTCCAGTTGTGCATGCTCGTTATATTGATGGAACGCGCGCAGTGGCGTATCGATGCCGTAGTGTTTTAGTAGTGGGCGGGTATGCCGCGTATCCTCAGCAGCAATCAGATCGACTCGACGCAATGTCTGCAATGCACGCTGTGAAATATCCTCGAGATTGCCGATCGGTGTGGCAACAACGTAAAGTACGCCCTTTGACACGACTGTTCCTGATGTAGAATGGACTCACAATCCTGCCACAGAAACCAGACCATGCAAATTGATCGACTCCTACTGCTGTTATCTGCCGCACTGCTTCTGGCGATACAGGGCTGTACCACGGCACCCAAGGTTAGCACCTACGAACCCACGGAATTACCTCCCCAGGTTAGGCTACAGATCGATCTCATGCTGGAGAGCGGCGATTTCGCCGCCGCCGCCGAGCGCCTCGAGTCCCTCGCGGTGGAGAGTGCATCACCGCAACGCGAGTGGCTCACGCTGGAAGCGGCGGAATACTGGCTAAAGGCCGGCGACCAGGCAAGGAGCAGAATGCTGGCTGAGCAGTTGCAGTCCTATGACAGCGACCCCGACTTCACCCTGAAATGGCGCATGTTGCGTACCGAGATTGCGGTATCGGAAGGAGACATCGAACAGGCACTTGATCTGATGGAGCCGGCACCCGGTGTCGATGCACCGCCGATTCTGCGCCGTCACTATCACAGGAACATGGCGGAGATATTCCGCCTGTCGGGAAACCTGCTGGAAAGCGCCCGTGAACTCGATGTCCTCGATCTGCTGTTCGAGGATGATGCTGAGTCACGCCTGGAATCGCAGCAGTTGCTGGTACAGACCCTGTCCAGCATGACAGACACCGCACTCAGCATGTTGCAACCACCACCGCCAGCCACCTTGATAGGCTGGATGGAACTTGCCAAGGTCATCAAACTGCAGCTAACCGATCCGACTGAACTGAGCAGCATGCTCGCAGCGTGGCGGGAGCAATTTCCGCAGCACCCTGCATTGCAGACCTTGCTCGCAGGATACCTGGAACAGCAGGGTTTCAGCAGTGAAGACCATATCGCAGTCATGCTCCCCCGCAGCGGACCCTACGCCAAGGTGGCGGCGGCGGTGCGAGACGGGCTGATGGCAGCCTGGTATCAGCAGCCTCCGACACAGCGACCAAGCCTGCAGTTTTATGACAGCAGCGAACTGAAGGATGTCCTGCATATCTATCAGCAGGCAATTCTGCAGGGTGCGAAAATGGTTGTTGGCCCCCTGAACAAGGATGCGGTCAGGATGTTGTTGAGTCTGGAGTATCTGGATCACCCCGTGTTGGCGCTGAATCAGGTCGATGATTCAGAACTCACCCACCCGAACCTGTTTCAATTCGGCCTCGCCCCCGAAGATGAGGCACGACAGATTGCGGAGCGTGCCTGGCTCGAAGGCCACAGGACGGCCTTGATCTTGACGCCATCCGGAGAGTGGGGAGCGCGTATCGCTGGCAGTTTTCATGAACGCTGGATCACACTGGGTGGCCAGGTGATGGAACAGCAACCCTACAATGCCCATGAAAACGACTTCTCGGTACCGATTCGCATGCTGCTCAATATCAACGAAAGCGAGGCCAGGAGTCATGCCCTGAAGAAATTGCTGGGACGCCAGTTGGAGTCGGAATCCCGTGCCCGCAAGGATGCCGACTTCATTTTTCTCGCAGCACGCCCGCAGAAGGCGAGGCAACTGCGGCCACAACTTAAATTCTTCCACGCGGGGAGCCTGCCGATTCTCTCCACCTCCCATATCTACACCGGCGTGGCACAGCAGGAACTCGATCGGGACCTGGGTAAAATAAGTTTCGTCGATACGCCTTGGCTGTTTGAAGAGGGCCAGGGGGGACCGCTGTCGCGGAACAACCTGGAGAGGCTGATACCAGGCGTCAAGGGACGCTATGCCCGGCTCTATGCAATGGGCATCGACAGTTACAACCTGCTGACTCAGCTGCAGCAGATGCAGACTGAACCAGACCGTATGTTCAGTGGCAAGAGCGGTACCCTCTACCTGGATCAGAATAACCGCATCCACAGACTCCTTGCCTGGGCGGATATGGAGAGCGGCATGGCGAAGGTCAGCGGCTACGCCCCGCGTCTGGGCCGGTTCGGCAGCAGCGACCAGACAACATTTGATCCACAGCCTGCGGAAGAGGCTTTCCAGCAGACGCCTGATCTGCCACCGGTAACCGACTACAAGCTGGCACCGGCGGACCCCCGGCGATGATCGCCAGACATCTTGAGTTTGGTCAACAGGCAGAGCAACAGGCACTTGCTTTTCTACAAGGACGGGGACTTAAGCTTGTCGAGCGCAATTTTCGCTGTAAGGCGGGAGAGCTTGACCTGGTGATGAGAGAGGCTGATACACTGGTCTTTGTCGAGGTTCGCTTTCGGCAAACAAACGACTACGGCCGCGCATTGGAGACGGTGACACCGAGCAAACAGCGTAAACTGCTCGCCACCGCGAATCGTTACCTTCAGGTGAAACGGCTGGACACCGCCTGTCGTTTTGATGTCATCGCTCTCAACGGTTCGGAATCTGCACCCATCGAGTGGATAAAGAATGCGATTCAGGTCGCCTGGTAACCCTATGTCAAGAAGCCAAGGGGCTGCGAAATAGATGTCCAACATAAAACGAATCCAGGAGCTCTTCAATCAGAGCATCCAGACCAAGATCGATGCCCTGCCACTGGTGACGCAAGCCATCGCCGATGCAGCCGAACTGATATTCAATCGCCTGCTCGAAGGCAATAAAATACTGAGTTGCGGCAATGGCGGTTCGGCGGGGGATGCCCAGCACTTCTCTTCGGAGATGCTCAACCGATATGAGCGGGACCGCCCCGGCCTGCCCGCCATCGCACTTACAACCGACAGTTCGACGGTTACCTCGATCGCCAACGACACCGATTTCTCCACAATATTTTCTCGGCAGATCGAAGCCCTGGGCCAGCCAAACGACCTGTTGCTGGCGATCTCTACCAGTGGAAATTCGGCGAATGTAAACCGTGCTGTCCTTTCAGCGCATGAGCGCGATATGAACGTTGTTGCACTGACCGGCCGCGACGGTGGCGAAATGGTGAAACTCCTAGCGCCGGGGGATGTCGAAATCCGCGTCCCATCGGATGTCACGGCACGTATACAAGAGACCCATCTGTTGATTATCCATTGCCTCTGCGACCTTGTGGACCATCAGTTACTCGGTAGCTAGGCTATGAGGCAGCTCCAAAATTAAGGTTATTTTTATCTGAGGAAGGTCATGCATCAAAAATTCGCATCACTGCTCGCACTCTGCATCAGCGTACTTATCCTGCAAGGCTGTACTGCAGCCGTCGTGGGGGGGGCTGCCGCTACGGCGGCGGTCGCCCACGACAGGCGCACCACAGGGACCATCGTCGAGGACCAGAGTATCGAACTCAAAGCCTATGACCTGATGAGTAATGATTCCAGATTCAAACAGCAAAGCAGCATTCATGTCACCAGCTATAACCTGGTAGTACTGCTCACCGGCCAGGCCGCCGACGAATCCCTGCGCAGCAAGGCCGAACAGTTGGCATCGAGCATCGATCGGGTACGCCGGGTGGTGAACGAAATCGAGATCGGCAGCACCTCGACCCTGGTTGAAAACAGCCGTGATGTTGCCCTGACTACAGAGGTCAAGGTCAGGCTTGCGAAGATCAAGCTACCGGATTTCGACCCTCTAAGGGTGAAAGTGGTGACTGAAAGGGGAGCGGTATTTCTCTTGGGATTGATCACCAAGAAAGAGGCGGACGCGGTCACCGAGGTAGTTCGTCATATCAGTGGAGTTCGTCGCGTGGTACGCGTCTTTGAATATATCTGAATCTTGAACTCCCATCTCGACAAACACCTCATCAGACAGTTCAAGGCAATTGTCGGCGATCATGGATTGTTCACCGATCCCGCCGACTGTCTGCCCTACGGCTATGACAACAGCCGGCTTCAAGCCACACCGGAGGCGGTGTTGTTTGCCACGGAGCATGAACAGGTTGCGGCGGTCGCACGACTCTGCCATCAACGAAGGATACCGTTGATTGTCCGGGGCAAGGGTACCGGCACAACCGGCGCCACCGTACCCCAGCAGGGTGGTATTGTTCTCTCCCTTGAACGCATGAACCGTGTCCTCGAAATCGATGTGGACAATCGGCTGGCCAGGGTCGAACCGGGCGTCACCAACAAGCAACTTCAGGAGAGTTTGGGAAAGGAGGGGTTCTTCTGGCCACCGGACCCCACCAGTGCGGCGGTCTGTACCATCGGGGGAAATCTTGCTTACAACTCGGCAGGCCCGCGTGCGGTAAAGTATGGCACACCCCGGGAGAACACCCTCGGCCTGAAGGCGGTGACAGGTTGCGGCGATACCATTACTACGGGTGTGAGGACGACCAAGGGGGTCGTCGGTTACGACCTCACCCGCCTCTTGATCGGATCCGAAGGCACCCTGGCGATCATTACCGAAGCCACACTCAAGCTCACCCCAAAACCGCAAACCAAGCGAACCCTGCAAGCCTGTTACAGGGACATTCACAGTGCGGCGAACGCCGTCTCTTCGATCATGCGTCAAGCCGTCACGCCTTGCGCCCTGGAGTTCATGGATGGTGCGGCACTGGAAATGGTCAGAGATTTTTCCGACCTGCAACTCGACAACCGGGTAGGCGCACTGCTGATGATCGAGATTGACGGCACTGAACAGAGTATTAAACATGATGCCGCAGCCTTGGCCAGGGCGGCACAAGTGGATGGCCTGGTGGAGATACATACAGCAGAGACCCAGGAAGAGGTGGCGCGGCTTTGGAAAACTCGCAAGGCACTCTCCCCGGCCTTGAGGAATATTGCACCGAAGAAGATCAATGAAGATATAGTGGTACCCGTATCACATATCCCCAAGTTGATCGAATCCCTGCAGAATCTCTCCCGGGAGAGCGGTATCACCATCGTTAATTTTGGTCATGCAGGCAATGGCAACATCCATGTCAATCTACTGCTGAATCCAGATGATCCGAAACAGGTGGAGGCAGGTGATTACTGTCTCAAATCACTTTTCGAACTGGTATTGAGACTAGGTGGCACTCTCTCGGGTGAACATGGAATCGGCGTGGTCAAACGCCAGTTTGTGGCACAGGAGATCGATGCGGTCTCACTGAATCTGATGCGCGCCGTAAAACGGCAGTTCGACCCCCATCTAATCCTCAATCCCGGTGTCGGTTTTCCCGACTCCGAAACTACCGACACCAATCAAATCGACTCCAGCTAGCAGATCCCCGTCGCACCTGGGATCTCATCGGAATTTGTGCGGCCATGAACTAACCGCGTATCTGCACCTGCTCGGTGCGATGACTCCCGAATGCATCTGCTCGAAAGTGATATCCTAACCGCTGCAGGCTGTCACCGCAGCGCGGTATTCACCTTATGTACGTGTAGCGGTTTGCAGAATCGTGAGACGGTGGCGCAGATCGCATCACCGTCTATGCATCGGGAAAACTGTTTCAGAGGCCGCTGTATCAGTAGCGGGCTGGCAGCTGTTTATTGATCGTGAATTGATTGGAACTGGTGGTAATATAGCCACCCTTCACAAGGTCCTTGAAGATGCGGCACACCATCTCCCGCGATGCGCCAATCCGGTTTGCGAGTTCCTGTTGGGTTACGTGCCCTTCGATAACCAGTTGACCGTCATCACGCTCAGTTGCCAGGCTCATCAGAGTCTTGCTCAAGCGTCCATAGACATCCGAAAGGGCCAGGCTTTTGACTTCATCGGTCAGGGTTCTCACCCTGTGCACCATGTCCTTCAACAGATGAATAGCTATATCGGGATTGCTCTTTACCACCTGATGAAAGGCCTGCTTCGACATAATCGCTACGGTCGACTTAACCATGGTCATGATCGATGCCGATCTTTTGTAGTCATCGATCAGAGAGAGCTCGCCGAAATACTCACCCTCTTCCTGATAGTTGATAATCGCTTCCTTGCCGTTTTCATCATTCAAATAGACTTTCACTCTGCCACTGAGAATGACATAGAGTGAATCACTGTTATCCCCTTCGGAAAGAATAATAGTGTTTCTCGGATAGGTCCTGCGAACCATCCGCTGTTCAATCAGTGCAATGTCACTTGGTGCCATACCGGCGAAAATGGAGACGTTTTCGATCATAAGCGTATTATATACTCTCTAATTAAAAACGGTTGAAAGTATAGGACTATCCGGTGTCCTGGCTTTCAGCGATATATCGTGCACAGGTTACCTAGAAGATGGCCGGGATGCACAATGGGAAACGCCTTATAAGACTTTAACAGAAAAAATGCCATCTAACAGGTTGAATTCAATGGAGACCGCTGTAAAAATTCCACTCCTCCACCGATCCTGCAGCAGGAAGCCCGATGCAAATTGAGGCGATCCTCCGCACTTTGGGGCTTGGTGTCGTCGTCGGCCTGTTTGGGATTGTAGTCACCTTTTCGCCAGGCAGCCGTTCATGGGAAGAGAATATCGGGCTTAGCCTGCTGTTTGAGCTGCGTGGCCACCGAATACCCCCATCTCAAGTTGTCATTGTCTCGATCAATGGTGAAACCGCCGCACAGCTTGGGCTGGGAGAAGAGATACCACAATGGCCTCGCTCGATTCATGCCAACCTGATCGATCGGCTGCAGGAAGCCGGGGTTGCCGGCATCGTCTTCGATATCTTCTTTAAGAATGCGCGTTCAGCGGAAGCGAATGAAGCCATGGTTAAGTCCATGCGCCGTGCCGGAAACGTACTGCTTGTCGCCTACCTGGAGCAGCAGCGCATCATCGACAACCAAACCCATGTGGATATAGAAAGACTGATTCCGCCGACGCAACAGTTAAAGGAGGCCGCCTTGGGCATCGCCCCCTTTGTACTGCCAAAAATTCCGATCAGGGTAAGCCGGTTCTGGACTTTTACCGGTGAAAACAGCTTGATGTCCCTACCGGCTGCGGCATTGCAGCTGTCAGCAGATCCCGACGGCAGCCATCTGCACGCTTTGCTTCAGTCTATCGGCGAACAGCAGAGCCTGCCGAAGGAGTGGCAATCGCAACTCCGAACAGCACGCCGAATATTGAACGACAGTTCGCTGCAGAGGCGTCTGCTGGAGGCTTTTACCTCAGGCCAGCCGGCATCGCTCACCCCATCCCAGCGATCTCGACTGCGGGCGCTACTGGCACTCTATGGCGGCCACAACCACCCCTACATCAATTTCTATGGCCCACCTGGAACAATACCTACAATTCCGATAACCGAGATTCTGGAAGCCACTCCCGACGAGCTCGCCACACTCAAAAACAAGGTTGTCTTCATCGGCTATGCGGGCACTTATCAACCAAAACAGAAGGACGGATTCTATACCGTATACTCCCAGCCCAATGGCCTGGATCTAAGCGGCGTCGAGATCGCCGCCACCGCCTTTGCCAACCTGCTCGCAGTTGAAACCCTCGCTCCCATGAATCATGTCAGCCTGGCGATGCTCCTACTCGGTTACGGTGTGGGTATCACCTTGCTACTGCGCTGGCTTCCCGGGATGCGTAGTATCCTCATCGGAGTGACCCTATCCGCCCTCTATCTCACCTTGGTCTACAGCCTCTTCAAACAGCAGAACCTTTGGCTTCCATGGTTCGTTCCGCTTGCACTGCAAACCCCGTTCGCACTCATTCTGAGCCAGACATGGCACTATCGACAGATGCGAAGCAGCCGGGAACGCCTGCGGGAACTCTTTGGATACTATATTCCAGGCGATGTTATCGATCAGCTCGCGCAACACAAAAGGGAGCCGATGTCGGATAACAGTACAGCATTCGGTGTCTGTTTGGCCACTGACGCGCAAGATTACACAAAATTCGCAGAAAATCTCGATCCCGTCGAACTGCACAACTACCTCAATCGCTACTATGAGATCCTGTTTAAACCGGTCAGAGCCAGGAACGGCGTTGTTTCCGATGTGGTCGGCGATGCGATGCTGGCAATCTGGCCTTCCACTGAGCCGGACCACAGCCTGCACCAGCTAGCCTGTGAAGCGGGACTGGCGATCAATCGAGCGCTGGAAGAATCGAATTTGGAACCGAAACTCTTTACCCGCATAGGTCTGCATGCCGGCGAATTGGTGATGAGCCATGTAGGTGCCATAGACCATTTCGAATACAGGGCAGTTGGCGACATGGTGAACACAACGTCACGAATCGAAAATCTCAACAAGCTGCTGGGCACGTCGATTCTGGCATCGGGTGCCGTTGTGGATGGACTCAAAGGCATTGCAACCCGCGAAGTGGGACAGTTCGTTGTCGCCGGCAAGCAGTTGCCGATCACCATCCATGAAGTTGCCGCCATGCGTGACGAGGTATCACCACAACTTAGCCGACTGCATGCCGATTTTGCCAATGCCCTGGCCGATTGGATGCATGGCGACCGGGAATCTGCCTATGAAAAGTTCAAGCGCATCCTGGATGAACATCCCGGTGACGGACCCAGTCTCTACTACATGGAACAATACCGTGAACGCAGAAAATCCCGAAAGAACCCGATTTGATCGACCGGGGCATGGGCCTTAATGCAACAAACCACCCTGCCGGGCCTGTCCTGAATTCGCCCAGTAAAGTCTATCGCTCCAAGAACGGCCAGGATTTTGCCTCACTCTGCTTACGACTGCTCCAGAGGAGCGATTACGTTCCCTGTCCAGTTCGACGATAACATTCCCATAACCTGCAACCGAGAGGATATTCGCGGCCATGATACCTCTACGGTATGACGAGGCGATGAGACGAATGGAACTGCTCTTGTTCAACCCACGTTCCATTACCAGTTCATTTACAGAGGCTAAAAACAGGTTGTTGATCGGGTTCGTGTAGGCCTGATAGAGCTCACACCACTCATCCGTATCGCCGCCCTTGTAGGGTATATGCGCATCAGCGGAGTTGATAGATCCCGACAACAATACTTCGACACTTCGACGCATATCGATGGATATTATTCTGTCGCTTGATTTCCACATTGTTCTCTGCCTTCTGCCGCTATCTTGCACCATGCCCGGTCAAAACCACGGGGATGGTTTGCAAAATGATAAGAATATCCAGCCATAAACTGTTTCTACGTATATAGCTGAGGTCGTAATAGAGCTTGTTGGCGGCGTCTTCGACTGTTTCACCATAGGGATATCTCACCTGTGCCCAACCGGTGATTCCCGGCTTCACCTGGTGCCGCAGCGCATAGCCGTCGATCTGTCTTTGAAAACTCGAGACAAATTCCGGTCTCTCAGGGCGGGGACCAACCAGGCTCATCTCACCTTTAAAGACATTGATCAATTGCGGTAGCTCATCGATTCTGGTTGCACGAATAAAGCGGCCGATCCGAGTCACGCGTGAATCATTGACCTTTGCCATCTGCGGTCCCGCCTTCTCTGCATCAACCCGCATGCTTCTGAACTTCAGGACGTAGAACTCCTTGCCTTTGTAGCCGACGCGAAGCTGACGGAAGAATACGGGATCACGTCCCAAGCTACCGAGCCAGATAAGCGCCATCGTGGTCAGCATTATCGGAGAAGCGGCCACCAGCAACAGCAAACTCATGAGGATATCGAACTGCCGTTTACCGAATATCTCGTGAGATGCCTGTCTTGAAACCACCAACCGGTTGAATACCAGCCCCCCGCTAATGGATGTACCTGGGTTGATCGCAGCCAGTGAGTCTGTGGTATTGATCTGTCCCAGTTGATAATCATCCTGGTAGTCCCGGGAAATCGAATCATGTCCTCTGTTCATGGTTAGCGTCCTCTCTCCGATATCTTTTTCATGTTCTTGGTCCCTGCATCAGCGTTACAGCCGATTCGGGGTAGATCCTTCTGCAGCTTCCATTTTCATTGGCTGCATTTACTGCTCCGTGTGGGATTATGATTTCAGATCCCGACTCTTCAGGCGTATCGAATGGCGCACTATGGAGGTGTGACAAATTCACTTGTCACAAAGACAGAACCCTATTTAAATCAGCTCTCTTCGGGGGTGGTTCTCGGGAGTAAGGCCTGTCGCAATCGGCAGGGTGGTTACTGGAAACCGGCCTCGACGATGGATGGCGGCAGATAGCCGAGACCTGCTCTCCTGCTGCCCGGCTGATCCTCATTACTAGAGAAAATGGTGAGCAGCTCCTGCTCAGAATCAATTTTGATCTGTGAGTCGACCTGGTTGCCAAACATGGGTACGAACCCCTCATCCATATCCGGCACGCGATTCCACGAAAGTACGGCCCTGACCTTGGGCTGAACGCCCTGTTTCATCAGGTAGCGGTAACGATCAGCATCGAAGGAACAGGAGACAAGGTGGTAGCTGGGCTGCGTCCGCTTCACACCCTCGTCTATGCTGTCACAGACCTTGAAGTGGCTGAGGCCGACCGGCCGCATCCCCATTCCGTCACCCCAATCGACGAAAAACCGTACATACTCAATCGAGCCGTGTTTACGCAAGATCCCGCTGTAGCCATCCGCCTGACGGATACTGACAACCGCCATAAGACTGGATGAATTGGGATTGAAAACCGCGCAAAGCAACTCTTCCCAGTGGGTTACCGCCGAGTATCTGCTTGCAAATCGCACGACCTCGCCAGGTGCCAGTTTGGCCGCGAACAGGTGTGCCAGGAGTATGTTTCTTGTGAGTACCAGCTGGTTCTGATCGTGATATATGGAGCCGCCTCCACTCCCTTTGAAGTCCATCTGCCGCTCCTTATTCAGGCTATCCGTCCCCGCCTACTATTCCATCTCTCCACAGCCCCTCCCTATGACATGAGACCACATTCGGTGTGACCTTTTTCACTTGACAAACAGTTTTGGAAATCCCTGGACATGCTCGATACAGCAACGGAAGGCACTCTAAAGAATCGCAAAATGAGATATTGCCGATACTCAGCAGGTTATACAGTTGGCCCGCAGGTGGGCATCTCATTGTGCGCGGTGGTCCTCGCCGTGGGCGGGATCAAACCGAAATGTATCCTCTCGGCCTGCATCAATATCGCGGTCGCCGCGAATGCGGGTGGCGCATTCAGCCCGTTTGGCGACATAACAACATTGATGGTTTGGCCGATTCGCATACCTGCCGTATAGCGGCTATTTGCTCAAAAAGACCCATACATCAAGCCAGGAGAGGAGCACTACAACCGAATCAGCCGATTTCTTCGTGATGGTTGAGAGCGGGTAGTCCCTCGATGATTTCCTCAGCCTTGCCAATACCGCTCCCCAAATCTGGCTGAATGCCAACCCGCATTCAGGGCTTGCCACTTACCGGCTCCTCAACAGGGTAAAATACTTTCATTTATCAATTGCTTATGCAATTCCCGCCAGTTTCACGCCAGAGCCGACCGTGATTGCCGATCAGAAAATTTTAGCCGGCCATTAGCCAACTCCTGGCGTAGGAATCAATCGCCACATGCATCTCATTGTCGCTGGAAATCGGGATTTACCGTGTTATAGTTGGCACCAATTTTTACTAAGAACCCTGTCCGGTAGAGAGCAAAACAGCCTCCCTGAAGGCCAACCGGGCAAAACAATATTACGAATTTGATTGAGGGAGAAGCACATGTCCAAAAAGCATCCTGTGGTCGCCGTAACCGGCTCATCAGGCGCCGGTACTACCACTGTAAAGCGCGCCTTCGAACATATCTTCTATCGGGACGGCATCAAATCCGCCGTTGTCGAGGGTGACAGCTTCCACCGCTATACACGGGTTGAAATGCGCGAAAAAATGGCTGCAGGCATGAGCCATTTCGGCCCTGAAGCAAATCGGTTCGACAAGATTGCCGAACTTTTCAAAACCTATGGCGAAACCGGAGGCGGAGAAAAACGCTACTACCTGCACAGTCAGGAGGAAGCCGCCGAGCACAATGCGCGTCTCGGTTGCGACCAACAGCCCGGTGAATTCACCCCCTGGGAAGCCATTGATCAGGACACAGATCTGCTCTTTTATGAAGGCCTGCATGGGATGGTGGTTGATGGCGATGTCGATGTCGCCAAGTATGTGGACCTGGGGGTTGGCGTGGTACCCATCGTCAACCTGGAATGGATCCAGAAGATCTTCCGTGACAATGCAGAGCGCGGTTACAGCGAAGAGGCAATTGTCGACACGATCATGCGTCGCATGCCCGATTATATCAATCACATCACACCGCAGTTTTCCCGTACCGATATAAACTTCCAGCGGGTGCCCACGGTCGATACCTCAAACCCCTTCATCGCCCGTGACATCCCGACACCGGATGAGAGCTTCGTCGTTATCCGTTTCAGCGATATAAAGAAGTTCGATACCGACTTCCCGTATCTGATGTCGATGATCGATGGCTCGTTCATGTCACGTCGCAACACCATCGTCGTGCCCGGTGGCAAGATGGGCTTCGCCATGGAGATCATTTTGCAGCCCATTATCGAACGTATGATGGACGCCCGTAACGTCTAGGACGATCGGCCGCATGGCCCTTGCGGCTATGCGGCCATGCTGTGCGGGAAACCAATTCATCTGGAACCGGGCCCAAGTACAAATCAATCGTAGTTGCTGTCCTTCCACTGCCGCAGTGCGGCAAACACCTCACGGGGCGTGGACAGGCTGCGGCCTGAGGCCCGCTCCGCCGCCTTTACAACCAAATCTTCGGTGGTACGCAAGAAGGGATTCGTCAGCAACTCCTCGCTGAGTATTGAAGGCACGGTTGGCGACCCCGCCTCCCGCTTTTCCTGCTCCCGCCCGATACGACGGGCCAAATCGCTGTTTTCCGGCTCTACCCACTGCGCAAATCCCAAATTGGCGAGGGTATACTCATGGGCGCAGTAGACCCGAGTGTCGCCCGGTAGCGCGGCTATGCGCTGCAGCGAATCCGAGAGCTGCTCGAAGGTACCGCTAAATACACGACCGCAGCCGGCGGCAAACAGGGTGTCTCCACAGAATAGCACCCCCTCACCAAAATAAGCGATATGCCCGGCTGTATGCCCCGGTACCTCCAACACCTGGAAATCGGCCTGCAGCCCGGCGATCTGCAGCCTATCACCCTCCCTGAGGGGATGGGTCACACCGCGTACGGATTCGTTTGCCGGGCCATAGACAGCGGCCTCCGGGTAGGCTTCACACAGTTCAGCAATACCGCCCACGTGATCATAATGGTGATGTGTAATCAGGATTGCGCTGAGACGGCAGCCGTTGTTTCGCAACCAAGTCAGCACCGGGATCTCATCGCCCGGGTCCACCGCGACAGCCAGGGATGAGGAGGGATTCCGTAGCATCCAGATATAGTTGTCTTCGAAGGCATTGACGCCTGAAATCTCAATCATGGTGTCCCCACCAGGCCAAAACCGAACTATCAGACCCGACTCAGACGACTTGTAACTTCGTCTCTCTGTTGACCCGCTCTACGGCCGCAACTATGCCATCGAAATCAAGTCCGGCCTCTGCAAGCTGCTCCTGGTGACTGGCATGATCGATATAGCGATCGGGTAATCCGAGATTGAGTACCCTCAACTGCCGGCCGGCGGCAGTCAGATACTCATTCACCGCAGAGCCGGCCCCGCCCATCACCACATTCTCCTCCAGGGTGACCAGAATCTGGTGGCTGGCTGCCAGCTGATCGATCAGTTTGCCATCCAACGGTTTGATAAAGCGCATATTGGCAAGGCTCGCGTCCAAGTGATCCGCCACGCGATGCGCCGTCGACAGAAGCGTGCCAAATACCAGGATTGCCACCCGGTTGCCCTTGCGGAGTATCTCACCCTCGCCGATCGGCAGCGGGGTTGTGGCAGAGGCATCCATTTCCACACCGGGACCGCTACCCCGGGGGTAACGCACCATGGCGGGACCCTGATAGTCGAAGGCGGTCTGCAGCAGGCGGCTGCACTCCCGCTCGTCCCCCGGAGCCATTATCACCATATTGGGTATCAGGCGAGCATAACTCAGGTCAAAACTGCCAGCGTGGGTCGCTCCGTCCGCACCGACCTGTCCCGCCCGGTCCACCGCCAGGGTCACATCGAGGTCCTGCAGCGATACATCATGGATCAGCTGATCATAGGCGCGCTGGAGAAACGTGGAGTAGATCGCCACCACCGGCTTCAAACCCTCGCAGGCCAATCCGGCGGCAAATGTGAGCGCATGCTGTTCCGCGATGCCCACATCGAAATAGCGGTTTGGATAGTGCTTGGCGTACTCCACCATGCCCGAGCCTTCACACATCGCCGGGGTGATGGCCACCAGTCGGTCGTCCCGTTTGGCGGCAGCGCAGAGCCAGTCGCTGAACACCTGGGTATAGGTCTTGCCGCCGCCGCTCTTCTCCATCTTCCCCGTATCGGGATCGAATGGGGTCACCCCGTGGTAGACGCAGGGATCTCTCTCTGCGTGGCTATAGCCCCTCCCCTTCTGGGTCACCACATGGAGTAGCCTGGGGCCGGTCATGCTGCGCATGTTCTGCAGGGTGGCAACCAGGGTATCGAAATCATGGCCGTCGATGGGGCCTATGTAGTTGAATCCCATCTCCTCAAACAGGGTCCCCGGCATTACCAGGCCTTTCATGTGCTCTTCCCATTTGCCGACCAGATCACCGACCTGGTGGGGGAGATGGCTAAGGGCCGACTTGCCCCCTTCGCGCATGCTGGTATAGACCTTTCCCGAGAGCAGACGGGCCAGGTGATTGCTGAAGCCGCCCACCGGTTTCGAAATCGACATATCGTTGTCGTTGAGGATTACCAGCAGATCCTGGTCCAGTGCACCCGCCTGGTTGAGGGCCTCGAAGGCCATCCCGGCCCCCATGGCGCCATCGCCGATAATCGCCACCACATTACGTTTTTCTCCCTTCTGTTTAGCCGCCACGGCCATACCGAGGGCTGCGCCGATGGAGGTGCTGGAGTGGCCGGTACCGAAGGTGTCATACTCGCTTTCAACACGCTTCGGAAATCCGGAGAGCCCTCCCTTTTGCCGCAGGCTGGCCATGCGATCCCCTCTACCGGTGAGGATCTTGTGCGGATAGGCCTGGTGCCCCACATCCCAGACCAGGCGGTCATAGGGAGTGTTGAAGACATAGTGGAGGGCGATGGTCAGCTCCACCACGCCGAGCCCTGCGGCCAGGTGCCCCCCGGTCTGGGAGACGGACTCGATGAGAAATCGCCGCATCTCTGCAGCCAGGGGCCTGAGCTTCACCTGGTCCAGCTGGCGCAGCTCACGAGGCAGTCTGACTTCGCTCAGAAGGGGGTATGCGCTCAGTCTGTCCGGGTTTTGGTCTGATTTGCCCCTATCCGCCATTTTTTTGAGGCCTCACAACGGTGAAAGATTGGTGCTGCATGGTTGGCTATGACAACGCTCGAGCTGAATAGTTGATTTTAACCCAAGCAGGAAGTCCGTGCATGCCATGGGCGATAAACCCTTGAGCCATAAACAAGGCGGGCCCCAAAGGATTCCGATACCGGACCCGGTCATACTGCGAAGCTGTGGGATCAACGACGATTACACGGGCTCCTGCCTGATATGCCGGGCCTGCGCCAACACAAAATCGTGGAAGGCCCTGGCCGGTGGCGAGAGCCGCTTGCCCTTGCGATAGACCATGTACCAGTGACGCCGCAGGGGAAATCCAACCACGTCAAGCACCACCAGGCGGCCGGTCTCCACCTCCAGTTCGATGGTGTGGGTGGAGACCACACCCAACCCCATGCCGGCACGTACCGCCTGCTTGATGGCCTCGTTTCGCGTCATCTGCATCCCGGTACTGAGGGGGATCGACTGTTCAGTGAAAAAACGCTCCATGGCCAGCCGGGTGCCTGAACCCTCCTCACGCATGATGAACAGCTCGTCTGCCAGACGTTGTGCCGGGATATTCCGCTCATGCTGCAGCGCATGCCCCGGTGGCGCGATCACCACCAGCGGATTCTCCATGAAGGGCTCATAGACCAGGTCTATATCCTCCGGAGGCAAGCCCATCAGCACGACATCGATCTCGTTGTTCTTCAGCAGGCCCATCAACCGTTCACGGTTGGTGACATCCAGGCTCAGGTCGATCCCAGGATATTGGCGACTGAAGCCGGCGAGCAGTCTCGGTGCAAAATAGTTGACCGTGCTGGCCACGGCAATATTGATGCGCCCCGTATCCAGCCCCTTCAATGCATCCAAGACCTCCTCCATCTCTTCGAAAGTCTGGAAGATGGTCCGCACATACTGATACATCTCTCTACCGGCCTCGGTGAGCTGGATCTTCTTGCCGGCATGCTCAAACAGGGGAAGCCCCACCGATTCCTCGAGCTGCTTGACCTGCATCGAAACCGCCGGCTGACTGAGATGGAGTTCCTGTGCCGCACGGGTAAAGTTCAGGTGACTGGCGACAGTGGTGAAGACCCGCATCTGCCTCAAAGTTGTGTGCATGAATAGCCTTCTCTCATTTGCTCAATCGCTCGGGTACGGTCCCGTCATGGCGCCCAACCTCGATCTCTGTTTCAGACATGAGCCCATAAAACGGAATTATCAGGAAATTTATCCGTCTCCTGCATATGATATAAGTTTTACCTTATGATTCCAATTAAAAGATCTGACTTCACATAAGCGCCTACCCCCCTATACTACCTGCACCTTGTTTAAGGTTATTTAGACAAAGATTTTTTTTGACTGGCAGCATGGAAAGTTTTTTCCACA
The DNA here is from genome assembly GCA_040793985.1 of Candidatus Thiodiazotropha sp. Taxonomy (GTDB): domain Bacteria; phylum Pseudomonadota; class Gammaproteobacteria; order Chromatiales; family Chromatiaceae; genus Thiodiazotropha. The sequence continues at coordinate 41,132 of JBFNJI010000046.1, read as the reverse complement.
AGCTGTATTTCAAGGCAACGCAATCCTAAATCTGGAGGAATCGTTAACATGGCCAAGAAATATGATGCGGGCGTAAAAGAGTACCGCGAAACATACTGGATGCCGGAGTATACCCCGGCCGACACCGATATCCTGGCGTGCTTCAAGGTTGTCCCGCAGCCTGGTGTACCCCGTGAAGAGGCCGCAGCAGCCGTTGCTGCCGAGTCTTCCACCGGTACCTGGACCACCGTTTGGACCGATCTGCTGACCGACCTCGACTACTACAAAGGTCGCGCCTATGCCATTGAAGACGTCCCCGGTGACGACACCTGCTTCTACGCCTTCATCGCTTATCCGATCGATCTGTTCGAGGAAGGCTCCGTAGTCAACGTATTTACCTCCCTGGTCGGTAACGTATTCGGCTTCAAGGCCGTGCGTGCCCTGCGTCTGGAAGACGTACGCTTCCCGCTGGCCTACGTGATGACCTGTAACGGTCCGCCTCACGGCATCCAGTCCGAGCGCGACAAGATGAACAAGTACGGTCGTCCGCTGCTGGGTTGTACCATCAAGCCCAAGCTGGGCCTCTCCGCCAAGAACTACGGTCGCGCCTGCTACGAAGGTCTGCGCGGCGGTCTTGACTTCACCAAGGACGACGAGAACGTCAACTCCCAGCCTTTCATGCGCTGGCGTGAGCGCTTCAACTACGTTGTTGAAGCCATCCACAAGGCAGAGGCGGAAACCGGTGAGCGCAAGGGTCACTACCTGAACGTAACCGCGCCGACCCCCGAAGAGATGTACAAACGTGCCGAGTACGCCAAAGAGCTGGGCGCACCGATCATCATGCACGACTACCTGACCGGCGGTTTCACTGCCAACACCGGTCTGGCCCAGTGGTGTCGTGACAACGGCATGCTGCTGCACATCCATCGTGCGATGCATGCGGTTCTCGACCGTAACCCCCATCACGGTATCCACTTCCGCGTACTGACCAAGGCCCTGCGTCTCTCCGGCGGTGATCACCTCCACTCCGGTACCGTTGTCGGTAAGCTGGAAGGCGACCGTGACGCTACCCTGGGCTGGATCGACATCATGCGCGACAGCTACATCAAGGAAGACCGCAGCCGCGGTATCTTCTTCGATCAGGACTGGGGCTCCATGCCTGGCGTACTGCCGGTCGCTTCCGGTGGTATCCACGTATGGCACATGCCTGCGCTGGTCAGCATCTTCGGCGACGATTCCGTACTGCAGTTCGGTGGCGGTACCCTGGGTCATCCCTGGGGCAACGCGGCTGGCGCGGCTGCCAACCGTGTTGCGGTTGAGGCCTGTGTCGAGGCTCGTAACCAGGGTCGTGAGCTGGAGAAGGAAGGCAAGGACATCCTTACCAACGCTGCCAAGTCCAGCCCAGAGCTGAAAGCGGCTATGGAGACCTGGAAAGAGATCAAGTTCGAATTCGATACCGTCGACAAGCTGGACGTTTCCCATAAGTAATGGCCAGTCAATTGATGACCGGCGGTTGCCGGTCATCAGTGAATCGACCCAATCAAATTCGACATTTAGAGGAATAGACCAATGAGTGAAATGCAAGACTATCAATCCAGTCTTACCGATACTGCCAGCCGCAAGTTCGAGACCTTCTCCTACCTGCCGGCCATGGACGCCGATCAGATTCGCAAGCAGATCGAGTTCATCGTCTCCAAGGGCTGGAACCCCTCCATCGAGCACACCGAGCCGCAGAACGCCACCGGTTCCTACTGGTACATGTGGAAACTGCCGATGTTCGGTGAGACCGACGTAGATGCCATCCTGGCCGAGTGTGAAGCCTGTCACAAAGCCCATCCGAACAACCATGTTCGTTTGCTGGGCCTGGACAACTACGCCCAGTGCGCCGGTGCTTCCATGGTTATCTACCGTGGTACACCCGCTTAATTTCTGAAGGGAAATTAGCGGACAAGGTCCCGCCCCCGGTTCGGCGGGCGGGACCTTGCAACTGTTTTCAGTCTTGAGTTATGGGTTTTACTTTTTGTGTGATCCCAGCGTGGTGAAACAAAGACAATCAAAAACCCATAATTCAACACTCAAAACTCCTAGCAGACCCGGAGAGGAAGATGAGCGATATCGACCGCGATCAATTCACGATCACAGAGGAGCCTTATTACCGCCCCGTGCATAATGAGGTTGAGATGTATCAAGCCGCATACGATGCTCGTATGCCGGTGATGTTGAAGGGCCCTACCGGTTGCGGCAAGTCCCGCTTCGTCGAATACATGGCCTGGAAGCTGCAGAAGCCGCTGATCACCGTCGCCTGTAACGAGGACATGACCGCCTCCGATCTGGTCGGTCGCTTCCTGCTCGATATCAACGGCACCAAGTGGCAGGACGGTCCCCTGACCGTGGCCGCCCGCATCGGTGCCATCTGCTATCTCGACGAGGTGGTCGAGGCACGCCAGGACACCACCGTGGTGATCCATCCCCTGACCGACCATCGCCGGGAACTGCCGCTGGAGAAAAAGGGCGAGTTGTTAAAGGCTCATCCCGACTTCCAGATCGTTATCTCCTACAACCCGGGCTATCAGTCTCTGATGAAGGATCTGAAACAGTCCACCAAGCAGCGTTTCGGTGGCATGGACTTCGACTATCCGGAGACCGCGGTAGAGACCGAAATCGTGGCCCATGAAGGCGGCGTCGACCAGGAGACCGCAGAGAAGCTGGTGCAGATCGCCCAGCGCTCCCGCAACCTGAAAGGACACGGATTGGATGAAGGCATGTCAACCCGTCTTCTGGTCTACGCGGCGCAGCTGGTCACGAAGGGCATCGACACTCAATCCGCCTGTCAGATGGCGCTGGTGACACCGCTGACCGACGATCCGGATATGCGCGATACCCTGAGCGCTGCGGTGAATACCTATTTTTGATTGTATAAGTCCGCAAATGAACGCGAATAGATGCAAATGAAGCTATTCGCCTTTGACACCGCTCTGCCCAGCCAACCTACGGGCTTGAGCGGTTGATCGACCCCCTGCTCCTCAACGGAGTGGAATGGGTAGGGTGCGGCCCTGCCGCACCATGGCCAACTGTCGATTGGTAACTTTACGGACGGTTATAAGAAGCCAGCGAGTACTGTGTTATGAGTGTCGATTTCTCAGAATACGTCACCTGTCTCGAAGAGGGCGATCACGAGCACGCCGAAGCGCTCGAATCCTCCTACCACGAGGCGCAACGCGTCATGTCGCCACGCGGCCTGCAGAACTATCTCGAAGGCATGCGTGCCTTCTGCACCCTCGGTCGCGGCCAGGACCTGGTTCTGACCTACGTACAGGAGATGCCGGGTGTTGCCAAGGAGGTCGGCGAGGACATCATCCCCGATATCGTCGAGGCGATGATGAAACTCTCTTCCCACACCTCCGGCAGTGTCATCACCATGATCTTGGCAAGCCTACCGCTTGCAGCCTCCCGTCTTGGCGATGCCGAGGTCATGCGCAGCTTCCTCAAACTGCTGCACCAGATGACCGGCAAGGCCCCACGCGGTCTGCGCCCGATGATGGAAAATCTTGACGAACTGCTCTCCAAGCTGACCCTGGGGGGGCTCCGCCGCTGGGTCATGTGGGGTGCGCAGGCGCATCAGCGCGATCTCGACGGTCAACTTGCCTATTTCGGTCTGCAGACCGAATCATCCCGCTCTATTCTGCAGTCGGAAAGGCGTGGCACTCTCTTTATCGACAATCAGCGCAAACTCAACTTCTACCTGCGGGCACTCTGGGCCAGGGCCTTCTTCATGCGCCCCACCGCCGGCGACTTCGAATCGCGCCAGGGCATTCGTCCCTATATCGAGGATTTCCAGATCCACGTGCCGGACGCCTACGATCCATTCCGAGGTATCGACGGCATGGAGATCTACCGCGCAACCGCGGCGCATGCGGCCGCGCACATGGTCTACACCCGCGAACAGATCTCAGCCGAACAGCTCTCCCAGGCGCAGATGCGTATGATCGAACTCTTCGAGGATGCCCGCGTCGAGTACCTTGCCTACAGCGAATTTCCAGGTCTGCGAAAGCTCTGGCTGCAGTTTTTCGCCGCCAAGCCGGGGGAGAACGACGAGTTTGGCAAGCCCCACGAAACCATGGATCTGATGATGCGCACCACCCGTGCGATCATGGACCGTGACTATCGTGACGAACTGGAGGTCATCAACCAGGTTGCCGACGACTACTATGCGCAACTGGAGGAGGATCCCTACAACCCGCGGATGGCCTGGATGGCCGGTATCGACTTCTACAACCGGATCGTTGAGATCGCCAAGATACCCAGCGTGCGCATCCTCAGCGAATGGCCGATCCCCTACCGGGATGACAACCGCTACTTCTGGGAGTTCTCTGAAAACATGTTCGAATCCCAGGGTGTCGACTACATGCCGGCAACCCGCGGCACGGTACGGCGACATGTCAATATCATGGAGTTCGTCAACGAGATCGATTCCGAGATGACCCACGACAACCCGGACGAAATTCTTGTGCTCTCATCCGAACTGTTCCCCTATGAGGATGACCTGGAGACCACCAAGAGCTGGAACGAGAGCGAGGGCGTCGAGCCGGTCTCCGCCCCCTACCACTACAACGAGTGGGACTACCACGTACAGCTCGCACGACCCGACTGGGCCACGGTGATCGAGCGCAGACAGGGTGTTGGCGATCCCGAAATCATGGATGAGATCCTGACCAAACATAAGCCGATCGCCTCGCGCATCCGCCACCTGATCGATGCACTCCAACCGCAGGGTATCGTACGTCGTCGCGGCTACGAGGAAGGCGAGGAGCTGGATCTGAACGCGGCGATTCGGGCGATGATCGATATCCGTCGCGGGGTTATGCCAGATCCGCGGATCAATATTCGCATCACACGCCACATACGCGATCTGTCGATTGTGCTGCTGCTCGACCTCTCCGAATCAACCAATGAGAAGATCGGCGATATCGCCGAAGGTGAAGAGGGTTACGAGGATCAAGACAGCATCCTGGATCTCACACGCGAGTCGGCCGGCCTGCTCTCCTGGGCCATCGACTCCATCGGCGACAACTTTGCAGTACACGGTTTTGCCTCAGACGGCCGTCACGACGTGCAGTACTACCGCTTCAAGGATTTCGAGCAAACCTACGATGACGAAGCCAAATCGCGTATGGCCGGCATGAAGGGTGGCCTTTCCACCCGTATGGGTGCCGCCCTGCGTCATGCCGGCTGGCACCTGACCCAGCAGAATGCGCAGAAACGCCTGGTGTTGCTCGTTACCGATGGTGAACCGGCCGATATCGATGAACGGGATCCACAGTATCTGCGCCACGACGCCAAGAAGGCTGTGGAGGACCTGGCCATGCAGGGTGTCTACACCTACTGCCTGACCCTGGATCCCAATGCGGACCGCTACGTGGCGAGGATCTTCGGCGAAAACGGCTACTCCATCGTAGACAATGTGGAGCGTCTACCCGAGAGATTACCGAGTGTTTTCGCTGCATTGACCGGCTAAGCTTCCAATGCCATAGCGAGTTTATTCAGAAGCGCCGTTGCTGGTTGAGCGCAGTGCCCAATGAAATTGCACCGACTTCAGACAGATTCTTGCAAGGCCGGATACCTTCCCAAGCAGGCAAAACGCAGGCTCGGACTCTGCCCCACCTCTGCCCGTCGCTGTCATTTCAATGCCTTTAGGTCTATTGCTTCGGAAACGGCAGTACCCGCTTAACGCGCGCCTCACAGCCGTTCTCTCTGAAGCGTACTTCCATGATATCAAGGGCCTTTTTAAAGTCGCCGATTAATCGAGTATGCAGCTCTCGGGCCTGGTCATCATAGTAGATCAAATCAATGGGCGCAGGTTCGGTGATATTGTCCCGCTCCAGATCCCGGCGAAATTTCCAGGCCAGCCGGATCAGCTTACCGCCTTCACCATTGCGAACCGCATAGGCCTGATTATCGACAAAGATCACCTCATCCTCATCGATCACCGCCTGGATCTGCATGGTTCGCACAGGGATGAAGATATGTTCGTACTGACAACGCGACAACATTAGCCGGCACTGATTATAGAGCGAAGATGGAATATTCAGGCGCTCACAGGCAAGCTCGTCAGGGCGGAAGAAGGTCTCGCTCAGGCTTCCACTCATAACCAAGAACTACCAATACTCAATCATCTTCACCCAGTTCCGGATTCCAGCCCTTCTCCCTGGCATCGGTAACCGCTTGTTGGTAGATCCGGCTGTGCCGCTCCGCCAACTCCGGCGGAAGATTCGATACCAGGTGTCCGTATTTCTCCCACTCTTTGGTAACCTTGTCATAAAGATCGTTTATCCCCTGTACCATCCACCCCTCACAGGTCTCAGATTCGGGAATCAGACCGAACACCCAGGCATCACGTATGATGTTGCCAGTGGGATTCATGGCGCCAGTAGGGTCCTTGTCTATACCCTGGTATCGCTTCTCTGCCATATTAAAAATCTTGCTCTCGTTGATGGTTTGCTGAAAAAATCACTAAATTCATGCATGTTTAACCGTCTCACACATAGTATACCGATTGTTCCGTGCCCCATGCCGGCCAAGTCTACTGAAACGGCCAGCGCAGCGGTTTTCACATTCGGTGCTCATGTTTTCAGGCATGTCTCCCAACAATCGTTAGATACGGGAGAGAACGCTAAAGCGTGTTGTGATCGAACAATAAATAAATAAATTCTTATATGTAGCAAATAAAATAATACATATACTTATAGATAATTCCACGGATTTTGCCAGATGCATACATTCAGGACACCGGATAGCGTCCGCGGGGATGTCCTGGCAGCCTTGCCGCGGTGCTTTTTTTCATCCAACAGGCAGAGCCAGGCCGCAGTGGATCGGCAGTGGGAGTGGTTGATCGCCATCTCGATGTCACATTCCTCGCTCACCATGGAGTCCAATTGAAAAGTGAATTCGACCTCTTTTTCCCGCCCTCGCTCATCACCAGGAGATGGCGGCGCAATCGCTGTGACTGCTCATGCTGTCGATGAGACAGCAGAATGACAGATCCCTCCCAGCGGGGATACCAGCCGCCTAAAACCACTAATTTCTTAGACTCTTTAGCGACTCTGCGCATTGGTGCTGCCAACCGGTTGCAATTCGGTAAAACCCTGACTGACAAACCTATCATATTGCGACCATTCGCTTATCGCTGAATATTCCTATGCATGTATAATCACTTTTTTATTTTGATCTGCATATGAACATCAACGCATGAAACAGACTGACGATCTTCGCATCAACGCCATCAAGGAGTTGAGTCCTCCTGCACTCATCCACGAAGAGCTTCCGATCTCGGAGAAGGCGGCCGATACGGTTTATACGGCACGCAACCAGATACACCGAATTCTCCACGGCGAGGATGACCGGCTACTGGTCATAATCGGCCCCTGCTCAGTACACGACCCCGAGGCCGCTCTTGAGTATGCCAGGCACCTGCAACCGGTACGCGAGCGGCTGCGGAACGATCTAGAAGTGGTGATGCGCGTCTATTTCGAGAAACCGCGCACCACGGTGGGCTGGAAAGGCTTGATCAACGACCCCACGCTGGATGACAGGTTCGAAATCAATAAAGGGCTGCGATTGGCACGAAAGCTACTCCTGGACATCAATAATCTGGGTATTCCGGCAGGTACGGAGTATCTCGATTTGATCAGTCCGCAATACATCGCGGATCTGATCAGCTGGGGTGCAATCGGAGCCCGCACCACGGAAAGCCAGGCCCATCGAGAGCTTGCTTCCGGTCTCTCCTGTCCGGTGGGATTCAAGAACGCAACCAACGGCAGCATGCGGGTTGCCCTCGATGCCATAAGATCGTCATCCCGCCCCCACCACTTCCTCTCGGTTACAAAAGAGGGTAGATCGGCCATCTTTTCCACCCACGGCAATCAGGATTGCCATGTCATTCTAAGAGGCGGCAGCCGCCCCAACTATGACTCGGAGAGTATCAACATTGCCGCTGAAGAGATGGAGAGCAACGGCCTCAAACCCAGATTAATGGTCGACTTCAGCCACGCCAACAGCCGTAAGCAGCACCCCAGGCAACTCCTGGTGGGACGTGATGTCGCCAGCCAGGTAGCACGCGGCGACCCACGCATCATGGGGGCGATGATAGAAAGCTTCCTCGTTGAGGGAAGGCAGGATAGGATCGAGGGTGAGACTCTGACCTACGGCAAGAGTATCACTGACGCCTGTATCAGCTGGGAGGATAGCGAGCCCCTATTGGAAATCCTGGCCGATGCAGTAAGGATGAGACGCAAGAGTGCCGCAGCAGCTTGATGCCACGAAGAGAAACAGGATGATTCCAGATGCCAGAAGATGCAATTGAGTTACTGGTTGTAGGTAATTCGACACCCGAGGTTGAGGCCTACCTAGATGCCTTGCGAAACAACGGCAATCCGGCCCATGCCACACGCATAGACCATGATGCCGATCAGCTGGGTACGGCGTTAAAAGAGAAAAAAGCCCTCGATCTGCTTATCTATACGCTGGAGAACGAGGCCCTCGACACCACCCAGATGTTTGCCATTATCGGCGCAATCAACCCCATTATCCCGGTGGTCGCCGTCTCTGATACCCCTGATGATGAGCTGCAGTTGGAACTGATGCGCCAAGGTGTCACCGACCTGGTACTGAGGAAAGACCACGCACATCTCGTGCAGGTAATTCTACGCGAGGCCAGGCACCTCAAGACGGCGCGTCGTTTGCAACGGGTCGAACGCCAACTTGAAGAGGCCGAGGAACGCTGCGATGCACTCACCGAGAGTTCCAGAGATGCCATCGCCTACGTCCATGAAGGTATGCATGTTACCGCCAACCGTGCCTATCTGGAGCTGTTCGGCCTCGCCAGCGAGGAGGAGATCGAGGGCCTGCCCATACTCGATATGATCGCTTCCGCCGAACACGCACCATTCAAGAAGCTGTTACGGAAATTGAGCGCCGACAGCGAACACTCGAGTGAGGTGAAAACCACCTGTATTCGTGATAACGGCTCGGAATTCAGTGCCGAACTCCATTTCACACCCGCCAGTATCGACGGTGAGTCTTGTACCCAGGTCATCATTCGCGACCAATCGATCTCCAGAGAAGTCGAGGAGAAGCTTCGCCTGCTCAGTACCCAGGATGTCCAGACCGGTCTCTACAATCGTCAATATTTCATCGCCCAGGTGGATGAAGAGGCCAGGCAACACTTCGATAACGGTCAGAATCCGCAGACGCTTTTCTACATCACCTTGGATAACTTTACTGAAATCCGCAGTAAAACCGGCATCAAGTCGAGTGATGCACTGCTCCTGGAAATTGCCGGGGAGATCCGAAAAAGTGCTTCAAGTAACGATCTCCTGGCACGTTTCGGCGATCACACCTTCACCATCCTCTCGGCCACCCTGGAGTTGGAAGCGACCGAAGAGATGGCCCGCAGCATCTGCAACACGGTAGCCGCACACGAATTTCCAGAGGGTGATATAAAACCAACCTGCAGCATTGGTGTGGTCTTCTCCTCCGATGATGTCCTAAGCGGCCACGATTTCGTTACCCAGGCCTACCATGCCTGTGAGCATGCCCGCTCAAATGGCGGTAACGACTTCTATATAACCGACACCCAGTTACCGGAAGATGCCCAAGCAACGGCTAGCGAGGCCAACCTCAGCAACCTGATCCGCTACGCCTTCGAAAACAGTACCTTCAAGCTTGCCTATCAACCCATAGTCAGCCTGCACGGCGACACCAGAGAAAACTATGCGGTGACGGTACGTCTCATAGACGAGAACCAGGAGGAGATCCAGCCGGAGCACTTTCTGAATCAGGTAAATTCCCTCAATCGCATGCCTGAACTGGATCGCTGGGTTATACGCCATGCCATTGAAGAACTGGCCAAACAAAGAAAACAGGGAAAAAAGATCAATTTTCTGATCAGTATTTCCGGTGCCACCCTGGAAGATGACACCCTACTGCTGTTCATTTGTGACTGTCTGCGGGATTATGAAGCGAAAGGTTCCTGGGTTACCTTTCAGTTCGATGATGAGAATGCGCGCTCCCACCTTCATCAACTGGAGAAACTTGCCGACGGTTTGAAAAAAATCAAATGTAAAACCTGTGTTCACCATTTCGGCATGGCGAAGAAACCGGAGGCTATCCTTGGCAGCTTTCCCTTGGACTTCATTCAGTTTCACAGCTCATTTCTCTCAGATCTGTTCGAGAACCAGGACAAGCAGGATGCCCTGAACCATCTTAACGAAGTGATCCAGGATCAGAATATAAAAACCATCGCATCGGGTGTGGAGGATGCCAGCAGCCTGGCCATTCTCTGGTCAATCGGCGTCAACTATATCCGTGGCTATTTCATCCAGGAGCCGTCGACGTCCATCAATTACGACTTCCACACTGAATAGTGTGTCCAGTCATGCGCCATTATGCACTGGATTATGATCAAACCGGATTACTCTGCTGCTGACATCACAAACATCGGTGTACATTCATTGCTGGCTTGCTGAACCGACCAAGCCATCTAACAAGCTCAAAAGAAACTGCGCCTGTCTGCGTAACTCAGGAAGCCCGTCAGCCGCTTGTTCGTACTCTCCCTGCCGACACTTGTGAGCCAGGGTTTTAACAAAAACATGTATATGCTCATGCAGCATTACAATTTCCTGGTAGGCATCCAAATGACTATAGTTTGTATACCCATCGCCACTGAGCCAGGCGGCAAACCGGCACTTGGTATGGTCGAGAACAGGAAAGTTACTTACCTTGTTGAGGATTGATCCTTCAACACCATTCACCCATGCGCGGTGTTCAATACCGGCAAACAACAAAGACAGATCATCGCGACTAACCCGACGTTGATGTTGCCAACTCTCAAAGGGCGACCATTTGCTCAGCCACTCAGGAAACTCATGCGGCGGCATCGGCTTTGCAATTCCATAACCCTGCGCATACTTGCAACCGAGTTTAAGCAACAGCTCTCCATGCTCAGCCGACTCGACTCCCTCGGCAATGATATTTCGCCGGAATGCTGTTGCCATACCTAGGATACCTTCCAGAATCGCCAGGTCATCGGGATCATGCAACATGTCCCGCACGAAGGAGCGATCTATCTTAATACTGGTTGCCGGTAAATGTTTGAGATAGGACAAGGATGAGTAACCGGTACCGAAATCATCAAGTGCGAAGCTCACACCGAACTCAAGACACTCCTGCATTATTTTTGTGATATGACTTATGTCATTCAGCGCGCTGGTTTCCAATATTTCGAGCTGCAACCGAGTAGGCTCAATTTCCGGATAGCGCTGCATGATCTCTTTCAACCGCCTCACAAAGTCCGTTGTTTGCAACTGCTGCGCACCTATATTGACGCTGACAGCCGTAAACAAACCTTGACTTTCCCACTCTGCAAGCTGGGAAAGCGCACTATCCAGCACCCACTCACCCAAATCCACCGCAACAGCATGATCTTCGATTACCGGCAGGAAATGTGCGGGCAACAGCAATCCCTGCTGAGGATGCCGCCAACGCAACAACGCCTCTACACCCACAACCTTACCATCACTCATATTAACCTTTGGTTGATAGTAAAGCTCGAATTCGCTCGCCAACAGTCCTTTTTCAATTCTTTGTACGTCCTCTTTTTTACCCCTGAGAGTTCGGTCATACTCTGTATCAAAAAAACTGTATCGGTTCTTCCCTGCCAGCTTGGCCTGGTACATCGCCTGATCCGCCTGACGTAACAACTGATCGCCATCCACATCTTCTTCCTGTGGGTACAGGCTGATACCAAGACTGGCACTCAACTGGATATATTCACCACTTTCCTGAATTGGCTGCGTTGACGCCTGCAGCAGGCGTTTGAGCAAGGGAACACATGACTCCTTACCACCGACACCACTCAATACGGCAACAAACTCATCACCGCCAAAGCGGGATATGGTATCTCCCTCACGCAACGATGTACTGAACCGATTCGCCATACCGATCAGTACCTGATCGCCCACATCATGCCCATAGCGGTCATTGATCTGCTTGAATCCGTCCAAATCGATATAGACAACAGCAAGTTTCTGCTTGAAACGTTTTTCCTGGAGCATCGCCTGCTTCAGGCGATCACTAAGCAATACACGATTCGGCAATCCGGTTAACAGATCGTGGTTGGCATTATGCTCAAGCTGCAACTGATGCTCTTTTAGCAGCGTTATATCAGCACAAACACCCACCCATCGATACGGTTTATTATCCTTATCCAGCATGGGCAAGGCATGGTCACTCCAATACCGGTAGGATCCATCCGCATGTCTTACTCTGTATTCGTACTGGATATCGCTCGATGAGGTGCGATGTAATTCAACACTGTCCTGCATGAATTGCAGATCATCTGGATGGATAAGATCCAGCCATGCGCGAATATTTTGGGAGATTTGACCCTCTGCATAACCAAGTATCCGGTCAATGTCGCTGTACCATTTCAACTCGTCACTGGCCACATCCCATTCATAGATCAGGTCATATGCTGCCTGACCTGCGATCTTGAAACGCCGTTCACTCTCCTTTAGGTCCGTTTCCGCTTTTTTCTGTTCGGTGACATCCATAGAGATCCCGCACAGTGCATAGATCTCTCCATCCTCGTGCCTCAGGGGCAGCTTCGTCGATTGATATACTGCGGTTTTCCCAGTCTGCGGAACAGTATTGGTTTCATGGGCGCGCAGGATCATGCCCTCATTCAACACCTTGCTGTCATTGATCCTTATTGCCTGTGAACTGGCTTCATCAAAAAACTTTTCATCGCCATAACCAAGGATATCGTCCATATCGGCATGCCATAGATCACGTACCGCCTTGTTGGCAAAAAGATATTTGCCATCCAGATCCTTGAGGTAAATAAAGGCATCGACATTATCGAGTATGGTTCGCAGTTTGCTCTCACTCTCAACAAGCTGATCATGAATTCTAACAATGTCACTCAGATCTCGCGCAATGGCTATAATCAGATCTTCATCTTCGGTTTCGACATGCCGGGTATTAACCTCAACTGGAAATCGATCACCGTTATTTCTCAAATAGCGGCTTTCACTTACCACATCCGTCTGCTTTGCGAGGGAATCAACCCATGCATGCCAGGCCTCCTGATCTGCCATATTGCTATCGATCTCCCAGACATGCAGTGTTAACAGCTTATCCAGGTCATAACCCAGACTTTTACATGCCGCCATATTGGCATCCACAATGCGGGAAGTATCGGCATTGATAATGAGTATTACATCACTCGATTGTTCAAGGAGATTTCGAAAACGTGCCAGTCTGCTCTCCGCAGTCTTTCTCTTTGTAATATCCTTGATGTATTCGATTACATTAACGATGCGACCTGCTTCATTTTTAACGGGAAATACGGATAATTCGACCCAGCCTGTTCCACCACCCGCGAGGGGTACCTTTAAGGTGTCAGTTTTTGGCAAACCGGTTTCCAATACATCCTTGGTCGGGCAAAAATCACAGACTGCATCGCTGTCTTGATAGACGTGATAACACTTTTTACCTATAAGGGGTTTTTTGTCCGTATAATACTCGTCAAGCCAGCGGTTTGTTTTGACAATATTGAAATCCGTATCCAGGATGCTGATACCATTCTGAATGGCGTCGAAGATGTCGTTCAAGAATGATTCGCTTTCCCGCAGAGCCAACTCGTTCTGCTTGCGTTCGGTAATATCCTGCACAATCCCAGACAGGCTTTTTGCTTGACCGCTGGAATCCCGCAATCGCTCCGCCTTGGAATAGACCCACAATATTTCATTGTGTCTGCCTGGACAGCTGACACGGTACTCCATCTCGTGCACAGTACCTTCACGGATGGCTGTTTTTAGTGATGACTCAACTTTTGGCCAATCATCGGGATGTACGATATTGGCAAGAAATTCCACCCCCAGCTCCGTTTCGGGAGCCATTCCCAGCATCCGGAAAATATCATCTGACCAGGTGATTTTCCCGGTCTTGATATCCATTTGCCAATATCCCAATTGCGCGATCTCTTGTGCATTCCGATAAGCCCTGCGGCTCTCGTCCAGTTTTGCCGTCAGTTCATGTTGATCGGTGTTATCAAACATAAATCCAGCCAACCTAACAGGATTATCCGTCTGATCCTTTATCACCCGGACTACCTCCAATATCCAGATAATCTCGCCATTTTGTTTCTGCATACGATATTCAAACGTATGATCCCGGCCGGCAAGCGCCTCAGCCGTGCAATATTTTCTGGCAAATTCCCGATCCTCAACCAGCACCATGGAGACCCATGAATCCATGTTCACCCAATCCTTCATCGGATATCCGAGAATGCGCTCCGCGTTGGGTGATACGTAGATAAAATTTGTGTTGGAGAGGTCGAGTTCCCAACTAATGACGTTGACATTCTCGAGCAGGGAAAGATATTGCTGATTCTGTTTTTTCAGCGCAGCCTCCATCTGCTTCTGAACTGTAACATTGCGAAACACGGCATGGATGTATTTACCGCCGCTATCGTGGATGACCTTTGCGGTTACATCCCCGATCAAAATCTCTCCGTCCCTGGTAATGAAATCGTTTTCAAATCTGACTTGACCGTCACGTGCAACCAATGCGAAGGCTTCACGGCTTTTTTCGACAACAGCAATATCCGAAGGGTGTAGCTGGGGAACTGTAAGTTGGCAAAACTCATCCATGCTATAGCCGAACAGGTCGCAAATCGCATGATTTACATCGAGGATTTTACCGTCGGCATCGTGAACGATTATGCCATCGCCAGCCTGATCAAACAGATTTCGATACTTCTGACTCTGATCCTCGCTAAATCTCAGGCCTTTTGCTTTAAACCAACTGTAAGCGGCGATGCCGAGGGAGAGAACAGCAATGAGCAACAGAAAGATTTGGACAATTTGAGGAGATATTTCAGTCACCAGACCCACCACAGCCGCTTTACCTGGTAAAAGTCCGTGTAGATACTGATGTCCTTATCGCAGGTTACACTTGTCACCCTATGAGCGTTAAGGTTGTTGATACAAAGAATTATAAGTCTATTCTGGATAATTATCAGAAATAGACTGGAATAAATTACTGCACCACCGGGAAAATTACCTCTTGAGACTGCATCGAGGTGAGAACTTATGCTCCGTAACTGATTACCTGCTCAGAGAGGCATGTGGTTTATCGGGATGAAAAACGCTATAGCCCCTACGGGTTGTTTTGATGGGCACCAGCACGGCACGCGCAAGTCAGATCCCGGATCAGCGATGCTGGCCGATTCAGCCCATATCACCAGGGCATAAATGAGTTCCAGAAGGTCATAGGGCGCGAGACATCATGGATATTGTAATTCATCGAATGCATGTCCCGCTGCATGTTATAGGTGGCGTGAGTCATGGTCTTCATCGACTCCTCCATGGAATCCATACTGGTGAGCATGGGTTGCAGGGTTCTCACATCCTGGGCCATCGAATCCACACTCACGGCCATGGTACGCACATTGGCGGAGAGTTGGCTGACACTATCGGTCATGGTCATCAGGTTGCTGGACATCACGTTCATGTTGGAATCGACGCTCAAGGCGAGAAAATGGATATCCTTGGCCAGACTGAAGATTAGATAGAAACCATAGGCTGCCAACAGGATGAAGGCAAAAAGTGATGGATAGACGATAAGCTCCCAACGCCGTGCACTCGTCTCGAACGCCATTGAGAGGCGATCCATTGAGTCCTGGCTACTTCTGATATCGGTCTCAGAAACTCCCGCATCTGCCGGTTCGTTCTGAGTATCCTGGTCGTTTTTTTCTACCATGTTGCAAGACCTAATACTAATTCTCTAATTTTGGTCATATGAAATAGTAGCATAGCAGCCGCTTATCACAATCAAAATCTACTAATATACTTATAGACAAACCACAGGCGGCGACCTGTCTCCGGCACGAAAAAAACCGGGCTATTGCCCGGTTTTATTATAACAATTACAACAAGTTAACAAATCATCTCCGAGCCATCCCGATACCGGCTCAGGACAGGTTCTCAGAACTCACCGCTAGCACCCCGATTCATTATATCGAGGATATATTCCTTAACTTTCAGGGCCTGTTCCTTGAGCTCGGGTGGAAGCGGCTTGCCGCCGTATATCATCATGTCCATATTCAGCGCCATTAACCAGAGCTTGCCCTGATGATCCTCGAGCAGGGTGATTCTACAGGGCAGATAGGCGGAATAGGCGTCGGAGTAGTCGAGCATCTTGGCCGCGATCAGTGAGTCGCAGAAGAGATAGATCTTTACAAACCTATACTCCGTACCCAATTTCGACTCGATGTCCTTGTACAACGGCAGCTCGCCCACATTGGCCATGTTGTGCTCGTTGGCGACAAATTTCATGGTCTCTTCCACATCCTCCCATGAGAGATCCTCCGCAACGGGTATTTTCCAGACACTCGCTTCGGCGGCATTCTTTGTCGATGCCAGCAACTGCGAAAACTCCATGAAGGTATCACCCGCACCAGGATCCCAGCCTTTCAAGACATCGCCATACTTTACATAGACAGCCGCCGCAGCTAAGACAACCAACAACCCAATCAAGGCTAACAGATTTTTTATCATCCCCATCTCTCTCTCCAAGGAAAACTCGATATTGAATATCCCATAAACAACCCAGCAGCTAACCCCCGCTCATTGACTGATGTAGTTGGGATACAGCGCAGCTGTAAGTGCATAAAATTCTTTGCTGCCTTTTCCTCTCGGATCCAGTTCATAGACGGCCAGACCCTCGCTGAAAGACCTGCGAAAAACCGTCCTTTGGCAAAGACGGTACTTTATAAAATCGACATCGGGCAAGGATACCAGTGCAGCAGCAGCCTCATCGGACTCCCTGATCGCATGGTGGGTATCGGCCCGGTTGATGAAAGTCAGCAGCTCCGGACGTTCGCCATCCACGGCATCATCGAGAAAGCTGATGAAACGCTGAGTCGACCAGATATCGGCCTGAGACGGCGGAACCGGTATCACAACCCGGTCAGCCAGTGCCAATGCCAACTTCATCGCATCGATATCGGATGTCCCAACATCTATCAAAACCTCATCATAACCCCTGAGCTTCTTTCTCGACAGCGCTGATGCGTCTTTGATATTGAGCAAGGGCTCATACCCTTCCTCTGCACGCACTTCTGAGACATCGCTTAACGTCGCCTGAGGATCGGCATCTATGACCAGTACTTCCGCCTCCGCCATCTCCAACCAGACAGCAAGATTAAAGGTCACCGTGCTTTTTCCCGATCCTCCTTTGAGACTACCGATTACTGTGATCATACACTCCCCTTTATTATGTTTTTGGTGAAGCTGGCGCTCTTTCATCCGGGAATATGTGAGCACCTGTATATTCGTTAGCTTCTCTGCATCCCCTCACTCCACGGGTGAAAAGTGCGAAACCCTTGGCCACTCCAGCTCTCCTGCCAGCTTATACCATGCCCCTTCACCATCTGCCTCACCATCATACCAGTTGGTTCCAAATCGATTGGTTGCGACAGGCTGCCGCAATGCCTGTTCCATTCCGGGATGGGGGTATCCCAGGGGAGGCATCCAACTCCGATAGGCATAGACGTGAGTTGGTGGCAATGGTGAAAATGTCGATGGATAAACTGGAGGATTAATGGCATAACGCGGTGGCTGCGGGCCTCGATGACGGTATCTTTCCCCTCCCGGTCGACGCAGTGGACGGAACCTGTAACTGTTAAACGGCATATTTATCGCATATCGAGGTGAGTAGCGGTCTCGTGGGAACCGATAGCCCCAAGCATGGGTATTGAAACCCGGGTGCCCGGCAACTGAACCCGCCGACCGGTAGTTGTGATAGTTGACTGGCTGCTGGCGTGGTTGATAGTCGGACGACGGCAAGCTCTGGGCAGGCGCACCGAGGTAACCAAAACCGTAGGCGTATGGATCCTTGTTACCGGAGCCGTATCCCGACACCTGCGGCATGGTCGGTGGAGCCGGTATATGTCTATCTACCCTGTTCGCTGGCTTGTTCACCCGGAGCGGACGGTAGACATAGGTATTTGGTATATCGATCTGCAGTGGCCGATAGGTCCATCTCGCTGGGGCAGTTCTCTTGTCTGTACGTTGCATGGGTCTGAAGCGATAGCGGTTGTCAACACCATATGCGGCAGGGGCAGTGCCAGGTGCCGCAGACACAGGTCGCCAATTGAGGTGTTTGGGGTAGACAGCAGGTTGTGGCTGTTGGTAACCGTAGCTGGGCATCTGAAACCTGGCCTCTTGGGCTATCTTCACAGATTGCCGGTTCTGATACGCCGCGTAGTTAGACCCTGGTGTTGCATGCATAGATACACGGGCGCGTTGAGTCTTTCCATCCCCCCAGGACCTGAAGCGGTAAGCCTGCCCATCCAGATTGGGATTGCGCTGCACCCCCTTCCAGGGCGCTGTACTCATAGACTGCACCGGACCCTGATGGCGCCCTGCCCACTCCGCTGCCATGCTCCGATCCGCTAGGGGGCGCCATTGATTGTAACTTGGCGCACTGCCCTCCAGTGCCGAAGCCGACGGCATCAGCATTGTGAAGAGGATACCGGGGATCAATAGCACAAATCTCTTTTTTCTCATCAGGGTTACCTGTTAAGTTGATCCGTTTAACAACGATATTTATAGATACAGCCCCCGAGACCGCAGCAGCTAGAGCTGATGCAATCGCCAGGCGCTCAGAGGGCCCCAAGATCGTAATGCTGGCAAATCCCTCACGCTTTATCAATTTAGGAGACAGTTTAGCTGTAAACAGGCCTCTACAAAACCATTAGTGTATGTTTTTCAGTAGTGTCGAACGGAATCGGTCGCTGGTTTACGGCTGTTGTTCTTTGCCAACACCTAATCCGGACGGAACATTTGAGCCGGATAGGCTTCGGTAAATGCCGGATCGTTGGGAAAAGAGCCCGGCTCTCCCCAGTTCCGACCTTGCCGTTTCTCCAAACGCTTGTCCGGGCGAAATCTGTAACCCTGCTGGCTATCGGTTTTGAAACCGTAATAGGGCTCGGATGATAACTGTTGGCTGGTTTCCTTTCTGTTCGGCTGCCAGGCACGGCTGTACTCTTCATTCCGTCGTTTGATGCGTTGCTGCTCACTCGGGCTTAGGGTGCGAAAGCGATACCCGTCCATGTGCGGAGTGATGTTGTGTCGCTTTTCGACCGGCCGATAGACACCGCGAGGCAGACCGGGGGGCGATTCGGCATAATCGATGATTGGCGGTGGGCGATTGGAGCGCCCGTTATCGATCACATTGGGAACCAGATTGGTGGACGACTCCCCTTGCTGTTCCTCGTTCAAAGGACGCCAACGATAGCGGTCTTCCCCATAAACAGGCCTCTGTTGGGATTGCTCGAGGAACTGAAAATCGGCATAGGGCTGGCCTGCCAGGAGCTCACCCAGCCCCACCAGACAGGCGATCAAGACCAACCATAGCGCTGCATCGATACGCAAACTACCACTCCAGATTACCAAGACGAGTATAGACCATCGGAACCATGCCGGGCCTAGGCTAAGGTATTCGACAGCAAAACACAGGGATTTAGTCCCTGCTTATGCTATTTGAGTCTAATCCCCCTCCTCGCAACCTTTCTGCGGATCGGAAATTCTGTCACATTGGAGGCCTGCTTTTGGGCCGGATCTGGCTTCGCAGGCGTGGATTCAGGTGCTCCATTACCTTTGCGCTTGGCAGATGCAGCCTTCTTTTTCGCGACCTTTTTCTTTAGCGTTGAAGGACGTTTCTTCTGTTTCGCTGCGGCCGGTTTCTTGGGAGCAGTTGCGGTTTCAGGCTTGCTCTTCTCTGCGGCTTTGGCCTGTTTTGCCTCGACTGCCGCCTTTTTCGGCTTGGATTTGGCGGTTTGCTTTTGTGTATCGGTCTGGTCGCCCGGGTTGTCAGTTGCCCGATCCGACACGGGCATTGAAGGGGGAGTTGAATTCGCCTTCTTTGGAGACGCTTCAGGTCTCTCTTTTGCAGCTGCCACAGGGGGAGCCTCCTGGCTTTTCGGTGCCGCAGCTACCGAGACATCATCCTCATCTGAGGCCGGTGGAGATCCACTCTGTGGCCCCGACATTCCGCCACCGCTGCCTGTGCCGCCGCCTGAACCGCTATCTGTCAGCTCAGCCTTTGTAACATTAGGCTGCCGGGATTTTCTTCTAAAGAGCCCGCTTAACATCTGCCATAAGAGCAGGAAAACCCCTCTGACCAGATAGAAGAGTGTGGTGATAACGGCAATCACCCTACCCCAGACCAGCATGGGTAAGGATGTGCGCTTAGGTGCAGCCTCGGATGCAGATGCGGCACCTGATGCGGCGGCCATCGCCCCCTCCCCCGCTGCCGGGAGCCCCCTGCCATCCTCCGCCAAGCTGCTACCGGCCGGTGCGGTCGCTTCCGCCACCTCGATGATATCCTTGCTCGCGGCTATACATCCAAGGGGTATCACGATCAGGGTAAGCACGGTGGAAACGAGTACACCGGATGCCAGGGATATGGCCATGCCCTGAAAAATCGGATCGAAAAAGATCACTGAGGAACCGCACACCAGGGCAAAAGCGGTGATCATGATGGGGCGGGTACGGGTCTTACAGGCCATGATGACGGAGTCAACCACGGAGGTGCCCTGCTGTACCTGATGTATGGAGAAATCGACCAGCAGAATCGAGTTACGTACGATGATGCCCGCCAGGGCGATCCAGCCGATCATCGAAGTTGCAGTGAACTCGCCGCCCCAGCCGGCCTGGAAAAAGAGGAAATGGGCCGGAATTATGCCCAGCAGTGTCAGTGGAATGGGCGCCATGATCAGTGCCGGAATGCGGAAGTTGCCAAACTCCCAGACCACCAGGATATAGATCAGTACCAGGGCCACCGCAAATGCAGCCCCCATATCGCGGAAGGTCTCAAAGGTCACAGTCCATTCGCCGGCCCATTCAATACCGGTATTGGAGTCGTTTTTCGGGGGACCCAGCCAGTTCGGAGAGATTGCGACCCCATCCGGCGCCTTGTAATCGCTCTCAGCCAGAATATCCTGCACCTGCAGCATGCCGTAGACCGGCGCCGCAAGTTTGCCGCCCACCTCGGCTACCACGTACTCCACATCACGCAGATCCTTGTGATAGATGATCGGATCTTCGAATACCTGTTCGAATCGGCCGAGCTCGCGCAGAGGTACGGTGATGCCGCTGCTCGACTGGATCGGCAGGTCGCCAAGGCGGGTGATTTCCGATCGCTCGGCCAGCGGCACCTGCATCACTATATTGATCGGTTCATGACCGGCGCGCTGCTTGACATCGCCCAGGGCCCCGCCCAGGGCCATGCCAAGGTTGCGATTGATGGTATCGACAGAGATTCCCCGCCGCACCGCTTTTTCCGTATCCACGTTGAAGCGCCAGTATTGATAAGGATCGCGCATGTAGTTATCGACGTCGCGCAGGCTCTCAGTCTGCTCGAATATGTCGGTCAGATCCTGCGCCACCCGACGCCTGACCTCCGGACTCGGCCCGTGCACTTCGGCAACCACAGATTGCAGTACCGGAGGCCCCGGAGGCATCTCAACCACCGATATTCTGGCGCCGGTGCCCTTGATGAGATCACTCAACATTTCCCGGGTCTGTACCGCTATTTCGTGACTGGTGCGATCACGGTCGGTCTTATCCAGCAGCTGCACCTGCACTTCCGCCTGCCAGGGATCGGAACGCAGGTAGTAGTGGCGGACCATGCCGTTGAAATCGAATGGCCGGGCGGTTCCGGCATAGACCTGTACCGCGGTGACCTCCGGTAATACGCGGATCTTCTCCGCCATGCGATGCGCCAGGTTGGCGGTCACCGGCAGTGCCGTCCCCTCCGGCATATCCACCACCACCGAATATTCCGGCTTGTTATCCAGGGGCAGCATCTTCACCGCCACCCATTTGAAGTAGAAGAAGGAGCAGGTGACGAGGAAGGTGCCCCACATGACCAGTTTGAAAAGTCTTGCCTTGCGGGGTGACTCGATCATCGGAATCAGGATGCGCTTGAACAGGCGCTCCAGCCACTCCGCCTCCTTGTGCTCCCGCTCCCCGGCCACCTCCAGATAGCGCATACTGGGGCGCAACCAGTGAGAAACCGTGAGGTAGGGGGTAAAGACAAATGCGGCGAAAAGGGAGATCAGCATCGCCACCGAACCCAGTGCCGGGATCGGTTCCATGTAGGGACCCATCATGCCACTGACGAATCCCATTGGCAGCAGTGCAGCGATGACGGTAAAGGTAGCCAGGATGGTGGGATTACCCACCTCTCTCACCGCGTCAACCGCAGTGACCACATCGGTGGACTTCTCCTCCAACCAGCGACGATAGATATTCTCCACCACCACGATGGCATCATCCACCAGGATTCCGATGGAGAAGATCAGCGCGAAAAGACTGACCCGGTCGATGGTGTAACCCATGACCCAGGCGCTGAAGATGGTCATCAGCAATACCACTGGGATCACCAGCACCACCACGATCGCCGGTCTGAAGGCGCGGAATGCCGCCAATACCAGGAGAAACACGAACCCGGTGGCGACAAACAGTTTGAAGATCAGTTCGCTGACCTTGTCATCCGCTGTCTTGCCGTAGTTGCGGGTGACGCTGACCTCCACGTTATCCGGGATCAGCGATCCCTTGATATGCTCAACCCGATCCTTGATGGCATTGGCCACGGTAACCCCGTTGGAGCCCTCTTTCTTGGCTATTGCCAGGGTGATCGCCGGCACGCCGTCCGCCTTTATCTCAAGATCGCTGGCGGCACCCGTGTAGTAACCCACCAGCTGCTTGGCATCCTCCGGTCCCTGTTTCACCCGCGCGATGTCGTGTACATAGACATCGACCCCGTTGTGAGAACCCACCACCAGGCGATTGATATCCTCAGTGGTCTTAAGGAAGGCACCGGTCACCACGTTTGAGTAGGTGCTTCCCGCCTCCACACCACCGGCCTGCTGTTCAGCATTGGATTTGCGGATGGTGTCTGCCACATGATCAAGGCTTATCCCGTAACCCGCCAGCCGTTCCGGGAATACCTCGATGGTAACCTGCTCCCTTCTGCCACCGACCACGAAACCATTCCCTGTGTCGGGCAGTTCCTTAAGGGCCTGCAGCACATCGTGGCCGAGCATTCGCAGTTGGCCATCATCCACATCGGGCGCTCCGTCCCGATCCAGGTCTTTCGACCAGAGGGTCAGGGTCACCACCGGCACATCATCGATACCTTTGGCCTTCACCAGCGGCGGCATCACCCCGGGGGGGATCAGATCCATATTGGAATCGATCTTGTCGTTAACCTTGACCAGGGAAGGTCCCATCTCCTCCCCCACCTCGAACTCGATGGTAACCGCCCCGCCCCCGCGTTGGGCGGCGGAGTAGACATGTTTCACATCGGGAATCTCCGACATGATGCGCTCCAGGGGCTCGATCGCCAATGCAGCCACCTGATCCGCCGCGGCACCCGGATATTGAACGAAGATATCGACCATCGGTACCGAGATCTGAGGGTCCTCTTGACGCGGCGTTATGATCAGACCCAACAGCCCCATCAACATCATGGCCAGGAAGAAGAGCGGCGAGAGCGGCGACTGGATAAAGAACCGAGCGGTCCTCCCCGCGATACCAAGATGCGCCTCATAGTGGGGATCGGTGGAGTGGAGCTGATCGAGTTTCTCGTCGTTCTGGCTCATAGTTAATCTCGATGCATTGATCTCAGGCAGACCCTGTCACAGACCCTGACCCATTTTTACTTAATTGTAGAGAGTGCTTTTTTCTTCCGTGAAAAAATCTTGGGGTTCCCTGTATGCCTCCGCTTTCGCAACTAACGGCCTTGCGAGGAGGTCCAGCCGGCGCTGATGCCAAGTGGCGGATTGCGCAGTACCCGTTCACCCGCCTGCAGGCCTGACAGCACACTGACGTAGTCACCCGGAAGCTTCTCACCGACGCGAATCAGTCTGAGCATCGGTTCGCCATCCTCGCCAATGACATAGACCCCTGGCAGGCTTCCGTTGTAGCGAATGGCACTGTTTGGAATCACCGGATTGGAGCGGGTCGGCGCATTGTAGTCAGGCACCAGGACCTTGGCATACATGCCCGGAGCGGATACCCCTTGAGGCAGATCGAACTTGATTGTCACGGTGTGCCTTTGGGCATCTGCCATGGGGAATATCTGGGCAACTCGAACCGGTACTTCCTGATCTCCCACATCGAGTTCTGCCCGCAGTATCATACCTTCGTTGAGACCGGGACGCAGGCGTCCGGGAACATCCACCACGATCTGCAGATACTCCACGTCGGCATATTTCAACAGCGGCTGTCCCGGCTGCACCGTATCACCGACTTCGACGAATTTCTTCATGATTACGCCATCAAAGGGAGCAAGACTTTTGGCATCGCGCAACTTGGCATCGATGGCCCGAATCTCGGCCTGAACCCGATAGATGGTATTCCTCGCCTGTTGAATATTGGTTTGCGAGGAGAAGATGTCCGCGCGCCGTTCAGCCCCCTGATCCCGCTCTCCGAAGACATCCTCCATCGGTCGCGTGAACATCTGGTCAAAGAGATTAGGCATGCCCATGCCGCCCATGGAGGATTTCGACTTTGGCGACCACAATTCACGGCTGTACTGTACACCGGCATTGCGCAACTGGGCGTCGGCATTCGCCAGTTGTGCCATCGCCGCCTCCCGCTTGGCCATCAACTCGCTGTCATCCAACTCGACAAGGCGATCCCCCTCCTTGAATGTATCGCCTTCGATACCGGCCAGGAAATTGACACGGCCAGGTAGTTGCGCTGAGAGGGTCACTTCCTTGTAGGGCACCACGGTACCGCCAAGAGAGACGTGTGTTACACCTTGGGTCTGCTGCACCACATAGTGGTCGCCGCCGGTCATACCAGGCTGTGCCTGCAGACCGCTGCCTGCCACAGAGAGGACACAAGCGGCAACTACAATCTTCACCTTCAATTTAAAACCCATATCTCACTACTACCTAGTGTTGATTCACACGTTAGAGAAATCCTGCTTCGACTTGTCTCTCAGACACGTCCCATGACGGCAAAACTCTTGATGAAAGGACCCGCCATGCGCGGATCCTTGATCATTGATGAATAGTCACCGATCTCGAACTTCATCTTGCGGGAGGTGAAGGCCATGCCAAGCCCCATCATGCCAGGCGGCTTCGCTATCCACTTATTCCATTGATCTTCAGTAGCACGGATATCCCAGTTCAAGGTCTGACCGTTGTAGGCCTCGCCGCTCGCCGCCTTGCCATTCTCCACCACAAGCACCCCTCTCGGCGAAGCGTCGCCATCGAACCCATAGCCGATTACGCTATTGAAGCCGATTTGCGCCAAGGCATCGGCCAATTCCGGCTCCGCATTCCAGTGGGTCGCAAATTCACTCATCCATGCCTCGGAAAACAGTTCTGCCATCTCGGTCCCCTCCACTAATTCTTTACGTTTTTTTCATCTGTAGGCGTAATCAAACCCTACTTAAGAATTTGCCAGTATCTACGAAGGCGAGTGCCATTGCAACCGACAAATTTCATCAGAAACCATTATAAATCATTTATTTAAGAATATCAGCAAATTATAATATTATTTTTACTTTCAGTAACATAAGCGAGTTTAAAAGGCTCAGCTTTGGCGAAATTCACAGGTAATGAATAGGGTAAATTCCCTCCCTCTCGGCTGGCGCCCAAAAATCGACACCCGATCTCCACGAAAACTGTCAACATGTTAAAAAAAACTATGTACACCAACCAGGCAGGCATTAAGATAATGTTGAAGGTCTGAAAGCGACGATTCATTGCAGAATCATAAACCAGAATAAGCAACCCGCGAGCCGGAAAAACCGAGGAGTGAGAGAACCATGCATCCAGCCGGACAGGTCATAGAGGCACGCCTGCAACACCTAGAAACCCACCTGGAACAGGAAAACCCAATCCTCCTCAGCACCGTGCAGAGCTTTCGCCAGCTCGATGAAGTCGCCTTTCGACTCGGGCTGCTGGATGGGGACAACTCCTTTGCCATGCAGATACCCTGGTGGCCCCTGATCTCTGTCCTCGGCACCTTCTCCGCCGGCAAATCGACTTTCATCAACCACTATATCGGCACCCCCCTGCAGCGCTCCGGCAATCAGGCTGTGGACGACAGGTTCACTGTCATCTGCTACAGCAAAGAGGCGACCGCTCATGCCCTCCCGGGGGTGGCGCTCGACTCCGATCCCCGCTTTCCCTTCTACCAGATGTCGGATGAGATCGAAAAGGTGGCGAAGGGTGAAGGCGACCGCATCGACGCCTATCTGCAGCTCAAGACATCTCCCAGTGAAAAACTGCGGGGTAAGATCCTCATCGACTCCCCGGGATTCGATGCCGATGCCCAGCGCACCTCAACCCTGCGCATTACCGATCACATCATCGATCTGTCCGACCTGGTACTGGTCTTTTTCGATGCCCGTCATCCGGAGCCCGGTGCGATGCAGGATACCCTGAGTCATCTGATCGAACGCACCATTCACCGCAACGACACCGGCAAATTCCTCTATATCCTGAATCAGATCGACACCACCGCGAGAGAGAACAACCCGGAGGATGTCATCGCGGCCTGGCAGCGCGCGTTGGGTGAACGCGGCCTCACCGCCGGTCGCTTCTATGCGGTCTACAATCCCGATGCAGCGGTCCCGATCGAGGACGAGGCCCTGCGCAATCGCTATGAAACGAAACGCGACATCGACCTCAAGGAGATCCACAGCCGCATGGAAGAGGTCGAAATCGAGCGCGCCTACCGCATCGTCGGCGCCCTGGAGAAGACTGCCCGGGATATCGAGGAGCGCAGCATACCCCTGGTCACCGCCACCCTCGAGCGTTGGAAGAAACGGGTCTTGTTGGGCGATGCCCTGCTCATGGGCGGCCTGCTCCTCGGGCTGCTGATCTTCTCGTTTAACGCCGGTTATTGGCAGGGCTTCACCTTTGCCCCACCCTGGTTGGAGAACGGCTTCAACTCCCCGTTGCCCTGGGTGATTATCGCCCTGGTGCTGATTCTCTTGACAGCCATCCACTTTACGGTAAGAAAGGTCGCCGCCCGCAGCCTGCTGAAAGGCTTGCGCAAGCAGCTTGCCGGCACGGGTATCAAGGGCAATCCCATCAGCGCCTTCCTGCGCAGCACCAAGCCTTGGCGGTCCATCTTCAGCAAGAACCCGGCCGGGTGGGGAGGCAGATCAAGGAAGCAGCTGAGAGCGGTCTTGCAGGCAACGGACACCTATATTCAAACCCTCAATGACCAGTTCACCAATCCGTCGGGCAGTGAAAAACTGCTTGCCGCAGAGCAGACAGCGAGCAGCAGCGAATCTGCGCCAGAGATGGCTGAGGAGCGAGTTTGAGAGACAGTGCCGGACGGCATGACATGGCACTGTGAGCCAATCGCGGCGCACCGGGGATTAGAGAAAGCGCTTGCGGCTATTGTGGCCTTCGCGTTTGCACTCGTACATGGCACGATCAGCCTTGGAGTAGAGCTGATCGAGCAACTCGCTGACGGATAACTCGCGGTCGTAGTCAGTGGAGAGGGCCGTCATCCCGATGCAGGCAGTAAGGCTCAATCCAACCAGGTCACGCCCCGTGTCGATCTTGGCCAGGCGTTCCTGGATGCGTTGCGCCATCAGATCGGCGCCACCGATCCCCGTTTCAGCGAGCATCACCGCAAACTCTTCACCGCCCACGCGGGCGAGAACGTCACCCCCACGTGCCTCCTCTTTTAGCACCTTGGCTATGGCGATAAGTACCTGGTCACCTACCTGTTGGCCCCATTGATCGTTGATGCGTTTGAAATAGTCCATATCGACCAGGAGCAAGCTACAGCTCTGCTCATGGCGAATTGCCCTCGATAGCAAGGCCTCTGCCTCGGAGAAAAAGTAGCGCCGATTATGCAGTCCGGTCAGCTCGTCGACAGTCAGCAGCTGCTGGTAGCGCTTGCGGTGCGCTTCCGCCTCGTTAAGCGCCTCTTTCAATTCCCGAGTACGCTGTGCAACCTCCGTCTCCAGATTGTTGAGCAGCCTGTGGTTATACATGATCTGGCCGAGACAGCTGCAGAAGAGACTCAAGGTATGCTGTTGCCAAGGTTCGAAATACTCGGGAAGGGGGTGGGAAGCATTCAATACTCCGAGCACCTTGTCACCCATCTTGATCGGAGCGCTGATCAGCGATCCCGGGAGCTCCCCGCCTGAAAGGGTATTGAGTAAAAAATCATCACTCTGCGAACAGTTGCGGCAATACTGCAACTGGCCAGTGGAATAGGCGATACCCGCGATGCCCTCCCCCGGCTTGAAACTCATGGTTTCCCTGACCTGTCTTATCCGTTCACTACCGATAAACTCTGCGTGGGCTTCATCGAGGCTGATCCCGATGACGCAGTCCAGCACTCCCCCATCGATGCTAAAAACCGAGCAGTTCTCCACATTCTGATAACGTACCAGTTCGTCCAATGCCTTGGCGATCAGCTCCTCTTCACTGATACCTTCAAGATTGATCTGAGAGAGAGCGCGCAAGGCAGAGAGGGAATCGAGCAGGCTGAAGAAGCGCTCTCGTAAATCCATGGAAGTCTGATTAAAGGAGAGATCCACTTTACACCCCAGTCTATTTGGCCAGCATACTAGCAATCACATGAATCTCCTCTTCCTTTTCCAGGAAACCGCCCCTGATAGCCTGAAGCCGTTCACTCGACAGCCCGCAACTGTTTTCCAACTCAGGCGGGTTTTGGTTCGATTCCGATTCGTCTTGCAGGGGCCGCTTAATCCACTCCGCCACACTACCAACCAGATTTGCTTCACACGCACTCTTCGATGCGGCAACATCTTTCTCTGACTGGGAGATGATATGGATAATCCTGTCTGGCAGATGCCAGCGATGACCAAGCCACGCCGCAGCCTGACGATGATCAGTGCCTATGATCTCAATTTCCAGTTGCAACCGGTCCCTGTCCGGCTGCTGCCTCGACATCGTCAGAACCCTGGCATACTCCTCAGGAAACTCGTGTACCAACACGAGCACGCCGATATCGAACAGCAGACCCGCAAGATAGACACCATCCGCATCGGGGGGATCTTCACTCTTGACAGCAAGGCTGATTTGCCGGGATAACGTGGCGATCGATAACGCATGGCACCAATACTCATGCAGATCGAAGCTGCTACAGGCTGAGGATTCGAAAACGCCACTGACGGCGATACTGAATGCGAGGCTCTTCACCATATTCAAGCCCAAAACCCTGATAATCGCATCCTCGATGGTAAGTATCGGATTCTTTTGGCCAAAGTAGGCTGAGTTGGCAAGCCCGAGCAGCCTGGCACTCAGTCCCGGATCCTGCTTGATGACAAGCGCCAGCTCTTCCAGAGAAAATCTGTCGTCGCCCACCATGGCCAGGAGACGGCTGGCCGTCGCCGAAAGCGGCGGCAGGTATTGCAGCTTTTGGACCCTGTGCTTTGCCTGGTTGGTGGTGTGCATACTGGCGCTAATTCGAATAAGGATATCTTTCTACTTAGGTATTTAGCGGCATTTTGAAAGCGATCTTTAACCTCGCACGGGCCCTTGCGAAACGCACGCGCTTCCACCCGGAGGAGGGGGAACCGTGCTGGTTAATCAAATGTGTATTTGATACACTAAGCAAAACGACCCGGGCGGTCTCCAGACCCGCCATTGCAAGCGCTATCGTCAGACAGATACATGGCCATAAAGCAGAAACACTGTTATGACTACCCCCACCCGGCGGTTACTACCGATATTGCGCTGTTCACCATCCGCCAGCAGGCCCTGTCCGTGCTGTTGATTCAGCGTGGCAACCAACCCTATCAGGGGATGTGGGCTCTGCCGGGCGGATTCCTGGACATAGATGAGGACATTGAGACATGCGCCAAGCGAGAGTTGATGGAGGAGACCGGTATCGCGGGTGTCTACCTGGAACAGCTCTACACCTTCGGTACGCCACAGCGCGATCCGCGGGAAAGGGTCATCAGTGTCACCTATTTTGCCCTGAGCCAATCCGACAGCCTATCGCCCAAGGCCGCCAGCGATGCGGCGCTCGCAGAGTGGTTTCCCATTAATGAGCTACCGGAGCTCGCCTTCGATCATAGCGAGATCATTCAGTTGGCTCGCCAGCGGTTGCTGTCAAAACTGAGTTATTCCACCATTGCGTTTCAAATGCTGCCACACCATTTCACCCTCAGCCAACTGCAATCCGTCTACGAGACTCTGCTCAATGCCGATCTCGATAAACGGAACTTCCGCAAGGGGATACTTGCCCGAAAGATCATAGAGGAGACCGGCGACTACTGCCGCAGCGGTAACCACAGACCCGCGAAAACCTATCAGCTCATCAACCCTTCCCGGGTCGAGATCATAAAGTAGAACATTGAGAATCAGATGAATCCCCAAGCCCTCAAACTTCCCAAGATAGAAGTTCCAGATCACCCGCAGTGGCCCTCCCTCAGTGACGCCGAAAAGCAGGCCCTGAAGGATCGCATCAGGATTAAGCTGAAGGAGCAAGATGCCGTCCTGGTTGCCCATTACTACACCGATGCGGAGCTGCAGGCGCTTGCTGAAGAGAGCGGCGGCTGCGTCGCCGACTCCCTGGAGATGGCCCGTTTCGGCACCGCCCAGTCGGCACAGACCCTGGTTGTCTGCGGCGTTCGCTTCATGGGTGAGACGTCGAAAATCCTGAATCCGGAAAAACGGGTCATCATGCCGGACCTTGGTGCCACCTGTTCTCTGGACGAAGGCTGTCCTGCCGATCAGTTCACTGCCTTCTGTGATGCCCATCCAGACCATACGGTGGTGGTCTATGCCAATACCAGCGCCGAGGTGAAGGCACGTTCCGACTGGGTCGTGACTTCGGGAATCGCCCTGCCCATCGTTAAGCATTTGGCGGAACACGACAAGAAGATCCTGTGGGGCCCGGACCGCCACCTGGGTAGCTATGTTGCGCGACTTACCGGCGCGAAGATGCTGATGTGGCCAGGCTCATGCGTGGTCCACGAAGAGTTCAAGTCTGTGGCGTTGGAGCGTATCCGCCGCCTGCACCCGGAAGCAGCGGTACTTGTCCATCCGGAATCACCGGAAAATGTGATCGACCAGGCCGATGTTGTCGGATCGACCACCGCATTGATCAAGGCCGTCTCTGAAATGGAGAACAAGGAGTTCATCGTCGCCACCGATGGCGGAATCTTCTACAAAATGCAACAGATGGCGCCGGACAAGGTCCTCATCGAGGCCCCCACAGCCGGTGAGGGTGCGACCTGTGTCAGTTGTGCGCACTGTCCATGGATGGGGATGAATGCCTTGCAAAACCTGGAGCAGGTCCTCGATTCAGGGGAGAACGAGATCCATATCGATGCGGCGGTCAGGGCCCGTGCGGTAACACCGATCCAGCGTATGCTCGATTTCGCGGCTCAACAGGGCATAGGGATGAAGCACAAGGGCAACGCCTGAATCCGCTTACAATTCAACAGAGGCCACGGGGGTTGACTCTCACCAGGGGGTGAAGGAGTTCATAAAGTCCATAGGCCGCCCCATCTGATTGATGTCGCGGCTCATGAAACCGGTATTTACCGTGATCGTGCGCATGGCCTGGTTCATGTCGGCCATATTCACCGTCATCAGATTCAAATTATTTTTCATACTGCCCACATCGACGGCCAGTACGCCGATATTACCGTCCATGGTGGCTATATGCTGCTCCATGCTGTCGATCTTCTCGACCAATACCGTGATCTGTCCAGTCATGGTATTGATGTTCTTTGCCAACTGGCCCATGTTATCCGACATCGACTGCAGGTGCTCTTCCATGCGGGGATCCACCTGCTCGGTCAGGGTACGCATATCGGTGGTCACGTTGTAGATGAGATAGAACCCGGAGAGACCAAGCACCCCAACGACCACCAGCATGGGATAGATCATCTTCTCCCAGCGCGACATGCTCTTGTCGAAGGTCTTGAAGAAGTTGGTCAGGGTGATTTCAAGCTTCACCATCGCCTTCTGTTCCGGCGACAGGTTCTTGTATTCGGGAGCGAAGGTGCGTGGATCTTTCTCAAACATAAGTAAATACTTCTTTAACAGTTAGCGGGTCTTAAGATCGCCACCCTGAAGATGAATGAGGGGTTCCCTACCCTGTTTTACTTATAATATCCTTACAATTATAGACGC
This sequence comes from Candidatus Thiodiazotropha sp., assembly GCA_040793985.1. Lineage (GTDB taxonomy): Bacteria > Pseudomonadota > Gammaproteobacteria > Chromatiales > Chromatiaceae > Thiodiazotropha. The sequence goes on along the minus strand of JBFNJI010000046.1, from coordinate 8,920 downwards.
TACCATACCCCAATAGGGTAAAAACCGCCCACAAGACCACTCATGCCCGATTTTATACTCGACCACGAACTTTCAATCAGGCTCACAGCCTTTTTCACGATCTTCGCCGCTATGGCACTGTGGGAAGTGGCATCACCATGCCGCAAACGGCGCTATACCCGCTCTCAACGCTGGGTCGGAAATATCGGCATCGTGGTTTTAAACAGCCTGCTGCTGCGTCTGCTGTTCCCTGCGGCAGCGGTGGGAATGGCAAGCCATGCCGCGGATAACGGCTGGGGCCTGCTGAACGCCGTCGACCTGCCCCTCTGGCTCAGCATCGTGATTGCGGTTCTGCTGATGGACCTGGTGATCTATCTGCAGCATGTGATGGTGCATGCCGTGCCGATGCTGTGGCGACTGCACAGGGTGCATCATGCCGACCCGGATTACGATCTCACCACCGGGGCCCGTTTTCATCCCATCGAGATCATTCTCTCTATGCTGATCAAGATCACCACCATCGCCGCACTGGGTCCTCCGATCGTGGCGGTGATCATTTTCGAGGTGGTATTGAACGGTATGGCAATGTTCAATCACGGCAATGTCCGGCTCCCCACAGCACTAGACAAGATACTGCGCCTGCTCATCGTGACTCCCGACATGCATCGCGTGCACCACTCGGTGGAGCCTAATGAGACAAACAGTAATTTCGGCTTCAACCTTTCGCTTTGGGACCGCTTGATGGGTACCTACTGCCAACAGCCCCGTCTGGGACAGCAGGGCATGGATATAGGTATAAGTTCGTTGAGAGACCCTAAAATGACGACCCGGCTCACGGGAATGCTTTTGATACCTTTTCATCAGGGTAAGGATGTCTACAGTATTAATAGACGGCCCTGGAACGGTGGCCACAAATCTGGAGATACCCAGCCATGACTGCTGATAGCTACGATGTCTACTTCTCCGGCGCCATTATCAAGGATAATGATCCGGCCGAGGTAAAACGCAAAATTGGCGCAGTTTTCAAGTTGGAGGGCGACAAGCTGGAGCGCCTCTTCAGTGGCAAGCCGATCCCTATCAAAAGGGGCGTGGATATGGACCGGGCGATCAAGTTCCGGGTCACCTTTCGCGATGCAGGCGGACTGGTTGATATCGTGCCAGCGGGCGAACCTCCACCTGCCCCCAGACCACAGCCTCAAACCGCAGACCGCCCGGCACCCAGCATACCCGCCTCCCCTCCCCGGCAGGAAGCGGAGGAATTGGGTTTTGCGGACGGCCCCATGGAACCGGCGACCAGCGGTGACGAGGTTACACCGATTGCGGTACCGGACTATGAACTCTCGTCGGCGCAGGGCTTCGATCTCAGCGACTGCACACCGAAGATAGAAGCTGCGGAGATCCCGGATATCAGTGCTATGCAGATGGAGAGGCCGGGAAGCACGTTGGATGAGACCCCGGAACCGGAACTCCTCGAAATCGACACCTCCGCCTTGATGCTGGACAGCCCCGGTGTGACTCTGATTGAAGATACCCCGGCACAACCGCCCGACATCGATACCTCGGCCCTGGATGTGTTACCGGCCAATCAGGGAACCCTCGAGGATTGCCAGAAACCTGTCGATGCCGCGCCTATCCCGAATATCGATCATTTGAAAATCGATCAACAGGCCCAGGATTCGGATCAAGACAAAGGCAAAGCCAAATTCAAGATTGCGGACGAGTAGTCTGTATAACGATTATCGATCACGTACTCGCTGGAAGCGGCGACGCCACGCGACGCACCCGACGCTTCCGTAGTTCGGTCCCACCTCAAAACCCGAGATAGGTCTCAAGGGACGATTGGGTCGCTTCTGAAAAGCCCTCATCCTTGCCCTCTGTCGGACGCCCTGTCTCCAGGATCCCTTCCATGGCGCCAAAGGTGCGCTCTGCGTAGAAGCGCAACAACAGCCGCTCGTCGTCATCACTCAACCAAAGATCGACCATTTTCCCTCTTTTACCGTTCTCCCTATCGACCTCCCACATCCTGATCTTGAATGCGGGGCGGTTCCAACCCGCACGCACCAGCCGTTCCTGATCCACTTTCACCTGGTAGGCGTTGAGTTCCTTACCGTTAAAGGTGGAGAAATTGATCTGTTTTCCAGGTTTCAGCGGCATGGTGCGCAGGCGATGCAGAAAGCTGATGTAGTCCAATGCCTCGGTTTCGCCAAAGCTGACCTGGTGGGCCTGCAGCAGCTTTCCCCACTGCTGATCGGATAGCGCGGTAATCCCCTGGAGGCTTTTCGGAGGGCTGTCGCTTTCGCCTTCCTGCAACTCCCCTGACTGGTAGTGGAAGGCCTCCCCCTGAGTATGGTCGAACCACAACAGCTCCTCCTTCTGCTTCCTTGTTTTCAGCGACTTAACCGCCACCAGCGGATGCAGTTTCTTGGCATCGAGCCAGCTGCGGTAGTGCAGTCTCACCGGGTATATCATCTCCGCCTTGCGGTAGGGTTCGGTGGTGAGCCGAAGATGGGTAACGAAAGCCGGATTGTCTTCAACCCGCCCCATCTCCTGCTCCACGCCCAGGACCATCTTGGCGATATCCATCTCCACGAAACCGGTCACCAGACCGCGGAATTTCAGCTTGTATTCCAGATGCTCACCCAGCACAGGCGCTTTTGCCGCCATGGCATGACCCGAGAGTGTCAGTGCCAGGATCAGCAATAGGCCATGAATTCGTACCCTCATCCGTTGCCCTCCCCGGGCCAATTAAGTATGGAATTACACTGTGTCAGCCTTTTGGCATGTTTCTCGCATTATCTCATGTATAACGTGAATCTCAGCTGAATGCGCCAATTTTTCGTCTTTAAATCAGGAGTCAGTTACATGATCAGCCCTGTCAACAGCGATAAGCCCATCAATACGACAACTGAGCAGTCGGGGCGGTCACACACCGATCACAAGACAGCCGAAGCGGCAACGTCGGCATCAACACAACAATCCGAGGCCGCAAAAGCTGACGCTCCAACCGTCGAGGTGGATCAGGCACGTCGTCTCTTCGATATGGAAAACAACAGCATAGCACCGCCAGAGACACCATTGAACACAGCTGAAGAGGCGCGTTCGACCTTAGCCAGCATGCTCCAGCAGATTGCCGCATCACCCAACACTGCAGCCAAGGCCCAGGCCGCCAATGCAGGTAGTCAACTCGCGACTGTTTTGCAGAACGCACCTGCCTAGGACCTGTTAACACGAATCCTATGCGCCCTGCTTGGACTGTTTTTGTGCCCAGCAAGGCAGAATGAGCGTAGTGTAGTTATTCTACATGAGCGAACGATAACGCCGCTGGGTGAAAAAACAGCCCCAGCCCTCCGGGTTGCACCTGAAAAAGCGCCATTCGGCGTTGCTCGTCGCTTATTTGGAACAACCAAACTATGCTCCTCGCGCCTTGATTGGCGCTTTTTCAGACGCGACAGGGCGCATTGGATTCGTGTTAACAGGCCCTAGTCTCAAGCTTGGTTGCTGATTGGAGTCATGTCGGAAAGTCAGCGCATCGATCCGCTATTCGACACCACCGCATGGGGATAGGGTCTACTCTATGGATCACCAGGGCCGGTTACCGGTTCCAGCGAATCGTCGGCAATCGCCTGCTTGAGGCGGGAAATCTCCCCGTCTGGCCCGATCACAACCAAGATATCCCCCGCATCGAGGCGATGTGAGATACCGCTGTTTGCGAAAATCAGCTCACGACCAAGCTCCAGATCGACCACCCCGATAATGATCAGGTTGAACAGATTCCCCAGTTGCAGGTCGTCCAGCATGGCGCCATTGAGCCTGCTGGGATCGGGTATCTCTATCTCGGCGATATCGATATGTTTACCGAACAGCGAACTCTCCAGCATTTCCACCAGATAGGGCCTGGTAATCCGTTCATGCACCCTGTGTCCGCTGATCTCGTAGGGATCGATCACCTTGGTCGCTCCCGCCGCCATCAAGCGCTGCCCCGAAGCTGTTGACTCACAAACGCAGATAATTTTGAGATCGCCATCGAGGGCGCGTGCGGAGAGGGTCAGAAAGAGATTGCTGGGCTCGTCGGAAAAGAGGCAGAAAATCGTTTTTACCCATCTGCCGATGCCGATTTCACGCAGCTTGTCATCGTTTTTGAAATCGACTACCGCCGCCTGCATCCCCTTCGCCAACAGTGCGCCAACTTCATCCAGGTCGTTGCTGTAGAGGTAGGCCTCAATGTTACGCTCCGCAAGCTGCATGGCCACCTCCTGGCCCAACGCACCGCAACCGAAGATCAGGGTATCGAGGCGGCTCATCAGAGTGTCCCCCTCTCCAGGCAGTCGCGAAAATGAACCACGCTGTATTCATGTCCCAGCAATACCAGCAGATCGTCCTTCTCGAGCATGAACCTTTTACCTGGATTGAAAAAGAAACGGCGCCCCTTCAGGTCGTAGTTGGCATGCTCTTGCGAGGCACCGCTATCTCTTTCGCGGATCACCCCAAATGCGGTCAGCTTGCGTCTTTTGAAATCGATACTCTCCAGGCTGCGCCCAACCAGCACACACTCCGCCTTGATGCGTACCGCCTCAATTCCCTCGTGGGACTGGCCGGTCAATAGGCCATACACAGCCTCGAAGGCAACAGGTTGCCCCGCGTACTCGGCTGCAATCAGGCCAAATACCTCGTAAGGGGTGACACAATAGCTGGCACCGGCGCGATAGAGCTTGGAGATATTCTCCCGATGGTTGGCGCGGGAGATGATCTCAATATCCGGATTGACCTGTCTTGCGGTCAAGGTGATATAGACGTTAACCACATCGTCGCCGGTGAGACAGAGCAGGTTCTGGATACGTTTTTCGATACCAATGCTCATCAACAATTCGGTATCCTCGCCATCGCCGACCACCGCCAGGTGGCCCAGCTTTTTGGCGTTACGCACGTTCTCCTCCACCGGATCGACCACAACGAAACTGCGCTTGTCCGCCGCCATGCGTTCGGCAACAACCTGGCCGACACGTCCATAGCCGCAGATCAGGGTATCGATGCGCTTGCGCTCAATCTCTGAATAGATGCGATGGGTGCGGATCTCATCGATCTTTTCGCCAAAGGCGGAGACGATGATGGAAGTGAAGAAGGAGATCACGCCCAGACCCGCGATAATCAGCACCAGAGTGATGACCCTGCCCTCGGTGGTCTGGGGTGTGATGTCGCCATAGCCGACCGTGGACATGGTCACCAGCGCCCAGTAAACACTGTCGAAAAAACCCGATATCTGGGCATCTCGCTGATCGGCCTCAAAAAAGAAAATGGCGGTGGCTGCGGTGAAGGTGATGAAGGCCATGAAGATGAACAGGGTCACCAGTTCGATCCGCTTCTCCGACAGTACCTTGACGAACTCACTGATGCTGCGGGTGTAACGAAACAGCTTGAAGAGACGAAAAAGGAGAAAGATGCGCAGAAAACGTAACGGTCGATAGCTGGGAATGATCGCCAACAGGTCGATAATCGCCAACGGCCGGATGACATACTTCAGCTTACCCAGCAACGCCTGCCACACCGCTGGCCAGAGATGGAAGGGTTCATTGATGAATTCGGCCCGCTCGTAACGCTCCAGGATCACCTTGTGGCTATCGTTGAATATCCAGAAACGCAACAGATACTCGACGATAAATATCCCCACGGCAACCATCTCGACGAGATCGCCAACGGCTCCCAGGTCATTTTTCACTTCATAGATGAGCAGCCAGACCGTGGTCAGCACAAGCAGGATCATGAAGATATCGAAGTAGGGACGGATCGGTGCCTGCGGATTCTCTAGCAGATTGTAGACCGCCTGCTTTACGCCTGTGTAGCGGGACGAACCCTGCATGGCATAACACTGCTTGATGACACGACGGGAGAATGACATATGAAGAGGTTGCCCACCGATTTCCATTATACAGATTGACCTGAAATCACCACTCCCCAGGGGGAGGGGTCAAGGCTTTGCAGTTATATCGGCAGATCCGGAAAAACCTGGAGTAGCGTGCAGTTCAGGGCCTTTTCGGGGAAGCCGACTCCAGCTCAATCCGCTCACTGTTGGCCACATTCACCTCCCTGCCGTCGAGGGTGATGAATTGACGCTCCTCGATGTCACCGCGGCGTGCCTGGTAACTCACGCTCCTACCTGTCTGGGTATCGATCACGGTAACTGTGACCACCCGGGTGAGATCCTGCCACTGCATGAAGAGGAAGAATCCGCTGCCCAGCAGCAGCATGGCCAGCAACAGATATGCCCCCCATTTCAACAGGGAATTCTGCGCCGGCCTTGGGGCTGCTTCTGTCCGGCCCTGATGGGAGATCGCCTGCATGCGCTGCTGCCTGTTTCTGACCACCAACCAGGCGATGGCGATGACCGTCAGGGTAAGTATCAATTTAGTTATCATGGGGCCTAAACCCTATCATGCGGATGCGGTGAGGCCAATCTCCGATAACTGCGCTTGCAGCTTCGGTAGTGATCGATTTACTATCCTCTCCTATGTTTAACAGACTCAATCTCTGCTGTCTTTTCTGCCTCTTCACGTTCATTGGCTGCACTCAGCCCAGCGAACCGACCATTACTCTCTCCCGTGCAGTGCAGATCGGCGATATCGATCAGCTGGAACGCAACATCCATTGGAACGCCGATATCAACAAGCCCGGTATGAACGGCCAAAGCCCGTTGCATGTGGCAGCTTCCAAGGGGAGTCTGGTAATGACCAAGATTCTGGTTAAGAACGGCGCCGACCTGGAGGTCTCCGATCCTCAGGGGCATACACCCCTGCTCAAGGCCCTGATCGCACGTAATACCATCGTTGCCGACTACCTGTTCGAGAGTGGCGCCAAACTCGATCCGAATACAGCCCTGCACGAAACCGCAAAGCTCGGCAGTGCCGACAGGGATGTAATCGGTTTTCTCCTGCGCCAGGGCGCTGCCCTTGATAATACAGATGCCGAAGGCAATACGCCCCTCCACTCCGCGATCCTCAATGATCAGCGAGTGGTGGTGAAGTACCTTGTCAACCGCGGTGCCAGCCTCGACATTCACAATAGTGCCGGACAGAGTCCGTTGGCGATGGCGATTGAGCGCAAAAATCCGGATATTGTGAGAATCTTGCGCCAGTTCGGCGCCAGTGAAACCCGTTGAAATCAAATCATAAACATATTTTTATTAAGGACTAGCAATCAACATGGCATCGACACCTGAAGAACTCAGTGTAACCTACACAGAGGACGGCATAGACGTCGTCAAGGAACTGGACAAGGTCGTACTATCGAAAGGGGCCTGGACAACGATCATTTTCCGCTATCAGGACTGGGACAGGGCTAAACAGACCTATGGTGCAGATAAATTCACCATTCGACGCTATCAGAAACGGAGTGGTGAATATATGCAGAAAAGCAAGTTCAACATCTCCAGCAAGGATCAGGCAAAAGGGATCATCGATGCCCTGCAGAAGTGGACCGCGGAGTAAGCTTAGCAGGCCCTAGTCGGGTGCTATCTTTTCGGCCCACGCCAGCAACTGAGGTATCAGCTCTCGCCATTCGGGCTTCAGTTGCGGATCCGCCTCAAGGCTGTCCAGCTTCGCCAGATATTCGTCCAGGTTGATACTGCCGCCGCCATCGCTTTCGAGCAGCCGCGATCTGCGAAACTCCCGCCAACGCTGCTGTTCATCCGCCGTGAGCAGTTGCGGCCAGTTTCTCGCACGGTACCTGAACAACATCTCGGGCAGGCGGCTATCGTCGAAGACCAATGGGAATTGAGCCAGGGAGGCGGGCTCCGTCGCGAGTATCTGTTCCATGCGGCGACGATCGTCGCGGGAGAAGAAGCCACCGCTGTAGAGCGCCTGGTCGGGATCGGTGATTGGTTCGAACTGCGCTAACTGCTGTACCTTCCTGATCTTGCCGGGCAAATCCGGCTCGGCAAGGAGTTGACGTCGATAGCGCTCTCCCTTCTCGATGTCGATCTCCCAGCGCATCGCTGCCGCATTCGTCATCGTTGAGAGCGGCACCACTACCGGGCATTTGTTGATGTGAACCGTCTTCAGTGGTATGCGTTCGACACCCTCCGGCAATGCAGTGACTGGAGTAAACAGGCGTTCGTGCACCTGCTCCTCCGAAAGTTCAATCAGCGGGGCGGGATCGTAGCGAAGATCATAGACAATCACCCCATTGGGATTGGTCGGGTGCTTTGCCAAGGGTACAACCATAGCGATGCAGCCCAGCGCCGCGGGATACATTGAAGAGACATGCAGCACCGCCTCCCGTCGTTGCAGATTGAGACGATCTGCGATGGTGTTTTTGCTGCGGCTGTTTAGCAGGTAATCATAGAGCCTGGGCTGGCGCTGCCGTATCAATCGCGCCAAACCGATCGTGGCATGAACATCCGACAGGGCGTCATGGGCAGACTCATGGGAGATATTGTTGGCCGCGCTGAGCACCTCGAGACGAAAACTGGTGACCCCCTCCTCGTTTTGCGGCCATTCGATACCCTGCGGTCTCAGGGCATGGGCGAGGCGGACCATGTCGATGATGTCCCAGCGGGATGACCCGTTCTGCCACTCTCTGGCATAGGGATCGTAGAAATTTCTATAGAGGGTGTTGCGTGTCACCTCATCGTCAAAGCGAATCGTGTTATAGCCGACACAGCATGTCTCCGGCCTGGCCAGTTCATGATGAATCCGTTTGATGAATTCCGCTTCGATCAATCCATCCTGGAGCGCCTTTTGCGGCGTGATTCCGGTTACCAAACAGGCTTCCGGCTGCGGCAGCATATCGTCACTCGGTTTGCAGTAGACCACCAGTGGATCGCCGATCGGATTGAGTTCAGCATCGGTACGCACGCCTGCGAACTGGGAAGGCCGGTCCTTGCGCGGATCGGTACCCCAGGTCTCGTAGTCGTGCCAATAGTAGCTGAAGGCCATATTACAAGTCCGCA
>JBFNJI010000025.1:0-116378 GCA_040793985.1 Candidatus Thiodiazotropha sp. | reverse complement strand
CACGCCGTCGTCAAATGGAGCCCAGAAGCAGATTTGAACTGCCGACCTCACCCTTACCAAGGGTGTGCTCTACCAACTGAGCTATCTGGGCGAAAATCACCATACAATCCCTTGCCACCCTCTGGGCTAACCCGCTGGGCTCATAACGTACGGCAGCGCCGTAACCACAGCACTGCCTCAGCCTGCACAACTGTGTACAGATTCAATCTTTTGGAGCGGGTGATGGGAATCGAACCCACGTATTCAGCTTGGAAGGCTGAAGTTCTACCATTGAACTACACCCGCGCAGCCAAGCGACACGTCGCTCACCACAACCGCTAAAACCAAATTTTTCAATCCATTTGCAGACCCGGTCTCGGTTCCTATCCAACGTAAACCGGCTGGATGACGCATCGGAGATGCCCGGCCAATACCGCTGCATTCCCGTGTTCACCTGGTGGAGGGGGGAGGATTTCTCCTGGCCTGCGGCCTTCCGCCCTCCTTGCCGCCGCGTCTCACGCGACTTTCTCAACCTCTTTTCGGTTCCCGTCCTCCCCGTCTCGGCCAGTGTGGAGGAGCATCCGAGTCTGTCGTTCATGCCGGCCGTTTCCCGGCATCACCTGGTGGAGGGGGGAGGATTCGAACCTCCGAAGGCGGAGCCGTCAGATTTACAGTCTGATCCCTTTGGCCACTCGGGAACCCCTCCAAGCGAGAGCCGGGCATTCTGACGCCTTGACCGTTCAAAGTCAATACAACATCCCAAACATTTTTTTGTCTATTGCATAAGCCGATATTCACCTCACCAGGTCGCAGCGAAACGGCGGCCATCTCCATGGTGTTGAAGGAAAATCCGCCGAGATCACCGAAAGCTATCGAATTGAGAATGGGCATACGTGAGATGAATACGCAAATTTACTCTGCTTGTCCCGGCAGAGAAGACTTGCAGTCGACGTAAATTACATTTATTACTACTAAACATATGCACATCAACGTAAAAATTAAGCATCTCCTGGTTTTTCCCTGCCTCTTGCTTTCCGCCTGCGCCAGCATTCAGCCGGGCACACCTGGATCTCCGGTTTCCCGGGAAGAAGCAGCGCCTCAATCACCACCCGCCCAAACCACGGACGGTCTCAGTGAAAACCTGATCTACAACACCCTGACCGGCGAGATTGCCGCCCAACGCGGTCACAGCAGGCTCGCCTTCGAACATGCGCTTCATGCCGCCAAGGAGTCGCGGGACGAAAGCGCCGCTGAACGAGCCACCGGACTGGGCCTGCAGGCCAACATGCCCGACGCCGCCCTCTCCGCCGCAACCCTTTGGGTCGATATTTCCCCGCAATCACTCAAGGCGCACCAGATCACCGCCGTGCTCTACATACGCCAGGGGGACTTGAACCGCGCAATCGACCATCTACAGCAGGTGGTTGAGATCGCAAACAGCCAGCAACTCTCCGGCTATCTCCAGGCCGCCGCAATCGCCGAAAAATCGGCGGCTCCCGATCAAGCACTGCTTATCATGCAGCAGTTGGTGGATGATGAGAGCCAGGATGCAAAGGCGTTATATGCCCTCGCCCTGACCGCCAATCACGCCAAACAACACAATCTCGCACTGCAGTATTGCGAACGCTCCCTCTCTCTCGAACCGGCATCCAATCAGAGTCTTGTCCTCAAGACACAGATTCTCATTACCATGAACAAGAAAGAGGAGGGCCTGGCATTCATTAAACAGGCCTATGAGAACTCTCCGGATAACTCCCAACTGGGCAAGGCGTACGCCAGGCTCCTGCTCGAGATGAGTAAACCGGAAGCGGCTCTCGAGATCTATCAGAGACTTCACGAACAGGACCCGGAAGACAGCGACATCTCCTTCTCCATCGGCATCATCAATCTGCAGCTGGAACGTTATGAAAACGCAAAGGAGTATCTCAAGAAACTTGTTCACAACCGACAGAAACGCAATCCGGCAAACTTCTACCTGGGAATGATTGCCGAGGAGCAGAAACAACCCAAGCAGGCATTGGCTTGGTACAGTCGCGTAGAAGGCAAGAACCTGGTCGATGCGCAAATACGGATCGCAAAGATCCTGGCTGATCAGGGAAACCTGAACCAGGCCCGCGAGACCCTGCAGCGGCTACGTATCACCCAACCACCCCATGAGGTGAAGTTCTACATCATCGAGGCGGAACTGCTGCGCGAAGCACGTGATTTCGAAACTGCCCACCAGGTCTACACCAAGGCCCTGGAGATCTTTGGGGACAACACGGACCTGCTCTATGCCCGCGGCTTGAACGCAGCCGACCTGAAACGGATCGATCTGCTGGAAAACGACTTGCGTAAGATCCTCGCCAATGAACCCAAGCACGCCGATGCGCTGAATGCGCTTGGTTACACCCTCGCCGACCAGACCGACCGCCTGCAGGAGGCCAAGGACTATATCGTGCAGGCCTTGGAGCTCAAGCCGGAGAGTCCAGCCATTCTCGACAGCATGGGTTGGGTGGAGTACCGCCTGGGCAATCTCGAAACTGCCCTCGGATTCCTCAACAGGGCCGCCGAACTCAGTCCCGACGCCGAGATCGCATCCCATCTGGGCGAGGTGCTATGGCATCTGGGGCAGCAGCAACGCGCCATAGAGATATGGAACGCGGCCAACGAGCGAGATCCCGAAAACAGGTTCATCAAGCCGGTCATGAAACGTTTGGGCGTGGACAACTGACCCTTTCCATGTCGCCACGCAGTTTGTCCGATGTGACTCTCACCCTTCCGGCACCCGCAAAGCTGAACCTGATGCTCCGCATCGTCGGTAGGCGTGCTGATGGTTACCACCGATTGCAAACCGTCTTCCAATTTCTCGATATTCACGATCGGCTCCATTTCAGACGACGCGAAGACGGCCGCATCATCCTGAATGACAACCTGGATGACCTGCCGCAAACAGCCAATCTCTGTTATCGGGCGGCCCAGTCCCTGCAACGTATGAGCGGAAGCGATCTGGGCATTGACATAAGACTGGAAAAAACACTCCCGATGGGTGCCGGACTGGGTGGTGGCAGCTCGGACGCCGCTACCACGCTGATGGCCCTCAACCGACTCTGGGATCTTTCGCTCAGCCGTCCGGAACTGATGAAAATCGCCCTCGGACTTGGCGCGGATGTGCCGATCTTTATCCACGGTCATGCCGCGTGGGCCGAAGGTATAGGTGAGGAGTTGACGGACATTGAGATACCCGAGAACTGGTATCTGCTGCTGCAACCCGCCTGTCATATCTCCACAGCAGATATCTTCAGCCAGCCTGATTTGACACGCAACTCCCCCCGGATCAAAATACGCGCCTTTCTGCAGGGTAACTGCCATAATGACTGTCTGCCTGTTGTGCGCAGACGCCACCCAGAGGTGGCACAGGCACTGGATTGGTTGAACCAGCATGCGGATGCCCGGCTGACCGGCACCGGCGCCTGTGTTTTCGCGGCCTTTGACAACCGGCAGACGGCTCTCGATCTGCTGGCGAAGAAGCCGGCGAGTGTGGACGGTTTTGTTGCTCGCGGGGTTAACCACTCCCCGCTAATGGAGTTACTCCAAACCGAAGAGAGTTAAATTGGGGCGTCGCCAAGCGGTAAGGCACTGGGTTTTGATCCCAGCATTCGTAGGTTCGAATCCTGCCGCCCCAGCCATTTTTTTTATCGCAAATCACTGTTTGATATAGGGGATCAAAACCGTGCCTGCCACAGCCATGATGGTCTTCTCCGGAAACGCCAACCCGGAGCTGAGTGCAGAAATCGTAGCCCACCTCAGCCTCCCGCTTGGAAAGATGCATGTCGGCCGTTTCAGCGACGGTGAGGTAATGGCGGAGATCCATGAGAATGTCCGCGGCCGCGATGTCTTCATCGTCCAGCCCACCTCCGCACCCACCAATGAGAACCTGATGGAGCTGCTGGTGATGATCGACGCCATGCGCTGGTCCTCCGCGAAGCGCATCACGGCGGTCATCCCCTACTTCGGCTACGCAAGACAGGACCGACGCCCCAGATCCGCCCGGGTGCCGATCACTGCCCGCCTGGCTGCGAAGATGATCGGCGCCGCAGGTGCCGACCGGGTTTTGACCGTGGATCTGCACGCCGATCAGATCCAGGGCTTTTTCGACATACCGGTGGACAATGTCTATGCCTCACCCATCCTTCTCGGGGATGTATGGCGCCAGAAACACCCCGATATCGTGGTCGTCTCCCCCGATGTCGGCGGGGTGGTGAGGGCACGCGCACTGGCAAAACGACTGGACGATGCTGAACTCGCCATAATCGACAAGCGCCGTCCAAGACCCAACGAAGCCAAGGTGATGCACATCATCGGCAAGGTGGAGGGACGCAGCTGCGTCCTTATCGACGACCTGGTCGACACCGCTGGAACCCTATGCCAGGCCGCAACGGCACTGAAGGAACACGGAGCCGCCAAAGTGGTGGCCTACTGTACCCATCCGGTACTCTCCGGTCCCGCCGTTGCCAATCTCAGCAACTCACAACTCGACGAGTTGGTGGTCACCAACACGATTCCGCTTTCGGAAGAGGCCAAACAGTGCACTCCGATACGCCAGGTAAGCATTGCCGAGCTCCTGGCAGAGACGATGCGACGTATCTCCAACGAAGAATCGGTCAGCTCGCTGTTCATCGACTGACCGGACTCCAGCCTTCTCAGCCGGCCCTCGCGGCGAAGCTCGCAGGCGAAATTGCCGATTGGGGCTGGAAAAAAAGGCCAATCCTGTTAGAATCGCGCGTCCGCTGCTGTAGAAGCAGCGATAGGGAGCCGCTTTGGTCGCGGGGCGGTCCATACTCAATCAATCCAACAGATACGGAGTAAGCCATGTCTGCCAATTTTGAAATCAATGCTCAATCACGGGACGATTCAGGGAAAGGTGCGAGCCGCCGCCTGCGTCGTACCGGCCTGGTACCGGGCATCGTCTACGGCGCCCATAAGGATCCGGCCATGATCAGTGTACCCCACAATGAAATCGCCCACTCATTGGAGAACGAGGGCTTCTACGCCAATCTGTTGAGTTTGAAGCTCAACGGAAAGGAAGAGACCGTGGTGCTCAAGGACCTGCAGCGCCATCCGTCCAAACCCTTCATCCTCCACGTCGACTTTCAGCGGGTGCAGGCCGACGAGAAGATACGACTCCATGTACCGATTCACTTTATCAATGAATCGATCTGTCCCGGCATCAAAGCCGGCGGTCAGGCCAGCCATGTCATGAGCGACATGGAGATTACCTGCCTGCCCAAGGATCTGCCCGAGTTCATCGAGGTCGACATGACCAGTCTGGAGATGGGTACCGTTCTCCACGCCTCGCAAGTGCAGCTCCCCGAGGGGGTCAATCTGATCACCCACGAAGGCAATGAGGATCCCATCGTTCTCACCATTCATACCGCACACACCACCGAAATCGTGGAAGACGATGAAGCAGCTCCCGAAGAGGGTGGCGAAACAGCGCCTGAGGAATAAGCCCTGCCAAGGGGGCGTTTTCACCGCCCCCTTGCTCTTCGCAAAACAGGACAGCGCGGCTTTTCCGCTACAAGCGCGCTAGGCGAATCATAGAGTGGTACAGCCCATCAAACTCATTGTCGGTCTGGGCAATCCCGGTGCGGATTACGAAGCGACCCGCCATAACGCCGGATTCTGGTTTGTGGACAGGTTGGTCCAGCTACAACACCAGGCCTTTCGCAGCGAGTCACGCCACCTCGGCCTGGTCTGCAAATTGGCAATCGCCGGTCGGGAGTTTCGTCTGTTAAAACCCACAACCTTTATGAACCGAAGCGGTCAGGCTGTATCAAGTCTGGCGAACTATTTCCGCATCTCACCCGGTGAGATTCTCGTGGTTCATGACGAACTCGACCTGGAACCGGGACAGGTACGCCTCAAGACGGGTGGAGGGCATGCGGGTCATAACGGACTGAGAGATATCATGAGCGCCCTTGGCAGCAGGGATTTCCATCGTCTCCGGATCGGTATCGACCACCCCAACGACCGCAACGCAGTGGTGAACTATGTCCTCGGACGCCCCTCCAAGAGCGATCGAGAGGCAATCGACAGAGCCATCGACGATGCCATCGTCTCACTGCATGAGATCGTAAATGGGGAGTTGCAAAAGGCGATGAATCGGCTCCACGGCAGCCGATAACCTCCCTCCCCTATGCCTTACTGCCTCTAGTCCGGTCCTTTCCAGGCCAGCTCTGGTTTGCCAGGCAGCACCACGCCAAAGGCAAAATCCACTGACCGCCGACCCACCGATAAAAACACACAAATATCTTTTCATTACAAATAGTTATGTAACCAACCAGAGAAATCAACGCGATTCCGCATGGTTGGATTGGCAGTAGGTTAACTGGCAATATATTAACAAATGCTTATAATCAATTGATCTGGATTTCCGACTAAGGGTGTGAGTTATTCTATGAACGGGCTAATCAGGGCCTTCTGGCTCCTGCTGATCTACAGCTGCGGTAGCCTGGCGGGTGAGTCAGAACCGGAGGCGCTAGCGCTGTTGAAAAAGACCGAGGCGTTGATGCGTTCCAACGCTACCGTCGCTGTCTATCAGGTCGATATCATTCGGCCCGACTGGCAGCGCAGCATGTCATTCCGCAGTCACGACGACATGGCCAACAACCGATTTCGCATGGAGATCCTCAGCCCCCGCAAAACCAAGGGTACGGTCTATCTCAAGGTCGACAACATCCTCTCCATGTATCTGCCCAAGCTTCGCAGACAGATCAATATCTCGCCGGCTATGATGCAGGACCCCTGGATGGGTTCGGACTTCAACAATCAGGACCTGCTCGAGACCGACTCACTGATCGATCACTACAACCACCGAATAGTGCAGCGGGAAGGTGACGGGGATCAGACCATCGTAACCATCGAATCAACACCCTCTGCCACGGCCAAAGTCACATGGAAGCGCTTGATACAGCGCATTCGTGGCGACGGCATTCCATTGGAAATGGAGTATCGATGCGAGAAAAGAGCCGGCAGGCGCATGACTTTCGACCAGGTAAAAGAGATGGATGGACGTCTCATACCTACCCGCTGGACCATGACACCGCTTGATCAGACGGGTAAGCGCACCATCATCAAATTGGAGACAATTCAATTCAACGTCCCGATTGCGGACGTAATATTCAATCCCGGTAAGTCAAATTAGTTGGCTAATAGTGATACGGTGCGTCTGGAATATGGATTATCCTTGATCATAGGCACCCTATCATTCACCTCCCGGTAAGCAGATGAACCAATCGACCTCAACAGTCATCAACACCATCCTGACTGTAGCCTTCAGAAATCTGCTCACCCACCGGCGCCGGACATTTCTGACTATTGGCGCAATCGGAGTCGGCCTTGCCTCGTTGATATTTCTCTGGGGATTCAACGAAGGCCTGCACCGCAACATGCTGGGTAACTTTCAGGAAGCCATCATCGGCTCCATACAGATCCATCATCAGGGCTTTTTCCAACATCCTGAACTGTCAAAGGCAATCGCCAATCCGCAAAAGGTCGAAGAGGCGTTACGACAGGCCGGCGTCTCCCAATACAGCAGGCGCCTGGAGAGTTTCGGCCTTGCCGCCTCAGACATCACTACCCAGGGTGTAATGCTGATCGGCATGGATCCGCTAAGTGAGGGAGATGTGACCCAGCTCAGCAAGCGAATCGGTATCGGTCGCTTCCTGGTGCCTGAAGACGAGTACTCACTCATTCTCGGTGCAACAACCGCAAACAAC
The DNA here is from genome assembly GCA_040793985.1 of Candidatus Thiodiazotropha sp. GTDB lineage: Bacteria > Pseudomonadota > Gammaproteobacteria > Chromatiales > Chromatiaceae > Thiodiazotropha. The sequence continues at coordinate 108,639 of JBFNJI010000025.1, read as the reverse complement.
CTGCAGGTCAAGCTCGGCGATGAGGTGATAATCATCGGACACGACCGATTCGGCGTTATGGTTGCCGAATCATTCACCCTGACCGGTATTATCACCAGCGGCGAAATGGGACTGGATAAAGGTATGGCAATCACCACCCTTGCCACACTGCAGGAGATGGTGGATATGACAGGCCGGGTGACCACCATTGTCATCAACAGCGAGGAACGACGCATTTCTAAATTGACGGCTGAACTCGAGGCAGGCCTGCAAGGTGAGAAGCTGGAGGTGATGCCATGGTACGCAATGTTCCCGGTGATGAAGGAGTGGGTACAGCTACATAACGGCTTTCTCTACCTATTCCTCGGTGTGGTGCTGTTCATTGTATTGGCGGGAGAGCTCAATACCCTGCTGATCTCCATGTTGGAAAGGACCAGAGAGTTCGGTGTGTTGATGGCAATCGGCACCACAGGCCGTCAGATTGCCGGCATCCTGCTCGTGGAAGCGCTGGTCATAGGCATTGTGGGAATACTCTTCGGCATAATCCTGGGCTATGCGATCGTTCTTTTTACAGGCAACTACGGCATCGATCTCTCAATTCTCCTCGGCTCCACATCCAGATTCTATGTTGACCCTCTAATCTATCCCCATCTCAAGCTCGATCACTTGGGCATCACCAGCGCGGTCATACTTCTCGCCTCTGTCTGCGCGGGATTCTATCCTGCATGGCGCGCAAGCCGACTGCAGCCCATCGAGGCGATTAGAAATGGATAGCCTGCACGGCAGCCTCAGCATGGTCACCTATCTGCACCTCGCAATGCGTAACCTGGTGCGTAATCGACGCCGCACCCTGATCACACTGCTGACCATGATCTTCGGCATCGCCACGCTGACTTTGCTCAGTGCGTTGAATGATGGCTGGCTGAGCCAAATGAAGACAAACTTCATCCTCAGCCATACCGGTCATCTGCAGATCCACGCCACTGGTTTCGAGGCCTCGCAGAATCTCAATGACAGTATTCAGCAGCCCGAAGAGGTCTCGAAGCTGATGCAAAGCTACCCGGAAATCGTGGGTTGGACCCAGCGAATCAGGACTTCGGGTCTCGCCTCTGTGGGCAGCAACAGCGCAGGCGTCCAGATCATGGCAACCGACCCGGAACAGGAGACATGGGTAACTTCCATGGATCAACGGGTGACAGAGGGCAGCTGGTTGCGCCCAGGCGTGAGTCACGACTTGGTACTCGGTCGTACGGTTGCACAAAACCTGGGGGTCGAACTGGGTGGCAGGGTCATCATAATGCTGCAGCGCATGAATGGTGAGATGGTCTCCGATGTCTTTTTTCTTCGTGGGATTATTGAGACCGGAGCACCGCAGATAGACATGAGCCTGGCCTTGATCACCCTTAACGGCGCCCAGCAATGGTTGCAAATGGGTGACTCGGTCACTGACATAGTGATCCGTGCAGATACCCACGACCATACCGAACTACTCTACCGTCTTTTCACCCAACAACTCTCTGAGTACAAATATGAAGTCATGCCATGGCAGGAACTGGACCCAATGGTCAGACAGTGGCTTGAGTTCAGCGATGCCTATGGTTTCGTGATCCTGCTTGTGGTAATCATTCTGGTGATTATAGAAATCCTGAACACCATGCTTATCTCCCTGCATGAACGCCAGAAAGAGCTTGGAGTGATCATTGCGATTGGCACTACAAGGAGACAGATTTTTTTCATGTTGTTACTGGAGGCCGTCATGCTTATCTTTATCGGAGCACTCTTGGGATATCTAGCTGGCAGCCTATTGGTCTATAGCCTTGCCGATACGGGAATAAATCTGACACGTTTTGCCAATGCCTTTGAGTTTTTCTATATGGATCCAGTCATTCATCCACTCTTGACCAGGGATTCTGCAGTAAAAATTCTCAGTGCAACACTAATCGCAGCCTTGCTTGCCGGCCTCTACCCGGCCTGGAGGGCAACCCGCTTATCACTAAGTAAGGCACTTCGAATTCAATAGACAAGGTTATAGTTAATTCATGCCCAATACCCAGGACTCATCAATCATAACCTTGCGTGATCTGCATAAATGCTACTGGGTCGGCACCATGCCTTTTCCAGCATTGCATGGACTCGATCTCGACATTGCAGCCGGCGAGTTTGCGGTTGTTGCCGGACGATCAGGTTCAGGCAAGAGCACCCTGCTGAATATCATAGGTGCTCTCGAATCCGCAGATAGCGGCAGCGTTGAGGTATTGGGACAAAACATCCTCGACATGAGCAGCGACCAGCGGACTCAGTTCCGACTGCGTAATATCGGCTTTGTATTCCAAGCATATAACCTTATTCGTGTTTTCACAGCACGTGAAAATGTCGCTTATGTGTGCCAGCTACAGGGCAAGAACCGAAAAGAGAGCTTGGAAATAGCCAACCACTGGTTGCACGAGGTTGAGATCGATCATCTCGGATATCGAAGACCTGACCAACTATCGGGAGGTCAACAACAACGTGTTGCGGTTGCGCGTGCACTTGCCACTAATCCAAAGCTGATCCTTGCCGATGAACCTACCGCCAATCTTGATAGCATGACTGGCAGGCATCTCATCCATCTAATGCAGGAGTTGAACCAACGCTTTGGCACAACTTTCCTTATCTCCTCCCACGACCCTGACGTCAAACAGGCGGCAGGTCGGCTAATCAAATTGACAGACGGTCAGATCGTCGACTCTTGGGATGATGAACCGGAACAACCTCAAACACTGGGTTCAAGCTGCCCGGCCAGTCATTTGCCACTCAGCGAAAGAATACGAAACTATTTCAAGCCAAGAAAAGAGTCACGCAGGAGGAAAAGGCGCAGCGGCAATCACCGCCGATCATGATATTCACGCTTATAGGGCAGCAGCAAAAAAAAGCCGGCGTTTAACGCCGGCCCGAGTCTGTGCTGAATCAAGATTCAGCCCAGTTCGCTTTTTTTAGTTTTTATATCTACCAAAGACAAACTTCGGTTTCATCCAGGCAACCATCATAGGCAGGATTGTTAGTGCGGTAACCACATCGATGAGAAGCGCCTGACTGATGTAGACACCCAGACCCCAAGTGTTGGCCAGATCAGTATTCAACAGGGGAATAAAGCAACCAAGCAGAACAATCACCGATATGATCACCGCCGATCCGGTTGTGTTCAGGGTATTGATCAACGCTTGCTGCCAATTACCCGCGGTAGCCTCCATCTCCTCTTTAAGTCTCGACATCATATAGATGCCGTAGTCGATGCCAAGCCCCATCGCGATGCTCAATGCCACCTGCAAATGGAAGGCCAGATTACCCGACCAGTTCTGGATACTGGTCATATAACCGCCGAGGCCATACTGGGCATAGAGGGTGATAAACAACAACACCATGAGGATTACCGGCACCACAATGGAGCGAAATATCAAAGCGGCGATGATGAACACCGCAGCAGCCGTCAACAAGGGCCCCGTGAGCCAGTTGTCCACCGCCACTTCACGGGTCGCCTCGGTGGCACCCAGGAAGCCACCGACACCAGGCCTGACATAGTCAGCGCCATCAACGGAAAGCTTGTTGTAGTCACCGGACAGGTCGTCAACCGGTCCGGAACGCAGACCGAAATTGACCTTGCTGAAACCTGTGTCGTTCTTGTGGTCCTCGATGTATTGTTGAATATCCATGGTGACCACGTGCGCCTCGACCGGATCCATGGTGTTGATGAAGCCCATGACAACGCCCTCGTTCCAGTTCTTCATCACAAAGGAGTCCATGTCGCCCTCTTCTGTCATGGTCTCCAGCAGACCGTTATAGAGCTGTACGATATCATCGCCACTTCTGTCATCATCGGGATCTATGGAACGCAGCTTGTCCGACGTGGGTATGTAGAGATCTTTGATAACCGGTTTTTCACCCGGCTCCGCGGTCAACAACATGTTCACCAGGCGGATATATTGCGCATAGGAGCCGGTGAAACCGATAAAGGGGTGGGCGCGCATCCACTCCTCCATCGCCTCGATATCGGCAAGCACATCGGCCTCGTTGAATATACCCTGGGCACCGCAGGGGTCGGGATCCCAACAGGCCAGTTCCGCCTTTGCCTTTTCACAGGCGGCAACCTTAACCGCCGGATCCTCGATATCGTAGATCTCCTCCGGGAAATAGGTATCCACACATAGCTCGGCAACCGGTTGCTTGCCACGAATCGGAATCGATACCGATATCACCCCGGGCATGATCGTATTCAGGCGTTCGATGTGCTGAATGGTGATCGACTTCTCCTTGAATGCGGCACGGGAGTAGTTTATCCCCTTTTCAACCCCTGGCATGATATCGAACTCATCCTGAATACGCGCCACCTCAGGATCATCTCTGCCGGCCTCACCGGCCATCATCGCGGATATACCCCTGCCGATTTCGGTGTAGTAGGTCGACCAGGCGAATATCCCGACGACGAAGAGAATGGGTATCGCCTTGCCGGGACCGTTCAACATCCCCGTAATCAACCCGCCGACCTTGGTCTCCCAGGACTGCTCATGCCCCTCGGTCATGTCCACCTGGCTGCAGGGGAAGGTCATCATCAACAATGGAATCAAGGTCGTGGTGGTGAACAGCAGGGTCAGCATCCCGAACATGCCGAAATAGGCGTAGGCCTTGTAGAAGGAGATATCCACCGTCGCCAGGGTGGCGAAACCGACCATGTCGGTGACGATGGAGAGCGTGGCCGGCACAATGGTATGGGAGATCGAAATTCTGGCTGCCGATTCGCAATCCCCCGATTTTGCCTGCTCCTGCATAAACCGTCTTGTCACCTGAACCGAGTGGCCGATACCGATCGCCAGCAGCAACATCGGCGTCAGCACCATCATCGTGGTCAGTTTGAAGGCGGAAAAGCCCATCAGTCCCAAGGTCAGGATTATCGTCGCGCTGACACCGATGATCGGAAACAGCGACCCACGCCAGTTGCGGAACTCGAACCAGAGGGCGGCGATGACGATGGCGAACGAGATGACGAACAGCCACCACTTGTTAACCAGGTCCGCCAGCATCCACGCCAGGAAGTAGGGTTCCCCCGCCACCAGCACTTCGAATCTTTCATCCTCACCATACTCGTCCATCATCGCCCGAATCTGTCTCACCCAGGGCAGATAGATCTCCTTCACCTCATCGGTGTAGTCACCGATGATATAGAGCGATTTGGCTATGCAGTTCTTCTCGTCCTTCTCTTTGAACTCACATTTATTTCCATCCGCATCCTCGAATCCCACCAGCATCGGGCCAATCACGGGATTGGTCTCAATACCCTCTTTTAAAAAGGCCAGCTGCTGTTTCGCCTTTTCTGGATCGCTGCTGATGCCTTCTGTCGGGATCAGACGCTTGAATACCAGGCCATTCTCATCGGCCCCCATGTATTTGATCTTCTTCGCGGCGATATCGATGAAGTTGGCCTCTCTCGCCTTCGGCAAGGTCACCAACCGGTCGTGTATCTCCTGAACCTTGTTGATGAACCAGCCCTTATAGACATCCCCCTCTTTTATGCGCAGGGTAAAGACCATCAGATTGCCCATGCCAAACTCGTATTCGGCATAGAGGTTGGTCGCCACATAACGGTTGCTGGGAGGCAGCAGGGTATCCGGATCGTTGCGCATGTCCAGATATTTGATCTGCAAGGCGGCCAGTATGGTGACCACCAATAGAATCAGCATCAAGGGCCAGCGGTATTTAATAACAAAATCCGCATACGCCTCGGCCCACTGATTGCCAGATACGTTAGATGACGCAGAACCGCTCATGGCTCACCCCGTGTAAGCGCAGTTCGATGGGGCTACCCGGTACCACTTACCGGATAGCCTCATCTGGTTAGGACTAAAAATGAAGATGGACTGTTTATTGTTTATTCGAAGATCCACTTCAGGCCAACCTGGAAGTTGGAACTGTTCTCGAACTGACCGAAGGTGGTATTTTCATCACCCCAGTAGTTGTTCCACTCCACGGAACCGAGAATGGTGTCGGTAAAAGTGTACTCGACATCGAACCGGTTCCATTTGCCGCCACCCTCTTCGTAGATAAAGATATTGTTCCAGCGATGTTCCTGGGAATCGCCAAAGGGCTTGGAGAAGAAGAGGGAGTAGAACTCCTTATCCTCATACCCCTTCATCAGACCGTTGCTCAGGCTCATGGTGGGGAAGTCGGCGGTATAGCGGCTGCAATCAACCATCACGCCGGTCTGCGTCATACAGCTATCCTTCTCATCGACGAAGTCGAGATTGCGGAACTGGATGAACTGACCGCTCACCAGCAGGTTGGTGGCGACGGTGATATCGGCACCCAGGACATATTTGAAGTAGTCGGCATCCTCCATCTTCAGGGCGTTCGTCAGATCACCGATCGAGAGCAGGAACTTATCGATGACCGGCTGTTTATCGCCCTCGTCATAGAGGAACTCACCCCTGAGCACCAACGGGATATCGCCCATATCGAGGGCATAGTCGAAGGAGGCGCCCACGCTGTTGACCCGATGCAGCGACTCTGTAAAGCGCAAAATCGGCGCGCCCGCACCCATCGCCGGGGGTTCATTGAACGGACTTCCGTCAGCCAAAGCCGGCAACACGGCACTGGGATCGAGGGCACCGTAATACATGGTACCGGTACCGTCGTGAACTAGGATAGTGGTGGCGTTGCCCATATCCCAGTTCGCCCTGGCTTCATCCCTGGTGAGACTGGTGGCCACATCGGGAATGTAGGTATCGTCCTGCTGCGGTCCCGCCGTGCCGTTGGTATCGAAGAAGAGAGTCGGTGCAAGCTGCACGGTCAACTCATCGCCAGCCGAGTTGCGCCAGCTGAGATCGAGATCCGGGTTGGCGCCATAATGGTGAAAATAGTTGAATGACCAGTTGAGGCCGCCATCGGTAGAGTTGCGAAAGCGGAAACCCGCGTTGACATCGCCATCATCCGGATAGTCACGTACCCACTCGCTGGTGGTACCGGTAAGCCCGGTCGGCGTACTCGGCGAGAAACTGGTAAAGGTATTGAACGTGGCGAAGGTCGCATTCGACATAAACTCGAATGCAGAGGTCGGGTTCGCCGGTTCCCAGGTTACATCCGTTGGAGTCGGCGGCGCATTGAAGGCGGTTATCGGCATCAGGTTTGTCACACCGAAATTGCCATTGGGATCGTTGAGCCCAGCGGGAAAACCGGGTTGGCCGGTAAAACCGAACTGGGAAAAGGCATTGAGCAGGAACCAGCCGGGCGCAGCTACAGGATCAGTGGGTACAGTCGGATTCAACAGACCTGGCGTCGTCACCGCATCCCAGAAGTTTCCGGCAAATCCATCCACGGTCAGGCCGGCAAAGAGATTGAGTCCCACCGGCAGCATCATGCCGCCGGTAAAGCCACCACCCATCGCAGCACCGTTGAAGGTTGCCGCAACATTACTCAATGCCGGAGCAACATTGAAAAAGCCGTTAACGCCGCCGCTGATGGTCTCGACTCCCTTCATCAGAAAGGGGTGACCGGCATCGCCATAGGGATTGAGTCCGGGGATCTTGTTCTCCTCCACCTGGGAGACAATAAGCTGAACATTGCTGTTATCACCGATGTTACGCTCCGCATTGATCATCCAGATCGGAATCCGGGCGTCTTCCATCGCATTCTGGTTGAGTTCGCGAAAATCGGTGGGATTGATGATATCCAGGAGTTTGATACCGTCAGCGGTACCCCAGACTACCTGCTGTTTACCCAAGCGAAGATCCCAGCCGAGCAGCGAGGTATCGACGTACAGTTCCCTGACATAGTCGTGTTGGGTATAGAGTTCGTGACCCTTATAGTGGTCGTTGACGCCTTCGGAGTCGTAGATGAAATTCAGATCGGCGTGCCAGCTGCTCTCTTCACCCAAATAGCCGTTGAGAAACAGGCGTGCGGAGTTTTCGAATTTCAGTAAATCCCCCTTGTCGTGGCCAGCATCATCGACCATCGTATCCGCTTCACCAGTCAGTTGACCGTCACGGGTAAAGACGGATGTCTCGTTTTTCACATAACCTGTAACCTCGACTTCGGCCAAGGCAACACTGGGTAGAATCAAGGCAAGCAGGATCGATTTATGCAACTTACAGCATTTGAACATGTACGGTTCCTCCCGGGTTCAACGAAACCGACAACCCATACCTTCGCTTCATGTCGGTTTCGATGATGTGTAGCCTGCCGCTTGCCGGCAGGCTGTAATTATTTGCGTACACCCTTAACCAGGGCACACCCATTTATCTTTAGCGTTTTATTTTTCTCAGGGTTTTCTCGGACCAGAAGTCAGACGCCCATTCCTGGTTATACTGCACGATCTCCTTGGGGATTACCGCCCAGGTCTCGTGCCCGCTGGCAAACGTCTTGCCGTACCAGTAACCCCAGTATTGCGCCCGAGGATCATCCAATTCCAAGGAGCGCCAGTCGCGATCTATCACTTTAACCTTCTTGTCACCCTTGAAATATTCGGTCCGGTAGTCGGCAAAGGTCTTGGTATCGACATAACTCACGCGATGGTCGTACCACCAGTTCTCACGCTTGGTCGTACTCTTCAGCTTGTAGACCTCTTTACCCTTATGGTCGCAAGCCGCTGCCGGAGGTTTGGGCAGGTATTTGTTCTTGGACTCCGCCTGGTCGATGGCGCCAAGGCAGTCATTGAAGGTCTCGTTGCCCAACAGTTCATGGGTCTCGTCCTTGGGCTTGCGCAGCACCACATCGCCAAAGGTGAAATCTGTACCACCCCAGGCGTCGTCATGGGCAGGCTCCGCAAACCGACGGATTTTGCGCAGTGCGGGCAACCAGATCGAGTAGGACTGGCTCTTGTTGTCATCGGTATAATCGGTGATCAGCATACCGGTGCCCTTAAGCTTCCCGGAACGGAAGATGGCGATGTCCTGGGCATTGGTTGATCCGTCACTGTAATCGTTGTTCAGATAGCGCTCCACAGTAATGGTGGTGGGTTTCTGGCCTGCCGATTTGTTGACAATCACGGTGATCTTGCCGGGGATCGCCCGGTTGCTCCGCTTCGGATCCTTGTTGGCATTGGTGATGCCGTAGTTCTTCAGCGAATAGAAGTGATTAACGAAATATACTTGATCCGCAATGGCATTGGCATCCGGCGTTCCACCGGGCAGAGGCAGGTCTTTGGAGACCCCCGCTATGGCACTGCTGGAGACGAGCAAACCGCCGGCGATTGCCAGGGACAGAGACTTTTGCACCTGCATAGAATGATCCTCCTGTTATTGGCGGTTACGTGGCTTGGGCCGCCCTAAATATTATTGAGTTATATATAGAAAATTCTTATGATCTTTTATTATTTACTTATTGGGCACATTAATAACAGACAACCCGGTAGTTTAGCAATCGGGGTTAACCTTAACTGTTATAACAAGTGATAGCTATTGCATATCCTTCGGCTAGCACCAATCATGGACATAGAACATTAATTTTGGCTTAAGGATAAACCGCTCCATAGCCTGCGCTCTATCCGCAATACGCCAGGCACAGGTCGATTTAACTTGAATTCAACCCTTTGATATAACAAAATTTCCCTTCATTTAAAAGCTGCCCAAATTTTGCATGTCGATAATCGCCCTTGGACTGAATCACAAAACCGCTCCCGTGGATATCCGCGAGAAGGTGACCTTTGGACCCGATATCATCGTCGGTGCCTTGCGCAGTCTGCAGGAGAATCCGGCTGTCGAGGAGACAGTCATACTCTCAACCTGCAACCGCACTGAACTCTATTGCTCCCTCAACCAGGAGGACCATGAGCCCCTGGCGGACTGGATCAGTCGCTTTCACGGCATGCCGGAGGACCGGATCACACCCTACCTCTACAGCCATTTCGGACTGGACGCGGTGAAGCATCTGCTGCGGGTATCCTGTGGACTGGACTCCCTGGTGTTGGGCGAACCCCAGATCCTCGGTCAGGTGAAGTCCGCGTTTCAGACCGCCACCGATGCCGGCACCACGGGGAAGATGCTGTTCAAGCTTTTTCAACACGCCTTCACCGCGGCCAAACAGATCCGTACCGACACCGCGATCGGCAACAGCCCCGTCTCTGTGGCATTTGCAGCGGTCAGCCTGGCCAAGCAGATCTTCAGCGACCTATCGGAGCAGACCGCACTTCTGATCGGCGCCGGTGAGACCATCGAACTGGCCGCCCGACACCTCAATCAAAATGGTATCGGACGCATCATTGTCGCCAACAGGACAGTTGAGAGGGCTCACAACCTGGCATCACAGTTTGATGGTTACGCCATCGCACTGACCGAGTTGAGCGGCCACCTGGCAGAGGCCGATATCGTAATCTCCTCGACAGCCAGCCCGTTACCGGTCCTGGGAAAAGGGAGCGTTGAAAGCGCCCTCAAAGAGCGCAGACATCGACCGATCTTCATGGTCGACATCGCGGTGCCAAGGGATATAGAACCCGAGGTGGCCGACCTGAGCGACATCTACCTCTACACGGTTGACGACCTGGATGAAGTGATCCAGGAGAATATGCGCTCACGCGAAGAGGCCGCGGAGCAGGCCGTGGAGATTATCGAGCATTATGTCGGTGAGTACATGGGGTGGCTGCGCTCACTGGATGCGGTCGGGTTGATTCTGGACTATCGCAATTATGCCGAGGGGCTCCGCGACGAGGTGACGCAGAAGGCGTTACAGCAATTGAGCAAAGGCAAGTCTCCTGAGGAGGTGGTGCAGTTCATGGCCCACACACTCACCAACAAGTTACTGCACACCCCCAGTGCGCAGATGCGCCAGGCCGGTTTCAATGGACAGGTGGAGTTGCTCGAAGCAGCGAATACGCTGTTTCAGCTCAATAAGACCGACAACAAGTCATGAAGCCTTCACTGCGCGGCAAGCTGGATCAGATCGCCGAACGCTTCGAAGAGATCACCGCACTCCTCGCCGATCCGGAAATCCAGAACAACCAGACACAGTTTCGCGACCTTGGGCGTGAATATGCCCAGCTGGAGCCGGTCGTGCATGCCTATCAGGGCTATATCAGCGCTGAGGATGATGTGGCCGCAGCTCAGGAGATGATAAGCGATCCCGAGATGGCACCCCTTGCCCGGGAGGAGCTGGCGGCGGCCTTGGCCACCAAGGCGCGGCTGGAGCCTGAACTGCAACTGCTGCTGATACCGGCCGATCCCAACGACCAGCGCAATGTCTTCCTCGAGGTGCGCGCCGGCACCGGCGGTGCCGAGGCGGCACTCTTCGCCAGCGACCTCTACCGCATGTATCTGCGCTATGCAGAAAGTCAGAACTGGCAGGCAGAAACCATCAGCGAGAGCCCGGGAGAGCATGGCGGTTACAAAGAGGTGGTATGCCGCATCAGCGGAAATGCCGTCTACTCACGCCTGAAGTTCGAATCGGGGACCCATCGTGTACAGCGGGTACCTGAAACCGAATCCCAAGGACGCATTCACACCTCAGCCTGTACCGTGGCGATCCTGCCCGAGGCGGAAGAGGTCGACGATGTGGAGATCAACAGCAACGACCTGCGCATCGATACCTACCGCGCCTCCGGTGCCGGCGGCCAGCATGTCAACAAGACCGACTCCGCGGTTCGTCTAACCCACCTTCCCAGCGGCATAGTGGTGGAGTGTCAGGACGAACGCTCACAACACAAGAACAAGGCCCGTGCCATGTCACTGCTGCAGGCCAAGCTGCTCTCCCAGGCCGAGGAGAAGATCGTGAGCGAACAGGCCAGTTCACGCAAACTCCAGGTCGGCAGCGGTGATCGCTCGGAACGTATCCGTACCTACAATTTCCCCCAGAACCGCCTTACCGACCACCGTATCAATCTGACACTTTACAAGCTGGAGGAAGTGATTGGCGGATCCCTCGACCAGGTTATTGAGCCCTTGCTGCGCGAACAGCAGGTCGAAGCCCTGGCCGCCATGGGTGAAGCCTAGAAAGCACAGGCTTCACCGAGATGACCACGCAACGACAAGCCCTGAAGTCAGCACAGCAGGCCCTAGCCGCGCTAGCGAACGCCAATCCCGAACTGGAGGCCGCGTTGCTGCTCTCCCACCTCCTAGGCAAGCCTCGCAGTTCTCTCTACGCCTGGCCGGAGAGGGAGCTGACGACAGAACAGCACGAACGCTATCTGCAACTGCTGGAGCGGCGTCTCTCCCATGAACCTATCGCCTATATCCTTGGCCAAAGGGAGTTCTGGTCCCTGAACCTGAAGGTCAATCCCCACACCCTGATCCCCCGCCCAGAGACCGAACTGCTGGTGGAGCGATCGCTGCAACTGCTGCAGCAGGACGCGCGCCCACGAATCGCCGATCTCGGCACCGGCAGCGGTGCCGTAGCCCTGGCGCTGGCCAGCGAACTCCCGCAGGCGGAGATTGTTGCCACCGATATTTCAGCCGACGCCCTTACCCAGGCCCGCGAGAATGGCGCGCGTCTCGGACTCGAACAGGTACGCTTCTGCGAGGGAAGCTGGTGCGAGGCACTGCCAGGGGACGATCGCTATGATCTGATCGTGAGCAACCCCCCCTATATCGAAGCTGACGACCCCCATCTCGACCATGGCGATCTGCCGCTGGAACCCGAGCTGGCCCTGGTATCAGGAGAAGACGGACTGAATGCCATCCGCGCGATTATTCACCAGGTCAGTAAAAACCGATTGAAGGCGGGAGGCTGGCTTGTGCTTGAGCACGGCTATCAGCAGGCCGAGGCGGTACAGGGGTTGCTGAATACCGCGGGTTTCCTTCGCATCTCCACCCATATGGACCTGGCTGGACACCCGCGGGTAACCGAAGCCCAGGCCACAGGCGCAAGGGATCAACACAACTGGTACCTGACCCTCGCCAACCTCACCGCTTCCAACCGATAGCACCGCGGCCGGGATACCGCGCAAGCGCCGCCGGCACAGGCGTGTGGCGTTGGGACACAACAAACCACGAAGCAGCAGCCCGGTACCAAACGCACACCCCCTTGCTTGATTATTTCAGCGCATTCGTTAGGATTGCCACATATGGGTGAACCCCTTCACGACTTAGTGAAAAACCGGGACATTCACTTCGTCGAACACCACCCGGACCCCAATCAGGCTGCGACGGCAGCGTTGCTGCTGGCGGATGTGGAGGGTATTCTCGAGGTCACCCCACACTCCGAAACCCACCTTCATGTAAGCTATCAACTGATGAAGGTCTCCCTGGAACAGATAGAGACCGGCCTGACGGCCATGGGCCTGCATATCGACAATCGTCTGCTCTATCGTCTCATGCGCGCCCTCTACCACTACACCGAGGAGACCGAACGGGTCAATCTGGGTTGCACCCGCGAGGATTCCAAATGCACCCGCATGATCTTCGCCGACCGCTATCAACGCATGAACCATAATCTTCGGGATCAGCGTCCAGAGCATTGGCGTAAATACCTCTGAACCGTATCTTTCTGCTGAAATCACTTCAGAACTGGATTGTCGATGGACCAACTGATTATGAATGACGATCAACTGCTGCGTTACAGTAGGCAGATCATGCTTCCATCGATCGGCATCGAAGGCCAGGAGAGGCTGCTCGGCGCAAGGATCCTCATCGTCGGTCTCGGTGGGCTCGGATCACCGGCCGCCATGTATCTGGCAGCAGCCGGTGTGGGAACCCTGGTACTGGTGGATTTCGACCAGGTGGACCTGACCAACCTGCAGCGCCAGATCGTCCATACCAATGCCCGTATCGGCGAGCTGAAGGTGGACTCGGCGCGGGAAACCCTGCATGCCCTCAATCCGGAATGCAGGGTGGAGACCATTCCCCGCCAACTGGATGAGGCTGCCCTGCTGCGGCAGATTGAGGAGGCCGATCTGGTGCTCGACGGCACAGACAACTTCGCAACCCGCTTCGCCATCAACAAGGCCTGTTACCAGTCGGGCACACCGCTGGTCTCCGGTGCAGCAATCCGCATGGAAGGGCAGATCACTGTCTTCACCGGGGAGTCGGGCGGCCCCTGTTACCACTGCCTCTACCCCGATGAGGGGGAGATGGATGAGACCTGTTCCGCAAACGGCGTCCTCGCCCCCCTGGTTGGTGTGATCGGCAGCCTGCAGGCGCTGGAAGCCATCAAACAGCTGACCGGTGCAGGCAAGACGCTGCAGGGCAGGCTGTTGCTGTTGGATGCCCTGGCGATGGAGTGGCGCACCCTGCGCCTGCCCCGGGACCCCGCATGTCCGGTATGCGGTGACACGGGTTGATCCGGCATGAAGTCGGAATCATCATCGTGGCAGCTCCTGTGTCCGCTGCTTGTCAGCCTTCTTTGTCTACTGATCGCCCTGCTACCCGATTCAATGGAATCGGCCTTGCAGTATCATCGTATCCCCCTTGCAAACGGTGACTGGTGGCGGCTTTTCAGCGCCCATCTGAGCCATCTTGGATGGGGTCATCTGGTGATGAATCTCTGCGGTCTCTGGCTGATATGGTATCTCTTTCCCTCCGCTCAGCCTGCATTGCGCTGCCTGATCCTGCTGCTGTTCCTGATGCTGGGCACGTCCGTTGGTTTATGGTTGTTCTCGCCAGAGGTCGTCTGGTATCGAGGCCTGTCAGGCATACTCCATGGCTTGCTGATCTGGGCACTGCTTGAGCAGCTGAGAAGCCAGCCTCTGCTATCCCTGTTCATTCTGTCCTGTGTCGTCCTTAAGTTGATATGGGAGCAGTGGCAGGGTCCGCTACCGGGCAGCGAATCGCTGGCAGATGGCTCGGTTATCGTCGACGCCCACCTTTACGGCGCGGTCATGGGCGTCATACTATGGGGCATGACACAGCTACGGCCTGCATCGCGGGTTGAGGAGAGCGAGTGAAGCCAGCCATCTTACTATTCGTCGGCGCACTCTTGTTCAGCGCCTGCCAAGAGTTGGAAAAAATCGATATGAGTCAACTCTCACCTGAGGAGAAAAAGGCGGTTGAGTCGTTGCTTTGGGTCGAGGATGCCAATCCCGACAAACAGGCGGCGGAGGCGCTGGAGAAGGGTGACAAGCGTCTCATGGCAATGGCCTCCCGAGCGACCATGCTGCCGGGTATAGAACCGGAGTTGCATTCCAAGGCCAAGAGCATCTGCGGTATCCGCTATCTGGAAGGCTCCACCGACACCGTGTTCGGTGAAATCCATCTCCGCTATATTCAGCGCGCTTCAGAGTTCGCGGCGATCTATAACAGGATCGTAGTTGATAGGTGCATGGACAAATAAGAGGCAAGGCAAGCGTCGCCAACTGTTGCCTAAGGGCCTGCCACTGGACAGGTCTAGTAGACAGCCGCCAAATAGTCGGCTACCAGCCCGACGAAGATTACCATCCCGAACTGATTGTTATTGAGGAAGGCCTGAAAGCAGGCGCGGGGCTCCCGCAGCCGAATCAGCCACTGCTGATAGCCGAAGAGGGCAATCCCTGCCGCCACCCCCAGATAGTAGTAGTGACCGAGGCCAACCAGGTAGCCGGTGAATATCAGCAATACGATCATAGTCAGCTGCAAAAGAGCTATGATCAGTCTGTCGTGGCGACCGAAGAGGATCGCACTCGACTTGACCCCTATCTTGAGGTCGTCATCCCGGTCCACCATGGCATATTGGGTATCGTAGATCAGCGCCCAGATCAGGGCACTGCTGAACAGCAGCCAGGCAACCGGGGGTACAGTTTCGTTCAAGGCCATGAACGCCATAGGTACAGCCCAACCGAAGGCGGCGCCCAGCACCACCTGGGGCAGATGGGTATAGCGTTTCATGAAGGGATAGACGGCGGTTAAAAGCAGTGCCACAACCGACATGAAACGGGTCGGCCAGTTGAGAAAAAACAGCAGCGAGGCGGCGATCAGGGAGAGAACAATGAACACCCCCAAGGCCTCAGCCGGGGTCACCAGGCCGACGGCTATGGGTCGGCCAGAGGTACGCGCCACATGGGCGTCGAAATTGCGATCGGCATAGTCGTTGATCGCACAACCTGCGGATCGCATCAATGCCACTCCGGCGATGAACACCAGCACTATCTCCCAGGCGGGCCTACCCATACCGGCGATCCATAGTGCCCAAAGCGTGGGCCAGAGCAGCAACAGAATACCGATGGGACGGTTCAGCCGTACCAACAGGGCGTATCGGCGCAGACGCTCCAACCAGTCGACGGGATCCGTACCCGAGGGGGTCAGATCAGCCTGCTGTCCCGTCATCGGCCATGAACCCCTTTGAGTGGCAGCTTGGGGAGAAATATTTCATTCACCAGTAAAGGCCTCTTTTCCAAATAGAACAGGGTGCGTCTACCCCAGAGATTCTGCGGCTTCTCGTGCAAATTATTGCACGCCGTTTCGAAAAGCGGTTGTCTGGGTTGCAGCCTCGCCACCTGGGTCGTCCCCCGAATCACTTTCGGATCGGAGAAGAGTACCGCACCCAAGGGTTTCTCGCCCAGCTGGGTCAGCCTCTGCGCCGCCCCCTTGAGACTGGATATGGGGATCAGCGTTCGAGCAAAAACCCAAGGAACCTGGTCGCAGAGCAACTCCACGTCCCGTACCAGCGCCAGCATCCCACGCCGCATCCTCAATACACGGTACTCGCTGTTGAGCGGAGTTCCCCAGCCCTGACGCAGCAGACGGACACGGAATTGACCCTCGCCACAACATTGAATGACACGTTGAGTCAGCGATCCTCTGTCACCCAGCCAGGCGCCGACAAGCTGTGGAATCTGCAGATTCGAGCGCTGACGCCAATCGAACCAATTAGGCTCCCGATTCGACCTGCTACTTAACTGCTGACTCAAGCTCGCTCATCCCAACAAAAGGACTATTATTGCACAGCCAGACTCAGAATGACGAAAACATCGGCTTACTAGGCCTTGGCATAATCGACTCGTTCTCCCAGCCAGCGCTTGACCAGATGCGCCGCCGCCTGCGGATCGCTCTGCAGCAACAGCTCAGCCGCCCCACGCACCTCGTCGAGCATTCCCTGATCCCTGACCAGGTCGGCGATTCGCAGCTGCATCTCACCGGTCTGCCGGGTGCCCAGGACCTCACCCGGCCCCCGCATCTCCAGGTCTTTTTGCGCAATAACGAAACCGTCGCCGGTTTCGCGCAGGATAGCCAGACGCTGCTTGGCATTCACCGAAAGTGGCGGATGATACATCAGCACACAGTGGCTCTCCCTGCTGCCCCGCCCTACCCTGCCGCGCAATTGGTGCAGTTGTGCCAGGCCGAGGCGCTCGGGATTCTCGATGATCATCAGGCTCGCATTCGGCACATCCACACCCACCTCGATCACCGTGGTGGCCACCAGCAGGTCGATGTCACCGCGCTGGAATGCCTGCATCACCTCCTCTTTCAGCTCCTGTTTCACCCGGCCGTGAACCAATGCCACCCTCAATTCAGGCAGGGTCTCTGCCAGCAGCCGCTCTGTATCCTCCGCGGCCTGACACTGCAATGCCTCCGACTCCTCAATCAGGGTACACACCCAGTAGGCCTGACGTCCCTGGGAACATGCCGCGCGGACCCGCTCCACCACCTCCTCACGCCGCTGTTCGGAGATCACAGCGGTGGTGACAGGGAGACGTCCGGGAGGGAGGCTATCGATAACCGAGAGATCGAGGTCGGCATAGGCGGTCATTGCCAGGGTACGTGGAATGGGGGTGGCGGTCATGATCAGCTGATGGGGCGTATGCCCGGTTTTGTTACCCTTCTCCCGCAGCGCCAGTCGCTGGTGGACACCGAATCGGTGCTGCTCGTCGATGATCACCAGGCCAAGATCGTTGAATACCACATCCTGCTGAAAAAGGGCATGGGTACCTACAGCCAAGCGGGTCTGTCCCGATGCGATGGCCTCGATTACCGTCTCCCTAGCACGCCCCTTGAGACGTCCTGTAAGCCAGCCGATCTCGATCCCGAGGGGTAGCAACCACTGCGAGAAGTTGCGCAGATGCTGCTCTGCCAGCAGTTCTGTCGGCGCCATCAACGCCACCTGGCTGCCACCACCGATGGCCTGCAACGCCGCCAGGGCACTGACCACGGTCTTACCCGAGCCCACGTCCCCCTGCACCAGGCGCTGCATCGGAGTTGGCAGGTGAAGATCCTGTTCGATCTCTTCCACCACCCGGAACTGAGCAGGTGTCAGCTCGAACGGTAGTGATGTCAATAGCGCCTGCTTGAGCTTGTTGTCGATGGCATAGGGGGTGGCGCGGATCCGCTGATGCCGAACCCGCATGCTGCGCAGGCTTATCTGATGGGCAAGCAGCTCCTCAAAGGAGAGACGCTGCTGCGCCGGATGGGTCCCCGCGAGGAGCCCACGCTGATCGGCATCCGCAGGCGGGGCGTGGAGGTAGGCGACCGTATCCGTCAGGTCGGCTTGGCTAAAACGGCTCAACAGCGAAGCGGGCAGCCACTCCTGCAACCCCTCCGGCTCCCGCCGCAGCCAATCCAGGGCCTGTCGCATGAGACCGCGTAGTGTCAACTGATGGACCCCTTCTGTGGTTGGATAAATCGGGGTCAGGGCCGTCTCCACCTGCAGGGGTTGATCCGGATCGACAGCCTGATACTCCGGATGCACCATCTCCAGGCTATTGGGACCGTTACGCACCTCGCCGAAACAGCGCAGGCGAATTCCGCGATTCAGGCCCTGGCGCTGGGCATTGCTGAAATGGAAAAAGCGCAGGAACAGCCCCCCGGTACCATCGGAGATGTGCACCATCAGGGAGCGGCGACGGCCAAACTTGATCTCCGCCAGGTCGATCTCGCCCTCGATCACCGCCTGGTCACCGCGACGCAAACCACCGATAGGTTGAATCCGGGTTCGGTCCTGGTAGCGCAGCGGCAGATGAAACAGCAGGTCCTGCAGGCTGAAGATACCCAGCCTGGCGAGTTTCTCGGCAATCCTCGCGCCAACGCCCTTGAGTACCGTTACCGGTTGTTCTGCCAGACTCTTTGAGGAACTTTCCATAGTCAACGCATAGTGGAAAAGAACAAGCCGCAAATCAATGTCAAGTACCGTAAACAGAGGCGACTTGTCTTTGTCATGGAGAGAGATGCCGTGAAACCCCGCACAGGTCGCCTATGACGCCCGATCTGGTGGTGGAGTGTGATGTCCCGATTGCTACATTGTATTATTCATTGACTGATAGCATGCCAGAACAGACGGGAGAGAGGCAAAGATGGTAATCCAGGAAGAGCTACGGATTAAGACCCGGGGCCGCAACACCTACAATATCACCGACGAGGTGGCGGGTGTGATCGCCCGTAGCGGCCTCGAGAGTGGAATCTGCCAGCTCTTCATCCAGCACACCAGCGCCTCGCTGATTCTGTGCGAGAACGCGGACCCGAGCGTGCGCACCGATCTTGAGCGAATCATGGCGCGGCTGGTGCCCGACGGCGACCCGCTGTTCGAACACACCCTGGAGGGACCCGACGACATGCCGGCCCATGTGCGATCGATACTCACGCAGATGGATCTGAGTCTGCCGATCAGCAGGGGCAGACCCGCATTGGGGACCTGGCAGGGGATCTACCTGTGGGAGCATCGAACCCATCCCCATAGCCGTAGGGTGATAATTACCCTATATGGCGATTAAAAAACAGTTTTTGGTTGCGGCACCGGTAACTCAAAACGTTTCAGCAAGATCCGTGGGCTTGCCATCGATGCTGAATCTGTTGCGTTTCTCCTGGAACTCCCTGACTCCCTTTTCCCCCTTCCTTTCCGCCCATTCAACCAGGGCATCACGCTGTCCCTGATAGCTAAACAGAGGCACGCCGAAACCACATGAGCTGACCGCCAGCTCCACATCCATGAGGATGATCTGCCGCCCTCCGGGCAACAGGGGGAAACGACCGACATGGGCATCCCATACATCGCTGCCCTCGAGATGGCCGCTCGCCCTGCCGTAGAGTCGGAGGATCTTCGGCTCGCCTTCGAAGGCGCAGAACATCAGGGTGATACGACCATCCTCCATCAAATGGGTGGCGGTTTCGTTACCGCTCCCGGTAAGATTCAGCCACACCACCTGCTTGGGATTCACGATTCGCAGACTGTCCAATCCCTTGGGAGAGAGATTGATACGCCCCTCCTTTGCCCCTGTGGCAACGAAGAAGAGCTGCTGACGAATAATGAAATCGATATGCTTTTCGCTGATCCGGTCGTATTGTTTGCCCATCAGGGATTTCTCTTCAGTGCTATTTATCCATCTTCACCTTACCGCCGAAGAAACGACCGGTCAGGCTGTTCTTGGTCTTCATCAGCCACTCGTCCCGCTCTTCCAACAGTTGACGCGACAGACTGACGAGGGAACGCAGGGTTCGCGTGCGGGTGATATCCATGCGCACCTCCGTCTGCAGGGTTGCCGTTGCCCAGGGACCGCCGTTGTGTTTACGTATGAATTTGCGCACCTGTTCATGAAGGGAGTTACGCAGCTGTGCGACCACCTCCGCTTCCGCCTTCTCCGGTTCCTTCCCCACCAGACCGTGCTTCAGCTTCTTGGCCTGCTTCGGGGAGACAAGCTTGAGGGTCACGCAGTCGTTTAACAGCAGGTGTTCCATATCCGCACGGCGGTCTTTGAGGCGCTCGGGCATGGATTTGGCTTCCGGCACATAGCCGGTAGCCTTTTTGCCGGCATTCGGCGGTTTTGGTTGCTCTGCCTCGCCATCGCCCTCTGCCGCGACCGCCCCTGCCATATCTTCCTGCGGCGTGTTCCTCACTTGACCGATCTCCTGCTCAAGCCATTCGGCCTGTTCGTTGAGCAGTTGCTGAAAATCGGAGGGCTTACTGTCATCGGTCAGCATGGCGACGATCGCCTGTTGCAGGATCTCAGTGTAGTATCCGATAATGGTCGGGTCGGTAATGCCGTGGGTCTGACAGATGATAAATACCCGCCCCTGAATATTGACTTCGACCATCTTTTCGAACTGGCTATCCATTTAACCTGCCTTAGCTTTAATCTCTCCTCAGCAAGCGGTTCAATCTCCCGGCGTCTCAACGCAAAGTGCCGGGTTTAACTGATCCTTTGCCATATCATGCTAATCATAGGCGAAATTCGCAAATCATCATTCAAACTGCATAACCGCGTCCATCTCCACCGCCGCAGCCTTGGGCAGGGCCGCCACCCCGATTGCGGCACGGGCGGGATAGGGTTCGGAGAAATAGTCGGCCATCACCTGGTTGACCACGGCAAAGTGATCCAGGTTGGTGAGGAAGACATTCAGCTTCACTACCTCGGCCAGACTGCCGCCCGCCGCCCTCGCCACCGCCTGCAGATTTTCGAATACCCGGCGGATCTGCCGTTCGATATCGCCATCCACCATCTCCATGGTCTCCGGCACCAGGGGTATCTGCCCCGAAAGATAGACCGTGTCCCCAACCCTGACCCCCTGGGAGTAGGTACCGATCGCCTGGGGTGCTTGGTCAGTGCGGATGATTTCGCGGCTCATTGTTAGACTCCTGGTTTGTTTATGACTACTTGACTCTGTTGATGCGCATGACCGACGACAGGGATCGCACGTGACGCAGTATTTTCGCCAGATGCTGCCGATTCTTCACGGTAATCACAAAGACCAGGGTGGAGGAGAGTCCATCCCGTTCCTCGGAACCCACATGTTCGATATTCGATCCCTGTTTCGAGATGATGGAGGCAACGGATGCCAGCACACCCCGTTGATTGCCGGACTCGACACGGATCATGGTGGCAAACTCCCCTTCCACGTCGTCCTCCCACTCCGCCTCGACCCATTTATGGCCATGCTTCTTATAGTCCCCCAGATTCGGACAACCCTGGCGATGGATAACGATCCCTGTACCCGGGTTGAAGACACCGACAATGGCATCGTCCGGTATCGGGCGACAACACTTGGCGAAATTCACCACCATGCCCTCGGTGCCTTTGATCGCCAACGAACCCGAGGGGGGCTCGTGTTGCTGATTCGTCTCGCCTGTCTGTGGCGTCAGCTCCTCCCCCGCAAGCCTGCGGGCGACAAGCATCGGCATATGATTACCCAGCGCGATACCTGCGAGCAGATCATCCAGCTTCGCCAGGCGAAACTCGCCCAGAAGCTGGTCGACCTGTTCCTGATCGACCTCATCGAGGGTCAGTGAGACCAGGTTGAGCTCGCGCTCCAGCAGACGCCTGCCCAGGCTGATCGCCTCCTGGGTCTTGAGATTTTTCAGATAGGAGCGGATATTGGCCCGCGCCTTCCCGGTCACCACGAAGTTGAGCCAGGCCGGGCTGGGGCCGGCGGTTTCGGAGTTGATGATCTCCACGGTCTGGCCGTTGTGGAGGCGGGTGCGCAGGGGCACCAGGCGTCGGTCGACGCGTGCGGCGACGCAGGTATTGCCCACGTCGGTATGTACGCTGTAGGCAAAATCGACCACCGTGGCCCCCTTGGGCAAAACCATGATCCTGCCCCTGGGGGTGAACACATAGACCTCGTCCGGAAAGAGGTCGACCTTTACATGTTCGAGGAACTCCACCGAGTCACCCACACCCTGCTGCATCTCCAACAGATTCTGCAACCAGTCAGAGGCCCGGGACTTGACCCATTGACCGCTGGCCTCGCCGGTCTTGTACATCCAGTGTGCCGCGATTCCCGATTCCGCAAGCTTGTCCATCTCCTCGGTACGGATCTGGATCTCGATTGGAATGCCCTGGGGCCCGAAGAGCACCGTATGCAGCGATTGATAACCGTTGGCCTTGGGGATCGCGATATAGTCCTTGAAACGACCCGGCATAGGCTTGTAGAGATTGTGCACCACACCCAATACCCGGTAGCAGGTATCCACCGCATCGACCACGATGCGAAAAGCGAAGACATCCACCACCTCGGCAAAGCTTACCTTCTTGTTCAACATCTTCTTGTAGATACTGTAGAGATGCTTCTGCCTGCCGAAAGCCTGCCCCTTTATCTCCTCCTGCTCGATCCGCGTGCGGATTGCAGACTTCACATTCTCCACCAACTCGCGATGGTGACCCCGGGCATCGGTAACCGCACTCTTCAGTGCCCTGTAGCGCATCGGCCAGTAGGCGGCGAAACCCAGTTCCTCCAACTCCAGTCGCATGCTGTTGATACCCAGGCGGTTGGCGATGGGTGCGAAGATATCCAGGGTCTCCTTGGCGATACGCCGCGACTTTTCAGGTTTCATCACCCCCAGGGTGCGCATATTGTGCAGACGATCCGCAAGCTTGATCAGTATCACCCGGATATCCTTGGTCATCGCCAGCAGCATCTTGCGCAGGCTGGCGGCCTGGGCCTCAGCCTGGGAGTTGAAGTCGATCTTTGAGAGTTTGCTTACACCATCGACCAGCTCCGCAATCTCGCTGTCGAAGGTTTCCGCGAGCTGCTCCTTGGCGGTCGGGGTATCCTCGATCACGTCGTGCAGGATTGCCGCCATCAGACACTTATGATCCATGCGCATATCGGCCAGAATGCGCGCCACCGCCACCGGGTGGTAGATATAGGGTTCGCCGGTCTTTCGATGCTGCCCAACATGGGCTTCGGCGCCAAACAGGTAGGCCCTGTAGACCTCGCGGATATGGTCCGCAGAGAGGTAGGACTCGAGATAGGCACAGAGGTCGCTGATGAGGAAACGCGGGGTTTCCTGATCATCTTCCAATTTGCCTAAGGGGTTGATCATTCACCACTCCAATGTTGCGCGTGACCGATGCTGCGCCGGCCTTGAACCTGGTTCGATTTGGCTACCGTCGATATCGGCATCGCTAGAGACATGCAGCTTTACCCGACATCATTAAACGGGTCAAGAAACAGACCGGGCGTTAGGGGAATTCTGTGCCTATTTAGCCTTCGGTTGCAAGTGGTAGGCTGTAGCGTGGCAGCCGGACAGCTGCCGATCGGAGGAAGTTTTTCCGCGCGGAGGTTAAGGCGTATCAGCTACCGGGTTGAGGGGGGATGTCTATATCCATCATTGCCTCATCCACTACCAGGTCCTCCTCTGCCTGCTGCTTATCCATGTCGCTGTGGGAGATCAGGCCATCAGCTATTTCGCGCAGGGCCATCACGGTGGGCTTGTCATTCTCCCAGGGAAGCAGCGGCTCGACGCCGTTGACCAATTGACGCGCGCGCTTGGTGGCCAGCAGAACCAGATCGAAACGGTTGTCCACATAGTCCATGCAATCTTCTACTGTGACACGTGCCATTGATGTTCTCCACGGGTGGCCAGGCTGGTTTGGCTTGAGACTGAAAAAGGAGGGAGATGATAAACCATGCCTGGCATAAAGCCAACACCATGAATCGCGTAGCTCCAGCTATTCCGCGGAATCGGGAATTGGATGTTGGTTGCTCTCGTTGAAAAACCGCGTCGGGGAGTCGCCCAGGTTTTCCCGGAACATGGCGATGAAGGCACTGGGGCTGGCATAACCCAGTTCGAATGCCACCTGGTTCACCGAGACACCCTCCGCCAGCCGGTCCAAGGATTCGAGCAACCGCAGGCGGCGACGCCAACTGCCGAAACTCATCCCCAGGTGCTTGAGAAACAGCCGCCCAAGGGTGCGCTCGCTGGCCCCCACCCGCAATGCCCACTGGGCCAGGGTCAGGTTATCCGCGGGGTTTGCCACCAGGGCATCGATGATTTTTCGAATCCGCTGCTCATCCGAAAATGGCAGATGGAAGGGGAACTGCTCGATCTTTTGCAGCTGATCGACTATCACCAGCATTAACCTCGAATCACTGCTGTCCGCAGGATAGTGATTACCGATCTGGCTCGCCTCCAGGATGAGCGCCCGTAACAACGGGGTCATCCTCAGCACACAGCAGTGTGAAGGCAACCGCTCCAGATAGGCGGGATCGATATAGATCGAACGCAGCGATACCGGCTGCGTGATCTCCACCTCGTGCATCACACCCGGCGGTATCCATACCGCCTGTGCCGGCGGTACCAGCCAGGCCCCCTTGTCGGTGGTCGCCCGCATCACGCCACGTATCGCATACAGCAGCTGTCCACGCAGATGGGCATGTCGGGCCACCAGCTCCGCACCCTTGCGCTCCTCGGAGACCGAGAGGACAGGACGCCGTGGATCGATGACATGGCCCACATGAGTGGCGGGATCAACTGTCTTTTTCTCGATATTCATTGTCATATTATAGATATTACGCCAGTATGCTTCTGTCCCATAATCTCTTCTATGGAAAACTCCAGGCTAACCGCAATCCGGCGTCCCGAAATTCTGCTGCTGCTGATGGCAATCGCGGTGCCGCTCAGCTTCGCGGCCTGGATGACCCTGCTGAACAATTTTGCCATCGAACGCGCCGCGTTCAGCGGCAGGGAGATGGGGATCCTGCAGAGCCTGCGTGAAATTCCCGGTTTCCTCGCCTTTGGGGTGGTGTTTCTGCTGCTGCTGATCCGCGAGCAGCGCCTGGCCTATCTCTCCCTGGCGCTGCTGGGGCTGGGCACCGCTGTCACCGGGCTTTTCCCTTCGGTGGCCGGGCTCTATATCACCACCGTCACCATGTCCATCGGCTTTCACTACTATGAAACCCTGCAGACCTCCCTCGCCCTGCAGTGGATCGACAAGGCCCGATCTGCGGAGACCCTCGGACGTATCATCGCCGCCGGTTCATTCGCTTCCATCCTGACCTTCGCCCTGATTTGGCTGTTTGACGACACACTTCAGCTCGACTACCAACTGATCTATCTGATCATGGGGGGGCTGACCCTGCTGATTGTGCTGATTGCCTGGCTTGGATTTCCGCTCTTTCCGCAGAAGACCGAGCAGCATAAACATATGGTATTCCGCAAGCGTTACTGGCTCTACTACCTGCTTACCTTCATGTCAGGAGCGCGGCGCCAGATATTTATCGTATTCGCAGGTTTTCTGATGGTCGAGAAGTTCGGCTACACGGTATCCGAGATAGCGATACTCTTTTTGATCAACGCCACAATCAATGTCTTCCTGGCGCCGAGGATCGGCCGCCTCATTGGCCAGATCGGCGAACGCCGTGCCCTGCTGATCGAATATGCGGGCCTGATCCTGGTGTTCTGTGGCTATGCCCTGGTGGAGAGCGCCTGGTTCGCCGCCGCGCTATATATCATCGACCATCTCTTTTTCGCCCTCGCCATCGCCCTCAAGACCTATTTCCAGAAGATTGCAGCCGCGGAGGATATTGCCTCGACCGCCGGCGTCAGCTTCTCCATCAACCATATCGCTGCGGTGGTCATTCCCGCGCTCTTCGGCATTGTCTGGCTCAGCTCTCCATCCCTGGTCTTCTTCGCCGGCGCAGCCATGGCCGCCATCTCCTTTACCCTCTCCCTGCTGGTGCCGAAAGTACCTGCTGCGGGTCGGGAGAGCCGTCTTGTTTTCTCCACCCCGGACAACAACTGATCCCATAGCTCCCCCTGCGACCTGGCCTCTCCGCGGCATGCGTTCAAGGATCAATTGGATAGCAATATTGGTATAGGCGATATATCTTGTTGATTAATGAAATCAACCAAGCGATCTGGGTACCTAATATGGATCTGCGCCAACTCAACTCCCTGGTTGCCCTGGCCGAGACGGGCTTCAACGTCACCCTGGCGGCCAAGCAGCTCTACCTGGTGCAGTCGGCCGTCTCCCAACACTTGGCCCAACTCGAGAAGGAACTGGGAACCCAGCTCTTCGTGCGCAAAGGAAAACGGCTGATCGCCCTTACGGCGGCGGGGGAGGAGGTGCTCAACTATGCACGACAGGCCCTCTCGATCCGCGAAAATATTCTTGCCATCGGCCGTGACCATGTTGAGGAGAACAGCGGCATACTGCGTATTGGCACCACTCACACCCAGGCACGTTACGTTCTGCCTGCCGTGATCCGCGCCTTTCGCCATGCCTTTCCCACGGTCAGCCTGCAGATTCATCAGGGTACGCCCCAGGAGCTGGTTGAGATGACCATCAACGACCGGGTCGATTTCTCCATCTGCACCGAGGAATTAGGGGAAAACTCAGCGCTGAACGCCATTCCCTGCTATCGCTGGAACCGCAGTCTCATCGCCCTCAAGGGTCACCCGGTGCTGGTAGATCGCTCTCTCTCCCTCGAACGCATCTGCGACTACCCCCTGATCACCTACACCTTCGGCTTCACCGGTGCCAGCCATATGCAGACCACCTTTGCCCGTGCCGGACTGCAGCCCAACGTGGTGCTGACCGCCGCCGATACCGATGTCATCAAGACCTATGTCAGGGAGGGCATGGGTGTCGGCCTCATCGCAAGCATGGCCTATTCGGCTGAACAGGACAGGGACATGGAGATCAGGGATCTCGGTAACATGCTTCCCTGGGAAACCACCTGGGTGGCCTACCATAAAGACAAGTACCTGCGACGTTTCCAGCAGAAATTCATCGACCTGATGGAGTCGATGGTGCTCGAGAACGGGGTGACCAAAGCGCCCTGAAAGCGGTACCGCATAGTCGGCGCGCAGGCGATCTGTTTTGGTCCTACACCGTAGATTGTTACTGCCCCGGACACTCTCAGTATTCGACACTTACCTCAGGACTTGAACATGTCGCGCTTCCGCGGGACATAGATGCGCCACCCATCCGGGGAGGTTTGCGGGTTTTCTTCGACTGCAAGCCCGGAACCACCTGGTCAATCAATAAGCTTTATAAACTCCGCCTCTATTTCACCTGCAGAATAGGGGCCATCGCCATCACTATCTAACTGAGGATTATCGAACTTGATCCAGTAGAATACGATCCGCCCCTTTTTTCCTTTGACAACCCGCTTTGCACCCGCTTTTAAACCTTGACCCGGCATGTGTTTGTTAGCTGATTTAGGAGGTTTTGAGACAGTTCCGGTACAGGTGTTGGGAAAATTCCAATGGCCTTCGATAAAGACTCTATCACCGATTTTTATCTTCATACCAGATCCTGGGATCCATGCTGAAAGGGGGAGCCGGCCAGGCCTCTTGTCATGCTACTGACCGACACCCTCAGATGGGAGTAAACAGTGCCGTTTATGTAAATATAACAATAAAGGTGCGTTTAATTCCTAAAACCTTAAGCTTACTCTTAATGTTACACACAACACTATTGATGTTTTATATCCTAACTCGATTATTCATCATTATTAGACGATGGTTATTTTAACCTAAACAGATGCAGCCATTCCTGTAATTAATTGCTTCAAATCAATGTTTCTTGAAGCTTTGTGTACTATCGATCAATCACAGTTATACTTTAGGTTTACTCCCCCCATGATTGGCCATTTGTATTTGACACCACGACCATGACAACTGGCATCATCAAAAGCATTGCGTTCAGAATCACCGGCAAACTAGCAACGCATCCTCTTTTTAATCAGTACTTTCAAAATGTTGATGACTTCAGGTCTTTGACCGGTTTTGAATCGGAGGAACTCGAAGCCATTTTAGATCAACCGGAACAACAGGTATTCGACCACTTTGTCAATGTGGGGGAACGACTCTACGACCAATATCAACCGCCTTTTGTGGATGTCGCAAGGATCATTGATTTCACCTCGGCTGAAATCGGTAAGGCGATACGCAAACATCAATTGACAACCAAGGCTGAACACGTGGGCAAACTGGCTCGCGTGATCCAGAATGCAATTGCCAAAGCCTATTTTTATCGTTCACTCGATACGGTCAGAGCGCTGGCGGCACAATCTCCGGAAAACCCTCACTCGCCGATGAGCTTGCACCTGCACTGGCTGGAGGAGATCGTTGCCTATTTCACCGCTCAGTCCGACTCGATGCCGGAAAAAAACACCTTAAATGTCGTTTCGCCAATTGGCTTGGCAAAATGGAGTTTGAACTGTTGCTGCAAAGCACGGGACAAGACAAAGATGCTCAGCATGCGAGAATATATCTAGCGCATCGAAAAATACATCAAGAGTTTACATACATTCTCTCCTTCGTCAGTGACAACGATTTTGTCTTAGCACTGTCACATTGGTCACTGCTGTATCAGGCAGTGTTGGAACTGCGTCAGAATATTCAGAACTTGCAACTGCAATATAAGGAACATGAAGAGCGGTACTTTTTCGAATATATTGAACAAAAGTCGGATATAGACGAGGAACTCTATTATTTCCTCTCGATAAGGCTGGCGCAATGGACGCTAAACGGAAAGCCCAAGCTTAATCTCGATGCTCTACATGTGAAAATTCTCGATTGCCTGCTGGAAAAAGGCTTAGATGGCGTAATGCTTTCCCACGAAAATGAGATTCGAATTCTCATCCAAGGCTCGGAGGCTGACAAAGCAATCAACATACCCGCTTTCCTTGAGCAAGAACTGCATTCATTTCTTCTGCAACAGATAAAAGAAGCAGGCATGAAAAGCAGGGCTGTGGCGATAAATCTCAATTCGCTAAACGACTATCCAAAACAAAAAATCACAATGCTCCGCCAGCTCTCTTTCTATGAATCAAAGCACAACTTCGAATTCATTTCACCACAACAGGTGGAAAACCTCTATCAGTCCGCCATTGAAGCCGAGGCCATCGCAAGCTTTGCCTCCATGGCATTGGACAAGGGCACATTGGAGGTCTTTTTTCAGCCTATCATCGGATTGCAGAAGAGCGACAAGATCAGTGTCGAGGCGTTGGTCAGAGCACCAACAGACAGTGGGTATCTCGCTGCTGAGGCTTTTTTGCGTTACCTTGAGAACCAGGATCGGATGACCGCCCTGGATCATTTTGTGATTAACAAAATCACCCACCACATGGAACATCTCAGTGGTGTTGTCGATAGATTGAGTATCAACATCTATCCAACATCATTCCAACACGATGAGATTATCCAGGCCCTGATAACGCTTTCTCACGATTTGAAACGGCACGATATCTCCCTGGTGGTTGAAATCACCGAGCAACTGTTCATGGGCGATACATCCCCAGTCGAGTATTTGGCACGCGAGCACAAGATCGCATTTTCACTCGATGATTTTGGCTCCGGTTATTCCAATCTCATTCAATTGATCGGCCTGACCGAGCGAGGCGTGGTCAAGGTATTGAAAATAGACGGAAGCCTGGTACAGCAGATCGACCAGGACCACAAGGTGTTTCAAATAATAGAAACCATAACAATAATTGCCAACACACTCGGCATTACACCCATTGTGATGGAATTTGTGGAGAGCGAGCTCATTCTGAAAAAACTGCAAAGCCTCGATGCGAAAATGTATTTTCAGGGTTACTTTTTCGATCGCCCTCTTCCACTGGACAAGCTCATCGACAAATACGGCAACGCCTCCCACACCGAAGAGTGGCAGGTTGAAACAACATAAGCCGTCCCTCTAGCCAATCATTAACCGGTTCCGGCACCACAGCCCCGCAAACGACGGGATGACATGCGTCCGATTTCATATCCTGTACCTGCCATGCCCGTAAATAAAGAAAATGTGTTTTGGCGCTATCCTGCAAGTCTCGAATCGCACCAAGCTGGGAGTCAACCCTATCTGCGGATCGACAGCGAACTACGATACAGCCGATACGCCCGACCTCTGAAGCAAATTTCACCAAGCGCACAGTATGGTAGGCTATGAATAATTGCCAACAGAAAGACGCAATCAGACGGAATGGCCATCAACATCACCACACGAGATAATTTTCAGATTGCTTGGTTTCTGTCTGTTAGCCTTATACTCACAATCCTTATAGGTGGTTGCGGAAAGGGCACGGAAACGACAGCCAACCATAACAAGCTCAGTGTCTGGGCCCATGCCGGACAGGAGAGCGAACGCGCTTTGCTGCAACAGCAGATCGCCCGCTTCAATCAAGCCCATGCCGATACCCAGATCGTACTCACCCTGATACCCGAAGGGAGTTACAATGCACAGATCCAGGCCGCAGCCGTTGCCGGCGAATTACCGGATCTTATCGAGCTGGACGGCCCCTTTCTCTCCGCATACGCATGGCAGGGGCACTTACAACCTCTGGACCGACTCCTCGACGACAAGCTGGTGGCCGATCTGCTTCCCTCGATCATCGCCCAGGGCAGCTATAACGACAGCCTTTGGGCGGTCGGCGTCTTTGATTCCGGTCTCGGGCTCTATGCCGACCGTTCCAAGCTCAAGCGTGCAGAACTGCGCATCCCTACACTGCAACAGCCCTGGTCACTGGCTGAGTTCGAAAACGCGCTGGAAAAACTGGCCCTGGAGGACCCCGATGGACAGGTGCTCGACCTCAAGCTCAACTATGCTGGGGAGTGGTATACCTACGGCCTGTCACCCCTGCTGCAATCGGCAGGGGGCGATCTCATCGACAGAACCCATATGCGCAGTGCCGACGGGGTGCTCAATGGGCCACAGAGCACAACTGTTTTGACCCGCCTTCAAGAGTGGATAAAGGATAACCGCATCGATCCCAACATCGACGATGCGGCATTCAGCAACCGACGCGTGGCCCTGGCCTTGGGCGGTCACTGGAACTATCAGCAATACCGCTCGAGTCTGGGAGACGATCTCCTGCTGCTGCCCCTGCCCGATTTCGGCACCGGCAGCACCACCGGCATGGGATCATGGTGTTGGGCGATCACCGCGCATGCCGGAAGACCGGAACTGGCCGCTGAGTTCATCGCCTTTCTGCTCACCACCGAAGAGGTGCTGGCAATGGCCAACGCCAACAGCGCGGTCCCCGCCACTCACTCCGCAATCGAGGTCTCTTCCCTCTACCGGCCCGGGGGACCCCTGCATCTCTTCTACGCGCAACTCGCCAACGGTCACGGGATTCCCCGCCCGCGCACCCCGGCCTATCCGGTCATCTCGGCGGAGTTCCAGCGGATTATAGATCGCGTCCGTAGCGGAGGCGAGGTAGCCGCCGCACTCAACAGTGCGGTTAAAAAAATCGATCGTGAAATCGCAGACAACCGAGGCTATCCATCGCCTGGAGAGCAACAGCCTTGAACAGGCACCATAGGTTCAATGATCAGACGAAACCAGCCCTGCTGCTGGTTATACCCGCTCTGCTCGGACTGCTGCTGTTTATCCTGCTCCCGTTCGTCACCGCCCTGGTGCTTGCATTTACCGACCTCCGGCTGGGTTCGCCGCTGGCGTTGAGGTTCGTCGGCTTCGAACAGTTTCTCTATATCCTCAAGGATCCCGATTTCACGCGCGCGTTGCTTAACAATCTCCTTTTCGCGGCTGTAGTGGTCCCTTTGCAGACGGCGCTTGCCCTGGCCCTGGCGCTGTTGCTCAATCGCGGACTGCCGGGGACTGTCGCCTTTCGCACCCTCTTCTTTATGCCGGTGGTCTTTCCCATGTCCCTGGTGGCGGTGGTCTGGACCCTGATCTATGCCCCCGGTCCGAATGGTATGATGAATGCCTTTCTCCACTGGACGAGCTTTGGTATCTGGGAGAGCAGGGACTTTCTCCGCGATCCGCTGCTCGCCATGCCCGCAATCATGCTGCTTTCGATCTGGCAGGGGGTGGGATTTCAGATGGTAATCCTCCTCGCCGGTCTGCAGGGCATTCCTCATGCCCTCTATGAAGCCGCAGCCCTGGATGGCGCCGGACGCTGGCGACAGCTTTTGCACATCACCCTGCCCCAACTGCGCAACCCATTGATCTTCGTCATGCTGGTCACCACCATTCTCGCCTTTCGCCTCTTCGACCAGGTGCAGATCATGACCCGCGGTGGCCCCGAAAACGCCACAACCACGATGATCTATGAAACGGTACAGGCCGCCTTTACCCGCCAACAGGTCGCACTCGCCAGCGCCATGACGGTGGTCTTCTTTCTCCTCGTCCTGATTGTCACCTGGCTGCAGCGCCGCTTCACACATCAGGAGCGGGAGGTCACATGAGAACCAGGCCAGGCCCGGCGATATTGGGCTTTCTGTTGCTGCTGGGATTGGCGGTACTCTTCATCGTGCCCCTGCTGATGATGCTCCTCGGCAGTCTGAAAGCGGACCACAGGGTATTGTTGGAGAGCGGCTCCCTGAGCGCATTCCTGCCCCATGACCTATCCCTGCAGAACTATAGAGATGTGTTTCGCCGCAGCGAATTCCATCGCTTCTTCTTCAATTCGCTGTTCATCACCGGTTGCATCGTCATCTGTGGCCTGGTGGTGAATTCATTGGCAGCCTATGCCTTCGCCCGCCTGCAGTGGCGCGGACGGGACCTGCTCTTCAATCTGGTCTTGGCACTGATGATTCTGCCATTCGAGGTCATCGCCGTACCCCTCTTCTACGGAGCATCCATTCTCGGCCTGCGCGATACCTATGCCATACAGATACTTCCATTCATCGCCAACGCCCTCTCCATCTATCTCTTCTACAGTTTCTTTATCGGCATGCCCAAAGAACTCGAAGAGGCCGCACGTCTCGATGGCGCATCCACATTGCGTATTTTTTTCACTATTATCGCGCCCAATGCCAAGCCGGTCTTTGCCAGCGTCGCCATTCTCACCTTTCTCACCTGGTGGGGCAGTTATCTCTGGCCAATGATGGTGACCATAGGGCCTTCAGTACGCCCGTTGCCGGTGGCAATCGCCAGCTTTTTCACTCTGCCCCCCCTCCATTGGGGGGATATCCTTGCATTCGGGGTAATGATGGTGCTCCCGGTATTGCTGCTGTTTATCGTTTTTCAACGCTGGTTCGTTCGTGGCGTCGCCAGCTCGGCGATCAAGGGCTGAGCATGGCATCGATCGAATTCATCAATGTCAGCAAACGCTTTGACAGCGGCGCCGAAGCCGTGCACGACCTGAATCTGAACGTGAGCGATGGCGAGCTGATGGTGCTTGTCGGCCCCTCGGGCTGCGGCAAGTCCACGCTGCTGCGAATGGCGGCGGGACTGGAGGAGATCAGTTCAGGTGAGATCCGCATCGGCGGGCGGGTAGTCAACCGGATCCCGGCACAACAGCGGAACCTGGCCATGGTATTTCAAAACTACGCCCTCTACCCCCACATGACAGTGCGTGGGAACCTGGCATTTCCGCTGCGTATGCAAAGGCTTTCAGCCGCCGATATCAACCGCCGGATATTGCAAATCGCGGAGATGCTCGACCTCGTCCCGCTCCTCGAACGCAAACCCAAGGCCTTGTCAGGCGGACAGCGTCAACGCGTGGCAATGGGCCGCGCCATCATACGCAGGGCCGATCTGTTCCTGATGGACGAGCCGCTTTCCAATCTCGATGCACGCTTGCGCGTACAGATTCGTTCAGAAATCATGCGCTTACAGGGTGAACTCGCGATCACGACGCTATATGTCACCCATGACCAGGCCGAGGCCATGACACTGGGCCAACGCATTGCCGTCATCAATGGCGGTCGATTGCAGCAGGTAGCTCAACCTCAAGAGATCTACGAGCGTCCCGCGAATACGTTTGTCGCCGGTTTTATCGGATCGCCAGGCATGAATCTCATCCGCGGACTGCTGCTCCGCGACCAGGGCGATACCCTGTTGCAGTGGGGACCGATGCGTCTGCCACTGCCAGGAGAGGTAGTTAAACGATACACTTCTCTCGACAGATACCTCGACCAGACGCTTGTTGCGGGAATTCGACCCGGTGCAATCCGTATCGTCCGGGAACAACCCGAGGGTAACCTGCCGGCCCGGGTCACCGCGGTTGAGTCGCTGGGTCATGAGACAATCGTGCATCTCGAATCAGCGCTGGAGACCGAGCTCCAGAGCAGTCCGGATCGATCATTTCCGCTGAATCAACCCGGATCCTTGAGTGTGCTACTGCCCGGCCACCACCAATTCAGGACCGGGGAACCGGTATTCATAAATTTCGATCTCCGAAACCTGTGTCTGTTCGATCCGCAGGGTAAGGCAATCAACTGACGGCCGATCGGGGTAACTTCCGATCCATTATCAGGTCCCTGACGACTTGATTGTTTTCAGTTTATGTAGGAAATTAATCAAGGCCAGCTGCAAAACACATAAAACGACACTCAGTTCGAGCGGATAATCCTATGGACCACCGTGCTATTTTCATAATCCTGTTCATTCTTGCCAACCTATTTGGCATAGCCAATGCGGATAACCCACAACGGGCCGCCGAGGAGCTGGAGCGTGCCATGGAACTGACTCCCGATATCGAAAACGGCAAAACAGTCTACCGTGTCTGCGTCGTCTGCCATCAGCCGGAAGGCTGGGGCAGCGTCAGCGGCTACTACCCGCAGATAGCCGGCCAGTTGAGAAAGGTTATCATTAAACAGCTGGCCGATATTCGCGCGCGCAACCGGGATAACCCCACAATGCTCCCTTTCACCATGCTCGAACTCCTTTCGCTGCAGGAGATCGCCGATGTCAGCGCCTACATCGCCAAGCTGCCCATGACCCGCAACAACGGGGTCGGTTCGGGCACGGACCTGGCACGCGGTGAAACGATCTACAGGGAGGAGTGCGCCGAATGTCATGGCAAGCAGGCCGAAGGGATAGTGGACGAGCATTTCCCCTTGCTCCAAGGCCAGCACTATCAATACCTCATGCGCCAGTTCAGATGGATTCGCGACGGGCGCAGACGCAATGCGGACAAGAAAATGGTCAAACAGGCCCAGCATTTCTCCTCTCGCGACATCGCTGCCGTGATGGACTATATCTCCCGTCTGAAGCCGCCCGAAGAGAAACTGGCACCGAAGGATTGGCGTAACCGGGACTTCCCGCGCTATCGACCGAGCAAATATATGCAGTCACCCCAAACTTCTGCCGATAATTGAATCGCACAACGGGTGATTCTCTACCCCTACTGCTGGTCACCACGACTACAACTCAAGGAGGTCACCCGGCTCGGGCACAGTGGCCTTGAAGCCAAGATCCGATGACACCCTGTCGCGAAAATCCCGTTTCGAATCGGGCTCCCCATGCACGACGTGAACATGCGGAACAGGCTTTTTGAAACTGCCGAGCCATCGAATCAGGTCGTCCACATCGGCATGCGCGGAGAGTCCGCCCACGGTATGGACCTTCGCTTTGACCCGGTAGTGCTCTCCATGGATCCGCACCGGGGATTTGCCATCCACCAGCGCCCGCCCCAGGGTACCGTTGGCCTGATAGCCCACGATCATGATGTGCGCCCCCGAACGGGAGATATTGTGTTTGACATGATGGATGATACGGCCGCCGGTGAGCATGCCGCTGGCGGAGATGATGATCGCCCCGCTCTTGATGCGATTGATCGCCATCGACTCCTGCGGGGATTCGGTCAGTCTAAGATTCTGCAGATGGGGCATCTCGTTGATCTTCTTGCGCAGTTTGGTCGCCTCCTCGTCATAGAGGTGGGGGTAGTCCCAATAGACCTTGCTCGCCCTGATCGCCATCGGACTGTCGAGAAAGACCTGCCAACGCCCCAGATCCCACTCGTCGTAGTACTTCCCCAGGTAGTAGAGGATCTCCTGGCTGCGTCCGATGGAGAAGGCGGGGATCAGCAGGTTGCCCCGCTGATGGGCCGCCTCACGGATGATCTCACCGATTTCGTCAATAGTGCCCTGACGATCCCGGTGGCGACGATTGCCATAGGTGCTCTCGACGATGACATGGTCCGCCCCGCCGATCGCCGCGGGATCGTTGAGTATGGGGGTGTCGTACTGACCCAGATCACCACTGAAGACAATCTTTCTCTGTTTGCCATTCTCGTTCAGCCAGACCTCCACGCTGGATGAACCGAGGATATGCCCCGCGTCCTGAAAGCGAATCGAGATGCCCGGCAGGATCTCCCGCTTCTCCCTGTATTTCATGCCCACAATGTTGTTCAGGGCATCCCTGGCATCGGCAACGGTATAGAGGGGATCGATGAAAGGCTTGCCCTTGCGCTTGCGCCACTTGTTCTCATACTGCGCATCCTTCTCCTGGAGATAGGCCGAGTCCTGCAGCATGATGTCGCAAAGTTCCATGGTGGCGTTCTGCGCGTAGATCGGTCCCTGGTAGCCCTGCTTCACCAGCAGCGGGATGCGTCCCGAATGATCGATATGGCCATGACTGAGGACCACCGCGCTGATCTCACCCGGGGAGAAGGGAAAGGGCCGGCGATTCTTTTCCATCTCCTCCCTGCGTCCCTGAATCAATCCGCAATCGAGCAGAACCGTCTCCCCATTGGCACGGAGAATATGACAGGAGCCGGTAATCCCGCTGGTTGCGCCATAGAATTCAATCTGCATGGAAGTCCGCCCTTTTGGTATTCTTAGATGCCATTGTTCAAAAGATTTGAGAGGTCAAATCAACAGCTTATCATGAAGCGGGAGCGACGCACCCACTATTCGGAAAACAGCGACAATTTTTAAACATTCGTATTGGCGTATGCGGCGTATACTTACCATTTAGAGGGTATAGCATCAATCAAACACTCCGGATGGTGGTGGTGATGACAACAAGTACAGAGCAATTAGAAGGTCCTGCACCAAAGAGCGGGCTACGTGGCATCCATATCCTGTGGATCGTATTGGCAACCATACTGGTCACAGCCGCTGTCACATACTGGGCATTGCGTACCTATATCTACGCCAGGGACTTTACCCCGGTGCAACTCTCTCAAGCCGAGCAACAGGTGCTCAACGGTAAACTCAGGCAATTGGGCTACCAACCAGACACCGCTTCAGAGAGCGCCCGGCAATCTCAAACTAAGGAGAGCGATGAGCAGTGGCTCAGGCCTGAGAAATACAGCGAAGCCGGCGCCAAGCGCGAGGTCAATTTCAGTGAAAGGGAACTCAATGCCATCGTGGCCAACAACCAGGACCTGGCAAAGAGACTCGCCATCGATCTGGGCGATGACCTGGTGAGCGCGCGATTGCTGGTGCCGGTCGATAAGGATTTCCCCATCCTGGGAGGCAAGACCCTGCGGGTCTCCACCGGCATCGAGATGGCATTCCGCAATGCCAAACCCGTGGTGATCCTAAAAGGTGTGAGCATCATGGGCGTACCCATTCCCAACGCCTGGCTGGGCGGCATCAAGAATATCGACCTGATCAGCGAATTTGGTGATCAACAGGGCTTTTGGGCCGGCTTTGCCGATGGTGTCGAGAATATGCGTGTCGAAGAGGGCAAACTGAAGATCAAACTCAAGGAGTAGACGGGGTTGCTGCTGCAGCGGACCCGGCACTGTTGATACGCTCGGACCCTGACAGCGACCTCTGGATATCGCCGCTCCGGCATCTGTTTCAGGGAAGTTGGCCTTCCTGTTCATTCAATCGCCTGAAATCCACGGGACCACGCAATTCAATGCCGGCAGGACCCTGTGCACAATGACATCTACCCCTTGAACCAAAGCGCTGCAGGTTCAACTCTGCGCAGGCTGCAGGACTGCCCACATTAGGTATGACGAGCGGCTGATTGCTGAATGGTGTGTAGTCGTCCGGTGCATGGATATGGCACGCAACCTCCCGGGCATGGAGATAGGGACAAAGCAGGGCAGAGAGTACAAGTGTTGCGGCGAACGAGCGCCGATCCATACTCATTCGTAGGGTGTGACCTCTTCCGCCTCTATCTGGTAACCGGCGGTTGCCAGGTCGCTGGCAAAGGATTTGGCACTCATAACCCCGGAAACCCAGACTGTATCGAAGGCCTGACGTATCTTGGCATCACCCTTCGGCACCTTAACGTAGACGGTCTGATTTGCCGGTGGTGGGGGCACATGGATGCATGCGCCATAGTAGGGCACCAGCAGAAACTCTGTAAGCTTTTTACCATCCCCCTCGATGGGTACCACGAAACCCGGCAGCTTGATCCGCTTTCCATCCAGGCTCTCGACCACCGGTGCCTCCTTCCAGGCCGCCTCGAGCTCCTCCAGTATCTTCTGCGCCCTCGGATCATCATCCTCCAAGGCGTTGATATCGCCAAACTGCGCCATGATCTTGTCAGGGCGATAGTCCTCTGGAATCATCGCATCCCACTCCAGTTCCTGGGCTGGCTCGGCATGTACGGTCGTTAGGGATAGCAGTGAGATCAATAGCAATACAGCAACCCGGCATTTCATATATTGTCCTCTAGATTCGTATGCTCATGCCATCGGCAAGGGAGTAGCGGTAGGCGCGATAACCGGGTATTAGGCCAATGACCACCGCCGAAGTTCCAACCAATCCGAGGATTTGCCACTCCCGGAATGAGGGTAGACCGATCGGCAGGTGGAGACCATAGTGGGCCTCGATATAGGATTGGGCAAGCATCAGCCCGGCGTAGAGCAACAGCAGGCCCAACGCAATCCCGATCAGGCTGAGCAACAGGCTCTCGCCGGTAACGAGCAGCAGGATGTGTCCCGGGCGGGCGCCCACCGAACGCAGGATCGCCATCTCACGCCGACGCTCGTTGAGACTGGCCAGCATGACAGTTAGGATACCGATCAGGCCCACGGCCACCACCAGCACGGTGATGATCAAGAGCGCGTTTTCCGCAACGGCGATCAGGTCCCAGAGCTGCTGCAGCGCCACCCCGGGCAATACCGCAAGCAGGGGCTCCTTGCGATAGTCGTTGATCTCGCGCTGTACCTGAAAGGTGGCGATCCTGCTTTTCAATCCCACCAGAAATGCGGTAATCGCCTTCGGTGTCAGGTCCCTTTCCAGGGCCTCGTCAGCACTGATAGTCAGGCCCCTCACCTGCCTCCCGGCAAACCAGTCGGCATGAATTGCCTCTATGCCTTGCAACGGGACATGCACGGTGCGATCGACAGGGGTGCCCGTGGCATTGAGTATACCCACCACCCTGAACGGCTTGTCGTCATGCAGAGTAAAGCTGGTCTTACCGGCACCGTGGGCAATGATGATATCCTGGCCCAACCGGTAGCCGAGCTTCCTGGCCACCTCGTGCCCCAGTACGGCTTGGTATACCTTTTCGAACGGTTGGCCTTGATGGAATGTCAGGGACCGCTTTTGGGCGTACTTATAGTGCTGGAAATAGCCTTGGTCAGTCCCCATCACCCGGTAACCCCTATGTGAATCGCCCAACGATATCGGGATGGTCCAATCCACCAGCGGATGCCGGGAGAGTTCTTCGTAGCTCTTCCATGAAATATTGTTGGTGGCATCTCCGATTCGGAACACCGAATAGAGCAGCAGATTGATAGCGCCGCTGCGGGCGCCAACGACAAGATCTGTAGCGGAGATGGTATTGGCGAAGCTGTTGCGGGATTCCACCCGCAATCGCTCCACACCCAGTAACAGTGAGACACTGAGGGCGATGCTCAGCAATACCAGACTCGCCGTGAAACGGCGGTTCAACAGGCTTTTGAAGGCTAGGGAGAAAATCGCCATCACACCCCTTCCTGTGCCAGCTCATTGATCTCATCCAACGCAATATGCTGCTCGAACAGCACCTCCAGCTGGCGGTCGTGACTGACAAAGAGCAGGGTCGAGCCCGTCTCCTCACACTCCTGAAACAACAGCCGGAGAAAGGCCTGTCGCATATCGCTATCAAGGGCCGAGGTAGGCTCATCGGCGATAAGAATCTCCGGCGCACCGATCAGCGCACGCGCCGTCGCCACACGCTGCTGTTGGCCGACGCTCAACTCCGTCACCGGACGATGGATAAGATCATCATCGGCCAGGTCCAGGTGTGCGAGCAGTCGCATCGCCTCGTCGTGGAGAGTGTTTCCCGATAGCGTCGCCTTCTCCTTGCGTCGGCGGGAAAAACGGCAGGGCAAGGTGACGTTGTCCAGTACCGAGAGATAGGGGATGAGATTGAAGAGCTGAAATATGAATCCGATATGGTCGGAGCGAAAATGGTCCCGCCTGGCACTGGAGAGACGGTTGACGGTCTCCCCAAGGACCTCCACATCACCCCCGCTTGGCAGATTGACGCCGGCAAGCAGCGCCAACAGCGTGCTCTTGCCGCTGCCGCTGGCGCCGCGAATAAAGATACGCTCACCACGAGCCACCTCAAGCGCCTTTATGTGCAGCACCTCAGGGAGCTCTCTACGCCATCTGAATCGCAGATTCCTAACCTCTATCGCAGCAGTTTGTGGCATGAAGCTTGGGTACCAATCTGCAAAATGTCCACCGGCTAGAGTGCCAGCATGTTCTGTTCCGGTGTCAAGTCTATCTGCTGCTGGCCCCGTTTTGAAATACTCTGCACATCGATGACCTCGATACCCGGAAAATGCTTGAGGAGCTTGACCTCGATCCCTTGCAGACGGGAGATAGCTGCGCATCGAAAACGGTAGTGACCCGTGAAGTTGGTATGATCCTCGTCATCGTGCCCGTCATCTTCGGCAAGGGGGGTCTCCACCTCGACAGAGACAGTTTCACATTTGGCCACGGTGGGGATATTGAATACCAGTCCCGGCTGCTTCAGGGTGTCGATCGCCGATTCGACTGCCTGCTTTTGTGCCGCATTGGCCGGCCGATGTTCAAAACCCACGATATTCATTGCCGGACTGTGCAATTCGATTTCGAGGTCATCACCCTCAATGGCGAGCAATAACTGCGCCTCTCCGTGGACATGGGCCTCATGCTGTTCATGTTCCGGTCCATGCGCATGCAGATGGAATGAACCGACCATCAGGGCTGCACACAAGTAAATGGTTCCTTGGCTGATATTTGGCATTTCCAATAGGTCTCCTGGTACGTTTTAGCAAATGTTATAACATAACGTTGTTATTTGGGTAGGGTAATGGACCCAAACGGATACAATGATCACGTTAGCGCATATCACCGCCGGGGCGTGGATTCACGATCGTCTGCAGTGGGACCCTGCAAGGAAGTCCATGGTTCCAAACCCTGGCCAGAAAGGGAGGACAATGAGGATGGGGCGAATTGACCAGTCCCCCAGACCTGCACAGACAAATACCAGTCAGGCGTGTTACAAAAGTTTACAAATAGCTCACAGTCCATAATCGGGGGTTTCGCCCGGATAGCCCGTGTTACCGTGTCAACGCTGGAGAAATAAGGTTTAATTGTTGATTATTAGTGATTTTTTATTCATTCAACCTACAGATCTGACAGAACCTTACCCAGACTTCATTCGCCCAGTCATTTCATTTGTACCTGGGTTTCGTACACCATGTCGCCCCTGTCACAGCCGCCATCGACAGACAAATCCGCTAAAGAAAACCGCCTACCTGACGATACACCCCCCTACAAAAATCCTTAAATAGAAGTAGCGACCACTCTGATGCAAACGACAAGAATATTGTCAGAAGGGACGACCAACACCAGGCAGGGATCTAACGCTTCCAATGAGTTTCTGCAGCGAGTCGAACGCCAACGACTCGAAAGCGAGTGTCTGCGACCACTGGATCTCAGATCGCGGGTAGAACAACCTTGTAAACGCTTCTCCTATCGTGGCCGGACACTATGGCTCGACTCGGCGGCGCACCAGCTTTTTCTTGAGGGATTGAAAAAGAATGCGGGCGTTTTCACCGTAGAGACGTATGAAGCGATTCTCAGGCGCTTCGGCGGCGAACCAGCCAAGCCGGAACATGCAATGCGCCTGGGGAGCGCCGACACCGCCCTAGAGGAATCTCAAGCGGCTGCAGCCGCATCGCTTAAATCCAGTCTCAGCTCAGCTTCGGATCTGGCCGCCAACAACCTCGCAATCGACCTGTCCTATTTCGAAAAAAGGATCTACGACCGCTACAAGATCAATCTGAATATGGATCTGATCTGGAATGGCGAGACCTATGCCGCTGAAACCCGTGACATCTCCCAATCCGGTCTGCAGCTCCGTGTGAAAACGCCTATCGATGTTTCTGAGAGCGACCTGGTACGCGTCGACGTCATGCCCTCGGTTGGGCGTCAGCTTGATCATCCGGAACTCAACTACCGCGTCGTGCGTATCCGTCGTCTGCTGAACGATACCCTGGTAGCCTTGCAATGTATTGAGAGTGAGGCAAAGGACGGCCTGGCGGTGATATCGGAACATATCAAGACATCGGGGCAGACGGCGATCTCTGAACAAACCGATTCGGAAGACGCCCTGCTGACGGCACAAGCGTTGCTGGCGGAGCGTTTCTATATGCGTTCCACGTCCATAATGCCTTTCTTCATATTCGAGTCACAGGATGGTGAATCGCCGCTGCGCATTATATTTGGCAATCGGGTAAATCAGCGCTCGCTTAGTGCATTCTGCAATTCAGACGGTCGATTCGACTTCACTTCCCTTATCACACCTCGACGTATAAAGCTGCTAACCAGGCTGGCGATAAGAAACAGCAAGGCTGACACCCTGATTGCAGTCTGTCCTTCAGCGGAGCATGGCAAACCGCAAATTGTGGCCGACCTTGAATGTTCCGCTCATAAACAGTGGTGTCAACATCTGAAACGACATATGAATCAGGCAGGATTCCGGGTATTCAAGGTTGTCGCACGGGTAGCCAACAGGCCGGTGGAGATGCGGATTGATGATGCATTGGAGCCGCTTCCCGATCACAGTGACAAACATGTCCGCAAGCTGCTCATTGATGCCACATCCCTGGCATTCGTTGGCGCCATGA
Source organism: Candidatus Thiodiazotropha sp. (assembly GCA_040793985.1). Taxonomy (GTDB): domain Bacteria; phylum Pseudomonadota; class Gammaproteobacteria; order Chromatiales; family Chromatiaceae; genus Thiodiazotropha. The sequence continues at coordinate 65,380 of JBFNJI010000025.1, read as the reverse complement.
TCGATGTAACCGACCAGGTTCGTAATTGGCGTCGGGAGGAGTGCGGCATTGACCAGGTCATGCATGAAGATCTGATAAACGGCATCGATTCTCAGTACTACCATACAGCTCCTCAAATGTTACCCATCCACTATATCCAGGAAAACAGAAGTGAAGACCGCTACCTGGGACAGATGCGGGTCGAGATCGAAATCGCGAAAAAGACCTATTACGGCAAGACCCGTGATGTCTCGGCCCATGGATTGTCGGTAAATATCGCTGATTCACATGACGCGTTTGTCTCAGAACGCAAGGCAAAGGTAACCTTTCCCAGACTCGAGGCACGAAGCTCAAGTCTGGCCCGTATTAAGGGTACATTTCGCAAGGTGCCGGCCGAAATCGTTGGCGGGCCAGCTGACGGCGAAAAGCTGTTACGCTTTAAAATCAGCGATAACCCAAAAGGCAAACAGTTCGCGCATGCGTTTTCCGCTTTTCTGGCCAAGCGCCAATCGGACCTGCGCCTGGAGTCCTCGCATACACTGCGGGCTGTGACTTCACGCCTATACTCGTCGATATTTATAGAAAGTACCGCCACTCTGCCCGTTTTCATCTACTGCAGATCCCAGAACGACTGGACCTTCAGACTCGGCATCACGGCATCGCCGTCCCCGCTTGTCGACTTTTTCGAGGTCGCTGACGGCGAATTCGATTTCAGTGTGATGACAAAGAACGGCCGCTTGCAGCGAATCATGCAGAAAGTTATCGAACAGGGCTCCGCCGAGATCGTTCTCTACCTCTGTAAGGAGCGATGCGGCAACGCGCCTGAATTTGAAATAAGATCCCTCGCCGATTTTGAAATTGACGATGAAGCCCAGCGAGTCGAATTCATTCAATATGCCCTGAAAAGGGACTTGCGTTGTATCAAGATATTCGTAAACCGGCCAGACATACCCCCAAAAGCCGAAATCGAACAGGCTATCGACCGTCTGGTCCAACTCTCCCCCGGCAGAAGCAAGCGCCTGAAAGCCGAATTCGATAGCCTTATCGCCATCGGCGACGTAGCGGACATCACCGGATTGCTGGAGGATTCACAGCATGAAGCCTAGTGGCGATCACCGCTGTAACACCCAGTAGCCACTGACCAGCCTGGTCTCTTTGTCAGGGCCTAATGACGGCAAAGATAGGGCCAAATCATTTTACTATCAGGCGGGTAAACCTCTCCGCTTTCCAGCATATAGGAGATATGGACGGCCTTCTGTTTCCTGGGTAGCGCAGCCATGGTTCGTGACGCGACAGGCATGGATTTACGATACAGCGCATTCGGATCCATCCATTGCGCCTCGAATGGGATCACCATGTTGCCGCTATCGTAATATTTCTCATTGCTGGAGTAGAGGATATCGAAGTGGAGGGCCGGACGACGGGTTTTCCTGCAGATCTCGCGCTTCAGTTCGCAGCTCAAGACCCCAGTGTTTCCGGTGGCACCGATGACATCGCCCATCTTCAGGCGCTGCCCCACCTCGACCTCGGGCATACGTTTGAAATGGGTGTATCGACTGTAGAGGTAGAGCGGCAGACCGCTCTCCTCAGGGGTATGCCGCAGCACCACCTCGATACCGCGTGGACTCTGCTTACCCTCGTAGATCGCGATCACCTCACCATCCATCACCGCATGAACGGATGTGCCAAATGGAGCAGGTATATCGATACCGCCGTGGTAGGCCTCCTTGGGACGCACTCGGGAATAATCCATGGCGAACCAATGGTCGATATCTGGACATACGACATCCTCGTCCCATACAGGGTAGAGACCGGTCTCGATCAATCCACGATCTCTCAGATCCTGCACACTGTCATGTCGTCCGCGACGGATGGCGCTGATGGTAACAGGATCCGGCATATCGATGCCGCTTTGCGGATCAGGTTTTTTTTCACCCAATCGTATCTGCAGCTCGTGAAAGGATATGACCCCGTCTCCATCCAGATCGACCTTGTCGAATATCCGCTTCTTGCGCCACTCCTCCCGACTGATCCTTCCGTCGCCGTCGCGATCCAGTTTTGACACTATTCCCGCCGCTGTCTTTTGTGCACAAACATCCGCCGACAGTATGGCGAAAACAGACACAAACAGTAATTTGTATAGAGTTGAATGGCTATAACTCAAGGCCATATTGTGCTCCAGCGTGCATCACCACAAACCTTGCGGTACCTCCTTGACACCAAGACCGCAGGGCATTGGAGCCGCCTGGAAATGTCCCGACCAGGTCAGCGCAAGCCAACAAACAGCCCCCCTCAATTCCGTCACTCTTGTGGGCCTACCGAGGCCTTGCTCCGTTCCATCGCCTGCTGGGCCAGGTAACTTTCGCCAAAACGCTTCACGTTCTCGCTTTCGCTGTCGAACTGGCCGAAGTGGCGCTCTTCATCCATGACCAGGTCCTCGAACAGCTTTTTGGTCGCGGAGTCCGCATGATTGGCACACTCGATGGCGAATCCGTTATACATCTTGATGGCGGACTGTTCGGAGCTGTCGGCCCATTCCAGCATTGACATCACATCCTGGATCGGCTCCACCTTTGCGGCCGCCTCCATGACCACATCCCCTTTGAGAAACAGAATTCGGTCGGCGAGGCGTTCAATATGCATCATCTCCTCGATGGCAGTACGTTTGAACAGGGCCGACAACAACTCGATGCCCTGGTCATCGCAGTGGAAATGGAAGTACATGTATTGATGGACCGCCGTCAGTTCATCGGCTACAGCCTGATTCAACAGTTCGATGCTCTTCTCGTACATTTCGATTTCGCTTCCTTTAGCAAACAGTCAATTCATGGCGTTAAGAATACATCATCATTCCTATCACCTCACGCCTAATCGATATCCCGCGACTGAAACAGGATCAGGTTGAAATCACCTCGAGTGCGACCCTTAAACAAGCAACGACATGTAAGACGCGGAAGCATAAAACGGGCATGTCACCATTATCGGCGTTTTCTATCGCTCTGGTAATTATGAACGATTTCATCTACACACCCGAAAAATCTAGCGTATCGGATGACAGAACGGCGGCAGAAAATGACAGCGCCGGTCAGGCCGGTAGGCTGTACGCAATAACCAAACAGCTGTCGTTGCTGTTAATGCAGATCACGAAATTGTAGCAGTGGCCACCTAGGAAGCCGCAAACACCAACGATCTCCCGGGTAACCGACAAAGCATGATGCGGCATGGATTACGTGTCTCCCCACGCCAGCAAGACCATGGAATCGGCAACCGTTCGTCAACACATCTCTGGAGGCAACGCGTACACAGGGAATGGACGGTTTGCTGGTAAAAGCACAGAGCGATGCAGTTGAAATCACCCAGCTGACCCGCTAACAGCATGCGCAGTGGATTGTTTCAATCCGCAGTATCACAGGATACAAGCGTGGATACCCACTCCCGTACAACGGCCGCTGCCTGGGTATCGATCTCGCTGCTCCCAAGAGGCGGCATGCGGGCTTCCCCAAGGGTCTCCATGCGCAGCACCAGTATGGAGTTGTCCGGGTCACCCGGTTTGAGCAATACCGGATTGTTCAGGCCGAGGTCTCCGGCCAGGGGCGCCCGGTTACAGAGGCCGCTGGTACTCAGGTCGGCGCTCATGCGCAAGTCGAGATCACCCCCTCCGGTACCACCGGGCTGGTGGCACATGGCACAGTTACTGTGGAGATAGCTGCGTGCACGGCGCTCCGCCGAGTAGGCTGTGTCATCGACGGCATAGAAAGCGGTCGACCTCTGCAGATCATTGAGTGAATCAGCCAACAGGCCAATTGCCTCATAGGTCATCAGCTGATTTGCACTTCGAGCGGGATAGGGAAAGTCCCGGTTGAGCTGACCCAGCTCCGGTCCAAGGGCAACACCGGAAATAGTGGTATGACAAAGCAGACACTCCGCGGGGCTGGGGTAGTGCCAGGTCTGGTCGGTAAAAGCCTTCTCTTTGGCATTTTCGAGCAGAACAGCATCGCTCAGGGTATCGTTCCATTCATAGCTGTAGCCGCGCCAGCCGCTATTGGCGTGTCGCATCAACAGACGGGTCTCGATCAACTCACCGTCAAGCCGAAAATGCTTCCCCAGAACGCTGCCGGGAGGAAAGTCAAAGCGACCCTCGGCATCGATCGAGACGGTACTCTCTTCGGGTATGGCCATGAAGCGTTCCTTGTCGGCGAAGTCGCTCCATAACAGGGCATTGATATTGTATGGGATGACGTAGTCGGAAAAATTCTCCACATCGCCGGCTTGAAAGCAGCCCCAGCCCGAAAGCATGGTGGGTACGGTCCCGCCGGTGCCACTGGTCTCGGCTGTCAGTTTATGAATACTCCCCCCCAGATGCAGCACATAGAGTTCACCCAGCTGATCCTCGGCGAAAGAGACCACATTGAGATCACTGTCCAGGAGCTCCTCGGCGCTGTAGCCGCCGGCTCCGTTATCCGCCAATCCCCAGATCCTGCCGGAACCGTAATCGCTATAGAGATAGTGGCCCTGTATCCGGGGTATGTCGCTGCCACGGTAGACATAACCACCTGTCACCGAGATACCCTGACTGTGGTCATATTCCGCCACAGGCAGCACCAGTCCAGTGTCATCGCAGTTGCTAGAGGAGGGGTAGCAGTGGTTCCCCTCCATCAGGTTCCAACCGTAGTTGCCGCCATTATGGATTATGTCCACCTCCTCATAGGCGTTCTGCCCCACATCCCCGAGCCAGAGATCCCCTGTCTGCCGGTCGAAACTCCAACGCCAGGGATTACGCAACCCATATGCATAGATTTCTGCCGCGCCACCCCCGGAAACGAAGGGGTTGTCGGAGGGTATGCTATAGCCGCCGACGCCCGTGCCAACATTGATACGCAGCATCGAACCCAACAGGGACGAGGTATTTTGTCCATGCCCCTGGGGATCGCCGCCCGAGCCGCCATCACCCAATCCTATATAGAGCAACCCGTCGGGGCCGAAGGCAATCTGTCCTCCGTTGTGGTTACTGTAGGGCTGGGGTACCGTGAGCAGGATCTGCTCCGAGCCGGGATCCAGGGTCTGCGTGACGCTGTCGAGACTGAAACGAGAGATGCGTGATTCCAATCCGCTGACAGGTGATGCGGTATAGGAGAGATAGACCAAGCCATTACTCGCATAGTCGGGATGGAAGGCCAGCCCGAGCAGTCCCTTCTCACCACCGTAGTCGAGCCGATCGCTGATATCGATGAACGTGTGGGTAGCCTGCACCGCTGGGTCGTTGTCGAAGCGTACGACCTGACCCGTCTGCTGTACCGCATACCACTCGCTGTTATCCCCCGGCACCTGGAACAGCCCCACCAGGGGACCCAGAGACGGCAGCGCCGGATAGGGTGTGGCGAGTCGTAGTTCGGTCGCACTACCTGCATCAGCCGGGGCAATGCATTGATCAATGTTGGCTGGCAATACTGTGAGCCCTGAGGGTCCCGAAGCCCTGGTGTTTACCGTCACCTGCAACAGAGCGTTTTCGACCAGCCCCTGACCGCTCACCTCAAGCCTCAATCGGTAGCTGCCGTTGACGGGAAAGATTATCTCAGGCGATGCCGCAGATGGATCGGAAAAGTTAACCGACGCCGGACCTTGAAGTTGACTCCAGGCATAACCCACCTGAGTCGATGGGGGTGAACCGTCGATCAGCACAGTTGGATTGGGGATCAAGGTATCCGGCAAGGAGAGGGTCCGAGCCATCCCGAGATCAACCTGAAGCGCGCTATCCGGGGTTGTATCCCCGCCACCCCCGCCGCCTCCGCAAGCGGCCACCGATCCCAACAGGGTAAACAACACAATGTGGGCAAACCGTTGAACAGAGACAGACATGGCGCTCTCCTTCTCCGTATGCCGCTGGTGAAGGGTGTCCCAGGGCAGGCCCCTCGCAAGCAGTCGTTAGGTTTCATCTCTTTTTTTCTTAAGAGAGGTTGGCTTTTAAAACTCCTCGAAAAACAATATTGCCTAAAATCGTCACAGGAGGAAGTGACAGGGTCGCGATCACAGGTGTACTCGATCACATATTTGTCCCGTAACAGCGCTCACGGGACTGCTGCAGGCAGATAACCCGAACCGGGACTGGCAGTCGGCCCTGCAACTTTTTCTATCTTCCGTTGCCCTGGCGGTCCGCGGGTATTTCCCCGGCTTGATGACTGAGCGTTGAGAAGTCCAGCGCCGGCGAGAGATGGTGTCCCTGCACATAGTCCACACCAGACTCGCAGAGGAATTGGAGGATTTCTGCGTTTTCCACAAACTCGGCTATGGTTTTTTTCCCCAGGGAGTGGGCGATGTCGTTGATTGACCGGACAATTGCCCGGTCACTTCGATCTCCCACGACACCCCTGACCAGAAGACCGTCGATCTTGACGAAATCCACCGGCAGATTTTTCAAGTGGGAAAACGAAGAGAATCCACTGCCGAAGTCATCCAACGCGAAACGACAGCCGAACGCACTCAACCTGGAGATCAGTTCATTGGCAGAGGCCAGATTGGAGACCGCCGAGTTCTCGGTTATCTCAAAAATCACTTTGCCCGCATCTATATCAAGGTTGGCGATCAGCTCTTCGATATCTTCGATCAACCCGGTATTGGTAATAGACTGCGTCGAGAGATTGACGGTGAACACCCCCCTGAAGCCTGAATACTGCAGCAATGCCAGTTTCTTCAGCGCGGCACTGATCACCCAGTGGTCAATTTTCTCCATCATATTGAAGCGTTCCGCAGCAGGGAGAAATGCCCCGGGCAATACCATTCCCCATACCGGGTCATCGAGGCGCAACAAGAGCTCGTTGAGCTGCATATCCTGGGGCACGACCGAAAGGAGCTTGTGATAAATCGGCCCCGCTGTCGCCGACATCAACACATTGGGAATATGCGCAACCGGAACGATAGGCTGATAGTGGAGAAACAGATGATCCTGCTCCAAGGCATTATGCAGGCGCGACGACCAACCCAAGTCCTGCTCCATCGCCTTTTTGCTATCGCTCTCCGGGATAAAGAGATGGGTTCTGTTACGCCCTTCGCCCTTGGCGATATGGCAGGCGATATCCGCATTGGCGAGAACTTCACCCGCAGACGGTGAATCCCGGTCAATCAGGGCAATACCAATAGTACCGTTCACCCGATACTGCTTTCCATTGTGGGCAAACGTGTACTGGTCCAGGATCTTACGGTAGTCATCCGCCACTTGATCAACATTTCCCTTGCATATGTTGCGCAGGATCAAGGCAAACTCGTCACCACCCAGGCGTGCGAGCAGATCGGATTTTCTCAGACGCTGCGCCAATTGCTGTGCAACCTCAATCAACAAACGATCACCTGCTGCATGTCCAGCCGTATCATTGACATACTTAAACCGATCAAGGTCGACGTAGAGCAGGGCACTGGTTTCGCTACTGCGCTTTATGCGTTCAGTCTCCTGAGTAAGCTGCTCCTCGAAGTACCGCCTGTTGTATAGCTTGGTCAAGACATCGTGAGTTGCCTGCCAGCGCAACTCATCTTCAAGCAGTTTACGTTCTGAAATGTCGCGAAATGCGACCACTGAACCCTCGCGTTTCTCCTCGATGGTAAGAGGAAACACCGTACATTCCACTTGTATCGGCGTACCGCATTTATGCCAGAAGGTGATCTCCCTCGCCTCGATGGAATCGCCGCCCGCATAGGTCTGCTGAAGCAGACTCCCCTCCACGCTGTCAGGATTCCCATGTGCATCGGCATAGTGGAAAAGCGCCAATGCCGAACGCCCGATCAACCGTTCTTCCGGTTCGTAGCCGAGGATACGTCTACAGGCCGGGTTGACGAACGATATGTAGCCGTCCGAGTCCACACCATAGACCCCCTCACCCACCGACCTGAGAATACCACCGAGACGCTCGCGCTCCTTCTCAATCGATTTGTGGGCGCGTATATGCCTGCTCATTGCATCAATTCTGGTCAGGAACAGGTCGTCGCTTTCGTTCTTGAACATGCACTCCACAGCACCCGCTTCCAGGGATTGTTTGATGGCTTTGTCCAGATAGCTGCCGGTGATTATTGCGCTGGTGATAGTCGTTGTTGCTTCATGATCGCGTAAACGCTGACAAAGAACGTCGCCGGTGGCATCAGGCATGAAGTAATCGATGATGGCGATGTCGAATTGAGCAGTAACGGCCTTTTCAAAACCCTCCGCGACGTTGGCCGCAGTCTCGGTGTAGTAACCGTTTGCCATCAGTAACCGCTGGTACTTCGTCCGTACCGTGCGCGAATCGTCGACGAATAAAACACGGATAGGTTGCACGATCGGGTTTGACCCAGCATGTCCGGGAGATCTGTTGTTGGCATCGACAAGAAGTTGCGCAAGCAGGTCTGTGGACTTTCTGTAATCTACCCAGTGGAGGAAGGCCGTATAGGCTCTGCGTCCCACCCAATCGGTAATGGTCGCTTCCGATTCATGGGAAAAAGTCACCACCGGGAGATTTGCATGGGCATCTCGCTGCAACATTGCTAACAACGCTTCAGCGCCAGGGATCACCTGACCCGGCCATCCCAGCACAAGCGCATCGAATGCCCCGCCCTCCTCCGAGCCAGGTTGAAAGCGTACCAGCGCGGAGTTGAAATCGATGTCGGTCTCAACTTCATACCCTGCCTTGATCAGGTGATTCCTTGCGATACGCCGAACCGTGGCAGAAAGCTCTATCAGCAATACTCTAGGCAAAACAGCGTTCCCATGAAGACCATGAACAATAACTCGACACAAACAACAAAGGTTGTAGTGATAACGGTTTCAGGCTGAAAAACTTTAGAACAACATCTGTGTCCGGCGTCACAACTAACGAGTCGGGCAGGAAGGAGCGGTAGCTCTGTCCCGTTGACACCCTTAAACCTCCGCGCAAGTTATCGCGCGTAATTATCGATTGGCTTGGGAGCACGCGTATCCCATGCACTGGTTATAAGCATGTCCATTCCCAACCAGAGGCCCGCAGCAACACCGGACCAAACCGCTTCCCTGCAAGCAAATCATGCATAAGAATAAGCGAAGTTGAGGCAAATCATGTGAATACCCTTATAATCCACCCTGACAAACCTCATTATTTACCGCTGGTGCGTTGCATAAATGAACGATAAACCGAATTCACCCCCGTTCCAGGAAGGCTTCCTGGTCAGTCTGATTGTCCTCGCGCTTGCGGGGCTTATCTGGTTGTTCCTTCCATTCCTGCCGGCGCTCTTCTTTTCCCTCATCGTTGCTACCGCCACCTACCAGCTATTTCTCAAGCTTCAACACCGCTGGAAGCTGAGCGATACCGCCGCCGCCACCCTGATGAGCATAGTGATCTTCTTCACCGTTATCGCTCCCATCACCTACCTGCTGATCGAGATCTCACTGCGCGCCAGTGAACTCTACGGATCGGTACAGGGCTGGGTAGATACCCAGGATTCCGAGAGTTTGAAACAGATCTACAGCGATACGGCAAAGATCCTGCCTTTCGATATTGGCGATCAGAGCGCACTCCTGGCCCAACTGGACGCCAATCTCAACAAACTGATCTCGGTGGCAAAAAACACCGTTGTCTTTCTCTTGCGCAGCATCCTCAGCAATACCGCGGGATTCCTTACCTTTGTATTCCTATCGGTTTTTGCACTCTTTTTCTTCTATCGCGACGGGGATGATGTGGCACGCTACCTGAAAGTGCTTTCACCACTGCCGAATCGTTACGACGAGATGCTGATGGTTCGCTTCAGCAGCCTGGCAACAGTCCTGACCATCAGCGTGGTTGTCGTGGCCATGCTGCAGGGTTTGAGTTTCGGTATTCTGATGAGCTTCATGGGAATGCCGGCGCTGTTTCTAGGCATAGGTATCGCAGTCACCTCCTTCATCCCGGTGGTGGGATCGGCATTGATCTGGATACCGGTAGCCATCTACCTCTATCTTCAGGGAGAGGTCTGGCAGGCGGTGCTGATCGTGGTCTGGGGTGCAGTGGTAATGGGATTTGTTATCGACAATATCCTGCGCCCGGTGATGATCCAGAAGATCTCCAAGGGCCTCCCGGATGGCGGCAATCTCGGCGCCCTCGATCACACCCTGCTGACCGTGCTCTCCACCCTCGCCGGACTGATCCAGTTTGGCATCATAGGAATGTTGTTCGGCCCGGTCATCGCGGCGATGGCGATCGCAATTTTCGATGTCTACGAACAGATCCACGGAGACCGGCTCGATCGGGATAATTCCTAACACGGCAGCAAGGTACAGCCGTTGAAAACAGCAAACTTGATGAAGCCACTTCCTGAACCGCACTACATAAGATGCACGGCCTGCCGCTATAGTAAGGGAATATCACTCGATCAGGAGTAACCGAATGGACGTTTCCGGAGCCAGCTCACCAACAGCCAGCATGCTCGCGAATATCGCGACAAGAACGGAAGTCAGCGTCGCTGCGCAAAAGAAAGAGATGGAGATCGAGAAACAGACCGCCGCACAGCTCGTTGCCTCTATCGAACAGAGTGCACCAAAACCGAATGACGGCGGTGCCGTGGGCAGCAATATCGATATTATGGTCTAAGGGCCACACAACCAGACCAGGCCAGGAACATTCCGGTCTTCTCCTGATTCCGCCCCCTGCTTCTGCCCTGCGGTATATCCACTCGCGCTGTCCACGGAATAGCCAATAGGTGTATTCTTCGCTGATGCGTTTAGTCACAGCACCCATCTCACTGATCGCCAGCTATACCGATTTCGGTACCAGTGGCCCCTACCTGGGCCAGATGCATGCCGTCATCGCCTCACAAGCGCCAGGGGTACCAAGGGTGACCCTGATGGCGGATGCACCGATGTTCGACCCTCAGTCGGCAGGCACGCTTCTCTCTTGCCTGTGCGACAATCTGCCGGCTCGAACCCTGGTCCTGGCTGTGGTGGATCCCGGAGTCGGCACAGACCGGCGGCCCCTCATGATAGAGAGCGGCAACCAGCTTTTAGTCGGCCCCGACAACGGCCTGTTTATCCCTCTGGTGCGTCGCTCCGGGCGGTGCGAAATCGAAGCCATCGACTGGCGCCCACCCCATCTCTCCAACAGTTTTCACGGTCGCGACCTGTTTGCTCCCGTGGCAGCCAATCTGGCTGTAGGCAAGGAGGTCGCTGGAACCCCCCTTATGCCACAGGAATTGGTTGGGTACGACACGCCTTTCGACAACAAACGCATTATCTATATAGACAACTACGGCAATGCGATGACGGCTATCAAGGCGGAAGATGTTGCTGACGACATGACTTTTTCCATCAATGGCACACTCCTTGGCTATGCGCGCACATTCTCCGAGGTCGCCGCTGGCGAGCCTTTCTGGTACCGCAACTCCATAGGGCTGGTGGAGTTCGCCGTCAACCGCGGTAACGCCTCCCGCCTACTCGATCTCGAGCCTGGCATGCCCGTGCAGCTTTAGAAACCGCCTGGAACGCCTGGTCACAATGAAGGCCAAGCGGTGCGGCGACCAGACAGCGCCTCTGGTACCGCGTTGCAGCTACTGCTCAACGCTTAGACATGAAGGGTGCAGCAAAAACCTGGAAAACTCGCCATACTTGGCCCTTGAACTCGAACAGGCCTCCTTGCGGTAGGGGCAGGTAAAGCCTGGATCGGCATCACGAGCACGTTTCGACACCTTGGCCTCGATTATCGGATCAGCATAGCTGTTGCAGTTATTTCCCTCATCCCAGCTCCCATCGATATACTCCGCGATATCGAAGGCTGCGTTACTTTCCCAGGCCTTTACCAGTTCGCCTGCCTTGAATGATTCGACAATCTGAATATCGCAGCTGACATAGGGTCTCTCCAGCAGATTGCCAATCACACCCTTCAAGGGATCATCATGCTTAAGCAGCACTCTGTTCCAAAAACGCATACCGTTGAAGTTTGCCGTTAGATCGGCATAAGAAAAAATCCCCGTGGTGGTATAGCCAAACAGTCCGGCCTCTTTCTCCCTACCCCAGGCAAGGGCGTCATAAACGGTCTTGTCGGCAAAGGCCAACATTTCGTAGTAGTGCCAACCCTCGGCAAAAAAGTGGCCGAGTTTGTCAAGCCCGAGGAGGACCCCATCCACCTTCACCACATCGCTCAGCTCCTTCAGATTCAGCGAGATTCCCTCGATATAACCGATATCCCGATAGATCGAATCATTCAGTGACAGGGAGTAGCTATGCCTCGCGAGCAGTTCGCGCAGTTGCATATCGAGGAGGTACCCCTTAAGTCCCCATGTCACGGTATTGGATTCGAAGATTGCCTTTCTGAGTTCTCTATAGAGTACCCGCTCATCGCAGTAATCCCCTTCACGATAGAGCTCAAGATCACCCAGTTTCCGAATGCTTATGCGACTACGGTTTGCTTCATCTATCCCCAGCTCGATTCGTTGATTGAAGATGCTGTTAATGGCTGCACGACTGCTCTCAAGATCAATTTTTCTTGTACTCACACTATCGATTTCCGCTGCGCAGGCAACAGCGGTTACAGCCATCGACACAAAGCCCCCCATGAGGTATGAACGAAACATTCTGGCCGGACTCAAGACAGTTAACACCTTTAAAAAAACATGATCTGTAAAAAAAAGCACTCTATCCTGCCGGCAGTCTCACCTATGGCGCAGCTTCGTATACATAAGTTGTGGTGTGCGTTGGATGACGCCAAGATTGCAGGCTTCAATTTCACCACCTGGGTGAGGACATCGGGAACAACGCCAACTACACTGGCGCAAGTTCAAGACAACAGGTCTCGACGGCTTGTCGATCACATGGGCATTAGCTGATGGCCGACTGGCAGCTTTCTGTCTGAACCCCTGTTGAGAGGTTTCAACCAAGTCTATTTTAATACCACGCCGGCCCTTTTAGCAGATAGCACTGTCACATTTCCATGCAGAGACGGTGTGGTGCGTGTTTTCACCATGTATTCACCGGGAGCGAGTTCGACACCGTTATCACCTACCTTGCCACTGGCGACAACCATGCCGTTGATATCAAGCACATCATAGGGGGCTTGCAGGGCGCGATTCATCGACCGCCTGAGGTCATCGGCGCTCACGGCATCATGGTAATCGCCACCCCCCAGATCGGCCCAGTAGCGAAAACGCGACTTGAGATCTTCATCGTCGATGGCAAAACCGACGATATTGACACGCACATCCATGCCCGCGGCCTGTAGCGCCTCGATTACGGCCGCAGGGTCACCGTCACAGGTCTCCTCGCCATCGGTTACCAGGATCACCACGCGCTCCCCGCTGACCCTTGCAAGATCCTCGGCCACCAGTTCAAGTGAGCGTGCAATCGGTGTCTTGGCAAGATTCATCGCCTGCAGTTCTCCGATCTTTCTATCTACCCGTTCCGGGCGCAGTGGAGCGAGAGGCTCTTCCAGATCTGTGCGGCAGGAGTCGGCCTCCTTGTGGCCGAACACGCGCAGTGCGAACAGGGTACCGGCAGGTATCAGATCGCCGGTCAGGCCCAATAGCACTTCGCGGGCGATCTCGATCCGGCGCTTGCCATCCTGTCGCTTCAACATGCTTCCCGAGGCATCGAGTATGATCTCCACCGCATCATTGGCCGCGAAACCGGACACGCCGGGATCAAGGGTGACAATAAGATGGCCAGGCGCTACGGGTGGGGGCGTAACCTGCAAGTTGTATCCGGCCAGAATGGCCGCGGTCTGCCCGGTCTGGTAGCGGATCTCGTACTCCCCGGCTTTCTGAGGTGCGCGCAAACGCGCGGGATTACCGTGTCGCGTATAGGCCCACTTCCCTCTTGCCGGGGCACGCTTATCCGACCCCCTATCCATCACCGCGATGTAGTCACCGGGATTATCCGGTCCGCTCCAGGTTACCTCGAAGGTCTTGCCGCCCTGCACCTGGTCGGGGCCGTCCAGATTTGCGCTGACAGCAGTGACTGTTATCAGCTTGCTCGCCAGGACGGCATAGGATTGGCCTGTCTGATAACGCACCTCATAGGTGCCTGGCAGATCCGGGGCATGGAGGACCAGCGTAGAGCCCTTGCGGGTGTACTGGTAGTGGTGGTATTTGCGAACATCCGAGTCCTTCGGCGAGATGGCGATGAAATCCTGGCTATGGCCCGGACCGCTCCAGCTTACGCTGAAGTCTTGCCCGGCCTTGACACTGTCGGGAGCCTCCACCTTGGCAGTCGTGCCGGCGACAGTCACTGCCGCCTTGGCCAGGGTGTAGTATTTCACACCGGTACGATAGTGAACTTCGTAGCTGCCGGGCTTGTCCGGTGCCCGCAAAGTGACCGGATTGCCCTTTTTCGTGTAGGCATAGGTAATCCACTTCCGTGCATTGCCATCCCCTTGCGGATCGCTCAGTGCTATGAAGTCTTGCGGATTGCCTGGACCGGACCAGGTCACCTGGAACCTTGCCCCGGCATCAACCTCCGCGGGAGCCTGCAGGGACGCCTCAACTGGAGTAACCGTCAGTGGCTGGCGCGCTTTCGTGGCATAGGGTGGATTGGCGTCCAGGTAGCGTATCTCGTAGCTCCCCGCATCTTCCGGAGCACGCAGTTCAATACTGCTTCTGGAACGCAGATACTTGTAGTCGGCGTAGCTGCCTTCCGCCTCACCTGGCGGCAGGATGGTAATGAAATCACGCTTGCCGACATCACCGCTCAAGTCAATGATGACTCGTCCACCGGCGGGTACTTCCGGTGGTGCATTCATGGCAATCTCGGCATGGAGCGCGGCGGTGTAGAGTGCCAACGACAGGAACAGGTAGATTGAGTGTCGCATGCGCTCCCCCATTGCTGGATTAGACCGGCTTGTCCTGCAGCATGATTCTGACTTCCTCAGCGGTTAATCGGCAGTGCAGTAAACCAAGAAAACAGGGCGAAAGGCTCAAATCGAAACCAGCTATGATTCATAATCCCAAATGCTATTTGTCAAACACCGCATCTTCAACAATAACCGGATAGAAATAACCATAACCGTAATCCTTGTTTACATAGACAACGCCTTTCGCGACAATTTCATCCCCTACCGCTATACCATCCTGAATTGTACGCAGGATAATCTTGTTGTTTTTTTCCGCTTTGGTCCCCGTGCCGTCTTCGATATGAACCCAGTCGGTGCCCATGATCTGTCTGGATAGTTTTGTAACTCTTCCCTCTATCTCTACAACTTTGCCACCCAACCCATCTCTTTGTTCAAAGATATCCTTGATGGTGAAACGTCCGATCGGACTTGCGAGCTCAACTGTTGCCTGCTTTTCTGTGTAGTGTACTGCTGTGCCTTTATTTGGGGATGGCTTTGTATCGGCTTTTGTAGGCAAGGCCGCGCCTATGTTTATCGCTTCGACAAAGAGTATTCTGTCGAATGTTCTTTTAAGCGATGGACTGGTGAAGTCTTCCATTAGCATTTGTTCATAGAAACTGATTGTTTCACCGACGCCAACCTGGGTTTCGGGCAGTGCAATCCAGAATGAACCGCCCTCCTCATCGACCCGAATATAGGTATAACCGGCACTGGTCATGGTTTCCAACACTTTAGCCGTATGGGCTATTGCTTCACCTCCGGATGCAGCCATGCCTTTGTCATAGGACCATGCGGATGCACTCCCAAGGGTAAGGAGAATTGAGAAAGCCCAGAAAGTCAGCTTTGAGGTATTCATAAACGTATCCCGCGTATCAAGATCTTGTCGACCACACACTTCGCAGTCCAATCGGGTATAGCCCGGCACCAGGGCTATTATGACATACTGGCGTTACCTGGGGCAGGATGAAATTCCCCTTGCAGGTATACCTCAAGCCGATTGGATCGATCTGCAGCACGCGATTGAAAGTATCCCTGAGCAGCTGAAGTGCCTGCGCTTTCAAGCAACCATGGAACTCCCCAGGGATCACCACTTGGGACAAGGGTTAAAGGCGAAGTTATAGGTTTTGTCTTTCCAGGCTCCGCCCCAGATCCGGTTAAGCCTCATCTCCTTCCCGTGCAGACGCAGGATTTCTGTGACCGGGGTTCCCCAGCCGCGCAGGGTTTTGGCACTGCACTCGGTATAGGCGTCATTGCAGCTTAGTGCTGCCGCATGCGTGCGTCCGCTGCGACCACCGCGAATATAGAGCTTCCCATGACATCGTAGTTACCCCAGACAACCTTCATGGCTTTCTGATAACCCCAGGACCACATATTGCCCTGCAGCTTACCGGCTTCGGTATTCATCAGTGACTTGTTCAGACGATCGAAGTAACCGGAATGACACTGACCGCAGGCCTGGTCATTTACCGGCATGGCACCAGGATCGGGTAGGAAGTTTTTTGGACCGCCTTTTTTTGCCAGTGTCGCGGGAGAGCCCATATGGGCTTTCATTTTGTCTTTTTCTTCTCCCGGGTTACCACCATGACAGACCACGCAACCTGCCGGGTCACCCAGTTCTGCACCTATCTTTTCAATGTCTTCCTGCATGACACCGTCACTAAAGCGTTCGAGGCCGTCGTGACAAGCCAGGCAGGCTTTGCCTTCGGCTTCAGCGATAGGGACGAGAGTAGTACCTCCGCTACCCCATCCGATTAACGCCACAACTGCTAGTAGTACTCGGCGTTTCATTATTTTTTAGCTCTCAAATGATATGTAAAGATGCATCCGGCCAGCAGAAGCGGCGATAGGGGTATTCACACCCACGCAATCTCTTGTTTGTGATCACTCTCCCGGAAAAAACACATGCAATACATGGAAATAGGGGCAAGATCCATACCAGCACCAATTTATGAATAGTCGAGAGACACGAAGACTTGGATAAGAAACCGAACCGGTCAAGTATCACACATCGAATAGCGTGAAATTACAGAACCTTAGGACTACCTCCTTGGCTGCAGCCCGGTCTACCTCGAAAGCGTATCATCCACTGTGGCCTCTTCCACCGATCAGGCTCATTGAATGAATCATTCAAGATAGGCAAACGACACCTGGGCGGCCGGATCTAGGGAAGCGGTATTGCTATGCACTGTTACGCAAGACCGGGGTGCATGAGCCCTGCAGCAGGATGATCATCCAAGCCCTCTCTCAATAACGCACCAGCATGGTGCGCACCCCAGCTCACACATGAACCATATTGGTGCAAATTAGTTGGAGTCTCAATCGCCATGTAAATATACCTATCTGATTTTATTGTGAAATATCAAAGTGGCATGGATGGTGCAAATGACATCCCGCAGAGGTGTAATCGATGGCATATTCAGTCCATTGAGCCAAACAGGGGACAACTGCTGGCTCCACTGAACCTGCCTGGTGCAGTATGAGCTGTCTATGACCGTATTGTTTGCCGGAACTCTCACACGACTTGCCGTCAATGATCTCTATTGCATTACGCCAAGGCGTAAAACCGATGATTTGTTTGGAGATATGTAAAGTATGAAAAGTAAGCTGGAATATATTTGGCTCGATGGCTATAGGCCGACTCAGAGCCTGCGTAGTAAAACCATGGTCCGCTCCGATTTCAGCGGTAAGCTGGAAGAGTGTCCGATGTGGTCTTTTGACGGCAGCTCGACCGAGCAAGCTGAAGGCAGCGCATCTGATTGTTTGCTGCAGCCGGTGGCAATCATTCCTGATCCGGCGCGCAAGAATTCCTATCTCGTTATGACCGAGGTATTGAATGCCGACGGCACCCCGCACCCTTCCAACGGACGCGCCACCATCGAAGACGATGACGACGATTTTTGGTTCGGTTTCGAACAGGAGTATTTTTTGTGGGATCCGGTCACCAACCTACCTCCAGGATTCCCGGCCGGCGGTTATCCTCCGCCTCAGGGACCTTACTACTGCTCGGTTGGCGCTCGCAATGCCTACAATCGCGAACTGATCGAAGAGCACCTCGACCTCTGCCTGGAGGCCGGGCTCAATGTTGAAGGTATCAATGCCGAGGTAGCCGCCGGTCAGTGGGAGTTCCAGATCTTTGCCAAGAGCGCAAAAACAGCCGGTGATCAAATCTGGCTGGCGCGTTATCTGCTTGAACGCACCGCTGAGAAATATGACCTCGCGGTCGATTGGCATCCCAAACCCCTCGGTGATACTGACTGGAATGGTTCCGGCATGCACGCCAACTTCTCAAATGGCGCCATGCGCGATGCGGGCAACGAAGATATTTTCACTAAAATCTGTGATGAATTCGGTAAGAATGTCGGTGCCTGTATCGCTGTCTATGGTGCGCATAATGATCAACGTCTGACCGGTAAGCACGAGACCCAATCCATCGACCAGTTCAGCTACGGCGTTTCTGATCGTGGTGCTTCGATTCGTATTCCTGTGGGTACGGTTGAGGATGGCTGGAAGGGTCGCCTGGAAGACCGGCGCCCGGCTTCCAACGCGGATCCGTACAAGGTTGCTGCGGTTATCGTCAAGGTGACCAAATCAGCACTCACCTGATACGACGCTGATCGAATCCGAGCATCAACCGGAGCGGTTCTGCCGCTCCGGTTTTTTTATACCTTTTTCGTCACTTGGCCGATGACAACCCACCCGCCCACTCATGTTCCAGAGTGCGTATTACCTCAGTCATGGACTCCGGACGTGCAGCTGGTTCCTTTGCGAGACATTTCAGGCACAAAGCCTCCAGAAGCCTTGGCACCGGGTATTTGCTGACATCCGAGGGGTTCAGCGGCTGCTGGTTTTCCACCATTTCGAGAATTTCATAGACCTTGTCGCTATCGAACGGGGTTTTCCCGGTCAGCAACTCATAGAGTACCGATCCAAGACTGTAGATATCGGTACTGAAACTAATCTCCGGGTCCCGCCGGATCTGCTCTGGCGACATGTAGCACAAGGTACCCTGCAGCTTGCCGTAACCGGTGATGGATTTATCCCCATCAGCAACCGCCTTCTTTTCACGGGGCTCTTCCGACCTAGTGCCGTCTTTCTTCCAGACTTTGGCGAGTCCCCAATCCATAAGCAACACCTCGTTGTAAGGGCCGACGAGAATGTTCTCGGGTTTGATATCGCGATGTGCGACACCATGCGTATGGGCATAATCCAGAGCATGTGCAATCTGTACCATAACCTCTATAAGCTGGGTCAAGTCATACCGCTCACGGTAGTTCAAAATTTCCCGCAAGGTGTAACCGTGAACCAGTTTCATGGTGAAATAGTAGTGACCCCGGTTGTCCCGGCCAATCTCATAGATGGGGACGGTGTTTGGATGTTGCAGCTTGGCAGATACCCGCGCCTCGCGTAACAGGCGGGTATTCTCTATTTCATCGTCTACGAACTCGGAACGCAGTGTCTTATAAGCGACCACCCGATTCAGATGCATGTCCCTGCAGGATTTGATTAATGACTTGCCTCCCTTGGCAATGGTGCTCAGAAACATATACCGGGTGTGGGGATTGAGAACCTTGGGTAAGGGCCGGTCAGTATCTTCCAAAAAGACATCATTATAGTCTTTCGGTGGCTCCTGAAACTTGAGCATAGTGAGTCACTTCGTATTTTTCGTATCAACCAAGTGTAGCACTCTTCGTCTCATTGTTTATGTCTATTTTTTTGCAGAAAACAACCCATAACCGAATGATCCAGATCAGCTATCGGTAACACCTTATGGAACTGTCCGGCTTGGACTCATCCAGGATAAATTGGCACCAACCTTAATGCTGCGAGCAGAGCACTGATACGGCAACAGATGGCTTGATACACCCCATTTCAACCAGGACGTACTCAGTACAAAAACTATTCAGCAAATAGCATATTATCCCGGCCTGGTCTCTTTCCCGGATTCGGTTTTTACCGTCATAGGCGCGACCCGAGGCGAAGGCCAGATACTGCGATGACGCCTCGTAGCATTTTTGAACCGTTTAGGTCTGAAATAACGTCACCAATTGACCGAATTTTTTTGTTTTTCAGTGGATTGTAGAATTGTCTATCGACGACGAGTGATGTAGATTCAGATCCGATAGCTACTGAAGAGTATGGCGATTTTCATGCCGTAAAACCGTTGCCATTGTTAGGCAGCTACCCAAGGCAGTACGATTTTCAACTATCAATCAACAATAATCGTTGAATATCATATATAATTTGAAGATCTGTGTAGGAACCGGCTGAGCAACCTCAGTAAGTGTTAATAAAGATATTGAACAAACCACGGCCCCATACAGGGAACTATTATGTCCTATCGATATTCTACGCACGTTTTTTCCCAGCACCTGCATAGTGTGCGTCGCTTACTTTCGCTTTTGGTTCCGTTTGCGCTATCGATGGCACCCATGCAGATTCTCGCCGTCGGAGAAAGCACCGGTCAGAATGCTAGCAGTTTTACTGCAACATTAATGACAGCCCTGCTTTTGGCTGTCCCAGTGTCGGCCATAGTCATCTTCAGCCTCGTTCACTGGGGACGCAAGCAGGATCAGAAGGGCGAGATGATGCTATTTTGCATGAAGTATCTGCTTCAGTCTGAGAATGAACCCAAGCGCTGCTCTTCAGCGAGGGCGCTTGGAGAGGCAAATGACCCCGATGCGCTCCTGGTTCTGGTGGATGTGATTTATGATGAAGAGGAGACGGAGGCTGTTCGTAGCGCTGCCGGTGAAGCGTTGCATGAAATGAGCACCCGCTTTCGTAAATATCAGGATCTAATTTCCAGTTTTGAGTTGGAAATGGAACGAAATAATCTCCCGGGTATCATCGATATCCTGATTGCCAACTTCGAGCAAGGGCAAAAGAGATATGTACAAAGTGCCTATATAATTGGACGGAACTACATGCGTCTGGAACGTTTTGAGGATGCCAGGAAGTGGCTGGCCAAAGCCGAGTTGCGGAATCGTAAATCAAATTTATACGGAAACCGTATTAAGCATTGGATAGATAAGTGTAACAGCAAACTGATCGAGGAAGCGGATGCCTCATACAAAGATGCAGACTACTATCAGGCAAAGGAACAATATGCGCTCCTTGATCATGGCCTGGGCGAATTAGACAAGCAGCGCTGGGCAATTTATCTGCGTTCAGCCTGCGTATATTGTATGCTTAAAGAGTACGAAATTGCTCACCAATCACTACTCCAGGCGCTGGAGCACAACCACGAAACGGACCTCGCACTCATATTGATTCCGTTATTACAAGATATGCAGAGCGTCCACCAAGAAGCGGATCCAGCCGAGCACAAATTTCAAGAACTCACTTATACAATCGACAGCCGCGTCAACCACATTATGTCCACACTGATACATTAGCTATTGTGGCAGTTTCCATGAAATATCGGGAAGCCAGCTCCGTGTCACGTATTGACCGGCACGAAAGCTGACGACACCCACCCAGCCATAAGCTGATCAATGCCAGCCTGAATAGTAACGACGCCACGGCTGACGCTAGCCACATTCGTCTATGATCATGCTTGACATATAGATATAAAACATTTTTTGTGCTGCCAAAGATTACCAAATAGCCAGCCAACCCAGGGCCGGAGCAGGTTCGATCAGGACCGATCCAGCCTGTGGATCTTCTAGGTTTCGCAATGAGCTCGCGGGCAGGGCAATTGGAGCACAGCCGTTTTGCTCATTGCCGTTGGGTAATGAAAGTAATTGTACCCTTTCACCAGTTAGTATATTTTCCCCTTAGTATATTAGGTGTGCCAGCGCTCAAAATACAGCCTCGAACAATATATTGAACCGAACGATTTGAGATCATGTCGGGCTGTTAAATAGATGCTCAGCCACATCCCTGGAGCTGAAATTTCCCGTGAGATCCTAGTCGTTGTGACAAAGGTTGTCCGCAACGATATTATCAGTACATATCTACAAGGCAGTGATAAAACAACTTACAAGAAGGGTTAATCCAACCATTCTGTCAGCAGGAGACTGGATGTGGATACATTGCTTTCCAAACACTGGCATCATTTGCCAGCTGATGAAATCGAGGAGCTCCTGGAGTCCGACGCGACGAATGGGCTCGATACCTTTGAGCTGGAACATCGTCATACCAATTTCGGCCCTAACCGTCTTACTCCGCAAAAGGGCAAAGGTCCACTGCAGCTTTTCTTTCTGCAATTTCATCAGCCGCTGATCTATATCCTGCTCGCTGCGGCACTGATTACTTTTCTCCTGCAGGAGTGGGTCGACAGCGGTGTCATTTTCGGGGTCGTGCTGGTCAACGCCATCGTTGGATTTATCCAGGAATCCAAGGCATTGAAGGCCATCGAGGCCCTGGCACAGTCCATGGAAGGCTCTGCAACCGTGGTCAGGGCGGGTAAGAAAACCGTTGTTCCCTCAGCCGAGGTCGTACCCGGCGACCTGGTGCTGCTGCAATCGGGGGACAAGGTGCCTGCCGACCTGCGCTTGATGCGCTTGCGGGAATTGCAAATCGATGAATCCACCCTGACTGGAGAATCCTTGCCTGTACAAAAACGGACCGAACAGCTGGCCCAAGAAACCGTGCTAGCCGATCGTCACAATATGGCCTACTCATCCACCCTGGTTACCCACGGTACCGCCGCCGGGCTGGTGGTAGCCACCGGCGATTCGACCGAGATCGGTCATATCAATGCACTCATTTCCAGCGCCGAGATACTTGCCACACCGCTCACCCGAAAAATCACCCAATTCAGTGGTGTTCTGTTATGGATCATTCTCGTCCTGGCCGGATTGACCATTCTGGCCGGATGGATGCATGGCGGCTCATTGCTGGAAACCTTCATGGCCGCGGTAGCACTGGCCGTGGGCGCAATACCGGAAGGTCTGCCCGCCGCCATGACCATTATGCTGGCCATCGGTGTCGGCAAGATGGCAAGGCGGAATGCCATCATCCGCCGCATGCCGGCTGTGGAAACACTGGGTAGCACCACGGTCATCTGTTCCGATAAAACCGGCACCCTGACACAGAATCAGATGACCGTTAAGGAGGCTTGTGCCGGTGGCGCATGCTACGAGTTTGCCGGTACCGGCTACACGCCGGAAGGTAACATTTCCCTCGGGGATTCGGTCATAGATTTTGCAGCGCATGGCGTGTTGCTCGAATGTCTACGCGCCGGTCTGTTGTGCAACGATTCCCGCCTGATCCATCACGAAAACAAATGGGGAATCGAGGGAGACCCGACCGAGGCCGCCCTACTTTCCGCGGCCCTGAAAGCGGGGCTTAGGTTGGAATCCTCCGAAGAGGAGTATCCCCGTATCGATACCCTGCCCTTCGAATCCGAACATCACTACATGGCAACCCTGCACCAGACGGCAGCCGAAGCCAATGGAATTATCTACATGAAAGGCTCCGTGGAGAGCATCGTCTCGCGTTGTCAGGATGCCTTGGATTCAAATGGAGATCTTACCCCGCTCGATACGAATCTGATCGATCAACAAGTAGAGGAAATGGCTATGCGCGGTCTTCGCGTACTGGCGTTCGCCAGAAAGATTCCAGGCCAACCAACCTCATCAGTCGGACACGCTGACGTAAAAGAGGGCCTGACCTTCCTCGGCCTGCAGGCAATGATGGACCCCCCCAGACAGGAAGCAATTAGCTCCGTACATACCTGTCAGCAGGCAGGGGTGCGGGTGAAGATGATCACCGGCGATCATGTGGTAACCGCCGCGTCGATCGCTCATCAGATCGGTCTGGACGGCACCACGAAGGACAATTTGGAAGATTTTGCCATCAGCGGCCAAGCTCTGACCGAACTGTCCGATCAGAACCTGGTGGAAGTCGCCGGAAAGATCGCGGTGTTCGCCCGCGTTACGCCCGAACAGAAACTGCGTCTGGTCGAGGCGCTCCAGGCCCAAGGACATGTCGTGGCAATGACAGGTGATGGTGTCAACGACGCCCCTGCGCTCAAGCAGGCCGATATCGGGGTCGCCATGGGCATGGGGGGAACGGAAGTGGCCAAGGAGGCGGCCGACATGGTGCTGACCGACGATAATTTCTCGACTATCGAAGCGGCTGTCGAGGAGGGACGCGCAGTATTCGATAACCTGATCAAATTCATCACCTGGACACTGCCGACCAACGTAGGGGAAGGTCTGGTGATTCTGCTGGCGGTCTTTCTCGGTGTCGCTTTGCCCATTACCCCGGTACAGATTCTATGGATAAACATGACGACTGCCGTGCTGTTGGGCATGATGCTCGCCTTCGAAGATAAGGAACCCGGCATCATGTCCCGACCACCCCGCCGCCCGGAAACCCCTGTGATTACCCGTGAGCTGGCCATCCGCATCGGGGTGGTGAGTTTGATGCTGGTCGCCGGTGCGTTCGGTACCTTTGAATGGCTACTGAGCCAAGGGCAAAGCCTTGAAATTGCAAGAACCGTAGCCATGAACATGTTTGTATTCGGCGAGCTTTTCTACCTGTTCAATTGCCGCTCGCTGCACTACAGCATGTTTCAGTTGGGCATATTCACTAACCGTTGGCTTATCCTGGGCGTGACGGTGATGACTCTGTTGCAGATATTCATTACCTATGTCCCAACAATGAACCTGCTTTTCGGGACTGCCCCGATTGGTCTTGTGGAATGGGGTTTGATACTGGGAGGCGGCCTCGCGATCTATACCGTGGTGGGCACTGAAAAATGGTTGCGACGCCGTGTACTTAACTAGCAACTACACATTCTTAGTTGCATTGGGTCAGATGTTTGAATCAGTTTAAAAAGCTGTGCCAGTTGAATCTGTCTTTGCAGGATATACCGATGTGAAGTTTGGGGCGGCTTGAAAGCAAACTCCTTTTTCCTATCCGAGCACACCATGTTTTCTGAACATGCCGAGGAGCTGATCCATATGATGTTCCAGATGGGACACCAACTCATCGGCAGACATAGTTGAATCGACCAACCCTTCCAAATCACCTCCAGGCTTGAAATCCTCCAGCAGTTTCTGGAGCAGTTTCTCTTTATCCCTGGACCCGTCCAAATAC
This sequence comes from Candidatus Thiodiazotropha sp., assembly GCA_040793985.1. GTDB lineage: Bacteria > Pseudomonadota > Gammaproteobacteria > Chromatiales > Chromatiaceae > Thiodiazotropha. Next base: position 40,571 of record JBFNJI010000025.1, on the reverse strand, counting down.
CTGACAACGCGTGCAGCGAACCGATCCAGATGTATTCCCGCATGATGGATGGTTGGAATATGACCGTCCCCACGCAATATACCCAGGCGAGCTACTGCATCCATCTGCCAATCGGTCAGGTCGACTGTTTCATCTACCATATCTATTGGCCTTGCATGGATAACACCCTTCGCATACAGCATCAACATTTCATCGAGCATTTCATTTTCCTGCGTTGCAAAATGGTCACCGCCGTTGCCACGCACCCAATTTGCCGCTCGACTTACTAATTCAGTAAAAGAGACGGGGGTTGGAAAATTTTCTGTCAACAAGGCTATTCCCGCCTTGGTCAAGGGGTGGGCAATTTCGTACTTCTGATCTTCGGAATGCCTGAAAGGCGCCGGCTTGTTTCTGCGCAGGTCCAGTTTTTTAGGCGGGCGTAAATCGGCTATCCATGCAAAATTGCGTAACTGTTTTATATCCGGTGAGCGGGAAGGGGTGCTGGCTTTATGACACAGCAGGCTCTGATGAAAACTGCGGTTCACTAAAAAATCCGTCTGTTGCAACCGCTCTAGCGGATCGTCAATCAAGTCAAGAATCCGTTCAGCCTCTTCCCCAAGGTAACCGGGAAACTGCATCTCAAGGACAATATCACCGATATAATCCAGACCGTGATTATTCGCCTCGCTGATAAAATCAGTAAGCAAAACAGGTTCATTGTAGGTTTCCAGATACTCATGATAGATGTAGCTGGGATGTGAGTTGCGTATGCGCTCTATTTCATCTTTCAAATAGTACAAGAGAGGCTGTTCCGATCCTCCCAATCCTGCTTCGAGAAAATCAAGGTAATTTCGCGCGGTTTCCAGCCTGGCAAGCGGGGATTGGATATCTCGCACCTGATACAGCAGCATATCGCGCAGCATCCCTCGCATACGCCATCCCGGGTAACTGTTGTAACTGATATAGGCCACGCCCTGTGGACTGAGTAGCTGCGATGACAGTTCCAATATCCGTCTACGAACATCAGGCGGGGACCAGGAATAGACACCGTGAGTGATGATGTAATCGAACCTCAGCCCCTCATCCTGCAGATCAAGTATATCCGCCTGCCTTATTTCGCAGTTTGCCAAACCAAGCTCAGCAATCCGGGATGACCCTTCCCGCGCCTGTTGAGGCGATAGCTCAATACCCAGAAAACCGCTATTCGGCAAACGCGCCGCCATGGGGATCAGGTTACCCCCGCTGGCACAGCCGAGTTCCAGAACATTGCAATTTGTCGGAGGGACGGAATCAATCCCATATAGACGCGCCAGACATGCCAGATGCCCCGGATGTGTTTCAGGTAAAGGGATCGACTCGTATGGTATTGCGTCGTAGCTATCGGCAATACTCATTGATAGCTCCCGGAAAATGCAGTTGGGTTGAGGTGATGTTCATCATGAGAAACATTTTTGACCTTAACGGTCTGCCAACGACAGTGCCAACCATTCCCATCCCGAATAGTACTTGCCGATCCCGACAATAGCACTGATGCGGCTTTAAAAGCGACATGCAATCACCCTGTGCGCTAACCGAAAGTGTGGAAATTATTGATCTTATCCATTTCTGCCCGACCTGAGCGGACCAAACCGGGCTGATACTCTGACTCTAAACGTCCTCGGCAGTGACTCCGTCCCTGCTGCGGCAGGGCATCACGTCTAGAAGCTCTCTTCCCGTTGGTGATTACGATAACTCAGCGGTCAGAGGCGTCTTCCAGTTCACGCACGAAAATCGCCTGGTGGATATCACTGAGGCTGATGATCCCGGCCAGCCGGCAATCCTGGTCTACCACAGGAATGCGGCGAAAACTGTGCAGGTCCATCTGTGCCGCCGCCTTCATCACGGGGGCGTCTATATCGATGGCGATGACTGAGGGGGACATCAACTCACCGACACTCTTCTGCAGCACGCCACCATATGAGGATTCCATCGCATGGAAGTCCAGGGCCTGGGCAGGATCCTCAAGAAACTGGGTATAGCCGGGTAGCAGGGCCTTGAGGATATCCTTCTCCGAGATGACGCCCACAAGCCGGTTATTCTCATCAACCACCGGCAGTCCACTGATCTTTTCGTTTGCGATGGTCTCCGCAACCGATCGAATGGTGTCATTCACTGTGGTGGTATAGACACCGTGGTGCATGACATCACGCACCTTCATGGCGCCCTCCGCCGCCGAGGTCTGAGTTGATTGGGGAGTCCTATCTGGGATTTCCGGAAAGAAGTCCTTGCCCTCCCCGGGGACGATGACTCGCTCCTCTTCGCTCACGGGCTCCGGTTTTGGCCATTGACCCGGTACCGGGTTCGGCTCGGTCAGAAAGCCAGAGGTCGCAGCCAGGTCCTTCATGACCGGGTTCCAGAAGAGATCATGACCTGGGACCTCACAGCTGAACTCGATGGGAATGCCGTTAGGGTCGTAGGAGTAGATCGACAAGAAACAGCCGTGATCGATAATATCCGAGCAGTGGAATCCTGCCGCATCCAGGCGGGACATGATCTCCCAGAGGGCATTCTTGTCGGCCACACCGATGGCAATGTGGTCGAAAATGAACGATCCTTTCACCGGATCGCCGTGTCGACGCGGTCGAACGGGCTCCACATCATGCCACTCGAAAAACGAGATGCGGTTATTGCCGGAGACGAGGAAGAAGTACTGCCGGTAGCCGGGGGACCCGTAGGCGTAGACAAGGCGCATCCCCAGCAGATCTCGCCAGAACTTAACCGTCAGTTCGATGTCGTGGGTGGCAAAGGCGGTATGGTGAATGCCGGTGAACTCAGTTTTCATACGCTTGCTTGATGCTTGTGATGACTCTGGTTAAAACCCTATCCATCGCCTCTTCCCCCGTCAAGTCAACCGCGGGGGCGTTGCCGATTGGTCCATAGATGCGAACAACAAGTTTGGGATCAGGGGAGAAACTATCTGGCAGGCTATATTAGATATTGCTAAAGTGCAGGAGTCGCAACCTGATCCGACGGTTACCGGTTTCGACGGTCTGTCTTCCAGGTCAAGTTCAGCCTATGCTCTTTTCCATCCAGACCCGCTTTCCGCCTTCCAGTGTTGACATGGGTGTTCGGTCACAGCTCACCTACCTCTGATGAGCCCGTTGCTCATTGTCGTACGCCAGTCAGTCATCCAGATCAATCTGCAGGCATTGCAAATCAGTATGGAGCTTCTTCCGGAAAGTGACTTGGTAGTGCTCCTGTAGGATCGTCTAATGAAAGCGCTCGCAGATCCCATGCGTTTGGGGTGACTTCGTCTTTGAAAGAAACTCCCACTGGGCAGGACAACCAATTTGCAAGGCAAAAGCGCCCCGAAGAGTTGTGAAGTAGAGCGGCGCAAACACACGCCATCGATGAATATCAACAAGAGTGCTTTATAGCTAACGTACAGGTTCTATATGAAATAAAGAATCAGGGAAGTCGCCAGTAGTAACGCCACCCACATCACCATGCCACCAACTGATCGGATACCGGCCAGCATGCCACCGGCGCTACAGCTCTGGGAAACCAACTGAACCAGGTTCCGGCCAAGATTGTGGACCTGTTGCTGCATCCAGTTAAGGAGGGGAATGGTTACGGCATTCAGACTGCTCAAGGAAGTTGGGATCAGTTTACGGTAAACCCATTCCGCATCGATATTGACCGATTTGAGTTCCGGCGGATAGATCTTAGCCAGTTTGAGCCAGGTAAAGGCCAATGCGGAAAAGAACAGCAACTGCAATTGCGCGAGCACATGACTGGTATCGTAGGGCGAATAACTCATCTCCCACGGCAACAAACTGTAGAAGACCTGTGGATTGCTACCGATCAGGATGCATAACAATGCACTTAACGCCATTGCCACCAGCATATTGACCGGAGCCTCCCGCGCGGTCTCGATGTGCTTCGAATCGTGAGCAAAAAAAGCGAAAAATGGAATCTTGATCCCTGCATGATGAAATACACCGGCAGCGGCAAACAACAACACCAGCCAAACCCCATAATAACCTTCATGCAACACGGCACTGACAACCATCGATTTGCTTACAAAGCCGCTGAACAGAGGGAACGCAGAAATCGATGCCGCTCCGATGATACATAATACGGTGGTCTTCGGCATTCGCTTGTACAGGCCACCAAGCTCCGAACCGCGCATCTCCCCGGTAACATGCAATACCGCACCCATGCTCATCATCAGCAGGCCCTTGAAGATCACGTCGGCAAAAGCATGGCCAACAGCGCCATTCAGGGCCAGCTCTGTACCTATGCCAACACCCACCACCATGAAGCCGATCTGGTTGATCAGGCTGTAGGTCAACACACGTCTCAGGTCATTCTCGATCACCGCGTAGTAAATCGGGAAAAACGCCATGAGCGCGCCGATGTAGATCAGGATTTCGGTTCCGGCATAGGATCTGGCCAAAGCATAAACCGCAACCTTGGTGGTGAAAGAGCTGAGGAAAACCGTGCCACTGGGTGTCGCTTCCGGATAGGCATCGGTCAGCCAGTTGTGTAAGAACGGAAAGGCGCTCTTGATACCGAAGGCTATAAAAATCAGCCAGCCACCGCTGGCACCCAGACCGATATGTTCAAAGGCGAGGCTGCCGGTGGATTGGAAAAAGAGCATCACGCCAGCCAGTAACAGCAACCCTGAAACAATCTGCATGACCAAATAGCGGATACCCGCCTTCAATGCAACATCACTGCGGCGGGCGAAAATCAATACCGAGGACGTCAATGCCATCAGTTCCCAGTAGATAAACAGGGTCAGCAGGTCACCGGCCAGCACAGCGCCAATTGCGCTGCCCGCGTATGCCTGCGCAGCCACATGTTGCATCGTGTCCTTATGGTGCAATGCATAGATATTGCCAAGCAGGGCAGCCACACAAAACAGATAACCGAACAGCGACGACAGGCGATCAACGCGCAAAGGCATGAGGTCCAGCCCCATTAACGATGCTTCAACGCTATGCCCAAGCTCGATTGTATACAGGCTGTAACCAGCCAGCAGGGGTGCGGCCAGCATGATTATCCCGCGCAGCCAGCCACGGGTAACCAGCGCCAGCGCGGCGGCGGCAAAGAGGATCAGGACAGGGGCGAAATCAACCATTCTTGGACTCCCCGTCGTCGCCTTCGTAATAATCCTCGTCGCGCATCACCAGTTTGCGCAGTTCACGCGCCAGCATGACCAGGATGACACAGGCGACAAAGCCATAGATCGCGTAAAAGCCGGGGAAAGACTCCCAGGGGTGCTCGACATGGCGGTGCAGAATAAAATCCAGACCAAACAGAATCACGCAACAAACCACCAAAGTGCGGACCAGCAGGCGCACGTTTTGGGGATTATCGAATAGATGCTTTTTATCATTCATCGAACGAGATTCTCCGCCAGGTTCCACAACGGGTTAACCATTAGGAACAACAGCATGCAACCCAGTGTGGTGATGATGATGGCAACCAGGCTGAACATCGGCGCTTCACGCATACCTTGCGTATAGACCGGGTCGACGGGCTTTGCGAAGAAAGCACGTAACGGTACGGTTACCAGGTAAAACAGGTTCAGTAGCGAACTGACCAGCAGTACCATCAGCAGGATGCCGTTTTGCGCATCCAGAGTCGCCTGGAGCATCAACCATTTGCTCCAGCTGCCACCCATCGGCGGCAATCCGACGATGGATAATGAGGCCAGCAGAAACGCCAGCATGGTTATCGGCATGCTGCGGCCGATACCGTCGAGTTCGGAAATCTTCGATTTATGCGCGGTCACGAGAATCGCACCGGCACAGAAGAACAGCGTGATCTTGGCAAAGGCATGCATGGCGATATGCATACTGCCCGCGACTATACCCGCGGAAGCACCCAGCAGCGCGGCAAGCACGATGTAAGAAAGCTGGCTGATGGTGGAGTAGGCCAACCGTGCCTTGATGTTGTCCTGGAACATCGCCACCACCGATGCCGAAATGATGGTAAAGCCAGCCAGCAACGACAACCAGTAAGCCGCATCCAGCACGGCCACCAGCTCGATCCCAAATATATAGATCACCACTTTCAGTATGGTGAATACTCCCGCCTTGACCACTGCTACCGCATGCAACAACGCGGAGACAGGTGTCGGTGCGACCATGGCGTTCGGCAGCCAGCGGTGGAAAGGCATTAACGCGGCCTTGCCGGTACCAAACACGTATAACAGAAGCAGTCCACCGAGTAGTCCAGGCCCGGCAACATCCATCAGGATACCGCCGTGAGTGAATTCCAGCGTGCCGGTCAGCGACCAGGTCCAGACAATCGCCATCAGCAGGAAGCCGATCGACGTCATCATCAGGATACCCAGGTAAATCCAGCCCGCGCGACGTGCTTCGTCTGTACCCGAATGGGTAACCAGCGGCAGGGTAAACAGGGTCAGCAACTCGTAGGCCAGGAACAGGGTCAACAGGTTCGTCGACAGCGTGATTGCCATGGTAGCGAACAACGACAGGGCGAATGCGGCATAGAACCGCGTCTGGTTCTTTTCATGATGGGCACGCATGTAACCGATCGCGTAGAGCGAGGTCACCGGCCACAGGAAACCCGCCACCAGCGCAAATATCAGCCCCAGTGGCTCCAGTTGAAACGCGATATCCAGGCCTTCCATGGGCTGGAGCAACACCCAGCGTACCGACTGGTCCGGGTCAAACCGCATGGCCAAGCTGGCAACCACCACGAACAGGGATACAGCGCCAATCATGGTAACGCTCTCGCGCAAATTGGGGTGGCGATGACAAAGCAGGACACCCGCCGCGGTCAACAGCGGTATCAGCAACATCAACTGGTAGTGCAATTCCATACTCATGGTGCAAACCCGATCAACTGGTTCACCGCCAGGCTGGAAAGCCCCACGCTAAGCTCGGTGTTGAATCCGAAATAGAGGTTGGACAGGGCCAACACCCAGAGTCCGGCGTGCATGGTCAGCGGCACCTGTTTGTGCTGCCGTTCAGGGGCAAGCGGTCGGTAATAGGCCACTTCGATCACCCGGCCGATATAGACCAACGCCAGCACCGAGGCTGCGAGCACCAGCAAAGCCAACGGCCACAGCGAAGCCTCAAGCAGGGCAGTTACCAAGTACCATTTACTGATAAAACCAGTCGTACCCGGCACACCGATCAGGCTTAAACCACCGATGACAAAGGCTGCCATGGTTAAAGGCATGGCCTTGCCAAAACCGGACAGCTCAGTGAGTCTCACGCTGGCCATACTGAAGCTGACCGCACCCAGCGCCAGGAACAGCGTACCCTTGATCAGGGCATGGTTAAACAGGTGCAATAACGCCGCGGTGATTCCCGGCTGGCTGGCAAGACCTATAGCCAACAGGATATAACCGATTTGCGCGATACTGGAGTAGGCAAGTATACGCTTGATATTGTTCTGAAACACCGCGACCAATGACCCGGCGAGTACACCGACCGCACCGAGGAACATCAGCAACTTGTCGAATGGCAGAGCCCCCAGTGAGTACTGAACGCCATACAGCGACAGTAGAAAACGAATCAACACGTACACCGCCACCTTGGTCGCGGTCGCCGCCAGAAACGCCGACACCACTGAAGGGCTATGCGCGTACGCGTTGGGCAGCCACCAGTGCAACGGAAACATCGCCGCCTTCAGGCCCAGGCCCACGGTGACAAAGGCAAACGCAGCCTTGATGGCCTTGGTATCGGATACCTCCGGCAAACGCTGGGCCAGGTCCTGGATATTCAAAGTGCCGGTCATCACGTACATGAAACCGATACCAATTAGGATAAAGGTAGCACCGATGGTGCCCATAATCAGGTATTGGAACGAGGCGTTCAGCGCACGTCGATCCCTACCCATGCTGATCAGTGCATAGGTGGCCAGCGACGATATCTCGAGGAATACGAAAATATTGAATGCATCACCTGTCACGGTAATACCGATCAGTCCAGCCAGCACGAGCATCAACGCCGCGTAGAACATGGGCTGTTGTCTGCGATCAATCTCGTGCTCGACGCTGTGCAGGGCAAAAAACAAAATTACCGATGCACTGGCGCTGAGGATCAGTAACAGCAACAAACCAAGCGTGTCGATGCGCAGTTCTATGCCAAGCGGTGCAAGCCAACCGCCCATCGGGTAGCTCAGTGCATCCACATTCAGCAACATCTGCATCATGCCGATCGCCGCGAAAAAGCAGAACATGGCGCTGAGCAAAGAGATGAACCAGGCGGCACGCGGATGATCGAACAGCACGCACAATGGTGCCGCAAGCAACGGTATAATAACGATCAACGCGGGTAGATGCGCACTCAGTTCCATGACTTATCCTGCTCAGACAACAGGTTTATCGTCGGCATTGTCCATCGCGTCGATTTCATCTTCATCGGTGGTGCCATAGGCTTCATAAACGCGCACGATCAGTGCCAGCCCCACTGCCGTGGTGGCCACGCCAACCACGATTGCGGTGAGGATCAATACATGCGGCAGCGGGTTGGAATATGCAGTAAGCTGCTGTGACAGGATAGGCGGTCCACCGCCACTGACCTTGCCAAAGGTGATAAACAGGATAAATACCGAAGCCTGGAACAGGGAAAGACCGATCAACTTCTTGATCAGGTTAGGCGAGGCGATCACCACATACAGGCCCATCATCATCAACAGAACGACGATGAGGTAATTGAAATGGCCGAGTATTTCATTCATGGACGACTGCCCTCCGCCCGGAAAATGCATAGAAAATCAACAAAACCGTGGAAAAAACAGTCAGGCCGACCCCTGCTTCGACCAGCAGAATCCCAAGGTGCTGGCCACTAACCGGGCTGTCTGCCAGCGCGTTATAATCAAGAAATACCTGTCCTTTGAAAAAACTGAACATACCGGTGCCTGCATAAAGCAGCACGCCAAGAGCGGCCAGTCGCGGTAACCACCGTGCCGGGAGCACCTTGCGGGTATGATTCTCGCCATACACCAGGCTGTAGAGTATAAAGCCACTGGCAAAGATCACCCCTGCCTGGAAACCACCACCGGCACCAAAATCGCCATGGAACTGGACGTAAAGCGCAAACACCAAAATCAGCGCAACCATCGGCTTGACCACTACCCACAGGATTAAAATATCTTCCTGTTGCTCAAAATCTTCTGCACGGCCGAGGCCCAAAAGCAACATAACCACAATACCCGCGCTGAAAATCACCACGGTTTCACCGAGCGTGTCATAACCCCGAAAACTCGCCAGAACAGCGGTCACCACATTGGGTACGCCTATTTTTTCCGGTGTCTGTTGCAGGTATTCCGGTGCCACATGCTCATGTACCGGCGCGTTGGGATCCCCCAGGGATGGAAAATCCAGGGTGCCGTAGATCAACGCGGCTCCGGTCAGCGTCACCACGACCAATGCCATCCCGGCATGCCGGTGGGAAACATTTTCGTAACGCTGGGTCAGGCGCAGGGCCGACAACATCAGGACCGTGGTCACACCGGCGCCAACCGCAGCCTCGGTGAAGGCCACATCAACGGCATCCATATCAAGAAATAGCAGTGCTGCGATAAAACTGAAGATTCCGAATAACATGATCACGGCGAACAGGTCACGCATTCGAATGGCGGCAGAGGCGACAAGCCCCAGAAACGCCAGCAGCCAAATATCGATCAGGAGGTCGAGTTGTTCGATGACTGGTTCTCCTGTTGATGTGAGGCCTGGGGCTCGTGATTGGACTCTGGCCTGTATTTACCATGCGCTGCCGTGCGACAAAGTGCATGGGTAATACTGGGATTGGCGACAAACATGATGACGATGAGCAGCAACAGCTTGGCCGTGTCCAGCGCCCAACCGGTGTCCAGCATGACACCAGCAATCAGAAATACAGTCGCCAGCGTCTCGGTCACGCTGGCCGCGTGCAGCCGGACGAAAAAACTGGGCAAGCGCAACAGGCCGACGCCACCGGTCAGGCACAGTAAACCGCCGAACAGCAGGCAAAGGTCGCTCAATAATCCAATCAGCATGGTCATAACTCGTCGTGCCGCGGATCGTGGGTTTCAAAAAAACGCATCACCGCCAATGTGCCGACAAAATTGATCAACGCATACATCAGGGCAATATCGACATAGCTGTACCAACCCATGGCATGACCACCGACGGTGATCAATAGCACGGACTTGGTACCGAATGCATTCACCGCGAGAATGCGGTCATAGACGGTGGGACCGATAAACGCACGGGTCAATACCAGCGCCATGGTGACCAGGAGCGCAAGGATGGCTGCCACGATCATGGCTGCGACTCCAGGCGCTTGAGCCGTCCTTCCATTTCACCTGCCTTCAGCGCTTCGATATCCACGGCATTCAGTGCGTGGATGACAAAATAATCGTCACCGACCTCCATGGTCACAGTGCCGGGTGTCAGGGTGATCGAATTGGCGTAAATGACTTTAAGCAATGGCGTCTTCAGGCTGACGTCAATTCGTCCGGATGCGGGGTTTATCGGCATTTTCGGGTCCCAGACCCTGCGCGCGACATCTATATTTGACAGTAAGACCTGCCCTATCAACCAGGTGAGATAACGCAGGAAACCGATACTGAAAATCATCTTTGCCGTGGCCTGGTCGCTGCGGTCCATACGCCGGATCAGCCACAGCACCAGCACAACCGAGCCCAGTCCCAGCGACAGCAGGAGCAGGCCAGTATGACCAGACAGCAATAACCAGAAAAGGCAGAGAACAATACCGAATTTGATATAAAGCATGTAATTGACGTTGTTATTGGTTCATCGGCCATCCACCGACCTTAAGACGTAATAGCCTACCAACTTCCTGCGCCGATTTCATCGTCTGATAGGAGATTATAATACCGAAGCGTTTGCCCTGCCCAACCATATCGAAAGCGTGACCTAAATCCAAATGCAGGCAGCACTCATTTGGGTATACCCTTTCAACGAGAGAATGAGACTGTGCGTGGATAGCCCGGCACTCATCATTCTAAATCATTTCGCCTGCGCTGTGAGTCATTTCGGGTTTGCCGGGAAACCTCGATTTCCCGTAAATAGAGTCGATATCACTATTGCCTGGCCTGCGTAGCTGTACATCTGGGGTCAGCATCCGTAATTGGCTGCGGGAGAAACCCTTGCTGTTATGGATGATGAGGATCTTGCTATCATGCCGCTCCGCAGCGAAGTTCCGAACGCCACTATTTGATTACCCTTTTGTCGCGACTTGAAATCACACGATTGACCTCCTAGCCGGTTGGTTTTAGCGGATAATCTTAATCCATCATTTTCTAACGTACTGAATTGTAACGATTTCACACAGGGAATCCGCCGACAAACAGGGCCAGGGAAAGGTTTGGCCAAAAGCCATCTCTTTTCTGATTATTCTTTGATATTCAGTAAGTTATAGGGATGTATAAAACGTGCGATGCCACTTTTGTACACAGTCATCAGCGACACAGTTCAGGCAGATCCTGTAATTGCCTTTCTTACATAATCTACACATTTTCTGCTCGCGACCAGAAAAGAAGTCAATGGTCAACCTGCCGCTCTGCGACTGTCAGCAATCATCAGATGGCTAGTAGTGACAATAAACTTTAGGAGAGCTATTGACTGATTAGTCACTCATTGTTATATTTTGCCCATGAGTGAGAAAAAGACCCAACTACTGGAAGCCGCAATCGACCTCTTCTCCAAGGAAGGTTTCTGGAATACGTCCACTGCCCGCATCTCCAAACACGCGAAGGTGGCCACCGGCACCCTGTTCAACCACTTCCCCTCCAAGGAGGTGTTGATCGATGAAGTGTATGTCACCTTAAAGCATGAGGCGATGGATGCCATGTTCCAGGGCCCAGCCAGTGCGGATGATCTGGAGGCCCTCTTCAAACAGGTTTATGTGAACTATGTCCGCTGGGGTGTTGCAAACCCGGTTCGCTTCAAATTACTGGAACAGTTAAAGCTATCGGATCTGGTGAGCCAGGAGACACAACAACGTATATACAGCGAGCTCAGCGACACGAAGGAACTCTTCGAGAGCGCTATTCGTGATGGCAAGCTGGTGAATGTCACTGTGGACTACCTGACTGCATTAATCACCGTAAATATTGAAACCTCAGTGAAATATGCCGTGGACAACAAATTGAAAGGCAAGGCCCTGGACAAATTTTGTGACAAGGGCTTTGCGGTACTGTGGAAGGGCATAACACCTTAATTTATTTGCTTATTATATGACTGATTAGTCAATCATTTCTTTCGCTAAACTTAAGGAGAAAAAGATGAAAGCAAGCGAAGCAATTGATCAACTGAACCCGCAAAAGTGGGGGCAAACCAACTGCAATGATCGGTTGCAATCGCTTTACCAGGTACGCGGTAACCTCAAGGAATATGGAGGAGAACTGGTCTCGGGACGGGGCAACTTCGGTAATGCCCTCTGTTTCGAGAATGTCGAGAAGTCGATCATAATCGATAACTTCATGTCACCGGGACACATGATCCTGACCAACAAGGCAGCCTTCGACACCCTTGCTACCAACATGACGCGTTATACCGTCGAACCTGGCTGGATAAACCTGCTTAGAATGATGGGCGGTGCCGTCGTTAACGGTTTCAAAGGCAAAGATTTTTAGAATACTTAACCTAAAAAATTATTTGGAAATGAAAAAGAAAGTTTTCATCATCACAGTACTACTGCTATCCGTATACCTCCACATGGCCTCTGCCACCTGGTCCGGAGAAAAGGATTTCAGCAAAAATGAAATCGTGGTGTTACTGCACGGTCTTGGTCGCAGCAACATCGCCATGTGGCGACTCGCCTACAGGCTGAAGGATGCTGGCTATGACGTTCAGCAAGTGGGATTCAGCTCTATCAACACCACGACTGATGAGGTGATTGCCGACGTTACAGATCAGGTAAACACCTGTTGTGCCAACGAGAAACGCACCGTCCACTTTGTCGGCCACTCCCTGGGAGGTCTGCTGATCCGTGCCTATCTGCAGGAAAACACATTTACCAACCTAGGCCATGTTGTTCTGATCGGCACCCCTAACAACGGTACTGGTATCGCCGACCGATTTAAGGGGAATTGTCTAGTTGAACTGTTAGTCCCCATAGCCACTGCATTGGGAACGGATAGCAAAAGTCTGCCAAACAGGCTTGCAGCGCCCTACTACCCTGTTGGCGTTATTGCGGGCGTCTACGAGAGTGATCTCAACGAGGATTACCTACCCGGTCGCGATGATGGACTGGTACCTGTCGAATCAACAAAGCTTGAGGGTATGAGGGACTTTATCGAGGTTGAGTCGGGACACTCGATGATGCGCTATAACGACGACGTGGCAGAACAAACCATTCACTTTCTTGAAAACGGCAAGTTCGACAAAGACGAAAAAACAGGACAGTGATGATTATGTGACGTAATAGGCTTCACGCATCAGGAGAGGAAATTTATGGTGATGTCCAAAAAGATAGTGTGGAGTTCCATACTGATTGGAGGAATAGTTATGGCATTGACTTTATTAGGTCATGCAACAGTACATACCGAGATAGAGGCCCCCGCTACGCCTAAAGAGGTGTGGTCAGTACTGATGGATAAGGATGGTTATAAAGCGTGGAATCCGGTACTGATTCCGGTTGAAGGTGAGTTACGTGAAGGTGAGAAGCTTAAATACCGCATGATTCAACCGGACGGAAAAGAGAGCCTGGTGGATACCAAGGTTATTAAACTGGAAAACAACAGACTGCTGAACCAGTACGGTGGCATACCCGGCATCCTCACCTTTAACCACAAGTGGACTCTACAACCAATTGAGAACGGCACCAGGATAATACAACTCGAGGAGTACCGAGGTATTGGTATCTGGTTCTGGGACTACAGTTGGGTAGAGCCCACCTATCAAAAAGCGAATGAAGCGCTGAAAAACAGGGTTTTTAATATGAACGAAGCTCTGCCCGCCAGAAGATAAAAAAATATGGGTAATAACGTATTAATAACAGGTGCAACAGGCATGATAGGCAGCCTGGTGCTGAAGCACTGTCTGGAAAGCAATGAGGTCGCCAGTGTCATCAGCCTGGTACGGAGAGCTTCCGTTGTTCAACACGAAAAGCTGAATGAGTTCATTATTAATGATTTTCTCCACCTGGATGAGAATGCCCCCTATTTCGAGTCCGTGGATGTGGTCTTCTACTGCCTGGGCGTCTATACCGGTGCTGTTGACAGAAAAACCTTCCGCAGCATCATGGTCGACTACCCTGAAGCTCTTGGAAAGGTTCTGAAAGACAAGAGTTCAAATCTAAGATTCTGCCTGCTGAGTGGTGCAGGTGCCGACCGCAGCGAGAAAAGTCGTTTCATGTTTGCCGAGGATAAAGGTACCATTGAGAACCGGCTGTCGGAGATGGATTTTGCCGCATTTCATGCCTTTCGTCCTGGCTACATCTACCCAGTTACACCACGCAAGGAACCAAATTTTTCCTACCGCCTTATGCGATGGCTCTATCCAGTGATCAGATTCTTTGGTCCAAATGCCAGTATCAAATCGACGGAACTGGCGAAGGCAATGGTAAACGTTGGTCTTAACGGAAGTAAATCAGAGATACTGGAAAACAAGAACATACTAAAGCTCGTCTCCAATTAGTAATAACCAGTGGCCCGTTAATGCATGCAAACAGTTGCAAAAAAGTTTTTACCGAGCAATGCGAAAATCGATACCACCCGCTCCCCTGTATGCGGATCAATGCATAGCTGAAAAGACCGATGTAAATATCGTTGCGACTCGTATTAGCTCAACACGAGAACCTAACCTGGTGTTATCATTAGGTTTATCTCCACAGCCATTGATAACCGACTGAAATATCGAAGAATCGCATGGGTAATCCGCCAACACACAGACCAAGGAAAAGGTTCGGCCAGAACTTCCTTCACGATCCCGGCATCATTCAGCGCATCGTCCAGGCCATCGATCCACGCTCTGGTGACAACCTGGTCGAGATCGGTCCCGGCCAAGGAGCCATAACCCATCAGCTGCTGCCTCTGCTTGGGCATATGCATACCGTCGAACTGGATCGGGATCTGGTGGCACCACTTGCAGAACAAAGCGCTTCCCTGGGTGACCTGCAGATTCACAATACGGATGCCTTGAAATTCGACTTCACACAGCTTGCACAGGCGGGGCGACCGCTCAGGGTGGTCGGCAATCTCCCCTACAACATATCGACACCACTGCTTTTTCACCTCCTGGACCAGGCCGAGCAGATTATCGACATGCACTTCATGTTGCAAAAAGAGGTGGTGGAGCGCATGGCGGCAGCACCCGGAAGCAAGGCGTATGGCCGCCTGACAGTAATGCTGCAGGCCAGAGCCGAGGTCACACCGCTGTTCAACATCGGACCCGGCGCCTTCAATCCACCCCCCAGGGTGGAATCTGCCTTCGTACGGCTGGTGCCGCTGAAACCGCTCCCATACCAGATAGATAATTGGGACCACTTCCGCAACTTGGTCACACAAGCCTTTTCCCAAAGGCGCAAGACCCTGCGCAACAGCCTGGGCAAGATTCTCCCTGCGGATACCATCAGGGCCGCGGATATAGACCCCGGCATCCGCGCGGAACAGCTCTCCATACCCGAGTTCGTGAAACTGGCCAACCTCTCCCATTCAAGCTGACCCAGGCGATTGCCTGCACGTGAGGTCCGGGTGTAGAAGCAAATGCTAATTGTCCTAGGTCAAACACAAACCTGGCGCTTGCCACAGAATAGACTGTCTGACCCATGTCAAGATGAATCCGGTCGATTCTATCGCGACCCTGCAGTAGATACGCGATATCTAACACTCAATCAGGGAGCGTAATCATGTACCAGACGAAACACCCCATACCCATATCCAAGGCTTGGCTATTCCTCGTTTCCTGCTTGTGGACAGCCCACGCAGCGGCATGGACAGACAAGATCACCGAGTCCGCACATGTCAACAGCGTCTGTGAACTGACACCGGAAGCACAGTGCTCCTGGGCGATTCTGATTGAACTGCAGGCCCCAGGTGTGGATATGCACGAATCCTCCCTTGCCTCTGCCCGGCTCGACAGGTCGAATTTCGAGCGGGCCAATTTCTCCCGGTCGATTTTTCAACTGGCCAATCTCAAGGAAGCCAATCTCATGTTGAGCAACCTGGAATATGCCCACATGCATGGTGTCAATCTGCAGAATGCGAATCTGATGTTCGCAAATCTAAGCGGCGCCAGCCTTTTTGACGCTGACTTAAGCGGTGCGGATCTGAGGGGAGCCAACCTGGTAGGGGCGATTCTGATAAAAGCGAAACTCGATGGTGCGACCTGGACTGACGGCCGCATCTGCGCACAGGACTCTATCGGTGAGTGCAGATAGCCCGCTTCCCGGGGCGGATACTTGCACCTAGCACCGCGGATGCCATGCCAAGAGCTGGCAGGAGAAGGGAGTCCGCATCAATCCCGGGTAAAGACCGATATAGCGCAACATTGCGCTATGGTCCATTGCGGTTTTTCCCGCTCCATTTGCCACATCCAATCGGTGGGGGCTGCGCCGGTCGATTGCTCATGACTGCCACTATGGGAGTCTCAATGGGGAACGGCGACGGATATATGCCGATCCCCTGTTATTCAATGCAATTTTACCGTTACCTGACCGATTAGGTGTGCTATATACTCCCTTGTGGCTGCTATCTACAGGCAACATCAAGGACACGGAAGTACAATGAATCTCACAACCTTAATTATCGAGACCTTGGGTAATCGCTTGGAGGAGTCCTATCTAAGCATCTACGGACCGCAGGAGCCGATGTATCCCAAGGCGATCAATTATGCCGCACGCATGGTCCTTGAACTCATCGCAAACAGCGATGCCCTCTATCACGATGTCCACCATACCGTGCAGGTGACGCTGGTCGGCGAGGCTATTCTTCGCGGGAGGCATATGATCAAACGGGTCAGCCCGGATGATTGGCTGCACTTTATAGGAGCCTGCCTGCTGCACGATATCGGTTATGTGCGCGGGGTCTGTCCGGGCGATACAGACACCGAGTTTGTCATCGACGCGGAAGGAAACCGCGTCACGCCACCCCGTGGCGCCTCAGACGCCTTCCTCACACCCTACCATGTCGACCGTGGCATCCTGTTCACCAAGAGCCGCGGCAAGCAGGTCCCCTATATCGACACCGATCGCCTGGCACGTGCCATCGAGCTGACGAGGTTTCCAGTTCCGGATTCCGCTGACCACCAGGAGACGGATACCGAGGCCGGTCTGGTTCGCGCCGCCGATCTCATCGGCCAACTGGGCGACCCCGACCATATGCGCCGCCTGACCGGGTTGTATTACGAATTCCTGGAAACCGGAACTGCGGAAAGACTTGGTTACACCAGCGCCGCCGATCTGGCGGAAGACTACCCGGTCTTTTTTTGGAACGTGGCGCAACCCTACCTGAAAGACGCCTTGCGTTATCTCCAGCTTACCCAGGAAGGCAAGCAGTGGATAGCCAATCTGCACTCACACGTATTCGCCGTGGAACATGGCCAGTTTCACCTCGGACCCTTCTGTGAGAAAAAGAGCGCAGAATAGAACCCGGCAGATTGCATCACCGGGATATGCCGTTCAACGGCAATAGCATTATGTATCTCAACGAATGAGAAGGTGTTGTCTATTCCGCGCCGGACGGCTCTCTACTGGCAGCCGCATTCACTTATCTTGCAGAAAATATTCGACTTCCTGAAGACTTTCCAGGTTGTCGGAACGCTGCAGCGCTTTCCGAATGTCATTTTGCTCAGCTTTGGACAGATGCCAGGACAAGGGCGCGTCCAGCGACAGGTCGAAGACCACATCGTGGATCTCTGTTTGTTTGTCCAGTTCCAGTTTCTTCAGTCGTCTTAGATAGTTCAATGCAGTTTCGTTTCGCTTCACCTGACTCGATGAACGAACATGGAGCATAGTCAATATAGGGGCTGTCAATCCCGGCAACACCGCATCCGGTTCTTCAACAGGCCCGCTGGCGCGAATTTGTACCAGCAAAATCTCAGCGGGTGGATTTGGCAGGGAATCGATATAGTCGAGTAGTGTCGCAATACCCCAGTTGTCGAAATACCCTCCATCTGATAGATGGTAACCCGCTACCGGACATTCGTTTCCGATTGCAAGTTCGCTATCCTCAGGAATGGCCATACGAGCCACTGGCGTCACATAGGGAAAAGTCGCGGAAAGGCGTGCCGCCGTCTCCATTTTAATATCCAGATTCGGAAACAGATCCCTGAAGGAGAGGGCCTCGGTTTGATTGCGCCAGACTGCTTCACACCGCTCACGAGCTGTTAGCTTATGTTGCCTGTCCGCAGGTTCCGAGGTTGGGGAATCCCCGGAAAAAAGGTCGTGAGAAGTGATGACCAGGCGTTGTCCGGTTTCTGCAACCGTTGTATTGAATGCGAGCACCGGCCGCTTGTGGTTGTCTCCCCAGGCGTTCATGAAGATCGCATTACTATGCGTAAGCTTGCGCAGCTCCTTGCCCCAGCGTTGCTCCTGCGCCCATGCCCTGTCCTTGTGAAACGGCCATTTCAATATACCACGCAAGAAATCGGGGTAGACAATACCCCATCCAACCTCCCCAAGGCTCGATGTGCCTGCCGCGTCGACCGCCTCGGCGAGTTTTTCTGGGTCAACAGCGTTCTGATCATCCACTGCCGCGGCATAGAACATAGCGCCAACGCTCCCTCCGGAAACGGAACTCAGCAGGTCAACTCTAAATTTATCCTTGAACTTGGTGTGAAGCTTTTCGAGGACAACTGTCGTCCAATAGGACGCGGTGATGCCTCCCCCGCTGGCGGCCACAAGGACAGCATAGTCTGGTGTGGGTGCGGAGGGTACTTCCTTGGCCACATCTTCAGTTGCGGTTGTGCCGTTTATAACCACATCATAAAAATGATCGTCAGGTGAAAAGAGTGCCAAAATGACAAGGACCAGAAATACAGGCACACGATATTTGTCCAGATATAGCGTAACAACACTTGCGGCCCAGGAAATCATTGTTAAAAACAGCAAAATGTAGCCCAACGGCGGAAACCAGTCATGATATGCAGACTGTTTTTCCGGATCGAGCAGAAACCAAATCACCAGATAGACGAGCAGTGAAAGGCGCAGGTATCCCAACGCTCGTGATACGTTGTACGTAATTCTGCTCTGGCAGGCGCTATCGAGGCCGGAAACGAAATTGGCCCAGTCACTCCCGGTATTTCCCTGGTTTCCACAATCTGTTTTCATTTTGGCTCTTGCATAGTGGAGCCATCGAAACGAGACCCATAACAGGTATGCCATGGCCAAGCCCGCACCAGCCCACAGCAAAGAGTTCCACCGAAATTGAGACTGCAGAAACGCAGCCATGAGGATTGGGCCGGCAAAAACAAATGCGAAGATAAAAATCCTTGGCGGTGCGTATGTCCTAGGCTCGTCCGGATCGGCCAGCCAGCTCCATAAGCGGTTCAGTTCCACACTGTGGCAGGTGGGGTAGTCAGTCGAGCCGCCCCGCTGTTTTTCGAATGGCAGAAGATTACGTAGCGGCACGGACTCCCATATAGTTGTAAACTGGTACATGAATGACCAGGCAAGCAGCGTCGCAAGAAGCGCCACAAAGATGAAGCCAACGGGTTCCAGATCAAACCAGTTCAATACGATACTTTTAAGGGAAGGGTGAAACGCAGCAATCGGCAATGCAATCGTCAATACGGAAAAGATGATGGGGGCACGCAAAAAATAGAGATACTGGGCCACATAGTAACGTTTGTGCAATACCGAGAGCACCCACAAGCCTAGCGCCACAAGGACAAAGAAAATTACAGCGCTCAACATAACAACTCCATGTTTGTTCGTATGATCTTACAGTTGACGCTCCAGGGTACAACTATGACATCAACACATCCGCTCAGGACACAGGTAGTTTTTTTTTCTTGCTTTGGGTGTCTGCCTTCAATGCCTTGTCGGTTTCTCCTGGCGGGCCAACGAACTCGGCGATGTAAAGATCCTGGATGCACGTATCCCGTTTTTGGATGGTTCTTTTTTGCCATACAAACCAGATGAAGTAAACACGCTTTTCGACCAGCTAGACAAAAAAGACAACCTGGCGCTTTACAAATACAGCGAGATAACAGTGGATTTGGCGTTTCCAATCTGCTACGCGATCCTGTTGACAGGCTTGATAAATTGGCTCCGGCACAACCAGCCCTTGTGGATTAAACGCATGCCTTTGTTTGCACTAGTCGCAGATCTCTCGGAAAACACAATCATCTTCCTGATGGCAACGGCACCCGATGAGATTAATCAACTTGTAGCCACCATCGCTGCCCTTACCACCCTTGTCAAGTGGTCAGCGCTCTTATTGATCCTGGTTATCATCCTCTCGCAGCTGGTATTTCGGCTCAAGGATTTAAAGCGTTTTAAAGATAGCGATACAATCGACAAATATATACCCAGTGGATGAGCTAAACATCCGGCATGGGCAAAGAGTGAACAAAGAGGGAATTGCCAACTTGCCGACCTCGGCGAAAGCAACCGGCCATTGCGCAAGAGATAAAACACGCCCATCAGGACGCCATGATCGAGCTTTCCAGACTTCGCTCGACTGCTGCAGCCTTATGCGCCTTCAACTTGACTAAAAACCCTTTTCAGGACATGGGGTGAAGTTGCTCAGGACGACTGCGGCAAAGCGACTATGCAGACCTCCTGTGCCGGCTTGACACTATGTACAAGCCCCCTGATCAAGCGAAATCCTGACTCGCCAAGTCCCAGCCGCTGCGCCCAAGTGGCTGCAAAACGATCGTAACCAAAACGACGAATGCCGCCTTCCACGATCTCGAATCCGCAATCGCTGACCAGGTTACCCAGCGTCTGGACATTCCAGGCATAGAGGTGGTGATTGGGCTCCTGGGGATCGTATCTCCTGTATCGGCTCTCCTTCTCGTAGGGGACGAACAACAGCAGCTTGCCGTGCTGTTTAAGCAAGCGCCGCAACTCCGCCAGCACCTCCACCGGCGAAGGCACATGCTCCAGAACATGGTGGCAAACCATGACATCCACCGAGTGGTCAGCCAGGACAGAGGTATCGGGTACGAATTCTATGCCCTGACTGGAGAGCAAGGGAGCTAAATGTTGTGCAAGATCAAACCCCAAACGCTGTCGGCAATCCAGCCTGGCGATGTTCCAACCAAAACCGACGCCGTACTCCATTACCACATCTGACGATCTGACCTGCGGCGCGATCTTCTCATGTCTGAGCTGGGCCACCCAGGGAAAGGCAGCGTCCGGGATTTCACGTTTCTTGCCGTGATATTCGCGGCCCTGTTCGCCCTGGTATCGCTGTTTGATTCGATCTTCTGTGCTCATCGATTTATCGGCTGCCTAGCTCTGGATTACATCCCGTGGGTCTGTACGCACTCAGACAGCCCCTGAGCGACCATTCTACCTAATCTCGCGCACACACGAACAACTATTCTTCGGCACCCCGACCTCAACCCGCCCAGCGCCGGAACGATTGCGCTATCGCTATGGCAGGGCTGTCGGGCTATTCAGACGCCCCGTCAATCGCCATTCGCCGTATCCTGGCGGAGTAACCGGCTATGCGTTGTTCAAGGACTCTGTATCGGCAAATACAACCCTGTTCTTGCCCGCTTGCTTGGCAACATAGAGCGCATCGTCAGCAGCTTGTATAAACGACGACAGACTCTGTTGCCCATCCCAGGCAGCCACACCGATACTGGCTGTGACCTGCCTCCCGGAGAGGCTGGTGCAATCAAACTCGGCAATACGTTCGATCAACCGGTGCGCGATACCCACGGCGGCCTCCGGCTCGATATCCAGCAACGCGATGGTAAACTCCTCACCGCCGTAGCGCCCTGCGAAATCGCTTGCACGCACTACCTCACGAATCAAGTCGGCAATTCCCTCCAATACGGCATCCCCTGCCAGATGACCGAATTGATCATTTATCGTTTTAAAATCGTCGAGATCGCACATCAAAACGGAGAGCGGGGCACGTGAGCGCTCAGAGCGGTACATCTCCTGCTGCAATCGCTCATTGAAATTTCGATGGTTGTAGAGACCAGTCAGACTGTCCCGCTCCGAACGCTCCTTGTAGAACTCCTTCAATTGATGTATCTCGCCTGTCTGTCTCCTGATAACGTCATGCAACATCCTGGAACCGTAGGTGATGGCCAGGTAGAGAAGCACCTCGACCACCGCAAATCCAACCACCGCATAGATCAGATTGATTTTTAGTTGATGCTGGTGAGCCGCCACCTCATCGGAGATGTCGGACAGCATGACGATCATACCGGCCTGCCTGTCCCTCCCTTGGGTAGTGGCGCGATAGTCATAGAGCGGAAAGTGGGTGACTGCGTACTCCATCCCGGCATAGCCATGGCGAAACGTTCGCAGTTGCGCCTTGTGTGGCTCCAGGTCGTCGCAATGCTCAACGATCTCCAAAACCTGGGGATTGGAGAGTGCCTCCACGTAGCAGGGTGAATCGCTCGACAGCCTGAAAATCCGCTTATTGATCGACTCCGGCCACATGGTCGAATGCACCAGTCCCTGGTTCAACAGCACCATCATTTCGACACCGGTCCGCTGGTAGATCTTTTCCAATACTGTCTGGTAGGAGGTCCCCACCTCCAATACTCCGATCAACTCCCGCTCGCCGTTTTCCTGCACACCCCACATGGGCGTCACACCCCTCAGGCCCGCGTAGACCCTGCCCACTTCAAACCCCGTCTTGACCTCCCGGTCCCGATAACTATCGACAATGATGTGACGGATATCGTCCATCCGGTCACCGTACTTGTCCGGGGCATGCACACGCAGAAAACTGAGAGAGCCGGGGCCCAGGTGAAAATGGAGCTGCCGGGCATCGTACTGCTCCATGAGCGGCAGCCAGCCCGGGGAGACAACGCGAAACAACTGATCCCGTAACTTTGCCGTCTCAATACCGCCAGCCCCACCGCCTTCCCGGAGCAGCGCCGCTTTACCGGCCTGAAACAGCTGCTTGACCTGCTGCTGGTTTGAGATGTAAGTAGAGAGTTGCAGCATGTTCTCGGAGACCAGGGCCAAGGTCAGGTCGTATTCATGCTTGAGATTTACGCCGTCACGGCTGAGACTGATCTGCAGGGTGCGCTGACTGGTGTAGTAGTTGATCCCAACAAACAGCATGTCGCTGATTAGAATCAGCAGGGTCAATATCAGAAACAGTCGTTTGCTCTTCATATCCGGTACGATAGGAGCGCATCGCGCTTGAACTACCACCCCTGTTTTTACTGTGCAAACTGCCCTGTCGAGTTACATTTTCCGTTATATTTATGCGGTATGCGTACGATATGACTGTAGTGGATGCTTGGCATGCTGAAATCAATATCGACATTGACCGCAATTAAATGATTAAACCCCCACAGACTAACACCTGCGGCAGCATGAGTCGATTTCAGTGACCAGGCCTTGCATCATTTGATTCCGCACCCATATGAGAACTAGCGGAGGGATTTTCAACCTGTTTGATTGCACAACCTTGTTGCCATGGCAAAAAACCCAGGCTGAAACCTCTATCCAATCGTGTTAGCTGATACCATTGGAATAACGATTCCAGGTATGCACCGAACTATATATAAGTCCCTAGAAGGTAAGCGAATGCAGGAAGAAGATAACAATCACGAAGAGATCATTGAAGTCTTGAGTGGAAATACCCTGGCGCGGTCCAACGAGGTCCTGCCAAACCTGATCCATCTCCTGCCAGTCTCGGCAAGACCCTTCTTTCCCGGCCAGGCGGTACCTTTATTGATGGAGCAGGACCACTGGGAGGAGACCATGGACGCGGTGATGGCCTCACCCCACAATCTCCTGGGCGTGGTGCTGTCCGATGCGGAGACCGCAGAAAGCGCAACCCCTGAGAGCTTCAAGAGTATCGGTACCGTGTGCCGCGTACACCGGGTACAACGGTCGGACAATCGACTTCAGGTATTGGTGGAGTGTCTCCAGCGCTTCCGCATCGACAAGATCGTCCACCCGCAAACCCCCTTTACCGCCCGCATCGAGTATCTGCCTGAACCCGCAATCGACAGCAAGGAGATCAAGCCCTACGCCGTTGCCATTATCAACACCATCAAGGAGTTACTACCCCTCAATCCACTCTATGCCGAGGAGCTGCGGATGTTCCTCGACCGCTTCGGACCGGATGACCCGTCGCATCTGACAGACTTCGCCGCCAGCCTCACCACCTCCGATAAGTTTCAGCTGCAGGCGGTGCTGGAGAGTATCGAGCTCCTGCCTCGAATGGAGAAGGTGCTGGAACTCCTGCACCGCGAGCTGGAGCTGGTCAAGGCCCAGGCCTCGATCCGCAAGACGGTGGAGGAGCGCATGGAGAAACAGCAGCGTGAATTTTTTCTCCGTGAGCAGCTGAAGGCGATCCAGCAGGAGCTGGGTATAGAAAAGGATGACCGCACCGCCGAGTTGGACAAGTTCCGTGAACGACTCGAGAAGCTGACCCTGACCGAACAGGCCCAGTCCCGGGTCGACGAAGAGATGGGCAAACTCTCCGTGCTCGAGCCGGGATCCCCGGAGTACTCGGTCACCCGTAACTATCTGGACTGGATCACCCTGCTCCCCTGGGGTACTCATTCGGAGGACAAGCTCGATCTGCAATATGCCCGCAAGAGCCTGGACAAGGACCACTACGGTCTCGAGGATGTAAAGGAGCGCATCCTTGAATTTCTCGCCCTCGGCATCATGAAGGGGGAGATCGCAGGCTCGATCATACTCCTGGTGGGCCCTCCAGGTGTCGGCAAGACCTCTATCGGCCACTCCATAGCACAGGCACTGGGGCGCAAATTCTACCGTTTCTCAGTCGGCGGCATCCGTGACGAGGCGGAAATCAAGGGGCACCGCCGCACGTATATCGGCGCCATGCCCGGCAAGTTCATCCAGGCGATGAAGGATGCCGGCACCCAGAACCCGGTGATCATGCTCGATGAGATCGACAAGATCGGCGCCTCCTACCATGGCGACCCTGCATCCGCCCTGCTGGAGGTGCTAGACCCTGAACAGAACAGCGACTTCCTCGACCACTATCTCGATCTCCGCTTCGATCTGTCGAAGGCGCTTTTCATCTGCACCGCCAATCAGCTCGACAC
The DNA here is from genome assembly GCA_040793985.1 of Candidatus Thiodiazotropha sp. Taxonomy (GTDB): domain Bacteria; phylum Pseudomonadota; class Gammaproteobacteria; order Chromatiales; family Chromatiaceae; genus Thiodiazotropha. Next base: position 15,445 of record JBFNJI010000025.1, on the reverse strand, counting down.
CATACCGCGCCCACTGCTCGACCGCATGGAGACCATCTCCCTCTCGGGCTATATCGCCAGCGAGAAGTTGCAGATCGCGCGCAAATACCTGCTGCCCCGCCAGCTGCAACGGGCGGGCCTGAAGCGCAGCGACCTCAAGCTCAACAGCGCCACCCTGAAGGCGATCATCGAGGGCTACGCCCGCGATGCAGGGGTACGCCGCCTGGAGAAACAGATCGGTAAGATCGTGCGTAAGGCGGTGGTGAAGATTCTGGAGAAGGCCAAGAAACCGATCGAGGTCGGTGTCGATGATCTGAAGGAGTACCTGGGAGGTCCGGTTTTCCGCGACGAACGCAATCTGAGCGGCGCCGGTGTGGTCACCGGCCTGGCCTGGACAGCCATGGGCGGCGCCACCCTAAGCGTCGAGGCGGTTGCCACCCACCGGTTCAACCGGGGCTTTAAACTTACGGGTCAACTGGGTGATGTGATGCGGGAGTCGGCTGAGATCGCCTACGGCTATATCGTCAGCCACGCCGATGCATTCGATGCCGATCTGGAGTTTTTTCAGAACTCGTTCATACACCTCCATGTACCGGCCGGTGCGACACCCAAGGACGGCCCCTCCGCTGGCATCACCATGGCCGCGGCCCTGCTCTCACTGGCCCGTGGCAAGCCGGTGCGCAACATCGCCATGACCGGCGAACTCACCCTCACCGGACAGGTCTTCCCGGTAGGCGGCATCCGTGAAAAAGTAATCGCCGCGCGACGTGCAGGCATCCGCGAACTGATCCTTCCCGAGGATAACCGCGGCGACTTCGAGGAGGTGCCCGAACATATCCGTAAAGGCATCAAGGTCCACTTTGCGTCGGTCTTCGAGGATGTGGCTCGATTGCTGTTTCGGCGCAGATAGGCTCAGAAGACCGCAGGCTTGGCCGGCGCAGTCGGATGCCGGCCATGCCTGCGGCACCCAATCGCTCGCCAATGCTGACAGTGTCCGCAGTCGACTACTCCGAATGAGGCTAGCTTGGAGTGGCCTGGTGTTCATCCTGGGACGACTGCCGCGAGATGAGCCGCACCCTTCGTTGGGCTGCAAAACACAACGCCCGCATACAGCGGGCGTTGTCTATATGTGAGACGAGAGAAGCGTCAGTTAACTTTTTCTTTTTCCGCCAAGGCGTGTGGCACCTATACCCAGCAGGCCGGCACCCAGAAGGATGAGGGTTGAAGGCTCGGGTACGTCATAGGTGTAGCTGACGGTGATTTCACCGTTCCAGGCATTGAGCTTGTTCCTTTGGTAACAAGAGTCTTCTATGCCACATCCAGTGAGATTGGCTATCAAGGTTTGGTCAATCCTGAAATCCAAATCGTTTGTACCGACGAAATCACTCAGATCAAAGGCCCCGAAGTCTCCTTCACTGTCGACCAAGGTGTCTGAGAAAAAACCCGAATTGTAGTATTGACGGTCGGCACAGACTGTATAGCCATCACAGCTTGTTCTAACCACCTCACGGTTTCTCTCGACCTCTCTGGCGGGATCGACCAAGCGGATTGTCTGTCTGCTGATGGACCTTCCGCTGCCAGACACCGCGGGCTCTCCAGCCAGATCATCAAGCGCGTAGAGCACTGCTCCCAGTGTCCATTGAGAGACGAATGAGATGTTGACGCCGGTGAGCCTGCCCTCTGCCGGATTAAATCGGCTGATCGAGACCCATTCGGTTTCGGTGATACGCGTGCTTACCTCGCTATCAGGATCATAGTCGTAGATATAGTTGTTATCGTCGAAACTGAACAGTTCAGACAGCGTCATGACATCTGCATTGGCAGACATGCTCATCGAACAGAACGCCATCAATGCGGCATGGGTGAGAATCTGTTTTATTTTCATCGTTTTTCCTACTGCATATCATTTCAAACTTCAAAAACAGTTAGCACGAAACGTGCCATAAATATTTTTTCCATATAATACAATAACTAAAGACTTTCTCGGTCATAAATCCATATTATGAGTGTAAATTGTACCGACACCGTTGATTTCCAGGTGTTTAGTTATATTTATCAAAATGTTACCTATTGAGCACACGGCAAATTAGGATTTACTTTCATAAACAAATAATATTTACCCCGGTAACTGTTAATTTTCCCCAAACGCGAGAACCTATGCCTTTTTCTAGGTCCGCTCGAGATAACGCAGGGCAGACACATTGAATCCACAACACCCGGCAGTATCCAGGTCTCTAGCGTCCACGACGCAATGCATGTCGAGCGATGACAGACATGATGCTGGCAGGAACTGCAGGGAATAGCTTTCGACCGCTCCCTTGCTGTTGCGATCGGCATATACCACACGCATCGAGGCTGGTAGCGAAGAAAAACCGCAGGGTAAGATATTGAAACAGCGCGATGGGACGGCGATCCACAATTGGCTTCACAACCCGTCGCGGCCTCTCCACCGAAGATAACCAAGAAGAGACAAGGGGGTCACATCATGTTCAAACGATTCGTCGGAGCTTCCGCTGCAACTATTACGCTCTCACTCCTGACGGCTCCCGCCAGTGCTGTAAATCTTTGGTCACTGTATAAACCTGCATGTCTAGCAAACGGCATCGACCCCGATCCATGTATCTGCATACTCGACGAGGTTGTAAAGGCGCATGGGGAACAGGCCGCACGCTATGTCGGCCTGGACATGAGCATGCGGCACGATGAGGCCAATGCCATCCTTGCTGTCATCGGCGAAGAGAAGGCATTTGCCGCCGGCTCTACGTTTGACATAGCCCAAAACAAGAACTGCTCTGCGGGACGAATCGCACGCTTGAAGGGCACTTACTCCTCTCCGGGCGCGAATGCTGTAACTGCCACCCTGTCCGCCGCCGGCATCGTAGGTGAGGGTGTCTCATCGAACAAATTGTCGAAGACGACAGATGTCATGGTACACGGCATCCCGGTTATCGATCTCAGGACAATCGATGGCGAAGCGATCGGAGACGTTTCCGTTAAGTTCGCTGCGGGAATCGACCCGATGGCTGGCACGACAAACATCAGAAACTATCTGGGATTCTATCCTATCACCGACAAGAGTGGCGGCGTTGATACGAATGGAGACGGCGTTGCGGATGTAAAACCTGGCGATCGCGACTACGCAAAATCCGCGCAAACATATGCAGTCCCGACCAAACTCTATATTTCGAAACAGCCCGGCCAGGAACAGTATCTGGGTGAAGTCCGACTCACCGGCGGTTCGCTTTACGCACCTTTCTTTCACTATCGGGGGAAGAGTAGGCCTGCTGGCTTGCCAGCAGGCTTTCCATTCGGCATTAACGACCGGCAAAAGATGGAAGATTTCCTGAAAACGGGAATCGACAAACCATCAAGCCTCTATTTTGTTTTTGCGGCAGCAAATCCCCAGGGGGTGAAACATCTGGTCAATCCTGGAAAGAATCTGCTTGGGTTTGAACAGACACCCGGTAAGGGACTGGCTGAGAAGAATTTTGACGATGCCCAATTCAGCTTCCGCTTCGTTTACTAGGCAATGACCTTACACGGCTGCCGGGTATGGTAACGGTTGCAATACAGCCGGGAAGATACCTCCTAGCCGTCAGCGGGGTCAGCTTCTGCTGAGGAATAGGTTGGCCGAGGTTGGGCCTGTAAAACCCGGAAACACCTGTGAAACGTCGGTCCCGCCAAGACGTTTGATCAGCAGTTCGGACAACAGGGTACGCATGTCGATTGTAATAGCCAGATCCTCACCCATCAGCAAGCTGGGTGTGGCCAGGCCCGGCCAGTCGCTGACAACCTGCCCGCCATTGACGCCACCACCCAGGGCATAGGCAAGACTGCCACTACCGTGGTCGGTACCCGCAGATGCGTTTTCCGCCACCCTTCGGCCGAACTCCGTCATCACAAACAGGGTGATATTCTGCATTCGATTGCCCATGTCGGTGTGGAACGCTCTCAAAGCCGCGGCCAGCTCAGCAAGGGAACGCAGTATGTTGTTGGGCAGGCTCTCATGATGATCCCAGTTACCCGAGTCGACAAAGATGACTTCAACAGGCAAATTCGACTTGATCAACTGACCAGCCTGCTGCAACTTGTATCCCAACTCACCATTGGGATAGATGGCGCCATTCTCAGGCAATATGGACGGGAGATTCGCAGCCTGGAGCTCATCCAGGGCAGACAAAGCGGCTACAGCGGAAGATGCAAAAGGCACCTGTTGATGATAAAGGTTCCGCAACACATCGGGATAACCTGCATCGATAATATCCTGGTCAAATCCAAAATCATCCAGGTTACTGATGGCCAAAGGCGCTGAAGCCCCTTGAAGCGAGGCCGGCACATTGCCACTGATCGAGAGTACGCGGAAGGCCGAATCTGTTTCCGGCGGACTCAGTGCGAGATGACGCCCCAACCACCCAGTTGCAGGCAACGGCTTTGAGATAACCCCATGCTCCACCAGATCCTGGGCATCAAAGTGGGACCGTGATTCATGCGGCATACCCGTGGCGTGTACCAGTGCCAACTGACCTATATCGTATAGGGACTTGAGTGGTTCCAGCGATGGGTGCAGGGCAAAGAAACCGTCGAGGTCGATCGTGCCATCCGCATCACCCGGAGGCGGCAGAGCGATAACGCTTCGATGATCGTAATAGTGGTTGTCACCATAGGGAACCAGGCTGTTGAGTCCATCGGCGGCACCACGCTGAAACAGGCACAGCAGTAGATCCTTCTGGTTTGGCAATCTGCCGGCTGTTGTATCGTCGTGAGCCATTCGCTGTTCCCTATCTCAGTTGGAAATAAGCGGAACTGATCAGCACCGCCGCCACCAAGGGTGCAATCTGTTCCGCTGCTTCGGCAGATAGCGGGGTGTTATCGTTGATGCCAAATTCGCCACTCAACCAGGTCAGCACAGCCTCTCTATCCAGTGCAGACATCGGGCGCATCAAAATGGCATCGATAAGGGCATCGGTGACTGAAGCAAGGGTATTCGCCCCTTCGAGCATGGGCCCATAGTCGACCTGGATAACATCAATCCCCTGGCCCTGTAGCACGCTGGCAAAACTCAGAAACGACAAACGCCAGCGATTCAACATGCTGCCTGTATTCAGCCAATAGGATTGCAGGTCGGGATAACCGTCAGGCGTGGACCAATTGTAGGGGAGTTGGCCAAGGATCGACTGGGCATAGAAAAACAACTGGCCATTGTCTGTCGGATAGCCGGTAGCGGGCGCCAAGGCCCGAACCAGGCCAGCAAGATATTCACTTGGCCTGGTAATCTTCAGGTCAGCGCTGTTGCGAAAAGCCTCGCTTGAGAAGAGCGCGCGCAAGGTGGTCTTGATGTCGCCGTTCGATGTAAGAAATGCATCCGCCACCCTATCGACTGTCGCTGCCTGGGGATCATCGCTAATGAAGCGACGACAAAGCTTGGTGGCGAGATTACGCGCCGTTGCCGGATGGCGGGCAAGCATATCCAACACCTCCAGACCATCTTGTTCCCCGCCGCCCGCCGCGATGGTTTGACCCAGCACTAGCTTGCTGCCCTGATCATGGTAGGCATCGATATAGTTGAACAGACCGAACTCGCCCGGGGAGATAGCCGGCAGATGAATCGACCAACCCGTGAAGCAGCGGGCAACCTCCTTGACGTCATCTTCCGTATAACCCCCATCAACACCGAGGGTATGCAACTCCAACAACTCCCGCGCATAGTTCTCATTGGGTGCGGCGGCCAGATTGTAGAAGTTGTCGAGGTAGAACAGCATGGCAGGACTCTTAGCCGATCCATGCAACAAATCGCGAAAATTACCCAGCGCATGGGCACGAATCACTTGCAGGTCATCCACGGGTTTGAGTGCGTGGCATAGCCCATTCAACAGATCGATGTTGAAATGATCGGTCCAGAACTCAACCATCACCTCGAAGAGCTGTCGGCGACTGAAGATCTGCCGATACTGGGCAGCTGCAATCATCTGCCGCACCACCGACCCGACGTTATCGGGAAAACCGGCATAGAGCTGTGCTGCCGTCTGATAGACCAGGGGGAATAGCGCTTGGAGATCAGACTCCAGGCCACCATCGTCGACCTGCTGATAATCCAACTGCTGCTCTATATAGCTATCGATACCAAGGCTCTCGACAAGGGTAAGCTCATCGCGACGCACACCGAAGCCGGTTCGCTTCAGCAGGCGGTAGGCTGTCGAAGCCCGGGGAATAACCTTATCCGCATCATCCGGACCGGAATCCCCCCCTCCGCCGCCGCCACAACCCGGCAAGGAGGCGGCCAATGCGGAGTAGCCCAGGCCTTTGGCCAGGAGTTTGATAAACTCCCGACGACTCTTCACGCTGCTGAAGAACTCTTCTGCTGATGGTTTCATGGTGTCATCGTCTGCCGCTACGGATTATTGGCGAGCGGACAGGGTTATCTTTTCTCAATACACCCGCAGGAACTGGTTAATCCTTCACGTTTTCAAGCTTCAACTGCGAGCGACCCCTGATTTCCACCCTGGCCGGCAACCATGCGAGTCCAGGCCCCGTCAATACCGAGAATAACAGCCTGGCTGCGGAGGTGGCCCATTGATTCTCATCAAGGCACGCCATCCTCATTGGACATAGCGTTAGCCATCTCTGTTTTATGGATTCAGGAAATCGATGATGAGTGTCATTCCACTCGGTGAGCGCCCTGCCCCCTCCCGGCCACCACGGGGATTTGTCCCGTTTGCCCTCGGTTTTCGCCCATTTTTTGCCTTAGCCGGCCTCTCCGGCACTCTCTTGATGATCATCTGGGTCGTATACCATAACCTTGCCAAGCAACCCTCACCCTATTTCTCCCCTGTCGACTGGCACAGTCATGAAATGCTGTTTGGCTTTTCAATGGCCATTATTGCCGGTTTTCTGCTGACTGCGGTGCGCAACTGGACAGGAATAGAGACTCCAGTCGGCAGACCTCTGGCGCTGTTGGCCCTGCTGTGGCTGGCAGGCAGATTGCTCCCCTTTGTACCGTTCCTGCCCCTCTGGCTGATCAGCCTTGTTGACTGGTTGTTTATCCCGGCACTGATCCTGTCCCTCGCAGCGCCGCTGATCCGAGGGGAAAACCGCATCAACCGCATCTTCCTGCCACTGCTGGGTGCGATGGCGTTTGCCAACCTGCTGTTTCATCTCCAGCTCCTCGGGACCGCCGCAACTGCAGCCAAGGGGATCAGCCTGATGCTCAATCTGATCCTGTTGCTGTTGATCTTCGTAGCCGGACGCGTTCTGCCCTTCTTTATCGAGAAGGCGGTACAAGGCTCAAAACCGCGCTTCAATAAATTGCGGGAACAGTATACCTACGCCCTGCTGATACTCTGGATATTGGTAGAATTGCTGTTACCCGGGCATGAACTCTATTCTCTTCTGGCATTCGGTATCGCCCTCACCCAGACCTGGCGCATTATCGACTGGCATCATCCCGATATCTGGCGAAACCCCATGCTCTGGGTACTCTATAGCGGATTGATATGGCTCGTGATCGGATTTCTGATTAAGGGGTTGGCGATGCTTGGGCTCTATCCGAACAACCTCGCCACCCATGCCCTCACGGTAGGCGCTATCGGCATATTTACTCTGGGGATGATGGCCAGGGTCTCCCTTGGGCATACCGGTAGGGAGATGCGGCCCAGCGGATCGATGGTGATCGCCTTCACGCTGTTGAATATCGCCGTTTTGATACGGGTATTGATACCGGTAACGGGGCTGATCAGCTACCAACTCTCCATCTTATTCTCGGGAATCCTCTGGATAGCCAGCCTTCTGCTCTTCCTCATCACCTACCTTCCGATCCTGCTGCGCCCCCGTGTCGATGGTGCCCCGGGCTGAGTCCACGACACCGCTCAATAGTTAATAGCTATTAATGTTTTATTTAAATAGAAATATTATTATTGAATATTTTAGTATTTACTAATATTCTTTTGCTCCAACGACAACGCAGTAACAAATTTATTTTTTCAAACACAAACTGAGGAATATCTCATGTCTAAAATCGTTAAAATCGCAGCTGCAGCTGCTCTGATCGCCGCTTCCGCTTCCGCTTCCGCCTGGTGGGGCAACCCTTGGAACAACGGCTGGGGCAACGGCAATGACTTCTTCGGCGACGGCTTCGGCGACGGCGACTTCTCTTTCAACATGAGCGGCAGCGCTCGCGGCGCCGGTAACGGTTACGGTCGTGGTTACAACAACTACTACAACCGTCCTTACTACGGTTACGCTCCTTATGGCTACGCCCCTTACGGCGCTCCTGTTGCTCCTTACGGCGCTCCCGTGGCTCCTCAGGCTGCAGCAGCTCCTGAAGCCAAGTAATCGGCTTTCTTGCTGAGATCAGAGTCCTTTCACGGGACTCAAACACAAAAGCGGACTGTATGTCCGCTTTTGTGTTTAAGGAGATTTGATTCCTTTACAGATCCCGATGCGGATCGCTACCCCACTGGTCCCTTTCATTGGTTTTATAGCGATAGGGTTCACCCTGCCTGACCGCCACCAGGGCATCCCTGAGTGATACATCAAGGTACCATCCGAACATCTCGATGGTGTTGACCCCAAGCATGCGTTTATGCACCTCCTTGCCTTGATGATCCAGAAACAGCAGGGTTGGAGTTACCCAGATGTTGTAGTCCGTGGCAACGCTGCCTGGCTCCACATTGTCGCCTTCGAAGTTGATTACGTTTTCTCCGATATCGATCAGCAGTTCAATGATGACGACCTTGTCGTCATAATCGCCGCTAATGACCATCGGATTCAGCACCTCCCGTTTGAGCTGTTCACAGAACGGGCAATGGTCCTGGGAAACCATTAGCAATATCGGCACGTTTTCACGCCGGGCCTTTTTCCCAACCTCGGTAAAGTCATGCACCACATCAATTGACATGTCGTGCCAATCGGCCCAGATATCATCGGCGATCAGTAATCCCAGTAATAGCCCAACACTCAGCAGCCGTGGCATAACCAGTTCAGGACTCAGGGTGCGTCAACAGACGCTAGAAAGGGATATCATCATCAAAGTCGTTATCCGGTACCGAGGTGGGTGCCGTTTGCTGCGGCCTGGAAGCAGGTTGGGATTGGGGGGCGTCGAAGGCAGCACTGCCGCCGCGGCTGTCGAGCATCTGCATCTCGCTGGCGACGATCTCTGTGGTGTAGCGGTCCTGGCCATCCTGACCCTGCCACTTGCGGGTACGCAGACTCCCTTCCACATAGACCTTGGAGCCTTTCTTCAGATACTCCCCCGCTATCTCGCCCAGGCGGTTGAAAAATACCACCCGATGCCACTCGGTGCGCTCCTGCTGTTCCCCGGTATTCTTATCCTTCCAGCTCTCCGAGGTCGCCAGGGTCACGTTGGTGACCGCACCGCCGCTCGGCATATAGCGGGTCTCAGGGTCCTTGCCCAGATTGCCAATCAGGATTACTTTGTTGATTCCTCGAGCCATCTGATCTATCTCCAGTCGGTTTACATCCCCATCCATGGGTGCATTCTTCATCTCAGGTCGGCCAGTCTATCATCCTTATCCCTGTACGGCATATTCCTCTAGGCGGTCCCTGTCCACAATTCCAAGATCGACCTTCAGATAGGCCACCCCGTCCTCGGCGATGATCACGGCATCAGCGACACCCTCGATCGCCATCAACTTCTCCGCCAGGGTGCTTACTTCACCCGCGTCCAGCTTGCCCACCGGCAGCAGGTAGTTGCTCAGATAGCTGGGGTCCGGCATCCCCCAGGCGAGTAGCAGCCAGACCAGCGCCATGGCGCCACAGAGCAGGAAGGTCCCCTCGATGCCGTAACGGGTATGGATCCAGCCGCCCAACGCGCCGCCGAGAAAGGCACCGATAAACTGCGAGCTGGAGTAGACGCCCATCGCCGTGCCCTTGCGCTCCCCGGGCGCGGCCTTGGCGATCAGGCTGGGCAGCGTTGCCTCCAACAGATTGAAGGCGGTGAAGAAGACGAACAGTGACAGCACCATGAAGACAAGGGATTGACTGAATCCGTAGAGCAGTGTCGAGGCGACGGCCAGCGAGGCGATGGCGGTGAGGAATACCGGGCGCATGCGGCGCCTGCTTTCGGCGAGGATGACGAATGGAATCATCGCCAGCATCGATGCCAGCATCACCGGCAGATAGACCAGCCAGTGGGAGTCGCTGACCAGACCCAGATCGCTCAGCGCCAAGGGATAGACAAGGAACATCGCGGTGAGGCACATATGGAGGGTGAGAATACCGAAATCGAGGCGCAGCAGCTCTGGGTCCGTCAGCACCTGCCCGAACTGCCCCGGCACGGCTTCGGCATCCCGGTGAAAATGGCTCTCCCTCGGCGTGGGTACGACAAAGATCACAATGGCGACGCCCGCCAAGGCCAGCACCGCGGTGAGCCAGAAGATACCCGGCACCCCGATCCAGGTGTTGAGGATCGGCCCCATGATCAGGGAGATGGCGAAGGCGACGCCGATGCTGATGCCGATGATCGCCATCATGCGCAGGCGCCGCTGCTCCCGACTCAGATCGGCGGCCAGGGCCATGATCACGGCGGCGATGGCTCCGCTGCCCTGCAGCGCCCGCCCCAGAATGATCCCCTGGATGGTCTCTGAGCTGGCCGCCACGACACTGCCCAGGGCGAAGATCAGCAAACCGCCGATCAGCACCGGTTTGCGGCCGATGCGGTCGGAGAGCATACCGAAGGGGATCTGCAGCAACGCCTGGGTCAGTCCATAGATGCCGATGGCTATACCCACCAACAGGGGTGTGACCTCGGGCAACTCTTTCGCGTAGAGAGCGAACACCGGCAGGATCAGAAATAGACCCAGCATTCGTAGGGAAAATAGACCGGAGAGAGAGTAGGCCGCCCGCCGTTCAAGCGCATTCAAACCGGCGCCGTTGTCACGCCCACTGCTCATCGATACTTCGTGTGCCTCTGCATTGTAAAGAGCGCGTATAGTATCAGGTTCGTTCAAATCAATGCAGTACTAGCTCAGTAAAATCAAGGGCAGATCCGCAACTGCCGCTGTCGGCTGCCGGGCAATGCTGTCAAGCTGCGCGGAAATGACCCGGATGGGCCCGCTGCGACGGCCGCAACCACGGCTGCGTCTACTGACAATATCGCCAAAAAAAGGGGCCCGAAGGCATCGGCATCTTCACCCGCATCATCCAGATCGAGGCTGCATAACATCACACCGGCCTGCAATATGCCGCCCTCATGGATCAAGGTGCCGCGCAGCAGAGAGGGACTCGCAACCACACCCAGGTCATAGGCGTTGTAATCCAGAGACGCGAAGATAGGACGGTTCTTGTAGAGGCCGGCAATGGAGATGTGGTCGGCACTACCGTCCAGCTCGCCACCGGCGCCGTCACCCGGCCCACCGGAACCAGGGCACCGACGATGCTGAGTCCACCCATCGATGGGGAGACATAGGCGATGACGTTACCGACCCGATCCTCACCCGGAATCACGGACTTGATATCGCCGGCCACATCACCGAACTGATCGAATTTACCCTGGGACATCTTGAACGGGGTGTCGTGACGCCCCAGCGGAACGGTACCGAACCCACCGGCCAGGCCACCAAACCGGTTGCGGTCACCGAGAGCGTCACCATCGTCGAGATTGACCTTGAATTCGAACTGGCAGACAGCCTTCAGACCACCATCCAGGTCTTCTTTGCCCTTGACACCGACCCGCGAATCGATACTGTCGGCGCTCCAGACGTCCACATCCTCGGTGCCGTCGTCTTCAGAGGCGTTTTGTACGACCATGTGTGCCTTGCCATACACTGTTGCATCGGCCAAGGCAGCTACAGGAGCCACCAGCGCAGCGGCAAGCGTTAAGTCCGTTTTGGGCACTTTGAAGAAGTCGTTCTTATAGACAAACCGCAAGACCTAACACAGATATTCGAGCTGTTTGTAATCACATTTCCACTTGTTACTGCAATTCATTCAAAATAGCCTTGAATATTTCTGCCCCTTCTCCTTCTATGTACGCATTAGCAGTTGCAATTAATGACTGAATATTGCGCGGATCTATGTTATCCATATGACTTTGCGCGTAAGTGAGTTCGGGTTCGAGCCGATAATACTTAAGTCCCGCTTGCTTCAAGGCTGTCAACTGGCTGTTTGTGACCATTTGAACGGCATCTAGCACGATGCTCATCAATACGCCCCTGTTGTGATCAGCGCCATCAAGGTCGTCCAGCTTCTCGACTATCCAGGGGACCGTACCCCAATTACCACTTACAGGAACTATACCCGTTACCGCATTGCCATCAATGCCTACCCCTGCACCTCCTTCATATACTCCAGTACCCAGGGAAATAACAATTATCTCTTCCAGGCGTGAGGCAATACCTGTTCTTAAGGCTTCCGTGACACCCCAAGTGGCGGGGTTATTAGACATGGTTCCACCGTCAACCACCCACTTGTTGGCCGCTGCGGACCTGGGGGGAGTTTTGCCACCCACATTAGCAATCGGAAAATATGTCGGGGCAGCACTCGTTCCCCTGGCGGCCTCCCATACATAGTAGTTATCGGTAGCAGGGCTGTTGGCAGCATCAAACCAGTTAAACAGATATGGGCCAAAGTTATCGCCGCGAATAGCTTTTGATACTTTGCTTTGGCTGTTGTTCACAATATACGAAGTGGTGAACATATGCTTTACCCGGTTACCGGCTAAAGATTGTATTTTCTTGTGACTACTAACAAGTGATACGTCCGGGCCATACATTTTCTGCATGTAGGGTTCAACTCCGCCGCCGTTACCATTATTAGCATGGTAGGTTGCGCACTGCTCAATCTTACAGTCCTGAGCCAGAAAGATTTTTCCACCGTCATGGCTGTAAATATTTACTATCTCTTCGGCGGTGTAAGGGTTGCCGGTGGTTTTCCTGGGCGTGGTGAGAGCAGCGGAGATGATGCCGCCGGTAGAGGTTCCTCCTATTACATCGAACAACTGGTAAGACGGTCTCTTTAATGTGGATTCAATATGCTGAATAAATGTCGCTGGAATAACGCCTTTGATTCCCCCTCCATCAATCGCCAGAATGATGATTTTTCCTGCTTGTGGCCCTGCTGTGACTTGCGTTGCCCTTCCGGCGGTGCTGCAGATGCTTAAAACAATAACGGATAGAAATAGAATAAAAGGATTTTTTATTACTTTCATAGGCTTAGCCACTGTTTAGGTATCCAGAAATCTTTTGAAATAACTACAAAGATTGTTTTTATGCGCACCTCATTGGCACTTTTTTCTGGCGCGCAACGTAGCGATCTCAACGCTTCATTTCAACAAGCCTTGCAGGCTAGTACCTTTCAACAGGTGGCTCAGAAGGTGTTCTCCGGGAATTTTACCGTTGTGCATTGTTTCGCTTGCCTTGATGATCACACGCACATCGTCCTTTGAAGGGTAAATTGCCGGTGGGGCCTTGTCCGTTATACCTAGTAACTTATAAACAGCCATAATTGCCGAGCGGACGGAATACTCAACGGTGAATACACAATCATCTGGGATCTCGGCGAACTGCCCCAAAAACGCAAGATTTTTGCTTCCTTCAGGAATAACTTCCGGTCGGTCACCTTTCACGCGTGGTAAAAACTGGCTGGTGATATATGGCATCATGCAAGGGATAACTTTGACCGTCTTCATAATTGCGGGAATCTGGTCTTTGGCTCCCCAATGGTAGAGTAGCTCTGTAAGCAGTTCTTCACCGCTACAATCGCTCATCTTCTTTTTCACGAAGTCCCCGGTATTGTCCGGAAACAAGCCGTAGGCCCAGATAGCCAGTACGTTTTTGTCCGCTTCATCCTTGTGCTGTTTTGGCTGGTAATCACCGACGGGCTGACTCCTGTATTGTGGTTGCCTGTTGCAGGTTGCACTCATGAGCCAGCTGGAGTCTTTGATCGTCATGATGCCGCCGGTCACAGCTTTGTGGGAATAGGGATCCACGCCGGTAAATTCTTTTAGCAAACCCGCAATCGGCGAGTCTGTCGCAGTAATGGTGAAAGAGACAAACTTGCTTTTGTCGATATCCGAGCAAAAAACCTCAGGCCTGCCAAAAGCAGGATCCTTTGCAGCAATATTTTTCCACAACTGCCAGCAAGCACCAGGCTCGCGATTTAGAATTGCGGGTTCCTTGTTATTGCCTGTGGTGGAATTCTCCACCATCGAGCCGTTGGTAACCAACACCAGATCGTCCGCTGTTGTGGCAATTGTTTCGCTTGTCTCTGCAGAGCCACGCAGCAGATGGATAGCGGTCACGGTCTTTTCACCGTCGACGCTTTCGATGTCCAGGTCAGTGACCTGGGTTTTCATATCAAAGTTAACGCCTTTATCCTTGAGCCAGATTTGCAGCGGCAAGACCATGGATTCATATTGGTTGTAGGTGGTAAACAGAATATGTTCCAGCCTGCTCATCGTCGGCATCAGGTGCATGAAGCGCTGCATATAGCGCCGCATCTCGACTACAGAGTGCCATTTCTCCATGGCAAACATCGACGTCCAGAAATACCACATATTGGTTTTAAAATAAGAGTCTGAAAAAAACTCTTCCACGGTTGTTGCACCCAGTTCTTCTTCTGTCTTCAGGGTCAACTTCGTCAGTTCCATCACATGGCTCAGAGAGAGCCCTAACGAAGGGTCTCGATCCGGCTCGCCACAGTTACTCATCAAACGGCATTTGGAGGAATTAGGATCCCATTGGTTGACATCACGAACCCGCTTTAGAACGGTACGTTCCGGGTCGGAAACAAGTTCCGGCTCCGGGCTGGTGAATGGCGCATCAGGGTCTTTACGCTTCAGGTCAGGAATAAACGAAAACAGATCCCAGGTGCACTCATAGTGAGCCTCCATCTCCCTGCCTCCGCGCATTATGTAGCCGTCGATGGCATTACCGCTACCATCCAGACAGCCACCATTGATATCGGTCTGTTCCAAGATCGTGATCTTTTCGCCAGCCATATGGCCATCTCTTATCAAGTATGCTGCCGCCGCCAGCGATGCAATACCGCCACCTACAAGATAGGCGCTCTTTTTCTCGACCCCCTCTTTTCGAGATGCAATAATATTGTTGTAATTACCGATCACAGTGAATCCCTCCATTAATTTGAACTGTCAATCGATTGTAGTATCGTCACAATTCAAATTATCTTTATGCTCATTTTTCATCCTTGGGCTTAGGGTGGAATGATTCAGTGGCAGCGGTAATTTTTTACCAATGACTAATAGGATTTATCATCAAGAAACAGCTCTTCGCATGTCTGTATACGGAATTTCTCGAAGTTGTTATCGGAAACTTTGTTGGCGCATGATTGATTCTGGCGTCTTCACATAAATGCTATTATTGCTAAACGTTTAAATTAATCAGGGGTTCCTCCAAATATATGGATGATCTGTACTCGCGGCATCAAACGGAATTTCATCTTAAATCCACATTCTGGCTTTCTGTCACCGCCGGAACCCTGATATTGCCTT